>NZ_BOQL01000026.1 GCF_018332655.1 Actinoplanes auranticolor | reverse complement strand
CAGAGCGGTCCGGCCCAGCAGTTCCCCGGCGAGCCGGCCTACCCGGGTGACGAGCAGCCCGCGCCCGGCGAGCCGTCCCGGCCGTCCAACGGCGTGCGCCGCAAGACCTTCGTCATCACGCTCGTCCCGCTCGCGATGACCGCCGCCCTGCTGATCGCCGGCAGCAACACCCCGGCCCGCGCCGAGCCCGAGTGCCCCGAGGGCCTGCCGTCCCGCCCGGCCGCCGCCGCGAAGAAGGAGGCGGCCCGGCAGTCGTCGGCCAAGCCCTCAGCGAGCCGCACCGCCGCCGCGAAGCAGAAGCCGACCGCCGAGCCGTCCGCCTCGGCCGGCCCGTCGGCCGCCGGCGACGCCGAGGCCGGCGACGAGACCGGCAGCGAGGCCGGCAATGAGGCCGGCAGCGACGGCACCGGCAACCCGATCGTGGACGGCTGGAACGGGCTCGTGGACGGCGTCGGCGATCTGCTCGGCATCGGCGAGGAGCAGGTCCCGGAGGCCGAGCCCACCGTGGAGCCGAGCACGACCACCGAGGCCCCCGCGTTTCCCGGGCCGACCGGCTCGGCCACCCCGTCGGGCGAGGCGTCCTCCCCGGGGCCCGGCCCCTCCGGCGGAAGCAGCCCCGGCCCGAGTGCGTCGGCGTCGGCCTCGGCGTCCCCGACGCCGAGCTCGAGCGACATCCCGTGCCTGGGGCCGCGCGTGTTCAAGGTGGCCGGCCCGGACGACGTCCCGCTCGTGTCCACCAAGGGCAGCACCCTGCAGACCGCCTCGCTGACGATGTACAACTCCACCTACGACGGCGTCGTGCAGCTGGACACCGCCAAGGGCAAGCTGACCGCGCTGAAGTTCAGCATGACCAAGGCGGTGAACGAGCCGTTCAAGCTGACCATCCCGGAGGCCGGTGGCCACACCACGCTGATCGAGAGCAACAAGCTCACCACCGACGGCAACGTGCGCTTCTACACCCCCGAGTTCAAGGGCAAGCTCTTCGGCGTCATCCCGGTGACCTTCACCCCTGAGTCGCCACCGCCGCTGACCCTGCCGGTCCTCTGGTTCACCGACGTGCAGATCAACCTGGCCTTCGTCCGGTGCGACACCCTGACCGGCCGGCCCCTCAAGGTGAGCGAGAAGGTGTGACCGGCCGGACGGCGCCGGCTCAGGAGGCCTTGCGGGTGCGGCGTTCGCGCCAGCCCTGGACGGCTTTGTCGGCGTCGATCGGCGGCAGCAGCACCGGCGGACCGTCCAGCAGGCCGGCGCGGGCCTTGCGCAGCTGCTCGTTGAGCCCGGCGACGTAGGCCCGCACGTCGGCCTCCGAGGTGCGCCGGTCGATGCTGTCGCGCAGGTCCTGAGCCTCGCGGCGCAGCGCCAGCGTGGGCGGCAGCGCACCGGCCGTCGCGCCCTCGCGGCGCAGCCAGTCCTTGACCCACCAGTCCTCGTCGTACTCCCGGCCGTGGTCGCTGAGCGGCTTGCCCGCGCCCGGGAGGTTGTCGAACTGGCCCTGCTCCTGGGCCTCACGGATCTTGCGGTCGATATGCGACTCGTACCAGCTCGCCATGATCCTCAGTCTAGGTCGGCGGCGGTGAGACCGGCGAGCAGGCGGCGCAGGCCCCACACGTACTGACCGGTGCCGACGGAGGCGGCCCTGACGTCGGCGGCTGCGGCGGTGCGGGGGAACGCCTCGGCGGGGATCGCCGCGAGGGCGGCCCGGCGGCCCGCGATCCGCTCCTGCTCCGGGGCCAGCGGGCCGGGCCGGGGCACGTCGGCCACCTCCAGGGCGATCGCGCCGAGGACGTAGGTCGTGATCGCGTACGAGCCGCGGGCGGCGGCCGCCTGATCGAGGCCCCCGTCGGCGAGCGCGTCGAGCAACCGCTCGCCCAGGGTGAGGGCGTGCGGCCCGTCCATCGGACCGCTGAGCAGCAACGGCACGGCGCCGGGGTGGGCGAGCAGCCGGGACCGCAGATCGAGGGCGAGGGCCTCGATGCGGCGGGGCCAGGGCCGCCGCCGGTCGGTGAGCACACCGTGGTCGACCTCCCCGAGCAGTCGTTCCACGAGGGCGGCGACGACCGCGCTCTTGTCCGGGAAGTAGGTGTACACCGCGTTGGGAGCCACGCCGACGGCTGCGGCGATGCGGCGGATCGACGCCGCGTCGGTGCCACCGATGTCGAGCAGGGCCAGGGCGGCCTCGAGGATCGTGTCCTCGGTGAGCGCCCGTCGCGGGCCTGGTCTGCGTCCGCCGGTATCGGTCACCACAACTCCCCGACTTTGTCTCTGCACCGTACAAGGATGGTTTCTCGTGGATCGTCGCCGCGTGCGCGGCCTGCTTCGCCGCGGTGCCCGGCTCCCGGTGCGGGATGCGCCGGCCTCGTCGGCAGCACGGGCTGGGGACTGTGGGTGGCGGCGCTGGGCGTGACACTTCGGTACGCGCCGAATCGTGCGCGCCGGACAATGGCGGCATGACGGCTCCCGCGCTGGCCCGCTTGGCCGCCCTGCTGGCCGACGACACCCGCGCCGCGTTCTGCCTGGCCCTGCTGGACGGCCGCGCGTGGACCGCCGGCGAGCTCGCCGCGCGGGCCGGGGTGGCCCCGGCGACCGCGACCGGGCATCTGCACAAGCTGGTCGCGGCGGGCCTGCTCAGCGAGCAGCGGCAGGGCCGCCACCGGTACGTGCGTCTGGCCGGCCCGCAGGTGGCCCACCTCATCGAGGACCTCGCCGCCCACCTGCCCCCGGCACCCGCCCCGGCCCGGACCCTGCGCGCCGCCACCGCCTCGGCCGCCCTCGCCCGCGGCCGCACCTGCTACGACCACCTCGCGGGGAGCCTCGGTGTCGCGGTCACCGACGCCCTGGAACGCACCGGCCGGCTCTCGCGCGACGCCGGCTTCGCCCTCACCCCCGCCGGGGTGCGGTGGCTGGACGGGCTGGCGCCGGTCCGGGCCTCCCGGCGCCCGCTGGTCCGGAGCTGCCTGGACTGGACCGAGCGGCGCGAGCACCTCGCCGGGGCCGCCGGGGCGTCGGTGTGTGCGTATCTGATCGGCCAGGGCTGGGTGGCGAGGGTCGGCACCGGGCGCGCCGTACGGGTCACTCCGGCCGGCGGGCCCGCACTCACCGAGCTGTTCGGCACCGACGCCGCGTGGAGTGCGTGATCCCGGCGTAGCGTGGGGGTCGTGCCCGTGACCCGCTCGGAGGAAACCATGCCGTACTCCCCCACCCGTTCCCTCGCCGACACGGTTGTGGCCGTCACCGGCGCGAGCGCCGGCATCGGTGCCGCCACCGCGCACGCGCTGGTCGGCGCGGGCGCCCGGGTCGCGGTGAGCGCCCGCCGTGAGGAACGGCTGGAGCAGCTCGTCGAGGAGCTCGGCAAGGACAACGTGGTGCCGGTCGTCGGCGACGTCCGCGACCCCGCCCACAACGAGGCGCTGGTGGCCGCGGCGGTGCAGCGCTGGGGCCGGCTGGACACGATGGTGGCCAACGCCGGCATCGGCGCCTACGGCGGCATCCTGGACCTGGGCGACGACCAGCTCACCGAGATGGTGGAGACCAACTACCTGGGCACGGTGTGGAGCGTCCGGTCGGCGGTACGCCGTTTCCGGGAGCAGGGCGAAGGCGGCGACGTGGTGATCGTCAGCTCGGTGGCGGGCTTCCGCGGCGGCGCCGACGAGGCTGTCTACGCGGGCACCAAGCACGCCCAGGTGGGCCTGGCCGGCTCCCTGGACCGGGAGCTGCGCGCGGAGGGCACCCGGGTGACGCTGATCTGCCCGGCCGGCACCGCAACGGAGTTCGCCATCGGCGCGGGCCGCACGGAGGGCTCCCCGGAGCTGGACGACTACCTGCGCCCGCAGGACGTCGCCCACGCCATCCGGGTGGTGCTGGAGCAGCCCCGCTCGGTGCGCACCACGGTCTGGCAGATGTGGTCCATGCAGCAGCAGAGCTGACCGCGGGCCGGACGAGCGGGCGGCGGCCGGCGTTTCTCACACGGTGAGGACGACCTTTGCGCGGGCGTGCTCCTGCTCGACGTACCGGATGGCCTCGGCCGTCTCGCTCAGCGGGTGGGAGCGGTCGATGACCGGGGTGAGCGTGCCGGCCTCGGCGAGCTCGCGCAGGGTCGCGAGGTTCGCCTCGCTGGGTGCCGTGTCCAGGATGACCACCCGGTGGCGGACGAAGCGGGCCAGCAGCCGGCCCTTGACCACAAGGCCGATCGGCCCGACCAGGCTGCCGCCCTCGGACACGCCGCCGCCGGACAGCACCAGCGTGCCCGTGGGTGTGAAGGCGCGGCGGAGGTCGCCCAGTGAGCGGTTGCCGACCAGGTCGAACACGACGTCGTAGCGCCGGCCGTCGCGGGTGAAGTCGTCCCTGGTGTAGTCGACGACGTGGTCCGCGCCGAGGGACCGGACCAGCTCGGCGTTGCGGGTGCTGCACACGCCGGTCACGTGCGCGCCGTAGGACTTGGCGAGCTGTACGGCGAACGTACCGACACCGCCGGACGCGCCGTTGATGAGCACCCGCTGTCCCGGCTGCACGCGGGCCACGTCGCGCAGGCCCATGAGCGCCGTGTTGGCCGCGAGCGGGAGCGCCGCGGCCTGCTCGAAGGTCAGGTTGGCCGGCTTGCGGTCGACCAGGTCGTCCCGGACGCTCACGTATTCGGCGAACGCCGCCCGGACCTCGCCGTACACCTCGTCGCCCACGCGGAGGCGGGTCACGTCGCCGCCCACCGCTTCCACCACTCCCGCGAAGTCCGTGCCCAGGGTCCTGACCTTGGGAGCACGGAGGCCGAACGCCAGCCGGGCCAGGTACGGATCGCCGCGCATGGTGTGCCAGTCGCGGGCGTTGACCGAAGCGGCGCGGACCCGGACCAGTACCTCGTTCGCGGTGGGCACCGGCTTGTCGATGTCGGCGTACCGCAGCACGTCGGGTGGGCCGTACCGGTCGTGGACGATCGCCTTCATGGAGCCTCCTCAGCCTCAGGTGTACGGCGTACACCACAACAGGGACGGTAGGGTGTACGCCGTACACCTGTCAAGCCCGGAGGTAACCGAGATGACCCCGCCCGCGGAAAAACGCACTCCGTTGAGCAGGGAGCGGGTGCTGCGGGCCGCGGTCGCGCTCGCCGACGACGGCGGCATCGAGTCGCTCAGCATGCGCAGACTCGCGAGCGAGCTGGGTGTCGTGCCGATGGCGCTCTACAAGCACGTGGCCAACAAGGACGAGCTGCTCGACGGCGTGGTCGACGTCGTCGTCGGCGAGATCGACCCGCCGGGCACCGGCGCCGGCTGGAAGGCCGCGGTCCGGCAGCGGATCCTCTCGGCCCGGAGTGCCCTGCAGCGGCACTCCTGGGCGGCGCAGGTGATCGAGTCACGCAGCACGCCGACCTCGGCCGTGCTCGCCTACCTGAACTCGATGATCGGCCTGTTCCGCGAGGGCGGCCTCTCGATCGACCTGACCCACCACGTCATGCACGCGATGGGCAGCCGGATCCTTGGGTTCAGCCAGGAGCTGTTCACCGCCGCGCCCGCCGTCGAGCCACCGGCCCCGGCGGCCATGGCGCAGCTGGCCGGCACCTTCCCGTACGTCGCCGAGCTCGCCAGGGCGGCCGCCCACACCGAGGACTCGGTCGTCGGCGCGGGCTGCGACGACCAGTTCGAGTTCGAGTTCGCGCTGGACCTGCTGCTGGACGGCATCGAGCGGCTGCATCGAAGCGGCTGGATGTCGGCACAGTAAAGTCACCTTGTAATAAAAGCCCTCCCCCGAATCCCCAGGAGACCTCGTGAGGCGATCCATCAGCGCGGCGCTTGCCGTCGTGATGACCGCGGGCACCGCGCTCGCCGTCGGCGAGCCCGCCGCGGCCGGGCGGCCGGCGCGCGGCAGTGTCGTGACCGGCACCTACTCCGCCGGCGCGGCGCACGCCTGGCAGCCGTTGCCGAGTGTCCGCACCGGACCCGACCGCGGCGGGGCCAGTGACGCGACCGTCGTGATCGACCCGAGCCGGGAGCGGCAGCGCTACACCGGCGTCGGCTTCTCCCTGGACGAGACGAGCGTCTCCAACCTGTGGAAGCTGACCCCGGCCGAACGCGAGCGGGCCGTACGCCTGCTGGTCGATCCCCGGACCGGTGCGGGCCTGGACCGGTTCCGGCTCACCATCGGCAGCCCGGACCTGATCGAGCACCTGCCGTTCTGGTCCTACGACGAGCTGCCCGCCGGGGTCACCGAGGACTTCGGCCTGAAGTACTTCTCGATCCAGCGTGACGTCGACGCGCGCATCATCGACACCGTCAAGCTGATCCAGCGATACAACCCGAAGGCCACCTTCTTCGCCTCCGCGTGGAGCGCGCCGGCCTGGATGAAGACCAACAACCGCTTCACCGGCGAGGTCGCCCTCAAGCCGGGCAGCACCACCGAGTACTACCAGGTGGGCAAGCTGCGCGACGACGCGATCGACGTGTTCGCCCGCTACTACGTGAAGTACCTCCAGGCGTACGCGCGGCACGGCATCCGCATCGACGCGCTGACGCTGCTCAACGAGCCCGGCATCGACGTGGTCTACCCGGCGATGGACATCAGCATCGCCCAGCAGCAGCGGCTCGCCCTGGCCATCAAGCGCGAGCTGGCCGCGCACCGGCTGCGTACGCAGCTGTACGTGCACGACTTCAACTTCTGGGACTGGAAGGACCCGAACAGCACCGCGACCAAGAACTACCACCGCATCTTCGACGACCCCCGGGTCCGGGCGGCGAGCGACGCCATCGCCTTCCACCCGTACTGGGGTGACCCGGCGGTGATGCGTGACGCATACGAGCAGACCGGCAAGCCGGTGCACATGACCGAGACCAGCGACCTGTCCCCCGCCACGGTGCTGAGCTACTTCCGCCTGGACGCCTCGTCGTACGTGCTGTGGGCGCAGGCGACCGATCAGGACGGCGGGACGCTGCACTGGACGCCGTCGCGCGACAACAACGTGGACTGGGACGAGGTCGGCCGCACCACCAAGTGGCCGAACCGTCTGGTCAAGGTGGACACCACGGCCCGTACGTTCACCGTCCGCGACGAGCTCTACGCCCTCGGCCAGTTCGCCCGCCACCTCGGCCCGCAGCACGTCCGGGTCGAGTCCAGCGCCACCGCCGGCGGCATCAGCAACGTGGTGTTCCGCGACCGCGGCGACGGCTTCGTGGCGGTGCTGGGCAACAGCACCGCGACCGACCGTACGGTACGGGTCGTGCTGGCCGGCGAGTCCTTCACCACCACCGTGCCGGCGAACTCGTACGCGACGTACCGCTGGACCGGCCACGTCCCGTCGGCGCACCGCAACCACGCGCCGGTGCTGCGGGAGCTCCCCGCCGTGGTCGCCGACCAGTACGGCACCACGCGGATCCAGCTCTCGGCGCGCGACCGGGACCGCGACCGCCTCGGCTACTACGCGACCGACCTGCCCGACGGCGTCACCGTGGACGCGGGCACCGGCCTGGTGACCCTGCAACCGACGGTGGCCGGCGAGCTGGACCTGACGTTCTCCGTCACCGACGGCGCGGCCTCCGACCGGGTCACCGTGCACGTGACGGTGCGCCCGCGCGGCGCTCCGGCCGGGGCCCGGGTCGAGGCGGAGTCGTACACCGCGCAGCACGGCTGGGCCGAGGGCGGCGCGTCGTTCGTCGAGAACAACCCGGCGGCCAGCGGCGGGAAGAACATCGGCTGGACGGCCCCGGGCAACTGGCTCACGTACCGGGTGGACGTGGCGCAGGCCGGCCGCTACGACCTGGAACTGCGGGTGGCCAACGGCACCGGGGCGGTGGCGGCCGATGCGGTGTCCCTGCGCGACGCCGCCGGGACGGTGCTGGCCAGGGCCTCGGTGCCGGACACCGGTGGCTGGGCGGCGTACCAGTCCGTGCACGTGCCGGTGGAGCTGGCCGCGGGCGACCAGCTGGTGACGCTGTACTGCGAGACCGGCGGCTTCAACCTGGACTACCTGCGCCTGACCGCGTAGTCACCCGGTCCCGGCCCCTCACCACCGAGGGGCCGGGACTCCCACACATTGACTCTGATCAATCGCAAAAATAGGCTGCTGGGAGCGCTCCCAATCTCACCCGTCTATGGATTCGGAAGATCAGATGACAATTCGTCGTACCGTGCTGGCCGCCGGCGCCGTCGCGGCGCTGACCGCGGGCACCCTGGCCACGGTCACGCTGCCGGCCACGGCGGCGGCCACGGGATGCTCGGTCACCTATACGGTGCAGAGCCAATGGTCCGGTGGGTTCGCCGCCGACGTGGCCGTCACCAACCTCGGCTCGGCCGTCACCAGCTGGTCGCTGGCGTTCGACTTCCCGAGCACCGACCAGAAGGTCAACCAGGGCTGGAGCGCCACCTGGACGCAGTCGGGCGCCCGGGTCACCGCGGCCAGCATGAGCTGGAACGGCTCGCTCGGCACGGGGGCGTCGACGTCGATCGGCTTCACCGGCGCGTGGAGCGGCACCAACCCGAAACCGGCCACCTTCTCGCTCAACGGCGTCGAGTGCACCGGTTCCGTCGTCACGCCGACGTCGGGCCCCACCTCCGTACCGCCGAGCACCCTGCCGGCCACCACCCCGCCGGTCACCCCGCCGCCGAGCGGGCCCGCTCCCGAGCTCGAGGTGTCCGGCAACAAGATCGTCACCGCGGACGGCCGGGCCTACCGGCTGCTGGGGGTCAGCCGCTCCAGCGGCGAGTTCGCCTGCGTGCAGGGCAAAGGGCTGTGGGACGCCGGCCCGGTCGACCAGGCGTCCGTCGACGCCATGAAGACCTGGAACATCCACGCCGTCCGCATCCCGCTGAACGAGGAATGCTGGCTCGGCGTCAACGGCGAGCCCAGCGGCGCCGAGTACCAGCAGGGCGTCAAGGACTATGTGGACCTGCTGGTGGCCAACGGCATCAACGTGATCCTGGATCTGCACTGGACCTGGGGCGCGTACACCACGGGGCCGGACTGGCACTGCACGGACGAGCACGCGACCTGCCAGAAGCCGGTGCCGGACGCGCGCTACGCCCCGCAGTTCTGGACCAGCGTGGCCAACACGTTCAAGGGCAACGACGCGGTCGTCTTCGACTTGTTCAACGAGCCGTACCCGGAGATCGCCAGCGAGTGGAACAAGACGCCGGGCTGGCAGTGCCTGCGGGACGGTGGCACCTGCACCGGCATCGCGTACGAGGTGGCCGGCATGCAGGACCTGGTTGACGCGGTCCGGGCCACCGGCGCCACCAACATGCTGATGGTCAGCGGGCTGGAGTGGACCAACGATCTGCGGGAGTGGCTGGCGTACCTGCCGGACGACCCGCTGCACAACATCGCGGCGTCGTGGCACGCCTACAGCTTCAACGCCTGCGTCACCGAGGCGTGCTGGGACAGCCAGATCGCGCCGGTGGCCGCGCAGGTGCCGGTGGTGCTGGGCGAGTTCGGCCAGGACACCTGCACCTTCGAATACATGCAGCGGCTGGTGGACTGGGCCGACGCGCACGGCCTGGGCTACCTGGCCTGGACCTGGAACCCGTGGGGCTGCACCGGCGGCGCCGTACTCATCAAGGACTGGGCCGGCACCCCGGAGCCCGGCGTCGGCGAAGGCTTCAAGGCCCATCTCCTGACGCAGACCCCGTACCTCTGACCACCCCGGCCGCGGGCGTCACCCGGCTTGCCGGTGGCGCTCGCGGTAGGTGCGGGTCTTGTGGCGGTTGCCGCAGACCTCCAGCCCCGGCGACGCCCAGCCCACCCACGAGCTCTGGCACCGGCTGATGCACGACGAGTTGGGCTTTTACCGGTAGGGCGCCCACGGCTCGGACCTCGGCGCGGGCGTCACCGTCCGGCTCGGGCAGACCCATCCCGAAGCGGTGGCCGGCATCCACGTACTGACCATCGGCGACCCGCCCACCCACGACCCGGCCGGCCTGACCGACGAGGAACGGGCCTACCTGGAGGCCAAGGCCGCCTGGCACGTCACCGGGGGCGGCTACTCCCACGAGCAGCGCACCCGCCCGCTCACCCTCGCGCAGGGGCTGTCCGACTCACCGTCGGGCCTGCTCGCCTGGATCCTCGAGAAGTACCGGGCGTGGAGCGACTGCGGCGGCGACGTCTCCCGCCGGTTCAGCGACGACTTCCTGCTCACCCAGGCCTCGCTGTACTGGTTCACCAACTCGATCTCCACCTCGTTCCGCCCCTACTACGACGGCGACCGGGGCCTGCTGGCCGACCGCGGACCCGTCGAGGTCCCGACCGCGGTAGCACTGTTCCCCGCCGAGATCGGCGCTCCGCCACCCCGCAGCCGGCGGGCCCGCGAAGGCGGCTACATGCACGAGCAGTCCACCAAGCCGCACACCCTGGCCGCCGCGCTCGGCGACTCCCCCGCGCGGCTGGACCGACTGCGGTGGCGACGTGGAGAGCGTCTTCTCCCGCGACGAGCTGCTGACCTGGGTAACGGCGTACCGGGTCTCCGGCGCCATCGGGACGTCGTTCACGCCGTACGCGGCGGCCGGTCCCGAGCCCGGCCGGAGCACGCCGCCGGCGGTCTGCACGATCTTCCGCCACGACCTGGCCAACGCGCCCCGCGAGTTCGCCGAACGGTTCTTCGACGTCCGCGTGTGGCGCGAGGAGGCCCACGGCGGTCACTTGGCCGCCTGGGAACAACCGGCCCGGTACGCGGCCGGCATCCACGACGCCGCACGACTCGCGCCGGTGCCGTCCTGACAGGATTCACACACTTGTGCCCGACAGTCGTCGCATGCGTACAACGATCATCCGCGCTGTCGCCGGGTCCGTGCTGACTGTGGCCGTACTGACCGGCTGCAGCGGCCCGGCGGCCGACGAGCAGCGCCCGGACATCGCCACCCTGCGGACCGCCGAGCCCGCCTCGGCCGCTCCCCCCTCGCCGGCCGGGCGGGAGCGACCGGTGATCCGCCCCGACGAGGGCCGGGAGGAGTTCGACCGGTACGTGGCGGTCTGGCAGGAGTGCCTGTTCGGCCGCGGGGTCCCCCGCGTGCCGAAGGGCGACAAGCCCCAGCTGGACGGGCACGAGACGGCGACCGCCGAATGCGAGCATCTGTACCCCGAGAACTGGATGGAGAGGGAGGCGCGGACCAACCCGGAGTACACCGACCGGCTGCGCGACACGGCGAAGTGCCTGAAGGCCAAGGGACACGAGGTCACCGTCGGCGGCGATCCGGTGGCCCTGATGTACGGCGACAACACGAGCGCCAACAAGGCCTACGACGACGAGCAGGAATGCCAGCGGACGGCGTTCCGCGAGGACATCAAGAAGTACGACGGCGGCTGAGTCCGTGCCCCGCCGAGCTCAGAGGACCCGGGTGACTCCTTCGGCGGTCATCCGGGCGTCGAGGGCGTCGCGGTCGAGGTTGGCGCAGAGCACGATGGACGCCCCGGCCGCCAGCGGGTCCAGCAGCCATTGCACGGGCTGCTCGTGCTCGGCCGCGTCGACCAGCACCCGGTCGCCGGGGCGCAGCTGCAGGGGGGCCGCGATGCTGTGCGCGATGTCGCTCCACTGGGCGTACGTCGTGCCGTCCGGGCTCGCCGCGTCGCCGGGGCGCAGGGCCGCGTACGCCGGCACGCTGTCCGGAGACCGGGGCACCTCGGCCGCGAAGTCCCGGGGGTCCGGCAGCAGCGCCGACACGGCAGCGGTCAGCTCGGGCATCGCCGGCTCCCCTCCTAAGCGCCGTCGTCCAGGTCGCGCAGCGCCCGGCGCAGCAGCTCCGGGGTGCGGGCCGGTGGCTCGGCCTCGATGGTCAGGCGGCCCATCGCGGCGGCGTAGTGGTCGACGTCCTCGCGCTTGTCCAGGTAGAGACCGCTGGTCAGGTGCTCCAGGTAGACCACGTCGGGCATGTCGGGGTACGGGAAGCGCAGGATGGTGAACGCGCCCCCGGCCGCGGCGTGCCCGCCGGACTCGAACGGGATCACCTGAAGCCGGACGCTGGGCTGCTCACACATGGCCAGCAGCGACTCGATCTGCTCGCGCAGCACTTCGCGGCCGCCGATCGGGCGGCGCAGCACCGCCTCGTCGAGCACCGCCCAGAGCCGCGGCGACTCGTGCCGCTGCAACATCTGCTTGCGCGCCATCCGGAGGTCGGCGCGGCGGTCGATCTCCCCGGTCGTCGCGCCGCCGTGCCCGAGCATGATGACCGCCCGGGCGTACGCGTCCGTCTGCAGCAGACCCGGCACGAACTGGATCTCGTACGTGCGGATCAGCTCGGCGGCCTGCTCGAGGTCCAGGTAGTTCTGGAACCAGGTGCTGAGCACGTCGCCGTACGAGTGCCACCAGCCCGGGTTGTTGGCCTCGCGGGCCAGGGTGAGCAGGCGTTCCTTCTCGACCTCGTCCTCGACGCCGTACAGCTTGAGCAGGTCGACGACGTCGCGCTCCTTGAAGCTGACGCGGCCGACCTCCATCCGGCTGATCTTCGACTCCGAGGCGCGGATCTCGTAGCCCGCCTTGTCGCGGGTGACGCCCTTGGCCAGCCGCAAGGTGCGCAGGCGGGCACCGAGCTGCAAGCGGCGGACCGTGGGCCCGTCGTTCTGCGCCGTCGTCACTGGTGTTCCCGTCGTCGTTTACGGTTTGCGGCCCACGGCACAGTACTGGTCGATCTCGGGCGCGTTCTCGGCACCCGGCTCGGGCTTCCAGCGGGTCACCGGGACCACGCCGGGCTCGACGAGCTCCAGGCCCTCGAACAGACCGGCGATCCGGGCGGCGCTGCGCAGGTGGTACTTCGGGTTGGCGGAGACGTTCCAGATCCGGACGGCCTCGTTGTTGGCCTCGCTGGTGTCGCTGCCGTCGTACATCGCCAGGTAGCTGCCCGGGGCGAGGCGCGACATGATCTTGCCGATGATCGCCTTGGCCTCGGCGTCGTCCTCGATGTGACCGAGAATGCCCATCAGGAACAGCGCCACCGGCCGGTCGAGGTCGAGCGTGCGGGCGGCCTCGCGCAGGATCGTGTCGGAGTCGCGCAGGTCGGCGTCGATGTAGTCGGTGGCGCCCTCGGGGCTCGTGGTCAGCAGGGCCCGGGCGTGCGCGAGCACCAGCGGGTCGTTGTCCACGTAGACGATCCGGGCGTCCGGGGCGACCTGCTGCGCGACCTCGTGGGTGTTGTCGGCGGTGGGCAGGCCCGTACCGATGTCGAGGAACTGCCGCACGCCCGCCTCGCCGGCCAGGTAACGCACCGCGCGGGCCAGGTAGGCCCGGGAGAGCCGGGCGTTCTCGGCGAGCTGGGGCAGCGATGCGATGATCTGGTCGCCGACCTCCCGGTCGACGGCGAAGTTGTCCTTGCCACCCAGCAGGTGGTTCCAGATCCGGGCCGTCTGCGGGACGGTGGTGTCCAGTTTGGGCATTTCCTGCTGGCCGTCAGCCACGTGCACATCCCTTGCTCGAGCGGAACCACGCCGGGTGGATCGGCGCAAGCATAAACCGCCCATCGAGCGCAGGCGTGCGCCGAACGGTCATACTCCGCGGGCTATGCGGGAAGCACCGGTACGCCGTCAGCGCTCAGTCGCCGTACGGTTTCGTCCTGTGACGAAGCATCGGTGATGACGCCCGCGACGGCGCTCAGCGGCAGCACGGCGAAGCGCGAAGCGGCGCCGATCTTCTCGGTGCTCGCCAGCACGTAGGTGTCCGCGGCCCGCTGGGCCAGAGCCCGTTTCATCGCGGCCTCGTCGGCGTCGCCGGTGGTCAGTCCGGCGTCGGGATGCACGCCGGTGACGCCGAGCAGGAACACGTCGGCGTGCACCACCTGGGCGGCCTCGACCGCCGCCGCGCCGCAGGCGACCATCGAGTGCCGGAAGAGCCGGCCGCCGAGCACGTAGACCTCCACCGAGGGATGCCCGGCCAGCGCGGCGACGACGGTCGGGCTGTGCGTGACGATCGTGGCCTCCAGGCCGGCCGGGAGCGCCCGGGTCACGGCCAGGGCGGTCGTGCCGCCGTCGAGGATCACCGTGCTCCCCGGCCGGATCAGAGCCGCGGCGGCCGCGGCGACGCGCTGTTTGCTGTCGACCTCGACCGCGCGCCGGGTGCCGTAGTCGGCCACTGCCGGCGAGGCGGGCAGGGCGCCGCCGTAGACCCGCTGGCAGAGGCCGGCGGCGGCCAGCTCCCGCAGGTCCCGCCGGACGCTGTCCTCGGAGACGCCGAGCTCGGCGGCCACGTCCTTGGCCACCACCCGCCGGTCCCGGTCGAGCCGGGCGAGCAGGAAGTCCTTACGTTGCGCAACCAGCATGCACGTTTCTCCTCGTTCTTCTTTGTTTTTGCCGAGTCTAGCGTTAATCTGGCGCCATGAAGCCCATGATGATCCTCATTGCCGGCCCCTACCGCTCCGGCACCGGCGGAGACCCCGACCGGATCGCGGCCAACCTGGCCCGCCTCGAGGAGGCGGCGTGGCCGATCTTCCAGGCCGGGCACGTGCCGATGATCGGTGAGTGGGTGGCACTGCCGGTGCTGGACCAGGCGCACGGTGCGGCCACCGCCGAGGACGTGCTCTACCCGACGGCCCAGCGGCTGCTGCAGCACTGCGACGCGGTCCTGCGCCTGCCCGGCGAGTCCACCGGCGCCGATCAGGACGTGGCCATCGCCCGGGAGCGCGGGCTGCCGGTCTATCACCGGATCGAGGAGATCCCCGGGCACGTCGCCCAACCCGCCTGAGCCTTGACTAGGGCCGGGCCGGCTCGGAATCCGTCACGTCGGCGAAGGTCGCGTCCAGCACCTTCGCCGCCTCGTCCGCGGCCACCTGCAGACCCACCCCGCGCTCGCCCGCGCCGAGGCCGATCGTGCGGCCGCGCAGGCGCTCGTCGGCGATCACCGGCCAGGGCGTCGCGGATCCGAACGGAGTGATGGTGCCGCGCTCGTAGCCGGTGGCCTGCTTGGCCGTCGCGGCGTCCGGCATCGACAACCGGTTGACGCCGAGCAGGGCCCGCAGCTTGGGCCACGAGATCACCCGGTCGCCGGGCACCAGGACGAACACGTACTGATCCTCGGCCCGGCGTACGACCAGGGTCTTGACCAGGTCTCGAACCTGCATGCCCTAGGCCGCGGCCGCCTCGGCGACGCTGCCGACCGGCCCGTGCCGCAGGACGCGGTGCGCGATCCCGGCCGCTTCGACGGCCTGCACGGCGGGTCCTGGCATGAGATCACCTTACCCAGGCGGCCGGGGCGCCCCGCCAGTCGCGGGAATCGCCACGCGGGCTCCGGCCGCGGGCGTAGCGTCGGGCCGTGGGTGGGGGTTCCGGCACGAGCACCGGCCCCGGCGCCGGTTCGCGGTCGCCGGGACGTCGCTCGGTACGCGTGCTCGCCCTGGTCATCGCGCTCGGGCTGCTCGGCACCACGCTGGCCGCACTGGCGTTGCGACGCGCCGACCAGGATCGGGCGGTACGGGCCCTGCAACAGCACTCCATGATCGTGGCGCAGACGGTGGCCGCCGAGGTCCGCCGCTACAGCACCTCCCTGACCGACCTGGCCGCCGCCGTCGGTGCCCAGGCCCAGCTGGAGTCGGCCGAGTTCACCGCCATCGTCGCCGCGGTCGACCAGCAGCGGCTGCCCGGCGCCAGCGGCGTGGCCTTCGTGGTGCCGGCGAGCCGGGCGCGCATCCCGGAGGTGCAGCGGTTCTGGCGGGACCGCGGTGATGGCAGGCTGACCCTGCAGCCGGTGCCGAACGCCGAGGGCGACCACCTGTTCATCGTGCTGCACCGCTCCCTCGACCGCGGCGAGTCGCTGCTCGGCCGTGACCTGGCCGGTTCGCCGGCCGCGGCCGCGGCGATGCGGCTGGCCCGGCAGAGCCACCGGGTCACGACGAGCAACACCTACCGGCTGATGAAAGACCAGTCCCTGCCGGCGACGCAGCAGCAGCTGTCGTTCGTGCTGGCCGCCCCGGTCTACGCCACCTCACCGGCGGCGCCCGACACCGGGCAGTTCCGGGGCTGGCTGACCATGGGGTTGCGCGGCGGCGACTTCCTGCGGCAGGCCATCGGTGTGGTGGCCGGCGAGGCAGTGGCGGTCACACTGTTCGACCCCGCCCCCGGCACGCCGGTCCCCGTCGCGAGCTGGATGCCGCGGGCCCGGCTGCACGACGATCCGGCTCCCCGCGACGTCCCGGTCACCGTGCCCGAGCGCACCTGGCGGCTCGTCGTCCAGCCCACCGACCGGTTGCTGCCCGGCGCCGCCATGCACCTGGACGCCGCCGCGTGGATCATCGGCGTGGTCCTGACCGTGCTGATCGCCGGGCTGACCGGCACGGTGCTCACCTCGCGCAACCGGGCCCTGCGCCGGGTCGACGAGGCCACCACCGCGCTGCTGCACGACATCGAGCGGCGCGAGGCCGTCGAGCAGCAGCTGCGGCAGCGCGAGACCGAGCTGGTCGGCTTCGCCGGCATCGTGGCCCACGATCTGCGCAGCCCGCTGGCCCGGATCACCGGCTACGCGGACTTCCTGCGCGAGGAGGCCGCGGCCGGGCTGGAGCCGCTGCACCGCGACTTCCTGGAACGGCTGTACGGCGGCGCCCAGCGCATGCAGACCCTCATCGACGACCTGCTCGACTACGCCACCGCCGAGAACCGGACGCTGAACACCACGACGGTCGACCTGAAGGCACTGGCCGACGACATCGCCCAGGAACGGCTCAGCGAGGCGCGGCAGTCGGACATCCTGATCGTGGTGGATCCGCTGCCGGCCGTACCGGGGGATGCCACGCTGCTGCGCCAGGTGCTGGACAACCTGATCGGCAACGCGGTGAAGTACACCGCCGAGGGTCTGCAGCCGTACGTGCGGATCAGCAGCCGGCCCGAGGGCGACGCCGTCCGGATCGACGTGGCCGACCGCGGCATCGGCATCCCGGAGGATCAGCGCGACACCGTCTTCACCGCCTTCGCCCGGGCGACCGGCAGCGAGGGTTATCCGGGCACCGGCCTGGGGCTGGCCATCGTGGCCCGGATCGTCGAGCGGCACGGCGGCCGGGTCGGCATCGACGACAACCCGGGCGGCGGCAGCCGTTTCTGGTTCACGCTGCCGCTCGCGCCCCGGCCCGCCGGCGCGGTCCCCACGGGCCCGGCCGACTGGGTTATGGTCGCTCAGTGATCCCGGTGGAGGCAGTCGCGGCGGCGTACGCCCGCTGGATCACGCCCGCCCTGCCGCTCTACGGCAACGACCACGAGCGGGCCGACTTCGCTCCCTGACGCAGCCCGGCACCGGCGCGTCCGTACCAGTCCCCATCGCAGGGAGCGATGTGTCATGTCCGCTGTCAGTTCGTCCCCGCCCCGGGTCCGCGCGGTGCTGCGCGCGCCGCAGGTCTCCCGGGTCCTGCTCGCCAGCCAGATCGGCCGCCTACCGCTGGCCTCCGGCCCCCTCGCCCTGCTGCTGTTCGCCCGCCAGTCCTTGAGCCTGACCGCCGCCGGCCTGCTGGTGGCGGCGTACACGGCGGCGATGGCGGTGAGTGCTCCGCTGCTGGCCCGCACGGTCGACCGCTGGCGCCAGCCGCCGGTGCTGTGGGCCTCGGCGCTGGTGTCCGGGGCCGGATTCGCCCTCGTCGCGGCCGGCGGGCACCGTCTTCCGACCGCCGCCGCCGGGGCGGCGCTGGCCGGCCTCGGCACCCCGCCGCTGGAGGCGTGCCTGCGCGCGCTGTGGCCGGACCTGCTGGCCCCGGACGTGGTCCCCGCGGCGTACGCGCTGGACATCGCCGTCCAGGAGGTGATCTTCGTGGCCGGCCCGCTGACCACGGTCGCCGCCGTGGCCCTGGGTGGCCCGGCCGCCGGCCTGCTCACCGCGGCCGTGTTGCAGCTGGCGGGCACCGCCGTGTTCGCGATGACGCCGGCCGTGCGCTCGTGGCGCGGGGTGCGGGCCGTACGGCACTGGGCCGGACCACTGCGCTCGCACCGCTTGGCGCTGATGCTGGCCGGAGTGCTCTGCGTGGGCCTGGCGTTCGGCAGCATCCCGGTGGCACTGACCGGGTACGCCGAGGCCGCGGGAACCCGATCGCTGAGCGGCTGGCTGCTGGCGGCCCAGGCGACCGGGGCGCTGGCCGGTGGCCTGATCTACACCCGGGCCCGGCCCGGCGGACCGATCCGCCTGCCGGTGCTCGCCGCCGCACTGACGGCCGGCTTCCTGCCGCTGCTGCTCACGCCGCGACCGGTGCTGATGGCGGTGCTGCTGGCCCTCAGCGGGCTGGCCCTGCCACCGTTGCTCACCGCGGTGTTCCTCGCGGCCGACCGGCTCGCGCCCGCGGGCACGGTCGCCGAGGCGTTCGCCTGGGTGGCGACCGCCTTCGCGGTCGGCAGCGCCATCGGTTCGGCGGCCACCGGTCCCCTGGTAGCTGCGGGCGTCCGGTGGGGCTTCGCCCTCGCGCCCCTGGCCGCGCTGGTCTGCGTCACGGTGCTCACCGTCGTGGCCCGATCCGGGTCGGCGCCGGCCCGGGCGGCCGCCGCATGACCGGGCACATCGTGTGGGACTGGAACGGCACCGTGTTCGGTGACAGCCGGGCGCTGATCGACGCGACCATCGATGCCTTCGCCACGTGCGGTCTGCCCGGTGTCACCCGCGCGGCCTACCAGCGCCGTCACACCCAGCCGATCACCACCTTCTACGAGCGGCTCGCCGGCCGGCCGCTGACGGACGACGAGCAACGGCAGCTCGACGAGTGCTTCCGCGCCGCGTACGCCCGGCACCGCGCGGCGGTGACCCTCACCGCCGACGCGATCAACGCGTTCTCCCGGTGGACGGCCGCCGGCGGCCGGCAGTCGCTGCTCTCGATGTACCCGCACGAGCAGCTCGTCCCGCTGATCACCGAGGCCGGCATCGGGCACCATTTCACCCGCGTCGACGGCAGCACCGGCCGCGACCTGGCCCACAAGGCGCCGCATCTGCGCCGGCACCTGCACGAGCAGGGCATCGCGCCGCACCGGGCGATCGTCGTCGGGGACAGCCTCGACGACGCCCGCGCGGCCCGCGAGTGCGGCGTCCGGTGCGTCCTCTACCACCCGGGCGAGGACGCGCTGCACGTCCGCGAGCATGTCGCCGAAGCCGGCGTGCCCGTCGTATCGACGCTGACCGCCGCGGTGGAGCTGCTGCTCAACCGCCCGGGACCATCCAGCTGAGCACGGGCGTGCCCTGCAACGTGACCAGGACACACATGACCAGCAGCACCAGGCTCCAGCCGACCACCTTGCGGAAGATGTCAACCGGTCACCGCCACCCCGATCCAGCCCAGGATCGACGACAGGAAGATGAACAGCCCGCCGGCCTGGGCCGGGAACTCGCCGAGAGTGTTGGTCTGGCCTGACTGATTGAGCACATAGGCCAGCGCCAGCACGGCCATGACGGTGACGACGGCGACCACGAGCGCGACCAGGAGCCCAATGATCCCGGCCAGCCAGGCGCGCATCCGCAGGGCACCGAGCAGAATGAACAGGGTGAGCAGCGACAACGCCACGAACAGGGCGGAGAGCGCCAGGGAACCGCCGGCGGGGTCGGTCACGATCGGGAACTGGTCCGACCTGGCACCCATTCAGGATCGTCAATGGTAGGCACCACAATTCAACGCTTCGGGCGCGCTCGTGACATGGTGGACAGCGGCGAGTGGGCCGCCGCTGGCAATGCGCGAGGCAGCAACGGCCCGGCCGGTCGCCAGGGGCGTGTCCTTTGTGCAACCTGCACCGAGTACATGACCTTGACGTGCCAAAATCGCCGATCCGGGCGCGGGACGGCCGAAATCTGTGCTCACCGCCTGTTGCCTCCGCGTCACCGTCCGTACTCTGTTGGTCAAATAGCCATCGATCAACTTCAGTGGTGTGAGGCGTCGATGGTCACTCGACCGGCAACATTGCGGGGAGCACAGCATGGTCATCAAGATTGTCGATCAGATCAACGACGACGAGCTCGCCGAGGCGGCCTGGCAGCTGTACTACGCCGCATTCCATGAGCTGAACGCGATGGCGGTGCAGCGGCACCTGATGTACCGCCACGAATTCGACGAGGTCATGAACGACACGCGGGTCCAGAAGTACCTCTGCCTGACCGATGACGGGACGCTCTGCGGTCTGGCCACGTACACCAGAGACCTCGAGGCGGTGCCGTTGATCGCGCCGCAGTACTTCGAGCGCCACTGGCCCGAGCACTATGCGGGCAAACGGATCTGGTACATCGGATTCGTCGCGGTTCACCCCAAGTCCCAGGGCCGGCACATGTTCCGGCAACTCGTCGAGCAGTTGTACGTCACCGCCGCTACCCAGAACGGGCTCGTCGGTATCGACATCTGCTCGTACAACGACGAGGTGCTCAACTTCTCGCACATCTTCCGGTCCATGGTGGAGCGCCTCACCGACAACATGCGCTTCCAGCGGATCGACCAGCAGTCGTACTGGCTCTACGACTTCAGTGCGGAAGCCGCGGCGGCCTGAGGGTCTCCGGACATCACGCCATAAGCATCTCCTTCGCACGAGCTGGGCGGGCTGACGCTCCACCGCGGCGCTGCCGAAACCTCGGAGCTGTCACTTCGAGGTACGCCGCAGGGAGCGTCCGCCGGCCTACTACCACCGTCCGGCCGGGCGCCACGGAGTCACCGGTCCGTGGCTTCCGGCCGTCGTCGGTCACCTGAGCCGTCTCCTTCCGTCGCCTGGTCTCCTTCCGTGGGTTCGGGTTCAGTAGTGGTATCCGCGGGCCCCCACCGGTTCATGTGACCCTTTGGTCGACGGGGGCCCTTCCGGTAACGCGATGGTCCGGCCGTCCACGCCCCGGCCGATGGCCGCGTACGCCTCGGGCCGCGCGGCCCGCATGACCAGCGCCCAGCCGACGCCGATCGCCGCGACCCCGCAGTAGAGCACCGGGACCAGCCATTGGAAGGGCGAGTCGCCGGAGACCTGCAGGAGCTCGCCGAACCCGATGATGGTGATCCCGAGGACGGCGCTGAGCAGCAGGAAGGCGATCAGCGGGGCGATCTGCGAGCGCCAGACGTTCTCCCGGCCGCGGTTGCGGACGAAGAACGCGAGCACCGCGAACGATGCGCTCCACATCAGGAACAGCACCCCGAGCCCGCCGATCGTGGTCAGCCAGGCGAACACGTAGAACAGCGGTTCCAGGCCGGCCACGGCGTAGGCCGAGAGCACACCGATGGCGAGCACGCTCTGGGTGATCGAGCCCAGCAACGGCGCACCGGTACGCGGATGCGTCCGTCCATAGGCGGCGGGCAGCACACCCTCACGCCCGAGCGCGAACTGGTAGCGGGCCACCGCGGCGTGGAACGCCAGCAGCGCGGCGAAGACGCTGGTCATGAACAGGATGTAGCCGATGTCGACGAGGATCCCCGGCACGTGCGGCGCGACCAGCTCGAAGACCATGTCGGTCCGGTTGGCCTGGGCCGCCGCCACCACCCCGGTCGGACCGGTGGTCACCGACATCGCCCACGCCGACAGCCCGCAGAGCAGGCCGGCGAGGATGACGGCCAGGTGGGTGGCCCGGGCGATGGTCCGCTTGGGGTCCTTGGCCTCCTCCGAGAGCACGACGGTGGCCTCGAAGCCGACGAAGCCGGCGATGGCGAGCACCAGCATGGGCCCGACGTCGGCGGTGAACAGCGGTCCCGGGTTGAGCGTGGCGAAACTGACGCTGCCGCCCGCCGGGTTGGCGATCATCACCACGTCGTAGATCAGCACCACGCTGATCTCGGCGATCAGCAGGACCGCCAGCACCTTGCCGCTGAGGTCGACCCAGAGCAGGCCCAGCACCGAGACGACCGCCCAGGCGGCCAGCGCGCAGGCGAACCAGCCGACCTTGAGCCCGAACGCCGCCAGGATGTCCGAGGCCGCCGAGCCGAACAGACCGAACAGACCGATCTGCATCAGCGAGTACGCCGGTAGCGCCACGAACGCCGCCCCCACCCCGGCCAGCCGCCCCAGCCCATGGCTGATGTACGCGTAGAAGGCACCGGAGTTGACGATGTGCCGGCTCATCGCCACGAATCCCACCGTGAAGATGGACAGGATCCCGGCGGTGACCAGGTAGACCACGGGCACCGCGGTGTTGCCGATGATCGCGTAGATGGCGGAGATCGCGCCGATGATGACGGTCAGCGGGGCGGCCCCCGCCACTCCGAAGAACACCACCGACGGGACGCCGAGCCGGTTGCGCGCCAGTGCGCTGGAGATGATGTCCGGCTCGGCGGGTTCCTTACGCGCCATCAACAGCCTCCCGGCCCATTGATCGAAGTTGTCCTGACGGCGGTGGTGCCGCCCGCGAGAGCTCACCGACGGCCGACGGCGAGGACCGACCCGACACTGGCCTCCGTGTGCTCGATGAGCTGGCGCAGGTCCTCGGGCAGGGCCGCCACGGTGTTGGGCAGGATCGAGAACGCGGACCGGTGCGCCTCGAAGTCCCAGAGCACGTGGCGGGTCAGACCGGTGGCGGCGATGAGGCCGGCCAGCACCCGGTCGGTGATGGACATGTCGAGGCCGCGGACCAGGATGTTGGCCAGCCGCATGGGCGCCCAGGCCGCGGCGTTGCGCTGCAGCTCGTTGTTGGGCATGTAGAAGGTCTGGGTGCTCAGCATCCGCCGCCGGGTCACCGACTCCACCGCACCCGAGCGCTCGAGCCGCTCCCCCACCCGGACCGCCGCGTCCTGCGAGAGGTAGGCCAGCCACGTCCGCACGTCGCGGTGCTGCGGCTGGGCGATGAGGAGGTCGAGGACCGCGTGGTCGAGCCCGTCGCGCGGTGGTTGGTTGCTCACGATCTCCAGATCACCCGCGAAGATCCGGATCTTGTTGTCGAGGATGAGCTCGCCCAGCAGCGACGCGGCCAATCCGATGCCGGTGGCCCGCGGATGCAGCCGCGAACGGCCGGTCCGGTCCTCGTGAGCGATCAAATAGAACTGGTCAGCCAGCACGCCGCCACTCCCTAGAACATCGACCTGGGATTCGTCAGGGACAACTGCCTGTATAGACCGCACTAACTCCCTGTCCGGTGCATCATGTACCCGGCGCTAAGGTCAACACAAGAAGTACTAGACTCGGAATCACGTCGTGATTTTTTTGCCGGAGGATGGGTCCGGCGCCAGACGTGGATGCCAAAGTGAATCCCATTCCCGAGGACCGAGGGGGCGGCCGTGTCCACTGACGAGGGCCCGACACTGCGACGACGCCGACTGGGCGCGGAATTGAAGCGGTGCCGCGAGGAAGCCGGCCTGACCCAGGAGACCGTGGGGCGCCATTTCGAGTGGCACGCGGCCAAGGTGACCAGGATCGAGACCGCGCGCGTGGCGGTGACCGCCCGCGACGTCAAGGACCTGCTGACCCTCTACGGCGTGCAGGACGAGAACTACCGCGAGGCGCTGATGGCGCTGGCCCGGATGTCGCGCGAGCGCACCTGGTGGACCGACTACCGGGACATCATGCGCCCGGGCAACTTCGTGGGCCTGGAGGCGGAGGCGTCGACCCTGCTGGCCTGGGAACCCATCGTGCTGCCGGGTCTACTGCAGACGGAGGCGTACATCCGCGCGCTCATGCGCACGGGCCGGGCGCAGGATCCCCAGCACCTGGTCGACCGCCGGGTCGCGCTGCGGCTCAAGCGGCAGGGCCGGCTGCGGGCTACGAATCCACTGGAACTCCTCGCCCTGGTCGACGAATCCGTGGTGCGACGGGTCATCGGCGGCCCGGATGTCATGGACGAGCAGCTGAAGCACCTGATTGAAACCGCGCAATTACCGACGGTGACGTTGAAAATTCTCCCCTTCGATGCCGGCGAACACCCCTTCCTGGGCGGCTCAGCAGCGCTTTTGGCGTTCCGGGAGACCACTCATTTGGATGTAGTTTACCTAGAGGGTCTTGCGGGCGACTACTACGAAGAGCAACATTCAGAGGTCGCCCGCTACCGTGACGAGTTCGAGCGACTGAGCGCCAAAGCCCTCGATCCCCGCTTGTCCATCAAGCTGATCGAGGGCCTGCTTCGCGGATAGGCCGGAACCACCGAATGCCTGCACGAACCCGTGCAGGGAGAACGACAACCGCATATTGAAGGGAGGTGCTTGGCATGCCTGCGCACCATCTCGACGCTGCCGTCTGGAAGAAAAGCAGTCGTAGCAACGGAAACGGTGGCAACAACTGTGTCGAGGTCGCATTCCTCGACACAGTTGTCGCCGTACGCGACAGCAAGAACCCTACGGGTCCAGCTCTCATCTTCAACCCGTCGGACTGGGCCGAGTTTGTTCACTCGGCAAAGGACGGCGAGTTCGATAACAACAGATGAGAGGTTACCGATAGGTGCGCAACGATGGGAAGTAGTCAATCAACGTCAACTTCCCGAACGGCAAGATCCGTTTCAAGATAGTGAAACGTCTGCGCCGGCCGAATCGTTGCGCACGATCGGGACCTTGAGGTAGAGCCGGTTCGGGGCGCCCCACTCAGGGCGCCCCGAACCTGTGTTATCGGCCGTGACCTGCAAATACTCCGCTGTGGACGGATCCGGCGGCGATCGCGGTATTCACCGGCCCCACCCCTGAGGTGTACGCTGAGCAGCGGAGCTGTCACCCAGCGTGAAGGGGATCCCCGTTGCGCACTTTCCCTCCCGGCCCCGCGGTAGCCGATCCGCCGGCCGGTCCGCAAGCCCCCCGCCCCGTTTCCGGGGTGCCTGTCCTCGAGATGAAAGCCACGCGTATAGCCGCCGCCGTCGAAGAATTCAAGAACGCATTCCCGAACGTTCGTCCATTCTTCGCGACCAAATGCAATACCGACCCCGGGGTGCTGCGGGTGCTGCACGCCGCGGGCGCCCGTTTCGAGGTCGCCTCGGTGGACGAAGTGGGCATTCTGCGGTCGCTCGGCGTCCGCGGCCAGGATCTGCTCTTCAGCAATCCGGTACGCGCCCGCGAACAGACCCGCGGAGCCGCCCGCGCCGGCGTCTACCGGTTCTCGGTGGACTCCCAGGACGAGCTCGAACGGGTGGCCGAGGAGGCCCCGGGCAGCTGCGTCTACGCCCGGCTGTCCACGGGCGACCGCACCAGCCTGGTGCCCAGCGAGGGCAAGTTCGGCGTGGACGTGCCGGGCGCGATCGAGCTGCTCGTGCGCGCGCGCACGCTCGGGCTGGTGCCGTACGGCATCACCTTCCACATCGGGTCGCAGTCGCTGACCCCGGCCGCCCTCACCGGGCCGCTGGAGGACGTGCACACCGTCCTGGCCAGACTCGTCAGCCACGGCATCAAGCTGCAGATGGTCGACCTGGGCGGCGGGTTCCCGGCCGTCTACGACCGGCCCGTGCCCTCGCTGGCCGCGTTCGGCCGGGCCGCCGCCGCCGGGATCGCCCAGCTGCCGTACCCGGTGGAGGTCTTCGCCGAGCCGGGCCGGTGCCTGGTCGCCGAGGCCGGGACCTTCCGCTGCCGGATCATCGGCGTCGCGCGCCGGCCGTCGGGCTGGTGGCTGCACACCGACCTGGGTGTCTTCAACGGGATGATGGAGGTGCTCGAGTCCGGCGGCGACCTGCGCTACCCGATCTGGGACGCGCGCGGCTCGGCCGGCCGGCGATCCTGGCACATCACCGGCCCGACCTGCGACGGCCAGGACACGTACGCCAGGAATGTGCCCCTGTCAGCGGACCTGCGCGAGGGCGACGAGCTGTTCATCGGATCCGCCGGCGCCTACACGACCGTGTACGCCTCCCGTTTCAACGGCTTCGCCAAGCCCCACGTCGTGCTGACCTGAGGCACGTCAGCGGCAGCGTCGCAGGTGGGCGCGGACCGCCTCGGGGACGTCGGCGCAGGCACCGGCGACGGCCTGCCAGGTCTCGGTCAGCTGCGAGTAGCGGAAGACCACCGTCGCCGGGTCGGCGTCGCCGGACCGGGTGCGCGCCAGGGCGTAGCTGTCGTAGCAGTCGACGTCGCCGAGACCGCCGGTGGCGGCCAGGTGCTGGTAGCGGTCGCTGGCGCGTAGGACCTCCAGCAGGCGCGGCGCGGTCACGGGGCAGCCGTCGTCGTCCGGGTGGCCCTTCACCTGCCCGGGGACCGGCGTGCCGAGCGGCGCACCGGCCGACTGCTCGACGACCGGCGGGGGCGACGGCGGGCCCCCGGCCCCGGGGGCCGACGGGCCGGAGCTGGGCCGGCCGGCCAGGGCCACCGGCACGCCGACGGCGAGGACCACCGCGGCCGCGCCCAGGACGGCAGCGAGCCGGCGCCGCCCGGAGAAGGTGCCGGACCGGTTCAGGGGCTCGACGTCCTCGGCCACGGGCCGCTCCCTCCGCAGGCGCGCGCCGGAGCGGCCCGGTGAACCAGCCGTGGCTACGCGGATGCAGGATACCGGGACCGCCGGCCCCGGCCCTCACCGCGGACCGCCCGGCCCGGCTCAGGCCCGCACGAACACCCCGGCCAGCGTGGCGAACGAGGCCGGATCGGCCACCGGCGCCGTGCCGGGGTACGGGTGCCACTCCGGGCTGTGCACGATCCCCGGCGCGACCCGTTCCCAGCCGTCGAGCAGCGCCGCCAGCTCCGCCCGGTCGCGCATGACCAGGGGCGTGCCGGTGCGTTGGTAGAGATCCGCGAAGCGGTCGAGCTGCTCCCGACGGGAGCCGGCCGTGACGTGGGTGACGGCGAGGACACTGCCCGGGACCACCGCGTCGTGGTAGTGCCGCAGCGCCCGGGTCAGCTCCGGGCCGTCCGGCAGGAAGTGCAGCACCGCCACCATCAGCACGCATACCGGCTCGGCGAGGTCGATCACGGCGCGCAGGGCCGGATCGTCGAGCAGCTCGCGGCTGCGCCGCAGGTCGGCCTGGAGCACTACCGTTGCCGGATCGTCGCCGAGGATCGCCCGGGCGTGCAGCACCGCGGTCGGTTCGCGGTCGACGTAGGCGACGCGGGCATCCGGCCGGATCGCCCTCGCGGTCTCGTGCACCGGGTCCGCCGTGGGGATGCCCGAGCCGAGGTCCAGGAACTGCCGGATGCCGCGGCCCGCGGCGAAGCGGACGGCGCGGCCCAGGAAGGCCCGGTTCGCCCGGGCGATCCGCGGCACATCGGGCACCAGCTCGACGGCCCGGTCCGCGACGGCGCGGTCGGCGGCGAAGTTGTGGGTGCCGCCGAGGAAGTAGTCGTACATCCGGGCCGGACTGGGCCGGTTCGGGTCGATGCCCGCCGGAAGCGGCGCCGGCTCACCCATGTCGCCTCCCGGAACGGGAGCGATTCGAAGAACCTCGCCCCTCTCGGCCGTCCCTGATCTTACGTTGGGTGTCGCGCGTGCGGGCCGAGAACCGGGCGGATCGGGGGACTTGTGGAGGCGCTGGAGTCCCTCACCGGCCTGCTCGTCGAGGAGGCACCCGACGCGGTCATCATCGTGGCCGCCGACGGCACGATCGCGCTGGCCAACCGGCGCGCGCACGGCATGTTCGGCTATCCCGAGCGGAAGCTGGCGGGCCGCTCGGTGGACGAGCTCGTACCGGACGAGATCCGGGCCGTGCACGCGCAGCACCGGTCCGGCTACCTGGCCAGTGCCCATCCCCCGCTACGGCGCCTGCCGCTGCGCGGCCGGCGGTGTGACGGCAGTGTCTTCCCGGTCGAGGTGTCGCTGGCCGCGGTGACCGCGCCCGGCGGCGAGATGTACGTGACCGCCGTGCTGCGCGACGACACCGCCCACCGCGAGGCCGAGCAGGCCCGGGCGCTGCTCGCCTCGATCGTCCAGTCGTCGCACGACGCCATCGTCACCACCGACCTCGACGGCCTGGTGCTGACCTGGAACCCGGGCGCGGAACTGCTCTACGGCCACACCGCCGCGGAGATGGTCGGCTCCCCCGTGCACCGGATCATCCCCGACGACCGGCGGGTGGACGAGGACGAGGTGCTGGCGCTGGTCCGTCTCGGTGGCCGGATGGACCGGTACCGCACCTACCGGCGGCACGCGGACGGGTCGGCCATCGCGGTGTCGCTGCTGGTCTCCCCGCTGCGCGACGCGACCGGCGCGATCGTCGGGGTGACCGCCACGGCCCGCGACATCAGCGACCGGGAGCAGGCCGAGGCGCGGGTCCAGGCGGTGCTCGACGCGGCCCCGGACGCGCTGCTCGGGGTGGACGCCGCCGGTTCCGTCGTGCTGGTCAACGCCGAGGCGGAGCGGATGTTCGGCTACCCCCGGCACGACCTGACCCACATGGCCGTCCGGCGGCTGCTGCCCGACGGCCTGCCCGCGGCCTCGGCCGTGCTGCGCACCGGCGGCGACTCCACCCCGCTGGACACCGAGCGCCTCACCGGTGCCACCACACAGGGCTGGGCGACCCGGACCGCCCGGCGCCGCGACGGCACCGACCTGCCGGTGGACATCTCCTGCAGTGCCCTGGACACCGGCGACGGGCTGATCGTCGTGGCCGCCGTCCGCGACATCACCGACCGGCTCGCCGTCGAGGCCGAGCAGCAGGCCCTGCGCGCGGAGGCCGAGCAGCAGAAGATGGAAGCCCGCTTTCAGCGCACCCAGCGGCTGGAGAGCCTGGGACAGCTCGCCGGCGGCGTCGCGCACGACTTCAACAACCTGCTCGCCGTCATCCTCAACTACGCCGCGTTCATCGTCGAGGACAGCGCCGGCACCCCGTTGGCCAAGGACGCCGAGCAGATCGCCCGGGCCGCCCGCCGCGGCAGCGACCTGACCCACCAGCTGCTGTCCTTCGCCCGCCGGGAGGTGATCCGCCCCCGGGCGCTGGACGTCAACACCGTGGTCACCGAGGTGCACCAGATGTTGCGGCGCTCGATCGGCGAGCACATCACCCTGGCCGTCCGGACCGCTCCCGGCCTGCCCGCCGTGATGGCCGACCCCGGACAGCTCGAACAGGTGCTGGTCAACCTCGCGGTCAACGCCCGCGACGCGATGCCCGGGGGCGGGCACCTGACCATCGACACGGCCGCGGTGGCCGTCGACGCCGACCACGCGGCCGGCCGCTCCGGCCCGATCCCCGGCCGCTACGTGCGCATCCGGGTGTCCGACACCGGTACGGGGATGCCGAAGGACGTCATCGACCGGGCCTTCGACCCGTTCTTCACCACCAAGCCCAGCGGCCAGGGCACCGGGCTGGGCCTGGCCACCGTCTACGGCATCATCACCCAGGCCGGCGGCACGGTGCAGATCTACTCCGAGACCGGCCTGGGCACCACCATCACGGTGCTGATGCCGGTCACCGACACCGCGGTGACGGCCGAGTCCACCCAGCAGCCACCCGCCGTCGTCGACGGTCACGGCATCACCGTCCTGGTCGTCGAGGACGAGGACGCCCTGCGCGAGGTGACCGAGCGCATCCTGCTGCGGGCCGGCTACACCGTGCTGACCGCGGCCGACGGCGTGCAGGCGCTGCGGCGCGCCAAGGCGTACCCGCACCGGATCGACCTGCTGCTCACCGACGTGATCATGCCGGGGATGCTGGGCAGGGACGTGGCCGCGGCGGTCATGGCGGAACGCCCGGAGACCCGGGTGCTGTTCATGTCCGGATACGCCCAGCCGGTGCTGACCACCCATGGCACGCTCAGCGCCGACGTGCACCTGCTGGAGAAGCCGTTCACCAGCGTGGAGCTGATGGCGGCGATGCAGGCGCAGCTGCCCCCCGGCGCCCGCTGAGCCGGCTGTCGCCGGTGCAGGGCATGCTTGGCCGGTGACCAGCACGGCAGCGGGCCCGGGTCCCGCCGATCCCCGGTTCTCCGACGAGCAGCTCGCCGCGCTGCGGGCGTACGGCGGGCCGCGCCGGGTGCCGGCCGGCGCCGTGGTCTACAGCCCGGCCGACGAGCGCAACGATCTGCTCGTGGTGCTCTCCGGTGAGATCGCCGTCGGGGACGAGTCGCCGGACAACGAGGTGGAGTTCGCCCGGTTCGGCAGCCGGGGCTTCGTCGGCGAGCTGAACCTGCTGACCGGGCAACGGCCGTACGTGACGGCCCGCGCCGCTGTCGACAGCGAGCTGCTGGCCGTCCCGGTGGACCGGCTGCGGG
This sequence comes from Actinoplanes auranticolor, assembly GCF_018332655.1. Lineage (GTDB taxonomy): Bacteria > Actinomycetota > Actinomycetes > Mycobacteriales > Micromonosporaceae > Actinoplanes > Actinoplanes auranticolor. Next base: position 389,797 of record NZ_BOQL01000026.1, on the reverse strand, counting down.
AGCTGCTCGACCGGGAGACCGATCTGGCCGATCTCCTGGTCACCGCCATGATCGCCCGGCGCCGGTTGCGGCTGGCCGGGGCCCGGGACGCGCCTTTCGAGATCATCGGCACCGACCGGTCCGAGGCCTCGCTGGCCCTGCGGACGTTCCTGAACCGCAACACCATCCCGTACCGGTGGGTGGACGTGGACGCCGAAGGCGGGCCGGACGAGCTCGCCTCGGCCGGGGCGACCCGCGCGGACCTGCCGGTGGTCGTGCATCCGGGCGGGGTGCTGCTGCGCTGCACGCCCGGCCGGCTCGCCGAGGTGCTGGGCCTGGCCCAGCTGCCCGGCGACGACCTGCTGTACGACGTCGCCGTGGTCGGCGCCGGTCCGGCCGGGCTCGCCGCAGCGGTCTACGGCGCGTCCGAGGGGCTGCGGGTCGCCGTCTTCGACGCGACCGGGCCGGGCGGGCAGGCCGGCACCAGCTCACGCATCGAGAACTATCTCGGCTTCCCGGACGGCATCTCCGGCGCCGAGCTGACCACCCGGGCGACGATCCAGGCGCAGCGCTTCGGGGCCCGGCTGAACAGCCCGTGCCGGATCACCGGGATCGAGCCGCAGCCGCGCGGCTTCACGGTGCTCGTCGGCGACGACACCCGGTTGTCCGCCCGGACGGTCGTGGTCGCCACCGGCGCCCAGTACCGGCGGTTGCCGCTGGAGAACTGGGACCGGCTCGAGGGCGCCGGGATCTACTTCGCCGCCACCGAGCTGGAGGCCGGGCTCAGCGCCGGCGGTCCGGTCTTCGTCCTCGGCGGCGGCAACTCGGCCGGGCAGGCGGCCCTGTTCCTGGCCCGGCGGTGTACGAGCGTGACGATCGTGATCCGCCGGGAGTCCCTCGCCGAGTCGATGTCGCAGTACCTGGTCGACCGGATCGACGCGCACCCGGTGATCAGGCTGGCGTCGTCCACCGTCGTCGAGGCGGTGGACGGCGGCGAGCACCTCGAGACGGTGGCGCTGCGGCACACCCCGACCGGCGTGGTCAGCGAGGCGCCGGCCCGGGGGCTGTTCTGCTTCATCGGGGCGCGGCCGGCGACCGGGTGGCTGCCGGTGGAGGTGGACCGCGACGACGACGGTTTCATCCGTACCGACGTGGCGCTGGGCGGTTCGCGGCTGCCGTACGAGACCTCGCTGGACGGGGTCTTCGCCGCGGGCGATGTGCGCCTGGGCTCGATGAAGCGGGTGGCGGCAGCCGTGGGCGAGGGCTCGTCGGTGATCCGGTCGGTGCACCAGTACCTGACCGAGCGTACGGACCGTGACGGCACCGAGGATCCGAGCGAGGGCCGGCCCGCGCCGGTGGCCGGAGGCTGACGCGCTCGCGGCTACCTTGTCCGGCCTTGATAGCTTTCCGTCACATGATCTTCCGTCGACCCTCCTTCCTCGAGCGTGCAACGCCCCCTCTCTCCATAACGGAGAGTGATAATGCGAGTGCGCGAGAGCCGGCGATCTCCCGGCGGCGCCTGCTGCGGGCCGGGCCCGGACTGGCCGGTGCGCTGGTGCTGGCCGGCTCGGCGTCGGCTTCGGCCGGCGTACCCTCGCCCCGGGCCACCGCCTCGCCGCGACCGACCGCACCGCCGCCGTCCGTGGCACCGTCGGTGCCGGCCGGATTGCGGCCGCTGAAGAAACCGGTCTCCACCCTCGAGGACTACCGGCGCGCTCTGCCCGGCTCGGCGTTCCCGGCCGACGCGGTCGCGCTGACCATCGACGACGGGCCGCACCCGGTGTGGACGCCCAAAATCCTGCGGCTGCTGCACAAGCATCACGTGCCCGCGCTGTTCTGCATGATCGGCAACCAGGTACTCGGTCATGAGACGGTGGCCCGCGACGTGGTCCGCGACGGCCATCAGGTGGCCAACCACACGTGGAGCCATCCCACCGAGATGGGCCGCCGGCCGCACCGCCACATGCGCCGCGAGCTGGCCCGCACCCAGGAGAAGATCTACGACACCACCGGGCACGCCCCCAATCTGTTCCGCTCCCCCGGCGGCGACTGGTCACCGGCGCTGCTGCGGACCGCGGCGAAGGCCCGGCTGGTGCCCCTGGACTGGAGCGACGATCCGCGCGACTGGTCGCGCCCCGGCGTCGCCGCGATCACCCGGCGACTGCTGGCCGCCCGGCCCGGACGGATCCTGCTCTGCCACGACGGCGGCGGCGACCGCTCGCAGACCTACACCGCCCTGCGCACGGTGATCCCGGCCCTGCAGGCCCGCGGCTACCGCTTCGTGGCCCTCGACCACCGCCACCCCTAAGACCCATAATTCCTGTCGGGTGAGTAGGATGGACATTCGCATCGACCCGGGGAGCGCCGTGTGCTGTCGCTGACCGAACCGGCCGCCGAGCTCCTGGTGGCCGACCACGCCTTCACACCTGGAGTGCCCGGCTTCGTCGGCCTCGCCGTCGACCTCCTGCTCGACGAGCCGGGACTGCCCGGTTCACTGGTCGGCTCGCTGCGGGAACGCCCACCGCTACGGCACGGCCTGCTCGGCGCCCGGTCGCCGCGGATCGCGGTGGTCAGCGGCCCACCCTCGCCGGGGATCGACGTCTGCGCCGGGCGGATGGCCGAGGACCTGCCGATGCCCCTGCCGCTGATCGCAGGCCACGGGATCACTGTGCTCTCCGAGGCCGCCGACGCCGTCGATCCCGCCACGGCCGGCGGCGACACGTTCGCCACCGCGACGGCGGGCATCCGGGTGGCCCTGGAAGCGGGCGTCGAGGGCGACGGGCCGTACGGGCTGCGCCGACGGTGGGACCTGGCCCACGCTCTCGCGCCCGTGCTGGCCGCGGCGTTCGCCAACGCGCCGCTGCGGCGCGGCCGGCCCTCCGGCTGGCGCAGCACCCGCCAGGCCCTGCGTCGGAACCTGCCGTCCGCGCCGCCCGGGCCGGACCCCCGCGCCGCCTGGACGGCCCTGGTCCTGGACGCGCCGGTGGCCGGCACGGGCCGGACCCTGCGCGCCTGGAGCCGGTCCGGACCCGGTGACCGGCCGACCGTCGCGGACCTCACCCGGCACCTGACGGAACTGCGGCCCCCGGTGGCGGCCCGCGGGCACCTGGAGCTGGACGTGGCCGACCGGCAGCCCGGCAACGGGTGGCGGGTGCCGCTCGCGGTGATCACGGCCCTGCTCGACGACCCGCAGGCGGCCACCGAGGCCGAGACAGCGACGCGGGCCCTGGCCGGCACGCCCCGGGTCTGGGAACGGACCGCCCGCGACGCCCTCACCGATCCGGAGCTGGCGGCGGCCGCGCGGGAGTGCTTCGTGGCGGCGTACGCGTCGCTGGCCCGCCAGGGGGTCTCCCGGGAGCTGCGGGACGCGGTGGCCGACTTCACCGAGCGCTACGTGCTGCGCGGACGCTGCCCCGCCGACGACGTCCTCGACCGGGCGACAGCGCGCCCCTGAGCCTGGGCCGACTGGTAGTTTCGTACCTTTATGTCGGCCCGGCCCACTGCTCAGGAGCCTTGTGAAGATCCTCGACGAAGTGTCGCGAACGCTCAACGAATTCCTGCTCGTCCCCGGCCTCACCACCGCAGACTGCACCCCGGACACCGTCGACCTCGGCGCGCCGCTGGTGCGCCACCGCGTCGGTGAGCCCGCCGCCATCCGGGTGGCCACTCCCCTGACCAGCGCCATCATGGGCGCGGTGTCCTCGCCGCGGCTGGCCATCGCGCTGGCCCAGTGCGGCGGGCTCAGCTTCGTGCACCAGAACCAGCCGGTCGCCGCCCAGGCCGCGATGGTGCAGGCGGTCAAGCGGCACAAGGCCGGCTTCCGGTTCTCCGACATCAACATCAAACCGTCGGCCACCCTCGGCGAGGTCGCGCTGCTGCTGGAGTCGGCCGAACGCGACGTCGCGGTGGTCACGGACGACGGCAGCCCGCACGGGCGGTTCATCGGCCTGATCTCGACCGACGACTTCCATCCGCACCGGCACGATCTGGCCAGCCCGGTCGCGTCCCGGATGCGACCGGCGCAGGATCTCGTCACCGCCCCGCCCACGATCACGCTCTCCGAGGCCAACACGCTGATCTGGGACCACCGCCTCGACGTGCTGCCGGTGGTCGACGCCGGCGGTCTGCTGCAGTCCATCGTGCTGCGCCGCGACTACGAGCTGCACAAGCGGTTCCGCAACGAGTCCATCGACGCCGACAAGCGGTTCCGGGTCGGCGCCGGGGTCAACACCCACGACTACCGCGAGCGCATCCCGGCGCTGGTCGAAGCGGGCGCGGATCTGCTCTGCATCGACTCCTCCGACGGCTACTCGGTGTGGCAGGCCGACACCCTGGCGTTCGTCCGCGACACCTACGGCGGCCGGGTCCGGATCGGTGCGGGCAACGTGGTGGACGCCCGCGCGTTCCGCTACCTCGCCGACGCGGGCGCCGACTTCGTCAAGGTCGGCATCGGCGGCGGCTCGATCTGCACCACGCGCGACCAGAAGGGCATCGGGCGCGGGCAGGCGTCGGCACTGATCGACGTCGTGGCCGGGCGGGACGCGTACGCCGCGGAGACCGGCGTGTACGTGCCGCTGTGCTGCGACGGCGGGTTGCTGACCGACGCGCACATGGCGGTGGCGTTCGCCCTGGGCGCCGACTTCGTGATGCTGGGGCGCTACTTCGCCCGCTTCGACGAGAGCCCGGCGCCCCTGGTCCGGGTGGGCGGGCAGTTCTTCAAGGAGTACTGGGGTGAGGGCTCCAACCGGGCCCGCAACGTGTCGCGCTACGAGCACGGCGGCGGCAGCCGGCTCACCTTCGAGGAGGGCGTCGACGGCTACGTGCCGTACGCGGGCAGCCTCTACGACAACGTCGCCCTGACCATCGCCAAGCTCAAGGCGACGATGATCAGTTGCGGGGCGACCGGCCTGCCCGGCTTCCACCGTGACGCGGTGCTGGTGCCGGTGTCGCAGCAGAGTTTCCTGCAGAACAGCGCCGAGATCCAGCTGCGGGACCGCCCGGGCGACGCCGGTCGCTGATCCTCGGCGAGTGACTCATGTCACAGCCACGGGAGAACCGCGAGCGGTGATCTTTCGTCTTGCTGGGTGTGAGACGAAGCTTGGAAGCGGCCGGCGAGGACGACCTCGTACGCCGCACCGCCGCCGGTGACCGGGGCGCATTCGACGAGTTGTACCGGCGCACGTCGCCGTGGCTGCTCGCCCGGTTGCGTCGCCGGTGCGCCGACGAGGACGTCGTCGCCGACGTGATGCAGGAGACCTACCTGGCCGTCTGGCGGGCCGCGGGCACCTTCGCCGGGTCCGCCACCGCCGGCAACGGGATCGGCTGGCTGTGGACCATCGCGGCCCACCGCCTGGTCGACGCGTTCCGGCGGCGGGCCCGGCAGAACCAGCTTCCGGCGGTGGCGCTCACCGAGACGGTCGCCCCGGCCGCCGAGGACGAGGTGATGGCCGCCCGCGTCGGCCAGGAACTGGAACACGCCCTGCTCGTGCTCCCGCCGGAGGCGCGACAGGTGTTGCAGGCGATGGTGCTCGACGGATTCTCGGTGCGGGAGACGTCGCTGCTGCTCGGCGTACCGGAGAACACGGTGAAGTCCCGGGCCCGGCGGGCCCGGCTCGCGCTGCGGGAGGCGCTCTCATGACCACCCATCCGAACCCCACCGTGATCACCCGCTACGCCGACCCGGCGGCCGACCTCGACGAGGTCACGGTGTGGGCCGTCGAGGTCCACCTGGAAGGGTGCGCGGACTGCCGGGCCCTGGTGGCGGGCAGCACGGCGGACGACACCCGGGCCCTGCTCGCCCGGGTCGCCGCCGGTATCGACGACGGCATCACCACCGGTCCGGCCCCGGAGCGCCGCCGGAGCTGGTCGGCGACCCCCCAGCGCTGGCTGGTCTGGCATCTGGTCCCGTGGCTGACCATGACGGTCGGGGTGCTGGCCTGCGCTGTGCTGCTCCAGGCGCTGACGCCCGGGCTGCCGTCGCTGGTGTCGCTGCTGGCTCCGGTGGCACCACTGCCCGGGGTCGCGATCGCCTGGAGCCGGCGCCACGACCCGGCCTGGGAACTGATCGCGGGAACGCCGGCGGCCGGGCTGACGATGCTGTTGCGGCGTACGGCCGCAGTGCTGGCCGTGGTGGTGCCGGCGCTCGCGCTGGCCAGCGACCGGGCGGGCATCTCTCTGGCCCTGACGCTGCTGCCGTGCCTGGCCTTCACCGCCGCGACCATCGCCCTGGGCGCCTTCGTCGGTGTGCGCCGGGCCGCCCTCGGGCTCGGTACCGCCTGGGCGCTGGCCGTGATCATGCCCGCTGTGGTCACCGCCGAACTGCCGGTGGTGCTGCGCGCAGGCAGTTCTCCCGGGTGGGCGCTGCTCACCCTCACGCTGGCCGGGTTCGCCTTGCTGCGGGCCGACAACTTCCGCCGGCTGTCCAGCCACAACTGAGCCCACCCGCGGCGGAAAACCCATGCAAGTTCGTTACATGAGCTCCCGGGCACCTGCCCGGATTTTTCGGAGGATCGATGATGCGTACGGTGAGCGCGGACGAGACGGCTCCCACCACCCACCCCTGGGCTGTGCACGCCGAGGAACTGCGGGTGCGCGCCGGACGCCACCTGGCGGTCGACGGGCTGGACCTGGCCCTCGGCACCGGGGTGCACGGCCTGCTCGGCCCGAACGGCGCCGGCAAGACCACCCTGATGCGCGCCCTGGCCACGGTGGTGAAACCGGCCGGTGGCCGGCTGACGCTGCTCGGTGAGGCGGTCGACGGCCGGGCCGACCTGCGGCGGGTGCGCCGCGGGCTGGGGTATCTGCCCCAGCAGTTCGGCTTCTACCCGCGGTTCACGGTCCGCGAGTTCGTCGAGTACATGGCCTGGCTCAAGGAGATGCCCAAGGCCGCGGTGCCGGGCGCGGTGCAGCGGGCGATCGACCGGGTCGGCCTCACCGCCAAGGCCGGCGCCCGGATGAAGACGCTGTCCGGCGGCATGCTGCGCCGGGCCGGCATCGCCCAGGCGATCGTCAACGACCCGGCGGTGCTACTGCTCGACGAGCCGACCGTCGGGCTGGACCCGGAGCAGCGCCTCGACTTCCGGGAGCTACTGCGCGACCTCGGCGTCGACAGCTGCGTCCTGGTCTCCACGCACCTGGTGGAGGACGTGGTCGTTGCCTGCACGGACGTGGTCCTGATCAACGAGGGCCGGCTGGTCTACCAGGGCACCCCGGACGACCTCGTCACGCGCGGCGGCCAGGGCGACGCCGGTGACAGCGCGGCCGAGCGCGGCTATTCCGCGCTGCTGCGCCGGCACCGGGCGGAGGCCGGCCGATGACCCGCATTCTCGGTATCGAGCTGCGTCGCTCGGCGGCGCTCGGCTCGGCCCTGGCCCTGGCGGTGGCCGGCACCCTGCTGATCTTCTTCGCCGAAGGGATCGACTTCTCCACCGGCTGGATACAGCTGGCCATGACGCAGCGGCTCTACCTGGCGGTGCTCTGGCCGCTGGCTCTGGCCGCCGGCGCCTGGCAGGCCCGCCGTGAGCACCGGTCCAACGTGGAGGAGCTGTTCGGCAGCACACCCCGTCCACGGGCGCAACGGACGGTGCCGACGCTCGGCGCCATGGGTGTCGCGGTGGTGGTCGGCTACCTGGTGATGGGCATCGCGGGCGCCGTGTGGATCATCAGCACCGCGCGGTACTTCCCGGTGGCCGTCCTCGTCGTCACGGCCGTCGGCGCACTCGCGCTGATCGCGGCGGTCTGGCTCGGCCTGGCGGTCGGTCGCCTGCTGCCGTCGGTGGCGACCGCTCCCGCCCTGGGTATCGCGGGCCTGGCCCTGCTGCTGCTCATTCCGGCGGCGACGCGTCCGCGGGGCTGGCTGGCGCTGGTGTTCTCGCCGATCTACGAGATGAACATGCCGGGCGCCTATGCGACCGTGCCCGGCCGGGCCAGCGCCGCCCAGGCCATCTGGCTGGCCGCTCTCGCCGTCGCCGCCGTGCTGCTGTTCGCCTCCGGCGGCTGGCGGATCCGCGTGGCCGCGCTGCTGCCGGTGGTGCTGGGCGCCACGCTGGCGATCGCCGTGATGCCGCACCGGAACAGGCTCGTCACGGACGCGATCGACCCGGTGGCGCGGGCCCTGGTCTGCACCGAGGACCAGCCGCGCGTGTGTGTCAGCCGGGTCCACTCCGGACTGCTCACCGAGGTGACCCCCAAGGCCCGGGAGGGCCTGGCGGTCCTGGCGAAGCTGCCGGACGGGCCGGTCGAGGCGCACGAGGACACCACGTCCTACCCCGACGTCTACCCGGCGTGGCGGGAGAACGTCGCCCTGCTCCGCGTCGAGGCCGGTCCGGACGGTCACGTCCTGGAACCGTCGGCGATTCCGGCCGACGTGGCGTTCGGCGCGTTCGCCAGCCCGCCCGGATGCGAGAAGCCGGCCGGTTGGCCGGAGCGGCTCGCCGCCGCCTCCTGGCTGCTCGGACGCGAGCCGGTCGCGGACGAGATGAGCGACCCGGAGGTCCACGGCACTGCCGTGCAACTGTGGCAGAGCCTGCGGCAGCTGCCCGAGGGCGAGGCGAAGGCGCGCGTGGTGGCCCTGCGCCGGGCCGCACTGAGCTGCTCGGTCGACGAGGGAATGCTCGCGGGGACCGCGCGATGAGGTGGCTGACGCTCTATCTGCGTTCCCGGCGGGCCCCGATGGCGCTGGCCGCAGCCGGCAGCCTCGCGGTGCTGATGTGGTCACTGTGGTCGTTGTTCTCCGACGCCCGCGACGTGGGCTTCCAGATGGTCGCCCTGACCGTCCTGCTGCTGGTGGTCGCGCTGACCGCCACGCTCGGCGGCCCGGACGACGCCCTGGAGGGCACGGCCGCGTTGCGCTGGCCCCGGCGACGGGTCGCCCACCTGCTGGTCGCCTTGCTGGTCGTCGTGGCGCCGCTGCTGGTCACGTTCGCGACCGGCGCCCACTTCGGGCCCGGGTGGATGGTGGTGCGCGACGCGGCCGGGCTGCTCGGGCTGACCGCGCTGGCCGCCGCCGCGACGGGTACCGCTCGGGCCTGGTTCCTGCCGCTGGCCTGGACCCTGGCCGCGGCCCTGTACCCCCGCACGGAACCGGTCCTCGGCCAGATTCTGACGTGGCAGTCCCAGCCGCCGGCGAGCACGGCTGCGGCTGTCACGGCCGGGCTGCTCGCGCTGGCCGGGCTCGTCGCCTACGCGGTGGCGGGACCGGCCCGGCGCCCACCGGCGGAAGCGGGCCAGCACTGAGGCGACCGGGCCCGTCATGGCGCCGGCTCGGTGACCCGGTCCTCGACGGTGAAGCGGCGCAGCGCGGGAGTCGTCAGCGCGATCAGGCCCGTCGCCACCACGCCGAGGACACCACCGATGGCCAGGGACGCGCCGCCCGAGGTCACCGTGGCGACCAGGCCGGCCCGTAGATTGCCGAGCTGCGGGCCGGCCGAGCCGACGATGTGTTCGAGCGAGGCCACCCGTCCCCGGTACGCGGCCGGCGTCACCGACTGCACCACCGTGCCCCGGGACACGACCGCCCAGGTGTCGGCCCCGCCGGCCACCACCAGCAGGCCGAGCACCACGAGCAGGTGGCCGCTGAGTCCGACCAGGCCCAGCGCCACGGCCCAGACGGCCCCGCAGATCAGCAGCACCGTCCCGGGGTGGCGGCGGCGCGTGGCCAGGCCGGACAGCACCGAGGCGAGCACCCCGCCGACGGCGACGGCCGTGATGAACAGCCCGAGGATCTCCGGCCGGCCGCCGAACCTCTCCTCGTTGATCACCGGGAACAGCGCGATGGGCATGGCCAGCAGCGTGGCGGCCAGGTCGGCCAGGAACGCGCCCCGGACCTGCGGGGTGCGCACGGTGAAGGCGATGCCGTCGCGGACCGCCGCCGCACCCGGGCGACCCGTCGCACCCTGCACGCCCCGGGGCAGGCCGGCGATGCCGATCAGCGCGAAGCCGAAGGTGACCGCGTCGATGACGAAGCACCAGGTCGTCCCCCACTGGGCGGTGACCAGGCCGGCCGCCGCCGGGCCGAGCAGCATGGCGAGCTGGAACGACAGGTGGTTCAGGGCCAGACCGGCAGCCAACCGGTGCCCGCTGAGCAGCACCGGGGTGAAGGTCTGCTTGGCCGGCCCGCCCAGGGCGGCCAGCCCGGAGGCGGCGCCGGCCAGGACCAGCATCAGCAGTACGCCGCCCACGTCCGAGGCGGCCACCCCGGCCATTCCCGCACTGATCAGCAGCTGGCCGTAGGAGCAGCCCAGCGCCAGCCGTCGCCGGTCGACGTGGTCGGTGAACGCGCTGCCGGCCAGCGCCAGCACGATCAGCGGGACCGCGCTGACCAGGCCGACCAGGCCGACCATGGCGGCGCTGTGGGTGCGTTCCCAGATGTAGTAGACGACGGCGAAACCGCCGAACTGGCCGCCGAGGCCGGAGGCGGTGGTGCCCAGCCACAGCCGGCGGAACGTGCGGTTCTCGCGCAGCGGGCGCAGGTCGACCAGCGAGTCGAGCGCGCTCACGGCTGCTCGCCGGCGAGCTGGTCGCGCAGCCGCTGGGCGAACGGGCGGGTGCGCAGCGCGGCCTGGAGGTCGGCCACCGCCCGCATGATCGGGTACGGCAGCTCGGCGTCCAGGGCCAGCACCGCCGCCTCGGTGGCCCGCCACTCGGCCTGCAGGAACGGCAGGAGCTCGCGGGAACGGGCGGTGAGCTGGACCCGGCGCTTGCGTCCGTCGCTGTCCTCGGCCGGCTCGACCAGGCCGGCCTTGCGCATCGCCGCGACGGTCTGGCTCATCGCCGAGTGGCTGACCTTGCGGCGTTCGGCGATCTCCTTGATGGACAGCGGGCCGCCGCGGCCCAGCTCGATCATCGGCCCGACGAAACGGGTCCGTACGCCCTCGATGCCGGCCTCGGCGTAGAGCCCGGCGATGTCGGCGTCCATGTCGGCGAGCAGGCGGAACAGCGGACCGTAGTAACTGCTGTCGAGCAGATCGGGAGGAGTCACGGGGGAACTGTAACAGTGCTTATATAAATCCTCCGCCTAGGATGCGGGCATGGGACAGATCGACCTGCGGCGGCTGCGCCTGTTGCGGGAGTTGCGCGACCGGGGCACCGTCACCGCCGTCGGCTCCGCGCTGCACATGACCTCGTCGGCGGTCTCGCAGCAGCTCGCCCTGCTGGCCAAGGACGTCGGGGCGCCGCTGCTGGAGCCGCACGGGCGGCGGGTACGGCTCACCGACGCCGCCTGGCTGCTGCTGCGCCACGCCGACCGGCTCTTCGCCCAGCTGGAGCTGGCCCAGACCGAGCTCGACGCCTACGTGAGCGGGGCGGCCGCGACGGTCCGGGTGGACTGCTTCACCACGGCCGTGCCGGCCCTGGCGGTGCCGGCGATGGCCCGCCTGGCCACCGACGCGCCGCGGCTCACCCTGCGGGTGCGCGAGGCCGACACCGAGGAGGCGCTCGACCGGCTGCTGCGCGACGAGACCGACGTCGTGGTCGGGCTGGACGGGGAGGTACGGGCGGACGACGCGCGCTTCACCCGTACGCCGCTGCTGGTCGACCCGCTCGACGTGATCCTGCCGGCCGGCCATCCGCGGGCGGCCACCACCGACCTGTGCCTCGCCGATCTGGCCGAGGAGGAATGGATCGTGCCGCCGGCCGGCCTGTGCCGCGACATCGCCCTGCGCGAGTGCGCGCTGGCCGGCTTCACGCCCCGGACCGCGCACACCGCGGACAGCTACGTCTCGGTGTTCGCCCTGGTCCGCGCCGGGCACGGCGTCGCGCTGGCACCCCGGATGTGCGGTGCCGACCAGGCGCCGGGGTTGACCGTACGGGCGCCACGAGCGCAACAGCCGGCGCGTCAGGTCTCGGTGTTCCTCCGGCACGCCGCCGTGCAGGCGCCACACCTGCGTCCGGTCGTCGAGGCGTTCCGCCGGGCCGCCGCCGAGCTGGAGCAATCTTTCATTTCTGCTTAACAAAAGCGCTTAGAAACGCCTGGTGGACGCCGGAGCCCCCGCACTTCGAGGATAGGACCATGAAGATTCGCTTCGTGGTTCTGGCCCTGCTCTGGGGCAGCAGCTTCACGTTCATCAAGGAGGCCCTGGCGGGTCTCTCCCCCGCACAGCTCGTGCTGGCCCGGCTGGTGCTGGGCGCGGCGGTGCTACTGAGCATCGTGGCGGTCCGCCGGATGGGACTGCCGCGCGGCGCCGCCGTCTGGGGTCACCTGGCCGCCGCCGCCCTGTTCGGCAACGTCATCCCCTTCCTGCTGCTCTCCTACGGCGAGCGCACCGCGGGCGCCGGTATCGCCGGGGTCCTGGTCGGCGCGACGCCGCTGCTCACCCTCTCGGTCGCGGCCTTCGCGCTGGCCGAGGAACGCGCCACCGCGCGCAAACTGGTCGGGCTGCTGGTGGGCTTCGCCGGCCTGGTCGTGGTCATCGCGCCGTGGCGCACGGGGCTCGGCGCGGCCGGCGGGGAGCTGGCGTGCTTCGGCGCGGCGGTGAGCTACGCCGCCGGCTTCGTCTACGTCCGCAAGTACCTGTCACCGCGGCACCTCCCGCCGATGTCCCTCGCCGCCGGCCAGCTGTCCATGGCCGTGGTGCTGCAGGCGGCGGTCAGCCCGTTCCTGCAGTGGGGTGCGGTGACGCTGACGCCGCGGGTGACGGTGAGCATCGTGCTGCTCGGCGTCCTGAGCACCGGGCTGGCGTACGTGCTGTACTTCCAGCTCATCGGGGAGGCGGGCGCGACCACGGCGTCCGCGGTCAACTACCTCGTGCCGATCGCGGCGGTCGTCGTCGGAGCGATCACGCTGGGCGAGCGGATCACCCTCACCACGGTGGCCGGCGGGGTCATCGTGCTGGCCGGCATGGCGTACGCGGAGAACCGCCTGCGCCGTCCCCGCCGGGCCCCGGTCACCGCGGCCGCGTCGCAGCCGCGGTGACCTCAGAGCGGGGCGCCGCCGAAGCCGATCTCGTTGCCGTCCGGATCCCGGAAGATCGCCTTGCGCACGCCGTTGCCGTAGGTCTCGCTGTGGGCCGGGGTCAGGCCGCGCTCGGCGATCGCGGCCAGACGGACGTCGAAATCGCTGACGAAGACCGTCTGCAGGGCGTGCCCCGCCCGGGCCGGGAGCACCTCGATGTACAGGAAACGGTGCTCGGCAAGCTCCCAGACCGCCTCGGTGTCGTTCGGCAGGAACGACGGCGGCTCCCCGAGGAGCTGCTCGTACCAGGCCGCCGCGGCGGTGAAGTCACGGACCGGGACGCCCGCGAACAGGTCCAGAGTCATCCGGCCATCGTGCCACCTGCTCAGCTCCGGCCGGGACCCACCGGCACGTCGCCGCGCAGGGTGATCCGGTGCATGACCCGCCGGTCGGTGCCGTAGTCGCGGTTGGCGTAGTGGGCCGTGCTGCGGTTGTCCCACATCGCCACGTCGCCGGCCCGCCAGCGGTGCCGCACGATGTGCTCCGGCTTGGTCAGGTGGGCGTAGAGCAGGTCGAGGATGGCCCGGCTCTCGAACTCCGACACCCCGGTGATGTGCGAGGTGAAGCCCGGGTTGACGAAGATGCCCTTGCGACCGGTCTCCGGGTGCACCCGGATCACCGGATGCTCCACCGGGTCGAGCCGGGTGACGACCTCGCCGTCCCACTCGTTGCCCTGGCCACCGCGGCGCTGGGCCAGGTAGTAACCGAACTCGCGGGTGCCGTCGTGCGCCGCGGTCAGCCCGTCCACCAGGTCCTTAACCGCCGGGCTGAGCGAGTCGTAGGCCAGCTGCGAGTCCGCCCAGTTGGTGTCGCCACCACTGGGCGGCAGCGTGACGGCCCGCAGGATCGAGCCCAGCGGTGGGCGGCGCATGAACGTCACATCGGTGTGCCACACGTCGGCGAAACCGTTGTCGGTGCTGTCCAGCGCGTACACCTCGGGGTGCGCGGCGTCGACCCCGCCGACCACCGGGTGCGACGCGGTGAGCTCACCGATCCGCCGGCCCAGCCGGACCTGGCCGTCGTCGTCCAGGCGCTGGTCGCGGAAGAACAGCACCTTGCGCTCCACCAGGGCGGCCCGGACGGCGACGAGCTGCTCGTCGCTCGCGGCGCCCAGGTCCACCCCGCGCACCACCGACCCGAAGTGCGGGCCGAGCGCCTCGAGGTCGAGCTGAACTGCGACAGCGGTCATGGGGAAACTCCTTCTCGTACGGTCGCCGCCGCGCGGACGGCGTGACCGATCTCCGAGCGCAGGGCGGCGTACGCGGGCAGCCCGCGCAGCTCGTCCGGCGCGATGCCGGTGCGGGGCAGGTCGATGGGCAGGTCCAGGGCGATCCGGCCGGGCCGGGCGCTGAGCACCACGACCCGGCTGCCCAGGAACACCGCCTCGTCGACGCTGTGGGTGACGAAGACGCACGTCCGGCCGGTGTCGGCGCTGACCCGGCGCAGGTCCTCCTGCAGCCGCTCGCGGGTCAGCGCGTCCAGCGCGGCGAACGGCTCGTCGAGCAGCAGCAACGGGTTCGGCACGGCCAGCGCCCGGGCGATGGCGACCCGCTGCTGCTGGCCGCCGGAGATCTGCCAGGTCCGCCGGTGCGCCACGTCGTGCAGCCCGACGCCGGCCAGCAGCTCGGTCACCCGGGCGCCGCGGTCGGCGATGCCGGCGTAGCGCAGGGCCAGCTCGACGTTGCCGCCGACGGTCTTCCACGGGAACAGCCGCGGCTGCTGGAAGACCAGGCCCGCACCGCGGCCCGGCACGGGTGCCGTCCCGCCGGTGCGGACCGTGCCGAGGGTCGGCTGCTCGAAACCGGCGATCAGCCGCAGCAGTGTGCTCTTGCCGCAGCCGGACGCGCCGACCAGCACCAGGAACTCCCCGGCCGGCACGGTCAGGCTGACCGGTCCGACCGCCGTGACGTCACCGTAGGAGTGCTGGACGCCGTCGAGCTCGACGGCGGCCTCAGCTGAGGACATCGGGCAGTCCCTTGACGTAGACGGACTTCTGCACGGTGGCCAGATCGGGAACGGCGTCGATCTTCTGCTGGCTCTTGAGGAACTCCGAGGCGCTGACCAGGTTCTCGGCGAGCTTGCCGACCTGCGCCTCGGTGCCCAGCCACTCCGGCGAGGCGAGGTCCGCGGGCTTGAGGAAGACGCCCTGGCTGAGCCGCTTCTGGGCGTCGGCGGGGCTGAGGTTCAGCTCCTGGCCGACCGCCTCGGCCGCCGCAGCCGGGTCGTCGGCGATGACCTCGAGGGCCTGCGCCTCGACCTTGCGCCAGGCGTCGACCGCCTCCGGGTGCGCCTGGATGAACGCGGTGCTGACCACGCCCAGGTCCAGGGTGGGCTTGCCGGCGGTGGCCAGCTCCTTGCTGCTGATCAGGACCTTGCCGTTCTTCTTCAGCTCGTCCAGCGACGGCAGCCACGAGTACGCGGCGTCCAGGTCCCCCCGGGTCCAGGCGGCCAGGATGTCCTGCGGCTCGAGGTCCACGATGGTCACCTCGGACTCCTTGACGCCGGCCTTGTTCAGCGCGGCGAGCAGGCTGTAGTGCGCGGTGGAGGCGAACGGCGTGGCCACCTTCCTGCCGCGCAGGCCGGCCACGTCGGTGACCCCGCTGCCGTTGCGGGCCACCAGCGCCTCGTTGTCACCGGCCACGTCGAGCACGAACGCGACCTGGTACGGGATGTTCAGCGGTGCGGACAGCCCGCGGGCCACCGGGCTCGAGCCGATCGCGGCGATGTCGATGCTGCGGCCCAGGAACGCGGTGTTGATGCCGGCGCCGGAGTCGAACTTGGTCCAGGTGATCTTGTAGTCCGGCAGCGCCTTCTCCAGCAGCCCCTGGTTCTTCACGATCAGGTCCCCGCTCGGGAACGCCTGGTACGCGAGCCGGATGGTCTTGTCCGCCGACCCGGCACCACCGCTGGCGGCGCCGTCGCCGCAGGCGGCCGTCGCGAGCAGCAGAGCGGCGGCGAGAACGGAGAGGAGTTTCTTCACGGGGGTTCCTTAACTACGGCCGCGCCACGGGATCAGCCGGTCCTCGGCTGTCCGCAGCAGGGCGTCGATGAGCAGGCCGGAGAGGCCGATGGCGAACAGACCGAGCACGACCACGTCGGTCTGGGAATAGCGCTGGGCGTCGCGGATCAGCCCGCCGATGCCGGGGACGCCGTTGATGGTCTCGGCCGCGACGACCGAGGAGTACGCGACCCCGACGGCGAGCCGCGCGCCGGTGAAGATCTCGGGCAACGCGTTCGGCAGCACCACGTCCCGGGTGGTCTGCCAGCGTCCGGCCCCCAGCGCCCGGGCCGCCTCGACCAGCCCGGTCGGCGCCGAGTAGACGGCCGCGGCGGTGGCCACCGCGACCGGCGGCAGCGCGGCGATGGACAGCAGCCACAGCTTGGGCGTCTCGTCGATGCCGAACCAGATGATGAACAGGCTGAAGTAGGCCAGCGGCGGCAGCGCCCGCACGAACGTGACGACGGGCTCCACGACGACCCGCAACCAGCCGACCGTGCCCATCAGGACGCCGAGCACCAGGCCGCCGCCGATACCGATGGCCGAGCCGATGAGGATGCGCCGCAGGCTGACCCCGAGGTGCTCGACGAGCAGGTGACCGCTGTAGCCGCGGATGCCGTCGTGGGTGGACGAGGTGACGATCAGCTGATGCCAGACGGCGGCCGGGGCCGGGATGAAGGTCGGGTTGCGCACCAGCCGGGCCGCGACCTCCCAGAGCACGTACAGCACGAGGAGGGAGACCAGCCGCAACAGCAGGCGACGCCGGCGCCCGCCGCGCGCGGCCGGGGCGGGACGGCCGGCGCTGGGCGCACCCAGGCCCGGATCGGCACCGGCGGGAGCCGGCGGAACGGACACGGAGGTGCTCACGGGTGACTCCTGCGGGACGGCGGATGCGGCCTGCTATTCCTATAGCCTTACTAGGCTATTGGGCAAGACCCCGTCCCGCCTGCTGGAAGCGAGCTGCGTCCTGACCACCCGGCGGAACGCTCCCCCACGGTCGGGCCGTGCCGAATCGGCGCCGGCACGGTCATCGGGGCGGCCCTCGGCCTGGCCGGGCTGGCCCTGCTGGCCACGGCGACGCTCGCCGTGCTGCTGCCCTTCGTTCTGCCGGACGGGCAGGGCCCGCCGCGGTTCTGGTGGCCGGTGGCGCGGCGGCGGCGCTGGTCGCGCTGATCGCCTGGGAGCGGCGGTACGCCCGCGGCGGCCGCACCCCGACCCCGCTCCCCGCGTTGCTGGGCTCCCGCGGCACCCTGACCGCCATGTTCCAGTTCGGCGCGACGATGTCGGCGTCCCCGGCCCTGACGCTGTTCCTGCAGGACGGTCTCGGCTGGTCACCGCTGCACGCGGCGCTGACGATCCTGCCCAGCTCGGTCGCGACCGTGCGTGCGGCCCTCGACGTGCGGCGGCCGCGCCGGGCCGCGGTGGCCGGCGGACCGGCGCGCAGACGCCGCCGGTCACGTCGGGCACCGGCCCGGCCGGTTGGAGCAGTCCCACCGGCCGGGCGGCTCACTCGAGTCGACCGAGTGCTCAGCGCGCGTTGCGGACGGCGAGCGGGAAGGTGCCCTCCCCGACGCCGGTGAGCGTCCGGGTGTACTGCCTCAGGTAGGTGTCGAGGAACGGCGACCGGTCGCCCTGGGTCGGCACGTCGAACCGGGGGTTCTGCAGGGCCAGCTCCAGCCGCGCCCGGGTGACCCCGATGGTGTTGCCCGACGGGGTGTCGAGCCAGCTGCCACTGCCGATCGTCCCGATCTGCACCCCGAGCTGGTGCCCCACCGCGAAGGTCCAGTCGGTGGACTTCAGGTCGAACGCCACCCGGCCGGCCCGGGCGATCAGCGCGACGTTCTCGTCGAACATCACCGCGGTCCCGTCCGGCGCGACGTCCCAGAGCCGCACCATGACGTTGCCCGGTGCACCGGCCCGCAACGTGATCCGCGGCGTGGCGGTGATCCGCACCCGGGACCGGACCGGCGTCGACCAGCTGAAGTAGCTGTGGGCATCGGCGGCGGCCGGCATCGGCGCGAGGCTTCTGGTGGCGGGCGGGGCCGGATCCGTGGCGTGCTCCATGTCCCACTGGCGGCCGGCGGGGACGGCCGGTGCGGCCAGCGTCGAGGCGACGCCGTCGTCCACGTACTGCCCGTCCGGCAGCCGCACCGCGGTGGACGACGACGGCGCCGGCCAGGTCCGCTGGGCGCGCCACGCACCGGTGTTGTCCTCGATGGCGTAGGCGGGGTCCTGGACCGCGGGCCTGATGCCCTTCAGGTAGCGGTCGTAGAAGCGCATGACCTCGGCGAAGAAGCCGGCGCGCCCCTGCAGCAGCTGCCCCTGCTCGTTGGTGTCGTTGCCGCGGACGTGCTCCCACTGCCCGAGCCAGCCCCGCTCCACGCCGCGGTGGTTGGCCAGGTACTCCTGCATGTCCTCCGGCTTGGTGTTGTTCTCGATGAAGCCCTGGGTGACGAACAGCGGGGTGCTGGTGCCCTTGGCGTTCGCCGCGAGGTTGCGGGCCCGCCAGTACGGCGAGGAGAGGTCAGGGTTGTTGTTCTTCGCGAGGTTGTCGGCGAAGCACTCGGGGTGGCTCTGCTCGTAGGCGGCGTTGGCCCGGTAGCGCCCGGTGTCGTCGGGCAGGGCCCCGGTCGCGGCTATGCCGTTGTAGGCGTTCGGGGTGGCGGTCACGTTGGGCCGGGGTACGCGGTTGCTGAACAGGTAGTTGTACATGTTCCACACCGGCTCCTGGGCCACGACGGCCTTGAGCGCGCCGAGACGCAGATTGTTGCCGACCAGGCCGGTCACGGCGTCGTACGACTTGCCGTACATGCCGACCTTGCCGGTCGACCACCGCCGGCTCGCCGCCCACTGGATCGCGGCCTTCACGTCCGCCTGCTCGCCGGGGCCCGCCCAGTCGAGGCAGCCGGTGCTCCCGCCGAAGCCGCGCAGGTCGACCATGACGTAGGTGTAGCCGCGGGCGAACAGGTCCGTGCCGCTGGTGAAGTCCAGGAACCGGCTGGACGGGCCGGTGCGGGTCCACCCCTCCGGCCCGGTCTGGCCCGAGTGACCGAAGTAGGGGCCGACGGCGAGGATCACGGGCGTCCTGGCGTGGGGCGGCAGATGGGCCGGCCGCAGGACGTCTGCGTGGAGCTCGACGCCGCTGCGGTCGGCGGACGGGAAGTAGGCCTCCGTCCACACCGCACCCTCCGGGACCCGGGGATTCTCCTCGTGGGTGAGGCCCCCCGGCACCGGCGGAGCGGCGGTCGCCGGGCCGGTCACCGCAAGAGTCGCCATCGTGATCAGCGCGCCGGCCGCGGCGACTGATGCCCGCCTGCGTATGTTCATCCGATCCCCCCGAGGGATAGACCAGTGTCACTGCGAGGCTTCACGGTAGCGCGCTTCGGCGGCCCCCGGAATGCCGTCGATCCGTCCCCCGGAGGACCGCCGGAGGTCAGTTGTCGCTGCCGGGCCGGACCAACCCCGACTCGTAGGCGAAGACCACCGCCTGCACCCGGTCGCGCAGGCCGAGCTTGGCCAGGATCCGGCCGATGTGGGTCTTCACGGTGGCCTCGGCGACCTGCAACCGGCCGCCGATCTCGGCGTTGGACAGTCCCTGGGCGACCAGCAGCAGCACCTCCCGTTCCCGTTCGGTCATCTCCGGCAGGCCGGCCGCCGCCGGGTCCCTGGTGACCAGCCGGCCGGCGAAGCGGTCCAGCAGCCGTCGGGTCACCCGGGGCGCCACGACGGCTTCACCCCCGGCCACCACCCTGATCGCGCTCAGCAGGTCGTCCGGCGGCACGCTCTTGAGCAGAAAGCCACTCGCCCCGGCCTGCAGCGCGGCGAACGCCTCCTCGTCGGTGTCGAAGGTGGTCAGCACCAGCACCCGGGGCAGCGGTCCGGCGGCGCAGATCCGCCGGGTCGCGGTCACCCCGTCGAGCACGGGCATCCGCAGGTCCATCACGACGACGTCGGCCGGGGTCGTCTCCAGCAGGCGCAGCGCCTCGGCACCGTCGCCGGCCTCCCCGACCACGGTCATGTCGTCCTGGTAGTCCAGCACCATCCGGAACCCGGCCCGGACCAGGTGCTGGTCGTCGACGAGCACGACCCGGATCACGCCGCCACCACCCGGGCGGCGGAGCCGGTGAGGGGAATCCCGGCGTGCACCCGCCAGCCGCCGCCCGGCTGCGGCCCGGCCTCGAAGGTGCCGCCGTACAGGGCCACCCGCTCGCGCATGCCGATGAGCCCGTGCCCGCCGGAGCCCGCCTGCTCCGCGGCAGTGCCCGTGTCCGTCACCTCGATGTCGATCATCGCCGGCCGGTAGCTGACGGTCACGGTGGCGACGGGCTCCGGGCCGGCGTGCTTCAACGTGTTCGTCAGCGACTCCTGCACGATCCGGCAGACGGCCAGGGCCACTCCCCCGGGCACCTCGGGCGGGGTGCCGTGCACGGTCAGGCCGGCCGTCAGGCCCGCGTCACGGGCCCGCTGCACCACGGCGCCGACCTGGTCCAGCGCGACCGGGGCCCGGTCGGGCGGGCCGTCACCGGCGCTCCGGAGCAGCTCGACCAGCTGCCTGATCTCCTCCAGGGCGTCGCTGCCGGTCGTGCCGATCGTCCGCAACGCCTCGCGCGCCCGCTGCTGGTCGTGGTCGAACGCGTACGCGGCCCCGTTGGCCTGCAGGATGATCACCGACAGCGAGTGCGCGACGATGTCGTGCAGCTCCCGGGCGATCCGGGCCCGTTCCTCGGCCACGGCGATCTGCGCCACGTGCCGGCGCTCCCGCTCGGCGCTCTGCCGGCGCTCGGAGGTGTTCATCTTCAGCTGGCCGACGTACCGCACGCTGAGGGCCGCCACCCAGATCACGGACCCGTAACCCAGCAGGATCCCCTGGCCGCGCGCGAACTCGTGGAACGAGACCGTCGACCACTCGGCCGGGGAGTTGTTCTGCAGCGGCAGCAGCACGGAGGCGAACAACCACCCGCCGATCCCGCCCGCCACCGCCCGGCGCAGCGTCGGGGCGTACACGATGACCGCGTACATCGCCACGGCGACCGTGATCAGCAGCATGCCGTCGTGCAGTTTCGTCTCGTTGACCTCGATCGTCGCGGTCACCGCGGTCAGCACCGCCACGGCGGCGAGGACGGTGACCGGCCGATGGCGCCGCCACAGCAGGGCCAGTCCCGCCAGCACGCCGAACAGCAGGCCGCCCAGCCGGAACTGGTGCCACCACCACGTGGACAGGGCGGCCACCGAGCAGGACACCGCCAGGTCGCCCCACAGGCCCCGGTCGCGGGCCAGAGCGCGCAACGACATGCCGGTCAGCGTAGGGGCTTCACTCACTGCGCAGCTCCTGAACCGTCAGCAGCCGGAACAGCAGGGGCAGGCCGGCGGCCGTGACGGCCAGGACCATCCCGGCCACCGTGACGGTCAGCGCGGCGATCGCCGGCCAGTCCAGCTCGACCGGGGCCCGGACGGCCGCGAGCAGGACGGCCGACAGGCTGCTGCCGATCAGGACAGCCAGGAGCAGTCCGATCGAGGCCGGGACAGCCACCTGGTAGAGCACCGACGCCGACAGCGTCCGCCGCCGGGTGCCGAAGGCGGCGAGCACAGCCAGCAGCCGCCGGCGCTCGCGCAGCTGCTCGGTGACGCCGACGAGCATGCTCGCGCCGATGAACAGCAGGAGCAGCACGGCGCAGCCCTGGGCCACCTGCCGGGCCCCGCCGAACTGGTTGCCGATCCGCTCGTCGCCGAACAGCTGCAGGGGTGCGGCCGGGGCCAGGCCCGTCATGGTGTTCCGGACCCGCTCGACGGCCTCCGGGCGGGCGGGATCCAGCCGTACCAGGTAGCCGTCGGTCAGCAGGCCCCGCAGGTCGGGACGGACCTCGAGCGCCGCCGGGGTGGCCAGGTACGACGCCGGGGCGGCTTCGCCGGCGTACAGCGTCACGGCCGGGAGGCCGGTGGGCACCTTCCACTGCGAGAGCGGCGCGGTGTCGTCGCTGCCGTGGAAGGCGGCCGTGACTCCGGGAGCCAGCTCGGGGCTCTCCCAGCCCGGGTGGACGGCCCGGAAGCTGTCCCCCTCCGCGCAGGACGGCAGCGGCGCGTACTGCCGGAGCACCTCGCAGTCGCCCACCCGGACGGTCACGCCCATCTGCTCCCGGTCCGCACGCAGGTAGCCGTAGCCGGAGGTGCGCACCGCCTGGACGCCCGGGGTGCCGGCCAGGGCGGCGCCCCAGCCGGTGCCGTCGGCGCCGTTGGTGTAGACGACGGCCTGGAACCGGTCGGCGGGCGGCTGGGCCCCGGCGGCGTTGGCGACCGAGGTGCTGAGCACGCCCTGGACGGCGATGATGCCGGCCACCGACACCGCGATACCGGAGACGAAACGGACGGCGGTGTCGCTGTCGAGCTGCAGGCGGCGGAGGCCGAGCTGCCATGCGACGCTGCCGCCGCCGAGGTGCCGTACGGCCGCCTGCACGAGCCAGGGCAGCAGCACGACGACGCCGGCCAGCAGCAGGATCGCCCCCGCCGCGAGCTGGGTCCGGGTGCCCGCCCCGACGTCGTCGGGCAACCCGCCGAGCAGGGGGTAGAGCAGGGCCACGCCGACGCCCGGGGGGACCAGCCGCCACCAGAGCCGCCGGCGGCGCGCGCCGCTGCGGCGGACCACGCCGAGCGGCTCGATGACGACGCGGCGCAGCGCGGACAGCGCCATCACCACCGCGCCGGCCGGCACGATCAGCAGGATCATGGCGAGCAGCGCCGCCACCGGGCGCAGATCCGCCGGGTACGGGCTGAAGTCGGCCGGCAGCAGGGCACCGACGACCCGGCGCAGACCGAGGAAGACCAGGCCGCCGACGGCGAGTCCGAGCACCGCGCCGATGAGGGCGTCCCCGGCCGCGATCCGGCGGGTCATCCGGCTGTCCGCGCCGACCAGCCGGATCGCGGCGAGCTGCCGTTCCCGGCTCTCGCTGCCGAACCGTACGGCCGTCGTGACGAACACCAGCACCGGCAGCAGCATGACGGCCGACCCGATGACGGCCAGCACCACGATCAGCGGGTCGGTCGTCGGTGAGCTGTCCGCACCGAACGAGGCGATGCGTGCCGCCCCGTCCTCGGTGGTCAGCGTGCCGGACCCGACGTAGAAGTAGACCTCGTCAGGCCCGGAGAGGCCCTGCGGTGCGATCGTGCCGGCCACCGTGGCGGACCACCGCGCCGGCAGCAGCTCACCACCGGGGCCGGCGATGAGGTCGGCCAGCGCCGGTGAGACGTACAGCTCTCCGGGCGCCGGCATCCGCGCCACCCCGGGCGGCGCCGGCGCGCGGTCCCCCTCGGCGCGCAGGATCCTGCCCCGCACGGGCTCGTCGCGGAACCGGGTCTCCGTGGTCAGCGCCAGCAGCGTGCCCGGCCCGGCCTGCTCGACGGTCGCACCCATCGCCCGGTCGGCCCGTCGCTCCTCGCGGGCCCCCACCGCGGTCGGCGCACCGGCCAGCATCAGCAGCATCCCCACGCCGAGGCCCACTCCGGCCGCGATCAGGGCGAGCCGCAGCCAGCCGGAACGCCCGCCCGACACGCTCAGCCGTACCCCCAGGACGAGGTCGCCCAGCCAGGCGAACCGGCCCCGGCGGCCGCGCTGCGCGGCGCTCATCGGGCGACCGCGGCGGAGACGGCGGCACCGTCGCGGAAGGTGACCTCGCGATCGGCGTACGACGCGATCGGCGGCTCGTGGGTGACCAGCACGACCGCGCTTCCCTGCTCCTTCGCGGCGGCGACCAGCAACCGCATCACGTGCTCACCGTTGCGGGAGTCGAGCGCACCGGTCGGCTCATCGGCGAAGATCACCCGGGGTGAGGTGATCAGCGCGCGGGCCACCGCGACCCGCTGGGCCTGCCCGCCGGACGCCTGCCCGGGGCGCTTGCCGGCCACCTCGACCACTTCCAGCTGCACGAGCAGCTCGGCCGCCCGCCGTTCGGCCCGGGTGCGCCGTACGCCGGCGAGCCGCAGCGGCAACGCGACGTTCTCCAGGCAGGTGAGCTCGGGCACCAGCTGGCCGAACTGGAAGACGAAGCCGAACGCGTCCCGCCGCAGCGCGCTGCGCTCCCGGTCGTTCAGCGAGGTCAGGTCGCGGCCCTCGAAGCTCACCCGGCCGGAGTCCGGGGCCAGGATCCCGGACAGGCAGTGCAGCAGGGTGGACTTTCCAGAGCCCGACGGGCCCGTCAACGCCAGCACCTCACCGGGGTGGACCTGCAGCGACGCGCCGTGCAGGGCCCGGGTGAGACCGAACGACTTGCTCACGTCGTCGGCGACGAGCAGGGGTGACGATGGCACGGGAGCTCCAGGTGGATCGGGGGCCGGGGACCTCCACGACGCTAGGAGCCGAGCGGTGGACGCGCGTCCACCTTGATGATGGACCTTCGCGTACGACTTGAGTCGTACGTCGGCGTCCGCCTCCGACCGGAGGCGTACCCGGCGGCGTGGTGCGGGTCGCCTACGCTGCGGCTGTGCGGATCGGTCGACGGCGCCTGGGCGCCGCCCTCGCTGGGGTCCTGGCGGTCGTCATCCTCGCCCTGGGGGCGATGACTCTCGTACGGTGGAGAGCCGCCGGCGTCCCGCGCACGATCACCCCGCCCGCCGGAGCGGTCCCCCAACCTCCCGCCGCTGAGCGGGTCGTCATCGACCGGGCCCACATCATGGCGCTCGGCCTGCGCAGCGATCGCGGAGACGCGACGGTGCACACCTATTCCTTGCCGGCGAGATCCCCGTGGCTGCAGGCGCGGAAGATCGTCGCCACGCAGCTCGATCACTGGGAGCAGCTCGGTGACTGCGCCGACGACCCCGCGGCCCCGATCGTGGAGTGCGCCTGGCGGGAACCGACCCGGTGGTGGCCGCGCGAGGTCCGGCTCACCATGATGCGCCTGCCGCAGACCCAGCCGGACCACACGTACCTGATCATCGCTTCCGGCCGGGGCGATTAGGGCGCCCGGAGAATGCTCTCCAGGAGTGCGCTGGGCTTCGGCTCGTCGTGGCTGTCGGCGTACCAGGAGAACCGGGAGGGAGGGAAGTCGGCGAGCAGGCGGTGGATCAGGGCGAGGTCGAGCCCGTCGTCCGGCTGCCGCAGGTGCAGCGGCGGCGGGTAGAAGCAGTCGCCCAGCAACACCACTCCCGAATCCGGCACGACCACCACCGTGGAATCCTCGGCGTGGCCACCGCCGACGTGCCGGACCTCGACGCCACCGGGAAGCGTGAGCACGTCGTCGAACTCGACGTGTGGCGCGACGACGGTGAAGCCGTCCCAGAGCCCGGACATCGCCGCGATCCGGGCCGTGCAGCTCGGGATCATCCGCTCGTTCCCGGCGGCCAGCTCCCGCACGTACGCCTCGCTCCACGGCCGGCCGGCCTCGGCGCGCAGGATGCGTGCACCGGCGCGGTGGCCGATGATCTCCACGTCGGGCCAGGCGCAGGCGCCCCAGACGTGGTCCCAGTGGTGATGGGTGTAGATCAGCCGGCGCGGCAGAGGCAGACCGGCGGTCACGACGGCCTCGCGCACACGTTGCGCCACGGCCGGGCTGTTGCCCGCGTCGACCAGCACGCTGCCGGCGTCGTCGGCGATCACCGCGACACAGCCCTGCACCCGGGCCGGGTCCGGATCGTGAGGATGGATCCAGACCCGCCCGGCGAGATGCCGAAGTGCGCCCACAGCCGCTTCCTTCCCTGCCCCGCGCGGCAAGCGCCGGGAGATCCATTATTCACAGGCGTCGATCCGGCTGCTAGCGTCACGTCACGTGGTTGCGTGACCACCCAATGTGGGGAGGCTCCGGTGAGAACAGCCATCCGTCGAGGCGCCGCAGCAGCAGGCGTGATCGTATTGTCGGTCCTCGGTTTCACCAACGGTGCGCAGGCGGCACCGGCCGAGGCGGACGTACTGTCGGTGTCCGGGGCCGAGGTGGTGCCGGACAGTTACGTCGTCGTCCTCAAGTCCGGCAGGGTCGCCCGCACGGTGGCCGCCGAGCACGACGCGACCGTGGTGCACACGTACACCAAGGTCTTCAACGGTTTCGCGGCGACGATGTCGGCGCGCCAGGCGCGGCAGGTGGCCGCCGACCCGGACGTCGCGTTCGTGCAGCCCAACGTGATCCACCGGGCCTCCGAGACGCAGACCAACCCGCCGTCCTACGGCCTGGACCGCATTGACCAGCGCAACCGCCCACTGGACCAGGCGTACACCTACTCCACGACCGCGGCGAACGTGCACGCGTACATCATCGACACCGGCATCCGCACCACCCACGCGGACTTCGGCGGGCGCGCCGTCAGCGGACACGACGCGGTCGACGGCGGCACCGCCGACGACTGCAACGGCCACGGTACGCACGTCGCGGGCACCGTCGGCGGCAGCGCCCACGGCGTCGCCAAAGGCGTCCAGCTCGTCGCCGTGCGCGTGCTCAACTGCGAGGGCAGCGGGACCACCGCGCAGGTCGCCGCCGGCATCGACTGGGTCACCGCCAACGCGGTCAAGCCCGCCGTCGCCAACATGAGCCTCGGCGGCAGCGCCGACACCGCCCTGGACAACGCGGTACGCGCGTCGATCGCTTCCGGGGTCAGCTACGCGATCGCGGCCGGCAACGGCCTGTTCGGCCTGTTCGCCCTGGACGCCTGCACCCAGTCCCCGGCCCGGGTCCCGACCGCGCTGACGGTCTCCGCGACCAACAGCAGCGACGCCAAGCAGTCGTGGGCCAACCGCGGCACCTGCGTCGACGTCTTCGCCCCCGGCATCAGCATCACGTCGAGCTGGTCCACCAACGACACCGCCACGAACACGATCAGCGGCACGTCGATGGCCGCACCGCACGTGGCCGGCGCCGCCGCGCTGTATCTGGCCACCCACCCCGGCGACACCCCGGCGCAGGTGCACAGTGCCATCGTCAGCAATGCCACCACGGGCGTCGTGACGAGCCCCGGCACCGGCTCACCGAACCGGCTGCTCTACACGGGCGGCCTCTGAATCAGTCGTTGAGCAGCATGGTGTGGAGCAGGCTGAGTTGCCGGACGTTCGTTTTTCCGAGCCGGAGGAGTTGGTTCATGGGCCGGTTCCCATGATTCCGGTGTTGCGGTGGCGGCGTGCTGCTGATGTGGGCCGGCCGCTGGTGAGCGCGCCCGAACCGGCGGTGGTGGAGGAGCCGTATCTGCCGAACCGGGGTGTCGTGCATCCGGAACAGCTCGTCGACTACCGGTACGTGGAGTTGCTGCCCCAGGATTTGCAGGACCGGATCGCCGAGTGGGAGAAGAATGGCGACGGGCTCGGCTACTCGGCGTGGTCCGTGGTGCCGGGGTGGAAGGTGGGCGGCTTCCCCTCGTGGCGGATGAGCGGTCCCTGGACGGTGAACTGCTCAACGTGCGGCACGGAGATGTCACTGTTGTTCACCATCGGTCACGGCGAGTGGGACGCGGCCGGGCTCTGGTGGCCGGTCGAGGAGCCGGCCGACACGGCCGATCCCCTGACCGGGGTTTTCATCGGGCGCGGCTTCGACTGGTACGTGTTCCACTGCCCCGCCTCGTTCGACCATCCCTTCTCGACGGCCATGCAGTGATGACCACTCCGGAGCGACTCGGTACATGGGGATCGGGCACTCACGTCGCGGATGCGGTTCTCCTCGACGGCGTGGTCCGTAAGGCGGCGGGGCCTTGGACGCCTGCGGTGTTCGCTCTGCTCGGGCATCTCGAGAGGGTCGGGTTCGTGGGCGCGCCACGCGTTGTCGGCGCCGGGTACAGCTTCGTGCCTGGGGAGTCGCCTCATCCGCACGCCTGGCCGGACGACGCTGTGGGCGCGGTCGGGACGCTGTTGCGCGGTTTGCACGACGCCACGGCCACATTCACACCGCCTGCCGGCGCGGTCTGGCAGCCGAACTGGTTGCGGGATTTGCGCGGTACGGACATCGTGATCGGCCACTGTGATACCGGTCCGTGGAACATCGTCGGCCGGTACGGGCAGGCGGAGGCATTCATCGACTGGGAGTTCGCCGGGCCGGTGGATCGGCTGTGGGAGCTCGCCGAAGCCGTCTGGCTGAACGCCCACCTCGTCGACGACGACATAGCGGAAATGCACGGGCTGCCCGAGGCCACCGCTCGCGCCCGTCAGGCCAGGGCCATCGTCGACGGGTACGGCCTGCCACGAGCCGCGCGTGACGAACTCGTTGATCGCCTTTCCGACGTTGCCGCCCACGGCGCCCGTCACGAGGCTGTCGCCGGAGGCGTCACGATCGACAGCACCGCGGCCGTCGCTCAGAACGGCTATCCGGTGCTCTGGGGCATTGCCTGGCGGGCGCGCAGCGCGTCGTGGATCGCCCGGCACCGCACGATGATCCGCCGTGCCGTCTGTGACTGACCCCGCGCCTAGACTTCGTGATCGTGACGATCGAGGTGGAGCTCGGCCAGGTGACGTGCCCGTCGGGCCAGTTGGTAATCATGGATGGTGGTTACCTCGAGCTGTGGTCGGGCGCCCGCGTACCGGACGACGAGGAGCGCCCGGCGACCGACTTCGCGGTCGTGGGATCCGATGCCGAGGCCGCGGCCGAGTCCTTCGACCGGCAGACCGGCACCCGCCTGTACGACATCCCCGCCCACGCCGTGGCCGAGTTCACCGCGACGTTCGACGGCCACTGCCGGGAGCGCGGGCACGACGCGAGCCTGCGGGCGTTCGACCAGCCGGTCCCCCACCGGGAACGGGTACGGCACGCGGTCGCGCACCGGGAGCCGGGATTCATCGTCATGGGCGTTCCGGTGCTGGCGATCGAGGCACCGGCCGACCGGGCTCTGCCGGTCACCGCTGTCCCCGGCGAGCACGGCTGGCGGTCCATGCGGATCGCGTTCAGTGCCGCGCCGGTCGCCGACTCCTGGGTGTTCTGGGAGCTCGGGATCGACCACGCGCGGTTCGTCTTCGCCGACGCGGACGCGCTGAACTCGTGGGAGCACACCCTGTCGCTGGACGGGCTGGCCGATCTGGTCCTCTGGGGCCGCGACCAGGAGCAGGTCGCGGCCGAGTTCGGCGCGCCCCGGCTCGGCGGCTCCCCCGATGCCGGGTACGGATGGGTGGACCTGCCGGCCGGGGAGGCGTACGAGCGAGGACTCGCCGTCGAGCGCCGGCGTAACGAGCCCGGCGGGCCGACGTTCGCCTTCGACTTCCGGCCGCACTCGCACCACTGGCAGGTGATGGCCGCGGTACGGGCTTCCGACCACGAGGCGGGCGTGATCCAGGTCGACGGCGCGGACATTCTGTTGGCGATGACGTCCGTGGGAGACGGCTTCTTCCCCGTCCACCTCGACGTCGACGCGGCCGGACTCCCGGTCGCCCTCCGCATCGAGATCACGGGTGAGGACTGATGGCGACGTTGACCGCGGTCTACTGCGACGGCTGGGACGAGGCGGTGATCAATCCGCTGGACCGGGATGTCGCTGAGGGCCGGCATGCGGCCGGGGAGCCGTACTCCGTGGTGCTGGTTGTCGGTGGACGGCCGCACGCCGTGCTCGATGTCGCGCTCGGCGCGGAGTATCTGGGGTTGACCCGGTTCGACGGTTTCGGTGGCCGGGCTTCCCGCCACCAGTGGCGGGTGGCCGCCGAAGGCGATCTGTTTCTGCGGGAGGCCCGTTCGTGGCGGCCTACGACCCGGACGACCGTCACGTTCGAGCTCAACGGCCGCCGCACCGACCTCGTCGAGCGGGAGAACTCGCGGGAGCAGCACTACACGCCCGATTCGCCGCCGCCGCGTACCCCTGTTCCGGTTTTCGGGCAGTGGCAGGCGCTGCTGGAGTTCGCCGGCGACGGCCGGCCCGATATCGCTGATGCGTCCGGGCACTTGCTGCCGGTCCGGGAGGGCACCCGGCCGTGGCAGCCGCCCCGGCCGATGGGGCCTCGCCGGATCGAGGAATTGTTCACCGACGGCACCGAGCGGCCGGTGCGGGACCGGACGATGCGGATCTCCACCCAGGCCGCCGGGCCGTTGCATCTGCCGTCCGGCCGGCTGGTGGCCGCCGACCCCTCGTCGCTCGACCACGGCGAGGACCCGTTCACCGTCACCGTGGCGCCGGGGACCTGTCCGGTGACGATCAGCCTGGCCACCTTCACCGACGACCCGGGCCATCGCCGGGTGGCCGCCGCCCGCCTCCAGGTCGTCGACTCGCCCACCGTCACCTGGGAACTCGCCCTGCGGACCGGCCAGGACCAGCTCGACCTGGGCGACGGCGAGTTCTTCGGGTTCGGGGTCGACGGGGGTATGGGCTGCTTCGTCGACGAGGACAACCGCGAGCGGCTGGCCGAGGAGTGGGAGCGGTTCGACTTCGACCGCTTCACCACGCTGCCCGGCGGCGACATGGTGGCCTGGTCCAGCGGGTGGGGCGACGGGGTGTATCCGACCTGGATCGGGCGGGACGCGTCCGGGGCGGTGACCTGCTTCGTCGCCGACATGCTGCTGTTCGGCACGAAGGCGTAGCGCCCGCCTCAGCGCATGCCGGGAGCCTCGCCGGCCGGGGCAGCGCCGCCCTGAGCGACGACCGGTGGATCCTCAGCGGCCGCGCGGGCGGCCCACCACGCGAGGGCCAGCACGATGCCGACCTCGCTCAGCGTGAGCGCCCGCTCGACAGCCCCCAGCGGGATCGCCTGCCACCACGGGACCCCGGTCCAGCGCTGGGCGACGATCGCGGCCACGATCGGCGTGAAGCACAGCGACGACCACAGGCCCAGACCCCAGATCCAGCGGGCGTACCCGCGCCACCGCGGATGGGACCACGACGCCCGTCCGATCAGCAGCGCGCCGATCGGCAGGCTCAGGAACGCCACCACGCCGGCGTACCGGTGCACCGTTCCTTCGAAGCTCGGGCCCACCGCCCAGTTGTGCTTCGGGAAGTAGACGACGACGGCCAGCGCGACACTCCACGTCAGCAGGGCGGCCACGCCGGCCGATCGCCTGGGCACCAGGCCGGCCCCGACGACCGCCAGCATCGTGGCCACCGAGCCGGCGGCCAGCATCAGCACCCCCACGTTGAACAGCACGCCGACCTCGGTCAGCGCGTACTCGCTGATGGTGCGCCGGTACGGGCTGATCGCGGACGACGGGGGAACGACGTGCAGCAGGCCGATGACCAGCACGGCCGCGCCGACCGTGCCCGCACCGACGATCGCCAGCCACCGGGGAGCGCTCATCCGCGCCATGGTGCCACGCTCAGCTGAGTCCCGTTCTCAGGTGCGCACAGCGGCGGTGGTCAGCCGCGCGGGGCCACCGGGATGGAGCCGATCTGCTGGCGCAGCGTCGCGAGGATCGGCGCGGCCGGGGTGCGGGCCGCCGTGAACGGGTGGACGTCGGCGTAGCGTACGGTCCCCGTCCGGTCGGCGACCACCACGCTCGGGTACGGCAGGACCGACCGGCGTGTGCCGAGCAGCTCGGTGGCCTCCGGCGCCTGATACCCGATGCCGAACGCGTCGATCAGGGCGTGCCGGGGGTCGGCGGCCACCAGGTAGCTCAGGTCGTTGCGGTGCTTGACCGGGGCGAGCAGCTCGGCCCGCTGCGGGCTCACCGCCACCAGGTGGGCGCCCAGGTCGGAGCAGGCCGGGGCCAGGGTGCGCTGGTACGCCACCAGCGTGTCCTCACAGGCCGCCGAGCCCGCGTACCGGATGAAGACCAGGACGAGCGGTCCGGTGCCGAGCAGCCGGCGCAGGTGGATCGGGCCCAGGTCGACCTCGATCAGCGGCAGGTCCGGCACCCGCCCACCCGGGGCGATCATCCGGCTCCAGACGGCGTCCTTCTCGAACTGGCGCCGGACCGCCGCCTCCTCGGCTCGGCGGCGAGCGGCTTCCGGCTCGCCGGCGCTCAGGTACACGGATCTCGTCATGGCGCCACCGTATCCATCCAATAGGTAGGCATTGTGAAGCCCGGATGAACGCTTGTCAGGGCACCAGCACCAACCGTCCCCGCAGGCCACCGGCCGCCAGCCGGTCGTGCGCCCGGGCCACGCCGGCCAGCGGGTACTCCTCCGCCACCGTCAGCGTCAGCAGACCCGCGTCGACCAGCGCCGCGAGCTCGGTCAGCCGGCCGCCGTCGGCGTCCACCTCCTGGACCACGACCCGGGTGGCGCGCAACGGCGGCGGGGCGAACGGTGCGACCAGAGTCACGAAAACGCCCGCACCGCGCAGCGCCTCGTGCGCTGTGATACCCACCACGGCGGCGTCGACGACGGCGTCCACTCCCCCGGGCACGACGTCGCGGACCGCCGCGCCGAGCCGGTCGGTACGCACCACGAACTCGTCGGCGCCGCGGTCCCGTACCGCCTTCTCGTCCGTTTCGTCCGCCACCGCGACCGTGCGGATCCCGCGCAGGGCGGCGAGTTGCAGCAGCAGGCCGCCGACCCCACCGGCCGCGCCGGTCACCAGCAACGTCTGGCCTGCCCGCAGGCCGGTCAGCGACAGCGCGCGGTCGGCGGTGAGGCCGATCAGCGGCAGGGTGGCCGCCTCCGGCAACGTCACCGAGCGGGGCGCCGGAGCGGTCGCGGACTCGTCCAGCACGACCCACTCGGCCTGCGCGCCGCCGGCCGACAGGACGTCGCGCAGGCCCACGACGGTGTCACCCGGCGCGCGGCGGCGTACCCCCGGGCCGGTCTCGTCGATCACCCCGGCGACGTCCCAGCCCAGCCCGATCCGGCCGGCCGGCGGCAGCAGGCCCGCCCGAGTCATCGCACCGGTGCGGGTCGACAGGTCGATGCGGTTGACGGCCGCCGCGGCGACCCGGAGCCGCACCCCGGCCCGGGCCGGGGTGCGGCTCCGGCAGGTCGGCTACTTCCAGCACTTCGGGGCCGCCGAAGCGGCGCACGGTCACGGCTCTCATGGTGGCGACGCTAGGGGCGATATCGTCGGGCGGTAAGGACGCACCCGGGAGTGCGTACCGTACCGGGAGGAGCCCGCCGCGATGGCCACGAAGTCCGCCGCGCAGCGCCGGGACGAGGCGCGCCGCAGCTACAACGCCAACCTCGCCGAGTGCCCCGGCCACGAGCTGCTGGCCGCGCTGAGCGACAAGTGGCTGACCCTGGTGGTGGCCGCGCTGGCGGACGGGCCGCTGCGGTACGGCGAGCTGTCCCGCGAGGTCGCCGGCGCGAGCCAGAAGATGCTCACCCAGACGCTGCGCAAGCTGGAACGCGACGGCCTGGTGGCCCGGACGGTCACCGCGGCGGTCCCGGTGCAGGTGTCGTACGCGCTGACCGCCCTCGGCCACGAGCTGGTGCCGTTGCAGCGGGCGGTCAAGAGCTGGGCCGAGACCCACATCGACGAGGTACGCCGGGCCCGCGCCGCCTACGACGCCGAGGTCGGCTGAGCCGCGCCGCACGCCTCTGGCATCCTGGGGCGGGCTACGCGAGGAGGAGTCTCATGGGGGATCGTCAGCGGGACGGCTATGTGCTGACCACGGAGGCCACGGGCATCGACGTCGCCCGGGTGCATCGATGGCTGTGCGACGAGTCCTACTGGGCCGCCGGGCGGGACTACGAGGTGGTGGCGCGCTCGATCGAGGGCTCGCTGCCGTACGCGGTCCTGTACGGCACCGAGCAGGTGGGCTTCGCCCGGGCGGTCACCGACGGGGCGACCTTCGCGTGGATCTGCGATGTCTTCATCGCCGCCGAGCACCGCGGCCGGGGGCTGGGCCGGTGGCTGGTCGACAGCATCGTCGAGGACCTCTCCGGCCGGGGCGTGGCCCGTTTCCTGCTCGCCACCAGGGACGCCCACGACGTGTACCGGCGTTCCGGCTTCACCGTCCTGGAGGGCCCCGGCCGCTTCATGGAGATCGACCGGCGCCCCACCCGCGCCGCCATTCTCGGCCACGCCTGAGACCCCGGTCAGGGGGCAGCCGCCGCCGGGCCGGGCCGCACCGCCACCGGGTCGTCCGGCGGGCGGGCAACGCGGCGGCGCGACAGCAGACCCTGGGAGATGGCCACGCCCGTCAGCACGATGAGCGCGCCCAGCGGCTGGTTCCAGATCAGGTGCTCGCCGAGGATCAGCACGCCGACCACCGTCGCCACCACCGGCATCAGGTAGGTCACCGACGCCGACGTGCTGGCCCCGGCCACCCGGATCACCCGCATGTTGAGCACGAAGGCCAGCCCGGTGCCGAGCGCGCCGAGCGCCAGCACGCACAGCACCACCTGCAGCGACAGCGCCGACGGGACCGGCGGGGCGCCGGCGAACAGCGGCGCCAGCACGGCGAGCTGGGCCAGGGCCATCAGCAGCTGGCCGGCGGCGATCGACACCCCGGAGCCGGCCCGGCCGGCGATGAACTTCTTCTGGTACGGGATCGCGACGGCATAGCACATCGCCGCGCCGAAGCACATGAGCTGTCCGGTGAGCTGCGAGCCGCCGAGGTCCCGCCAGACGCCCAGCACCACCAGCACACCGAGGAAGCCGGTCGCGATGCCGGCCACCCGGCGCGGGGTCAGCGCCTCGGTGCGGAACACCAGCACCGCCAGCGGCAGGGCGACCAGCGGGGTGGCCGCGTTCCAGATGCCCGCGAGCACCGAGGAGACGCGCTGTTCGCCGTACCCGAAGAGGGTGAAGGGCAGCGAGACGCCCAGCGCGGCCACGACGGCCAGATGACCCCACAGCCGCGCGTCGCGCGGCAGCCGGTCACGGGTCACCGCGAGCACGACGAGCAGGACCGCCGCGCCCGCGATGACCCGGGCGAAGGTCAGCCACAGCGGATGCAGCTCACGGACGCCGACCTTGATGAACAGGAAGCTGGTGCCCCAGATCGCGGCGAGAGCCAGATAGCTCGGCAGCCAGCCGCGCGGGTGGGCAGTGTCAGGACCGGTAAGGCTACGCACCCCTGACACTCTGCCGCATGGGTACGACACTCAGAAGGCCGCCGGCACCGAACCCTGGTACTTGTCGGTGATGAACTTGCTGACCACGGGCGAGTGCAGCAGCTTCTCCAGCTTGGCCACCCGCGGGTCGCCTCTCGGGGTTGGTGGCGATGTCCTTCTCGGTCGCCTTGACGCCGGCCCCGGGCTTGAGCGTGATGAGCCCGTTCCTGGCCAGCAGGTTGAGCGCCCGGCCGGGGCTCGGCCGGGGGCAGCGGGAAGAGCCCGTGCGCCGGCTCGGAACCGGGCCGGCGCAGCAGGTCGGCGACCGGGCCGGACTCGGTGAACCGGCCGTCGCGCATCACCGCCGCGCCGTGACAGATCCGCTTGACCACGTCCGTCTCGTGGGTGATCAGCAGGATGGTGAGACCGAGCCGCTCGTTCAGCTCGCGCAGCAGGTCCAGGATGGAGCGGGTGGTCTCCGGGTCCAGCGCCGAGGTGGCCTCGTCGGAGAGCAGCACCTGCGGCCCGGCCGCGAGCGCCCGGGCGATGCCGACCCGCTGCTTCTGCCCGCCGGACAGCTGCGCCGGGTACGCGTTCGCCCGCTCGCTGAGCCCGACCAGGTCGAGCAGCTCCGCCACCCGGCGCGCCCGCTCGGTCCGGGGCACCCCGGTGACCTCCAGCGGGAAGGCGACGTTGCCGGCCGCCGTGCGCGAGGCCAGCAGCGCGAAGTGCTGGTGCACCATGCCGACGCGGCGGCGGGCGGCGCGCAGCGGCTGCCGCTTGGGCCCGGTCAGCTCGACGCCGTCCACCACCACGGTCCCGGCGTCCGGGCGTTCCAGCAGGTTGACGCAGCGCAGCAGGGTGCTCTTGCCCGCGCCGCTGTGTCCCGGCACGCCGAAGATCTGGCCCCGGGCGACGCTGAGCTCCTTTGCAACGACCGTCACCGCCTGGCGGACCTGACCCCGGTGGCTCTGATACCGTGCCGGCAGGTCATGAGTGCCAGCGCGAAGCCCCGGCTTGCTGGCCGGCAACCCTTGTGTTCGCGATGGGGTGCTCCGGGTGAGGACCGGGCCGGCGTCGACACCGACGCGGGCAAGCGCGGGCCCCGGGCGGGGTCCCCGACCTCCCGGAGGCAGCACCATGTCCCTCGTCCTGCAGCGCACCGACCTCGACGTCGTCGGGGCCGAGCTGACCGTCGACCTGCCCGGCGGCACGACGGTCCCGTTCGCCCACCTCGACTACGCCGCGACCGCCCCCTGCGTCCGCGCGGCCGCCGACGCCGTGCAGGGCCTGCTCCCCTGGTACGGCAGCGTGCACCGCGGCACCGGCATCCGCTCGCAGACCTCCACACTGGAGTACGAGCGCGCCCGCGACCTCGTCGGTGAGTTCGTCGGCGCCCGGGCCGGCGACACGGTGGTCTTCACCCGCAACACCACCGACGCGCTCAACCTGCTCGCCCGCGCCCTGCCGGCCGGGGTGACCACGATCGTCTTCGACGGTGAGCACCACGCGAACCTGCTGCCCTGGCACCGCCCGCTGCGACTGCCCACGCCGTCGAGCCCGGACGAGGCCGTCGCGGCCGTCGAGCAGGCCCTGCGGGAGCTGCGCGGACCGGCCCTGGTCGCGGTCACCGGCGCGAGCAACGTGACCGGCGAGATCTGGCCGGTGCGACGGCTGGCCGACGTGGCCCACCGGTACGGCGCGCGCATCGTCGTGGACGCCGCGCAGCTGGCCCCGCACTCCCCCGTCGACCTCGCCACCCTGGGCGCGGACTACCTCGCGCTGTCCGGGCACAAGCTCTACGCCCCCTTCGGCTCCGGGGTCCTGGCCGGGCGGGCCGACTGGCTGGACGCCGCCCCGCCGTACCTCAGCGGTGGCGGGGCCAGCACCGCGGTCGGGGCCACCGCCGGGGACGTGACCTGGGCCCACGGACCTTCGCGGCACGAAGCCGGCACGCCGAACCTGCTGGGCGCGGTGTCGCTGGCCGCGGTCTGCGCGGCGCTGCTGCGCACCGACCGCGCCGCGCTGCACGAGCGCGAGCAGGAGCTGCTGGGCCGGCTGCGGGACGGCCTGGCCGGGGTGCCGGGCGTACGGCCGGTGAGCGTGTTCGGCGAGCGGCAGCCCCGGGTCGGCATCGTGTCGCTGGCCCTGCCCGGCCACGATCCCGCGGTGATCGCCGACCGGCTGGCCCGCGAGTACGGCCTCGGCGTGCGGGCCGGGCTGTTCTGCGCCCATCCGCTGACCCGGCGGCTGACCGGGGACACGGGCACGGGTGGCTGCGGCAGCGCGACGCCGGGGCTGCTGCGGGCGAGTTTCGGGCTCGGGACCAGCGACAGCGACGTGGACCGGCTGGTCGTCGCCCTGACCGAGCTGACCTCCGGCCCGGCCTGAGCTCCCACGGCGCCTCCGCCGATCGGGGTATCCGAGGTTCGCGGGGATGCCCGGGGGTATGTGCGGCAGGTGATACGACGCATCGCACGGATGAGTCCCGGCCAGCGGCAGCTGACCCGGGCAGCGCCGAGGACCGCCCAGGGATTCGTGAGCCACTGGACCGCGGTGGCCGGCCTGCGGCTGCACGTGCGCTCCCGGGCCGCCGCCGGCCGGCCGTGGGTGCTGCTGCACGGGCTGGCCGTCTCGCACCGCTACCTGATGCCGACCGCCGCCGCGCTGGCCGGCGGGCCGGTGCACGTGCCGGACCTGCCGGGTTTCGGGCTCTCCAGCAAACCGCGGCAGGTCTTCGACGTGGAGCAGCACACCGCGGTCGTCGCCGCCTGGATGGACACCGAGGGCATCACCGGCGCGCGGGTGCTCGCCAACTCCTTCGGCTGTCAGGTCGCCGTCGAGCTGGCCGTGCGGCGACCCGATCTGGTCTCCGCGCTGGTGCTGGTCGGCCCGACGGTGGACCCGGCCGCCCCCACCGCCACCGGCCAGGCGCGGCGCTGGCTGGCCGACCTGGCCTGGGAGGACGAGCGGCAGGCCCGGATCATCGCCGCCGACGTGCGTGACGCGCGGCCCCGCCGGATCCTGGCCACGCTGCGGCTGTCCGTGCGCCATCGCATCGACCACCGGCTGCCGCTGGTCCAGGCTCCGGTGCTGTTCCTGCGGGGCGAGCACGATCCCATCGCGCCGACGCGCTGGCTCCGGCAGGCCGCCCGGCTCACGCCGCTCGCCGCGACCGATGTCGTCCCGGCCGCCGGGCACAACGCGATCACGACCGCCGGGACCGTCGTGGCCCGGCAGGCGATGGCCTTCGTGGCCCAGTACACCGTGGGGAAATAGATCAACTGAACGTTTCGGGCGTTTCATACCGGGCACCGGGGATACAGCCCCGAATCTCCGGTGCCCGTGTTCGAGACGAGGACAGTAGATGGCAGTGAAGCGCCCCCGCAGGTCAGAGCCCACCGTGCCGAGCCCGGCCGCCATGGAACCGGCGGCTACCACCCCGCTGACCGGTGCTCTGGCACCGGAGCAGGGGTTGCAGACCGGGGAGTACCTCACGACGGCGCAGGGTCTGCGGCTCAGCGACACCGACCATTCACTGAAGGCGGGACCCCGCGGGCCGTCGCTGCTCGAGGACTTCCACCTGCGGGAGAAGATCACCCACTTCGACCACGAGCGGATCCCCGAGCGGGTCGTGCACGCGCGCGGTGCCGCCGCGCACGGCGTCTTCCGGGCGTACGGCAGCGCGGCGTCGGTCACCAAGGCGCGCTTCCTGGCCGAGGAAGGCAAGGAGACGCCGGTCTTCGTACGCTTCTCGACCGTGCTGGGCTCCCGCGGGTCCGCCGACACGGTGCGCGACACCCGCGGCTTCGCGGTGAAGTTCTACACCGACCAGGGCAACGTCGACCTGGTCGGCAACAACATCCCGGTGTTCTTCATCCAGGACGGCATCAAGTTCCCGGACATCATCCACGCCGGCAAGCCGCACCCGGACCGGGAGATCCCGCAGGCGCAGTCGGCCCACGACACGTTCTGGGACTTCGTCTCGCTGCACACCGAGGCCACCCATCACGTCTTCTGGAACATGTCCGACCGTGGCATCCCGCGCTCGTACCGCACCATGGAGGGCTTCGGGGTGCACACGTTCCGGCTGGTCGATGCCGACGGCGGTACGCACCTGGTGAAGTTCCACTGGAAGCCGGTCGCCGGGGTGCACTCGCTGGTCTGGGAGGAGGCGCAGATCGCCGCCGGGGTCGACCCGGACTTCCATCGCCGCGACCTGGCCGACGCGATCGACGCCGGCGCCTTCCTGGAGTACGAGCTCGGCATCCAGGTGATGCCGGACAGCGCCGAGGAGACCTTCGAGGGGATCGACCTGCTCGACCCCACCAAGATCGTCCCGGAGGAACTGGCGCCGGTGCAGCCGATCGGCCTGCTGACCCTCAACCGCAACCCGGACAACTACCACGCCGAGGTGGAGCAGGTCGCGTTCCACACCGGCCACCTCGTGCCCGGCATCGAGGTCACCAACGACCCGCTGATGCAGGCGCGGCTGTTCTCGTACCTGGACACCCAGCTCACCCGGCTCGGCGGGCCGAACTTCCCGCAGCTGCCGATCAACCGGCCGCACGCGCCGGTCAACGACAACCTGCGCGACGGGATGCACCAGACCGCCGTGCACCGCGGCATCGCGCCGTACCTGCCCAACAGCCTGGCCGGGGCCGAGGGCCCGGCCCCGGCGAGCGCGCCGGAGGGCGGCTTCGTGCACGTGCCGCGGCTGGTCGAGGGTGCGAAGGTACGGGCCAACCCGGTCTCGTTCGACGACCACTTCAGCCAGCCGGCGATGTTCTACGCCAGCCTGAGCGAGGTCGAGCGGATCCACCTCACCGAGGCCTTCACCTTCGAGCTCGGCAAGTGCTACGAGCAGGCGATCCGCGAGCGCATGCTGGGCGTGCTGGCGAACGTGGACGCCGGCCTGGCCGCCCGGGTCGCCGCCGGTCTGGGCCTGCCCGCGCCGGCCGGCACGCCCGTCCCGGAGGTAGCCGTCTCCGCCGCGCTGTCGCAGATCACCGGGGTGCCCGGACCGATCGCCGGCCGCGTCGTCGGCGTGGTCGCCGGACCGAAGGCGGACCTGGCCGGGATCGGCAAGCTGCGCGACGCGCTGACGGCTCAGGGCGCCCTGCTGCGGGTCATCGCGCCGCACGGCGGCGAGCTGGTCAAGGGCCTGCGCAAGGAGATCATCGAGCGCACGCTGCTGACCACGCGGTCGATCGAGTACGACGCGGTGCTCATCGCGGGCGGCGCCGGTGACCTCGCCGACGTGAAGCTGACCGTGCTGCTGCAGGAAGCGTTCCGCCACGCCAAGGCCATCGGCGCGTGGGGTGACGGCGTCCAGGCGCTGCGCACCGCGGGGATCGACGTCGAGGCGCCGGGCATCCTGCTCGCCGACGGCATGACGGCCGCGTACCGCAAGCAGCTCGTCACCGCTCTCGGTCTGCACCGGGTCTGGGCCCGCACGCCGCAGGTCATGGCCGCAGCGGCACCGACCGCGTAGCCGGCGGGGCTGCCGCTGCGCCGGGCCCGGGGCTCAGCGCAGCGGCAGCTCCAGGCTGTCCCCGCGAGTGATCGGCTGGATCCCGGTCAGGCCGTGCTCGCGGGCCCGGCCCAGGAACGCGCTCAGCGGCAGCTTCTGCACCACGTAGTCGTCGTTGTGGATCGGGATGGTGAGCCGCGGCCGGATCACCTCGGTCGTCGCCACGCCCTGTTTGTCGTCCATGGTGAGCAGCATGCCCAGGATCTTCGTGCCGCCGAGGTGGATGATCATGGCATCGATCTCCCCGCACCGGCGGGGCACTTCTTCCAGGAACGGCCGGTACAGCGTGTCGCCGGTGATGTAGAGCCGCAGCCGGCACCGGCTGTCCTCCTCCAGCTCCACCACCGAGCCCATGACGTCCGGCAGCAGCCGGTCCATCAGGCCGGGACCGTGCCGGCCCGGCACGGAGGTCACCCGCAGCCGCTGCCGTCCCCGCGAGAGCTCGTGGCTCTCCCACGTGGGCAGGCCCAGGACCTCTTCGAACTTGCGGCGCCGCAGCTTGCGCTGGGCCTCCCGGGTGGTGACGATCGGTGTCGTCTTCCCCACCTCGGCCGTGGCCACCCGGTCCCAGTGGTCGCCGTGGAAGTGCGACAGCAGCACCGCGTCGAGCGGCGGCAGCTCGGCGACCGAGCAGGCCGGGTCCAGCAGCCGCCGGGTCCACATGCCGTAGCCCAGGTGCACCCGGCTGCCCGCGGACACGAAATTGGGGTCGGTCAGCAGGGTGAAGTCCCCGAGCCGCAACACGGTCGTCGCGTTGCCGATGAACGTCATGCTCGCGCGCAGGCCGTCGGAATCCATGTGGCACCTCCGCGCGGCGCATACCCGCACGACGGCGGTCCACACCGGTTTCAGACGATCGGCGCGGCGGTACCGACGGCGTGGCGCACGACCTCCTCGGCGTCGCGGCAGGCCTGCGGGAGCCGGTCGGCGGGCACCGGGTGGCTCAGCGCGTAGCCCTGGGCGTACTCGCAGGACAGCTCGCGCAGCCGCAGCAGCGCCGCCACGTCCTCCACCCCCTCGGCCACCATGGACAGGCCGAGGTTGTGCCCGAGGTCGATCGCGCTGCGCACCATGACCGCGTCCGGGGTGCCCGGCGTCAGGTCGCGCATGAACGTACGGTCGATCTTCAGCTCGTCGGCCGGCACCCGGCGCAGCTGGGCCAGCGAGCTGAAGCCGGTGCCGAAGTCGTCGACCGAGACGGTGATGCCGTGCTCGCGGACCTCGTGCAGGGCGCGGACCGCCCGGTCCGGGTCGGCCATGATGCTGGTCTCGGTCAGTTCCAGGCACAGCAGGCGCGGCGGCAGCCCGGCGTCGGCCACGGTGCTCAGCACCCGGGCGACGAATCCGGGGTCGACCAGGCAACCGGGTGACACGTTCACCGCCACCTGGAACGCGTGCCCGGCCAGCCGCCACCGGGCGGCCTGGCCGACCGCGAGCCCCAGGAGGTGGTCGGTCAGCCGGATCTCCAGGCCCCGGCTCTCCGCGACGGGCAGGAACGTGGCCGGCAGCAGCAGCCCGCGCTCGGGGTGCTGCCAGCGGACCAGGGCCTCGGCCGAGGTCACGACACCGTCGCTGAGGCGTACCTGGGGCTGGTAGTAGAGCCGCAGCTGACCGTCCGGGTCGCCGCTGTCGAGCAGGGCCCGCAGGTCGGCGAAGAGCTGCATCCGGTCGGGGGTCTCGGCGTCCTCGGCGGCGTCGTAGACGGCGACGCCGCCGCCGTTGCCCTTGGCCCGGTACATCGCCGCGTCGGCGTGCCGGAACAGCTCGTCGCCGGCGCCGTGCAGCGGGCCCAGCGCGATGCCGAGGCTGCCGCTGATCGCCGCCGGGCCCTCGGCCAGCACGAAGTCGCGGCGCAGCGCGGCGACCAGCCGTCCGGCGAGTTCGGTGGCCGCCTCGACGCCGGTGACGTGGGGAAGCAGCACAGCGAACTCGTCCCCGCCCAGGCGGGCCACCACACCGTCGGTGCCGACGCTCTCGGCCAGCCGCCGCCCGGACTCGAGCAGCACCTGGTCACCGGCCTGGTGGCCGAGGGTGTCGTTGACGGCCTTGAAACCGTTGAGGTCGATCACCATGAGGGCGATCTGATGACCCCCGGCCGCGGTGAGCCCGGCCAGGGCCGCCTGCAACCGCTGGCCGAACAGGGTGCGGTTGGGCAGGCCGGTGAGCGGATCGTGCAGGGCCAGGTACCGGCTCGCGGCGGCCTGGTCCACCAGCCGCCGCTGGTAGCTCAGCACCAGCCGCAGGATCATGCCGACCAGGGTCAGCCCCACGGCGAAACCGACCGAGGTGCCGATCAGCAGCCGCACCTGGGTCCGGCGCAGCGCCGACACCTGCGACTGGGCGGCGTCGTGGTACGCCCGCGACACCTCGTCGATGTCGTCCTGGAGCGTGTAGAAGGCCGGCGTCACCTCGAGGCGGTCCAGCTGGACGTGGGCCGGGTCGCTGTCGGCGATCAGAGCGATCAGCCGCTCGGCGAGAGCTTGATAGGCGCGCTGCTCCTCGCGCAGCCGCAACGCGTCGGCCCGGGCCTGGCCGGTGTCGCCGGCGGCGATCTGCGCCAGCGTGTCGTTGGCGGTCAGCGCGACCTGGGCGAAGCGCTGCTCGACGGCCACCGAAGGCTCCACCTGGTAGTGCCGAAGGTTCACCTCCTGCATGGCGATCGCGATCCGCGCCTCGGAGAACAGCGAGTCGACGACCAGCGCGTGACTCTGCTGCTCGGTGGCCCGGGTGGTGTGCACCGTGCCCTGGATGACGTACCCGGCCAGCGCGAGCAGCACGCCCGCCAGGGCAGCAGTCATCGCGACACTGCGTCCCCGGATGCGGCTGATCACGGCGCTCTATTCGGCAGCGGCGGGCGGCGGTGAAGGCGAATGGGCTCAGGTGACCGGGCTGGAGACCGATGAGACCCATGAGCCGAAGGACGGGGTGTGGTTCCATGCGCAGCCGGAAACTGCTGTCCAGCATTGCCGTGGCGGTCGCCCTGACCGCCCTGGGCGGTTGCGGCGGGAGCGCGGACGGGCCCGCGGGTGACCCCGCGCCGTCGTCGGGCACCATCCGCCTGGGCACGCTGGTCCCGCTGACCGGGCGCAGCAGCCCGTCCGGCGAAGCCATGGTCAACGGGGCGCGGCTGGCCGTCAGTGAGGCCAACGCGGCCGGTGGGGTGCTGGGCCGGCAGGTCGAGCTGGTCGTCGGGGACGACGCCTGTGATCCCGGCACCGCGGTGACCGCCGCCCGTACGCTGGTCGGCCGGGACATCGTCGCCTCGGTCGGCGGCTACTGCAGCAGCGCCACCGTGCCGACGCTGAAGATCTTCCGGGCCGCGGGCGTGCCGATGGTCGTGGCCCAGTCCAACTCGACCGACCTGCTCGCGCCGAAGTACGACAGCGTCTTCCTGATCTGCGGCACGGTCACCGCCGAGGCGGACTTCGCGGTCGGCTGGATGAAGCGGCTCGGCGGGCGCCGCCTCGCGGTCGTGCACGACGGCACCAGCTTCCCGGTCACCCTGGCCGAGTCGACCGCGGCCGCGGCCGCGCGCACCGGCGCCCTGACGGTGACCGGCGAGTTCGAGCTGAGCCAGGGCGCGCCGAGCTACGCGCGGATC
Source organism: Actinoplanes auranticolor (assembly GCF_018332655.1). Classification (GTDB taxonomy): domain Bacteria; phylum Actinomycetota; class Actinomycetes; order Mycobacteriales; family Micromonosporaceae; genus Actinoplanes; species Actinoplanes auranticolor. Next base: position 345,939 of record NZ_BOQL01000026.1, on the reverse strand, counting down.
GCCGGCTCGGTGCGGGCCGGCCGGGCCGACATCGTCTACTACACGGGCTACTACGCCGAGGCGAGCCAGCTCATCAAGGACCTGCGCGACAGCGGCTTCACCGGCAAGATCGTCGTGGGCGACGGCGCGACCGACGGCCCGCTGCTGGCCGGGCTCACCCCCGAGCAGTCCCGCGGCGTGTACGGCACAGCCCTGATCTTCCCGGAGCTCCTGCCCGAGCTGGCCGGCTGGTCGAAGCGTTACCAGGCGGCATTCGGCTCGCCGCCGGGGCCGTCGACGGTCGAGGCGTACGACGCGGTGAAAGTCGCGCTCGACGCCGTGAAGCGCGCGGGCAGCACCGACCGCGAGGCGGTCCGCAAGGCGATCGCGGCCACCGACCTGCCGGCGATGAGCGGTCCGCTGAGCTTCAACCCCGACGGCACCCGGACGACGCCGAAGTTCCTGCTGCTGCGGGCCGAGAACGGCAAGTTCGGCCTGGAGCGGACCGCCGGCTGACCGCCCCGCCTCAGGGGCGGCGGTAGATGCTGATCGAGTGGCCGACCATGTCGATCGGTTCGCCGCTGCCGGCGATCAGTGCCCGGGTCCGGCCGGTCGCGCCGGCGACCGTGGAGTTCGAGACCACCAGCAGCCCGTGCACGTCGGCCGGCGGCACCCCGAGCGGGCTCCGGGCGTCGATGCCGTACGCGGCCGGCACCCCCGCGCCCTTGTACACCAGCCAGACCTGCTCGCCGGGATAGCGCTCGCGCAGCCGGTCGGCGAGCCGGCCCAGGTCCTGGCCCCAGTCGACGTTCGAGTCGTGCAGCCGCAGGTGGGTCTTGGCCGGCCCGCCGAACGCCTCGTTGGAGTACGGCAGGTAGTACGGGAACGTCCGCACGGAGCTGACCGCGACGAACGCCACCAGTACCGCTGCCGTGATCCGCGTCCAGCGCGGGCGCAGCGTCACCACCGCCGCGGCGGCGACGGCCAGGAAGACCGGCAGGAAGATCGCGTACCGGCTGCCGAAGTTGCGCGCGCCTGTCATGGACACGGCGAAGAGGATGGCCGGCGTCACCAGCAGGTAGAGGGCCGCGATCCGCAGCCGCGCCACGGCCAGCAGGGTCACCGCGCCGGCCAGCCACAGCACCAGCAGGCCCAGTGGCGTCTTCACGAGCATCGCCGCGGGCATGTAGTACCAGCGCGAGCCCTGGTACCGCTCACCGAACAGGAAGCCGTTGAAGGTCCGGTTCTCGAACCCGAACTGGATGCGCATGCCGTCGCGGTACGGCTCCGGCAACGGCACCAGGTTCACCAGCGTCCGCTTCAGCCCCTGCAGCTCGGGCAGTCCGATCGGCGTCAGGAAGTGCAGCGTCGGATCGATGACGAGGTAGCTCAGCCACACGACGGCGAGCGCGATCACGCCGACCCCGGCCGCCGCGGCCACCCCGCGCAGCCGTTTGACCGCCAGGAACGCCAGCAGCAGGAGCACCGGCACCGCGGGCAGCGCGCTCATCCGGGTCGCCAGGGCGGCGCCGAGGGCCAGCCCGGCCAGCGGCAGGTACAGCCCGGGACGGTCGCGGGCCCGCCAGAGCAGCCAGGTGGCGGTCAGCAGGAAACCGGCCGCCGGCACGTCGAGGGTGGCCAGCGACCCGTGCGCGATCAGGTCGGGAGAGAAGCTGTAGAGGGCCAGGGCGAGCAGCCCGCCCACCGGTCCCACCAGGTCCCGGGCGAAGGCGAACACCACCAGCCCGAACAGCAGCGTCAGGATGATCATCGGGAGCCGGGCGGCGGCCATCAGCTCGTACGGGTCGTTGCCGGCCTCGTAGAGGAGGTGCCGGCCGAGCTCGGACTGGTTGCCCCGGTAATCCGGGTCGAGCCGCGGCTCGGCGAAGACCAGCCCGGCCGCCATGATCAGCTTGCCCAGCGGCGGGTGCTCGGGATTGTACCGCAGGCTGTGCTGCTCGACGTAGGTGACGGCCGCGCCGACGTAGACCGGCTCGTCGATGGTCGGCGTCTGCTGCACCGAGGTGACCACCATGGCGGCCGCCATCTGACCGAGCATGACCACGATGAGCGCAGCGAACAGCCACCGTCGGTGACGGTGGGGCGGGGCTGCGGCAGCGGGCTGCGACTCGTCCACGTCCACGCTCATCCGCAGAACCTATCCGGGTCCGCGAACCGGACAACGGCGGGGCAGCGGCCCGGCGCCCCGGCGAACTAGGGTCCGGGCATGTCCCCTGTGGCACCGCCGGCTGGGTCCCAGGCCACCGCCGCGAGCCGGCTGATGTGCCGTCTCCTCCGGCCGCTGGTGCGCGCGACGACCTACCGGAGAGGCGCGTTCCTGCTGCTCGGTGGGGTTCTGCTGCTGCCGTACGGGCTGGTCGGGGCAGGTCTTGCGCGGCTGGCGGCCGACGGCGGCACGCCGCTCGCCGTCGTCGTCGTGCTCGGCGCCGCGACCGCCGCCATCGGGCTCACGCCGCCGTTCCTGCCCGGCACGCGGGCCTTGGAGGTCGCCGCCGCCCGCTGGCTTCTCGGCGTCGACCTGCCGGACCCGCCCGCGAGACCCGCGCCGGAGGCCCGCCTGCGCGCCGCGCTGTGGTTCGCCGTGCACCTCGGCGTGGGCGCGATCGTCGGGCTGGTGCTGTTCGTCGCCGTGCCGGTCGCCGCGACGCTGATCATGACGCACACCGGCTGGCGGGCCGCCGGGCTGGCCCTGCTGGGCGTGGCGCTGCTGCTGGCCACCGGCTACGCCACCGCCGGGCTGGGCGCACTGGCCGCCATGATGGCGCCGGTGCTGCTGGGCCCGTCGGCCGACGAGCGGGTGGCGGCGGTACGGGCCGAGGCCCGCCGGCTCGCCGAGCGCAACCGGCTGGCCCGCGAGCTGCACGACTCGGTCGGCCATGCACTGACGGTCACCGTGCTGCAGGCGGCCGCGGCCGGGGAGCTGCTGGGACGCGACCCGGCCTTCGCCCGGCGGGCGCTGACCGCCATCGAGGAGACCGGCCGCGCCGCCATGGAGGACCTGGACCAGGTCCTCGGCCTGCTCCGTGACGAGCGGCACCGGCCCGGCCGCTCGCCCGCCGGGCTCGGTCCGCCGGGAGCGCCAGGGCCGAGTCAGGCGGCCCCGTCCAGGCCCGACCTTCGGGATCTCCCCCGGCTCGCCGCGGGTGCCGGCGCGCAGCTGGTGACGACCGGCCCGGTCGACGAGGTGCCCGCGGAGCTGTCCCGGGAGGCGTACCGGGTCGTGCAGGAGTCCCTGACCAACGCGCTGCGGCACGCCGCGCCGGCGCCGGTGTCCCTGCGGGTCACCGCCCGCGGTCCTGACCTGGTCGTGGAGGTGCGCAATCCGCTGCCCGGCCGCGGGCTGGCCGGGATGCGGGAACGGGTGACCCTGCTGGGCGGCGAGCTGGTCGCCGGGCCGGACGGCGACGACTGGCGGGTACGGGCGGAGTGGCCCCGGTGAGCGCCCCCGCCGGGCCGGTTCGGGTGGCCGTGGTCGACGACGAGGAGCTCGTCCGGATCGGACTGACCGCGATCATCTCCACCGCGCCGGATCTGACCGTGGTCGGTGAGGCCGCCGACGGAGCCGCCGTCCCGCCGTTGCTGGCCCGGACCCGGCCCGACGTGGTGCTGATGGACGTGCGGATGCCGGCGATCGACGGTCTGCAGGCCACCCGGCACGCGCTCGCGACCGCCGCCCACCCGCCGCGCATCCTGATCATCACAACCTTCGAGCACGACGAGTACGTGTACGCCGCCCTGCGCGCCGGAGCGAGCGGCTTCCTGCTCAAGCGGGCCCGCCCCGCCGAGGTGCTGGCGGCGATCCGGGTGGTGGCCGCCGGGGAGTCGCTGCTGTTCCCGGCGGCGATCCGGCGCCTGGCGGCCGCGTACGGCAGCCGTACGCCCCCGGCGGACCTGACCGACCGGGAGGCCGAGGTGTTACGGCTGATGGCGCGGGGCCTGTCCAACGCGGAGATCGCCGAGCGGCTGGTGCTGGGCGTGCAGACGGTCAAGACCCATGTCGGCAACGTGCTGGCCAAGCTCGGCGCCCGCGACCGCACCCAGGCGGTGATCGCCGCGTACGAGTCGGGTTTCGTGAGTCCCTCCTGAGAGGGAGCCGGTTCCCTCCCGCGCGGGAGTCGCGTCCGGCCGCGACGGACCAGGCTGATTCATGTCGGAAGTACCCGAGACATGGAGGAAGCATGATGAAGCGCGCAGTGCTCGCCCTGACCGCGGCAGCCGCCGTCCTGATCACGTCCGGTGGCGCGGCGTCGGCGAGCCGCCCGAAGCCCACCGAGCCCAGCCTGGTCGGTTCGGCGAGGTTGTGGCGGGCCGCGGGTGACGACATCCGGTTCACCTTCGACGCCCACGGCCTCGGCCCGGACGCCCGGGGGACGTTCCGGATCAGCCACTACCTCGGCACCGAGGGGGCCTGGTTCAGCGGGCGGATCGACTGCCTGGCGGTCGGCGGCCCGGTGGCGGTGGCGACCGGCATCATCACCGCCAGCAGCCGGAAGGAGTTCATCGGCGTGCGCCGCGGCTTCACGGTGTACGACCACGGCCGGCACGACCGCGTCGGTTACAGCTGGGTGATCGATCCGGGCAGCACCGAGTCGGTGCCGCTCTGTGTGAGCGGCGCGCCGTACGAGACGGTGGAGAGCGGGGACTTCCGGACCGTCGAGTGGTTCCCGCCGGGCGTGCTGCCCTGACGGCCCGGCGGCCGGGGACCCCCACGGCCCACCGGCAGTGACTACGCTTCTGCCATGTGCCGAAACATTCGCCAGCTGCACAACTTCGAGCCGCCCGCCACGCCCGACGAGGTCCAGGCGGCCGCCCTGCAGTACGTGCGCAAGGTCGCCGGGTCGACGAATCCGTCGCAGCGCAACCAGGCCGCGTTCGACCGGGCGGTCGCCGCGGTCGCGGCGGCGACCGAGGAGCTGCTCGCCGAGCTGGTCACCACCGCGCCGCCGAAGGACCGCGAGACCGAGGCGGCCAAGGCCCGCGAACGCGCCGCCAAGCGGTACGCCTCCTGACCGCTCAGCCCAGCCGCAGCGACGCCCCGGTGAGGGTCAGGTACCACGGCGAGTCGGTGAAGCCGGGCCCGGTCTCCTCGCCTATGTAGAGGTCGACGTGCCGACTGCCGCCGAGGCCGGGGGTGAACTCGTCGGTCACCGTCCAGCGGGCCCGGCGCAGTGCCGCGCAGACCGTCCCGTCCGCCGCGGCGCCGTCGTCGGTGCGCCCGCAGCCGGCGATGCGGAAGGTCGCGCCGCGGGGCAGCACGCCGGGGTCGGCGGCGGCCGAGACGAACGGCCGTAGCGGAGCCCCGGCGGCGTCCCGGGCGGCGGTGTCGAGCCAGTAGCCGATGTCGTACGACCAGTTCAGGTACGTGCCGGCCGCCGTACGCCCGGTGCCCTCGTCCTTGACCGCCGCGACGAAGCCGGCGGGATACTCGCCCAGGTCGTCGTCGCCGTGCGCGCAGTCGAGGCCGCGGCAGCCGGTGACGGTCTCCGGATCACCGCCGTGGAAGCTCTGCACAGCGGTGTAGTAGACGGTGATCTCCCACCCGCTACTGACGGCGGCGGTCCGCGCCGGGGACGAGACCGGGGCCGGCGCGGCGGGCGCGGCGCTCACCGCGGGGCCGGGGACGGACCACTGCCCGAGGGACGGCCGGGGCAGCACCGTGGAGGGCCCCCGCGTCGCCGGTTCGCCGCAGCCTGTCAGCAGACCCAGCACCAGCATCACCGCGCAGAACCGCACGTGGAGCAGCATCGCAGCCACCGGCCCGGCCGGTCGGGCGTTTAAGAATTGACTTATATAAGCTGCGGCTGGCATAGTGGCGCGGTGCATGCCTTCGACGTCCTGGGCGACCCGGTCCGCCGCCGGATCCTGGAGCTGCTCGCCGACGGCGAGCAGCCCTCCGGCGCGGTCACCGACGTCATCCGGGCCGAGTTCGGCATCTCCCAGCCGGCCGTCTCCCAGCACCTGCGGGTGCTGCGCGACAACGGCTTCGCCACGGTACGCCCGGACGGCGCCCGCCGGCTCTACTCGGTCGACGACACGGCGCTGCGCGAGGCCGACGAATGGCTGAGCCGGTTCCGCCGGTTCTGGAAACCCCACCTGGACGCGCTGGCCACCGAGGTGGCCCGCGGCAAGCGGCAGCGGCGGCTCGCCGCCCGCGACGACGATCGGAGCGACGGATGATTGACGCGAAGCAGCAGATCAGCGCGGTACGGCGCCAGTACGGTGAGCGCACCCTGGAGGCCGGCGAGGCACGCGTGTCGACCATCAGCCAGGTCTACGACACCGGCCAGGACGACCTGTGGGACGCGGTGACCGACCCGGAACGGATCACCCGCTGGTTCCTGCCGGTCAGCGGCGAGCTCCGCGAGGGCGGCAAATACCAGTTCGAGGGCAACGCCGGCGGCACGATCTCGCGCTGCGACAAGCCGAACGGCTTCGCCGCGACCTGGGAGTACAACGACGGCGTCAGCTGGGTGGAGGTCCGCCTCGTCCCGGAGGGCGACGGACGCACCCGCTTCGAGCTGGAGCACGTCGCGCAGGTGGCCGACGAGTTCTGGGAGCAGTTCGGCCCCGGCGCAACCGGGATCGGCTGGGACGCCGGCCTGCTGGGCCTGGCCATGCACCTGGCGGATCCGGCGGCGCCCCGCGACCAGGCCGCCATCGAGGCGTGGATGGCCTCCGACGAGGGCAAGCTCTTCTACCGGCTGAGCAGCGACGGCTGGGCCGGGGCCGCCGTCGCCGACGGCACCGACCCGACCGTCGCCCGGGAACGCGCCGACCGGTGCTACGCGGCCTACACGGGCGGCTGACCGGGCCGTCAGCCCGCCGCGTTCGACCCTCGGCCGCGACGCGGGTCACCGCTGGCGGCCAGCGCCGCCACCAGGTCCTCGCGGGCCCGGGCCACCCGGGAGCGGATCGTCCCCACCGGACAGTCGCAGACCTCGGCCGCTTCCGCGTACGAGAGACCGAGCAGCTGGGTGGCCACGAAGGCCTCCCGGCGCTCGGCGCTCAACGCCCCCAGCAGGTCGCGCAGGGCCAGGTCGTCCTCGAAGCGGGGCCGGTCGGCGCCGAGCGCCGCGTCGGCCGCGCCCTGCCAGTCCTCGACCCGGGCGATCCGCGGCCGGACGACCGCGGCCCGGACGTGGTCGACGGCGACCCGGCGCGCGATGGTGTAGAGCCAGGTGCGGGCGCTGGACCGGCCGGCGAAGCCGGGCAGGCTGCGCAGCGCCCGCAGGTACGTCTCCTGGGTCAGGTCGTCGAGCTCCTCCGGGCCGGCGAGGTGCTGCAGGAAGCGCCGCAGCTGCCGCTGGGTGGCCCGGACGAACGCCGCCGCCGCGTCCCGGTCACCCCGGCCCGCGGCGAGCGCCCACCCGGTCACCTCCTCGTCGGTCACTGCCCCGCGGTGCTCTGACCCGAGCGGCGGTACGCGAGCAGCCCGAGCACCAGCGCGGCCAGCCCCAGCCCGATGCCGACGATGCCGGCCCAGGTCCCGTTGCCGTCCGGCTCGGCCGCACCGGCGGCCGAGACGGTCGGCGCCGTGCTGCTGGTGGCGGCGGCCGGCGCGTCGGCCCCCGCGGCCGCGGCGAGCTTGAGGACGGGCGCGGGACTCTCCGGCTCGGTGCCGTCGGTGGTCGGCTCGTCGATCCAGCGCACGATGTTGCCGTCCGAGTACGTCTGCAGCGCCTTGAACACCACCTGCGGCACCTGCGGCAGCGGGCCGAGCGAGACGTCGAACTCCTGGAACTGGCCCGGCTTGATCGCCGCGTCACCGGCGGCGGTCCAGGTGATCTTCGTGACCGCCTCGTCGATCTTCGTGCCGTGCGCCTCGATCGGCTTGGCCAGCTTCGACTTCACCGGCGCCATGGTCCAGCCGGCCACCGGCTTGAGCGACACCGACGCGAACGGCGTGTCGGCCGGCAGGTTGATCTCCACCTTGGTAGTGCTCGCGGTGTCGCTCTCGTTCGGCACCCGGAAGGTGACCTTGGCGTAGCCACCCTGCACCGCGGTGCTCGCATTCACCGTGACGTGCGCGGACGCGGGCGCCGCGAGGACGAGGGTGAGCGCGGTGACCATCCCGGCCACCGCGGCCGAGCGCTTCAACAGCGACATCAGAAACCTTCCGGTCGGACCCGGCCGGGGCGCCGGGCACGGTCATTGGTCGGTGACCGTCCCGGATAAGTTCCCGCGGATTCTCGCGCCCTTTCACGCCGCGCCCCCGGTCAACGGCTCCACCTACCGGCCCGCACCGCCGTCATCTCGGGAGATCCAGGCCCAGGGCCGCAGGACCAGCAGGTACGCGATGGCCACAACGTCGTAAGTGAGCGTGACCAGCACCGTCAGCAGAACCCCGAGCCAGCCGTGTCCGGCGGTAACCGGCGGCAGCAGGGCCAGAAACAGCGTCACGAGCACGGCCGGGGCCGCGGCGATGAGCCACCGGGCCCGGCGCCGGCCCGGACGGGTGAGGGCCAGCAGCGTGATCGCGACGAGCGGGATTCCCAGGCCGGCGAGCGCCCCCAGAAAGGCCAGCGGGCCGTGGATGTGGGCTGCGTAGTCCGAGCCCTGCAGAATGAGGCCGGCAATCGTCATGACGATGAGCACCACCGTGGCGATGAGCTGGAAGTTCTCGTTGCCGCGCAGCACCGCGATCAACGTCGTGAGCCGTGACGGCGGCGCAGCTGATCGGCTCCCGTTCACATCGATGTCCACGCCTGCCATCATCACAGAAAGACAGCTTCCATAAACCGTGAGTCAGATATGGCGTCACGGCGCGTCGCCGCCCTGAGCCGCCCTCAGGCGCCCGGCAGGCGGACGTCCACGCGCAGGCCCGGCGGCGGGGAGGTCCCCCGCAGCACCACCGTGCCGCGGTGCCGGCGGACCAGTTCACGGACGATGGCCAGGCCCAGGCCCGAGCCGCCCGCGTCCCGGGCCCGCGCGTCGTCGAGCCGGGTGAAGCGGTCGAAGACCCGCTCGCGGTCAGCCGCCGGGATGCCCGGGCCGTCGTCCGAGACCGAGATCAGCTGGTACGCGCCGTCCGTCCCCACCGTGAGCCGCACCGACGACGCGGCGTGCCGGACGGCGTTGTCGAGCAGGTTGCCCACCACCCGGCCGAGCGCGTCGCGTTCCCCGCGGGTGCGCAGCGGCACCGCCGGGCGTTCGTACTCCACCGCCGGGTAGCGGGCCGCTACCTCGCCCAGCAGCTGGCCCAGCTCGACGGTCTCCATCCGCCGCTCCTCGACCCGGGTGCTCCCGTCGTCGGCCCGGGCCAGCAGCAGCAGGTCGTCGACCAGCCGGCTGAGCCTGTCCACGTCGGTGAGCAGGTCGTCGGCGAGCGCCGGCCAGTCCGTGGTGTCCGGCAGCCGCTGCGCCACCTCCAGCTCGGTGCGCATGTTGGTCAGCGGGCTGCGCAGCTCGTGGGCGGCGTCCGCGACGAAGGCCCGCTGGCGTCCCCGGGCCGCGTCCAGGCGGTGCAGCATGCCGTTGAGGGTGACCGCCAGCCGGTGGATCTCGTCGTGCGAGTCGGGCACCGGCAGCCGGTCGGAGCGGGCGCCACCGGTGATCTCCTCGGCGCCGGCCCGCAACGCCTCCACCGGGCGCAGGGTCGCGCCGACCACCCGCCAGGCGACCAGCGCGAGCAGTGCCACCAGGGCCGGGAACGTGAGCAGCAGCGTGGTCCGCAGCAGGTGCAGGCCCTGGGTGAGGTCCGAGGTGGGCCGCGCGACCAGCACCCGGACCGGAGCGTCGGCCGGCCCGGCCAGCACCATGACCACCCGGACCCGACCGTCGAAGCCGATCCGGTGGCCGGGGATGAACTGGCCCTCCCGGTTCCCCAGCGCGTTCATCTCGTCCGGGTAGAGGATCGGCACCAGCCGGTCGGCGCCCGCGGACACCGCGAGGACCTTGTCCTGGGCGTTGACCACCTGCACCCGTACGCCCGGAGCAGCCGGCAGCGGATCGCTCAGCGTGTCCTCGTTCACCAGCTCGGCCACCGCCGTGGCGGTGTCGAGCGCCTCCTCGTTGGCGGTGCGCAGCAGCGCGTAGTTCATCGTCGCGACCAGCACCACGCCGCCGCCGGCCAGCCCGACGAAGAGCACCACCACCGACACCAGCAGCAGCCGCGCCCGCAGGCTCAGCCGGCGCAGCCAGGCCACGCTCAGGACCCGTCGACGGCGGCCAGCCGGTAGCCCGCGCCGCGGACCGTCTCCAGCCGCTCCCGGCCGATCTTGCGGCGCAGGTAACCGACGTAGACCTCGACCGCGTTCGCGGCGGTGTCCAGCGCGGCGTCCCAGACGTGGTCGAGCAGCTCGGTCTTGGAGACCACCTCACCGGGGCGGCGCAGCAGGTACTCCAGCAGGGCGAACTCGCGGGCGGTCAGCACCACCTCGGCCCCGGCCACGGTGACCTTGCGCTGCGCCGGGTCCAGCTCCAGGTCCCCGTGGCGCAGCACCGCCGGGCGTTCCGGGGTGCCCCGCCGCAGCAGCGCCCGCAACCGGGCCAGCAGCACCACGTACGAGAAGGGCTTGGTCAGATAGTCGTCGGCGCCGCAGTCCAGCCCGTCGGCCTGGTCGTACTCGCCGTCCTTGGCCGAGAGCATGAGCACCGGCAGCCACTTCTGCTCGGCGCGCAGCTGGCGCACCACCCGGTAGCCGGACAGCCGCGGCAGCATGACGTCGAGGATCATCGCGTCGTAGTCACCGTGGCGGGCCAGCTCCAGCCCGTCCTGACCGTCGCCGGTCACGTCCACCGCGAACCCCTCGGCCTGCAGACCACGCTGCAGGGCAGCCGCGAGCCGCGCCTCGTCCTCCACCACCAGCAACCGCACCCCACTACCTTGGCACGGGCAGGGCAACCCCTAGGGGATGTTCTCAGCGGCGTCACAGCCGGTGCGGCGCAGGATGGCTGCAGACAACGGGAGGTGCTCATCGTGAGTGTGTTCAGGTCAAGGCCCGCCCTGCGCTGGCTGGTTCCGGCAGCGGCAGCGGTCGTCGTCATCGGTGGCGGCGCCGCGGCGGGCACGATCGTCGCCAGCGCGGACCCCTCGCTGCCGGAGCGCAGCGCGGCTCAGCTGCTGGTCGACGTGCAGAACGCCAAGGTCGACGGGTTCTCGGGCACGGTCGTGCAGACGGCCGATCTGGGACTGCCGTCGCTGCCCGGCGTCACCAGTGGCGCCGGCAGCTCCGAGATCATGAATCTCGTCGCGGGCAGCAACACCGCGCGGGTCTGGTACGCCGGCGAGGACAAGGCCCGCCTCGCCCTGATGGGCACGCTCGGCGAGACCGACGTGATCCGCAACGGTTCCGACGTGTGGATGTGGCGCAGCGCCGACAGCTCAGCGACGCACTTCAAGCTGCCGGCGGACAAGGCCGGCAAGCCGGCCAAGCCGCAGGCGCTGCCGTCGGGTGTGCCGTCGACGCCGCAGGAGGCCGCCGACGCGGCGCTCGCCGCCATCGACCCGACCACGGCGGTCACCACGACCGGCGCGGCCAAGGTCGCCGGCCGGGACGCGTACGAGCTGGTGCTCAGCCCGCGCGACACCGCCTCGCTGGTGGGCCAGGTGCGCCTGGCCATCGACGCGGAGAAGCACATCCCGCTGGGCGTGGACGTCTACGCCAAGGGCGCCAACAACCCGGCCGTACGGGTGGCGTTCCAGCAGGTCAGCTTCGAGGTGCCGGACGCCGAGCAGTTCACCTTCAACCCGCCGCCGGGCACCAAGGTGACCGAGCCCAGCGAGGCCGACATCGCCGAGGAGCGCGCGAAGGCGACCACGCCGGAGGCGGAGAAGGCGCAGAAGGAAGCCGCCGAGGGCACCAAGGTCGTCGGCAAGGGCTGGACGTCGGTGCTGGTGGCCAAGATGCCCAAGGGTGACGACGCCAAGGCCGACAACGGCGCGGCCGGCGCCGCCGGGCAGCTGGACGCGATCGTCGGGACGCTGCCCAAGACGAGCGGCACCTGGGGCAGCGGGCGCCTGCTCACCAGCGCCCTGTTCAGCGCGCTGATCACCGACGACGGCCGGATCCTGGTCGGCGCGGTGGCCCCGGAGAAGCTCTATGAGGCAGCCGGCAAGTGACTGACCTCGCGGTCGCCACACAGGGGCTGACCAAGCGGTTCGGCAGCCAGGTCGCGGTGGACACCGTCGACCTGGCTGTCCCCCGCGGTTCGGTCTACGGCTTCCTCGGCCCGAACGGCTCGGGCAAGACCACCACCATCCGGATGCTGCTGGGGCTGATCGGCCCCAGCGCCGGCCGGCACGAGCTGCTCGGCGCGGAGATGCCCGACCACGCCGCCGACGTGCTCCCCCGCGTCGGCGCGCTGGTCGAGGGGCCCGGCTTCCACCCGTACCTGTCGGGGCGGGACAACCTGCGCCGGGTGGACGCGGCCGACCGCAGCGCCGAGGCCCGCACGTCGGACGCCCGGATCGCCGCGGCTCTGGACCGCGTGGGGCTGGGTGCGGCAGCCGGCAAGCGGTACCGCACCTACTCGCTCGGCATGAAGCAGCGGCTGGCCATCGCGGCCGCTCTGCTCGTGCCCCGGGAACTGCTCATCCTCGACGAACCGACCAACGGCCTGGACCCGCAGGGCACCCGCGAGGTGCGCACGCTGGTCGGGGCGCTGGCCGCGGAGGGCGCGACGGTGCTGCTCAGCACGCACCTGCTGGCCGAGGTCGAGCAGGTCTGTACGCACGTCGGCGTCATGCACCGCGGCAAGCTGGTCGCCCAGGAGCCGCTGGCGCAGCTGCGCTCCGACGCGGCGCCGCGGGCCCGGGTGCTGACCGACCAGCCGGCCCAGGCCGCCCGGGTGCTGCGCACGCTGGGCCTGACCGAGGTCGCCGAGACGGCGGCCGAGGCCACCGGGCAGCTCGGCGCGATCGCGCCGGAGAAGGTGGTGGCCGCGCTGGTGCACGACGGGGTGGCGGTACGCGGCTTCGCGGCCGAGTCGCCCAGCCTCGAGGACGTGTTCGTCTCCCTGACCGGAAGAGGCTTCGATGTCAGCGGTTGAGGTGTCCGGGGTCCCGGCGACCCCGGTACGCCGGGTCTCCACCCGGTTCCTGCGCTCCGAGCTGCGCCTGATCGCGGTCCGCCGGCGTAACCAGGTCGGCCTGGCCGCGCTGGCCGCTGTGCCGATCGTGCTGGCTGTGGCCATGAAGGTCGCCGCACCGGACACCTCGGACCGCCCCGGCGGCGGCCCGGACTTCTTCGCCCAGATCACCGGCAACGGCTTCTTCGTCGCCCTGGCCGCGCTCGGCGTCGAGCTGGGACTGTTCCTGCCGATCGCCATCGCGATGCTGGCCGGGGACGCGGTGGCCGGCGAGGCGAACCAGGGCACGCTGCGCTACCTGCTGACCGTGCCGGTCGGCCGGACCCGCCTGCTGGCCGTCAAGTACGCCGGCATCGTCGCCGGCGCGTTCCTGGCGCCGCTGGTCGTCGCGGTCTCGGGGCTGGTGATCGGGCTGATCCTCTTCGGCGGCGGGGACGTCACGCTGCTGTCGGGCACCCAGGTCGGCTTCGGCGAGGCGCTGCTGCGGCTGCTCGGCGTCTGTCTCTTCCTCGGGGTGTGCCTGTCGGCACTGGGCGCCCTGGGGCTGTTCCTGTCGACGCTCACCGAGCAGCCGATGGGTGCCACCATCGCGCTGACCATGCTGACCGTGGCGAGCTTCGTGCTGCAACAGATCCCGCAGCTGGACTGGCTGCACCCGTACCTGCTGACCCGGCACTGGCAGGATTTCGGCGAGCTGCTGCGCGATCCGGTGTCGTTCGACGCGCTGACGCCGGGACTGCTGTCGGCCGGCGCCTACATCCTGGTCTTCCTGTCGGCGGCCTGGGCCCGGTTCGCCGGCCGCGACATCACTAGCTGACATCCCTCATGGCGTACGTGACCTCCGACCCCGGCGTCTCCGTGGACGGGTTCGTGGCCGGGCCCCGGCAGAGCCTGCAGGACCCCCTCGGTGAGGGCGGGGAGCAGCTGCACCGCTGGATGTTCGAGACCCCGGACGAGAACACCGCCGAGCTGGCGGCGATCACCGCCGCCGACGCGTTCATCATGGGGCGCAACATGTTCGCTCCCGGCCGGGCGGCGCCTCGACGATCAACCAGGCCCTCGCCGCCGGGCTCATCGACGAGTTGCGCCTGCACGTCGCGCCGGTGGTGCTCGGCCGGGGTGAGCGGCTCTTCGACGGGATCCCGCCGGTGCGCCTCGAACAGCTCTCCGGCCGGCCGGCGTCGCTGGTCACCCACCTCACCTACCGGATGCTGCCGCCGGACTGAGCCAGCACCTCGTCCATCACCTCGGCGAAGCGTCGGGGCTGTTCCAGGAACGCCCGGTGACCACCGGACGGCACCACGGTCAGCCGCTTGACGGGCGCGCGCAGCGCTTCGTACCAGGGGGTGAAGAGGGTGGCGAGGCCCCGCATCTCGTGCGCGCCCTGCACGAAGTACACGGGCACCTCCAGCCGCGGCACGTCGCGGCGCAGGTCCACGCCCTGCATCCGGGGGTAGAGCGCGTTCCAGGTGTCCAGCACGGCGTTGACCGTGTGGGCCTTCTGCAGCGCGGTGTACTCGGAGGCGCCGACGCTGTGGAAGGGATCACCGGCCCCGGCGGCGTTGCCGGAGTGGTCGTAGCCGTAGACCTCGTTCGCGTAGAGCATGATCGGCTCGTACGAGTACACGTCGCGGTACGGCGGTGGCCCGAACGCGGTCAGCGTGCGGACCAGCCCTTCCCGGCCGGTGGCCCGCGCCCACGCCAGGATGTCGGCGTAGCTGATCCGGTCGCTCGCGGGCAGGTCGACGGCCTGCCCGGCGCCGACGTACGCCCGGTACAGCTCGGGCCGCCGCTGCACCGCCAGCACGCCCAGGATCGAGCCGCCGGAGTGCCCGAGCAGGTAGATCTTCTCCTGGTGGAACCGCCGGCGCAGCGCCTCGGTGACGGCGATGACGTCCGCGACCGCACTCTCCAGCGTCACCGTCGCGGTCGGGTCCAGGGCCGGATACGACGAGCCGCCGCCGCGCCGGTCCAGCGTCACCACCACGAACCGCTGCTCCAGCTCGGCGAGGTGGCGCCGGGCCGCGCCGAGCTCGGAGCCACCCGGGGCCCCGGGCACGAAGAGCAACACGGGTGCCGTCCGGTCGACGCCGCGGATCAGCGCGCCGAGCCGGTGGCCGCCCGCGTCGATCCGGGTCAGCTCGGCGATGCTCCGCTCCCCCGATATCGCCGGCGTCCGGGCCGGTACGGCCACCGTCACCGTCCCGGCCAACAGCACCGCGCTCAGCAGCCCCGTGGCCGTACGGCGCAGGTACCGCCAGCCGCGCCGGCCGCTCACCCCCGCACGCCGCCGCGCGTACCCGGCGCCGTACGCGGCGGCGAGCACCAGCGGCAGCACCGACAACAGTGCGTGCAGGCCGCGCCCGGCGACCAGCACCACGAAGCCCAGAGCGCTGGCGTGCGGCGCATCGACCGACGGCCCGTCCACGCGCAGCCGCATCAGCTCGACCGCGACGACGAACACCGCCGGCGCGATCAGCAGCGACCACCGTGACCGGCTCGACCATCCGGCCGCCAGCCCCACGACCACGCTGAGCCCGACCGACCACAGTGCCTGCGCTCCCGTCAACGGGCCGCGCGGCATCCACCACCCCGCGACGATCCCCCAGCCGGCCGCCGCACCGATCCATCCCATCAGCTTGACCATGGCCGTGAGCCTGGCTCCGGGTGCCCGCCCGCCGCATCAGCCCTCGGATCCGGTACGCACCCCTACTTCGGTAGGGGGCGCCGGTGACTTCGGACAGTGCCCCCGCGGGGCGCCGGATCGTAGGCTCGGCACATGGCCGGCCTGATGTTCGCGTTGCTCGTCCCCGACCCGGCGGGCAGCCACCGGTCGGTGATCCGGGACCGGCTGGCCGACACCGTCGCGGTGATCGTGGCGCTGGCGTACGGGTCGTTGACGGTGCCGCTCGGGGACGCCACCCGGGAGGGTGCGCCGCTGCCCTGGCCGGCCGACGTCGCCCTCGGCGTGCTGTGCTGCGCCGCGCTGCTGCTGCGCCGGCACCGGCCGGTGGGTCTGACGATCGTTCTGCTGCTGGTCAGCACGGTGTCGGTGATGGCGACCGGTGCCGTCATCGTCGCGTTGTTCACCGTGGCGATCCACCGGCGCGGCCCGGTTGCCCTGGTGCTCGGGGCGGCGTACGTCGCGGTCGTGCCCGTGTACTTCGTGCTGCACGACAGTCCGCAGTTCCCGGTGTGGGTGGACCTGCTGGTCCGCGCGGTCACCACCGCGGGGGCGCTGGGGTGGGGGATGTTCGTGCGGGCGTACCGGCGGCTCACCGGGACGCTGCGGGAGCACACCGCCCGGCTCGAGGCCGAGCAGCACCTGCGCGAGGATCAGGCCCGGCTGACCGAGCGGGCGCGCATCGCGCGGGAGATGCACGACGTGCTGGCCCACCGGATGTCGCTGGTCAGCCTGCACGCCGGAGCCCTGGAGGTGCGCACCGACGCGCGGCCGGAGGAGGTGGCGATCGCGGCGGGGGCGATCCGGGCCAGCGCCCACGAGGCCCTGGAGGAACTGCGCGGGGTCATCGGGGTGCTGCGTGAGGGCGCCGCGGGCCGCCCGGAGCCACCGCAGCCGGGGCTGGCCGATCTGCCCGGGCTCGTCGACAGTGCCCGGGCGATGGGCATGACGGTGCACTACACCTGTGCGGTGCCGGAGGGCGGGCCGTCGGTGGTGCTCGGGCGTACGGCGTACCGGATCGTGCAGGAGGGCCTCACCAACGCGCGTAAGCACGCGCCGGGATCGGCCGTCCGGGTGCAGCTCGACGGCGAACCCGGCGCCGAGCTGCGGATCAGGATCGCGAACCCGGGCCCGGCGCCGGCCGCCCGCCCCGACGTGCCGGGCGCGGGGATGGGCCTGGTCGGTATCGGCGAACGCGTGGCGCTGGCCGGCGGCCACGTCCGGTACGGCCCGCTGGGCGACGACTTCCTCCTGGACGCGCGGCTGCCATGGCGGGCCTGACCGGCACAGCGGACGGCGGGCGGACGCGGCCCATCCGGCTGGCCATCGTCGACGACGATCCGCTGGTACGGGCCGGGCTGCGGATCCTGCTCGGCGGTTCGCCGGACATCGAGGTCGTCGCCGAGGCCGGCGACGGGGCCCAGGCGGCGGCGATGGCCGACGCGCACTGGCCCGACGTGGTGCTGATGGACATCCGGATGCCGCAGGTCGACGGGCTGGTGGCCACCCGCCGGCTGCGGTCGCGCCCGGCCCCGCCGGAGGTGATCGTGCTGACCACGTTCCACGCCGACGAGTACGTGCTGGACGCGTTGCGGGCCGGGGCCAGCGGCTTCCTGCTCAAGGACACCCCGCCGCGCGACATCATCGAGGCGGTCCGGGCGGTGGCGGGCGGCTCGGCCACGCTGTCGCCGGCGGTGATCCGGCAGCTGATCGACCACGTCGCCGATCCGGCCGCCGGGCCGCGCCGGGACCGGGCCCGCAACCGGCTGGCCGGCCTGACCGAGCGGGAAGGGGCGGTGGCGCTGGCGCTGGGCCGGGGCTGGTCGAACGCGGAGATCGGCACCGAGCTCACGATGAGCCTGCCGACGGTGAAGGGTCACGTGTCGCGGCTGCTGGCCAAGCTCGACCTGAACAACCGGGTCCAGGTGGCGCTGCTCGTCCACGACGCCGAGCTGCTCTAGCGGGCGATTTCCGCCCGGTATCGTGCCGCCCACTGCTCATTGAGCTGGTCGCCCTGGCGGCGGTGGCGGGGCTGGATCGGACGTCCCGCGTCCGGGTCGAGGCCCAGGTAGCTGAGCACGCCGCGAGTGGTGCCGATCAGGTCGGCGGTGAGCTGCTCGTAGGTGATCTCGTGGGGGGCGACGCCGTACCGGGTGAACCAGGCCCGCCAGGCGGCATTGTGGTCGGCCACCGTGTCCAGCAGCGACGTGATGCCGGCCTTGTCGTAGTGCGGCTCGGCCGCGGTGCCGCCCGGGTCGCCGGCCTTCCAGGTGCGGGTCTGTTCCGCGCGCAGCCAGGACACCGCCTGGGCCAGTTCGTCCTCGCGCCGCAGGTACACGAAGCGGACCGGCCCGAACGCGGCCTCCAGCACCGCCAGGTCGTGGCCCTCGGTGGACGGTGCCAGCTGGGCCACCAGCCGGTCGAGGGTGCCCCACATCAGCTTGGCGCCGAAGACGCCGTTGGGCGTCGTTCCCGCCCCGACGGCTGCCCGCACGAAGGCCCGATACTCGAACGCCGGGTCGGCCGGGCCGGGAATCTTCCACCGGTCCGCCCACAGCTGCTCGTCCGGCTGCCGGAAGTACGACTCCGGGGTGCCGGCCAGCCCGGTCGACGCCAGCAGGCCGAGGAGCAGGGAACTGCCGGTGCGCGGCGTCGCGCAGACGAAGTAGGACTCGGTCATCACCCCAGCCAAGCCGTCGGTGACCCGCGCGACAACTGAAATAAAGTTCTAGAACTCTGCACACGACTATGGAACACTCGGCTGAGAGTTATAGAACTTTGGAGGCACACCGTGACCGTGGTCATGCGCGAACCCACCACTGACGGGCGCTTCGGCGAGTACGGCGGCCGATACGTCCCCGAGTCCCTGATCCCCGCCTGCCTCGCCCTGGAGGAAGCGTTCCGCGAGGCCTGGGCCGATCCGGGGTTCCGCCAGGAGCTCGACGGCTACCGCCGCACCTACGCCGGGCGCCCCACCGCCCTCACCGCGGCCCGCAACCTCTCCGCCGAGCTGGGCATCACTCTGCTGCTCAAGCGCGAGGACCTCGCCCACACCGGCTCCCACAAGATCAACAATGTGCTCGGGCAGGCGCTACTGGCCCGGCGGATGGGCAAGACCCGGCTGATCGCCGAGACCGGGGCCGGCCAGCACGGCGTCGCCACCGCCACCGCGGCGGCCCTGTTCGGGCTGCGCGCCACGGTCTACATGGGTGAGCGCGACATCGAGCGCCAGGCCCTCAACGTCTTCCGGATGCATCTGCTCGGCGCCGAGGTCGTCCCGGTGACCAGCGGCAGCCGGACCCTCAAGGACGCCACCAACGAGGCCATGCGCAACTGGGTGTCGGCCGTCGGGGACACCCACTTCTGCCTCGGGTCGGTCGCCGGGCCGCACCCGTACCCGTGGATGGTCCGGGAATTCCAGCGGGTGATCGGGGAGGAGGCCCGCGGGCAGGTCGCGGGCGAGCTCAGCACCGGCGTCCCCGACGTGGTCGTGGCCTGCGTGGGCGGCGGCTCCAACGCGGCCGGCACCTTCGCGGGCTTCGTCGACACGACCGCCCGGCTCGTCGGCGTGGAGGCGGCCGGCGGGGCGGCGGTGTCCGGCGGTGAGCCGGGGGTGCTGCACGGCTCGCGGTCGCTGGTGCTGCAGGACCGGCACGGGCAGGTCGCCGAGGCGCAGTCGATCGCCGCCGGCCTGGACTACCCGGGGGTCGGGCCGGAGCACGCGCAGCTCGGCGGGCTCGGCCGGGCGACGTACGTGACCGTGACCGACGACGAGGTACTGGTCGCGGTCCGCCGGCTCGCCGAACGCGAGGGGATCATCTGCGCGCTGGAATCAGCGCACGCGGTGGCCTGGGTGCTGCGCGCGGCCGGGACGGTGGAGCTGCCGGCCGGCTCGACGGTGCTGCTGACCCTCTCGGGCCGCGGCGACAAGGACATGGGCCAGCTGATGGAGGGACTGCGATGACGACCACGCTCAGTGCGGCGCTGCCGCTCACCGGACGGCCGCTGCTGGTGCCGTACGTGACCGGTGGGATCACCGCGGATTGGACCGAGCTGCTGCTGGCCTGCCAGGACGGCGGGGCGGACGCCATCGAGGTGGGGCTGCCGTTCTCCGACCCGATGCTCGACGGGCCGACCATCCAGGAGGCCTCGGACCGGGCCCTGGCCCGCGGGGCCACGGTGGAGTCGATCCTGGCGGACCTCGCGGCCACGCCGCTGCGGGTGCCGGTCGTCGTCATGACGTACGCGAACATCGTCCTGCGGATCGGCCTGCCCGCGCTGGCCGCCGCCGGGGTCTCCGGGCTGATCGTGCCGGACCTGCCGCTGGAGGAGTCGGCGGCGACCGAGGCCGCAGCGGCGGCCGCCGGCATCGACCTGGTGCTGCTGGCGGCCCCGTCGACCCCGGACGACCGGCTGCGGGAGATCTGCGCCCGCAGCCGCGGCTTCGTGTACGCGATCAGCGTCATGGGCACCACCGGCGAACGCGCCCGGCTGGCGGATTCGGCCGCGACGCTGGCCGCCCGGCTCAAGGCGGTCACCGACCTGCCGGTGCTGATCGGCTTCGGGGTGTCCACCCCGGCCCAGGCGGTCGAGGCGGGACGCGCCGGGGACGGCGCTGTGATCGCGTCGGTGCTGATGCGTAGGGTTCTCGACGGCGCCACGGCGAACGAGCTCGCCGCCGACGTCGCCGCCTACCGCACCGCACTCGACCTGGGGGTGTCTCCTGGAACGCCGCACGCCGAAATATCAGGTCATCGCGGCTGACCTGACCGCGAAGATCCGCGGTGGCGACCTGCCGCCGGGCTCGGCGCTGCCCCCGCAGAAGGAGCTCAGCGCCGCGTACGGGGTGACGCTGGTGACCCTCCGGCAGGCGCTGCGGCAGCTGGAGGACGACGGGCTGCTCTCCCAGCAGCCGGGGCGGGGCACGTTCGTCGCGTCGCCGAAGGCCACCTACCGGCTGGACTCGCTGCGCGGGCTGGCCGAGGATCTGCGGGCTCAGGGCCGTACGGTCAGCACCGAGATCCTCGGCCAGAGCATGCACCGCCCGCCGGCCTGGGTCGCGGCGCACCTGGGCCCGGCCCGGGCCCTGCGCCTGGAACGCCTGCGGCTGCTGGCCGGGCGGCCCGCGGTGCACCAGCTGTCCTGGGTGCGTCCGCCGGTCGGCGCCGAGCTGCGCACCGCCGACCTCAGCGACACCTCCCTCTATGCGGCGATCGCCGAGCACGGGGTGGTGGTGCACCGGGCCTCGGAGGTGCTGCGCCCGGAGGTGCTCGCCGGGCCGGTCGCGGAGCTGCTGCGCCAGGCGGCGGGCACGCCGGTGTTCGTCTCCGACCGGGTCACCTACGGCCTCGACGACCAGCCGATCGTGGTGGACCGGGCGACGATCCTGGGCACGGTGATGGAGGTCCGCACCGAACGCGCGGCTACCGGTCTGTCGGTGCAGTGGACGTCGTCGTCCTGAACGCGGGGTCCCGGCCGGACCGGCCGGGCTGACTCCCTGACGGCCGGCGGGCCACCAGGTACGCCTGCGACACCGACTCGGTCAGGCCCGGGTGCTCGGCGGGCTCGCGGACCGTGCGCAGCACCAGCTCCAGCCCGGCGTCCGCGAGCAGCGCGGCGACAGCTTCGGGTCGGCGGCGGTGGAAAGCGATGCCCTCGCGGACCAGGATCTCGTCACCGGTCTGGAACGCCATGATCACCGGCGCGCCGGGCGCCAGCACCCGGTGGAACTCGGCGAACACCGCCGGCAGGGCCTCGTCCGGCACGTTGATGATCGAATACCAGGCCACCAGCCCGGCCAGGGACGCGTCGGGCACCGCCAGCTCCGTCATGGAGCCGACCCGGAAGCCGATCCCGGGGTGGTCGCGGCGGGCGACGGCCACCATCTCCGGCGACAGGTCGACGCCGGTGACGTCGAGGCCCAGACCGTGCAGGTACGCGGTCGTGACGCCGGGGCCGGAGCCGACGTCGACGACCGGGCCGGGCACCGCGCCGACCAGCTCGGCGAAGCCGGTCAGCAGGGCCCGGTCCCAGATCTTGGCGGCCAGCTCGTCGCGGAACCGCTCGGTGTACCACTGCGCGATGGTGTCCCAGCCGGTGCGGGTGCCGGTCAGGAAGGCGGGCTCGCGGAGGCGCTCGCGGACCGCGTCGAGGTGGCGTTGCTGGACGCCGATGCCGCGCAGGTAGTTCTCCACGCCGCCGTAGACCTGCTCGGCGTGCACCAGAGTGTTGATCATCGTGGCCGCCGGGCAGTCCTCGGAGAGCGCGTAGTCTTCGGCCACCACTTCCGGGCCGACCCCGGCGACGGTGAGCGCGAGGGCGACCAGGGTGCCCGTCCGGTCCCGGCCGCCGCGGCAGTGCACGAGCACGCCGCCCGGGGGCGCCTCGGCGATGGCCCGGAAAGCGGCTGCCATGCGCTCCTTGTTGTGATCGAGCATCGGCCCGTACGAGTCCGCCGGATACTCGTAGTGGGTCACGTCCCTCAGCAGCGAGACGTGAAGGTAGACCGGGTCGCCGGCGAACGGGCTCGGATGCTCGGCGAGCTCCGCGGGGCGGCGCAGATCCAGGATCCGCGAGATCCCGGCCGCGCGGACGGCGGCGACGTCGGCCGGGGTCATCGCGCCGTGGTGGTCGGAGCGCAGCAGCGCGCCGCCGCGGATCCGGCCGCCGTCCTGGGTGGGCAGGCCCCCCAGGTCGCGGGCGTTGCGGCAGGCGGGCCAGTCGAGGATCACCGGGCGGGCTCCGATCCGGCGGTGAGGCGGTCGAGAAGCTCACCCAACAATGCGGCCTCGCCCGCGGTCAACCCCGTCCGGTCGGCCGCCAGTGCGGCCCGCAGCGTGACGGCGGCACCGGCCCGGGAGACGTCGGCCGGTGCGCAGGATCACCCGCAGGGCGGCCTCCCGGGTCCGCACGGACAGGCCGGGATCCCGCTGATCGACCGGCCGGCCGATCAGGCTCAGCGTCACCCCGACCACCGGCGGCGTACTGCGCGACGCCGTGATCAGCGAGCTGACGATCGGGTGACACCGGCGCGGCTTTCTTTACAATGAAAACCGTTGCCAACAAGATGGACCCGTCGCCGGTACTCCGCCGGCACGCCGTCTTGCCGGAAGGATCCGCATGTCTCTCACCGTCTCCCCCGAGCTGCTCTCCGTCGCCGAGCGTGGCGAGGTCCCGGACGCCGAGTTCGTCGACTGTGTCCGCACGTCGCTGCCGTACGCCTGGGAGGTGATCAGCCAGGTCGTGACCGAGCTGGAGACCACCGGTGGCGAGTTCGCCGACCACGAGATCCCGCCGCCGTCCGGGCAGCAGCGCGGTGAGCTCCTGCGGGCCCTGGCCAGTGACGCGATCCGGGGCGGGCTGGAGCGTCACTTCGGCGCCAAGCTCGCCTTCCAGAACTGCCACCGGGTGGCGGCCTTCCGCCCCGGCGCGGTGGGCGGCGACCGCTACCGGGCCTTCGTCTCCCCGCGCGGCCAGCTGCTCAACCAGTCCCCGGAACTGCGCAACTGCTGAGGACCGGCCGATCGCGGGCGGCGGGCCCCGGCCCGCCGCCCTCAGGCCCGCCGGGCGTGCCGGCCGGCGATCACCGGCGTGGCCGGGCCCAGGTCGGCCACCAGGGCGGCCAGCGCCGTCGTGATCGGGACCGAGGCGACCAGGCCGATCGTGCCGACCGCGCTGCGCAGGATCTCCTGGGCCAGGTACTCGCTGGTCAACAGGTCCGTGACGGGCTCGCTGGAGGCCGCGATGAGCAACAGCAGGGGCAACGAGGCCCCCGCGTACGCCAGCACGATCGTGTTGACCGCCGACGCCACGTGCGCGCGGCCGACCCGGATCGCCGCGCGGTACAGCTCCCACCGGCTCGTCGCGCCGGGGCTCATCTCGGCCACCGTCACGGCCTGGGTCACCGTCACGTCGTCCAGCACTCCGAGGGCACCGATGACGATGCCGGCCAGCAGCAGGCCGCGCAGGTCCAGGCTGGTCCGGGTGACCGCCAGGGCCGAGCTGTCGTCGCCGCCCAGCCCGCTCAGCTGCATCAGCGAGGTGAACACCGCACCGAGCACACCGGTGAGCACCAGGCTGGCCAGCGTGCCGGCCACCGCCACCGAGGTGTGCACGTTGACGC
Organism: Actinoplanes auranticolor; assembly: GCF_018332655.1. Classification (GTDB taxonomy): domain Bacteria; phylum Actinomycetota; class Actinomycetes; order Mycobacteriales; family Micromonosporaceae; genus Actinoplanes; species Actinoplanes auranticolor. The sequence goes on along the minus strand of NZ_BOQL01000026.1, from coordinate 322,105 downwards.
CGTGGGTCAGATACAGCGCCGCGAACATGATGGCCGAGGCGCCCACCACCGCGATCAGCAGCGGCGGTGAGCCGGCGAGAATGGCCGGGATCACGAAGAGCAGCAGCAGTGCGAAGCTCACCGCCAGGCCGGCCAGCGACGCCAGCCCCCGCCGTCGGCCGAACGCCAGGATCACCGCCACGGCCACCGCGACCAGCCAGATCATCGGGGTCGAGCGCTGCCGGTCCACCACCGAGTACGCCCGCCCGCCGGGAACCGCGTCCGGGAAGTAGAGCAGGACCACGCCGTCGCCGACGTGCAGGGCGCTCGTGCCGGGGCCCTGCGGGAGGTCGACCGCCTGATCGGCACCCGCGCCGGGCCCCTCGGTGACCCGGACCGTGGCGGAGCCGCAACGTTGCTGCGGGGCACCGGCCGGACAGACCTGCTCGGCGACGGCCGTCACCGTGCCGAGGGCCCGCTGGCCCCCGCCCGCGGCCGGGTCGGTGCGCACGTTGCCGGGCCAGAGCAGGATCAGCGCCACCAGGGTGGCCAGGGCGGCCGGCACCAGCACCGCGGTGACGATGCGCCGGGTGCGCCGGGACGCGGCCGGCGGCGGGCCGTGGCTGTGCTGGTGGCTCATCGCGACGAGCCGGGACGCGGGGGCAGCGGGTTGTCGTCGTTCCAGGTCTCGCGCAGTTCGCGCTTCGTCTCCTGCCACCACCGGACCAGGTCGCCGCCCCAGTCGCGGAAGTCGCGGCCCAGCGCTTTGAGGGCGTGCAGGAAACCGGGGTCGTCCAGCCGGGCACCGAGCAGCTCGGCCAGGCCCAGGCCCCACAGCACCGGCACCGCCGCGAGGGCGAGCACGGCCGGCCACCGGTGGCCCGTCACGGCGTACGCCAGCAGCAGCGCGACCATGACGCCCACGGTGACCATCGCGGCGCGGGCAGCCCGGCGCAGCAGCCCGGGCACCAGTCGCAGGCAGCGCCACGGCAGGCGGCCCGCGGGAATCAGCACCCGCAGGGCGAAGCCGGCCACGACCGTGGCGAACAGGGCCGCCAGGATGCGGCTGCCGAGCGCGGCCGGTGGCCACCAGGCCGCCGCGAGCGTGCCCGCCACGACCAGCAGGACCGCGGCCGCGAACCAGCGGCGCAGCGCGCTGAGCAGGCTGCGGATCGGCCAGGTCATCGAGATGACGTCCGGGCGGGCCGGGTTCTCCCGGGCCACGTCGTGCAGAGCGCGCAGCGAGCGGCCGACCCGCAGCCGCTCGGCGTCGAGCATGGCCAGCAGCCAGCGGCCGTAGGCGTTGGCGGGCTCGATCGCCAGCGCCGCCCGGGCCGCCTCCTCGGCCGCGTCCCGGTTGCCCGCGTCGCGTTCCACGTCGGCCAGGGTCAGCAGGCCCTCGACCGACCGCGGGGCCAGCGCCAGGCCGTGCCGGGCCGAGGCGCGGGCCTCGGCGAAACGGCGGCCGGCGGCCAGCGCCCGGGCCAGCACCAGGTGCCCGGCCGGCTCGTGCGGAGTCAGCCGGACCGCCTCACCGGCCGCGGCGACCGCGTCCTGGTCACGGATCAGGGCGATCAGGGACTCCGCGCGTTCGGCGTGCGCGCCGGCCAGCCCGGGAGCGGCGGCCACCGCCGCGTCGCAGGCCGCCAGCGCGGCCACGTAGTCGCGCTGCTGACGCAGCACGTAACCGAGCAGGGTGAGCAGGCCGGCATCGGCCGGCCCGACGGCCAGCGCCGCGCGCAACCGGGCCTCGGCGTCCGCGTGCCGGCCCACCTCGGCCAGCTGCCGGGCCTGGCGGTACGCGTCGTCGCCGCTCACAGCAGCTTGCGCTTGCGAAGGTACGCGGCCAGGTCGTCGTACTCGCCGCTCGCGTTGCCGAACATGACCACGCTGCGGGCCGTGGCGAACCAGGCGTCCGTGGACGGCCGCACGTCGCGCACAGCCGCCGTCATGTCCTGCTGCGAGATCATCCGGACCTCGCCGGTGGCGATGGCGTCGCGCAATGCGAACTCGGCGGCGGTCTCGCACACGTGGGCCAGGTCGGCGCCGGAGAAGTGCTCGGTGGCGGCGGCCAGCGCGCGCAGGTCGATGCCGGCGACCGGCCGGTCCCGCAGGTGGTACTCCAGGATGGCGGCGCGGGCGGTCGCGTCCGGCGGCAGCACCAGGACCGTGCGGTCCAGGCGGCCGGGCCGGCGCAGCGCCGCGTCGATGTCCCAGGGAGCGTTGGTCGCGGCCAGCACGAACACCCCTTCGTTGCCGCCGCCCACCCCGTCCAGCTCGGTGAGCAGCTGGTTGACCAGGGTCCGCATCGCCGAGGAGCTGAGCTGGCTGCGCTTGTGGCCCAGCGCATCGATCTCGTCGAGGAACAGCACGCAGGGCGCGTGCGACCGGGCGGACTCGAACAGGTCGTGCAGGTTGCGTTCCGAGCTGCCGATCCACATCTGCAGCACGTCGACGATCGACAGGGAGATGAACGCGGCGCCTATCTCCCCCGCGACGGCCCGGGCCAGGAACGTCTTGCCGCAACCGGGTGGGCCGTACAGCAGCAGGCCGCCGCGCAGGCTCTTGCCGAACAGAGTGCGCAGCTGCGGGTTGCGCAGCGGAGCGAGGAAGGCCAGCTCGAGGCGCTGCTTCACCTCGTCCATGCCGCCGACGTCGGCCAGGGTGACCGCGGCCCGTTCGACCTCGAACGCGTCGTCGCCGGCACCGGCCGGCGCGAACCGGGGCGGGACGACGCCCTCGAACTCGCTCTCCAGGGCGTCCCAGTCGACGCCGGGGCGCGACGGGGCCGCCGGCGCTTCACCCGGAAGAGCGGCCGCCATCACCCGCCGCGCAGCCTCGTTGCCGGGGTCCCGGGCCAGCACCTGGGCGGCGTGCCCGATCGCCTCGCCGGCGCGCCCGGCCCCGGCCAGCAGCTCGGCCAGGTGCAGCCGCAGCGCGACATCGTCGGGCCGGGCGGCGACGGCCGCCGTGAGGCTGTCGATCAGGGCGTCGCTCATGAGAGGCGATTATGCCCGGCTTCCCCGGGCCGCCCCGCTCAGCGGTCGAGCAGACGCTCCAGCCCGTCAAGGATGCGGTCGAGGCCGAAGCGGAACGACCGCTCGGGGTCGCCGACCGCGTTGTACTCCTCCCCGGCGGCCTGCCCGACCCGGCCGGAGATCGGGTAGGCGCCGGCGGGCATCACCCGCTCGAGGACCGGCACGTTGACCGCCCACCACTCGGCGTCGGAGATGCCGGACTGCTCGGCGGTGCGCCGGGTGTCGACCGAGGACCGCGCCGCCCCGGCCGTGAAGCTGGCCAGCAGGGTGATCACCTGATCCATCTCCAGGTCGGTGAAACCGGCGCCCTCGATGGCCGCGAGCTGCCACTCGTAGCGGTCCGAGACGTTCGGGCCGATCCACGGGCGGCTGTTCTCCACCTGCAGCAGCCACGGATGCCGGTGGAACTCGTCCCAGATCTGCTGGGCGACCGCGGTCATCCGCTGCCGCAGCGGGCCCTCGTGCGGCGGCAGCTCCCGCTCGCCGGCCACCTCGTCGACCATCAGGCCGATCAGCTCGGAGCGGCCGGGGACGTAGGTGTAGATCGACATCAGCTTGAGCCCGAGCCGGTCGGCGACCTTGCGCATCGAGAAGGCGGGCAGCCCTTCCTCGTCGGCCACCGCGATCGCCGCGCGCACCACCTCGTCCACGCTCACCCGCTGCTTGGGGCCCCGGGTGCCCTGCGGGGTCCCTAGCGTGCGCCGCCACAGCAGCTCGAGCGTGCGGTCGATGTCCTGACTCTCCATGTGCGCAGATTACCCCGTGGGGTGTACGGTGTTGCCGGCGCAATTTCCGTAAGGCATACGGAGTTAGGAGCTACGGTGACCGACAACGCTCTCGAAGCGGACGGACTACGCAAGAGGTACGGCGATCTGCAGGCCCTCGACGGCTTCGACCTGACCGTGCCGCCCGGGGTCATCCACGGGTTGCTCGGCCCCAACGGCGCCGGCAAGACGACCGCGGTGAAGGCCCTGGCGACCCTCATCCGCACCGACGGCGGCAGCGCGAGGGTCGCCGGTTTCGACGTACGGACCCAGGCCCGCGAGGTCCGGCGGCGGATCGGCCTGGTCGGGCAGAACGCCGCGGTCGACGAGATCCTCGGCGGCCGGCAGAACCTGGTCATGTTCGGCCGGCTCTTCGGCCTCTCCACCGCCGCCGCCCGGGCCCGCGCCGACGAGCTGCTCGACACGTTCGGCCTCACCGGCGCGGCCGAACGGGCGGTCTCCACCTACAGCGGCGGGATGCGCCGCCGGCTCGATCTCGCCGCCGGCTTCATCCTCACCCCCGCGGTGCTGTTCCTCGACGAGCCCACCACCGGCCTGGACCCCCGGGCCCGCAACGAGGTCTGGGAGAGCGTGCGGGAGATCGCCGCCCGCGGCACCACGGTCCTGCTCACCACCCAGTACCTCGACGAGGCCGACCAGCTGGCGGCGCGGATCTCGGTGATGAACCACGGCCGGGTGGTCGCCGACGGCACGCCGGACGAGCTCAAGCGTCAGGTCGGCGGCGACCGGGTGACCGTCACCGTGCCGCGCTCGGAGCCGCTGGAGGCGGTGGCGCAGCGGCTGGCGGCAGCCCTGGGCGAGGCGGCGGTGACCGACGCGGACACCCACCGGGTGACCTTCGAGGTCGGGGCCGGGGTGGTCGCCCTGGCCGACATCGTCCGGGCCCTCGACCAACTGGGCATCGCCCCGGAGGACCTGGTGCTGCGCCGGCCCACCCTCGACGAGGTTTTCCTCACCCTGACCGACAAGGAGGTCGCGCGATGACGACGCTGCGAGCCGGCTGGGTCATCACCCAGCGGGACCTGGCCCACTGGGTCCGCCAGCCGTGGGCGCCGATCTTCGGCCTGCTCTTCTCGATCATGCTGCTGCTGGTCTTCGGTTTCCTCTTCGGCGGCGCGATCACCGTCCCCGGCGGCGGCGACTACATCAGCTTCCTGCTGCCCGGCATGCTGGCGCTGAGCATGATGTTCGGGGTCGAGAGCACGGCCACCGCGATGGCCAACGACGCCCGCAAGGGCATCACCGACCGGTTCCGGTCGATGCCGATCGGCAGCGCGTCGGTGGCCCTGGGCCGCGTCGGGGCCGACATGGCCAACTCCACGGTCGAGGTGCTGGTGCTGATTCTCGGCGGCCTGCTGATCGGCTGGCGGATCTCGTCCGATCCGGCGTCCGCGGCGGCGGCCGTGCTGCTGTTGCTGCTGTTGCGGTTCGCGGTGCTGTGGATCGGCATCTTCGTGGGCCTGAGCTTCCGCGGTGAGGGCGCGACGATGGCGGTGCAGGTGCTGGTCTGGCCGATCGGCTTCCTGTCCACCGCGATCGTGTCGGCCGAGACGATGCCGGGCTGGCTGGGCGCGATCGCCGCCTGGAATCCGTTGTCGGCGACCGCGTCGGCCGCGCGGGAACTCTTCGGCAACCCGACCGGCATCACCGAGGGGCCGCTGGCCGACGGCGCGGTGTGGCTCGCCATCGGCTGGCCGGTGCTGCTCACCGCGATCTTCGTGCCGCTGTCGGCGCGCGCCTACCGCCGGCTGCGCGACTGAGCCGGGCCGGCCGGACCGCGGTCTCCCCCGCGGTCCGGCCGGGCCCGGTCACCCGGGGCTCGGTCAGGGCAGGATCGCGTCGACGTAGCCGCCGTCCACGCGCAGCGCGCCGCCGGTGGTGGCCGACGCCTGCGGGGAGCTCAGGTAGACCACCATGTTGGCGATCTCCTCGGGCTCGATCAGGCGCTGCAGCAGCGACTGCGGCCGGTGCAGCCGCATGAACTCCCGCTGTGCCTCGTCCCACGGCAGGTCGCGGTCCACGAGCTGGTAGACGAACTCCTCGACACCGGCGGTGTGGGTGGGCCCGGCGATGACGCTGTTCACCGTCACGCCGCTGCCGGCGGCCTCCTTGGCGAAACCGCGGGAGACCGCGAGCAGCGCGGTCTTGGACATGCCGTAGTGGATCATCTCGACCGGCGTCACCACCGCGGAGTCGCTGGCGATGTACTGGATCCGGCCCCAGCCCCGCTCCCGCATCCCGGGCAGGTACGCCCGGGTCAGCCGGACCGCGGTCAGCACGTTGACCTCGAAGTACCGCCGCCACTCGGCGTCGGTGATCTCCAGCGCCGGCCGCGCGCCGAAGATGCCCAGGTTGTTGATCAGGATGTCGACCTGCGGCAGCCCGTCGAGCAGCGCGGCGAGGCCGTCGTCGGTGGTCAGATCGGCCGGGGCGGCGATGTAGTCACCGTCGCTCGGCAGCACGGCGAGCACCTTGTCGCGGTCCCGGCCGTTGATCGCGACCCGGGCGCCGGCCGCGGCCAGGCCGGTGGCGATCGCGAGGCCGATGCCCTGGGTGGAGCCGGTGACGAGAGCAGTCTTACCGCTGAGATCAAGTCGCATGCCTCCACTCTTCCCCCTGCCGCGCCCCGCGACGCGGGACCGGTACTACGGTGAGGAAGAGATCACCAGGCTGCGGAAGAACGCGCGGATGTCGGCGGCCAGCTCGACCGGCACCTCCAGCGCCGCGAAGTGCCCGCCGCGCGGCAGCTCCGTCCAGTGCCGGATGTCGAAGAGCCGCTCGGCCAGCGGGCGCACGCTCAGCACGATGTCGTGCGGCAGGACGGCGACGCCCATCGGGACCGGGCAGGGGGTGCCGTGTCCGCTCTCCTTGGCGAGCCGGGCCGACGAGCCCGCCGTCCGGGTGAACCAGTAGATCGACACGTCGGTGAGCAGGACGTCGTCGCTGATGGCGGCGGCCGGGTCGGCCCATTCGGTGAACTTCTCGGCGATCCACGCGAGCTGGCCGGCGGGCGAGTCGGTCAGCGCGTACGAGATGGTCTGCGGCCGGGTCGCCTGCAGCACCTGATAGCCGGGCCGGTTCGCGGCGAACGCCGCGGTCCGTTCGGCGCGGTCGCGGTCCGTGCCGGTCAGGCCGGTCGCCGGGCCGGGCGTGGGCAGATAGTTGACGTGTACGCCGACCACCCGTTCAGGGACGGCGCCGCCGAGCGCCCGGGCGACGCCGGAGCCCCAGTCGCCGCCGTGCGCGCCGAAACGCGGGTAGCCGAGCCGGGTCATCAGCTCGGCCAGGGCCCGGGCGATGCGGTGCAGATCCCAGCCGCGCTCCGCGGTCGGCCCGGAGAAGCCGAAACCGGGCAGCGACGGCACGACCAGGTGGAAATCGCCGGCCAGCCGGCCGATCAGAGCATGGAACTCCAGCACCGAACCCGGCCAGCCGTGCAGGAGCAGCAGCGGCAGCGCCTCCGGGTTGGCCGAGCGGACGTGCAGGAAGTGGACCCGCTGACCGTCGATCTCGGTGGTGAACTGCGGGAACTCGTTCAGCTCGGCCTCGTGCCGGCGCCAGTCGTAACCGTGGCGCCAGCGGTCGGCGAGGGCGCGGACCCGGTCCAGCGGGATGCCGTAGTCCCAGCCGGCGCCGGGTAGCTCGTCGGGCCAGCGGGTGCGGTCGAGACGGTCGGCCAGGTCGTCGCGCTCGGTCTGCGGGACGTCGATCCGGTACGGCACGATATCGTTCATGCGACTAACGTTAGTCCACCTAACGTTAGTCGGGCAAATGTTAGGCTCCGCACATGGAGCACCTCCCCAGCTGGCTGCTGACCCAGACCGCCGCCCACGCCGGCCGCCTCGTCACCGAGCGTTTCGCCGAGGTCGGTGCCCGCGGCTACCACTACCGGCTGCTCGAGACGCTGCTCGGCGGCCCGGCCAGCCAGGCGGAACTGGGCCGGCGCACCGGCATCCACCTCAGCGACATGGTGGCGGTGCTCAACGAGCTGACCGCGGACGGCTACGTCGAGCGCAGCCCGGACCCGGCCGACAAACGCCGCAACGTCGTGACGATCACCGACCGCGGCCGCGAACGGGCCGCGGAACTGGCCGCCCGGGCCGAGGCCATCCAGGACGAGCTGCTGACCCCGCTGACCGCCGCCGAGCGCGCCGAACTCGTCCGGCTGCTGAGCCTGCTCAGGAAAGGCGCGGCGCCAGCTTGAGCGCCACCTGCAACGCCTGACCGGGCTCCGGGGCGCCGGCGTCGGCGTCCCACACCTCGGAGAGCACCGCCTGCACGAAACCCCAGGCCACCACCCGGTCGACCGGCATGCCGAGCCCGTCCGCGAACTGCTCCACCCGGGCCGGCAGCAGCTCCAGCACCGGTTCGTCACCGTCGAACGGGTTGTAGAGCACGGCCCCGATCTCGTACCCGGGATCGCCGAGCACACCGTGCGGGTCGATGGCCAGCCACGGCTCCCGAACTGCGGCCAGCACGTTCTCGTGGTGCAGATCGCCGTGCAGCACCACCCGCTGCGAGGCCGAGGCGCACAGGTCGGCCAGCAGCTCCCGGGCCTGCTCGACCAGGCGCCGCGGGAACGGGTCGTCGCCGGGATACCGGACCAGGTGCGCGTCGAACGCCGCGACCCGGGACGAGAGCTCCTCCAGCACCAGCCCCTCCGGCGCCGGGCGGTGCAACCGGCGCATCATGTCGACGAGCACGGCCGTGGCCTGCTCGTCGTGCTCACCGACCAGCGCCCGTAGCGTCCCGCCGGGCTCGGCCCGTTCGAGCAGCAGCGCGCCGCGGTCGTCGTCGCGGGCCAGCACCTCGACCGCGCCCCGGCCACCGAAGAACCCGAGCGTGTCGGCCTCCGTCGCGACATGACCGGCCGCGGCCAGGCCGAGCTTGAGCACCACCGGCGACCCGTCGGCCCGCCGCGCCGGCGCGACATAGTTGAAACTCAACGGGTACGGCGTACCGACCGTCAGCCCCCAGTCACGAGCGACATCGTCGATCAGATCGGGCAGCTCCACGAGCCAGTGCCGGCCGTCGTCGCCCCAGTTGCCGGTGACGTTGCGGACGAACGCAGCGGGGAACATGCGCCCCATTGTCGCAGCCCGATGATCGAACACATTGGAGCCCGCCGCTATCGCCGCAGCCGTAGCACCGAAGAGGTGGATGCCCGGGACTGAGGTGAGCGACGGCAGCCGCCGGGAAAGGAGAAAGCCGCCACGGTGGTGGCGGCTTTCCGTCGTGCCCTATGCGTTTCCGTCGCGCCGGTCCGGCTCAGCCCGTCGGGCGGCGGATGCCGGTGATGGCTCCGCTGCGGTCGATCGAGGCCATCCGGACGTGGTCACCGGTGTGCGGTGCGTGCACCATCGTGTTGCCGCCGACGTAGAGGCCGACATGGTGCACCGGACTGCCGTAGAAGATCAGGTCGCCCGGCTGCAGCTGACTGCGGCTGACCGCCCGGCCCGCCCTGATCTGGTCGCCGGTGAAGTGCTCGAGGTGCACCCCGGACACCGCCCACGCCACCTTGGTCAGGCCGGAGCAGTCGTAACCGCCCGGCCCCTCCGCACCGAAGACGTAGGGCTTGCCGATCAGGTCGCACGCCTTCTGCGCCGCCCGGCCACCCTTGTCGTCGGTGTAGTCGACCGGGCACGGGCCGGTCTTGAACGGACCGTCGGAGACGCCGCTGGCGCCGTACGCCCGGATCCGCAGTTTCTGCAGCTCGTCGACCTTCTTCTGGATGTCCTTCTTCTGCTTGGCCAGCGCCTTGTCGCGCGCCGCCACGTCTTTGGTCAGGGTGTCCAGATCACGCTTGTCGCCCGCGAGCTGATCGCGCAGTTTCGCGACGCCCGCGACCGACTGACGCTGGTGCCGGCTGATCAGATCGAGAAACGTGAGCTTCTCGGTCAGACCGGTCGGCGAGCCGCTGACGACCATGGCCTTCATGGCGCTGGGTGAGCCCTGCATGTAGGCCTGTCCCGCCATGTTGCCCACCTGCGACATGGCCAGGTCGACCTGCAGCTCCAGCGGGGCGAGCCGCTTGTCGATCTTCCGGAGCTGGGCCTGGTTCTTGAGCAGCTGGTTGTGCACGTCGTTGTACTGCTCGATGACCGGTTCCAGCTTGTTCCACTGCTCGTCGATCTGCTTTTCGATACTCGACGGGGACGGTGTCGCATTCGCCACCCCGGGAGTGAGAAGAATCCCGACCGCGGCGACGGCGCAGGCGATGCTGCGCAGAATTGCGGCGCTGCGCGCCTCAATCCGTTTCACGTAGGTGCAGTGTCCTTTCTTCCCTCGGCCGCCGACCGGGTTAGCTGACGGGTGCGGGCGGGAAGCGCGCCCGGCCACCGTGCTGCTGGTGGCTTTACCCCAGAACTGCGGGGTCCCCGGTTCGTCTCGCGACGATTGGGCGGTGGCCCGTCAGTTCGCCCGGGTTGGGACGAGGGGGGACTGCCGAGCCGGGCATTACCGTACTCCCGATCAACGACGAATTGAACCCGGCGGTATCAGGACACACTGCGCCGAACATCGGTTGACTCAGCGTGAGAGAAACGGCCGTCAGAGCGGCCATGCGGAGAGCGCGCGATCGAGCCACGGCAGCACCAGGATCACGGTGGGTAACACCAGTAGGCCGACGGCGCCGGTGGCCGCCACCATGGTCAGGCCCAGGGAGACCTGCCGCGGATCGCTGAGGTTCAGCCGGTCGAGCCGGCGCCGGCGCTCCGCCGCCGCGCTGCCGAGCTCCACCGGAGCGTCCGGGCTCACCGCGTCGCTGAGCAGCGTCAGGGCGGTGCGCAGCGGCTCAGCGCCGCAGCGCCGCCGGGCGGCGTCGTCGGCGACCATCTCGAGCAGCAGGTGTACGGCGTCCAGCGGGGCCCGGCTGCGCAGGGGCCGCGGCACCGCCCGGTAGAACGCGGTGAACGACTCCATGACCACGTCGTGCCGGTGCCGCAGGTGGGTCTGCTCGTGCGCGATCACCGCGGCCACCTGCCCGGCGTCGAGCACCCGCAGCGCCCCGCCACTGAGCACCACCCGCGGCGAGCGGCCCGGCAGGCAGTACGCGAACGGCAGCGGCCCGTCCAGCACCCGCAGCCCGGCGGGCACCTCGGCGGGCAGCTCGCCGTGGCGTTCGGCGGTGTCCAGCAGGTCGACCAGCAGCCGGTGCCGGGACCGGCGCGCCCGGGACCGGATGCTCACCCGGACGAGCGACACCAGCAGCCGGACGATGATCACCGCCGCGATCACCAGCGCGAAGATCAGCGCGACCGCACCCACCGGACGGTCCGAACCCAGCTCGCTGACCAGCTCCTGCGGCCCGGCCAGGACCACGCCCAGCGCACAGAGGACCCCCGTGAGGGTGATGCTCTGCCAGAGCGCGACGGCCGCGGCGGGTGCCCGGTCGGGCCAGCGCGCACCGGCCAGGATGCCCGGCACCACCAGCGACAGGGTGAGCCCCAGCGCGCCGAGCAGTAATGCGGTCACGGCTTTACGCCCGGGTCCTTCCGTGCCGCCTCGATGGCGGCGGTCAGGGCCGACGGGTCGATGCGGCCGACGAAGTGGGCCAGGGCCGCGTCGCGGACGCCGTCGGGCGCCGCGCTGAGGGCGTCGAGCATCAGCGCGGCGGTCATCTCCTCGCGCGACTGCGCCGGGGCATAGCGGTACGCCCGGTCGGCCCGTTGCTGGGTGACGACACCCTTCTTGGCCAGCCGGTCCAGCACGGTCATCACGGTCGTGTACGCCAGCTCGCGGTCGCGGCTCAGCCGTTCGTGCACCTGGCGCACGGTCAGCGGCTCGCCGGCGTTCCACAACTGCGTCATGACCTCACGTTCGAGGTCTCCCAAAGCCATGTGACCCACTCTACTGCACAGCGTCGTACTACGAGGCGTAGTATCTACTACGGAACGTCGTAGAGGGGGCCATCCGTGGACGTGCTCGAGCTGACCCGGCTGCAGTTCGCGGTCGTGACGATCTACCACTACTTCTTCGTGCCGCTGTCGATCAGCCTGGCCGGCACCGCCGCGGGCCTGCAAGTGGCCTGGCTGCGCACCGGCCAGGAGCGTTACCTGCAGCTCACCAAGCTGGTCGGCAAGCTGCTGATCGTCACCTTCGCGGTCGGCGTGGTCACCGGGCTGGTGCAGGAGTTCCAGTTCGGCATGGGCTGGAGCAACTTCGCCCGCTTCTACGGCGACGTGTTCGGCCCGACGCTGGCCATCGAGGGCATGCTCGCCTTCTTCCTCGAGGCGACGTTCCTCGCGCTCTGGTACTTCGGCTGGGACCGGCTGCCGCGCAAGCTGCACGCCGCCACCATCGTCATCGTCGCGGCCGGCACCGTGATGTCCGCGTTCATCATCCTGGCGGCCAACTCGTTCATGCAGAACCCGGTCGCGTACTCGCTGGACCCGGTGACCGGGCGGGCCCACCTCGACGACTTCGGCGCGCTGCTGCTCAACGAGGTCAACCTGGCCGCGTTCCCGCACACGCTGGCCGGGGCGGTCATGGCCGGCGGGTCGCTGCTGCTGGCCATCGGGGTGTGGCGGCTGCGGGCCGGTGGCGAGGCCGCGTTCCGTACGCTGGCCCGGCTCGGCGCCTGGCTGACGCTGACCGGCGGCGCCCTCACCGCCCTGACCGGCGACCACCTCGGCAAGGTCATCACCGAGGTGCAGCCGATGAAGATGGCCGCCGCCGAGGCCCTGTACGCCACCACCACCGGCGCGCCCTTCTCCGTCTTCGCCGTGGGCGGCCCGGACGGCGGTGAACCGTTCTTCAGCCTGGAGATCCCCCGCCTGCTGTCCGTACTGGCCAAGGGCGACCCCGGCGCGACCGTGCAGGGCATCGACGACCTGCAGGCCCAGTACGTCGCCCAGTACGGCCCGGGCAGCTACATCCCGATGATCCCGGTGGCGTTCTGGACCTTCCGGCTGATGATCGGCATCGGCATGCTGGCGGCGGCCGTGGCGGCGTACTACCTGTGGAGCACCCGGCGCGACCGGCAGGCCCACCGGCTGCTGATCCGCTTCCTGCCGCTGATCCCGATCCTGCCCGCCGCGGCCAACACGTTCGGCTGGATCTTCACCGAGACGGCCCGCCAGCCGTGGCTCGCGTTCGGCATCTCCCGGGTCGCCGACGGCATCTCCCCCGGCCTGACCAGCGGCGAGGTGCTCGTCTCCCTGATCGGCTTCACCGTCGTCTACGGCGTCCTCGCCGTCGTCTGGCTGCGGCTGGTCCGCCACCTGTCCCGGCAACCGCTCGAAGCCGCCGCGCCCGCCGCATCCGCCGGCGAGCAGGCACCCGAGCGCGAACCCGTCCCGGTCTACTGAGGAACTGCCATGATCACTGTCTGGTTCGCGCTCGTGGTGCTCTGCTGGGTGCTGTTCTTCGTCCTCGAGGGTTTCGACTTCGGCGTCGGCCTGCTCTCCCCGGTCGTCGGCCGCGACGACCACGAGCGCGGCGCGGTCGTGCGCACCGTCGGCCCGTTCTGGGACGGCAACGAGGTCTGGCTGGTCGCCGCGATCGGCGTGACCTTCGCGGCCTTCCCCGACTGGTACGCCGCCCTGCTCTCCGGCCTCTACCTGCCGATGGCCGCCCTGTTGCTGCTGCTCGCCGTCCGCGGGGTGGCCCTGGAGTTCCGCGGCAAGGGCGACGGTCCGGGCTGGCGCCGCCGCTGCGACGCGGCCCTGGCGGCCAGCTCGGCCGGCATCGTGCTGCTCTGGGGAGCCGTGCTGGGCGTGCTCACCCACGGCCTGGCCCTCGGCCCGGACGGCCAGGTCACCGGTACGGGTCTGAGCCGCAGCACCGCGGCCCTGCTCAGCTGGCCGGCCCTGGCCGGAGCGGGCGCGGCCCTGTTCGCCGCCCTGCTGATCGGCGCGATGTTCCTCACCCTGCGCACCACCGGCCCGGTGCACGAGCGGGCCCGCCGCCTCGGCGTCACCCTGGCCACCGGCGGTGCTGCCGTGCTCGCCGGGATCGGCTTCGGCACCGAATCGCGGCTGGTGCTGGCCGCGGCCGTGCTCTGCGTGGGGATCGCCATGCTGGCCCGCAGCAACCAGGAGGGCCTGGCCTTCGGCGGTACGGCGCTGAGCATCGCCGGCGCGGTGGTGGCCGTCTTCACCGTGCACGGCGACGTCGTGCTGCGCAGCACACTCGACCCGGCCTGGTCGCTCACCATGACGGGCGCGGCCGCCACCGACTCGGCCCTGCGGCTGATCAGCGTCGTCGGCGTCGTGGTGCTCCCCGGCGTCCTGGTCTACCAGGCCTTCTCCTACTGGGTCTTCCGGCGCCGGGTGGCCAGCGAGCGGGTGCCGTCATGACCCGGGGACCGCTCGACCCGCGGCTGTTGCGGCACGCGCGGGCCAGCCGTACCGGAATCGCCGGGCTGGCCGTGCTCGGCGCCGGCCAGGCGGCCGCGACGGTGGTCGTCGCCGTCGCCCTGGCCCGGATCGTCACCGGCCACGACGCGCTGGCCCTGCTGGCCGCGGCGTTCGTGCTGCGGGCCGCGCTGACCTGGGCGGAGCAGGTGGTGGCCCGGCGTACGGCGGCCGCCGTCACCGACGACCTGCGCCGCTCGGCGCTCGCAGCGGCCCTGCGCCACGGTCCCGCCTGGGTGGCCCGCTTGGGCGGCAACCGGCTCACCGCCGTGCTGGGCAGCGGCCTGGACTCGCTGCGCCCGTGGTTCTCCGGCTACCTGCCCGCACTGGTGCTCGGCGTGGCGCTGCCCCCGCTGGTCATCGTCGCGATGGCCGTCACCGACCTGACCTCGGCGCTGATCGCACTGGTCACGCTGCCGCTGATCCCGGTGCTGGGCGCGCTGATCGGCTGGGCGACCCGCGAGCGGGCCCAGCGGGCCTGGGAGGCGGACGCCCGGCTGGCGGGCCACTTCCTCGACGTCGTGCGCGGGCTGACGACCCTGCGGGTGTACGGCCGCGCCGACCGCCAGACCACGGTGGTCCGCGACATGACGGACCGGCACCGCAAGGCGACCCTGCGCGTCCTGCGGGTGGCGTTCCTGTCCTCGACGGCACTGGACCTGGTCGCCACCCTGTCGGTCGGGCTGATCGCCGTCGAGGCCGGCCTCCGGGTCGCCGCCGGCAACCTGACCCTCGGACCGGCCCTGCTGGTCATCCTGCTCGCGCCGGAGGTCTACCGGCCGCTGCGCGAGATGGCGGCCCGCTACCACGCGAGCGCCGACGCGTCGGCGGTCATCGCCGACGCCGACGAGATCCTCACCCCGTCCGACGACGACCCGGCCTTCCTGCCCACCGGCGCGATACTGGCCGGAGCCCGCGACGGACGCTTCGGCGCCGGCGGCGGACGACCGGCCGTGTACGCGTCCCGGCTGCGGGTCCGGCACCCCGGGGCCACTGTGGACGCCCTCGACCTCGGCACCCTGGCCGTCCGTGACGGCGAGCTGGTCGCCCTGCGCGGACCGTCCGGCGCCGGTAAGACCACGGCACTGCGGGTGCTCGCCGGCCTGCAACCGGCCGTCACCGGACGGGTCGAGCTCAGCGGCCCCGGCCTGCTGTACCTGCCGCAGCGACCGGCACTGCCCCACGTCCGCACGGTCGCCGACGTGTTCCCGGGCTCGGACCCCGCCGCGGTACGCGAAGCGCTGCACACGGTGGGACTGGACACCGAGATCGACCCGGCGACGGTGCTGGGCGAGCACGGGTCCGGGGTGTCGGCGGGCCAGCGCCAGCGGCTGGCGCTGGCGGCTCTGCTGCGCGCGGCCGGGCGCGCACCGGCGGTCCTGCTGCTCGACGAACCGACCGCGCACCTCGACGCGGACGCCGAGCGGCTGGTGATCGAACGGCTGCGGGCGGCGGCGGATCGGGGGTGTGCGGTGCTGGTGGTTGCGCACCGGCCGGGGCTGCTGGCCGCGGCCGACCGGATCATCGACGTGACTCCCCCGGCGCCCGACGCCCCGCCGGCGTCGGGGTCCGCCGGGGATGAGGATTCCCGGCTCGAGGACGAGCTCGTCGCTGCGGGTCCGGTCGGGGGCGCGACCGTCGCTGCGGGTCCAGTTGGGGGCGCGACCGTCGCTGTTTCCGCGCCACGGGCAACCGGTGCGGCCGGCGGGATGCCGTCGGGCCCGACGGCCACAACGCTGACGGATCGTGCCCCGACCGCGGCCGGGCCGACCTTCAGGCCAACCGCAAGCGGACCGACCCTCACCCCGACCTCGAACGGGTTCACCCTCACCTCAACCTCAACCTCAACCTCAACCGAGCCGGGCCGGGGCGCGGCCGCGGGCGGGTCGCGGGTGGCTCGGGTTGCGGGGTGGTTCGTGCGGCGGCCCGGCACGGCTGTCGGGTTCGGGGCGGCCTCCTGGCTGGCCGGGATCGTGCTGACCGGGGCGGCCACCTGGCTGCTCGTGCGGGCCGCCACCCTGCCGCCCGTGCTCACCCTGTCGACCGCCGTCGTGCTCGTGCGGGGCAGTGCCGTCGCCCGGCCACTGCTGCGCTACGTCGAGCGGCTCGTCTCGCACGATGTGGCTTTCGCCCGGCTCGGGGAATGGCGGGCCCGGGTCTTCGCCGATCTGGTTCCGCGGGTGCCCGGGCCCCGGCTGCGGCGGCGCGGTGACCTGCTCACCCGGGTCGGTGAGGACGTGGACGCCCGCGTCGACGGACTGCTGCGGGGCCGCCTGCCCGCCCTCGCGGCGGCCCTGACGCTGGCGCTCGTGGCCCTCGCCGCCGTGGCGGTGCTGCCGGCCGTCGCCGTTCCGCTCGCCGTGGGACTGCTGATCAGCGGGGTGGCCGCCCCGGCGCTGGCCGCGCGGCAGGCGAGCCGGCTCGATGCCGCCACCGGCCGGGCCCGGGCCGAGCTGCGGGACGCCGTCGTGGAGACCGTCGAGGGTGTCGAGGAGCTCGCCGTGCGGGACCGCGGGGACGCTCTGGCCGTACCGGATCGGCGCAGCCGGGAGCTGGCCCGGCTGGAAGCGCGGGCGGCCCGCTCGGCCGGTGCCGCCGCCGCGCTCGGCCTGCTCGGCTGGGGCGTCGCGGTGACCGGGACCGCGCTGGTGGCCGCCGGCAGTGCGCTGTCCGACGAGTGGGCCGCCGTGCTGCTGCTGGCCGTCGTCGCCCTCGGCGAGCCGATCGCCGCGCTGCCCGATGCCGCCGTCGCGCGACGCCGCGCCGCCGGTGCGCGTACCCGGCTCGCGGAGATCGCCGCGCAGCCACCGTCCGCGGGTTCCCACCCGGCCGGTCCGGCCGGGGACATCGCGGTCCGCGGCCTGGTCGCCGGCTGGGACCCGGGCCGGCCGGCCGCGCTGAGCGGCGTCGACCTGGACCTGCCGGCCGGGTCACGGATCGCGGTGCTCGGGCCCTCCGGGGGCGGCAAGTCGACCCTCGCGGCCGTGCTCGCCCGGCTGCTCGACCCGCGCGCGGGGACGGTCACCGGCGTGGGGCGCAGCGCGCTGGTCGGGGACGAGGCCGACCACGTCTTCGCTTCCACGGTCCGGGAGAACCTGCGCCTGGCCCGGCCCGGCGCCACCGACGCGCAGCTGCACGCCGCCCTGGCCCGGGTGCGGCTCGACGGCTGGCTGGCCGGGCTGCCGCACGGACTGGACACCTGGCTCGGCACCGGCGGCGGCACCATCTCCGGCGGTCAGCGCCGCCGGCTGGCGACCGCCCGGGCCCTGCTCGCCGACCCCGACCTGCTCATCCTCGACGAACCGACCGAAGGCCTGGACGAGGCAGGTGCGGCCGACCTCATGGCCGACCTGCTCACCGCCGCCGACGGGCGCACGGTGCTGCTGCTGACCCACCGCACCGAGGGCCTGGACCGGGTGGACGCCCGGTACGAGCTGCGCGACGGGCAGCTGGCGCGCTGTCGGCGAGCGGACACCGCGGCGGTCGGGGCTCGGTGATACTGACCTCCTTTGTGGAGGTTGCATGGACAGCTTCGTGCTGGTCGGGGGTTCGGGCTTCCTCGGCACCGAGGTGGCCGCCGCGCTGCTGGGAGCGGGGGCCGCGGTCACCAGTGTGGACCGGGTCGCGCCGCCGGAGGCCACCGCCTCGGCCGGGCTGGGCTGGGTCAGCGCCGATCTGCTCAGCGACGATCTGGCCGAGCTGCCGCCCGGCGTCGTCGTGTTGCTGCTCGGGGCCAGCGACCCGCGGCCCCGCCGGCCCTGGACGCTGCCGCTGCACAACGCGATCAGCACGGCCCGGCTGCTGCCCGCGCTGGCCGGGCGGCGGGTCATCCTGACGTCGTCGGTCGAGGTGTACGGCTCGGCCGACGGCCCGCTGACCGAGGACACCCCGCCGGTGCTGCCGTGGTCGGCCGGTGAGATCGACGCGTGGTGCGCCGGCGCCCGTGACCTGGCCCGGGCCGCGTGTCCCCCGTGGCGGGCGGCGCCACTGGCCCGGGAGATGGCCGACGCGGACCCGACCGGCCGGTGGACGTACGCGATGGCCAAGCTCGCCCAGGAACGGCTGGTCGCCGGGGCCGTCGAGCCGGACCGGCTGACCGTGCTGCGGCTGGCCAACGCGTTCGGCGCCGGTCAGGACCGGGTCGCCACCCGGCTGGTCCGCCGGGCGCGGGCCGGGCTGCCGCTGCCGGTCACCGCCGGCACCGTGCGCAGTTTCCTGCCGCCGGTGGAGCTGGGCCGGATCCTCGTCGGCGGCATCGGCCCCGGCGTCTTCAACGTCGGCGGGCCGCCGGTGTCCCTGCACACCCTGGCCACCGAGATCCGCACGCTGTGCGGGTCCGCCTCCCCGGTACGCGAGCAGCCACGCAGCCTGCCGGACAGCTCGGGGCTGGTGGTCACCGACCGGCTCGCCGCGGCCGGCTACCGGATCGGCCCGCTGCGCCCGCACCTGGCCCGGCTCATCGAGCAGATCAGCGACGACCGCGAGCCGCTGTTCCGGCCACCGCTGCCGGTCGTGGTCCCGCCGCGGCCGGTGCATCCGGAAGTCATCGTGGCCCGCCAGCAGCAGTGCCTGGTCAGCGGCGAGGTGAAACACGGCAACCGGTGGACCCGGGAGCTCACCGAGCGCCTCGGCAAGGAGCTCGACCTCGACGACGACCGGCGGGTCCTGCTCACCGCCTCCGGCACGGCGGCGCTGCGGATCATGGTGGCGGCGACCACGGGCCCGGCCCGGCCGGGTGACGTGGCGGTGCTGCCGTCGTACACGTTCCCGGCGACCGCCGAGATCCTGGTGCAGCTGGGCTACCGGCTGCGCTTCGCCGACGTGGACCCGGCGACCTGGACGCTGTCGCCGGCCGCGGTCGCCGAGGCGCTGCGCCCGGGTGATGTCCGGCTGGTCATGGCGGTCGACACCTTCGGCAATCCGTGCGACTACCCGGGGCTGCGCGCCGTGTGCCGGCGGGCCGGGGTGCCGCTGCTGGCCGACTCGGCGGCGGCGCTGGGCGGCCTGCATCAGGGCCGGCCGGTGGCGCAGCAGGCGGACGCGCACGCGTACTCGATGAGTTTCGCCAAGGTCCTGTCGGCCGGCGGCGCGGGCGGTGCTCTGGTGCTGCCCGCCGAGGCAGCCGAGCGGGTGCAGGCCGACCCGGCCGGCTGGACCCGCTCGGAGCTGATGAACGAGCTGCACGCGGTGGTGGCGCTGGATCAGCTGCCGGTGCTCGGCGATCTGGTCCGGTGGCGGGCCGAGGTGGCGGCGGTCTATGCCGGTCTGCCGCTGGAGACGCAGCTCGTGCGCGACGGCGACCGGCACAGCTACGTGCACTGGGTGGCCCGGGTGCCCGACCGTGACGGCTTGCAGCGGCGGCTCGGGGAGCTGGGCGTGGGGACCAAGCCGTACTTCGCGGCGGTGCACCGGGGGCCGCTCGGCGCGGGCGGGACCCTGGCGGTCACCGACGCGCTGCACACCGAGGCGCTGGCCCTGCCGCTGTCGTCGGAGATGACAGTGGAGCAGGCGGAACGCGTGGTCGCGGCGGTCCGGCGCAGCCTGCCCTCAGGATGAGGTGAACGCGGCGCCGGTGGGCTCGCCCTGCTCGGGGCGGGCCAGGCAGTGCACCAGCCGCAGCTCCGTGCCGGGAACTTCGATCGGCCAGGCCTCGCGTTCCCAGCCGTCGGTCGCGGTGCGGTCCCGGCTGCGGTCCGCCATGACCCGCGCCGAGCAGGCAGCCGCGATGTCCTCGCGCAGCAGGAGTTCGTCCTCGTGCCCGGGGCGGACTTCGGCGGGCAGGCCGGTGGCCGCGAAGGTCTCCCAGCGGTGCCCCTCGGCGCAGTCGAGATCCCGCGGCGACGACGCCCGGCCGTTGATGGCGGTCAACCCGGCCCAGCACAGCGGCTCGGCCGGGCAGAGCGTCGGCCCGCAGGTGACGAAGCCGGCCGGCGGCACCGCCCCGGGCGCGGCGGGACTCGAGGTGCCGGCGCCCGTTGCCGGCCCGTCGTCCGGTCCCGGCCGCAGCGTCTGCCACAGCGCCACGCCTCCGGCCACGGCCAGGACAAGCAGTGCCGCGGCCAGCACCACCCCGCGCCGCGAGTGTGAACCGGACGGCCGTCGGACCCGCGGCGCCGGTCCGGGACCGGCCGCGGCCCGGGCGGGATCGGCCGAGACCGGGGCGGCCCCGGCTGCGGCCCGAGCAGGACCGGCTGCGGCCCGGGCGGCATCGGCCATCGCGGCGGCCGACGGCCAGCGGTCGGCCGGGTCGGTGGCCAGCGCCCGCTCGACCACGGCCAGCACCGCGCCCGGGACATCCGCGCCGAGAGAGCGGGGCGCGGCCTGCAGCCGCTGCAGGGCCACCGCGTACGGGTTGTCGCCCTCGAACGGCCGCCGCCCGGCCAGACACTCGTACGCCGCGAGCCCGAGCGAGTACACGTCGCTGCGGCCGGTGGCGGGCCGGCCGAGCACCTGCTCCGGTGACAGGTACGTCGGCGTGCCCAGGACCGCGCCGGAGGCGGTGAGGGCGGTGCCGTCCTCGGTCCGGGAGATCCCGAAGTCGGTGATGAGCAGCGAGCCGTCCCGGCGTACGAGAAGATTGGCCGGTTTGATGTCGCGGTGCACGATGCCGCGCTCGTGCACCGCCTGCAGGCCGTCCGCGGCCTGCGCGACGAGCCGCATCGTCGTCGCCGGGTCGAGGCGGCCTTCGCGGGCCAGCAGCTGCGACAGGGACTCGCCGTCGATGAACTCCATGACCAGGAACGTGATCCCGGCGCCGCGCCCGTAGTCGTGGATCTGCGCCACCGCGCGGTGGTTGACGCTGGCCATCGCCTTGGCCTCGACCAGGAACCGTTTGGCGAAGTCGGGCTAATCGGCGACGCCGGGCAGCATGGCCTTGACGGCGACGACCCGGCCGAGCACCTCGTCGACCGCCCGCCAGACCTCGCCCATGCCGCCGGCGCCGATGCGCGCGTCGAGCCGGTAGCGGTCACCGAGCCTGAGACCGGCGTGCAGCATCGCCCTCCACCGTCCGTCCGTCGGGCCACCCCAGCGGTCGCCCGCCGCGCATCCTGTCATGCGGCGGCGGACGGGCAGCTGCGGAATCCCGGTCCGGCGCTCAGGCGGCGAAGCGGGCGGCGATCCAGTCCGCGACGGTGGTCGTCGAGGCGAACGCGGCGCCGTCGTGGTTCTCGTTGGTCAGGGAGACGAAGTCGACCGGCTGCGAGTACTCCTCCAGCTGAGCCCGCAGCACGTCGGTGATGCCGGCGGGCACCGCCTCGTCGGCCGTGCCCTGCACGATCAGGATCGGCGCGCTCGGCGCCACCTGGGCCGGGTTGTCGTACTGCGCCAGCTGGTCCACCACCGCCTGCGGCAGGGCACCGCCCAGGACGAGCTGGCCGGCCTTCAGTGACTGGTACTGCGCCAGGATCTCGTACAGGCAGCCGGATTCGAGAACGGGTACGCGTTGCCGGGCCGGCGGGGCCAGCACGGTGAGCGGGTCGAACGACGGTTGCACCGCGGCGAGGCCGTACAGGGCCATCACCAGGTAGCCCTGGCCGGGCGTGCCGGGGATCAGCGGGGCCAGCAGGTTCACGTTGGAGACCGGGGCGATGGCCGCGACGCCGCGCAGAGTCAGGTCGCCGTCGTAGCTCGGTGCCAGTTCCCCGGCGAACAGGGCGCCCTGCCCGCCCTGGGAGTGGCCGTCGAGGACGTACTCGGGGCCGAGGTTGGTGTCCAGGTGGCGGGCGGCCCTGACGATGTCGATCATCGACCGGGCGGCGCTGCCGCCGATCAGGTACGGGTGCGCGTCCGGAGTGCCCAGTCCCGGGTAGTCCGGGGCGGTGACGGTCCAGCCGCGGCTGAGCAGCTCGCCGATGGCGGCCCGGGCCTCCGGCCAGAACACTCCCTGGTGCTCCGACGGCGCGCACTGATCGGCCAGCCCGGTGGTGCCGTGCCCCCAGACCACGGTCTTGTTCGTCTTCTTGCGCCTCGGGCTGAGCACCAGTCCCGTCGTGGTGAGGCCGGCGCCGGTGACACTCGTGCTGACGTACGAGACGCGTTTGCCGGTGGCCAGGGCGGTCAGCTCGGGCGGCAGGGTGGCCGCCGCCGTGGACAGGACCGTGCCCGGCGGGTCCGCGGCGGCCACCGCGGGACGTGTGCCGGGGAGACCACTGCCGAGGACCGCCAGGACGGAGCCGACGACGGCGGCCCTCCTCGCGTGATGCCGCAGGACTGCGCTCATACGTTCCACCCCTTCCGGGTGTGATCTCGCTGATGCGTCCATGCAAGCCCGCTGACCAGGGCGATCTCGCACAGCGGGTGCGACGCCGGCGAGGACTCCCCGTTCGGTGCGCCGTCCCGTCGCCCGATCGACGGGCCCGGGCCGGCCGGCGTCTAGACCGACGTGGCGCGCAGCT
Organism: Actinoplanes auranticolor; assembly: GCF_018332655.1. Lineage (GTDB taxonomy): Bacteria > Actinomycetota > Actinomycetes > Mycobacteriales > Micromonosporaceae > Actinoplanes > Actinoplanes auranticolor. The sequence goes on along the minus strand of NZ_BOQL01000026.1, from coordinate 299,552 downwards.
GGGTGACCAGGAGCGCGATGCGGTCGGCGTCGTGTCCCGGGCGTAGCCGGCCGTTGCGGCCGAGCATCACCAGTCCGTGCAGCGCCGACCAGACGACCTCGGTGAGGGTGTCGACGTCGCGCGCGCCGGCGATGGTGGCGACGGCCCCGCGCAGTTCGGCGAAGGCTTCTCTCAGCGGCGCCGGGGTGTCCTGCGCACCGAAGTGCAGCCGGGTGGACCGGACGAACATCGCGTCGAACAGCGCCGGGTTCTTCGCGGCGAAACCACCGTAGGCGGCGGCGACCCGGCCGAGCTCGTCGCCGGGCGCCCCGCTGTCGCGGCGGGCGGCGCGCAGCGCTCCGGCGAGCTCCTCGAAACCCTCGACGGCGACGGCCTCGACGATGTCCTCCATCGAGCCGAAATGCTTGTACAGCACCGGCTGGCTGTACTCGATCTCGGTGGACAACCGGCGGGTGGTGACGGCTTCCCAGCCCTCGTTCTCGGCCAGGGTGCGCGCCGTCGCCGTGATCAGCCGGCGACGGGCGACGCGCTCGCGCTGCCGGCGGTCCTCGATAGCCATGCCTGACTGTAGCACCGATAGCTTCGCTAGCGGCGCTATTGACACGAGCGCGGTCCAGAGCTAGCGTCGCTGGCGCTAGCAATGCTAACCATGATCGGAGAAGCGCCATGACGACCCCCGGACACCAGCTCGCCGACCTCTTCGTCGAGATGACCAACACCCACGACCCCGACCTCGTGGACCGGTTCATCGCCGAGGACTACCGCAACCACAACGACTTCGTCGCCGACGGGCGTGAGGCCAACCGCGAGTTCTGGACCGCGTACTTCGCCGGCCTGCCGGACGTGAAGGTCACCATGGAGGACCTGATCGTCTCCGGCGACCGTGTCGTGGGCCGCTTCGTCTACCGCGGCACCCACACCGGTGCTCTGCTCGGCATCCCGGCCAGCGGCAAGCCCGTCGAGATGCGCAGCATCGACATCTGGCGCGTCCGCGACGGCCTGTTCGTCGAGCACTGGGACCAGCTGAACCTGATGCAGATGTTCCAGCAGATCGGTGCCCTGCCGCCGCTCGGTGGTCCCGAGGCCCGGGCATGACACTGCTCTCGCAACTCGCCGCGCTCCTGGCCATCCTGAGCACCGGGATCGTCTACGGCCGCCGCGGCCGTGCTGGCCGCGGCGGCCGGTCGCTCTGCCGCGTCGGCGACCGCGGGAGCGGCATTCGTGCTGCTGGTGATCTGGGTTCTGCTCTACCTGCGGATCAGCGCCCCCATCAACCGCCGGCTCACCGCGGCCGCCGACGCCCACGAGACTCCGGCCGACGTCCGCAGCTGGCAGCGCGCCTGGGACCGCATCATCGTCGGCCGAGCCGTCCTGCAGGGCCTGGCCGTGCTGGCCCTCGGTGTGAGCCTGCTCAGCTGAGGCCGCCACCCGCACGGAATGGACGACGCTAGTTGCCCACGCCGAGCGAAGCCATGAACGCCGCCGGGTAGCGGTCGCCGCGGGCCGCGCCGGCCGGCACCGCCCGCGCGATCTCGGCGAGATCGTCCGCCGTCAGGGTCAGCTCGGCGGCGGGCAGCGCCTCGGCCAGCCGGTTCCGGGTACGCGCCCCGACCAGCGGCACGATGTCCGTACCCTGCGCGGCCACCCAGGCGATGGCCAGCTGGGCGACCGTGCAGCCCTTCGCCCCGGCGATCCGGCGCAGCGCCTCCACCAGGGCCAGGTTGTGTTCCACGTTGCCGCTGGCGAACCGGGGGCTGAAGCCGCGGCTGTCGCCCGGGCCGGCCTGCCCGGCGGACCAGTGCCCGGAGATCAGGCCGCGGCCGAGCACGCCGTACGCCGTCAGCCCGATCCCCAGTTCCCGCAGCGTGGGCAGCACCTCGGCCTCCACCGCCCGGGACAGCAGCGAGTACTCGATCTGCAGGTCCGCCACCGGGTGCACGGCCTGCGCCCGGCGGATCGTCTCCGCGCCGACCTCCGACAGGCCCAGGTGCCGCACGTACCCGGCGTCGATCATCTCCTTGATCACGCCGACGGTGTCCTCGATCGGCACCGCCGGATCCAGCCGGGCCGGACGGTAGATGTCGATGTGGTCGACGCCCAGCCGGGTCAGCGAGTAGCCCAGGAAGTTGCGGACCGCCTCGGGGCGGCTGTCCTGGCTGCCGAACGTGGCGCCCGGCCCCCGCTGCATGCCGAACTTGACGCTCAGCTGGTAGCTGTCCCGGTCCCGGCCGCGCAGGGCCTCGCCGAGCAGCAGTTCGTTGTGGCCCATGCCGTAGAAGTCGGCGGTGTCGATCAGGGTCACTCCCGCGTCCAGCGCGGCGTGCACCGTGGCGATGGCTTCCGCGCGGTCGGTGGCGCCGTACGCGCCGGACATGCCCATCGCTCCCAGGCCCAGCGGAGAGACGGCCGGTCCGGTCCTGCCCAAGGTTCGTGTCTGTGTCATGGCTCAACCGTGGACCCGGCCCGGCGCGTGCGGGAGCGGAGAGTTCATCGTGGGAGAGCCGCTCCCTGGATACCCGGGCGCGACGCGGCGCACCATGAGGTCATGCACCGTGACGAGCTCGCCGACTTCCTGCGCCGCCGCCGCGAGGCCGTCCACCCGGCCCAGGTCGGCCTGGCCGAGGGCCCGCGCCGGCGCACCGCCGGGCTGCGCCGCGAGGAGGTGGCCATGCTGGCCGGCATGTCGGTCGACTACGTGGTACGCCTGGAGCAGGGCCGCAGCAGTCAGCCCTCGACCCAGCTTCTCGGCGCGCTGGCCCGGGCCCTGCGCCTCTCCGACGACGAGCGTGACCACCTGTTCCACCTGGCCGGGCACCGCCCCCCGCCCGCCGAGGGTGTCGCCGGTCAGGCCCGCGCCGGCCTGGTGCGCATGCTCGACCTGCTCGGCGACACCCCGGCCATGGTGCTGTCGGACCTGGGCGAGGTGCTCGCCCAGAACCGCGCGGCCGTCCTGCTGTCGGGCGACCTCACCGGTTTCTCCGGGGACCGGCGCTACCTCGTGTACCGCTGGTTCACCGAACCCGCCTCCCGCGGCGCCCACCCGGGCGAGGAGCAGGACGACCACGGCCGCCGGATCGTGGCCGACCTGCGGGCGACCGCCGGCCGCCGGTCCGGTGACGCCACCGTCGCCGGGCTCGTCGACCGGCTGCGGGCGGTGAGCCCCGACTTCGGCCGGCTCTGGGCCGAGCACGAGGTGGCGGTGCGGCGGATGGACCGCAAGACCGTGCTGCACCCGCGGGTGGGCCGGCTGCGGATGGACTGCGAGACCCTGGTAACCCCCGACCAGGGTCAGGAGCTGGTGGTCCTCACCCCGGCCGACGACGAGGCCCGCGAGCGGCTGGCGCTGCTGCGCGTGGTCGGCATCGAGGAGTGGCCTACTCCGGCGCCGGACCAGCCGGCCCGCGACGGCGCCCGGTGACCAGGAGCTGCTTACCGGTGTCGGCCAGCAGGGGCGACTCCAGCAGGTGACGTTCCAGGTCCAGGTGGGCCTCGCGGTCGGTGGTCAGCCGGCGGGTGAGTTCGTCGCGGCCCAGGGGCGTCGCCGTCACCAGCAGGCCACGAGTACGGAGGTCGGTGAGACCGGCCGCGGTGAACGCCGCCTCCAGCCGGGCCCGGTCCAGCAGGTGCAGATCGGCTTCCCGGCCGTGCTGGCGCCACACGCCGCGCCGGGTCGTCAGCCGGTGCCGGGCCTCCTCCTCGCGGCCGTCGCGCAGCAGCTCCAGCACCAGGGCGACCAGCGAGTCCACCAGTACGGCCAGGACGCCGCCGGGGCGTAGCCAGCCGGCCAGATGGGCGACGGCGGCCTCGGGGTCGTCCGTGTACTGCAGTGAGCCCATCGCCAGCACCATTCCCGCGTCCGGCGGCAGCTGCGCGTCGGTCATCGACGCCTCGACGAGGGTGAACCCCGGGTCGCTCGGGTGGCGGCGCAGGGCGGCGATCATGCCCGGGGACTGCTCGACGCCCGTCACCTCGTACCCCCGGCTCCGCAGCCGCCGCGCCCACCGGCCGACGCCGCAGCCGGCGTCGACGATCCGGTCCGGCGGCTCCGGCAGCAGGGCGACCGTCTGCTCCCAGGCCAGGTCGTCGTAGGCCCGGCGGTGCGGGACGGCGAAATGCTCCTCGTAGCCGTCGGCGAGCACGTCGTAGAGGGGCCGGCTAGGCCGCAAGGGACTTCCGTCCCGCGCGCCACTGCAGGTCCGCGAGGTACGTGCCGGGCCGCCACCGCAGGTTGAGGCTGTAGTTGCTGCCGCAGCCGACGCACTCCTTGCGGAACAGCTTGGCGTGCTCCTCGCGGTATTCGGGGGCGTCGACGATGGCGGCAAGGGACCGGGAGCGGACGGTGGCGGTGGGGTCGTGGGCCCAGCACCCGCCGACCTGGCCCTGCGAGTGGACCATCAGTTTGAGCTGCGACTCGGCGCACGGCAGGTCGCGTTGCACCAGATCGCTGAAGTGGCCGCGCAGGTAGCGCAGGTCGGAGTAGCGCGGCAGCCAGCGGCGGTCGCGGCGGGCCATCTCCTCCAACCCGGCCAGGGCGGCGTCGAGGCGGTCACGGTCGACGGCGGTCTGGTCGGTCACCGCGTCGGTGCGGAACAGGAACGTACGGTCGGTGACCAGGTTGAGGTAGAGGGCGACGCCGAGCTCCTGGGCCAGGGCGGCGATGGCGGGCAGGCTGTCCACGTTGTCGCGCATCACCGTGAAGTTCATCCGCACCTTGAGCCGGTGCCGGTCACGCTGGGCGATCAGGTGGCGCAGGTGCCCGGTGGTGGTGGCGAAGGCGCCCAGGCGGCCGCGGATCCGGTCGTGGACCAGGGCGGTCGGGCCGTCGACCGAGACGTTGAAGCTGCGCACGCCCGCGGCGACGACCTCGTCCAGCACGGCCGGGGTGAGCTTGATGCCGTTGCTGTTGAGGTGCAGGTGGCGGACGCCGGCGCTGCGGGCGTACGCCATCAGCGCGATCGCGTCCAGCCGGATCAGCGGCTCCCCGCCGGTGAAGTTGACCTTGTGGATGCGCAGCGCCACGAGCTGCCGCAGCACGTCCTGCCACTCCTCGGTGGACAACTCCCCCTTGGTGTTCGAGGTCCAGCAGCCGCAGCTGGTGCAGCGCAGGTTGCAGTTGTCGGTGAGGAACAGCTCGGCGACCAGCGGCCGTACGTGCAGCCGGGGCGCGAACCGTTCCTTGACCGCCAGCCGGCCGAAGAACGCCGCCAGCCGTGCCTTCTCCCCGAGGGTCATGGCAGTCTCCTCGCCGCGACGAACAGGTTGGCCGAGCGGAACAGCCGCCCGTCCAGATGGATGCCCCGCTCCAGCAGCCGGCGCAGCGGGCCGCCGGTGAGCAGGGCGGGGATCTGCAGCCAGCGCCAGAACAGGTTGGCCCCGGTCACCACCACCGGCTCGAAACCGTTGTCCCGCAACAGCCGCAGCAGCTCGGGCGTGCGGTAGTTGGTGTGCCGGTCCTTGCCGACGGACATGTCGCCGCGCAGGTCGTTCGCCAGGTCGGTGAAGCGCTCGTGGTAGACCCGGGCGCCGAAACGGCGGGTGTAGACCCAGCGGTGCAGCCGCGGCAGCCGGAACTTGGCGTCGTCCGGGTCGAGGAACGAGAAGACGTGCCGGCGTGGCACGGTCACCACGAGCAGCCCGCCGGGGACCAGGATGCGGTGCGCCTCGGCGAGCAGCTTCGCCTCATCCGGTACGTGTTCGAGCATGTCGAGCGCGCTCACCGAGTCGTAGCAGGCGTCGGGCAGCTCCAGCGGCCCGCCCACGGTGAGCCGGTGCAGGGTCAGCCCGGGGTGCCGCGCCCGCACCTCCGCCAGATATCCGGGGTGCGGGTCGGCTCCTTCCGCGACGACGCTGCCCCGGGTGTGCAGCACGCCGAGGAAGTCGCCGGTGCCGCAGCCGAGGTCGAGGTGCCGTCCGGCGCGCCCGTCGAGCTGCTCCCAGGCGAAGGCGTACCGGTGCAGCGGATGGCCGGCGAACGGGTTCATCGCACCAGCCGCCCGCACAGCTCGTCGAGGACGGCGACCAGCCGGTCGTCGGAGACCGCCGGTGGCAACGGGCGTTCGGCGAGCAGCCGCCGCGCGACGTCACGGTGCCGGGCCACCGCCACCGGCAGCTCCCCGACGTCCCAGACCGCGACGACCCGGCCGGCCCGCTCCTCGGCCCGCAGATACTCGACCTGGTGGTCGTTGCCCATCTCGCCGCGCGCGGCCTCACGCGCCACCGCCACCGGCACGCCGCCGAGCCGCTGCACCAGCCGCACGGTGTTGCCGGCGTGGGTCAGGACGACGTCCGCGGCGGCCAGCCGTTCCCGCAGCTCGTCCAGCGGCAGGAACGGCGCGTGCGGGCAGGGCGGGACGACGGTGGACGTGCCGGTCTGGGCGAACACCTCGTGCTCGGCGCAGAGCGGGGCCAGCGCGGCGATGAGCCGGTCGAAGGGCCACGGACCCATGCCCACGGTGACCAGGACGCGGGCCATCAGTAGAGCTCCCCGATCAGCACCGCGCGGCGGCGGGTCGCCAGCAGGGCCGGCCGCTGCACCAGCACGGCGGCGGCGAGCCGGGCGCAGATCCGGGCGGCGGCCCCGGGCGGGCCGGTCATGTTGAACGTCTCCACCCACAGGGCGGGCACGCGCAGCAGCCGGGCCGCGAGGAAGAAGCCGACGGCCACGCCGGTGCCGGCCGACACGATGACGTCGGGCCGCTCCGCCCGCAGCAGCCGCAGCGCCCGCCAGGCCGCCGGGAGGACCCGCAGCTTGGTGCCGGTGGTCAGCTCGGGACGCCAGTGCACCCGCTGACCGGCCAGGGCGACCTCGGTGTCCGGGCCGGGCACGGCGACCCAGACCGGATCGTGACGCTGCCACCACGGTCGCAGGGCGAGCAGATCCAGCAGCACACCGCCGCTGCTGGAGACGAGGAGCACCCGATAGCGCCGGCCCATAGGGCGTCAGGCTAGCGCAGCACCCGGCCCGGCCCCTCCACTGTGGAGAGGCGGATTCCCGACAGTCAGCCGAGCTTCTTGTAGTAGAAACTGCAGTCCCGGAGCCGTCCGGCCGGGTCCGCCGCGTAGTCCGGGACGATGCCGTACCGGTGCCAGCCCGCCGACCCGTAGAGCCGTTCCGCCGCGCTGTCCGTCTGGGTGTCGAGCAGCAACAGGGTGATCCCCGAGTCGGCGGCGGCCTGCTCCGCGGCGGTGAGCAGGCGGCGGCCGAGCCCGTGGCCCCGCGCGTCGCGGCGGACGGCCAGCTTGACCACCTCGGCGCGGTGCCGGGCGTTCGGCTTGTCCGCGTACGCCAGGCTGACCGTGCCGGTGACGCCGGCCGGTCCGGTGCTGATCCACACTGCCAGGCTGCCGTCCGCGACCGCACCGGCGCGGGACCGCCACCAGGCGCCGGCCGCCGCGTGGTCGAAGCCGGCGAGGAAACCCACGGAGGCGCCGTCGGCCACCGCGTCGACCAGCAGGTCGGCCAGGGCCGGCAGGTGGGCGGCGAAGCCGTCGGGGGTGAGCCGGGTGACGGTCATGGCAGCACCACGAAGACGGCATAGCGGACCGGGCCGGGGCCGGGATTGTGGAAGCGGGTCGGGCCCCAGAGCCGGAACCGCAGGCAGTCCCCCGCGCCGAGGTGGTGCGGGGTGCGGTCGTCGGTCAGCTCGAGCCGGCCGTCGAGCACCCACACGTGCTGCTCCATGCCGGTCACCGGCGGCGCGTCGTAGGAGATGTCGGCGCCGGGCTCGAGGACCCCCTCGATCAGCTCGCCGCGCAGGCCGGCGTGCGGCGGGGAGACGCTGCGGCGGGTGAAACCGGCGGACTCGTCGCGCCAGACGGCCTGGTCCACGGCGCGGACCACGGCGGGCGGCTCGGCCTCGACCTCGGCCAGCAGGCGGGACATCGTCCAGCCGTACGCGGTGCAGAGCTTGCCGAGCAGCGACGCCGTCGGACTGATCTCGCCTCGTTCGAGGCGGGACAGGGTGGAACGGCTCACGCCGGTGCGGCCGGCGAGGTCGTCCAGCGACCAGCCGCGCGCCACCCGCAGCTCGGCGACGCGGGACGCCAGCCGCTCGTCCAGGGCATCTCTCATATCCGGGATCTTATCCCAGATCTGATCAGTCCTCGCGTTCGGCCTTCAGCGCGCGCCGGCTGGCCGCGTCGTTGGCCTTGCCGATGGCCTCGACCAGCTCGGCCTTGGTCATCCGCGAACGGCCGGTCACGTCCAGCCTCTTGGCCACCTCCAGCAGGTGCTTCTTGCTCGCGTTGGCGTCGACACCCCCGGCTGTCGGACGGTCGGTGTCGACACCGCCCTCGGCCTGCGCGTCACTCGGGCCGCGCTGCTCCTTGGGCTCCCAGTGGTCGCCGACCTTCTCAAAGGAATGCTTGAGCGATGACAGGGCGGTGCGGTGCGCGCGCTCGCCGTCGCCGTACTGCTCGACAGCGCTGTCCAGGGTGGCCGCGTAGGTGTCCTGGGCCTTGGGCGGCGACCGCTTGATGGTGCTCGGCAGGTTCTCGCGTGCGGGCATACCACCGGGTTTCCCGCGGGCCCCGGCGCGAAACTAGTCCGCGAGCATGTCCAGCACTGCCTGCTCGACCGGCTCGTCCCGCGGCACGGTCCGGCCCTTCTCGAACTCCTCCACCACCCGCGGATCCACGTACGAGCTGCGGGCCACCGCCGGGGTGTTGCCGAGCATCTCCGCGACCTCCTTCATGGCATGCGAGACGGCCCTCTTGCGACCGGTCTTCGTGTCCTGCGGCCCGGCGGCAGCCAGCTCCTCGGCGGCCTTGACCGTGCCGTGCCAGGTACGGAAGTCCTTCGCGGTCATCTCCTCGCCGCTGATCTCCCGCAGGTACGCGTTGACGTCGTCGGCGCGGATGTCCCGCCACCGCCGGCCGGCCGGATCCCAGTACGCGAACAGCCGCTGCGCACCCCGCCGGCGCCGCTTGAGGTCGCGCAGCACCTGGCAGACCTCGCCGTCCTCGACCGGGTTGGCGTGCTCGACCCCGGACTTGCCGGTGAACTCCAGCACCACGCAGCCGCCCCGGACCCGGACGTGCTCGGGCAGCAGGGTGGACAGGCCGTAGGAGGGGTCGTCGTCGCGGCGGGCGTACTGGTCGCTGCCGACCCGGAACATGCCCATGTCGAGCAGCCGGGCCACCGCAGCCAGCACCCGTTCCCGGCTCAGGCCCCGCCCGCTGAGGTCGGCGCAGAGCCGCGAGCGCATCTCCGGCAGCCGCTCGGCGATCTCCAGCGCGTGCTCGAACTTCTCCTCGTCGCGGGCGGTGCGCCAGGCCGGGTGGTAGAGGTACTGCTTGCGGCCGGCGGCGTCCTGGCCGGTGGCCTGGATGTGCCCGCGCGGATCGGTGCTGATCCACACGCCGGTCCACGCGGGCGGGATCACCAGTTCCTTGATCCGGGTGACGGCGTCCTCGTCGCGCAGCGTCGTCGTGCCGTCGGTGTCGAGATAGCGGAAGCCCTTGCCGGAGCGGCGCCGGCCGTAGCCGGGCCTGGTCAGGTCGCTACGCCGCAAACGCATGGCGCGCCTTCTCCGCCTCGCCGGCCGCCGCGAGCACCTCGTCGACGCTCACCCGCAGCAGCGCGGGGTGCACCCCGGGGTCCATGGTGTCGCCCCGCTCGGCCCGGGTGCCGTGCCAGATCGCCCGGTGGTACGCGCGGTCCGGCGGCGGCCCCCAGCGGCGCGGCGGCACCGGGCCGAACAGCACGACCGACGGCGTGCGGTACGCGGTGGCCAGGTGTGCGATGCCGGTGTCCCCGCTGACCAGCAGTCGCGCGTGGGCGACGAGCGCGGCCAGCTCAGCGAGGCCGGTGTTCCCGGCCAGGACCGCGGCCGGTGACAGGCCGGCGTCGCGGGCCACAGCCAGGGCGAGCTCCCGTTCCCCCGCCGAGCCGGTGACCACCACGTCGTGGCCCCGCTCGGCCAGCACGCGGGCGACCGCGGCGAAGTGCGGCCAGCGGCGCGCCGGTGACTTCGCCCCCGGGTGGACGATCGTGACCCGCCGCGGCACGTCCACCCCGGGAACGGCCAGGGACAGGTCGGCGGGATCGGCCCGTACGTCGTAATGGCTCAGCAGCCGGCACCAGCGTCGCACCTCGTGCTCCTCCTCGGCCCAGGTCGGGCCGTCGAGATGCCCCGCGCCGGCGTTGGCAAACGCCCACATCCGCGCGGGCGCCAGCGCCTGCAGCAGCCGGTGCGACTCCGGGCCGCTGCCGTGCAGATTGACCGCCAGCTCCGGCGCGGGCAGGGCCGGGAGCGCGGCCAGTCCCTCGGTGGCCACGATCCGGTCGACGCCGCCGATCAGTTCGATCAGCGGCGTCAGCCAGGCCGGTGCGGCCAGCGCCAGGGTCCGGTCCGGAAACGCGGCGCGCAGGGCCCGCAGGGCGGGCACGCCCGCGGCGAGGTCGCCGACGCCGAGGGCGCGCAACACCAGGATCACGGGTACGACGTCTCCTGCTCGGCCGCGACGATGAGCTCCCGCACGGCGCTGCCGGCCGGCTGGGTCAGCGCGAACATGATCGCGTTGGCCACGTGGGCCGGGTCGTTGAGGATCGCGTCCGGGCCGGGCTTGTACTGCTCGTCGCGGTCGTCGAAGAACTTCGTCCGCATGCCACCGGGGATGAGCAGCGTGACGCCCACCTGCCCGGCCAGTTCGGCGGCGAGCGAGCGGGTGAAGCCGACGACGCCGAACTTCGCGGCGCAGTACGCGGTGGCGTCGCCGACCGCCTTGATGCCCAGCGTGGAGGCGACGGTCACGACGGTGCCGTGCGACTCCTTGAGCGCCGGGATCGCCGCCCGCACGACGGCGGCGGTGGCCAGCAGGTCGATCATGACGATCCGGTCCCAGGTCTCGCCCGGAATGTCGGCCAGCGCGCCGGGCACGTCCATGCCGGCCGCGGTGACCACCCCGTCGATGCTGCCGCCGGCCTGGGCGATGACCTCCCGGGTGGCGGCCTCGGCGGCCCGGGTGTCGGCCAGGTCGCACTCGACCCACGGGACGCCCTCGGCGGGCGGCTGCCGGTCGATGACGAACGGGCGGCCGCCGGCCTTGAGGACGGCGTCCACGACGGCGGCGCCGAGGCCGCTGGATCCGCCGGTGACGATGACAGCGTCGGTCATGAGTTTCCTTCCGAATGGCCGCGCGCGGCGGCGATGGTCCTGGTGGTGGAACGGCCGTCGAGGTACGGCACGATGACCGTCTGGCCACCCCAGCGGTGCATGAGCTCGGCCTCGGGCAGGTCCGGCCCGCCGTCGGCGTAGTCGCCGCCCTTGACCCAGATGTCCGGGCGCAGCCGGGCCAGCACGGCCTCGGGCGTCGGCTCGTCGAAGACCACGACGGCGTCCACGCAGTCGAGGGCGGCGAGCAGCCGGGCCCGGTCCCCCTGGCCGGTGAGCGGCCGGTCGGGGCCCTTGAGGGCGCCCACACTGGAGTCGGAGTTGAGGCAGACGACCAGGCAGTCGCCCAGCTTGCGGGCGGCCTGCAGGGTCGCCAGATGGCCGATGTGCAGCAGGTCGAAGCAGCCGCCGGTGGCCACGACCGTGCCGCCCTGGGCGCGGACCCGGGCGATCACCCGGCTCGCCTCCTCGGTCTGCCGGTCCGGCTTGTCCGCGGGCGGGGCGAGGGCGACGGTGACCCCACCGGCCGCCACGTACTCGGTCGCGGCGATCACGGCCTGCTGGACGGCCTCGGAGACCAGCGCGCCCGAGGCCAGGGCCAGCGCGGCCGTCGCGGCGAAACGGTCACCGGCACCACAGGTGTCCCCGCCGGCGGCGGTGGGGGCGGGCACGACCAGCGGGGTCGGCCCGGCGTGACACAGCACCGCGCCGTTCGCGCCGACGGTCACCGCGACCGCACCGGCCCGCCAGCGCTGCCGCAGCTGCTGGCCGGCGCGGTGCACGGTGCTCAGCATCGGCCCGGACCCGGCGTCGTCGGCGAGCTTGCGGACCTCGGCCTCGTTCGGGGTCACCAGCCGCACGTTGGGCACCGGGGCCGGCCCGTTCGGGTGCGGGTCCCAGACCACGGGCGCCTTGGCCTCCTGCAACGCGGCGCGCAGCCGGGGGTTGCGGGCCACGCCGCGGCCGTAGTCGCTGACCAGGATGGCCGAGGCTTCCTTGAGCACCTCGAGGGCGGCTTCACTCGGGTCGCCCGGTGCCACCGGGGCGCCGCCGCGGTCGAGGCGGACCAGCACCTGACCGTCGGCGCGCAGCCGTACCTTCTCGGCGGTCGCCCCGGGCAGCGGCAGCGGGTAGACCGCGATGCCGGCGTCGGTGAGCAGCTCGCAGATCCGGTTCCCGGCGTCGTCGTCGGCGATCGCGGTGACCAGGGCGACGTCGTGGCCCTGACCGGCGGCGAGCAGCGCGGCCAGGCCGGCCCCGCCGGGCCGGTCGGTGACGGACTCCTCGTCCAGCACCGGGGCGGGCGCGTCCGGCGCGACCCGTCGCACCGTGCCCTCGACATCCCGGTCCAGCAGCGTGTCACCGACGATGACCAGCAGCGACCCGCTCATGCCATCGCCTCCGCTGGCGCTCCGGCGATGCCGTGAGCGTGGCGCAGTGCCTGATGATTCGCTCGCAAGCTCGCTCATGACGCCAGCACCGGCTGCATGCGCCGCACGGGTCGTGCCGGTGCTTTTCCCAGCACCACCGGCAGGGCCCGGTCCAGGTACTCGCACATCACGTGGACCGAGATCAGGTGCAGCTCCTGGACCACCTGGGAGTCCGGCGACGGGCAGCACAGCGCCTCGTCGCAGGCGTCGGCGAGCGGGTTCGGGCCCGGACCGCACAGCGCCCAGGTGCGCACACCGATCTCCCGGGCGGCGTCCGCGGCGGTGAGCAGGTTCGGGCTGCGGCCGCTGGTCGACATCAGCAGCAGCACGTCGCCGGGGCGGCCGTGGGCGCGGACCTGGCGGGCGAAGATCTCGTCGAAGCCGTAGTCGTTGCCGATCGCGGTGACCGCCGACGAGTCCGGGGTCAGCGCGATCGCCGACAGTGGCATCCGCTCGTCGCGCAGCCGGCCGACCAGCTCGGCCGCGAGATGCTGGGCCTCGGCCGCGCTGCCGCCGTTGCCGGCGACCAGCAGCCGGCCGCCGTGGCCCAGGTGCCGGGCCAGCTCGCCGCCCCAGCGGGCCAGCCGGTCGGCGGCCGCCGCGCGGTACGGCAGCAGCGCCGCGGCCATGCCGGTGAGGTGTTCGTCCAGAAGGTCCATCAGGCGACTGCCTCTCGGGTCTGGTCCTCGGCCAGGGCGCGGCCGGTGACAGCGGCGTAGACGGCGACGAGCCGGAGGGCCACGTGCCGCCAGGAGTAGGAGTGGGTGGCCCGGTCGACGGCGGCGGCCGCGTAGGAGAACCGGCGTACCTCGTCGGTGACCAGCCGGCGCAGCGCCGACGCGAGCGCCCGCGGGTCCCGGGCGGGCACCAGGTCGCCGGTGATGCCGTCCACCACGGTGTCGGTGAGCCCGCCGACGGCCGTGGCCACCACGGGCACCCCGCACGCCATGGCCTCCAGCGGGGTGAGGCCGAAGGGCTCGTACCAGGGGGTGGCGGCGAGCAGGTCGGCCGAGCGGTACCAGCGCGGCATGTCGGCGGAGGCCACCGCGCCGGCCAGCTTGACCCGGTCGCCGACCCGGCTGCGCTCGGCCAGGGTGCGCAGCTTGCGGGCGTACGGGTGGTCGTCGACCGAGCCGTCCGGCGGTCCTCCGACGATGACCAGCTCGGCCGCGGGCACGGCCGGCAGCGCGCGGATCAGGTCCTCGTAGCCCTTGCGCTCGACCAGCCGGCCGACCGTGATGATCCGCGGCACGTCCGGGTCGCGGGGCTCGGCCGGGCCGTCCGGGCGGAAGCGGTCGATGTTGACGCCCGAGGGCACCAGCGCCATCCGCGAGCGCGGCACGCCCATCCGGATCAGCTCGCGGACCTCGTCCTGGCACTGCACCACGACCCGGTCGACGACCCGGCCGAGCTGGCGCTCGTAGGCCACCCGGTGCACCGGGCTGGTGTCCGCGGCGCCCTGGTGGCGGCGCTTGACCGAGCCCAGCGCGTGATAGGTCTGCACCACCGGCACGTCGCAGGCCCGTCCGGCGGTCACGGCGGCCAGCCCGCTCATCCAGAAGTGCGCGTGGGCCACGTCCGGCAGCCAGTGCTCCCGCCAGTCGGCGGCCATCCACTCGGCGAAGTCGCCCATGAACGGCAGCAGGTCGTCCTTGGGCAGCACGGTGGCCGGTCCGGCCGGCACGTGCACCACCTCGAAGCCGTTGGCCGTGACCGTCCGGGGCTGGTCAGGGCTCTCGCGGCGGGTGTAGACCCGCACCTCGTGGCCCCGGCCGACCAGGGCGGCGGCGAGTTCGGCGACGTGCGCGTTCTGACCGCCCGCGTCCACGCCGCCGAGGGCGGAGAGCGGGCTGGCGTGCTCCGAGATCATCGCTATGCGCATGTCTGCTCCTCCAGCAGGCGGTCCCAGTCGGCGAGGAACCGGTCCAGGCCGTAGCGGGCCAGCGCCACCTGGCGCGCCCTCGCACCGAGCAGGCGGGCCTGCTCGGGCTCGTCGATGAGCCAGTGGGCGGCCTCGACGAGCGTGTCGACGCGGGTGGCGAGCACGCCGGCGTCGTCCGGGACGGCGGCGATCGCCTCCGTCGTGGCCAGCGCGAGCACCGGCATGCCGATCTGCATGGCCTCGATCAGGCTCAGCCCCAGCGAGGTCCACCGGCACAGGTGCAGGTACGCCCGCCGCTGGGCGATCTCGGCGTGCATCCGGGCCTGCGGCGGGTCGTCGTAGGTGGTGACCCGGTCCAGGTGCAGGCCGGCGACGCCCATGCCGTACACGTCCAGGGGTGCCACCGCCGCGAACCGGGGCATCAGGTCGGTGCCGGTGACCCGGTTGCGGCGGACCGGCTCGTTGGTGACCACCGCGAAGCGGTCCAGCTCGCCGGTCCAGCGCGCGGCCGGTTCGACGATGCCGTGCTCGATCACCGTGGTGCGGGTGCCGCCGACGTCCCAGAAGAGGTCGTTGAAGTGGGTGACGTGGGCGACCACCAGGTCGTCCCGGTCGGCCATCGGGTGCCGGCTGTCGGGCACGTCGCCCTTCGGGGTGTTGTGCTCGACGTAGATCTTCGGCACGTCCAGGTGGGCGACCCGTTCGAGCTCCTCGGGCCGTTGCAGGACGACGACGTCGACGTCGCGCACGTCGGCCGGGTCGACCTCCTCGACCGAGGCGGGCCAGTCGAAGGTGCGGGCCCGGCCGCGGCCCCACTCGTCGCGGGCGGCGTTCACGGGCACGAGGTAGCGGTGCTTGCCCTGGACGAACGAGGTCGTCCAGGAGCCGTGCACGTGCCAGAGCAGGATGTTCACGCGGCTACCTCACTGATGACGGGAACAGGGACACCGAGCAGGCGTACGGCGGCGACCACGTCGGCCGGGTCGATCCGGGTCAGGCACGGGTGGCCGGGCACGGGGCAGACGGCGGCGCGGGTGTCGCGGCAGGCGGCGGCGGGATCGCCGAGGCGGACGCAGGGCACCCGGTACGGGCCCCACTGGCCGAAGGGGACGGTCGGGGCGTACAGGCTGACGACGGGTGTGCCGACGGCCGCGGCGAGGTGGGCCGGGCCGGTGTTGCCGACCACCACGCAGGAGGCCCCGACGATGATCCGGGTCAGCTCGGCGAGGCTGGTCGCGCCGGCGGGCGTCCCGACGGCGGCGGCCAGCTCCTGCTCGTCCGGGCCACCGGTCACGACCACCCGGTGACCCGCACGCTCCAGCGCGACGACGATCGCCCGCATGGTCTCCGGCGGGCAGGCCCGCGCGTCCACCGAGGCGCCGGGGTGCACGACCACGTAGTCACCGGCGGTGTCCGGCGCGTCCACCCGGACCCGCAGGGCGCCGTCGTCGCCGTCCGGCAGGGCGAAACCGGCGGCGGCGGCGACCGAGCGGGCCCGCTCGGCCTCGGGCACCCCCACCGGTACGCGGTGCCGCACGTCCAGCAGCGAGCCGGGATAGTCGTCACTGATCGCCGTGATCCGCGCGACCCCGGCCGTGCGCAGCAGCAACGCCAGCGGCAGCGCCGACTGGTGGAAGGACGTGAACACGACGGCCTCGTCGGCACCGACGGCGGCGAGCCGGGCGACCAGCTCACCGGCGAAGTCCGGGCCGACCGGCGCCGGCTGCGGGTCGATCCACGGCAGCCGGGCCTCGATGATCTCGTCGACGCCGGGCAGCAGCTCGGCGGCGGCCCGCCCGCGCGGCCCGCAGAGCAGCACGACCCGGTCGGCCCCGGCTGCGACGGCCCGGATGCCGGGCCCGGTGAGCAGCACGTCCCCGGCCGAGTCGGACCGCACGACCAGCACGGTGCCACCGGGGCGGCGCGGCTCGCGCGGGGTGACCAGCGCCTGACGCTCGAGGATCAGATCGACGGCACCGGTCAGGTCGGCGGCTCGGGCGGGCGCCGCGGCGACCTCGGGACTCAGCGTCACGGCGGTCGGCACGATGATGCCGGTGGCGCCGGCCGCCCCGGCCGCGACCATGTCCCGGCCGATGTCGCCGACGACGACGCAGCGGGCCGGGGTCGTACCCAGTGCTTCGGCGGCACCGAGCACGAGGCCGGGGGCGGGCTTGCGGCAGGCGCAGCCCGCGGTGTCGTCGTGCGGGCACACCTGCCAGGTGTCGAACGGGCCGAGCAGCTCCTCGACCCGGGCGTTCACGGCGGTGAGCTGCTCCGCGGTGAAATAGCCCCGGGCCAGGCCGGACTGGTTGGTCACCACGCCCAGGCGCAGCCCGGCGGCCCGCAGCCGGTCACACGCGGCGCGGGCGCCCGGCATCGGCTCCACCAGCGCCGGGTCGCCGTTGTAGGGAACGTCGGCAATGAGAGTGCCGTCCCGGTCGAACAGGACGGCATCGAAGAGAGCAGTCACAGCGCGGTCTCCAGCGGCCGCGCGCCCCGCCATCGCCACCAGCCGCGCAACCAGTGCGCGACCGCGGCGGGCGGGATCGCGGCACTGGTGACGAGCATCGTGGCCACCTCGCGGCGGTCCCGCGGACCGGGCTTGATCCGGGCGGCGGCGAACTCGGCGGTGCCGGCGCTCCAGGCGGTTGCCGCGGCGGCGGCCACGGTCAGCGCACCGCGGCGCCGGGTGAGCAATGCGGTGGCCAGCGCCCCGGCGGCGAGGGTGCCGGCGGCGGTGACCGCCAGGTGCCGGGGGCGGCGACCGGGCGGGATGTCGAGCTTGCTGCGCCAGTCCGGGCCGTACAGGCGGCGCAGGAGCGCGTCGTCGGCGTTGCCGCGCTGGGTGCGCACGCTGACCCAGCGGTCCTCGGGACGCACCGGGTGGGTGACCGTACGCGAGCCCCGGACCAGGTCCCAGCCTGCCGCCCGCACCCGGTACGCCAGCTCCGCGTCCTCCCGGAAGGCGCGTGGCAACCGCTCGTCGAAGCCACCGGTCGCCTCCAGCGCCGACCGCCGGTACGCCATGTCGGCGGTGATCCACGCGCCGTCGGAGAGCGCGGCGGTGACCCGTTCCCAGTCGGTGGGCCGCCGGCCGTCCGGCAGCGGCACGCGCAGCCGGCCCTGCACTCCCCCGGCCGACGCGACGGCGCCGGTGAGGTCGGCGGCCAGCCGGACGAACCAGTCCGGATCGGGCAGCACGTCGTCGTCGAGGAACGCCACCCACTCGTGGCTCGCGGCGCGCCAGCCGATGTTGCGGGCGGCGGCCGGACCGGCGGCCCGGCCGGTGAGGATCTTCGCGTCGACGCCCGGCGGGAGCTCGAGCTCGCCGGCCGGGGCGGGACGGTCGTCGACCAGCAGCAGCTCCACCGGCAGCGGGGCCGGGGCGCCGGCGGCCAGGGCGCTCAGCAGGGCGGTGAGGCTGGGCCGGCCGAGGGTCGGGACGACGACGGAGACTCCGGTCATCGGCCGCCCCCGAAGGCCGTGGCGCGGTGCACCGCGAACGGCCCGAGGGCGAGCAGGTCCACCGGGGCCGAGCCGAACAGCTCCATCGCCTCGCGCGGAGTGTCCACCATGGGCCGCCCGGCGGTGTTCAGCGACGTGTTGACCACCACCGGCAGGCCGGAGAGCCGCTCGAACTCGGCCAGCATCTCGGCCACCAGCGGCTCGGTCCCGGTGTGCACGGTCTGCACCCGGGCGGTGCCATCGACGTGCACGACCGCCGGGATCCGGTCCCGCCACTCGGGCTTCACCTGGTGCACGAAGAGCATGTACGGGCTCGGGTAGACCCCGTCGAAGATGTCGGCGAAGCGCTCGGCGCGGACCATCGGCGCGATCGGACGGAACTGCTCGCGGCCCTTGACGTTGTTCATCCGGGTCTGCGTGTCCGGGTCACCGGGATGGGCGAGCAGCGAGCGGTGCCCCAGGGCGCGCGGGCCGTACTCGCTGCGGCCCTGGTACCAGGCCACGATGCCGTTGTCCGCGAGCACGCGGGCGGCCTCGGCGGCGATGGACTCCGGCCGGGTGTACGGCAGAGCGGCCCGCTGCAGCTCCGCCTCGAGCTCCTCGTCGCTCCAGCCCCGGCCCAGGTCGGCACCGGTGAACGGGACGACCGGACCGGCCTCGCGGGAGACACTGAGCGCGGCGCCCAGGGCGGTGCCGGAGTCACCGGCGGCCGGCTGGACCCACACCCGCTCGTACGGGCCCTGCGCCGCGATCCGCGCGTTGGCCACGCAGTTGAGCGCGGTGCCACCGGCCATGGTCAGCGTCTTCGGGCCACCGGCGGCGTCGTACGTCCAGCGGGCCAGGTCGAGCATGACCTCCTCGAGCCGGGCCTGGACGCTGGAGGCCAGGTCGGCGTGCGCGTCGGTCATCTCGCCCTCGGCGCTGCGGGCCTTGGCCAGCGCGGACCAGTCGATGCGCTCGACGGTGAAGCCGCCGTCGTCGTTGGCGTGCACCAGCTCGCGCAGCAGCGGCAGGAACTTCGGCGTGCCGAAGGAGGCCAGCGCCATCACCTTGTACTCGTCGCTGGAGTGCAGGAAGCCCAGGTGCCGGGTCAGGTCCTCGTAGAGCAGGCCGAGCGAGTGCGGCAGTCCCTGTCCGGCGAGGACGGTCAGCTCACCGTCGCGGTAGACGCCGGAGAGGTGGCTGGCGACCTCCCCGCGCCCGTCGAGGACCAGCACGGCGCTGTCCTCCTCGACGGCGAGGCCGGCCGAGGCGGCGTGGGCCACGTGGTGCGGGACGAAGCGGACCTGCTCCGGGTCCAGCCCGGGCAGCGCGGCGGCCAGGAACTGCGGCGCCCGCCGGGCGTAGTCGACGCGCAGGTGGTCCCACGGGTCGGCCAGGCCGAGCTCGGCGGCGTCCCGGGTCAGGCCGGGGTCGAACGAGTAGGCGACCGCGTCCAGGTCACCGGGCTTGAGCCCGGCGCTCTCCAGACACCAGGCGGCGGCCAGCTCGGGCAGCTCCCAGGCCGAGAACGGCACCGGTCGCTTGCCGTGCTTGCGGCGGCTGAACCGCTCCTCCTCCGCGGCGGCGACCACCTGGCCGTCGACGACCAGGGCGGCAGCCGGATCGTGGAAGATCGCATTGATACCGAGGACACGCATGGTCGGCCGGGTACCCGCGGTCTTTTGAGTTATTCGCTAGATCACCGACTTCTTCACATCTTCTTCAGTACTTCTTCAGCGGCCCGCGACCTGCACTGATAAAGAAGGACGCCGCGGTTTGCGAGGCCGCCGCGGGGGCAACCGGCGAGGTATGTATGACGTCGGACAACTCATCGGTGGAACCTGGACACCCGGCAGTGGCAGCGCCCGGCTGACCGTGCTGAACCCCGCGGACAGCACCCCCGTCACGACGCTCGCGGTCGCCACGGAGGCCGACGCCGCCGCCGCGGTGAAGGCCGCGCGGGACGCCGCCCCGCTCTGGAGCCGGACCCCGGCCGGTGCCCGGGCGGCTGCCCTGCACGCGGCGGCGGACGCGGTCGAGGCCGCGGCGGACGAGCTCGCCGGGATCATGAACGCGGAGATGGGCAAGCCCGTCGACGGGGCGAAGGACTCGATCGGCGCGGGCGTCGGCACACTGCGGCAGTACGCCGAGCTCGGTCCCACCCACCGGGGCCGGACGCTGGCGGGCGACGACGAGGCGATCGACCTGATGGCGTACGGGCCGCGCGGAGTGGTCGCGGTGGTGACGCCGTGGAACGACCCGGTCGCCGTGTCGTGCGGCCTGCTCGGTGCGGCCCTGGTGACGGGCAACACCGTCGTGTACAAGCCCAGTGAGCGCACCCCGGCCACCGGCTGGCGCCTCGCGCAGCTGCTCGCCCCGCACTTCCCGGACGGGGTGTTCTCGCTGCTCAGCGGCGACGGCACGGTCGGGGCGGCGCTGGCCTCGGCGGAGGTCGACGTGGTCGCGCACGTCGGCTCGACCGCGACCGGCCGGGCCATCGCGGCCGCCTGCGCCTCGACCGGCGCCAAGGCGCTGCTGGAGAACGGCGGCAGTGACCCGCTGATCGTCGACGCGGACGTCGACCCGGCGTGGGCGGCGCAGCAGGCGGCGCTGGGCTCGTTCGCCAACTCGGGGCAGATCTGCGTCGCCGTGGAACGGATCTACGCGCACCGCGACATCGCGGACGCGTTCCTGCGCGAGCTGGCCGAGCAGGCGAAGACCTGGGCCGGCGACATCGGGCCGCTGGTCGACACCCGGCTCCGCGAGGCGGTGCACGCGCAGGTCAGTGCGGCGGTGCAGGACGGCGCGCGGGTGCTCTCCGGCGGCGAGGTGCCGGACGGGCCGGGCGCGTACTACCCGCCGACCGTGCTGGCCGACTGCACCGACGACATGGCGGTGCTGCGGGAGGAGACCTTCGGCCCGGTCGCGCCGGTCGTCGTCGTCGACTCGTTCGGCGAGGCGCTGGCCCGGGCCGCGGAGTCACCGTACGGGCTGGCCGCGACGGTGCTGACCGGCTCGATGAGCCACGCCCAGCAGGCGTGGCGCGAGCTGCCGGTCGGCACCGTCAAGGTCAACGCGGTCTTCGGCGGCGCCCCCGGCGGTGCGGCACATCCGCGCGGCGGCAGCGGTCAGGGCTTCGGGTACGGCCCCGAACTGCTCGACGAGATGACCGTCATGAAGGCGGTCCACCTGGAGGCCCCGCCCACCGGGTGGTGAGACCTACCGGGTGGTGAGACCTACTGGTTGGTGAGGACGCGCAGGGCGTCCTCCACAGTGTCCGGGAGGGGCCGGCGCCGGCGCAGCGCCCACGGGAGCAGGCGCGCGGCGTCGGCCACACCCCGCCGATCGTCCCGCCAGGCCGCCACGGCCGTCCGCGCGACCACGGCCGGCGGGCGGCGCAGCAGGGCGGTGAGCACCCGGTTGCGGGCCTCGATGCGGTGCCGGGCGCCGTTGTCGCGGCCGGCGGGCAGCGGCAGGTGGCGCACGGTGAGCTCCGGCGCGTAGGTCTGCAGCCAGCCGGCGGCGGCCAGGTCCATGGCCAGCAGCGCTTCCTCGCCGTACACGTGCAGCTTGGGGTTGAAGCCACCCACCTGCCGGAACGCCTCGCGCCGGACCGCGACCGAGCAGGCCAGGAAGCCCAGCACGGCCGGTCCGGGCGCGCCCTCGGGGATCCCGAGCGGCGCTGCGGCCATGGCCTCGGACACCGGATCGACCCGGGCCTGCGGTCCGACCAGGACCCGGGCGCTGAGCAACCCGACCCGCGGGTGGTCGCGCAGCAGCGCGGCGGCGCCGGCGAGCGAGCCGGGCTCCCAGTACGAGTCGTCGTCCGCGAACGCGACATACGGGGTACGAGCCAGCTCCACGCCGGCGTTGCGGGCCGCGGCGCCCCGGTTCTCCCCCAGCCGCACCACGGTGACCTGCGGGAAAGCGGCCTCGATGGCCTCGGGGCTGCCGTCGTCGGAACCGTTGTCGACCAGGATGACCGGGCCCTCGTGGTGCGGGATGGTCTCGAACAGCCGGGCGCGCCGGTTACGGGTGGCCACCACGACGGTGACTTCGCTGATCATCGCAGCGGCCTACCCCACCGGCCCGGGGACGAAACGGGAACCTTCACCGGCGCTGGAGCTTGTCGTGCAGCTCCTTGGCGAAGAAGTCGATGAAGCCGTCCGGGTCGGGGCCGGCGTTCTGCAGGACAATGTGGTCGAAGCCCGCCTCGGTGTACTTGCGCACCGCCGCCACGTACGGCTCGGCGTCCGGGCCGAGCGCGAACTGGCCGCGGACGTCCTCCTCGCGCACCGTCTGTGACGCCGCGTCGAAGTTCACCGGGTTCGGCAGCTCGCTCATCACCTTCCACCCGGTCAGCGCCCAGCGGGTGGTCCTGAGCACCTCCTGCACCCCGGCCTCCTCGGTGGGGGCCCAGGCCATCGGCACCTCGGCATAGCGGGGACCGGAGCCGCCGGCGCCGGTGTAGCTCTCGACCAGGTCGGTCCGCGGCTCGGTGGCGAACAGCCCGTCACCGAGCTCGGCGGCCATCGTGGCCGCGCTCTTGCCGCCGGCCGCGACGGCGATCACCGGGAGCTCGTCCGGCAGGTCGAAGACGCGGGCGTCCTCCAGCTGCAGGTGCTTGCCCTCGTACGACTGGTAGCCGCCCTGCCAGAGCAGTTTGATGATCTCCAGCGCCTCGCGCAGCCGCTCGTGCCGGCCCCGCACGCTCGGGAAGCCCTGCCCGACGACGTGCTCGTTGAGCCGCTCCCCGGCGCCGATGCCGAGGGTGAACCGGTTGTCCGACACGATCGCCAGCGTCGCGGCCGCCTGGGCGATGATCGCCGGGTGGTACCGCACGGTCGGGCAGGTCACGCCGGTGGCCAGGCCGATCCGCTCGGTACGCGCGGCGATGGCGCCGAGCACGGTCCAGGCGAACGGCGAGTGGCCCTGCACGTCCAGCCACGGGTGGTAGTGGTCGCTGATCTCGACGAAGTCGAAGCCGGCCTGCTCGGCCCGCACCGCCTGCGCGATGAGCTCCTTGGGGCCGAAGCCCTCGGCGGACAGCTTGTATCCGAACTTCAAAGTCATGCGATTCCTGTGCCCGGGCGCGGAACCGACAAACGCCGGGCTTGCCCCCTTCGGGGCAGCCCGGCGTCGGTCGTACGGGTCAGGACCGCGCGTCGCTGACCGCCTGCTTGCTCTGGTCCTTGGCGTCCTGCGCCGAGGACTGGGCCTGCTGCTTGGTGGTCTGCGCGGCGTCGGCGGCGGTCTCCTTGACCTGGCCGACCGCCTGCTGCACCGTGCCCGAGACGTCGTCCTTCATCTCGGCCGCGACGTCCTTGACCTTGTCGGTCAGGTCGCCGCTGTGCTCCTTCAGCTGCTGGCCGGCCCGCTTCTCCGCGTCGGTGACGGGGATCAGCGTGGCGGCGAGCATGCCGACACCGAAGGCGATGATGCCCGCGGCGAGCGGGTTGCCCTGCGTCTGCTGGGCCACCGCCTGCGGCGCGCCCCGCACCGCGTCGGCGGCGCTGTGGGCCTTGTCGCCGGCGGCGTCGGTCAGGTTCGACGCCTTGTCCTGCACCGTGCCCAGGGCCGAGGAGGCCTTGTCCTGCACGGTACCGGCGGCCGACGAGGCCTTGTCCTGCACGGTGCCCGCGGCGTTGCCCGCCGAGTGCCTCGCGTGCTCCGAGCTACCCATGACCTTCTCCTTCACGGCGCTCCAGCGACGCTGGGCGGCCTTGGTAGGGCTGGTCTTCTCCGCCAGCAGATCCACGTGGCGGGTCATGGAGGCGCGCGTCGCCTCGATGTCCTGCCTCAACCGGTCGGGTTCTTCAGCCATTGCGCGTCCTCCTTGAGGGTGTCGACGGTGCGCCGCGGGGTCGGGTCCACGGTCTTGAGCTTCTTGCGGCCGTTGCTGTAGAGCACCGCGCCGACGATCCCCCAGAGCACCGCGACGATCAGTGCGGCCCAGCCGGGATCCATGACGTTGCTGAGGGCGGCCACCAGCGCGAAGCTGAGCAGCACCAGCACCAGGTAACCGGCGAAGGCGGCGGCGCCGAGCATCCCGGCGGCCTTGCCGGCCTTGCCGGCCTCCTCCTTCAGCTCGACCTTGGCCAGCTCCACCTCCTGGCGGAACAGCGTGGACAGGTCGTTGCTGATGTTGCCGATCAGCTCACCGACGGAGGTCTCGCCGACCTCTTCGGCGTGGTCACGTGAGTGACCGGTGGGGTAGGGCGCGGTCATCGCGTGCCGCCCGGGTAATCCCGTGTGGTCCCGGCGACGTACTCCTCCTCGACGACGACCGGCGTGCCGGTGCCCGTCGAGGCGTACTCGGTGGTGGCCGCCGGGTAGCCGGTGGTCGTGTTGACCGCAGGGTCCACGTAGCCGGTCGTCCCGGTCGTGTAACCGGTCGTGGCCGGGGTGGTGTAGCCGGTGTCGTAGGTGCCGGGGTTGGACACGAACGAGTCGCTGGCGGGCTTGTCCGACGACAGGTCGTCGGCCTTGGCCACGCCCTTGCCGAGCCGGGCCACCACG
Source organism: Actinoplanes auranticolor (assembly GCF_018332655.1). GTDB lineage: Bacteria > Actinomycetota > Actinomycetes > Mycobacteriales > Micromonosporaceae > Actinoplanes > Actinoplanes auranticolor. The sequence goes on along the minus strand of NZ_BOQL01000026.1, from coordinate 275,160 downwards.
AAGCCGGCGGCCAGCGCACCCGCCAGGAACGCGCCGGGACGACGCCGGGCGAAGTCCTGGACCTCACGCAGCACGCCCTCGGGCCCGTTGGTCTCCAGGTAACCGGCGAGCTGCCGGCCGCTGTCGGCGACGCGGGAGACGATCTGGGTCGCGGGCGAGTCGGAACGGTCGCCGCGCATCTCCTCGAGGTGGTCCGCCATCTCGCGGATGCTGCCGACGAGCTTGTCGTTCTGCGTACGGGCCTGCTCGCTGACCTTGCCGCGGACCTCGGAGGCCACGTTGCGGACCTGGGTCTTGGCCTCGGAGCCGACCCGCTGGGCCTGCTGCGTGGCGGTGTCCTTGACGTCGCTGGCGGCCTGACCTGCGGCCTGGGCGCTCTGACCGGCGGCCTGCTTCACCGCCGACTGGTCGCCGCCCGAGGAGTCCTGACCGGTCGCCGGGTACGTCTCGGCGGGGTAGGTCGTCTCGGGATATGTCGTCGCCGCGTAGGTCTCGGTGACCGGGGCGTCGGCGAGGGGGGTGGTGTCCGGCGCGCGGGCGCCCGCAGACGGGTCACTCATTGCTGCCTCCATCGTGGTTCGTTCGTCCGTTGGTGCTTCGCGATATTGGTTACCCGCAGTCGCCTCGGCTAACGCGTAAAAATGCCAGACAATGAGCTGAATTCTTTCCGCATAGATCCGTTTCCAGCGGGTACTCACCTAGACCCCCTTTTCCTACAGCGCCCATCGGTTTACCATGCTGTGGACGATCGAGACCGGTCAGTGCCGCAGAGGAGCACCCTGATGGACGACATGCTGGACGAGGCCACCTACGACCGGCGCCGGCTGGCCCAGTGGCGGGCCGGTGAGGCAGCCGGCTTCTCCCGCCGGGACCTGCTCAAACTCACCGCCGCGGCGGGCGCGGGCCTGGCCGGGGTGACGGCCACCGGCACCGCCGCCGCCGCTGCGGCACCCGGGCCGATCCGCAAGCCACTGCCCCCGGAGCTGTTCACCGTGCTGGGCACCAACGCCGAGACGCGCTGGTCCGCGCTGGCCGATCAGGGCTATCTGGTGCCCATCGACCGTTTTTTCGTCCGCAACCACACCAGCACGCCGATCATCGATGCAGCGGATTGGCAGCTGCGCGTCTTCGGCGCCGGACTACGGCACGGACCGGTCACATTAAGGTATGACGAATTGCGCCGGCTGCCGAGCGAAACGGTCACCGTAACGGTGGAATGCGCCGGCAACGGCCGCAGCTACTTCACCACCCAGCAGGGTCAGTCGGTCTCGGGCACGGCTTGGAAGCTCGGCGGCGTCGGCGTAGCCCGCTGGCGCGGCGTACGGCTGTCCACCGTGCTGCGCCGCGCCGGCCTGAGCCGCCACGCGGTGGACGTGCTGCCGGCCGGGCTCGATGCGAACTTCGTCAGTGGCGGAGTGGACCTCGGCCCGGTCCGCCGGCCGCTGCCGGTGCGCAAGGCACTGCACGACGTGCTGCTGGCGTACGAGATGAACGGCGAACCGCTGCCGGCCGACCACGGCCACCCGGTACGCCTGATCGTGCCGGGCTGGATCGGCATCGCCTCGATCAAGTGGCTGGGCAGCATCGAGGTCAGCGACGTCCCGCTGTTCTCACCCTGGAACACCCGGTTCTACCGGCTGTTCGGCCCGGACCACCCGACCGAGGGCGAGCCCTTCGACCGCCAGGTGGTCAAGAGCGCCTTCGAGCTCGACCCGGGCGCGCAGGTGCCCGCGGGCCGGCACGTGCGGCTGCGCGGCCGCTCGTGGTCGGCGGCCGGGGCGATCCGGCACGTGGACGTCAGCACGGACGGCGGCGGGACCTGGCGCCGCGCGCGCCGGGTCGGCGGCAGTGAGGGCGCGGCCTGGCAGCGCTGGGAGCTGGACTGGCGGCCGGCCGCGGGCGCGCACGAACTGCTGGCCCGGGCGACCGACGTCCGCGGCAACACCCAGCCGGACGTGGCGGAGTACAACGAACTGGGCTACCTGTTCGACGCCGTGGTCCGGCACCCCGTGGTGGCCGCCTGACCGCTCAGCCGTGCCAGGTGCGCCACAGGGCCGCGTACGTGCCGTCCGCCGCGACCAGTTCGTCGTGCGTGCCCAGCTCCACCAGCCGTCCACCGTCCATGACCGCCACCCGGTCGGCGTCGTGCGCGGTCTGCAACCGGTGGGCGATGGCGATCACCGTACGGTCGTGCAGCACCGCGGCCAGGGACCGTTCCGCGTCCCGGGCCGTCGTCGGGTCGAGCAGCGCCGTCGCCTCGTCCAGCACCACCGTGTGCGGGTCGGCCAGCACCACCCGGGCCAGCGCCAGCTGCTGGGCCTGCGCCCCGTCGAGGACGAAGCCGTCCCCGCCGAGGCGGGTGTCCAGGCCGTCGGGCAGGTCGCGGACCCAGTCCGCGCCGACGATGGCCAGGGCCGAGCGCAGGTCGTCGTCGGACGCGTCGGGGGCGGCCAGGGTCAGGTTGTCGCGGACCGCGTCGCGGAACACGTGGTGCTCCTGGGTGACCAGTACGACCTGGCGGCGCAGCAGGCTCGGCGGCAGCTCGGCGATCGGCACCCCGCCGACCGTCAGCGTGCCGGACCGGGGGCGGTCGACGCCGGCGAGCAGCCGGCCGAGGGTGGACTTGCCGGCGCCGGACCGGCCGACCAGGGCGAGCCGCTCCCCCGGGCGCACGGTCAGGTCCACGCCGCGCAGCACGTCGCGGCCGCCGTCGTAGGCGTACCGCACGCCGCGCGCCTCGATCCGGTCCCCGGCGGGGGCGCGGCGTTCGGTGACCACCGCCCGCGGGATCACCGCCAGCCCCTCGACCCGCGCGAACGACGCCCCGCTGCTCTGCAGCTGCTCCAGCCAGATGAGGATCGCGTCCAGCGGCACGGCGAGCTGGCGCAGATAGAGCGCGGTCGCCGCGACGGCACCCAGTGACAGCAGCCCGTTGACGTACAGGGTGCCGCCGACGAGCAGCACGGCCACCACCGGCACCACGTACGAGACGTCCACCGCGGGGAACAGCACGCTGCGCAGGAACAGGGTGCGCAGCCGGGTCCGCCGGGCCCGGGTGATCGCGGCGTCGCCCACCGCCCGGCGGCGTTGCTGCAGGCTCAGGGCCTCGACGGTACGGGTGCCGGCGATCGTCGAGGCCAGTTCGTCGGCCAGCGCGGAACCGGCCGCCCCCTCGTCCAGGTAGGCCGCCGGGGCCCGGCGCAGGTACCACCGGGTCGCCAGCGGGATGGCCGACAGCCCGGCCAGCGCCACCACACCGAGCAACGGGTCGAGCAGGAAGACGGCGACGATGACGAACAGGGCCTGCGCGGAGGCGATGAGCACCTCGGGGATCGCGTCGCGCAGCGTCACGGCGACCGTGCTGACATCGCCGGTTCCCCGGGCGGCGAGGTCGCCGGTGGGCACCCGTTCCACCACGGAGGCGGGCAGGGCCAGGGCCCGGTCGACGAACCGTTCGCGGACCCGGGCCGCGGTGCGCTCGCCGAAGCGGTAACCGACGGCCAGCGCCGAGCGGGCCAGCAGGGTCTGCGCGACCGTGCACAGCAGGATCGCGCCGGCCAGGCGGTCGACGGCGTGCACGGAGGCGTGGCCGGTCAGCACCGTGTCGACGATGCGGCCCAGCAGCCACGGGCCGGCCAGCCCGGCGATCGCCGCGAGGGCGTTGAGCGCGACCATCAGCACGACGGCCCGCCGGTCGTCGCGGATCAGCCGGATCGCGGCCCGGCGGACGTGGGCCCCGCCGGCGACCGGCAGGGTGGTCACCGCACGACCTCCGGCGTCGCGGCCTCCCCCGCCACCCGGGTGACCAGCGCGCGGTAGCCCGGCTCGGTGTCCAGCAGGGCGCGGTGCGTCCCGGTGGCCGCCAGCCGGCCGTCGACCAGGTAGTGCACGATGTCGGCCCGGTCCAGCAGCGCCGGCGAGGTCGTCGCCACCAGCGTGGTCCGGCCGGCCCGGGCGAAGGTCAGGCGTTGCGCGATGGCGGCCTCGGTGTGGGCGTCCACGGCCGAGGTGGGCTCCACGGCGAGCAGGATCTCCGGGTCGGCGTACAGGGCGCGGGCGAGCCGGATGCGCTGGCGCTGGCCGCCGGAGAGGTTGCGGCCCTGGGTGTCGACGATCGACGCGGTGCCCTCGCCGAGACCGTCCACGATGTCACTCGCCACGGCCGCGGTCAGCGCCCGGATCACGGCCGCGTCGTCCACCGGCGACCGGCCCGCGACGATCTCCCCCAACGTGCCGGTGAACAGGTACGCCTCGTTGTCCGCGACCAGGATCCGGTCCCGGACCGCGATCCCGTCGACCCGCATCGCGTCCCAGGTCGCCCGGGTCGGCCCGTAGCGGCCGAGCCGGTCCACCACGGCGGCGGCGTCGGCGGGCCGGGCGCTGGCCAGCACGGTGAACCGGCCCGGCACCAGCACCACACCGGACTCGGGATCGCGCAGCACCGCCGGGCCGTCGGGGCCGGGCCGGGCCGGTTCCGGATCGGCCGGCAGGCGCAGGAAACCGACCACCCGGCCCCCGGCGACCAGCGCGCGGCTGATGTCGAACCCGCCCTCGATGAAGAAGGCGACCGGCACGACGAGCACGGCCGCGTACCCCCAGACCGCGACCAGTTCCCCCACGGTGATCTGGCCCAGGGCGGCCATCCGCGCGGCCAGCCAGATCACCACGGCCAGGAACAGCGCCGGCAGGCCGACGCCGAGCGCCTGGATCCAGCTGGTCACCGCGCCGACCAGGTAGCCCTCCTCGGCGACCCGCTGCGAGTCGCGCCGGTAGCGGCGGGCGTAGGCCTCCTTGCCGCCGAGGCCGTTGAGGATGCGCAGGCCGGACATGATGTCGACGAGCCGGTCGGCGAGCGCGCCCTGGTGATCCCGGTAGCGGGCGCCGGCCCGCTGCAGCCGGCTGAGCATCGGGCCGACCACGATGGCCAGCACCGGCACGCCCGCGAGCACCACGACCGCCAGCAGCGGCGAGATCTTCAGCAGCAGCACGGCCACCACGACGTAGGCGACCACGGCGCCGAGGCCGGGCCCGGTCACCGTGAGGGCCTGGGCCAGCACCCAGACGTCGGCGATGCCGATGGTGACGATCTCGCCGGCGCCGATGCGCCGCGGCAGCGCGGCGCCGAGCCGGGTGGCGTGCGCGATGACGGCCCGCACGGTGCGGAAACCGCCGTCGAGCCGGATCTTGGTCATGGTGCGGTGCCGCAGGATGGCCAGCAGCGCGTTGACCGCGCCGACCACGAAGAGCACGGCCACCCAGCCGGCCAGCGCGGGCAGATCGCGCCGCTGCAGGCCGCGGTCGATGGCCTGGGAGAGCAGGTACGGCGGGAGCGTCAGCCCCACCATCCACAGCGACCCGAGCACCGCGCCGGCGGTGATCCGCAGCTTCTGGCGCCGTACGAGCCACCACAGGTACGGCAGCGGACCACGCACGTCGGCAACCGCGTGTCCTGCTTCCGTCACACGTTGCACCTTAGAGCAGCAGCGATCATCGGCGGGAGCCCGAATTCGGGCGATGTTCACGGCCCGGTTAGTCTCCGGGCGTGACTGCCTTCGCACCCCCGCTGATCTGCGCCGAACGCGTCATCGGGGGCCGCCCGCACGACTTCTCGCGCCGGGTGACGGTGATGGCGATCGTGAACCGCACCCCGGACTCGTTCCACGACCGGGGCCGCACGTTCGCCCTGGAGAAGGCGGCCGAGGCGGTGCGCACCGCGGCGGACGCGGGGGCGGACTGGATCGACATCGGCGGGGTGCCGTTCGCGCCCGGGCCCGAGGTCAGCGCGGCCGAGGAACTCAACCGGGTGCTGCCGGTCGTCGAGGCGGCGCGCGGGCTGGCCGTGGTCTCGGTCGACACGTACCGGCCGGAGGTGGCCCGGGAGGTCATCGCCGCGGGCGCGGGCGTCATCAACGACACCTCGGGCCTGCGCGACCCGGCGATGGCCGACGCGGTGGCGGGCACGGCCGCGTCCCTGGTGATCACCCACAGCCTGGCGGCGCCGCGCACCCTGCACCCGAGCCCGCAGTACGCCGACGTGACCGCGGAGGTGTCCGGCTTCCTGCGCGAGCGGGTGGCCCTGGCCCTGTCCCGCGGTGTCCGCCCGGACCAGATCATCATCGACCCGGGCCACGACCTGAACAAGAACACCCACCACTCCCTGGAGCTGACCCGGCGGCTCAGCGAGATCACGGCGATCGGCTACCCGACCCTGGCGGCGCTGAGCAACAAGGACTTCATCGGCGAGACCCTGGACCGCCCGCAGCAGGACCGCCTGGTGGGCACGGTCGCGGCGGTGACCTTCTGCGTGACACAGGGCGCCCGGATCGTCCGGGTCCACGACGTACGCGCGGCGGTGGACGCGGTCCGGATGACCGAGGCGATGCTCGGATTGCGCGCCCCGGCCTACGTCCGCCACAACATCTAGCGTCCTCCAGAGCTCGAGTCTGGTCGAGACCGATCCGGTGAGCGGCTCGACGCGCTGGCATCCGTTCCCGCCGGACACTAACCGGCGACCGCCGCCCGGACCGCCGGGGCGATCTCCTCGGCCCAGCGGCCCAGGGACATCTCGTCGGCCGGGCCGTGGCCGGCCGCGAAGAGGGTGAAGCCCGACGCGCCGTGCTCCAGCACCGCCCCGGTGAGCTCGTCGATCCACTGTTGCACCGAGCCGCCCAGCCAGCGCCCGGCGTCGTCGCGGGTGGCCCGCAGCGGGTGGTCGGTGATGGCCCCGGGCAGGTTGAAGACCGTGCGGATCTCGCGCGGATCGCGGCCCGCCGCGGCCGCGGCCTCGTCGATGACCGGGCGTGAGCTCCGGTAGCGGCCGCTGAGCCAGTCCGCCGCGTGCCCGGGGATCCAGCCGTCGGCGACCCGCCCGGTCGCGGCCAGTGACTTCGGGCCGACCGAACCGGTCCACACCGGTGGGGCGGGCACCGGTGCCGGTTCCAGCTCGTGCACCCGGTAGTGCGGGCCGTCGTGGGTGACCGGCGGACCGCCGCCGGAGAGCTTCCTGATCAGGACGATCGCCTCCTCGAACGCGTCGACGGCGGCCCCCGGGGACAGCGGTGGCACGCCGAGCTGCGTGATCCGGTCCCACAGGCCGCCGGCGCCGATGCCGAGTACGACGCGCCCTTCGGAGAGCGCCGCCAGCGACGTCACCGTGCGGGCCAGCATGGGAGCCGGCCGGGTCGGCAGGTTGGTCACGTTGGCCAGGGCGGCGAGCCGCTCGGTGCGACCGAGGATGAAGCCGACCGCGGCGTACGCGTCCAGGCGGGCGCCGAAGTAGGGGTGGTCGGACAGTGAGACGAGGTCGAGCCCGGCCCGGTCGGCCTGCCGGGCCGCCCGCACCAGGGCGGGTCCGTCGTGGATGCCGTGGTGGGCGCCGAAACCGAAGACGACCCGGGGTACGGACATGGCCCTGCCTCCCCAACCGACAATAGTTCGTGTGACGAACTGTATTAGTTCGTGTAACGAACTGCAATCTCCGGCTCCAGGAAGATCTCGGGCACCCGGTTGTCCCGCACGACCGCGCCGAGCAGACCGGCCAGGGCGTCGCGTTCGGCCGCGCCCAGCCCGGCGGCCAGCTGCTCCACCCGGCGACAGGTCTCGGCATAGAAATCCGCCGCCAGCCGGCTGCCGTGCGGGGTCAGCGCGACCCGCACCGCCCTCGTGTCGCGCGGGTCCGGCTCGCGCCTGACCAGGCCGTTGCGTTCGGTGCGGTCGACCAGGCCGGTGAGGCTCGACTTGGCCAGCGCCAGCATCGCGGTCAGCTCGCCCATCCCGCGCGGGCCGGCCATCAGCACACACAGCAGCTGCCCCTGCTGCGGGGTGAGGCCGTGCTCGCGCCCCGATTCGGCGTACACCGCATTGACCAGGAACGTGGCGCGCACCAGGGCGGTCACCACCGACATCCGGCCGTCGTCCGTACTGTCCACCGCACCAGTGTAGGACTGGTAATTCGTGGGACGAACTATTCGGGCGCCGGCCCGAGCCAGTCCTTCTTCTCGTTGTGGACGCCGATCAGCTCGGTCATCCACGGCTCGCGGGCCACGGCGTCCGGCCCGATGATCTGCAGCACCCCCAGCACGGTGAGCAGCATGCCGGACGCCAGGAAGCCGCGGGCCTCATCCTCGTCCGCGCCGGTCAGCTCCCGGACCGTGCGGTAGATCCGGCCGAAGCAGGCGCGCACCGTGGGCCCGAGCGCCGGATCGGCCCCGGCGGCGAAGGCGTGCAACAGCATCGTGAGCAGGTCCCGCTCGGCCAGCAGATCGTCGTAGGCGATGCCCAGGCTCTCCAGATCGGCCTGCTCGGCGGCGGCCCGGCGGAAGCGCTGCTCGACGCGGCCGGTGGCGTGCTCGGCGGCGGCCAGGAACAGCGCCTGCTTCGTGCCGAAGAGCCGGATCACGTACGGCTGCGAGACGCCGGCCAGCCGGGCCACCTGGTCGGTGGTGGTGCCGGCGTAGCCGCCGCGGGCGAAGGCGGTGACTGCAGCGGCCACCAGCTGCTCGTGGCGTTCCTCGGCAGTGAGACGGGTCCTGGTCACGTTGACAGGTTATCAGTTGATAACTACGGTGGCCTCAGCTAGTTATCAGTGAATAACAACTAGGGAGATCCGATGTCCACCCAAGCGGCTGCACCCGGCCGGTCCCGCCCTCTCGCCGCGGTCCTGGCCGCCGTCGGCATCCCGGTTTTCATGGTCACGCTGGACAACCTGGTGGTCACCACGGCCCTGCCGGTGATCCGCGCGGATCTGGGCGCCTCCGTCACCGACCTGCAGTGGTTCGTCAACGCGTACACGCTGCCGTTCGCCGCCTTCCTGCTCACCGCCGCCGCCATCGGCGACCGGATCGGCCGCCGCCGGATGTTCGTGGGCGGCATCGTGCTGTTCACGCTCGCGTCGGCCGCCGCGGCGCTGAGCACCGAGTCGTGGATGCTGACCGCGTCCCGCGCGGTGCAGGGACTGGGCGGCGCCGCAGTCGCCCCGCTGTCGCTGACCCTGCTGGCCCAGGCGGTCCCGGACCGGCTGCGCAGCGCGGCGGTCGGGATCTGGGGTGGCATCAGCGGCCTCGGGGTCGCGGTCGGCCCGGTGGTCGGCGGCGCGGTGGTCGAGGGCCTCGACTGGTCCTGGATCTTCTGGCTGAACGTGCCGGTCGGCGTCGTGGCCGTGGTGCTGGCCACCACCGTGCTGCGTGAGTCGCGCGGCGGGGCGGTCCGGCTCGACCCGCTCGGCCTGCTGCTCTCCGCCACCGGCATGCTGCTGCTGGTCTGGGGCGTGGTGGACGGCCCGGATCACGGCTGGTCCTCGGTCCGCGTGCTGTCCATGCTGGGCGGTGGGGCCGTGCTGCTCACCGCGTTCGTCGCCTGGCAGCGCCGCAACAGCGCGCCGATGCTGCCGCTGTCACTGTTCCGCTCGCGCGGTTTCACGCTGGTCAACATCGTCACGCTGACCTTCTCGGCCGGCACCTTCGGCGCGGTCTTCCTGCTGGCCCAGTTCTTCCAGGTGGTGCAGGGCCTCAGCCCGCTGGACGCGGGCATCCGCACGCTGCCCTGGACGATGGCGCCGATGGTGGTGGCCCCGCTGGCCGGCATCTTCGCCGACCGCCTCGGCGTCCGGAACCTGATCGTGGCGGGGCAGGCGCTGCTGGCCGCGGGCATCCTGTGGATCGCGCTGGCCAGCACGACCGACGTGAGCTACGGCGACCTGGTGATCGCGTTCGCGCTCAGCGGTGTCGGGATGGGACTGACCTTCGCACCGATCAGCACCATGGCGCTGGCCAGCGTCACCGCCCGCGAGCGCGGCGTCGCCTCGGGAGCGAACAACACCATCCGCGAGCTCGGGGTGGCCGTCGGCATCGCGGTGCTGGCCTCCATCTTCAGCTCCACCGGCGACTACACCAGCCGCCAGGCCTTCGTCGACGGGCTGGTTCCCGCGGTCGTCGTCGGCGCCTGCATCGTCGCGGTCGGTGCCATCGTCGCGCTGTGGCTGCCCAGCCGCCCGGCACCCGTGGCCGACGAGGTGCCGCCGAGCGTGCCGGAGGCCGTCCCGGCGCTTCAGCACTGACCGCTCCGCCGGCTGCGCCGGGGTCCGATCGTGGGCTCCGGCGCAGCCACGCGTCTTCTTGCGGTGCGAAATCGCGAATGTTTCAGAATTCGGTCCAACTATTGCGGGAGTGTGTCGTGCGCTGTCACGATGACCGTCGATCCGACATCCCCCTCCACCCCTAGGTCGGATCGGATCGGAGCATCCCCGTGCCCGTCTCCCGCCGTACCCTGCTGTCCACGATGGCCGCCGGCTCCGCCGCGGCCGCCTCCCCCGCCCTGTTCACCCGCCCGGCCGGCGCCGCCTCCCCGCCGGGCGACGTCGTCGGCAAGATCACCGTCGGCTACCAGGGCTGGTTCTCCTGCCCCGGCGACGGTGCCCCGATCGGTGGCTGGTGGCACTGGAGCCGCGACCGCTTCCAGCCCCCGTCGCCCGCCAACACCACGATCGTGTCCTGGCCGGACCTCACCGACCTCCGGCACAGCTACCCCACGGCGTACCCGGAGCTGGGCAACGGCCAGAGCGCCCGGCTGTTCTCGTCCTACGACCAGCAGACGGTCGACACGCATTTCCGCTGGATGCGTGACTACGACATCGACACGGCGGCGCTGCAGCGCTTCAACCCGACCGGGGACGAGGGGCCGACCCGCGACGCCATGACGGTCAAGGTCCGCGGCGCGGCCGAGGCGACCGGCCGCAAGTTCTACATCATGTACGACGTCACCGGCTGGACCGCGATGCAGCAGGAGATCAAGAACGACTGGCTGACGAAGATGGCGGCCCACACGGCGTCGCCCGCGTACGCCCGCCAGAACGGCAAGCCGGTCGTCTGCATCTGGGGCTTCGGCTTCGACGACCCCGGCCGTCCGTTCACCCCCGCCCCCTGCCTGGACGTCATCAACTGGTTCAAGGCGCAGGGCTGTTACGTCATCGGCGGGGTGCCGACGTGGTGGCGCCAGGGCATCAACGACTCGCGCCCGGGCTTCGCCGAGGTCTACCACGCCTTCCACATGATCTCGCCGTGGATGGTGGGCCGGGCGGCGACCCCGGCCGACCTGGACTCCTACTACGCCAACGCCAACGTCGGGGACTACGCCGACTGCCAGGCGCACGGGATCGACTACCAGCCCTGCGTGCTGCCGGGCGACCTGTCGTCCGGGCACCGCCGGCACGGCGACTACTACTGGCGCAGTCTCTACAACATGATCCGGCTCGGCTCCCAGGGCCTGTACGTGTCCATGTTCGACGAGTTCAACGAGGGCAACCAGATCGCCAAGACGGCCCCCACGGCGGCGTTCGTGCCGGCCGGTTCGGGCATCCGCGCCCTCGACGAGGACGGCACCGCCTGCTCGGCCGACTACTACCTGCGGATCACCGCCGACGGCGGCCGGATGCTCAAGGGCCGGCTCGCCCTGACCGCGACCCGGCCGACCCCACCGGTCGTCGGCGGCGGGCCGGGCCCCGGCCCGGCGCGCGACCTGGCGGCGGGCCGGCCGACCGCGGCCAGCAGCCACACCCAGGTGTACGGCCCGGGCCACGCCGTCGACGGCAACCCGGACTCCTACTGGGAGAGCGCGAACAACGCCTTCCCGCAGTGGCTGCAAGTCGACCTCGGCGCCGCCACGGCGGTGTCCCGGCTGGTCCTGCGCCTGCCGCCGGGCTGGGAGACGCGCGCCCAGACCGTCGCCGTGCAGGGCAGCACCGACGGCGGCGCGTTCACCACGCTGTCCGCCGCGACGGGGCGTACGTTCAACCCGGCCAGCGGCAACCAGGTGACCGTGACCTTCCCCGGCGCCCCCGTGCGCTACGTCCGCGTCACCGTCACCGGCAACACGGGATGGCCGGCCGGTCAGCTGTCCACGCTGGAGGCGTACGCGGAATAGCCAGGTCCCTGCGGCTTCCATCCTCAGCCGCAGGGGCCGGGGTGGAGGACCGGCGCGCGCTGGCGCCGGCCTCCCACCCTCCCCGGCGATCGACGTCAGTACCGGGGGAAGGACGCCCACTGCTTGACGGCGAAAGCCGCGCCACGGTGGGTCACCTCGAAGGCGCTGTGCCCGCTGATGTGCGCCGGCAGCACCAGCGCGCCGGAGTCGGCGGCCCACCCCAGCAGCCGGCGGCGGCTGGCCCGGGCCTCGGCGGGGTCCTCGCAGAAGCAGCTGTTGTGCTCCGGGTGCAGCAGCTGCAACGGCGTGTGCAGCAGGTCGCCGGCGAACAAGGCCCGGTCACCGCCCGAGCTGAGCTTGATGACGCCGGAGCCGGGAGTGTGCCCGGGCGCCGCCTCCAGACGCAGGTTCGCGTCGATCACGTACGTGTCCTCCCAGAACTGTGCCTGGCCGGACTCGTGGACCGGGACGACGCTGTCGGAGAAGGCGTCGCCGGGCGTCCGGGGCTGGTAGTCGGCGCGGGGCATCACGTAGGTGGCGTTCGGGAACGTCGGCACCCACTGCCCGTCCACCAGCCGGGTGTTCCAGCCGACGTGGTCGGCGTGCAGGTGGGTGTTGACGACGAGGTCGACGTCCTCCGGGCGTACGCCGGCCGCCGCCAGCCGGTCCAGGAAGTCCCGGTCCAGGTGGTCCCACATCGGCACCGACGGGCGGGTCTTGTCGTTGCCGACGCCGGTGTCGACCAGGATCGTGCGGCCCTCGCTGCGCAGCACCCAGGTCTGCATCGCCGCGTGCACCCGGTCGTCGTCGGCCCCGAGGTGGTCGGGCACCAGCAGGTCGCGGTGCTCCTGCCAGGCGTCGGCCGGCAGCTCGGGGAAGAAGGCACTGGGCGCCATGATCGGGCCGTGCATCTCCTCGACGCGGGTCACGATGACGTCGCCGAGTTTGATCTCGTGCATGGTCGCTCCTGAGGGGTTGAGGGCGTGCGGGGTCCGGCGCTCTCGTCGGAGCACCCGCGGGGAGGGGAAAGTCAGTCGTTGACCCGCTCGGCCGGCGCGCTGCGGCTCGTCGCCGTGCTGTGCGCCAGTAACGTCAGCGCCGCCCGGGACGGCGACCCGGGCTCGGTGGTTGCGATCACCAGGGCCTGGTCGTTCTCCGTGCGCAGGGTCTGCTGGGTGACGGTCAGGGCCCCGACCAGCGGGTGGCGCATCTCGTAGACCGCGTCGCCGAGGGCCTTGACCCGGTGGTCGGCCCACATCGCGGCGAAGCGTGCGCTCTTCATCGACAGCTCGCCGACCAGTCCGGCGAACAGCGGGTCGTCCGGGAAGCAGCCGGAGGCCATCCGCAGCGTCCCGACCACGGCGCGGGCCTTGGCCGGCCAGTCGGCGTACAGCTCGCGGGTGTGCTCGTCGAGGAAGACGAGCCGGGCCAGGTTGGGTCGCTGCCGACTGTCGGGGGCGGCGATGTCCAGGTGCCCGGCGAACAGCGCGTGCCCGGCGGCGTTCCACGCCAGCACGTCACTGTGCCGGCCCATCACCACCACCGGTACGTCGCCGAGCGCGGTCACCAGCTGCCGCACCGCGGGCGTGACCCGTTCCGGGGGCCGGCGCCGGGTCGTGCCACCACGGGTTCCGGCGGCCAGTTCCCGCAGGTGCTTGCGTTCGGCGTCGTCGAGCCGCAGGGCCCGGGCGATCGCGTCCAGCACCTCCGGTGAGGCGTTGGACGACTGGCCCTGCTCCAGGCGGGAGTAGTAGGACGCGCTGACCCCCGCCAGCAGTGCCAGCTCCTCGCGGCGCAGGCCCGGCACGCGGCGCCGGTCGCCGTACGTGGCCAGCCCCACGTCCTGCGGCCGGAGCTGCGAGCGGCGGGTCTGCAGGAACTCGCCGAGCTGTCGTTTCGCGTCCATGGCACCGAGTATGGGCAGCGCTCCGGGGGCGCAGCCACACCCTGCCGGTGGGAGGCACGGCGGTGGGATCCGCCGTGCCTCCCGCGCGGACGTCAGCCGACGCTGATCCAGACGTCGTCGAGGCTGCCGTGGAACTGGTCGTTGTTGACGCCCGTGCCCTTGCCGCCGATGCTCAGCGGCTGCGGGGTGACGACCTCCAGCGTCGCCGGCACCGTCGCGCTCGCGCTCTCCTTGTCGTCGACCAGGATGCTCAGCGTGGTGCCGGTCCGCCGGCACTCGATGGTGTGCCAGTCGCCGTCCGCGACGGACGTCTGGCTCTTGGCGACGTGGATGGCCGGGTCGGTCTTGTCGCTCATCACGCAGCTGGGCTTGCCGGAGATGCCGTCGACCTGCAGCTTGTACTGGCCGCCGGCGGTGGAGTAGCCCTTCTGCATGATGTTCTCGCCCGAGGAGGTCTCGGCCGGTGAGAGCAGCACGTCGGCGCCGTACCGCAGGTTCTTGGCCCCGGGGTTCAGGTCCGGCACGTCGGTGGCCTGCAGGACGACCCGGGCGCACGCGGTGCCGGCGCACTTGGCCGGGAAGGCGATGCCCTGGCCGGCGCCGTGCGGGACGGTCCTGACCGCGCCGCCGTTGACCGCCAGCGCCTTGAGCAGGTGACCGTTGCCGGAGCCGTCGTCGAACGTGCCGTCGGTGACGGTGGAGTCGAAGTTGTACGACGCCACGTACGGCGATTCCGGCGCGACCGGCCCCGCCTCGGGCGAGTTCGGGCCCCCGAAGGCGGCGTAACGCTTCTGCGCGGAACCGGCCAGCGTGGTGAAGTCGCCGCCGACGCTGAGCAGCCCGAGCGCCGGGTTCGCGGCCAGGGTCCGGACCCCCACCACCCCGTTGCCCTGCGGCGCCCAGTCGGTCAGGTTGCCCGCGCCGTCCACGGCGGCGAGCTTGACCCGCGGCACGGAACCGTCGGTGCACACGCCCTTGACCCCGTTGTTGGTCGTCGTGCACGCCTTGTCGAAGTGCCCGCCGACGTACGTGGTGCCGTCCAGGGTGGCGATCGCCTGCGCGTCGCCGTCGAAGACCCGAGTCCAGCGGGCCGCGCCGCCGAACGTGTACGCGATGGCCCGGCCGCCCTGGCCGCCGAGCGCGGCGTACACGCCGTTGGCGTCGGCGGTCAGCGCGAACACCTGGGAGACCGGCTTGGGCAGGAAGCTCTTGTCCAGCACCGCGGTGGTGCCGTCGACCGCGGTGAGCCGCAGCGTCGAGCTGACCCCGTTGGTCTTGTGGAACCCGCCGCCGAGGTAGACCCGGTTGCCGTACACGGCCAGCGCGTTGACGGTGTTGTCGGTGGTCGGCGCCCAGCCGTCCAGCGCACCGGTGGCCAGCGAGAACGCCGCCAGGTTGGTCCGCGGCGCCCCGTCGACGGCGGTGAGCCGGCCGGCCACGTAGAGCCGGCCGTTGCCGACCGCGAGGGCGTTGGGCTGGCCCAGCACGCTGTGCTTGAGGGTGGTCGGTTTGCCGGTGCTCGCGTCGACCCCGGCGACGGCGTCGCGGGCCATACCGGCGACCCGGTCGAAGTCGCCGGCGGCGTAGACGGTGGCGCCGTCGACGGCGAGGGCCCGCACGGTGGCGTCGGCCCCGGGGTTCCAGGCCAGCAGGGCACCGGTCCGTGCGTTGTAGGCGGCGAGCCGGGGCCGGGCGACGGACTTGCCACCGACCAGGGCACTGGTGAAGTTGCCGCCGACGTAGACCACGTCGCCGCGGTGGGCGATCGCGTACACCGGGCCGTTGAACGACGGCGACGGCGTCGGTCTGCCCGACACCACCTCGGCGAGGGCGGCGCCGCCCACGGCGACGACGACGGTGGAGACGCCGACGAGGGCGAGCCGGCGTACTACAGATTTCATGCCAATTCGGTTATTACGCACAACGAAAGCTAACGGCGCCCGCGCCCAAAGGACGCGAGCGCCGATCCGGCGATCGGCTCAGATAACCGGCCGAAAGGCTGCAAAAGGTACGGTAATCACCTCTACGGAGTGACGGTGAACGTCCGGCTCGCTCCGGTGAAGGGCCGGATCGCCCCGGTCAGGCTCCGGGCGTCGCCGTGATGCACGATCCGGTACGTGCCCGCGGTCGCGTCCCCCGGCACGGTCCAGGTGATCTGCGCCGTCGAGACGCCGAGGTATTCCCGCTTCCAGCGGTACAGCGTCTGCCACTGCGAGTCGGTGGCCACCGTCTGCCAGGCCCCGCCGACCTGCCGCTGGACCTCGACGTAGGTGCCCCCCGTGCGCACGTTGTTGTTCGGGTGCCCGGTCACGAAGTCGGCCCGCACCGCGGCGCCGCGGGCGTACGCGGCCGCGGGCTGGGTCAGCACGCTGCCGAAGGACCTGCCCAGCGGCGGGGAGTCCAGGACGACGCCCGGCCGCACGCTGATCCTGTTCTGCGGCAGCGCGGGCGGCCGCACAGCGCTGGGCGTGGCCTGCCCGTCGCGCAACGCCGCCGCCAGCCTGGCCAGCTCCTGCGCGTACGCGGACTGCGTGTAGCGGCCGAAGTGGGTCGCCGCGCCCTCGTAGTGCTGCAGGTCGTACTCCTCCGGCGTGGTCACGTAGCCCGCGTACGCGTTGGCGTAGCCGGCCAGGATGTGGCGCGTCGCCACGCCGGTGAGCTGCGCGGCGACCGCGTCCCGGACCCGCTGGCCGGCGACGATGGTGAACTCGCCGGGCGCGGTGGTGACCGCGAGCTGGCCGATCCGCAGCACCTGCAACGGCATGACCTGCGGGGTCCACGGCGGCTGCTGGCTGCCGGTACCCAGGAACACGTCCTTGGGTGCCTGGCAGGCGCGGACCGCGGCCGGCGTCGGGTTGACCACGATGCCGGCCACCAGCAGCAATGGGTTGGTGCTGAGGTCGCCCTCGTCGACGATGTCCGGGCCGGGACCGTCTTCCGCCCCGGCGGTGAAGTTCTGCCCGAGCGCGCCCGGGCAGGTGCGATGAGCCTGCCCGTCCGGGGTGTACGCGCCTGCCACCGGCACGGCGGAGAAGTCGACGTACCGGCCGCGGGCGTCGATCGGGCCGCTCAGCACCTCGGTGGCCCCGTCGAAAAGCTGCCGCGCCTTGTCGGCCTGCAGCTTGCCGATGATCCGGGTGTTGGCGAACTCGTCATCCGTCGGGCCCTGAGCGCCACCGTTGCGCAGGTTGGGTGACATGTCCCCGGCGCTGGTCTGCGCGAAGGCGGCCACGAAGTCGTCGCCGTACCCGCCCCGCTCGATCAGGTGCGCCGCGTAGCCCTTGTTGTCGGCGCTGATCAGATGGTTGTGCTGGGTCATCGAGGTGCCGTGGGTGGCGAAGAAGTTCAGCAGCCCGATCGGCCGGCCTGCTCGAAGCGCAACACCGTCATCCGCGTGTCCACCGCGTCCGGGAACCGCGCCCGGTCGGCGGCGGGGTTGGCCCGGAACGGCTCGATCGAGCGGTTGACGTTCGCCCCGCTCAGGGTGCCCTCGGCGATCTTCACGGTGCCGGGGGCCAGGTCGGCGTGGGCCGCGTCGACCGAGCGGACGATGCCGGCCACGATCGCCTCGAACACCGGGGCCTCGAAGCCGAGGGTGGTCAGGTTGTAGAGGACGTGCTCGTCGAAGCCGCCCGGCCCGGAGTGGGTGTGGGTGGCGGTCAGCACCAGGTTCTGATCGGTGTACGCGGTGCCGTACCGGGCCTGGAGGCGCTTGAGCACCTCCACCTGCACGGCCTGGGTGATGAAGTCGACCTCGGCACTGACGAGAGCGACCCGCTTGCCGGCGCCGTCGGCGACGACGAAGGCCCGGGACCACAGCCGCGACGCGAGGCCCGCGGTGGTCTGGGCGGGGTCGGCGTAACCGAGCATGCCGACCTCGGCGACACCGGCGGTGATGTCGGCGATCCCGGCTCCGACCCGGTAGCCGGCGGGTGCGGGAGCGGCGGCTGCGACGGGCCGGGCGGCGGCGGGCTGGGCCGGGATGAGCAGGAGCAGGACGGCGGCGAGGGCGGTGAACGGACGGGACATGGGCACCTCCGGGGGGACACCGAGGCCGATCGATATTCGCAGATGTTAATCCCTTTCATGTTTTCCGCCGAGGACTGTGGAATACTTCCGAAAACTGCATCCGAAACTTACGAGGAGACGCCAGTGGCCCGCGTGACCATCGCCGCGATCGCCCGCGAAGCCGGAGTCTCGGTACCCACGGTCTCCCGCGTGCTCAACGGCCGCGCCGACGTGTCGCCGCAGACCCGCGAGACCGTGGAGAACCTGCTCAAGCAGCACGGATACCGGCGGCGGGCCTCCCGCCAGCAGGCCGGCAAGGCGGCTCTGGTCGACCTGGTCTTCAACGACCTGGACAGTCCGTGGGCGGTCGAGCTCATCCGCGGCGTCGAGGACGTCATGCACACCTCCGGGGTCGGCACGGTGGTCTCGGCGGTCCACCGCCGCAGCACCGCGACCCGGCAATGGCTGCAGAACCTCTACGCGCGGGCCTCCGACGGCGTGATTTTCGTAACATCCGACGTGAGCACGCCGGTCTACGCGGAGCTGCAGCGGCTGAACATCCCGGTCGTGGTGATCGACCCGGCCGGCGGCGCCATGGTCGACGTGCCCACCATCGGGGCGACCAACTGGGCCGGTGGCCTGTCGGCGACCCAGCACCTGGTGCAGCTCGGCCACCGCCGGGTCGGCTTCGTCGCCGGCCCGAAGAACCTGCTGTGCAGCCGGGCCCGGCTGGACGGCTACCGGGCCGGCCTGGAGGCCGCCGGGCTCACCCCGGACGAGAGCCTGATCCGCCAGGGCGACTTCCTCTACGACTCGGGCTTCGCCGGGGGCGCGTCGCTGCTGGCCATGGCCGACCCGCCGACCGCGATCTTCGCCTCCAGCGACACCATGGCGCTGGGCGTGCACGAGGCGGCCCGGCAGCGCGGCATGCGGGTGCCGGATGACCTGAGCGTGGTCGGCTTCGACGACCTGCCGGAGGCGCGCTGGGCGTCCCCGCCGCTGACCACGGTCCGCCAGCCGCTGGCCGAGATGGGCGGGCTCGCCGCCCGCAGCATCCTGCGGCTGGCCCGCGGCGAGGAGATCCAGGCGCCCCGCATCGAGCTGGCCACCGAGCTCATCGTCCGCGACAGCACCCGCCCGCCGCGCGGTTGACCGGCCGTTAGGGTGGGCTGATGGCGTCCAGCATCCTCTCGCAGCGCGACCTCGAGTTCCTGCTCTACGAGTGGCTCGACGTGGCCGCCCTGACCACCCGGCCCCGTTTCGCCGAGCACTCCCGCGAGACGTTCGACGCCTTCCTGCAGGTCTCGGCGCAGATCGCCGAGCGCGAGTTCGCGACCCACAACCGGCGCAACGACGCCGAGGAGCCGCGCTTCGACGGCGGCCGGGTGCACATCATCCCCGAGGTCAAGGCCGCATTGACCGCGTTCAACGACACCGGGCTGCTGGCCGGCTCGATGGATGAGGCGGTCGGCGGGCTGCAGCTGCCGCACGTGGTGGCCCGGGCCTGCTTCGCCTGGTTCCAGGCCGCGAACATCGCCACCTCGGCGTACCCGCTGCTGACCATGGCGAACGCCAACCTGCTGCTCACCCACGCCGCCGAGGAGCACGTCGCGCGGTTCGTCGAGCCGATGCTCGAAGGGCGGTTCACCGGCACGATGTGCCTGTCCGAGCCGCAGGCCGGCTCGTCACTGAGTGACGTCACCACCCGCGCCGTGCCGGCCGGCGACGGCAGCTACCGGGTCACCGGCAGCAAGATGTGGATCTCCGGCGGCGACCACGAGCTCAGCGAGACGATCGTGCACCTGGTGCTGGCCCGGGTCACCGGGGCACCGGCCGGGGTGAAGGGCCTGTCGCTGTTCATCGTGGGAAAGCACCTGGTGGGCGGCGACGGCCGGGTGGGCGAGCGCAACGGCGTGGAGCTGGCCGGGCTCAACCACAAGATGGGCTTCCGGGGCACGACCAACGCGGTGCTGTCGTTCACCGACAGCGAGGCGTACCTGGTCGGCGAGGAGGGCCGCGGCCTGGCCTACATGTTCCAGATGATGAACGAGGCGCGCATCGGCGTGGGAGCCGGCGCGGTGGCGCTGGGCTACACGGGCTATCTGCACGCGCTGGCGTACGCCCGGGAGCGCCTGCAGGGCCGCCCGGTGGCCGGCAAGGACCCGGTGGCCCCGCCGGTGCCGATCATCCGGCACCCGGACGTGCGCCGGATGCTGCTGGCGTCCAAGACCTACGTCGAGGGCGGCCTGGCCCTGGTCCTGTACGCGGCCAAGCTCGTCGACGAGCAGGAGACCGGCGACGCGGCGGAGGCGGCGCTGCTGCTGGACGTGCTGACGCCGATCGTCAAGGCCTGGCCGGCGCAGTGGTGCCTGCTGGCCAACGACCACGCCATCCAGGTGCACGGCGGCTACGGCTACACCCGGGAGTATCCGGTCGAGCAGTTCTACCGCGACAACCGGCTCAACCCCATCCACGAGGGCACCGACGGCATCCAGGGCCTGGACCTGCTGGGCCGCAAGGTGGTCATGCGCGACGGGGCCGGCCTCAAGCTGCTGGTCCGCACGATCCGCGAGGCCGCCGGGCGCGCCCCGGCCGAGTTCGCCGGCTACGCACGGCTGCTGGAGGCGGGCTGCGAGCGGCTGGCCGAGGTCACCGCCAAGCTGTGGTCGGACGGCGACCCGGAACGCGCCCTGGCCAACTCCACCGCCTACCTGAACGCGGCCGGCCACCTCGTGATCGCGTGGATGTGGCTGGAGCAGGCGACGGCCGCGGCCGGTAAGCCGGGCCCGTTCTACGACGGCAAGCGCCTGGCCGCCCGCTACTTCTTCACCCACGAGCTGCCCCGCACCACGGCCTGGTTCGAGCTGCTGGAGAGCGGGGACACGCTGCTGGCCGACCTGGACGACGCGTGTCTGTAAGGGCCCGGCTGCCCTTTCTGGACTCCCCCACCCCGCTCGCGTTCGCCCATCGCGGCGGGGCCGCCGCCGGTGACGAGAACACAGCCGAGGCGTTCGCCCGCGCGATAGCCCTGGGCTACCGGTACGTCGAGACGGACGTGCACACCACCGCGGACGGCGTGCCGGTGGTCTTCCACGACGCCTCGCTGGACCGGCTCACCGGCACCGCCGGCCGGATCGAGGACCTGCGCTGGGCCGACCTGACGACGCTGCGGATCGGCGGGGCGGGTGCGGTGCCGCGGCTCGACGAGGTGCTGGCCGCCTGGCCGCAGGTGCGGTTCAACATCGACGTCAAGGCCGACGCCGCGACCGGGCCCACGGTGGAGCTGATCCGGCACAGCCACGCCGAGGACCGGGTGCTGCTGGCCTCGTTCAGCGACGCGCGGCTGGCCCGGGTACGGGCGCTGGCCGGTCCGCGGGTGGCCACCTCGCTGGGCCGCAGCCAGGTCGCGCAGCTGCGGATGTCGTCCTGGGTGGGCATCCCGCTGCGCCTGGCCCCCTCCGCGGTGGCCGCTCAGGTCCCGGTCCGCCACGGCCGGGTGCCGATCGTGGACCGGCGGTTCGTCTCCCGGGCGCACCGGCTGGGCCTGCACGTGCACGTCTGGACGATCGACGACCCGGTGGAGATGGGCCGGCTGCTCGACCTGGGCGTGGACGGCATCATGACCGACCGCCCCGAGGTGCTGCGCGACGTGTACGCGACTCGCGGGCTCCCGCTCTCATAACAACAAGTCCGGTAACGAAGGCATTGACGGCGTGTTATGCGTCGATGATAATCGGCCTGCGTTGTTAACGTTCACATTGGAGGACGCAGATGTCCCCGTACCGTGCGCTCCTCGGTCTCGCCACCGTGACCGTGCTGCTCACCACCGTCGGTGGGGCGGCGCCGGGCCTGGCCCAGGCGCCGGCCGCCGCACCCGACTACACGATCGCCGTCGATCCGGCGGCCACCGGCCCGGAGATCGCCGACTCCATGTACGGCGTGTTCTTCGAGGACATCAACTTCGCGGCCGACGGCGGCCTGTACGCCGAGCTCGTCCGCAACCGCTCCTTCGAGTTCCTGCCCGCGGACAACGCCTCCTACAACGGGCTGACCGCGTGGACCCCGGGCGCGGAGGCCGGTGGCGCGGGCACGGCGAGCACCGCCGACGACGCGGCCCGGCTCAACGAGCGCAACCGCACCTACCTCAAGCTCGCCCTGACCAACCCGGCCGGCGGGCGCTACGGCGTCACCAACTCCGGATACAACACCGGTTTCGCGGTGAAGCGCGGGGCCACGTACGACTTCTCGGTCTGGGCCCGCAGTGACGCCCCCGGCGGCACGCCGCTCTCGGTGAACCTGCGCGACACCGCCGGCCGGCCGCTCGCCGCCCCCGTCTCGCTCACCGTCCGCGGCGACGCGTGGAAGCGTTACTCAGCCACGATCCGGGCGACCGCCGGCACCGACGCCGGCCGGCTGGCCGTGCTCGCCGGCGGCACCGGCACCCTGCGCCTGGACATGGTCTCGCTGTTCCCCCGCGACACCTACAAAGCCCGCCCCAACGGTCTGCGCAAGGACCTCGCCGACAAGATCGCCGCGCTGCGCCCCGGCTTCGTCCGCTTCCCCGGCGGCTGCCTGGTCAACACCGGCAGCATGGCCGGCTACGACGCGGCGGCCAACTACGAGCGGGCGCGCTCGTACCAGTGGAAGGACACCGTCGGGCCGGTCGAGACGCGGGCCACCAACGCCAACTTCTGGGGCTACAACCAGACCTACGGACTGGGCTACTACGAGTACTTCCAGTTCTCCGAGGACATCGGCGCGATGCCGCTGCCGGTGGTGCCGGCCCTGGTCACCGGATGCGGGCAGAACCGGGCGACCGACGACCCGGCGCTGCTGCAACGCCACATCCAGGACACCCTCGACCTGATCGAGTTCGCCAACGGCCCGGTCACCTCGACGTGGGGCAAGCTGCGCGCGGACATGGGCCACCCGAAGCCGTTCGGGCTGACCCACGTGGCCGTGGGCAACGAGGAGAACCTGCCGGACGAGTACTTCGCCAACTTCCTGAAGTTCCGCGAGGCCATCGCGGCCGAGTACCCGCAGATCGTCGTGGTGAGCAACTCCGGGCCGGACGATCAGGGGGCGACGTTCGACAACCTGTGGGCCAAGAACAAGGCCGCGAACGTGGCAATGGTCGACGAGCACTACTACAACAGCCCGGCCTGGTTCCTGGGCAACAACAAGCGCTACGACTCGTACGACCGCAACGGGCCCAAGGTCTTCCTCGGCGAGTACGCCTCCCTGGACAACAAGCTGTTCAACTCGCTGGCCGAGGCGTCGTACATGACCGGGCTGGAACGCAACGCCGACGTGGTCAAGCTGGCCTCGTACGCGCCGCTGCTGGCCAACATCGACCACGTCCAGTGGAAGCCGGACATGATCTGGTTCGACAACGACGAGTCCTGGGGCTCGACCAGCTACCAGGTGCAGAAGCTGTTCATGAACAACGTGGGTGACCGCGTCGTGCCCAGCAAATCGACCGGCAAGGTGATCCAGCCCAAGCCGATCACCGGCGCCGTCGGCCTGTCCACCTGGGCCACCGCCGCCACCTACGACGACGTCAAGGTGACCACCCCGGACGGCGCCGTGCTGTTCAGCGACGACTTCTCCGGCGGCGCCGGGCAGTGGACGCCGGTGGAGCCGCGCGGATCCTGGTCGGTCGTCGACGGCGCCTACCGGCAGAGCGACGCGGCCGCCCAGGACACCCTGGTCAAGGCGGGCAACATCACCGCCACCGAGTACGACCTGACGCTCAAGGCCACCAAGCAGGCCGGCGCCGAGGGCTTCCTGGTCGCGTTCGGCGTGCAGGAGTCGGGCGAGCTCTACTGGTGGAACCTGGGCGGCTGGAACAACACCCAGGGCGCGGTCCAGAAGGGCGCCGGCGGCGGCAAGGAGATCGTGCTGGCCAAGCCGAACACGATCGACACCGGGACCACGTACGACATCCGGATCGAGGTCCGGGGCACCCAGGTCACGCTCTTTCTCGATGGGACAGAGTGGGGCAGCTTCACCGACGACCAGGTGACCGAGCCGTTCGCCCAGGTCGTCACCCAGGACGACAAGACCGGCGAGCTCATCGTCAAGGTGGTCAACGCCCAGGACGAGCCGGCCGTGACCACGGTGGACCTCGGCGGGCGCAAGGTTGCCAAGCAGGCTCGGATGACCGTCATCACCGGCGACCCGCAGGAGCAGAACACCCGCTCGGCCGAACCCATCCAGCCGGTCACCACGACCGTCAACGGCATCTCCGCGAAGTTCACGCGCACCTTCGCACCCAACTCCGTGACCTTCCTGCGCATCCGGGAGACCTCGTGAACGACATCAGCCGCCGTACCCTGCTGCTGGGAGGGGTGGGCGCGGGCGTCGTCCTGGCCGCCTCCCCGGCGCAGGCCCGCAAGGCCCGTACCGACGCCCAGATCTACGGCGTGACCACCCGCAACCCGCTCATCGAGCAGCGCGCCGACCCGTTCATCACCCCGCGGCACCGGGGCCGTTACTACTTCACCGGCTCGGTCCCCGAGTACGACCGGATCATCGTCCGCGGCGCCACCACCATCGACGGGCTGGCCACCGCGGCCGAGTCGGTGGTCTGGCGCCGCCCGGCGACCGGGAAGATGGGCGGGCACATCTGGGCCCCGGAGCTGCACCGCATCGACGGCAAGTGGTACATCTACTTCGCTGCCGGCGACTCCGACGACGTCTTCCGGATCCGGATGTACGTGCTCGAGTCGGCGAAGGCCGATCCCACCGATCCGGCCGGCTGGACGTTGAAGGGCCAGATCGCCACCGAGTGGGAGAGCTTCTCGCTGGACGCCACCACCTTCGCCCACCGCGGGCGGCGCTACCTGGTGTGGGCCCAGAGCGAGCCGGAGATCGCGGTCAACACCAGCCTCTACATCGCCGAGATGAGCTCACCCTGGGCGCTGAAGACCAAGCCCACCCGGATCGCCACTCCCACGAAGAGCTGGGAGATCCAGGGCTTCAAGGTCAACGAGGGCCCCGCGGTGCTGATCCGCAACGGCCGCGTCTTCATGACCTTCTCGGCCAGCGCCACCGACGCCCGCTACTGCCTGGGCCTGCTGACCGCGGACGCCCGTGCGGACCTGCTGGCCAACGCGTCCTGGACCAAGACCCCGGACCCGGTCTTCGTGACCAGCACCGAGACCGGGCAGTACGGGCCCGGGCACAACAGCTTCACGGTGGCCGAGGACGGCCGGACCGACGTCATGGTCTACCACGCCCGCGACTACCGGGACATCACCGGCGACCCGCTCTACGACCCCAACCGGCACACCCGGGTCCAGCGCGTCTACTGGCATCCGGACGGCACCCCGCTGTTCGGCGTCCCGGTCGGTGCGGGTGGCCCGATCGTGCGCCTGTCCCCCGCCGACGCGCCGCGGCAGTTCGTCACCCGCCACGACACCGCGCTGGTGGTCCGTCCGCCGGATCACGCGCTCGCCACGACCCAGTTCCGCTTCGTCGCCGGCACCGGCGGCGTCGAGCACCTGCAGTCGGTGGACTTCCCCGACCGGCACGTGCGGGTCGTGGACGGCGTGGTCCGGATCGAGGCGGGCACCCCGACCGGGTTCCGCCGGGTGCCGCGGGGCCGCGGCGTCCACCTCCAGCTGGCCGACGACCCCGCCCGCTACCTGCGCCACCGCAACGGGGTGGTGACGACCGGCGCGGCGGCGGTCTTCCTGCTGGGCTGAGCGATACTCGACGCATGAGTGAGCACTACGACCTGATCGTCCTCGGCGCGGGTCCCGGCGGCTACGTCGCCGCGATCCGCGCCGCCCAGCTCGGCCTGCGGACCGCCGTGGTGGAGGAGAAGTACTGGGGCGGCGTCTGCCTCAACGTCGGCTGCATCCCGTCGAAGGCGCTGCTGCGCAACGCCGAGCTGGCGCACATCTTCCACACCCAGGCCAAGACCTTCGGCATGAGCGGGGACGTGAGCTTCGACTTCGGCGTGGCCTTCGACCGCAGCCGTACGGTCGCCGACGGCCGGGTCAAGGGCGTGCACTACCTGATGAAGAAGAACAAGATCACGGAGTACGACGGCCGGGGCGTGTTCCGCGACGCCAACTCCGTCGACGTGACGCTGAGCTCCGGCGGCACCGAGACGCTGACCTTCGACAACGCGATCATCGCCACCGGCTCGACGGTGCGGCTGCTGCCCGGCGTCGAGCTCAGCGACAACGTGGTCACGTACGAGACCCAGATCATGGACCGCGACCTGCCGTCCTCGATCGTCATCGTCGGGGCCGGCGCGATCGGCATGGAGTTCGGCTACGTCCTGAAGAACTACGGCGTGGACGTCACCATCATCGAGTACCTCGACCGGGCCCTGCCCAACGAGGACGCGGACGTCTCCAAGGAGATCGCCAAGCAGTACCGCAAGCTCGGCATCCCGATCCTGACCTCGGCCAAGGTCGAGACGGTGACCGACAAGGGCGCGTCGGTCGTGGTCGCCTACACGGCCAAGAACGGCAAGCAGGAGACCATCGAAGCGGACCGGGTGATGATGTCGGTCGGCTTCGCGCCCCGGGTCGAGGGCTACGGCCTGGAGAACACCGGGGTCAAGCTCACCGACCGCGGCGCGATCGAGATCGACGACCACATGCGGACGAACATCCCGCACCTGTACGCGATCGGCGACGTGACCGCG
This sequence comes from Actinoplanes auranticolor, assembly GCF_018332655.1. Lineage (GTDB taxonomy): Bacteria > Actinomycetota > Actinomycetes > Mycobacteriales > Micromonosporaceae > Actinoplanes > Actinoplanes auranticolor. The sequence goes on along the minus strand of NZ_BOQL01000026.1, from coordinate 248,665 downwards.
AAGCTCCAGCTCGCGCACGTCGCGGAGGCGCAGGGCGTGGTGGCCGCGGAGACGATCGCCGGCGCGGAGACGATGACGCTGGGCGACTACCGGATGATGCCGCGGGCGACGTTCTGCCAGCCGCAGGTGGCCAGCTTCGGCCTGACCGAGCAGCAGGCCCGCGACGAGGGCTACGACGTGAAGGTGTCGACGTTCCCGTTCACCGCGAACGGCAAGGCGCACGGCCTGGCCGAGCCGACCGGTTTCGTCAAGCTGGTCGCCGACGCGAAGTACAACGAGCTGCTGGGCGGCCACCTGATCGGCCCGGACGTCTCCGAGCTGCTGCCGGAGCTGACGCTGGCCCAGAAGTGGGACCTGACGGCGAACGAGCTGGCCCGCAACGTGCACACCCACCCGACCCTGAGCGAGGCCCTGCAGGAGGCGTTCCACGGCCTGACCGGTCACATGATCAACCTCTGATCCGCGACGAGGCCGGCTCCCCCACCGGGCCGGCCTCTCCCCGGCCGCAGCATGTATCTCTGGGCCCGCCGCAGGCCCGTGACCCCGGCCCCGGGCGACCAGGCGTTCAGCTATCCCGGCGTGGTCGCCGTCGAGCAAGTCGGTGCAGGTCGAGCCGGACGCCTTCGTCCGGGCCTGCCGGCAGGCCACCGGCGCCGAGCATGCGACCATGCGCCATGCCCAAGAAGGTTGATCCCGAGGAACGTCGCCGGCTGATCGCCGACGCGCTGATGCGCGTGGCCGCGGAGCAGGGCCTCGAATCGGTGAGCCTGCGCCACGTGGCCGCCCGGGCCGGCGTCTCGGCCGGGATGGTCCAGCACTACTTCAGCAGCCGGGACGAGATGATGTCGTTCGCGCTGACCGTCGTCCGCGAACGCAGCCAGCTCAGGGTCACCGAGGCGCTGGCCGGGCTGGGCGCCGACCCGCCACCGCGGCTGCTGCTGCGCACGATGATCGCGGCGCTGCTGCCGCTGGACGACGCGACGCGCGACAACGGCCGGGTGGCGCTGGCGTTCCTGGCGTACACGGCGGTCCGCCCGGCCGCTGCGGCCGAACTGCACGACGACACCGCCCAGATGGTCGACTTCGTGGCGGGCCTGCTGAAGGTCCCGGACCCGGTCGGCGCCGCGGCGAGCCTGCTGGCCCTGATGGAAGGGCTGGGCATCTACCTGCTCGGCGGCCAGTACACGGCCCAGCGGGCGCTGCAGGCCCTCGACGCCCACCTGGACCTGCTGTTCCCGTCCTGAGGTAACGTCCGGGGCATGCGCCTGGCAGTGGGGGACGTCGATGTCGCCGAGTACGTCACCGAGCCGGAGGTCGACCCGCTGAACGGTCCGCGGCCGTACCTGCATCCGGTGCGGACGCTGGCCGGCGTACCGGTGACCGATGTCCTGCCGGAGGACCACCGCTGGCACCTGGGCGTCTCGGTCGCGATGCAGGACGTCAACGGCGTCAACCTGTGGGGCGGCCGCACCTACGTGCGCGACCAGGGCTACACCTGGCTCGACGACCACGGCCGGATCATCCACGCGCAGTGGCTGGCCCAGGCGGCCGGCGGTTTCAGCGAGCGGCTGCGCTGGCTGGGCACGCAGGACGAGACCCTGCTGACCGAGACCCGGACGGTGGCGGCCCGGGCGGTCCCGCTGGGCTGGGAGCTCTCCTTCTCGTACGCCCTCAGCGCCGCCGGCTCGGTCACCCTGGGCAGTCCCGCCACCAACGGCCGCCCCGGCGGTGCCGGCTACGGCGGTTTCTTCTGGCGGGCCGCCCCCGGTCCGGCCACCGCCTTCACGGCGTCCCGCGACGGCGAGGAGGCGGTCAACGGCAGCGACGAGCCGTGGGTGGCGATCACCGGGCCGGGACCGTACACCCTGGTCTTCCGCGGCCTGCGCGGCGACGACCGCTGGTTCGTCCGCACCGGCGCCGGCGGGTACAACGGGGTGTGCGCCGCCCTGGCCTTCGACAAGACGATCGCCGTGACGCCCGGTGCCCCAGTGGAACGGGACCTGACCGTGCTGGTGGCCGACGGCGCCCTGACCCGGGAGCAGATCACCGGTTGAGGTGGTCATTGCGGAACCCGTCCGGAGCTGGTTAAGGTCTTCGGGTGCCCCGTATGGGCCTACACCGGAGGTAGTGGCTCAGCCATAGAGAGATCGGCGCAGTTCCGTCTCTTGTACCGCCCAATGCTCACCATGACCGCGTAATCGCGGCGCATTGTGGCGTCCCTCCGGTGTTGAGTCACCGGCATACGGATCACTGTGCCCGTCCCTCGTGCTGCCGCCCTCCGGAACCACCACCGGACGGAAGGACCGCATGACCGAGACAGGTTTCGACTTCAACGCTTTCCAGCGACAGGTGATCGAGGAGTTCCGGGCCAACGGCGGACGCGTCGGCGGCCCGTTCGAGGGCACGGAGCTGGCGCTGCTGACCACCATCGGCGCCCGCACCGGCAAGCTCCGGACCACCCCGCTGGCCTACCTGACGATCGACGGGCAGCCCGCGGTGGTCGCCTCGGCGATGGGCGCCGACAAGAACCCGGACTGGTACCACAACATCCTGCGGAACCCGGCCGTCACCCTGGAGACCGGCACGGAGACCTACGAGGCGATCGCCGCCGCCCCGGCCGGTCCCGCCCGGGACGCGCTGTTCGCCGCGGTGGTGGCCGCCGACGCCGGATTCGGCGACTACCAGCGCAGGACCTCCCGGCCGATCCCGGTCGTCACTCTGACCCGGATCGACACCTCGGGGGTGACCTGGACCCGCGGACTCGGCGACTTCCTGGTCGAGGCCCACGACTGGCTCCGCGCGGAACTCGGCACGCTGCGCCGGCACGCCGACGAACTCGTCGCCGGCGGTGACCGGGCGCCGGAGACCGACCTGCGACGGCACTGCCGGGAATTCTGCGCCGCGCTGCGGCAGCATCACACCGGCGAGGACCGAGGCGCCTTCCCGATACTGGCGCAACGCTTTCCCGGGCTGGCGCCCGTCCTGCACCGCCTCGGCGAGGAGCACCGGGAGGTTGTCCGGCTCCAGGCCGAGCTCCAGGTCCTGATCGACGGGTACGAGCCCGGCCAGGACGATGCCGTCCGGCTCCGCCGCGACCTGGAGAGCCTGGCCACCCGGCTGGAGGAGCACTACCGCTACGAGGAACGGACCATCGTGGGGGCGCTCAACTCCGTGGGGCCGGCCCCCGAGATCGGCTGATGACCGCCGGGCAGCATGGTCTCCGCCGGCCTCAGACCGGGTGGCTCGGGTATCGGCTGACCATCGCGGCGTCCGGCACGGTGCCGTCGGTCAGGAGCAGCACCAGCTCGTCGAGCAGGACCCCGAGGTCGTCGACCGTGGTCAGGTCGTAGTGCTTGTTGACGACCCGGTCGTCGGTGAGCCGGATCGTGCTGAGCTCCGCCTCGCCGCTGACCCAGATCATGAGGTCACCAACCAGCCCGGCCGACTCGAACTCCGCCTTCACCACCGGCTTGTCCCCGTTCGCCCGCACCGGCCCGATGGTCCAGGCGAACCCGAGCACCTGCCAGGTCCGGGCCCTGGCCGTCAGGGCCGGAGCCAGCTCCCGCAGCGGAAAGTCCACGCCAGCACTATTGGTCAGGGCCGGTTCCACCGCAACTGTTCGCAGGCCAGGGCCACCGCCGTGCCCGTGGTGGGGACCCGGGTCAGGCCGGAGTTCAGCTCGGTCTCGCTGCGGGCGTCGAGGTCGGCCGCGAAGGTCTGGTCGATGTCGTACAGGCAGGCGGCGTACGTGAAGCTCGACTCCTGGCCGTTGTCGCTGCCCACGTGGACCTTGCCCGACCAGCGGCTGCCACTCACCAGGCCCTTCGAGCCCGGGTAGTGCCGCCCGTCCGGCGCCTGGACGAACAGCATGAGCTGATGGCCGCCGGCCGGCGCACCGTTGAACGCGCCGCCCAGCGCCATGATCTTCTCCGACGTCTCGCACGACGACGGGGTGCAGTTCATCGACGCGGACACCGCCGCCTTCCTGGCGGGTGCCTTGGTCGACGGCCGGGAGGTGGGCCTGGAGGTGGTCGTGCGCACCGTCGGCTGTTCTGGTGGGGTCACCGGCTCGACCACGGGGTCGACGGTCACGGCGGTGGGCTTCACCGACTTACCAGAGGCGGCCGGGACCGACCGGCTCGCCGGCAGTCCGGAGGAGGACGACGGTCCCGGCGCGGCGGCCCCGGCCGATGCGGGTTCGCCCTTCAGCCGGTCGGAGAGCCCGACCCCGGCGAGCGTGCCGCAGACGATGACGGCACACGTCGCGGCGATCACCCGTGGGATCGACTGCCGGTACTTCGCCTGTCCCGGCCCGAACAGGGCGATCAGGCCGAGGACGACGATGACGATGTTGACCACGAAGAGCAGGTCGCTGCGGGCCAGGGTGGCGACCTGGGCGACGTTGGCGAACACGCCCAGCAGCTGCGGGACCGCGGTCGCCCCCGCGGCCGTGGCCACCACCCCGGCGATGGCGGTGCTGGCCGGCGCGGCTCCCGCACGCCCGGACCGCTGACCGTCGGGCCCGGCCCGGTCCTCGACGTCGACTGCCCTTCTCACGATGCGCACGCCCTCTCCGCGGTGGCCGTCGTACCCGGATGGCCACCGGGTGTGCCGGGGCCATCAACTGGTACGTCCGTACCGGCCGTCCGGTCGAAGATCACCTGGTGGAGCAGCGATCCGGACTATCGGACATCCGACAGAGCGCGCAGCTTCGCGGCGGTCGTCCGCGGGTGGTAGTCCGGGCCCACCCCGTCGACGACGATGACATCGCCGGGGACGTTCGCGGTCCGGAGCGGGAGGATCTTCTGGTACGGCGCCGACGCATACCAGTCCTGGATCACCGTCAGGTCGGGAAACTCGATGATGACCACCGTGCCGGGCCAGTTTCCCTCCATGACCTCGACCTCCGCGCCGTGCACGAGGAAGCGGCCGCCGTAGGGATCCATGGTCTCCTGGATGGCTTCGATGTAGTCCAGTACCTCGTCGTTGACGGTGGAGGGGCGCAGGTGGGCGAGTGCGTAAGCAGCCATGCCCCCACCCTGGCCCAGCGACCGCCGGCAGGCGATTACCTCACGGGTAACCAGCCGGGCTATCCGTGGCCCGGCACGTCCACCGTGTACGCCGGCACCGCCCACGCCACCCCCGACTCCGACGGCAGCTTCAAGGACTCGGCCGCTTCCCGCAGCACCGCGTTGATCCCGCGGATCACCTGCACCCGCTCCGGCCCGGCTCCCACCGGCTCCACGAACGAGTCGTCGAGCAACGCCGGCGGCGCCGCCCCCGGGCCGGTCAGCGCCTGCACCACCGCGGTGAAGGCGGCGGTCCGTTCCAGCGGCGCGACCAGCGCGACCCCGGCCCGGTCCCGGCGGTGCGCGACCAGATTCTCCAGCAGATCGATGCGTCCCGGCGGTCCGGTGATGCCCGGCAGGTCGAGTCGGTCGGTCGGGTATTCGAGCACCCCCCGCCCCTGCGAACCGGTGACGATCACCTCGCCGGCGATGAAGTCCTCCCCCGCCAGCGTCGCCGCGGCCAGCAGCCGCAACCCGCCGCTGAACGTGATCCGGGCGAACGCCGTGTCGTCCACCTCGATGTCGCGCGTGCGGTACCGCTCGGCCTCCAGCAGCACCGGCTCGCCCGCCCCCGCGGCAGCCGCGACCGCGAGGCTCTGCATGACCGCGTGGGCCAGCGGGTTGACCAGCGCGCCGTCCAGCACCGGCCGGCCGTCGACGATGCGGCGGCCGGACCACGGCGCGCGGGCGTAGTAGGCGTCGTCGCGCCGCCAGGACGCGACCGTCGCCACGTTCCCGATCGTGCCGAGCCGGCCCGCGCGCACCGCGTCGAACAGGGTCTGGGCGGCCAGCGAGCCGAGCGCCTGGAAACCGACCTGGCACGACCGGCCCGAGGACCGCACGGCCGCCTGCAGCGTCACGTGCGCCTCGACCGTGGGCACCGGCGGCTTCTCCAGCAGCACGTCGCAGCCCGCCGCCAGGGCGTCCAGGGCGATCGGCAGGTGGGTGTGCGGCGGCGTGCAGATCACCACCACGTCGGGGGTCGCGGCCGCGAGCAGCTCGCGGTGGCCGGTGAAGACCGCCGCGCCGGGCGGGACCGGCGGGTCCGGGTCTATCGCCTGTACGTCGGCCAGCGCCACCAACCGCACCGACCCGGTCCGCTCCAGCTCAGCGATCCGCCGCCGGTGCGACCGCCCGTGCCCGTTGGCCCCGATCAACGCCACTTTCACTGTCATGCCACCCCTGCCAAAGTCGCCTCGACGCCGTGCCGGTCCAGCGCGGTCAGCCATTCGACCACCAGCGCCCGTACCGTGTCGTCGGCGGCCAACTCGGCCGGGAACACCGCGTCCAGCCCGAACAACGCCTCGGCCACGCCGGCCGGTGCGGACCCCGCGTCGGCCAGCCGTTCGCGGATCAGGCCGGCCAGCGGGTCGTCGAGCGGCAGCGCCTGCCCGTCGTCCGCCCGACCCTGCACGTAGCGCATCCACGCCGCGACGACCAGGGCCGCCCAGCGTGGTGACGCACCGGCTGCGCGCCGGTCGGCGATCGTGTGCAGCACCCGCTGCGGCAGCTTCTGCGTGCCGTCCATCGCCACCTGCCGGGTGCGGTGCGCGATCGCCGGGTCCGCGAACCGGTCCAGCACCGAGGCACCGTAACCGACGACCGAGACGCCGGGCGGCGGCTCGAGACTGCCGGCCACATCCTCCGCGACGAAGCGGGTCATCGCCGCGCGCATCCCGGGGATCTCCAGGGCCGCCGCGATGGTCTCGCGCCCGGCCACCGCCCCGAGGTACGCGATCGCCGAGTGCACCCCGTTGAGCGTACGCAGCTTGAGCCGCTCCCACGGTCCCGCATCATCGGTCAGCACCGCACCGGCGAGCTCCCAGGCCGGCCGCCCACCGGGGAACTGATCCTCGATCACCCACTGCCGGTACGGCTCCCCGTGCACCGCTGCCAGGTCCCGCGTACCGAGCGCCGCAGCGGCCCGGTCCAGGGTCGCCGGTGTGCTCGCGGGCACGATCCGGTCCACCATGGACCCGGGGAACGTCACGCTCGCGCCCAGCCACTCGTCGAAGCCCGCCTTCCCCGGCACCAGCGCCCGGGCCTGGGCCACCAGGCTCCGCACCCGGCGCCCGTTCGAGGGCAGGTTGTCGCAGCTGAGCACCGTGAGCGGGCCGGCGTCAGCACGGCAGCGCGCGAGCAGGCCACGCAGCAGCAGTCCGGGGATCGTCACCGGCGGCCGGTCCAGGCCCAGGTCGGCCCGCAGCTCCGCGTCGAGCATCAGCCGGCCGGTGGACGGGTCGAGCCGGTAGCCCTTCTCGGTGATCGTCAGCGTCACCACCCGTACCGCCGGATCGGCCAGCAGGGCGACCACCGCCTCGGGATCCGCGGCGGCGTGGCGGACTCCCGCCAGGGCCCCGACCACCCGGGTGCCGGCGGTCGCGCCGGACATCGTCGTGACGCTGAACAGCCGGTCCTGGGCCGTGAGGTCGGCGACGACCTGCGCGGAACGCGGCGCCACGCCGACGATGCCCCAGTCGCCACCGGCGGCGGCGATCGCCTCCTCGGTGTAGACGGCCTGGTGGGCCCGGTGGAAGGCGCCGAGGCCCAGGTGCACGATCCCGGCCGGGACAGCACCGGGGCGCACCAGCGGACGGCTCTGTTCCGGCAGCCGGCTCAGGGTGTCCAGCCCGAGCAGCGGCGTGGTCGTCACCGCCATGCCGGTCCGTCGGGGAAGGAGAACTCCGCGATCGAGGCCGGGTGCATGGTGGCGCTGTAACCCGGCTGGTCCGGCAGCAGGTAGCGGCCCTCGCGGGTGCGTACCGGATCCTCGAAGTGCTCGTGCAGGTGGTCCACGTACTCCACCATCCGGCCCTCCAGGGCCGTGCCGACCCGCAGATAGTCGAAGATCGCCACGTGCTGGACCAGCTCGCACAGCCCGACCCCGCCCGCGTGCGGGCAGACCGGCACGCCGAACTTGGCCGCCAGCAGCAGCTCCGCCAACACCTCGTTGACCCCGGCGACCCGGCACGCGTCGACCTGCATGACCCCGATCGCCTGGGCCTGGAGCAGCTGCTTAAAGATCACCCGGTTGGCCGCGACCTCACCGGTCGCCACCCGGCAGGCGCCGCCGGTGAGCTCGTCGACGGCGCGCCGGATCCGGGCGTGGCCGAGGACGTCGTCGGCGTGCGTCGGCTCCTCGATCCAGTACGGGCCGAAGGTGGCGAGCCGGGCCATCGCCGCGATCGCCTCATCCACGTCCCAGACCTGGTTGGCGTCCATCATCAGCAATGCGTCCGGGCCGATCTCCTCGCGGATGATGGCCGCGCGGCGTACGTCGTCCTCGAGGTCACCGCCCACCTTCATCTTCATGGCCCGCCAGCCCTCGTCGTAGGCCGCCCGGGCCAGCGCGCGCACCTTGTCGTCCGGATAGCCCAGCCAGCCCACCGAGGTCGTGTACGACGGGAAGCCGTCGCGGGCCACCTCGGCCAGGCGCTCGGTCAGGCCGACCCGGCCCTTGTCGAGGATCGCCGCCGCCTCGGCCGGGGTGAGCGCGTCGCTGATGTGGTGGAAGTCGACGCAGGCGACGAGCTCCTCGGTGGACATCTCGGCGAGCAGCTGCCACAGCGGCGCCCCGGCGGACTTGGCCCGCAGGTCCCACACCGCGTTGACCAGCGCCCCGGTGGCCAGCTGGATGACACCCTTCTCCGGGCCGAGCCAGCGCAGTTGCGGGTCCGCGGTGAGGCTCCGGACGAACGCGGCCGGCCCGGCGGCCAGCTCGCTCAGCGTCCGCCCGACCACGTGGTGGCTCAGCGCCCGGACCGCCGCGCAGGTCAGCTCGTTGCCGCGGCCGTTGGTGAAGGTGAAGCCGGCGCCCACGTGCGGCCCGTCGGTGCGCAGCTCCACGTACGTGGCCGAGTAGTCGCCGCGGTTGATGGCGTCGGAGCCGTCGCCGGTCCTCGAGGTCGGGAACCGGACGTCGTGCACCTCGACCTCGACGATCCGGGTCACAGCCGGAACACCTTCTTCGGCAGGTGGTAGGCGAGGTCGGCGATGGTCTCGGCGGCCTCGTCGAGCGGCAGCCGCTCCTCGGCGACCAACCGGGCCAGGTACGCCGCGTCGGCCCGCCGGGCCACCTCGTGCCGGACCGGGATGGAGCAGAAGGCCCTCGTGTCGTCGGTGAAGCCCGCCGTGTTGTAGAAGCCGGCGGTCTCGGTGACCGCGTCGCGGAACCGGCGCAGCCCGTCCGGGGAGTCCAGGAACCACCAGGGCGCGCCGAGGTAGAGCGCGGCGTACCCACCGGCCAGCGGGGCCAGCTCCCGGGTGAAGGTGTCCTCGTCCAGGGTGAAGAGCACCACCCGCAGCCGCGGATCGTTGCCGTACGCGTCCAGCAGCGGCGTCAGGGCGTGCACGAAGTCGGTCGCCTGCGGGATGTCGCCGCCGACGTCGCGGCCGTGCACGGTGTACAGGCTCTTGTTGTGGTTGCGGACCGCGCCGGGGTGCAGCTGCATGACCAGCCCGTCCTCGATCGACATCCGGGCGAACTCCACCAGCATGTGCGCGCGGAACTCCTCGGCGTCGGCCGCCGAGGCGCTGCCGCGCAGACCGCGCTCGTACAGGCGGGCTGCTTCGGCGGCGGGCAGTTGCACCGTACGGGCGGTCGGGTGCCCGTGGTCGGAGGACGTCGCACCGGCGGCCTTGAACGCCTGCCGCCGCGACCACAGCGCGGCCAGGTAGCCACGGTAGGTCGTGGTGTCCTCGCCGGTCAGCTCGCCCAGCCGGGCGATCCGCCCGGCCCAGCCCTCGAACTCCATGTCCACCACGTCGTCGGGGCGGAACGTGGTGATCACCCGGCCGCCGGGGCCGCCCCAGCCGTCGGCTTCCAGCTTGGCGTGCCGGCTCAGCTCGTCCAGCGGCGACTCGGTGGTGGCCAGTACCTCGATGCCGAACTTCTCGAACAGCGCCCGCGGCCGGAAGCCCGGCTCGGCGAGCCGGGCGGCGATCTCGTCGTAGATGGCGTCGCCGGTCGCCGGGCCGAACCGGGTGGTGACCCCGAAGACCGAGGCGAACGTGCGTTCCAGCCAGAGCCGCGACGGCGTGCCGCGGAACAGGTGCCAGTTGTCCGCGAGCAGCCGCCAGATCGCCCGCGGGTCGGTCTCCACCGGGGCACCGGTGCGGCTGGGCACGCCGAGGCGGGCTACCGGGATGCCCTGGCTGAGCAGCATCCGGGTGATGTAGTGGTCCGGCACGATGAGCAGCCGGGCCGGGTCGGGGAACGGCTCGTCGTCGGCGAGCAGGCCGGGATCGACGTGGCCGTGCGGCGAGATCAGCGGCAGGCCGGCCGCGAAGGTGTAGAGCTCGCGGGCGATGTCTCGCTGGCGGGGTTCGGCCGCGAACAGCAGGTCTGACATGGACACCTCGTCAGAAGGGGACGGGTCAGGGCAGGGCGGGTCAGGGCAGGTCGAGCAGGTCGGCCACGCGTACCGGGGCCCCGGTCTCGATGGAGCGGTTGGCGGCGAGACCGGTGAGCAGGGCGAGCGCGCCGTCGCGGGCGGTGGCGGAGCGCTCGAGGGGGTCCTTGGCCGCGCCGAACAGCACGTCGGTCATCCGCGAGTCGGCACCGCCGTGACCGGTACGGGAGTACCCCGCCGGCAACGGCAGCTCACGCGGCGGGGCCCAGAAAGGCCGCAGGGTCAGCGTGGCCCTGCCGTGTTCCTCGGCCTCGGTCACGCCGTGGATGGCGGCGCCCTTGACCTCGCCCGCACCCGCCGGGCTGACGTGGTCGCTCTCGACCACCTCCAGCTCCAGCCGGCCCCGGCTGCCGTTGACCATCAGCCGGTAGCCCTCCCAGGGCGCGTACGCGGTCAGGTGGTACGTCATCGTGGCGCCGGTGTCGTAGCGCACCAGCACCGCCATGTCGTCCTCGATCGTCACCCCGGGCGCGAAGACGTTCTGGTCCCGCCGGTAGCCGTCGTCGGCCTCCGCCTCGAGGTAGAGCTCGCGCATCCGCGGGTTGTCCTGCAGGCGCAGGGCGAACGGGTCGCCCTCGGCCGCCGGGTCGCCGTGGGCCCGCTCGTAGTCGCGGGCGTAGCCGTGCCGGTGCCCGGTCTCGCCGTAGAAGAAGAGCCGGCCGTCCGCGTACACCTGGGCCGGCTCGGCGCCGAGCCACCAGTTGACCAGGTCGAAGTGGTGGCCGGACTTGTGCACGAGCAGGCCGCCGGAGTTGGCCTTGTCGCGGTGCCAGCGCCGGAAGTAGTCGGCGCCGTGCCGCACGTCGAGCAGCCATTCGAAGTGCACCGACCCGATCTCACCGATCTCACCGGCGGCCAGCACCTCGCGGACGGCCTCGTGCAGCGGGTTGAAGCGGTAGTTGAAGGCCACCTGCACCCGCTTGCCGGTGCGCTCGACCGCGTCCAGGATGCGCCGGCAGCCCTCGGCGTCGACGGTCATCGGCTTCTCGGTGATGACGTCGCAGCCCGCCTCCAGCGCGGCCACCACATAGTCGGCGTGCGTCCGGTCGACGCTGGTGACCAGCACCTCGTCGACCCGTTCGGCGGCCAGCATGGTGGTGAACGCCGCCGCCGGGTACGTGGGCACCGCCGGCACCCCCAGCCCGGTCAGCCAGCGATTGTGCGCCGCCATCCGGCTCGGGTTGACGTCGGCCAGGGCGACCAGTTCCGCCGTCCCGGCGTGGTCGACGGCCAGGGCGCGCAGGAACATCTCGGCCCGGGCCCCGGTACCGACGAGTGCGTAGCGCCGTCGTGCGTCCACCGCGTCTCCTCACTGCAAACGTTTGCAGCAGAACTAAACACGTCGATCGCCCGCCGTCAAGAATTCAGGGCGCGTACGTCCGGTTTTACGCTAATTAGCGACCCCGACTCGCGCAGCCAATGCGGACAGCCGTCATGAACCTGCAACAAAAGGCCGTTGACACAGCTACAACCGTTTGCATTAATTGGCCCCCAGAGTGACCCCGACCACAGGGTTATCCGATCGAGGGAAGGGCCGGCGTGCCAGCCACGATTCGCGACGTCGCACGGGAGTCCGGAGTCCACATCTCCACGGTCTCCCGCACGTTCTCGGCGCCGCACCTGGTCAACCCGGACACCCGTACCCGCGTGCTGGCCTGCGCCGAGCAGCTCGGCTACCGGCCCAACCGGGCCGCCCGGGCGCTGATCACCGGCCGTACCTACAACGTCGGCCTGATCGTGGCCGACATCGCCAACCCGTTCTTCCCACCCCTGATCAAGGCGGCCGAGAGCCAGGCCCGGCAGCGCGATTACCACATCTTCGTCGCCGACTCCAACGAGGACGCCGCGGTGGAGGAGGACCTGGTCCGCGCCCTGGCCAAGCAGGTCGACGGCATCCTGCTGTGCAGCCCGCGAATGAGCAACAGCCTGATCGAGCTGCTCAGCCGCGAGGTGCCCCTGGTGGTCATCAACCGGCAGATCACCGGCCTGCCCACCGTCGTGATGGACGTGGCGCAGGGCGCCGGGCTCGCCGTGGACCACCTGGTCGGCCTGGGCCACCGCCGGATCGGCCTGATCGCCGGGCCGCGCGGCTCCTGGACCAGCAAGGAGATCCGGCGTTCGGCGGCCCTGGCCGCCCGGGCCGGGGGCGCCGAACTCACCGTGTTCGGCCCCAACCCACCCACCGAGCCGGGCGGCGCCGCCGTCGCCGAGCAGGTCCTGCGCAGCGGGGTCAGCGCCGTGCTCGCCTACAACGACCTCATGGCCATCGGCCTCATCGAGGGCCTGCACGCCCAGGGCGCGCGGGTCCCGGCGGACATCAGCGTGGTCGGCATCGACGACATCGCGCTGAGCCGCCTCATCCATCCCAAGCTGACCACGGTGGCCACACCTGCCGCCGCCGCGGGAAGAGCGGCCGTCGACATGCTCCTAGCGCACGGAGACGACCGTCGTACCACTGCCCATGCGAGCCTTCAGACCGAGTTGGTCATCCGCGACTCGACGGGACCGGGCCCGGATCCGCACAGCCATGCGGATCCGGGCGACGCGGCTGCCGCCGCCCCCAGAGCTGTCGCCTCCTACGCCAAGGAGTGAGCACCATGTACCCCGACAAAGCCCCGCCGACGGACGTGCGAACCACGCGCCGCCACGGTACCGCGACCCGACGGCGGCTTCTCGCCGCGGCCCTGGTCATACCCCTGGCTCTCGGTGCCGCCGCCTGCGGCGGCGACGACGAGTCCAGCGACCCGAACAAGCCCGTCGAGCTGTCCTTCTTCTGGTGGGGCGCGGAGAACCGCGCCACGCTGACCGAGAAGGCGCTGAACCTCTACACCCAGAAACACCCGAACGTGACGTTCAAGAAGACCTGGCAGGCCAACCAGGGCTACTTCGACAAGCTGGCCACGCTCACCGCCGGTGGCAACGCCCCCGACGTGTTCCAGATCGACGACAACTTCATCGCCGAGTACGCCGGGCGCAACGTCACCCTCGACCTCACGCCGTACGCGGGCGACGGCCGGCTGGACCTGTCGAAGTTCCCGCCCGGCCTGAAGGACTACGGCATCGTCGACGGCAAGCTCGCCGGCGTGGCCTTCGGCGAGAACACCCAGGGCCTGGTCTTCAACAAGACCCTGCTGGACAAGTTCAAGCTCCCGGCGCCCACCACGGGCATGAGCTGGGAGGACCACATCGCCTGGGCGGAGAACGTCTCCAAGGTCGCCAAGGTGCCCGGCACCCAGGACGCCAGCGCCGTCTACCAGGCGTTCTGGGTCTGGCTCCGGCAGCAGGGCAAGGATCTCTACCAGGGCAAGGAGCTCGGCTTCACCGAGCAGGACGTCACCGCGTGGTTCGACCTCTGGAAGGGTGCCCGCGACCGCGGTGCCACCCCGACCCCGGACGTCATCCACGAGGGCAACGCCACCGACATCAGCAAGCAGCTGGTGGTCACCGGCAAGGCGGCGACCTCCTGGGTCTGGGCCAACCAGATGCCCGAGCTGAAGAAGAACACCAAGGACGAGCTCGGCGTGGTGGCCTACCCCGGCGACCAGAAGGCCCAGTGGGCGCGCGCGTCGATGTACTTCTCGGTCTTCCGCGGCAGCCCGCACAAGGAGCAGGCCGTGGACGTGCTGAACTTCCTGGCCAACGACCCGGAGGCCGGCAAGATCCTGGGTACCGACCGGGGCCTGCCGTCCAACCTCGAGGTGCGCCAGGTGGTGGCCGACAGCGTCACCGACCCGAGCATGAAGCAGACCATCGCGGTGCAGACCGAGCTGGGCAAGACCTTCGGCTCGGCGCCGGCCGTACCGGTCAAGGGGCACAGCAAGGTGCGCAGTGAGCTGATCCGGATCGCCGAGGAGGTCCAGTACGGCCGCCAGACGCCGGCCCAGGGTGGCACCGCGTTCATCGCCGCTGCCAAGGCCGCGATCGGTCAGGGCTGACGATAGTCGTGACTACGGTGCGAACGGCCCAAGGCCGGATCGACCCCGCCGGCCCGGGCCCTGCCGACCAGCAGGGCCCGGGCCACCGGCGCGGGAAGCGGCACTCCGAGAACCTGCCCGGGTACCTGTTCCTGTCCCCGTGGCTGATCGGGCTGCTCGCCATCACGGCTGTCCCGATGCTCCTCTCGCTCTACCTGAGCTTCACCGACTACGACGTGCTCACCCCGCTGTCGGAGGCGAACTGGGTCGGCTGGGACAACTACCGGCAGATGTTCACCGAGGATCCGACCTACTGGCACGCGGTCCAGGTCACCCTGACGTTCGCGCTGGTCGCCGTGCCGCTCAAGCTGGCGGCCGCGCTCGGCGTGGCCCTGCTGCTGAACCGGGCCATGCGCGGCATCGGCGTGTTCCGCGGGCTGTTCTACCTGCCGTCGCTGCTGGGCGGCAGCGTGGCGCTGGCCATCGTGTGGGTCAGCATGTTCAACCGCGACGGCGCCTTCAACTCGTTCCTGGGGTTGTTCGGCATCGAGGGCGCGCCCTGGGTCAACGACCCGCGGTGGGCCCTGGAGACCCTGATGCTGCTGGCCATCTGGCAGTTCGGCGCGCCGATGGTGATCTTCCTGGCCGGGCTCAAGCAGGTGCCGACGGAGCTGTACGAGGCCGCCTCGGTCGACGGCGCCGGGCGGTGGCGGCAGTTCCGCAACGTCACCCTGCCGATGCTGTCCCCGGTGATCTTCTTCAACCTGGTGCTGGAGACGATCAACGGCTTCCAGGGCTTCACGTCCGCCTTCGTGCTGAGCAACGGCACCGGCGGGCCGGTCGACTCCACCCTGATGTACACGCTGAACCTCTACATCAAGGGCTTCGTCGAGCTGGACATGGGTTACGCCTCGGCGATGGCCTGGGTGTTCCTGCTCGCGATCGGCCTGATCACGGTGGTGCTGTTCCGCACCGGCCGGTTCTGGGTCCACTACTCCGACGCCGAGGAGCACTGATGCGCGGCCGGCTGCGCCTGCTCGCCCTGATCCTGATCCTGCTGGTGGTGCTCTACCCGCTGATCTGGATGGTGGGGACGTCCTTCAAGTCACCCGAGGAGATCGCCAGCAACATCGGGCTGCTGCCGGAGACCTTCACGCCGGGCAACTTCAGCTCCGGCTGGCAGAAGTTCGACGTCAACTTCGGCCGGTTCTTCCTGAACAGCGCGATGGTCTCCGGGCTGACCGTGCTGGGCAACACGATCTCCTGCCTGCTGGCCGCGTACGCCTTCGGCCGGCTGCGGTTCCGGATGCGCAAGTTCTGGTTCTCGATCATGATCGCGACCCTCCTGCTGCCCGGGCACGTGCTGATCATCCCGCAGTACATCCTGTTCCGGAACCTCGGCTGGGTCGGCGGCGACTGGCCGTACCTGCCGCTGCTGGTGCCGCAGTTCCTGGCCACCGAGGCGTTCTTCGTGTTCCTGATGGTGCAGTTCATGCGGGGCATCCCGCGCGAGCTGGACGAGGCCGCCAAGATCGACGGCGCGTCGCCGTACTCGATCTTCCAGCACGTCATCCTGCCGCTGAGCCGGCCGGCCCTGGTGACCACGGCGATCTTCTCGTTCATCTGGACCTGGAACGACTTCTTCCGGCAGCTGGTGTTCCTGTCGGAGCTGGAGGACTACACGGCACCGGTGGCGCTGACGCTGTTCATCGACTCGACGAGTGAGAGCTCGGTGGGCCCGATGTTCGCGATGTCGCTGCTGTCGCTGGTCCCGGTCTTCCTGTTCTTCGTGGCGTTCCAGCGCATGCTCGTCGAGGGCATCAACACCAGCGGGCTCAAGGGATGAGACGCGACTGGCGCGAGACCGTCCGGATCGCCACCGACCTGGCCCTGCTGGGCTTCCTGGTCACGCTGGCGACGCTGCCGCTGGTCACAGCGGGCGCCGCGATGGCCGCCGGCAGCGCGGCGGTGCACCACCATCTGGAGCACGACCGGTGGCCGACCGCCCGGGCGAGCTGGGCCACCTTCCGGCGCGCCCTGGTGCCCGGCCTGCTCGCCGGGCTGGCCGCCGCGACGGCCGCGCTGCTGGTGGTCGTCGACGTGCTGGCCGTCCGCAACGGCACCGTCCCCGGCGGCGCACCGCTGGTGGCGCTCACGATGGTTCTCGCCGCGGCGGGGGCCGGCTACGGCGCCCTGGTGATCGTGGCGGTGGGCGCGGACCCGGAGCACAGCTGGCGGGCGGCTCTGGCTGCGCTGCCGGGTCACGGCCGGGCGGCCGCGGCGGTGGGCGGGGTCGTCGTCCTGGCCACGGTGCTCGCCCTCATGGTGCACCCGGCGCTGGTGCCGGTGCTGACCGGCTACGGGCTCTTCGCGGTGCACGTGGTGACCCGGCGGATGTCCCCCGTGGAGCCGCTGAACGCGCTGTGAGACGGGCCGGCCCGGGGGCGTACGCGTCCCCGGGCCGCTCCTTCTCAGATGAGCGTCCGGTCGCTGCTGCGCGGGTCCTCGACCCGCCGGCTGCGGTAGATGTCGCCCTGGTCGGCGGCGGCCCGCCAGGGGCGGGCGAGGTCCAGGGCGATGTGGAACTCGGGCGCCGCGCGATCGAGGACGGCGGTGGCCGGCTGCTCCGGAGCGGTCACGGCGGTCAGTTCGCTTCCGTCGGGACCGAAGATCGCCGACGGCATCAGCTCCACGCTCTGCGCGGGCACCGACAGGCTGAGCCAGTAGTTGTTGATCGCGGCATGCGCCTGCGCCTTGCGGAAGAAGATCTCGTCGATGGGCCAGGCGGACAGCAGCAGGCAGTCCACGCCGAGGCGGTCGTACTCGGCGAACAGCTGCGGGAAATTGACCTCGATGCAGATGGCCAGGCCGAACCGGTAGCCGTCGACGTCGAACACGACCGGCTCGAAGCCCGGGCTGTAGAAGCTCGTGATCTCGGTGTGCGAGCAGAAACGCTTGTCGTAGCGGGTGACGACCCGGCCCTGATCGGAGATCACGTAGAGGCTGTTGTGCGGGCGGTGGGGCGGGATCAGCGGGTGCGCCGAGCCCAGCACCACCCACATCCCGAGTTCGCGGGCCAGGTCGGCTATCGAACGCAGCTCGTCGCGGGCGGCGTCCCAGTCGACGTCGGCCCAGTCGGCGATCTGCTCCTTGGCGTACCCGGACAGGAACCCCTCGGGGAAGTGGATCAGCCGGACGTCCGCCGCGGCGGCCCGCCGCATCAGGTCGCGGACGATGCGACCGTTCTCGCGGGCGTCGGTGGTCCCGGCGGGCTGGGTGGTGGCAACCTTCAGCGTCACCGCCGCATCTTGCCACGATCGCTTCCTGGTCGCCTCTCACCGTCGCCACGGCGTCTCGGCGGCGGTGTACGGCTTGGCGGGCAAGGGTTCTCCGGTCAGGAAGGCGGCAACGGCCGTACCGGTCTCGGCCGGCTTGTCGGCCAGAACGGAATGTCCGGCGCCGTTGACGGTCAGCATCGTCGCTCGGGGGAACGTGTCGCGGTATTCGCGGGTCACCTCCCAGCGCAGGTAGTCGCACTGGGCCCGCAGCACCAGCACGGGGGTGCGGTTGTGGCGCAACGCCGGCCGGGGGTCGGCGGCCCTCGACGCCGAGGCGGCGGTGGCGATGTTGACCCAGAGGCCGTACCCGGCGGTGGCGTCGGCGGGCCGTTCGACCGCGGCGGCGTCAGGACAGCCGGAGCTCATGTTCAGGCTGCGGACGAACTGCTGATAGAGCCCGTCGGCCGTCTGGTCGGACATCAACGTCCCGGCCGCCGGCAGTCCGCCCGCCTGGCCCAGGAAGTATGTCGCCGCGAAGCGAGTGTGCGCGGCCAACCGGCTGTCCTGGTCGGTCCGGCCGGTCGGTGTCAGGCTGCCGTCGCTGACGGAGTCGTCCGACATGGCCCCGGGACTCGCGACGACGGCCTTCGCGACGGTGTCCGGGTGCGCGGCGAGGTAGTGCGCGATGAGCTCCCCACCCCACGATGAGCCGATCAGCACCACCTTCGGGGCCCTCAGCTGCTGCCGGATGGCATCGAGGTCGGCGACATGCCGGGCCACGGTGTACTCCCGCGGATCGAGCCGGCTCGACCGGCCCGCACCGACCTGCTGGTAGTTGTAGACGGCGAAGCCGGCACCGGCGAGGCGCTCGGCGAATTCGTCGTCTCTGCCGGCCGGGGCTCCGGGGCCGCCGTGGACGAGCAGCACCGGTTCCGGGCGCGTCACGGTGCCGGCGGCACGGACGTAGGCGATCCGCGAGCCGGTCGGCAGGTCCCAGTACCGTGCGGCCGGCGAGTCGGGCAACGGCGTGTAGATGGCCGGTGCCCCGAACCAGGCCCAGGACAGTCCGGCGGCCAGCGGGAGCGAAACCGCGAGGCAGACATATGCGGTCAGCTTGCTGCGGCTTCCTCGGAGCCACACCGACAACCGGGCCAGGCCGGTCGCGCACCCGATCGCGACGAGTGTGGCGACGGCGTAGGACAGCAGCGCGCTCCCGGTCGTCTGGGCGGTGACGAGCAAGGCGACGAAGAAGAACAGGACGGCGGTGAGGACCGCTGCGATCGCTACGAACCAGCCGAACGCGGCGCGGAACCAGGTTCTCGTCACTTCGATCATGGTTCGACGCTACGGAGACGGAAGGTGATCCCCATCCACCCGCGGTGCCGTCCGGCAGTGGTACTGCGGTACCACTCAGACCAGGCCGTGGCGGTGTGCCCAGATGACGGCGTGGACCCGGTCGCGGGCGCCGAGCTTGGCCAGGACCCGGCCGACGTGGGTCTTCACCGTCGACTCGGAGAGGAACAGCTCCCCGGCGATCTCGGTGTTCGACCGGCCGCGGGCGATGGCCACGAGGACCTCACGTTCCCGGACGGTCAGCTCCTCCAGGAGGCGTTCGCGTTCCGGCGGGGCGATCGGACCGGCCCGGTAGTGGTCCAGCAGCGTGCGGGTGATCCGGGGCGAGACCACCGCCTCACCGGCCGCCACCGTACGGACCGCCGCCACCAGGTCGGCCGAACGCGCGTCCTTGAGCAGGAATCCGCTCGCGCCGGCGCGCAGGCCGTTGAAGGCGTACTCGTCGAGGTCGAACGTCGTCAGGATGAGCACCCGGGTCTGCGGGCGTTGCGCCACGATCTCCCGGGTCGCCTCGATGCCGTCGAGCACCGGCATCCGTACGTCCATCAGCACCACGTCCGGCCGGTGCAGGCGGGCCAGCTGGACGCCCGCGCGACCGTCGTCGGCCTCCCCCACGATCCGCAGTCCGGGTTGCCGGCCCAGCACCATCGCCATGCCCTCGCGCACCAGCGCCTGGTCGTCCACGAGCAGCACGGTCGTCTCAGCCATCGGTTCCCTCACTCGACGAGCGGCAGGGTCACGCGGACGGCCCAGCCGTGCCCCGGCCGCGGACCGGCCTCGACCGTACCCCCGTAGAGCGCGAGCCTCTCCTTCAGCGCGACCAGTCCCTGCCGGGTGCCCACCGACGGTGCCGGCCCGGCGCCGCGCCCGTCGTCGACGACCTCGACGACGATGGGGTCGGCCCGGTAGTCCACGTCGACGAGCACCCGCCGCACGTCCACGGCGTAGCGCAGCGCATTGGTCAGGGACTCCTGGACGGTACGGAACACGGCGATGCGCAAGCTCCGGGACGTCGGCTCCGCGCCCTGCCGGCGAACCTCCACCGGTAGCCCGGCAGTACGGAAGGTGGCGGCCAGGGTGTCCAGGTCCTGGGTCGCCGGCTCGTCCTCGCCGCCGTCGCGGAGCACGCCGAGCAGCCGGCGCATGTCAGTCATCGCCTCCCGGCCGATGCCGCCGATCCGCTCCGCGGCCGAACGGGCGCGGTCCGGCTCGGTGTCCCCCACGGCGGCGGCACCGTCGGCCAGGCGCACCATCACGGTCAGGCTGTGGGCCACGATGTCGTGCAGGTCGTGGGCGATCCGCGTGCGTTCGTGCACCGCCGCCAGCTGCCCCGCCTGTTCCCGCTCCCGCGCGAGCTGGACCGTGCGGTCGAGCAACGCCTGCAGGTACCGTCGCCGGATCCGGACGTTGGCGCCGGAGAACACGGCGATCACCGCGATCACCGCGTAGAGGATTCCCTTCGCTCGCCAGTCCGCCGGGCCCGCCGGCGCAGTCACCGCGACCACGGCCAGCACCGAACCGAGCACCGCCCGGCCCGTGGACCGGTAGGCGGCGAGGGCGTACAGCGCGCAGGCGAGCGCCACACCGATGAAGTGCCCGGTCGTCAGGGCTCCACCGACAGCGACCGCCGCGACCGGCCACCACGGCCGCGTACGGCGAACCAGCATCGTGCCCGCCACGATCAGGCTGACGGCCCCCCACGCCGGATCGACCGGTTGCGGTATCCGAAGCCCCGCGCCGTCGTCGAAACTCCACAGGACGCAGAGCAAGGCGACGAGCGAGTCCACCACCCGCGGATGGCGGACCCAGAACGCGCGCACCGTACCTACCGGGTGGGGCAGGTGCGACGACTCAGCTACGACATCCATCGCCACGCATCGTTGCGCACCCGGTCCACCACGGCCTAGAAGCGTTCCCCGGTGATGTAGCCGGCCAGGGAGGAGCGCTCGGTCTCCAGCTCGCCGATGCGTTCCTTGACCACGTCGCCGATGCTCACGATGCCGTGCAGGGTGCCGTCGACGACCACCGGCACGTGCCGGAACCGCCGCTCGGTCATCAACCGCTCCACGTCCTCGATCGGGGCGTCGGGCTCGACCGTGTGCACCTCGCTGGTGTGGATGGCGGTGACCGGCTCGGCCAGCACCGCGGCACCGCGCACGGCCAGGGCCCGGACGATGTCGCGCTCACTGACGATCCCGTCGACCCTGGACCCGTCGGCGGACACCACGATGGCGCCGATCCGGTGCTCGGCCAGCACTGTCACCAGAGCGTCGACGCGCGTCTCCGGAGTCACCGTCACGACTTGCCCGCCCTTGACACGAAGAACGTCACTGATCCGCATGTTTCCTCCCCAGGCCTGGTCCCCTCCACCCTAGGCGTACGGAGGCCCACTTCCGGGTGATCCGGCGGTCCGATTTACGGCGCTGATGATCCACCGAGGCCCTGGTCGCGGCCCAGTACCCGGTGCAGCGCCGCGCCGAGGACCTGTTCCGGATCGGCGGGCAGGCCCGGGCTGCGGAACGCCACGTAGTTGTCCGGGCGCAGCAGGACGCAGCCGGTGTCGCCGACCTCGCGCAGCCGGGCCCAGTCGCCGTACAGGTCCTCGTAGCCGGCCCCGGGGCCGATCGTCGCCGCACTCAGCGGGACCCCCAGGGCGGTGGCGAGCGTGGCGGCCGCCGCCACCCACGCCTCGCCGCCGATCCCGGTCAGCAGCATGAACCGGCCGTGGCCGCCCAGATCGAGGGTGGAGATCCGCTCGGCGCCGTGGCCCAGCCAGGCGTGCGGCACCTTGGCGCCGGGCCAGGTCGTCGGGTGGTGGAACAGTTCCTCGTCGCGCGGGTTCGCCGGCGGCTGCGTACCGTCGGGGACCACCGCCGCCGAGCGGTAGCGCTGGTCCAGCTCGACGCCGTGGGTGTTGAACTCGTAGTCCTTGAACGCGATGGCCTCGCGCAGCAGCTGGCGCTGTTTCTCCGGGCCGTCGCCGGGCAGCTTGCGGGCGTCCATGTTCGCCCGCATCTGCTCCGGGTCCTCGGTCGAGAGCAGGCCCAGCGCCTGGAAGATCCGGCCGGTCTCGCCGATGCTGCGGTTGGCCCGCTCGACGATCTGCGCGCCGACCGGGGCCCGCTCGGCGCTGTAGGACTCCAGCAGCCCGGGCCCGGCTGCCCCGGACAGCACCAGCTTCAGCTTCCAGGCCAGGTTGTACGCGTCCTGGATCGAGGTGTTGGAGCCCAGCCCGTTCGACGGCGGGTGCCGGTGCACCGCGTCGCCGGCGCAGAACACCCGGCCCTGCTGGTACCGCTCGGCGTAGAGGTGGTTGACCGTCCAGGCCGAGGACGACTTGATGGTGACCGGCACCGAGTCGTCGCCGATCAGCTGGTGGGCGATGTGCCGGGCGTACGCTTCGGTGAGGTCCGGCGGCTCACCGTCGATGTCGTAGCCCCAGACGATCAGCCACTCGTGCCAGGGCCGGACGCAGCGCACCAGGCCCATGCCGATGCCGCCCACGTCGGCGCCGGTCTGCAGCACCCAGTAGAGGGTGCTGGGCCGGTGCGCGACGTAGCGGGTCAGGTCGGCCTCGAAGACGATGTTGATGCTGCCGGCCACGCCCATCCGGCCGACCATCGGCAGGCCGATGTCCTCGGCCACCCTGCTGCGCCCGCCGTCCGCGCCGATCAGGTACTTCGCGCGGATCCGGTACTCGTCGCCGCGCAGCCGGTCGCGCACGGTGGCGGTGACCCCGTCATCGTCCTGGGTCAGCGACAGGTACTCGGTGTCGTAGCGCAGGTGGGTGCCGCGGGCGGTGGCCGCCCCGGCCAGCACCGGCTCCATCAGGTGCTGCGGCATGTCACACATCGCGGTGGGCGAGGCCAGGTCGTGGTCGGCCTGCCGGGCCGGATGGGTGTACCAGGTGTGCAGCCGGCCCAGTTCCTCGCCGTTGAGCGCCGAGACGAACGGCGTCTGCCCCATCAGGTGCTGCGGGGTGGCCAGCGCGACCACCTGTTCCTCCAGGCCGGCGTCGCGCAGCACCTCCATCGTGCGCTGGTTGGTGATGTGCGCGCGGGGTGTGTCGGCCAGCCGGCTGTACTTGGTGACCATGATGTTCGGCACTCCGTACGTGCTGAGCAGCATCGCCGCCGCACTGCCGGCCGGCCCGCTGCCGACGATGAGCACGTCGGTCTCGACCACGTCTGTCACGGCTTCTCCTCGGCGATCCGGAAGGTGTACGACACCTGGTGCCACTGCTCGACCGCACGGCCGTCCGGCGGGGTGCCGGCGCCGGGAGCGAAGTCGACGATCAGCTCGTCCTTGACCCCGAACACGGTGTCGGAGTCCAGGTACGCGCCGCCGGCGACGAACAACTGGGTGACCAGGCGGCGGTAACCCGGCGCGCTGATCATGAAGTGCAGGTGCGGCGCGCGGTACTGGTGCCGGCCGGTCGCCGCCAGCATCTGCCCGACCGGGCCGTCGTCCGGGATCGGGTACTCCGACGGCAGGATCGACCAGAAGCGCACCCGGCCGTCGTCGTCGCTGGTGAACCGGGCCCGCAGCACCGGCCCGGCCTGCTCCGGGAGCTGCACGTCGTAGAAACCGTCGTCGTTGGACTGCCAGACGTCGACCACCGCCCCGGCCACCGGCCCGCCCGCCACGTCGGTGATCAGCACGTCGGCCCACAGTGGCGTGCCGGGCAGGCCACCGGCGATGTCCGCGCCGGGCGGCTCCGGCGGCGGCCCGGGCACGTAGAACGGCCCGAGCACGGCCGACGGCGTGGTCTGCGGGGTACGCGAGTTGCTCAGCAGGTCGACCATGCTCGACACACCGAGGGTGTCGGAGAGCAGCACGAACTCCTGGCGGGTGGGCGAGCAGAGCTGGCCGGTGCGGGTGAGGAAGTCGACGGCGTACTCCCACTCCTGCTGGGTGAGGTCGTTGCGGTTGGTGTAGTCGTGCAGGACCTTGACCAGGTCGGTGACCAGGGCGCGGACCCGGGGATCGGGCGCGCCGGCGAAACTGGCCAGGACCTGGCCGGTGAGCGCGCTGAAGTCCGGCACGGCGGCGGGTCCGGGCGGGCGGGTGCCCTGGTACGCGACCCCGAGCAGCGCGCGGACCCCGTCGATGTCCACCCGTCGCGCCGCGTCGTCGAGCTCGCCGGCGGTCAGGCCCAGCTCCCGCAACGAGGTCGGGCCGCCCCACGAGGTGATCAGGTCGTACAGGCCGGAGGGGGCGTCGCGGACCTTGAGCGCCTCGGCCACCACCCGCATCGCCTCCGGGGCCTTCGCGGCCTGGTGGGCCATGACCTGCGGCAGCATGACCGTGTGGGTGGGAGCGTGCGGCAGGCCGTACGAGCCGCCCAGCATGTGGCAGAGCTTGTGGTGCGGTCCCATCCGTACGGTGCCCAGGCAGATGCCGGCCAGCCAGGCGCCGGTGAGAGCGTCGGAGCGGGCGTCGACGTCCCCGGGATCGGCGACGATGCCGGGCAGCGCCCCGGCCAGCAGCGTGATCGCCCGCCGGGCCAGCGCGCCGGTGGCCGGGTTGGCGTCCGGCGAGTAGAGCGCCTCCACCGCGTGCGCCATCGCGTTGACCCCGCTGGTGACCGAGAGCGGCACCGGCAGGCCGAGGGTCAGCCGCACGTCGTACAGGACCGTCTCGGGGAGGATCTCCGGCGCCGACCGGGTCGTCTTGCCGGTCCCGTCCGTCTCGCCGAGCACCGGGGTGACCTCGGAACCGGCGTACGTGCTCGGCACGGCGATCTGCGGCAGCCCGGTGCGCACCGACAGCGCCTTACCCAGCCCGGTGGCCGAGCCGCCGCCCACCGAGACCAGGCAGTCGGCGTCGAGGCTGCGGACCAGCTCCAGCGCCTCCGCCGTGACGTCGACCGGAGTGTGCATCGCGGCGCCGGCGAAGTGCCCGGCCAGCAGCGGGCCGAGGTTCGCGGCCGCCTGCGCGGCGGCACCGGCTGTGCCCGCGCCGGAGACCACCAGCGCCCGGCTGCGGCCGAGGCGGCGCACCTCCTCCGGCAGCCGATCCAGCACCCCGGGACCGAAGACCACCCGGGCCGGGCCGGACGTGTACGCGAACGACGTCATGGTGCGAACCTCCCACGGTTGCGCCGCCGATTCCTGCACAGAACCATCGCGTGGCTGCACGAAACGACGGCCGCCTCATCCGTCGCGGCGTACCGCTGCGGGGGTGGTCTGCAGATGCCGGCGCATCACCCGGGTGAGATGTTCCTGGTGGGTGAAGCCGCAGCGGTCCGCGACCGCGGCGATCGGCATCGAGCCGGTGCGCAGCAGCCGGCACGCGGTGTCGAGCCGCAGCCGCAGCAGATACTGGTGCGGAGCCTGGCCGACGCGGGCCTTGAACTGCCGGGAGAAGTGGCTGACGCTCAGCCCGGCCGCCGCGGCCATGTCGGCCAGCGGGACCGGCTCGCCGAGCCGTTCGGTGAGCAGCTCCCGGACCCGGGCCAGCTGCCGCTCGCTGAGCCCGGCCGGCCGGCGCCCCTCGTCCGGCCCGGCCGGCGGCCGCCGGGTGCCGTGCCGGCGGGCCAGCTGCGCGGCCAGCAGACTGCCGACCTGATCCACATAGGTACGCGCGGACGGCTCCCACTGCCGCAACACCGAGTCCAGCGCCAGCACCAGCTGCTCCAGCAGCGGATCGGCCACGCCCAGCTCCTCGGCCAGGGTGACCGGCGGCCCGTCCTGCCCCCGCTGCAACGCCTCGTCGTCGAGATAGACGTGCACCGTGTCGAGGGGGCCGCCCAGCTCCACGGTCAGATCCTTGCCGGCCGGGTGCACGAAGAAGCCGCCCGGGGCGACCGTGCGCGCCCTGGTCAGGCCGAGGTGGCCGCGGCGGACGGTGACCGGCCCGTTCAGATGCAGGATGACGAGGTGGCTGCGGGCCGCGTCGAAGGCCGCCCGGTACGGCTGCTCACGCTGGGTGGACACGTAGAGACCGGACCAGCCCAGACCCGCGCTGGTCCGCTCGGGCCTGATCCACGGCTGGCGCAGGATCCCGTTGGTGTCGAGCAGCGAGAGCTCGTCCATGCCGCATCCTAACCCGCGCGGCAGGAGTGGCCGGGGCGGTGAGAGGGTACAGCGAGGCTCATGACAGTGGGCCCGGTCGTCGTCGCCAGTCGCTACCGGCTGGGTGAGACGCTCGGCGTCGGTGGCATGGGCCGGGTCTTCCTGGCCCGCGACGAGGTGCTGGACCGGGACGTCGCGATCAAGGAGATCGTGCCGCCGGACGACATCGCCGAGGGCGACCGCGACGCCGTGCAGCAGCGCACGCTGCGGGAGGCCCGGGCCGCGGCCCGGATCAGCCACCCCAACGCGGCCCAGGTGTACGACGTCATCGCAGCGGACGGCGCCACCTGGATCGTGATGGAGTACGTGAACTCGCGCTCCCTCAAGGAGGTCATCGACCAGGAGGGCCCGCTCGACCCGCGCCGGGTCGCCGAGATCGGCCTGGCCGTGCTGAACGCTCTCGACGCCTCGCACCGGGCCGGCGTCCGGCACCGCGACGTCAAACCGGCCAACGTGCTGCTGGGCGACGACGGCCGGGTGGTACTCACCGACTTCGGCATCGCCACGATCGAGGGCGACGGCATCGTGACCAGCTCGAACATGGTGCTCGGCTCCCCGCAGTACATGTCACCCGAGCGGGTCCGCGACGGCACCACGCTGCCCGCCTCCGACCTGTGGTCCCTAGGCGCGACGCTGTACACGGCGGTGGAGGGGCACTCACCGTACGAGCGCGGGTCGGTGTTCGAGACGCTGACCGCGGTCGCCTCCGACGATCCGGCCCCGGCCGTCCGTGCCGGAGTGCTGGCGCCGGTCCTCGACGGGCTGCTCCGCAAGGACCCCGTCGCGCGTGTCGACATGGAAGAGGCCCGGGAGCTGCTGGAGGAGGTCGCGAGCGGCGGAGCGGCTGCTCCGCCCCGCCCGCGATGGCCCTGGAGCGGCCGGCGCGACCGCGACCGTGACGCGCCGGTCGTGGCTGCGGCCGCAGCCACAGCGCCCGCTCCGGCCCCGGCGGCAGAACCGGACGTGCGACCCGCACCCGCCACGGCACCAGAAACGGAACCGGCACCCGCGGCGGCGATGGATGCGGCATCGGCACCGATCGTGCCCCGGCAACGGGTGCCGGAGACCGAGACCGGCTCCGCGGCCGAGACTGCAGCCGGGACCGGCACCGTAGCCGGGACCGACACCGCGGCCCAGACCGACACCGCAGCCGAGACCGACACCGCGGCCCAGACCGGGACCGCAGCCGGGAACGGCACCGCGGCCGAGACCGAGGCTGCGGCCAGGGCCCAGCCCGTCAACAAGGCCGGGGCCGGGCCCATCACCGAAGCCGAGCCTGAGGCTGAGGCTGAGACTGAGGTCGCGCCCCCGCGCGGCACCGCGACGGTCCCCGGTCCGGCAACGGCCGCCCCGCGGCGACGACGGTCCCTGCTGGCCGCGGGAGTTGCCGCCGTGGTGCTGGCCGGCGCGGGCACCACCTGGTGGACCATGCGCGACGACGGCGACGGGACACCCCGGACCGCCCCGACCGTCGCGCCGACGGCATCCGCCCAGGCCACGACCGGACCGGACACGCCGGGGCAGGGCCCGACCGGGCAGGGCACGGCACCGGCGAACCCGGGCGGCGGCGTACCGGCCGGATCGAACCCCGCCCCGAGCGGGACCCCGGCGACCAGCGCGCCCACCGGCCGGGCCGGCGCCCCGGTGGCCCGGCCGCCGCTGCCCGCCGGCTGGCGTGACTACCGCGACCCCACCGGCTTCCGGGTCTACGTCCCCGAGGGCTGGTCGAGGTCGAAGAAGGGCTCGATCGTCTACTTCCGCGACGGCAAGGGCCGCGTGCTCGGCATCGACCAGACGAACAAGCCGCAGCCCGACCCGGTGGCCGACTGGAAGGGCAAGGCCGAGTACCGGGTCCGCACCGGTGACTTCCCGGGCTACAAGGAGATCAAGATCGTCCCGGTCACGTACTGGCAGGAGGCCGCGGACTGGGAGTTCACCTTCAACGGCAGCAACCGCCGGCACGTCAACAACCGCGGCTTCATCACCTCGAAGAAGCAGGCGTACGGCATCTGGTGGGAGACCAGCGACGCCCGCTGGAAAGCCGACCGCGACGACCTTCAGCTGGTCTTCGACAGCTTCCGCCCCAAGACCTAGACCCCCGCGGCGTTCAGGCGGCGCAGCTGGTCCTCGCCGAGCTTCACGTCCAGGGCCGGCAGCGCGGCCTCGAACTGCTCCGGCGTGCGCGGCCCGACCAGCGGAATCGTCCGCGGCGACGGCTGCTGCATCAGCCACGCCAGGACGAGCTGGTTCGGCGTGACGCCGGCCTCGGCGGCCACCTCGGCCAGCACCGCGAGCCGCGCGTCGGTGTCCGGCCCGGCGTACGCCTCCATGGCCCAGTGCCCGGCCCGCTTGGCCGGATCGTCGTAGATCCCCTTGAGGATCGGCGAGTACGCCACCAGCGTCAGGTCCTCGTGCGCGTCGAGGTAGTCCAGCTGCTCGGCGCCGACGATGGACACGCTGTCGTTGCCCGGCCGGGGCCGCAGGTACGAGTGCTGCTGTTGCAGGGCCACCGGGGCCGGCCAGCCGTACCGGTCGCACAGCTGCCGGATCCGCTCCAGCCGCCAGGTCCGTACGTTCGACCAGCCCAGGTACCGGATCTTCCCGGCCTGCACCAGGCCGGCCAGCGCCTCCAGGGTCTCCTCCAGCGGGGTGGCCCGGTCGTCGACGTGCACGTAGTAGAGGTCGACGTGGTCGGTGCCGAGCCGCCGCAGGCTGCCGTCGAGGGCGTGCCGCAGCGTGTCACCGCCCGCGCCGGCGAAGGTGCGCCGGGCCAGGTCCCAGTCCGCCGTGCCGTCGGCGGCCCACAGTTGCGGCGAATACTCCGGCAGCGCGCTGCCCTTGGTGGCCAGGAAGACCTGGTCGCGCCGGCCGCCCCGGCTCAGCCAGCGGCCGAGCAGCTCTTCGCTCTCCCCGCCCCGGCTGTCCCGCCTCGCCCACCACTCGTAGCAGTCCGCCGTGTCGATGAACGACCCGCCGGCCTCGAGGTAGCGGTCCAGGATGTGCACCGAGTCCTGCTCGTTCGTGGCGTTGCCCATCTGCATGGCACCGAGCGCGAGCCGGCTGACCTGCTGCCCGGTGGTGCCCAGTTCGATCGTCTGCATGCCCACGACGCTATGACCTGGAGCGCGCTCCAGGTCAACACCGCGATGCGGATCCCGGGCGGGGTCAGCAGGTCAGCAGGCCGGCGCGGTCCTTGGCCTGCAGCACGTGCCGGGCCGCCTCGGTCAGCCGGGTGGCGAACGGTGCCGACGTGCGGGCCTCCGCGATCAGCGACGCGGCCATCGGCGCCGCGTCCTGCGGCCGGATCGTCAGCACCAGGTCGCCGCCCGCCGCCACGAACCGCACCGCGCGCTCGCCGACGGGCAGCGACGACGCCGAGTCGGCCGCGCCCAGGTCGTCGGACATCACCAGCCCGGTGTAGCCGAGCCGCTCGCGCAGCAGCCCGGTGACGATCGGTTTCGAGAACGCCGCGATGGACGAGCCGTCGAGCTTCGGGTACGTCGCGGACGAGATCATCACCCCGGCGGACCCGGCCTTGATCCCGGCCACGAACGGCTTCAGGTACGGGTCGTCCACCGTGGCCGTGTTGTCGACGACCCGCACCGCCGTGTCGGTGTTGGCGCGGACCCGGCCCAGCCCCGGGAAGTGCTTGAGGATGGTCAGGACCTCCGCGCCCTGCGAGGCCGCCACCACCGTGGCGACGTCCTCCGCGACCGCGTCCGGGTCGGAGCCGTACTGGCGGTGGAAGCCGCCGATGGGCGGGTTGCCCTCCCCCAGCTTCGCCGGGACCGTGTCCGCGACCGGGGCCAGGTTGACGGTCACGCCGATGCCGGCGAGGCGCTGGGCGGTGTCGCGTACGGTGCCCCGCAGTTTCGCCGGGGGCCCCGCACCGAGCCGCTGCGCCGACGGCATCAGCGGGAAGTCACTCCCCTTGAGGGTCTGCACGCTGCCGCCCTCCTGATCGAGGGCGACCAGCAGCGGCGTACCGGCCCGGCGTTGCAGGGCGGCGACGTCGGCGCGCAGGCCTGCCGCGGACCGGGAGCTGCGCCCGGCCAGGAAGACCCCGCCGAGATCGTGCCGGGCGACCACCGAGCCGAGGTCGCGCGGGCTGCCGACCGGGGTCCCGATCATGAGTACCTGGCCGGCCCGCTCGGCCGGCGACAGCCCGGCGAGGATCGTGTCGACGCAGCCCTGGAGACTCGGCGGCGCGCTGGCCGGCAGCGCGGGAGCACTGGGCGCGGAGGAAACGCTGGGCAGTGTCGATGCGCTGGGTGGGGGCGGCGCGGACGACAGGGCGCGCGGCGCGGGGGTGTCGGCGACAGCTCGCCGGATCACCCACCCCGCGATCACGATCAGCAGGACCACTCCGGCACTCAGCCACCGCACTCTGCTCGTCATCGCCGCCCACGCTATCGAACGCGCGACAGGCGCCCGCGGGCCGTGCGAGTGCTACCGCCGGCGGAACCGTTTGAAGCCGGCGGCCGCGAGCACGCCTGCGATCACGATCAGCGCCGCGATGATGATCTGGTGACCCAGGGCCACCCGGTCGAGCGTGTCCGGCGACTGCGCCGCGGCCGGGCGCAGCCAGGTCTCGTCGCTCTGCTGCGGCACCCCCGCGGCGGCCGGACCGGCGGCTTCCTGCGGAGAGGCGACCACGCCGGGCTCGGCCGAGCGGGACACCTTCGGCTTCGGCGCCGTGGCGGCCTTGCCGGGCTTGGTCGCGGCGACCACCGCCGGGGCCTTGAGCTGCAGGTCCGAGCATGAGTAATAGGTGTCGGGCGTGCTGGAGGTCTGCCAGACCGTGTAGAGCACGTGCCGTCCCGTACGGTCCGCGGGCAGCTCGGCGCTCATCCGGTACGCACCCGCGCGCAACGGCGGGTCCTGCACCGTCAGGATCGGCTCGCTGCCCAGGTCGTCCCAGCCCAGCGGCTGCTTCGGGTCGTAGCCGGGCTTGGTCAGGTAGACCCGGAAAGTGCCCTGGTGCGGGATCGTGGCCCGGTACTTGATGGCCAGCGTGCCGCCCGCAGCCACCTTGGTCGTCGGCCAGTCCGTGCGGGGCAGGTCCAGGCCCTGGAATTCCGGCAGGTCACCGCTGCACAGGTTGCCGTCCGGGATGAACTGCTTGTCCTTGCCGTTCACGCCGGGCACCCGCACGTTGTCGAAGGTGCCGAAGGACCGCCCGTTCGCCGCGAGCGCCGCTTTGCACGCCGCGGAGCCCGCGTGCTCGCCGCCGGTGGCACACGCCGCGGTCCGGCTCAGCGGCTGGGTCGGCGCGCCGTGGGCGAGCACCGGTGCCGCCGGGAGCAGGGTCGCGACCGCGGCGATACCACCGGCCACCACCAGGGCAGCGGTACGGCGTACGACGGTCATGCGATCTCCTCGTGCTCGCGGGCGCGGCGGCGGACCAGCCTCCCGGCGAAGAGTACGGAGATCGGCGCCCAGTCGTTCACTACCGTGGGTGGCGCTGCCCGGAAAAACATCACGCTGTGGTTGCATGGCCATGCAGTCACACAACTCAGGAGGACACATGGAGAAGCCCGACGTCGGCCCCATCGCGGGTGAGCCGCCGGCCGAGCTGGTCGTGGAGGATCTGGTCGTCGGTGACGGCGACGAGGCCAAGCCGGGCCACCAGGTCACCGTCCACTACGTGGGGGTCGCGTTCTCCTCGGGCAAGGAGTTCGACGCGTCGTACAACCGGGGCGAGGCTTTCGACTTCGGCCTGGGCGCCGGTCAGGTCATCGGCGGATGGGACCAGGGGGTGGTCGGCATGCGCGTCGGCGGCCGCCGCAAGCTGACCATCCCCCCGCACCTCGGCTACGGCGCCCGGGGCGCCGGTGGCGTGATCAAGCCGAATGAGACCCTCATCTTCGTGGTGGATCTGCTCGGGGTGCAGTAAGCCAGGGCCGACAGGCCGCGCGGGCCGGTACGGGCGTCGCCCGTCCCGGCCCGCTGCTGTCCGCCGGCCGCGCGTCGCCGGGCCGGCCCGGCGACGGGTCGAAGGGCTCGCCGATGGGGGTCATCGCGCCGCCTTCAGGTCGGCGCAGCCCGTCTCGTCCGGCAGCAGCGGGCGCAGGAGCACCGACCAGCTCTTGTCGGCCCAGACCCAGGGGCTGATGGCAGTGGCGTCCTTGGCGGCGGCCAGCACGGCGTCAGCCTGCTCGCCGGTGGCGGCCACGCAGCTGAGCTTCAGATCGGGGTTCATCGGCTCGCCCGGCAGCGCGGGGCCGGGCCACGGCACGGCACGCGGGCGTCCCGGCTGGTCCTCAGGCTCCACGTACGGCTGCACGATCCCGGCGATGATCTCCGGCCGGTACTGCTGGGGCTCGCCGGTCATCAGCCTGGTGGTCAGGTCGCCGAGCTCGTCGACGAACGCGCGCAGCTTCGTCCGGGCCTGCTGCTGAGCCTTGGTGAGCTGCGGGTCGTCCGGCTGGGCCTCGCGCAGTGCCACCGCGCCGACGGTCCGCTTCCCCGCGGCGGTCACGACGGTGACCTCGGTGGTCGGCGCGTCGGCGACCCCGGGCTGACCGAAGTCGATGCCGGGCCGGACGCCGGCCGCGACGGCCTTGTCGAGCAGCTGTTGCAGGGTGGCCGGGGAGATCGTTCCCCACTGCAGGTTGGGCAGCGCGGGGCCGGGATAGCTCAGCGTGACCGGGCCGTTGAAGATCACCCGGCCGTCGGCGTACACGCTGGTCTCGGGGAGCCGGCCGACGATCGCGCTCGGCGGCACGAAGCCACCGGCAGACGAGACCCGGAGCACCAGCGCGTCGCCGGAACCGCCGGTGGCGGGGGCCGAGGAGGTCTCCGGGGACGGGCCGGGGCCCGGGGTGCCGGCGGCGGTCTGCTGGGCACAGGCGCTGAGCAGGAACAAGGTCACGGCGGCAGCGGCCGTCCACAAGCCGCGAAGTCTGGTCATAGGCGGTCAGACGTACCCCGGACCGCACCGGTTCCTACCCCTTTCGGGGAAAAGATTCGGTCTCCGGACGCAGTGACCGGCCCCAGGCTCGGGGCCGGTCACCTCTATCGGGGCGGAGTGTGGATCAGGGGCGGCTACTTGACCGAGCCCAGCGACAGGCCCTGCACGAGCTTGTCCTGGGCCGCGAAGCCGGCGACGAGCACGGGCAGCGAGACGACGAAGGCTGCCGCGCAGAGCTGGGCCAGGAACAGGCCCTGGCTGGTGACGAAGCTGGTCAGGAACACCGGCGAGGTCTCCGCCACGGTGGCGGTGAGGACCCGGGCGAAGAGCAGCTCGTTCCAGCTGAAGATGAAACAGATCAGCGCCGTCGCCGCGATGCCGGGCATGACCACGGGCGCGATCACCGAGCGCAGGGTCTTGGCCAGGCTGGCGCCGTCCATGGAGGCGGCCTCGAGCATCTCCACCGGCACCTCGGACAGGAACGACCGCATCATCCAGACGGCGATGGGCAGGTTCATCGAGGTGTAGAAGACGATCAGCAGCCAGATGTTGTCCAGCAGGCCGGTGTTCTGCGCGAACAGGTACAGCGGCAGCAGGCCGGCGACGACGGGCAGCATCTTGGTGGACAGGAAGAAGAACAGGACGTCGGTCCACTTCTTCACCGGCTTGATCGACAACGCGTACGCCGCCGGGAACGACAGCAGCAGCACCAGCAGGGTCGAGATCACGCTGGCGGTCATCGAGTTGAGCAGCGGCGGCCACGGGCTCGCGCCGCCGGAGAAGAATTCCCGGTAGCCCTCCAGGGTCAGCGGGGCGACCACGGCGGGCGGGTTGGTGGCGGCGTCGGCCTCGCTGTGGAAGGAGGTCAGCACCATCCAGACGACGGGCAGCACGAACAGCAGGCCGACCACCCAGGCGAGCAGCGACAGCCAGGGCCCGCCGCGGTCCTTCTTCTTCGGTACGGCCTGGTGGCCCGGCGTGGTGCGGGTCAAGGTGGTGGTCATCGGCCCGGGTCCTCCTTGAACAGCGACGAGACCGTCCGCAGGGCGAACGTCGCGATGATGATCGTGCCGATCACGACCACGACGGCGGCGGCGGAGGCCCGGCCGTAGTCGTGGGCCTGGTAGAAGATCTGGTAGATCGTGTACGGCAGGTTCGCCGTGCCGAGGCCGCCGGACGTGATGGTGAAGACCGCGTCGAAGTTCTGCACGATGTAGATGGAGCCGAGCAGCGCGCCGAGTTCGAGGTACTGGCGCAGGTGCGGCAGGGTCATGCTGCGGAAGATCTGCCAGGTGTTGGCGCCGTCGATCCGGGCCGCCTCGATGACGTCCAGCGGGCGGCCCTGCAGACCGGCCAGCAGGATCAGCATCATGAACGGCGTCCACTGCCAGACCAGCGCGAAGATCACCGACCAGAGCGGCATGTTGCTGATCCAGTCGGGCTGCGGCGGGCTGTCCGAGCCGAACAGCCCCCACACCCAGGTCAGCGCGCCGTTGAAGAGGCCGTACTCGGGGTTGTAGAGGGCGTGCTTCCAGAGCAGGGCGGCGGCGACGGGCACGACGAGGAACGGGGCGATCATCATCGTCCGGACGGCGCCGCGGCCCCGGAACTTGCGGTCCAGCAGCAACGCGATGCCGAGCCCGAGCACCAGGCTGATCAGTACCACGCCGACGGTCAGCAGGATCGTCGTCCAGACCGCGTCGCGCATGTTGACGTCGGTGAAGACCCGCCGGAAGTTGTCGAATCCGGCGAACCCGCGCTCGTCGGGGTAGTACGCGTTCCAGTCCATGAACGAGATGACCAGCGTGGCCACGAACGGCAGCTGGGTGACCACGATCATGAAGATCAGCGCGGGCAGCAGCGGTGCCCGCCGCGCCCAGCCGGCGGCCCGGCGGGCCGCACCGGGTGGGGTCGGCGTCAGGCCGGTCCTGCCGGCGGTCTTCTCGGCCACGGATGTCATCGCCGTCGCCCCCTTCAGCCGTTCTCGCGCGATCGGTACCGTTCCGCGACGTCGTCGGCAAGCCGCTGGCCTCGTTTCAGCGCCTCGTCGACCGTCATCTGCCCGGCGATCGCGGAGCTGACGTACTGCGAGACCTGAGTGCCCAGGTCGGTGAACTCCGGGATGTCGACGAACTGGATGCCGAGCGCCGGGCGCGGCTGCACGCCGGGATTGCGCGGATCAGCGCTGGAGATGGCCTGCTCGGTCGGCCCGGCGAAAGCCGACGCCTCCTCGAGGTAGTCCGGGTTGGCGTAGGTGGAGGCGCGCTTGCCGGCCGGCACCCGGGACCAGCCCAGCTGACCACCGACGAGTTCCTCGTACTGCCGGCTGGAGGCCCAGGAGATGAACTTCCAGGCGTTGTCCTTCTTCTCGCTCGCCTGCTGGATGCTCCACGACCACGCGTACAGCCAGCCGGAGCTCTGCGTCTTGACGACCGGCGCGGCGACGTACCCGATCTTGCCCTTGACCGGGGAGTCCGCCGCCTCCAGCGTGCCCGCCGCGCTGGTCGCGTCGTACCACATGGCGGCGTTGCCCTGCACCAGGTTGTTCAGGCACTCGGTGAAGCCGGCCTGCGGGGCGCCGACCTCGCCGTGCGCCCGTACCAGGTCCACGTAGAACTGGGTGGCCTGCTTGAACTCCGGCGCGTCCACCCGGGCGTTCCAGTCCTTGTCGAACCAGGTGCCGCCGAACGTGTTGACCACCGTCGTGAGCGGCGCGAACACCTGGCCCCAGCCGGGCTGGCCGCGCAGGCAGATGCCGGCCATGCCGGGCTGCTTGCCGTCGACCCGGGCTGCGATGTCCGCCACCTGCTGCCAGGTCGGCTTGGCCGGCATCTGGATGCCCTGGGCGTCCAGCACGTCCTTGCGGTACATCAGGAACGAGGACTCGCCGTAGAACGGCTCGCCGTAGAGCTTGCCGTCGTCGGCGGTCAGCGACTTGGTCATCGGCGGGAGGATGTCCGCCTGGTTGAACGCGGTGTCCGCCGCCACGTACTCGTCCAGCGGGGCGATCCACTTGCTCTTGGCGTAGATCGGGATCTCGAAGTTGCTCAGCGAGGCCACGTCGTACTGCCCGGCCTGGCTGGAGAACTCCTGGCTGATCTTGTCGCGGACGTCGTTCTCCGGCAGCACCGTGAAGTTGACCCTGATGCCGGTCTGCCGGGTGAAGTTGGCCTCGGTGAGCCGCTGCAGGTCGATCATCTGCGGGTTGTTCACCATCAGCACGTCGATGCTGTCGGCTCCGCCCGAACCGGCGCTGTCACCACCCCAGCCCGCACATCCCGCGAGTGACACGGCCAGCAGGGCTGCGGCGGCTCGGACGAGAACCGCGCGGACATGTGCACGAGACATGGAGCCTCCCCGGCGAGGCGGATGGAACTCCGGCATCTGTGACGCCGGTAACACCGGACTCAGTAGATGCCTGTGATCGACAGGATGTCAACCACTGGTCACACAGTGCTGCATATATGAGTATCGAAGTTGCCCGGAGGTCCTCAGGCGACCCGGGCCGACCGTCCCCGCACGACCACCACGTCCCCCGGCCGCAGCTGCCGCCCGCGCCGGGTGTCGACCTCCCCGTTGACCGTCACGTCCCCCGACGCGATCAGGATCTTCGCTTCTCCGCCGGTGTCGATGAGATCGGCGAGTTTGAGAAACTGTCCGAGTCTGATCATGTCGCTGTTGATGGCCACGTCACGCATGCCGACCATCATGCTCCAACTCGTCGGAAAGAAAGTCCGGCACGGTTGAACCATTGACGCCTCCCAGCCGAACTACCCGTCGTGAGGAACCTCGAGAAGCACCGCCGGGCGGGCGTCCTGGCCGCCGCCGTCGCCGCGGGTGTGTTCTGCGCGGCGTCCCCCGCCGCCGCGGACGTCACGGTCAGCCCGCCCAGCGCACCGCAGGGCAGCGGCACCAACGTGACGTTCAAGGTGACGAACACGGCCAAGAGCCCGATCACCAAGGTCAAGCTGATGCTGCCGGCCGAACTGCCGGTCGCCGAGGCGTACCCGCTGTCGGTCGACGACTGGGCGCCGCTGATCACGACCAGATCGCTGGCCACCCCGATGGACGGCATCCACGGCGAAGCGATCTCCGAGACCGCCGCGGACATCACCTGGACCGCGATGCCGGGCAAGGCGCTCGCCCCCGGCAAGTCAGCGGACCTGCCGGTCGCGATGGGCCCGATGCCGGCCTCGGCCCAGATGAGCTTCGCCGTCCAGGCGACGTACGCGGACCCCGCCAAGGGCGCAGCCCTGCCGCCGGTCGTGCTGACCCTCACCCCGGCAGCACCCGGCCAGCAGGCGGCACCGCACTCCGGCGGACACAGCGGTACGGGCACCACCGACACCGGTGACGCCGACGCGGCCACCTTCGCCGCGCTGATCGAAGCCAACGACGGCCCCGGCTTCTGGACCATCGCCGGCTGGGTCGTCGCCGCCCTGGCCGCCGCCGCGGGAACCATCGCGGTGCTGCGCTCGCGCCGCCGCCCGTCCGAAGCCGCCGCGACGGAAGAGCCCCGAGCCGAGCAGGACGACGACAAGGAACTCGTCGGCGCGGCCAAGACCCCCCGGGTCACGTCCTGGAGCTACAAGGACGGCCCGACGGAGTGACAGACGTCCCGCGCAGGTGGGCGCGGGTGTGTCGTGCTGATGCGCGTGGGGCGCGGAACACGACCGGCGGGTGGGGTCCAGGGCAAGACCCACGACCTGCAACTTGGCGGGGCGGGAAGGTTCGGCTTCCCGCCCCGCTGTATTTAATGGCCTTCGCCTTCGGCTCGGCGGGATTTGCGCCCACGAGGTCGGTGTCGAGGGCGCAAATCCGACTTGGTCGCGGTTACACCGAGACTGGGCGGGGGGTTTTGAGGGCTTGGATGATTTCTTGGAGGACTCGTTCGGAGTCTTCGTGGGGGATTTGGCAGGTTCCGGCGGCTTGGTGGCCGCCGCCGGCGTAGCGGAGCATTACTTCGCCGATGTCTACCGGGGAGGTGCGGTCGAGGATCGACTTGCCGCAGGCGAAGACGGTGTTGAGTTTCTGGCGGCCCCAGATGATGTGGATCGAGACGCGGGCCTCGGGGTAGAGGGCGTAGACCATGAAGCGGTTGCCCGCGTGGATCGTCTCCTCCTCGCGCAGGTCGACCACCACCACGTCGCCGTCCACGTGGCTGACCCGGTGCAGCTGCTCCACGAACATCGCCGAGCAGTCGCGGTAGAGCTCCGCGCGCTCGCGGACGTCCGGCAGCTCGAGGATCTCGTCGACCGTCTGCAGCTGTAGGCAGGCGTCGATGAGCAGCATCATCAGCTGGTAGTTGGAGATCCGGAACTCCCGGAACCGGCCCAGCCCGGTGCGGCTGTCCATCAGGAAGTTGAGCAGCGTCCAGCCCTGCGGGTCGAGGATGTCGTGCAGGGCATAGTCGGCCGAATCCGCCTGGTCGACGGCGCGCATCAGCTCGTCGGAGATCTCCGGAAAGCGTTCCGCACCGCCGAAGTAGTCGTAGATGACCCGGGCGGCCGACGGCGCGTCCGGGTCGATGACGTGGTTCGACCGGTCGCCCTTGTTACGCAGCGTCTCCGAATGGTGGTGGTCGAACACCATGTAAGCGCCCGGAGCGAACGGCAAGTTCGTCAGGATGTCACGCTCAGTGATGTCAACGACGCCGTCCTGCACGTCCTTCGGGTGCACGAAGGTGATCTCGTCGATCATGTCGAGCACGCGCAGCAGGACGGCGCAGACCAACCCGTCGAAGTCGCTGCGGGTCACGAGCCGGTACTTCACGAGCAATCTCCCTCTGCCGATTGGCACCTTACTCTCCAGTTTGCCACTTTTGCGGCTATGGGCCTGGTCGCATCGGCGTACCGGTTTGATCCGGTGGGAGCCCGCGCTGCGTAAAGTTCTCACGGAAGCTCACGTACGCGGTCGGAGGAAGACCTGACGATGGACACCGTTCCCCAGCTCGCACAGGACCGCAACGCCCCGCCCGCCACTCTGGTGATCTTCGGCGCGTCCGGCGACCTCACCCGGCGCAAGCTGCTGCCGGCCGTGGAGAGCCTCGCCCGGCACAACCGCCTGCCCGGCGAGTTCGCCCTGGTCGGCGTCGCCCGTACGGCGATGGAGGACCACCAGTTCGCCGAGAGCGCGCTCGGCGGGCGCAGTCTCGCCGACAAGCCGCAGCTGCAGGGCGGTGGCATCCGCTACGTCTCCGGCGGCTACGACAACCCGGAGACCTACAAGCGGCTGGCCGAGGTGCTCGACGAGCTCGACGCCACCCGCGGCACCGCCGGCAACCGGATCTTCTACCTCTCGACCCCCGCCGAGGCCTTCCAGCCGGTGATCAACGGGCTGGCCGGCGCGGGGCTCAACCACGCCCGCGAGGGCTCGTTCGCCCGGCTCGTGATCGAGAAGCCGTACGGCAACGACCTGCGCACCGCCCACGAGCTCGACGGCATCGTGCACGCCGCGTTCGACGAGCCCCAGGTCTTCCGCATCGACCACTACCTGGGCAAGGACACCGTCCAGA
This sequence comes from Actinoplanes auranticolor, assembly GCF_018332655.1. GTDB lineage: Bacteria > Actinomycetota > Actinomycetes > Mycobacteriales > Micromonosporaceae > Actinoplanes > Actinoplanes auranticolor. The sequence goes on along the minus strand of NZ_BOQL01000026.1, from coordinate 209,137 downwards.
ACGTGCTCGCCCTGCGCTTCGCCAACGCGATCTTCCAGCCCATCTGGAACCGTTCCTGGGTCGACCACGTGCAGATCACCGTGGCCGAGACGCTCGGCGTGGGCACCCGCGGCGGCTTCTACGAGCACGCCGGCGCGATGCGCGACATCGTGCAGAACCACGTGCTCCAGGTCCTCGCGCTGGCCCTGATGGAGCCGCCCGCCTCGTTCGACGCCGAGGGGCTGCGCAACGAGAAGGTCAAGCTGCTGCAGGCCATCCGGCTGCCCACCAACCGCGACATCGCCGACCTGGCGGTCCGCGGTCAGTACACCCGCGGCGGCACCCGCGACGACCTGATGGCCGGCTACCGCGACGAGGTCGGGGTCGACCCGCTGTCGCGCACGGAGACGTACGCGGCCATGCGGCTCAACGTCGACAACTGGCGCTGGGCCGGGGTGCCGTTCTACGTGCGTACCGGTAAGCGGCTGCCCGCCCGGGTCACCGAGGTGGCCCTGCAGTTCCAGCGGCCGCCGCACCTGCCGATCCCGACCAACCAGCTCACCGAGCTGGACGCGGACGCGCTGATCCTGCGGATCCAGCCCAACGAGGGCATCTCGCTGCGCTTCGGCGCGAAGGTCCCGGGACACTCGTTCCGGGTGCGCACGGCCAGCATGGACTTCTCGTACGAGCAGACGTTCCGCGAGGAATCGCCGGAGGCCTACGAGCGGTTGCTGCTCGACGCCCTGCTCGGCGACCCCACGCTGTTCATCCGCACCGACGAGGTCGAGCAGTGCTGGCGGATCGTGGACCCGATCATCGAGCACTGGAAGAACGACATGTCGCCGATCCCGACCTACGAGGCCGCCTCGTGGGGCCCGACGGACGCCGACCGCCTGATCGGCCGCAGCGGCCGCAAGTGGCGCAACGCCGTCTGACGAACTGAGCCTACCCGCGGCGGAAAACCCATAAAAAGGGCGTTCAGCGCGCCGCCCGGGCCTTGACGACGTCGAGGGCCCGGTCGGCGTGTTCGTTCATGTCGCGCTCGCTGTGGATGACGTCGAGCACCGTACGGTCGATGTCGATCACGAAGGTCATCCGCTTGATGCTGAGCGGACCGAGCGGCAGCCGGCGCTTGATGCCGTACGCCTCGGCCGCCGTGCTCTCCGGGTCGGAGAGCAGCGGGTAGTCGAAGCCGTGCAGATCCGCGAACTCCTTCTGCTTGTCCACTTTGTCCCGGCTGATGCCGACCCGCTGCGCGCCGGCCGCGGCGTACTCCGCGCCCAGGTCCCGGAAGTTGCAGGCCTCGGCCGTACAGCCGCTGGTCATCGCGGCCGGGTAGAAGAACAGCACCACGGGCCCGTCGGCGAGCATCGTGCTCAGCCGTCGCGCGGTGCCGTGCTGGTCGGGTAGTTCGAAGTCCGGGGCGACGTCACCCTTGTCGATGCTCACGTGATCAACGTACTCCGGGCTGAGTCTGCCGCCGAGCGCGTCCTCGCCTAGGGTGGAGACACCCACCTGTCCTGTCCGCCCCGACCCCTGACTGACCTGACTGACCCCTGCCCGCCCCCGACGAAAGCGACACCGCCATGCAGGTCTCGGTCGCGCACCACCCGCCCAACACGGCCGTTCTGACATTGCGCGGCTCCCTGGACATCGACACCGCGCCGTCGCTGAAAGCCAATCTCAGCCGCCTCGTGGAACGCCCCAGCCCTCGCATCATCGTCGACCTGTCGGGACTCGACTTCTGCGACTCGATGGGCGTCGGCGTCCTGGTGACAGCCCACGGCCGCGCGATGGAGCGCGGCGGCTGGGTCCGGCTGGCCGCCCCCTCGGGCTTTCTGCGACGCCTGCTCGACACCCTCGGCCTGATCGACTATCTGTCGCTGCACGCCGACGTCGAGACCGCGATGAAGGACTGACCGCACAGCCGGCAGGGGCGCCCCGGATGTCCGGGACGCCCCTGCCGTGGTTGAGGGTCAGCTGGTCAGGCCGAAGACGATCCGGCCCAGCGTGTCCTCCGTACCGACGAAGCCTTCCGCCGGGCTGAACTGGCTTTCGCCGAAGTCGACGTCGGCGTCGTCCGCCGTGCCGCCGACGCCGTCCGGGCCGACGCCGAAGAGCACGTCGAAGTTGGCGCCGCCCGAGTCCATCAGGTTCGGCGTCTCGTCGGCGTTGTCGGTGTGCCAGTCACCGAAGAAGTGACCCGCCTCGTGGGCGGTCACGTTGCCCACCGCCTGGCCGACGAAGGCCACCCGGTTGCTGGCCGGGGTCAGGTACGTGTTCAGCGAGGCCGGCCCCCCGGCCGGGTCACTGAGCACGTCCTGCAGCACGAGGGCGGTCTCCTCGGTCTCGAAGTTGCCCGGGTCGATGCTCTGCGCGATGCCGATGGTCTCGACCCCGGACTCGGCGATGGTGCCACCGAGCACGATGCGGCTCACGTTGGCCTGGCCCCACGGGTCGGCGTGGTCCTTGCTGTTGAGGATCTTCAACCGGAACTTGCTGTTGAGACCGCTCTCGATCAGATCGTGCTTGATGCTCTCGGTGACGCTCGCGACCACCGCGTCGATCACCTCGTCCTCCTGTACGCGCGGGATGCCCCACTTGGCGAGGAAGGCGGAGAACGGGCTGAGCGTCACGTTGCCGGTGCCGCCGAAGACGCCGGTGTTGACCCGGGCGCCGTCGAAGTCCAGGAACAGCGTCTGCACGGGCTTGGCGCCCTGCAGCACCGGCCGGTACGCCTCGACGGTGATGTCGTAGCGGCCGGAGCCGCGGGCCACGCCCACGTAGTGCCAGCCGGCCTTGGTCGCCACGTAGTCGGTGGCCGCGTTGCCGCCGCCGGGCAGCGGTGAGTCCACCGGGTAGATGTAGGTCGCGTCCTGGTCCGACCCGTGCACCTCGCGCGGGTTGGTGTCGTAGACCGTCAGGTACGACGGCGCGCCCTTGGCCGAGGCGCCGAGCACGTCACCGGCCCTGAGCTTGATCGCGAAGAAGTCCTGGTCGTCGGAGGCGGCCGAGATGGTGACGGTGTACGGGCCCTCGCTGGCCCCGCCGTCGCCGCTGGCCGGATCGAACGGATCGGCCGGCAGCCCGCTGTACGCCGCGACGACCGCGTAGTAGGTGCCCGCGGCCGGAACCTTGTACTGCAGCAGGCTGTCGAACGAGCCGGCCGCGTCGTCGTTGCTCGCCACGATCGTGCCGTCCGGCTTGTAGAGCGCGACCAGCGTGTCCAGCGCGCCCGTCGGGGTGGCCGTCTGCACGGTCACCACCTGCCCGGCGGTGGCCTGCACCGAGTAGAAGTCGAAGTCGTTGGTGCCCGTACCGGCGGAACCGTGCGGGCCGTCACCGATGGCGGCGGTGGTGACGATCGCGCGCCGGGCGGCGCCGATGCCGGTGTCACCGGCGAGCGGGATCGACCCGTCGTCCTCCGGGGTGGCGGCCCGGGTGGCCGGGGTGAAGGTCTCGGGGGTCAGCGCACCGAGGATGCGGATCGCCGGGTTCTGCCCGCTGCCGGTGCCGAAGTTCCTGATGAGCTGGGCGGAGGCCGGGTCCTCGTTGGACCCGCGGGTGCCCGCGGGCTCGTCCTCGTCGACGACCACCGCGGCCGCTGCGGCCTTGGCCGCAGCCGACGACGGTGCCGCGGCGAGGGCCTTCTGGCGGGCGGCGGCCTTGGCCGAGGCCTGCTTCTTCATGTACGCGGCCCAGCCGCTGTAGTCGGCCTTGGCCGGGTCGGGCAGGATCGCCAGGAACGGGTTGACCCCGGCGGGCTTGGCGCCGGGCTTGGCCTTGGTGGCCACCGGTAATCCGGCGTCGACGGACGCCTGGTCGGCAGGGCTCAGCCCCGGATCGGGTTGGTGTGGAGCGGCCGGCGTCGCGCCCGGGGTGAGCGCGACGATTCCGAGCACGAGTGCTCCGACGGTCGCGATGCTACGTCGCATCAGTGATCCCCCTTCGGTGCGTCCGGGCCCCCGCCACGGACTGCACAGGGGACGCTACCGAGCGAGTCGATCAATATCTAGGGGTGTCGATGCATCGTCACAGGTGTTAGGAGCAGCGGAGAATATGCAGTGGACGCACGGTCTGCGGTACCCGATCAGCCGGCCGGGCGGACGGTCTCCAGCGCGGCGACGGCTGCTCCCCGGGCCCCGGCCATGTCGAGGTCGGGCACCAGGGCGAAGGTCGCCGCGGCCTGCTGCTCGGCCCGCAGCTGGGTGTGCTCGCGGACCGTGTTGAGGAACCACTGGCGGAAGTGCGGCGCCGCCTCGACCACGCCGCCACCCAGGAAGTACGCGGCCGGATCGGTGAAGTTGGCCGCGATGGTGAACAGCTTGCCGATCGCCTTGGCCTGCTGCGCGAACACCGCCAGCGCGAGCGGGTCCTGCTTCTCGCCGTACCCGCGCAGCAGTTTGGCCGCTCGGCCGATCGGCTCCTGGGCCAGCGGGTGGTCCGGGTACCGCTTCAGCCAGTACGGCAGCAGGTTCTTCGCGATGCCGGTCAGCGATGCGATGCTCTCCACGTCGCCCGCGAAGCCGCAGTTGCACTCCGGCACCGGCTGGTCGTCCTCCAGCACGCCGTGCAGCGGGATCTGCACGTGGCCCAGCTCGCCCGCCATGCCGGCCGCGCCGCTGACCACCCTGCCCAGCTCGACGACTCCCCCACCCAGGCCGGTGCCGACGATCGCCGCCACGGACGACTTCTCCATCGCGTCGGCGCCGAAGTGCCGGTGGTGGGCGTAGAGCGCGGCCGCGTTCGCGTCGTTGTTATAGACCACCGGCAGGCCGATCCGCGCCTGCAGGGCGCCGCGGATGTCGAAGCCGTGCCAGGAGACCTGCGAGAAGTTGGTCGAGCCCTTCGACGAGATGACGCCGTCGGCGCTGGCCGGGCCCGGGGTGTCCAGCCCGACCGCGCGCACCAGCGTCAGCGGCGTGCTGGTCAGCGTCAGGATGCCGGTGAAGGCCGCGGCGAGCTGCTCGACCGCGGATTCCGGGCCCTCGGTGACCAGGCTCGGGTTCTCCACCAGATGATCGACGAGGAACTGGCCCGTCGCGTCCAGCACCGTCGCGTTGTTGCAGGTGCCACCGTTGTCGAGGCCCACCACGACCCACGAGGCCGGGGTCCGTACCGCATCGATCTGATCCACAGCCCGAGCGTACGTGCCGGGGCCCCGGGAAGCGACGGGTGCAAGCGCATTGCGAGTGGTGAGCGTCCGGTTGCGGCAGCGATCCGGGCCCCGGATCGCGCCGAAGGACCTGGCATGCAGACGAAGCCTGAGCCGACCCGCCGCGCCGTTCTCGGTGGTGCCGCCGCCGTCGCCGTGACCGCAGCCGGGGGCCTCGCCCTCGACGTGGCACTGGCCGCGCCGGCCGCCGCAGCCGCCGTGCCGACCGAGCTCGTCTCCGCCGACCCGCTCGCGCACCTGCTGCGCCGGGCCACCTTCGGTCCCACCCCCGCGGCCCTGGCCGAGCTGGCCAAGCTGGGCGTGCCGGCCTGGCTGGACCGCCAGCTCGACCCGGCCAGGATCGACGACTCGGCCCTGGACGCGCTGCTCACCCGGCTGCCGCTGGCCGGCGCCGACATCGCGACGGTACGCGCCAAGCTGCCCAAGCACTCCTACGAGGCGTTCGGTCAGCTGGGCCGGGCCGCGGTGGCCCGGGCCATCTGGAGCAAACGGCAGCTCTTCGAGACCACCGCCGCGTTCTGGGCCAACCACCTGCACGTCTCGGCGCCGTCCAGCGGTGTCTGGGACAGCCGCAGCGACTATGACAAGACGGTGACCCGCAAGTACACGTTCGGGCGCTTCGCCGACATGCTCAAGGCCTCGGCCCGGCACCCGGCGATGCTGACGTACCTGGACAACCGCTCGTCGACCAAGGCGCTGCCGAACGAGAACTACGCCCGCGAGCTGATGGAGCTGCACACCGTCGGCATGATCTACACCGAGGCCGACGTGCAGGCCGCCGCGAAGCTGCTGACCGGCCTGACCGTGACGACCACGGGGACGTACACGTACACCGCGGCCAAGCACGCGACCGGCGCCGTCCGGATCCTGGGCTTCAGCCACGCGAACGCGACCGCCGAGGGCGGCGAGGCGGCCGCGCTGGCGTTCCTCGACTACCTGGCCAAGCACCCGGCGACCGCCGAGCGGCTGGCCACCAAGCTGTGCCTGCGCTTCGTCGCCGACGAGGCCCCGGCCACCCTGGTCGCCAAGCTGGCCAAGGTGTACCTGGACAACGACACGTCGATCGTGCCGGTGCTGCGGACCCTGTTCACCTCGCCGGAGTTCGCCGCGTCGATCGCCCAGAAGGTCCGCACGCCGTTCGAGGACCTGGCCGCCACGGTCCGCGCCCTCGGCCTCGGCCCGGAGACCTCGGGCGTGAAGGCCCTCGACGCGCTCTACAACAACCTGGTCAACGCCGGGAACGCGCCGTTCCGCTGGAGCCCGCCGAACGGTTTCCCGGACGTGGCAGCGGCGTGGGCGTCGCCGTCGGCGTTCCTCATGCGCTGCAACAGCCACTTGAACCTCGCCACCGGCTGGTACCCCAGGCAGCTCACCCGTCCCGCTGATCTGCTCACGGCCCTCGTGCCGGTGCTGCCCAGGACGTACGGCGCCCTGGTCGACGCGCTGGCCCGGCGGCTGGTCGGCACCCCGCTGCCGGCCGATCACGTGGCGGCCGTGCTAAGCGTCGCGGGCAAGCTGCCGACGAGTTCTCTGACCAGCAAGGAGTCGGTCGCCGGGAGTCTGCCGTACCTGATCGCTCTCGTCCTCGACTCGCCCTCCTTCCAGCTGAGGTGACTTCCATGACGGCACAGGTCTGCTGCGACGAGAACAAGAAGCTGCTCACCCGCCGGGGCGTGCTCGGCCGCGGCCTCGCCGCCGGGGCCGCCGGCGCGCTGGCCGGCCTGGTCGGCGAAGGGCTGTCCACCCGGCTGGCGTACGCCGCCGCCGGCTACACCGGCGACACCCTGGTCGTGCTGTCCCTGCGCGGCGGCTTCGACGGCCTGTCGGCGATCGCCCCGATCGGCGACCCGGACTACTCCAAGGCCCGCCCGACCATCGCCCTGCCCAAGAGCCAGGCGATCGGCGGCAACAGCATGTTCGGCCTGCACCCGGGCCTGGCGCCGCTGCTGCCCATGTGGAAGAACGGCAGCCTGGCCGCGGTGCACGCGGTCGGCCAGCCGAACCCGACCCGCTCGCACTTCGCCGCCATGGAGGAGATGGAACGCGCGGCCGCCGGCACCTCCCTGCGCAGCGGCTGGCTCGACCGGATGCTGGGCCTGACCGGCGCCACCGGCCCGCTCGCCGCGGTCTCGATGGGCAACGCGATGCCGGCCCGGCTGTTCGGCGGCGCCTTCTCCGACGTGTCGATGGCCTCGGTCGACGGCTTCACGCTGGCCGGCGAGAGCGCCAACCGCCCGATGGCCGCGTCCCTGCGCAAGATGTACGCGACCGCGCCGGGCCTGCTGGCCGGTCCGGCCCTGGCCGCGGACGCGGCGCTGACGGCCACGGCGGGTCTGCGCGCCACGGCGTACACACCGGCGAACGGGGCGGCCTACCCCGCCACGCCGCTGGGCAACGCGCTCAAGGACGTGGCCCGGCTGATCAGGGCCAAGGCCGGCCTGGCCGCGGCAGCTGTCGACTGTGGTGACTGGGACATGCACGAGGGCCTGGGCACGGCGGTCAAGGGCCAGCGCATGTACGACAACCTGCTCGAGACCTCGACGGCGCTGGCGGCGTTCGCGGCCGACCTGGGCCCGGCCGGCATGGCATCGGTGACGGTGGTGACGGTGAGCGAGTTCGGCCGGCGCGTGACGGAGAACGCCTCCCGCGGCGTCGACCACGGCCACGGCAACGCGATGCTGCTGATGGGCGGCGGCGTCCGGGGCGGCACGGTGTACGGCACGTGGCCGGGGCTGTCGGCGGGCGCACTGGTCGCCGGTGACCTGGCGGCGACGACGGACTACCGCGCGGTGATCGGCGAGATCCTGCAGAAGCGGTGCGGCTTCGGATCGCTGGCCGAGGTCTTTCCGGAGGTCGCACCGGCCTCCTTCGGCCTGGCCGCAGCCCGCTGACCGGAGCCGCTACCGTCTTCGCCGTGACAGGTCATCAGGGCGCCGTCTGGACGCTGCACCGCCGGGACGACGGACGGCTCATCGCCGAGCTCGCCGTGACCACTGCTGATTTTCCTTGGCTGTACGCCCGGATCGATGCCCGGGAGGGTCTCGCAGAGTTCGCAGCGTTGTTCGCCGAGGAACTGAGCCGCTCGGACCGGATCGACGACGATGCCGAGGCATGGGAACGGGCACACGAGGCTGTCCGGAAGGCCGTGCAACTGCGGTATCCGAACGGCGACGAGGTCCCGGAATTCCTGCTCCACATCAGCGCCGACGAAGCCTGGTGGCGCTGGAGCGACGAGGAGTTCCAGGACGCGGAGGGGTAAGACCGACGGCGCGGGTGTGACGGCCGGTTGCTGCCGCCACACCCGCGAACGTCCCCCGTCGGGTCAGCTCAGGCTGAACCGCTGGTTCGCCTGGCCGGTGCAGTCGTAGAGCTGCACCTGCTGGCCGTTGCCGGTGCCCCACACGTCCAGGCAGCGTCCCGATTGCACGCCCGTGATGGTGCCGTTGCTGTTGACGTTCCACTGCTGGTTCGTCTGTCCGTGGCAGCTGTAGATCTGGACGGCCGCGCCGTTGGCCGAGCCCGCCGCGTCCAGGCACCGGTTGCCGTACACGGTCAGTTGCCTGCTCGAGTTCAGGGTCCAGGTCTGGCTGGTCCCGCCGTTGCAGTCGTACAGCTGGACCCGCGTGCCGTTGGTCTGGGTCGCGTTCGGTACGTCGAGGCACCTGCCCGACTGGGCGCCGACGATCCTGCTCGCCGGGCCCGGCGGGGTCGAGGGCGTCGGGGAACCCGGGCCGGCGGTCGGCGAGGACGGCGTGACCGGGCCGGCCGCGTTCAGGGCGTTGAGCACCGAGGTGTACGCGGCCTTCTTGTTGCCACCACCGTCGAACAGCAACGGATTCTCGTTGGCACGCCAGGAGTCGCTGTCCCGTACGCCCCACACGGTGATGCCGACGCAGCGGGGCACGTTCAGGCAGGCCTGGGTCAGACCGGCGTACTGCGTCGTGGACGAGTTGGTGACGTCGACCTCGGTCAGGGTCACGTCCACACCCAGGGCGGCGAAGCTCGACAGCGTCTGCTGGAAGTTGCCCGGCAGCGAACTACCGCCGGTGAAGTGGGTCTGCAGACCGACACAGTCGATCGGGACGCCGCGGGCCTTGAAGTCCCGGATCATGTTGTAGACGCCCTGCGTCTTGCCGTACGTCCAGTTCTCGATGTTGTAGTCGTTGTAGCAGAGCTTGACCGCAGGATCGGCGGTGCGCGCGGCCCGGAACGCCGCCTCGATCCAGTCGTTGCCGGTGGCCTGCAGGTTGGAGTTGCGGCGGCTGCCGTTCTCCTCGAAAGCCTCGTTGACCACGTCCCAGGCGTAGAGCTTGCCCTTGTAGTGGGCCATCACGCCGTTGATGTGGTCGATCATCGCCTGGCGCAGGGCGCTGCCGCTGAGGCTCCGCCACCAGCTCGGCTGCTGGGCGTGCCAGGCCAGGGTGTGCCCGCGGACCTTCAGGCCGCGCTGGGTCGCCCAGTTGTAGATCTGGTCGCCGGCGCTGAAATTGAACTGGCCGCGCTGGGGCTGGGTCGCGTCGGGCTTCATCTCGTTCTCGGCGGTGATCATGTTGAACTCGCGCGCGGCGATCGTGGAGTACGTCGCGTCACCGAGCCGGTTCGCGGCGATCGCCGTCCCGAAGTACCGGCCCGACTGCGCCGCCGCCGCGCCGAGGGTGCCGGCGGCGGCGTTCGCGTCCGGCATCAACGCGACCGCACCGGCCGCCGCGACGACGGCGACGGCCCCGGCGATCAGCGTTCTCGCCCGCAACGACCGGCTCGGCGGGGCGCCGGCGGAGTGGACCGGAGGACTGGTTGCCACGATGGCCTCCTGACCAGAGAACGATGGGTTTCGATGCCATCGTCATGGTGGCATGGCAACATCCCGGAAACAATGGATCCCGGAACACTTCCGGAATTTGTTACCGCGCACATGAGCACCTAAGTCCGTATTTAGAGGGTCTTACTGCACCGTCCGGGAGAGATGCTGGCCCCAGCCGGGCTGGCCGGAACCGAAAGTTTCGGGGTTCCGGCGGCTCGGCTGGCGTCTCCCGGCGGGCCCGGCTCGGCGACCCGCCATCCGTCAGACGCGCTCCGGCTGGCGCGGCCCGTCGACCGCGCGCCGCGGCTGCAGCACACCGGCCAGGACGACCACGAGGAGACCGGCGACCGGCACCACGAGCAACCCGGCCCGCAAGCTGGTGGCGTCCGCGACCGCTCCCACCACCGGCGGGGAGAGCAGGAAACCCAGGCGCATCAGCCAGGAGACGACGGTCAGGCCGGTACCGGGCTTGAGCCCGGGCAGCTCGTCGGCCTCGTGCATCGCGGCCGGCACCAGGGTCGCGATGCCGAAGCCGGCGGCGGCGAACCCCACGATGGTCCCGGCCACCGTCGGGACGGCCAGCGCCAGGCCCATCCCGGCCGCCACGATGACCCCGCCGGCCCGGGCCACCGCACGCTGGCCGAAGCGGTCCACGAGCCGGTCACCGACCAGCCGGCCGACGAACTGGGCCCCCACCAGGGCGATGAAGCCCCACGCGGCGACCGCGGCGGTGGCCTGCAGCGATCCCGAGAGGTAGACCGCCGCCCACGAGTTCCCGGAGTCCTCCACGATGGAGCCGCCCATGGCGATCAGGACCAGCGCCGCGACGATCAGCCAGGTCCGCGTCCCGGCCGCGGCCCGGCGAGCCGCCGGTGCGGGGCCGTCGGCCCGTTCCGGGCCCGGCTCGGGCTCACCTTCCGGGCCGGGCAGGCGGAAGCGCCACGCGAGCACCGCCACGGCTACGAACAACAACCCCGAGAACCCCAGATGCAACCCGAGCGGTACGTCGAGAGCGATGGCACCGGCGGCCATCGCCCCACCGGTGACCGCGCCGATCGACCAGACGGCGTGGAAGGAGTTGATGATCGACCGGCCGTAGCGGCGCTGCACCCGCAGGCCGTGGGCGTTCTGGGCCACGTCGGTGATCGCGTCCATCGCTCCGGCCAGGAACAACGCGCCGGCGAAGGCGATCACCGACGGCGCCAGGCCGGCGATGAGCACCCCGGCCGCGGTCAGCAGGGTGCCGGCGACCGCCACCGTCGCCGAGCCGAACCGGCGGACGAACACCCCCGCCGCCAAGCCCGCCACGATCGCCCCGGTGGGGAACGCCGCGACCGACAGGCCGTACGCCGCGTTGCTGAGGCCCAGGTCGGCCTTGATCTGCGGGTAGCGCGGGATGAGGTTGGCGAACAGCGCGCCGTTGGTGAAGAACAGCGCGGCGACCGCGACCCGGGCCCGCCGGATCGTCTCGCCCGGCGCAGCGAGGGTGGAGGAACTCATGCGTACGATCGTACACATCGTTGTGTACGGCTGTACATAAGGCGGCCGTAGATACGAGACGGCGGCGGTCCCCCCAAGGGCCGCCGCCGCCTCTCCCCTATCACCCGTCGCCCGGAGCCTCCCTCAGCGGGAGGCGCCGGCGCGGCGCTTGCTCCAGACGTCGAAGGCGACCGCGGCCAGCAGGACAGCGCCCTTGACCAGCATCACCGTTTCGCTCTGGGCACCGATCAGCGACATGCCGTTGTTGATGACACCCATGATCAGACCACCGGTGATGGCGCCGACCACCTTGCCGACGCCACCCTGGACCGCCGCGCCACCGATGAAGGCCGCCGCGATCGCGTCCAGCTCGAAGCTGGCGCCCGCCGTGGGGTTGGCCTGATTGAGCCGGCCGGCGAAGATGACGCCGGCCAGCGCGGCCAGCACGCCCATGTTGACGAAGATCCAGAAGATGACCGACTTGACCTTGACGCCGGACAGCGTCGCGGCCTGCAGGTTGCCGCCGACGGCGTAGATCTGCCGGCCGAAGACCGCCCGGTTGGTCACCAGCGAGTACGCCAGCACCAGGAACGCCAGCAGCACCAGCACCCAGGGCAGGTTCTTGAATCGAGCCAGCTGCACGATGACGGCGATGACCAGCAACGAGGCGATGGCGATCCGGCCGATGAACAGCGGCAGCGGGTCGACCACCTGGCCGTACTGCTGCCGCGCGGTCCGGGTGCGCCACTGGGTGTAGACGATGCCGGCGACCGCGATCACGCCGATCAGCAGGCTGAACAGGTCGGCGCCGCCGAGCGCGCCGAGGCCGACGTTGCCCAGGTAACCCTCGGTGAAGCCGTTCGACAGCGTGCGGACCTCGTCCGGGAACGGGCCGATGCCGCGGTTGCCCAGGATGGTCAGCGTCAGCGCGCGGAACAGCAGCATGCCGGCCAGCGTGACGATGAACGCCGGGATGCCGAAGTACGCGATCCAGTAGCCCTGCCAGGCGCCGATGAGGCCACCGACGACCAGCGTGATCAGCAGTGCCAGCGGCCACGGTAGGTCGTAGTTGACCATCAGCACCGCGGCCACCGCGCCGCAGACCGCGACCACCGAGCCGGCGGACAGGTCGATGTGCCCGGCGATGATGATCAGGATCATCCCGATCGCGAGGATCAGGATGTAGGAGTTCTGCACGATGATGTTGCTGATGTTCTGCGGCGCCAGCAGGTCACCGCCGGTGAGCACAGTGAACAGCACGACGATCAGCGCGAAGGCGATGTAGATGCCGCTCTGGCGCAGGTTCAGGTTGTACCGGCGGGGTGAGTCCCCCGTCGGGCCGGCCGGCGCTGCCGGTGTCTCGGCCACCGCGTAGTCGGCGTTGGTGGGTGCGACAGACATCGCGGTTACTCCGTTCCCTTGGTCATCAGCGTCATCAGGTTCTCCTGGGTGGCCTCGGCGCGGGGCACCTCACCGGTGATCCGGCCCGCCGAGAGCGTGTAGATCCGGTCGCAGATCCCGAGCAGCTCGGGCAGCTCGGAGGAGATGACCAGCACCGCCTTGCCCTCGTCCGCGAGCCGGTTGATGATCGTGTAGATCTCGTACTTGGCGCCGACGTCGATGCCGCGGGTGGGCTCGTCGAGGATCAGCACGTCCGGGTTCGTGAAGATCCACTTGGACAGCACGACCTTCTGCTGGTTGCCCCCGGAGAGCTTGCCGGTGATGCTCAGCACGCTCGGCGCCTTGATGTTCATGCTCTTGCGGAAGCCGCCGGCGGTCTTGAACTCCTCGTTCTCGTCCACCCAGCCGCGCTTGGCCAGCTTGCCCAGGGCGGCCGCGGAGATGTTGCGCTTGATGTCCTCGATGAGGTTCAGGCCGTACCGCTTGCGGTCCTCGGTCGCGTACGCGATGCCGTGGTTGATCGCGTCGCGCACCGAGCGCAGGTGGATCTCCTTGCCGTCCTTGATGATCCGCCCGCTGATGCCGGTGCCGTAGGAACGGCCGAAGACGCTCATCGCCAGCTCGGTCCGGCCGGCGCCCATCAGCCCGGCCAGCCCGACGATCTCGCCGCGGCGCAGGGTCAGGTTGGCTTTGCTGACCACCACCCGGCCGTGCTGGGTGGGGCTGTGCACGGTCCAGTCCTCGATCCGCAGCACCTCCTCGCCCACGTGCGACTCGTGCGGCGGGTAGCGGTGGTCCAGGTCCCGGCCCACCATGCCGGAGATGATCTTGTCCTCGGTGACCTCGTCGGTCGCCAGGTCCAGGGTGGAGATCGTGCGGCCGTCGCGCAGGATGGTCACCCGGTCGGCGATCGCCATGACCTCGTTCAGCTTGTGCGAGATGATCACGCAGGTGATGCCCTCGTCGCGCAGCCCGCGCAGCAGGCCGAGCAGGTGCGCGGAGTCCTCGTCGTTGAGCGCGGCGGTCGGCTCGTCGAGGATGAGCAGCCGCACCTCCTTGGACAGGGCCTTGGCGATCTCGACGAGCTGCTGCTTGCCGACGCCCAGCTCCAGGATCGGGGTCACCGGGCTCTCGCGCAGGCCCACCCGTTGCAGCAGCTGACCGGCGGCGTGGTTGGTGCGGTTCCAGTCGATCAGGCCCCGGGTGGCCTGCTCGTTGCCCAGGAAGATGTTCTCCGCGATGGACAGCTGCGGGGCCAGCGCCAGCTCCTGGTGGATGATGACGATGCCGCGGTGCTCACTGTCGCGGATGCCGGAGAACCGGCACTCCTCGCCCTCGAAGGTGATCTCACCTTCGTAGGAGCCGTGCGGGTAGACCCCGGACAGCACCTTCATCAGGGTCGACTTGCCGGCGCCGTTCTCGCCGCAGATCGCGTGGATCTCACCGCGACGTACGGTCAGGTTGACGTCCTGGAGCGCTTTGACCCCGGGAAACGTCTTGGTGATGTCCTGCATCCGCAGGATGGTGTCGCTCATGGAACTCCCCAGGGTCACACACGCGCGAAGGAGGCGGTGCCCGCCGCCGGGTGGGGCGGCGGGCACCGGTACGGATTACTGGAGGTCCGACTCCTTGTAGTAGCCCGAGTCGACGAGCTCCTTCTTGTAGTTGCTCTTGTAGATGATCACCGAGTCCAGCAGCTGGGCCGGGACGACCTTGACACCGTTGTCGTAGTCCTTGTCGTTGTTCGTCGTGGGCTTCTGGCCCTTGAGAACGGCGTCGGCCATCTGCACGGTGGTGTCGGCCAGCTTGCGGGTGTCCTTGTAGATGGTGGCGAACTGCTCACCGGCGATGATCGACTTGACCGACGCCTGCTCGGCGTCCTGGCCGGTGACGACCGGGTACGGCTGGCCGGCGGTGCCGTAGCCGTTGCTCTTGAGCGCGGACAGGATGCCGATGCTCAGGCCGTCGTACGGCGACAGCACGCCGTCGACCTTGGTGCCACCCTTGTACGTCGAGGTCAGCAGGTTCTCCATGCGGTCCTGGGCGACGGCCGGCTTCCAGCGCAGGATCGCGACGGTCTTGAAGTCGGTCTGGCCGCTCTTGACCACCAGCGTCTTGTCGTCGATGTACGGCTTGAGCACCGACATCGCGCCGTTGAAGAAGAAGGTCGCGTTGTTGTCGTCCGGGGAACCGGCGAACAGCTCGATGTTGAACGGGCCCTTGGCGTCGCCCTTGGTGGTGCCGTCCTCCTTGAGCAGCTTCAGGCCGACCAGCAGCGAGGTCGCCTGCTGGACGCCGACCTTGAAGTTGTCGAAGGTGGCGTAGTAGTCCACGTTCGGGCTGTTGCGGATCAGCCGGTCGTAGGCGATGACCGGGATGTTGTTCTCCTTGGCGCTCTGCAGCTGCGTGGTGATCGCCGTGCCGTCGATCGACGCGATGATCAGCAGCTTGGCGCCCCGGGTGATCTGGTTGTCGAGCTGGTTCACCTGGGTCGGGATGTCGTCCTCGGCGTACTGCAGGTCGACCTTGTAGCCCTTGGCCTCGAGCTGCTTCTTCAGGTTGTCGCCGTCACCGATCCACCGCTCGGAGGAACGCGTCGGCATGGTCACGCCGATCAGCGCGCCGCTGTTGTCCGCGGCACCGGACGCCTGCTGGTCGGCGGTCTTCTCACTTGAGCCACAGGCGGCGAGAGCCACCGAAAGCGTCATGGCCGTGGCCACTGACGCGAGCCGGGTCAACTTCATCGTTCTCTCCTTGCGATGGTGGGCGCACGACCGGGCAACTTTCCCGCACGTGCGATCATAAGTAAACATTTCTCGACACTGTTGTTACGCAGGCGATACGCACTTACCGCGGGTATTGCCGGTAATACGCCTGGTTCCAACGAACGCGATCGGCGAAGTCGTGCGTGGTCGTGTTCTCGTCGATCAGCAGAAGTTCAGTGTTGAGCATCGTGGCGAAGTCGCGCAGCGGCTCCGCCCCGACAGCCTGGGTGAGCACGGTGTGGTGCGGCCCGCCGGCGGTCAGCCACGACTCGGCCGAGGTGGCCAGCGACGGGGCCGGCTTCCACACCGCCCGCGCGACCGGCAGCTTGGGCAGCGGCTCGTCCGGCGCGGTGACCTCGATGGCGTTGGCGACCAGCCGGAACCGGTCGCCGAGGTCGGCCATGCCGATCACCACGCCCGGGCCTTCAGCGGCGTCGAAGACCAGCCGCACCGGGTCCTCGCGACCGCCGATGCCCAGCGGGTGGATCTCGCAGGACGGCCGGTCGGCGGCGATGCTCGGGCAGACCTCGAGCATGTGCGCGCCGAGGATCTTCTGCTCACCCGGGCCGAAGTGGTAGGTGTAGTCCTCCATGAACGAGGTGCCGCGGCCGGTGCCCGTACCCATCGCCTTGACCGCCGCGAGCAGCGCGGACGTCTTCCAGTCGCCCTCGCCGCCGAAGCCGTAGCCGTCGGCCATCAGCCGCTGCACGGCCAGGCCGGGCAGCTGGCGCAGCCCGCCCAGGTCCTCGAAGTTGGTGGTGAAGGCGCCGAAGCCGCCCTCGGTGAGGAACTGCCGCAGCCCGGCCTCGATCCGCGCGGCGTACCGCAGCGACTCGTGCCGGTCACCGCCGCGGGCCAGCTGCGGGTCCAGCGTGTAGACGTCCGCGTACTCGGCCGCCAGCGCGTCGATCTCGCTGTCCGGGACCGCGTCGACCACCGCGACCAGGTCGTTCACGCCGTACGTGTTGACCGAGACGCCGAAGCGCAGCTCGGCCTCGACCTTGTCGCCCTCGGTGACGGCCACGTCGCGCATGTTGTCGCCGAAGCGGGCCAGCCGCAGGCTGCGCAGGCGCTGCACGCCCGCCGCGGCCCGCACCCAGCCGTCGATCCGGGTGACCACGGAGGGGTCGGCCGCGTGCCCGGCGACGGTCTTGCGGGCCACGCCGATCCGGGTCTGGATGTAGCCGAACTCGCGGTCACCGTGCGCGGCCTGGTTGAGGTTCATGAAGTCCATGTCGATGGACGCCCACGGCAACGCCTGGTTGAGCTGGGTGTGCAGGTGCAGCAGCGGCTTGCGCAGCGCGTCGAGCCCGGTGATCCACATCTTGGCCGGCGAGAACGTGTGCATCCAGGCGATCACGCCGAGGCAGGCCGGGTCGGCGTTGGCCTCGAGCATGACCGTACGGATCGCCGTGCTGTCGGTGAGCACCGGCTTGCTGACGATCTCGGCGGAGATGCCCCCGGAGGTCGTCAGCAGCTGCTGGATCTGCTGCGACTGGGAGGCGACCTGGTCCAGGGTCTCGGGCCCGTAGAGGTGCTGGCTGCCGGTGAGGAACCAGATCTGGGGCTTCATCGGGTGGACTCCTGTCCGTAGGCGAGCTGGTGGCGGGAGAAAGGGTTCACCGGGCGGCGACCCGGCGCTGGACGGCCCGCAGGTTGCGCATGACCTTGTTGGCGCCGCGGCCGAAGTAGTCGTGCAGCTTGGTGTACTCGGCGAACAGCTCGTCGTAGACCTCGGCCGCGGCCGGATCGGGCTGGTACACCGCGGTCCGCTTGCGGCCCATCGCGGCCGCGGCCGTGCGGACGTCCGGATACGCGCCCGCGGCGGCCGCCGCGTGGATCGCCGAGCCCAGCGCCGGGCCCTGGTCGGAGCCGATCACCGACAGCGGCATCCGCAGCACGTCGGCGTAGATCTGCATGAGCAGGGGGTTCTTGACGAGCCCGCCGGCCGCGACGAACTCGCGCACCGGCACGCCGGCGGCGTTGAACGTCTCGACGATGGTCCGGGTGCCGAACGCGGTCGCCTCGATGAGCGCCCGGTAGACGTCCTCGGGGCGCGTCGCCAGCGTCTCGCCGACCAGCAGGCCGGACAGCTCGTGGTCGACCAGCACCGAGCGGTTGCCGCTGTGCCAGTCCAGCGCGATCAGGCCGTGCTCGCCGGGCCGCTGCCGGGAGGCCAGCTCGGTGAGGTGTTCGTGGGTGAACTCCGGGGCGAGATAGCGCAGGTAGTGGGCGAAGATGTCGCCGACGCCGCTCTGGCCGGCCTCGTAGCCGTACAGGCCCTCGACGATGCCGCCGTGCACGACGCCGCACATGCCGGGCACCTCGGCGACCTCGGCGCCGTTCATCACGTGACAGGTCGAGGTGCCCATGATGGCGACCATCTGGCCCGGCTCGAGGGCCTGGGCGGCGGCCGAGGTGACGTGCGCGTCGACGTTGCCGACCGCCACGGCGATGCCCTCGGGCAGGCCGGTCCAGGCGGCGGCCTCGGCGCTCAGCGTGCCGGCGGCCGCGCCGAGCTGCCCGATCGGCTGGTCCAGCTTCTCGGCGACGAAGCCCGCGAAGCCGGGGTTGAGCTCGCCCAGGAACTCCGGCGACGGGTAGTGCCCGTCCTGGCGGATGCCCTTGTAACCGGCCGTGCAGGCGTTACGGACGTAGGAGCCGGTGAGCTGCCAGATGATCCAGTCGGCGGCCTCGACCCAGCGGTCCATCCGCGCGTACAGCTCGGGGTCCTCCTCCAGCAGCTGCAGCGCCTTGGCGAACTCCCACTCCGAGGAGATCAGGCCCCCGTAGCGCGGCAGCCAGGTCTCGCCGCGCTTGGCGGCGAGCTGGTTGATCCGGTCGGCGTGCGGCTGGGCGGCGTGGTGCTTCCAGAGCTTGACGTACGCGTGCGGCCGGCCCGCCAGGCCCTCGACCTCGCTCAGCGGGGTGCCGTCGGCCAGCGTGGGCACCATCGTGCACGCGGTGAAGTCGGTGCCGATGCCGACGACTGCGGCCGGGTCGATGCCGGCGGCGCGCACCGCGGCGGGCACCGCCTGCTGGAGCACCTCGACGTAGTCGCCGGGCACCTGCAGCGCCCAGTCGTGGCCGAGCGGGGTGCCGTCGGGCAGGGCCTCGGTGAGCACGGCGTGCGGGTATTCGTGGACGGCCGAGCCGAGCTCGGTGCCGTCGGACACCCGGACGACGACGGCCCGGCCGGAGAGGGTGCCGAAGTCGACGCCGATCACATAGGTCTCGGACGGAGCGACGGGCATGACTGAATACCTCCGGGAAGGGGGATCCGGCGTTTCGCCGGCGTGTCTCAGACCACACGACAGGCGGCGTGGGATCGAGTGTGAGCGCTAACATTTCCGATGTCAACGGGTGCGTGGTTACAACGCGGCAACCTTGACGAAACCGTTCACGCAGGTGGGGCCACGCTTGCCCGTTCGACCAGGGACGGGGCGATGACCACCCGGTTCGGCGGGGTGGCCGGATCCGCGATCTGGGCCAGCAGCAGGTCCAGGCCGGCCTGGGCCACCGCGTCGAAGGACGGTCGCACGGTCGTCAGCGGCGGGATGAAGAAGGCCGCCTCGGGCACGTCGTCGAAGCCCACCACGCTGACGTCGTGCGGCACCCGGCGGTCGTGCTCGCTGAACGCCCGCAGCAGACCGAGCGCCTGATGGTCGTTGGCCGCGAAGACCGCGGTCACCTCCGGCATCCGGGCCAGCATCCGCCCGGCGTCGTAGCCGGAGGCCGCCGACCAGTCGGCGTTCACCAGCGGGGGCACCTCGGCGCCGGCCTCGTGCAGGGCGGCGCGCCAGCCCTCGATCCGCCAGGCCGCGTCGTACCACTCGGGCGGACCGGAGATGTGCCAGACCGTACGGTGCCCGGCGGCGAGCAGGTGCCGGGTGGCGGCACGCGCCCCGGCGGACTGGTCCACCGTCACCAGAGTGTGCGACCGCTGCGGATCGCCGTCGATGGTCACCAGCGGCACCCCGGCGGGCATGCCCTCGAGGGCGTCGTCGGCCGACTTCACCGGCGCGATCACCACCAGCCCGGCGACCCGCTGGTCCAGGTGCCGCTCGACGGCACCCGCGATCGACTCCCGGTCCAGCCGCCCCACGCTGCCCACGCTGACCGCGAACCCCGCCTCGGCCGCGGCCTGCTCGAAAGCCGCCAGCAGCGAGGCCGGGCCGTAGAGAGTGCTGTTCTGCGCGACGATGCCGATCAGCTGGGAGCGGCCGGTGACCAGCGCCCGGGCCGCCCGGTTGGGCCGGTAGCCCAGCTCGGCGATGGCCGCGCGCACCCGCAGGCGGGTCTGTTCGCGCACATTCGGATGGTCGTTGAGGACCCGGGACACGGTCTGGTGCGAGACTCCGGCCAGCCGGGCGACGTCGGTCATGGCGGGGCTGCGCGCCGCGTGCACATCCATCGCCGCACCTCATCCCGTAGCGCACCACCATGCCGTGGGTGTCCCGGAGTGTGGGCCCGACGGTCATTGTTAGCGATAACAAGACCAGCGTCAACAGCCCTGTGCGCCCGATCCGGGGCGGACCCGTACGCTCGGCGGTGATGGACGCAGCACCGTTTTCCCCGCCGCCGAGCGGCCCCGTCAGCCTCGACCCCCGTCGTGACCACGGCTTCGCGTCGCTGCGCAAGTCCGCCCCTTCGCGCGCCGAGCGGTACGGGCTGGGCCGCTCCCTGCGCGAGCGGTCCCCCCGCTCCGATCTCGCCCACTGGACCCCGGCGCCGGAGCGCGTCGACCCCGTCGAGCAGATCGTCGCGGCGCACGAGGGCCGGCTGCCCTGGCTCGTCCCGGTCCGCGTGGGCCGCATGACCGCCTCCCCGTACGCGTTCCTGCGCGGCTCGGCCAACATCATGGCCGACGACTTCGCCCGCCTGCCGCACACCGGCATCGCCCCGGTCATCTGCGGCGACGCCCACCTGGGCAACTTCGGCTTCTACGCCTCACCGGAACGCGAGCTGGTCTTCGACCTCAACGACTTCGACGAGGCCCACCCGGGCGCCTGGGAATGGGACCTGCGCCGGCTGGTCACCAGCGTCTGGGTGGCCGGCCGGCAGAACGGCTTCCGCGAGCACGCCTGCGCCGAAGCGGTGCAGCACTGCGTCGAGGAGTACCGCGAGCAGATCGGCCACCTCGCCGAGCTGCCGCTGCTGGCCCGCTCGTTCGCCGCCCTCGACGTGGACGACCTGCGCCGGGCGGCCACCAAGCCGGGCTTCCGCGACGAGATCGAACGGGCCGCCCGCCGGGCCCGCCGGCGCACCAGTGACCGGGCACTGCCGCGCTTCACCGAGCACCGCGACGGCACGGTGCGGCTGGTGCAGGAGCCGCCGCTGATCACCCGCCCGAGCGACAAGGAGCTCGACCACCTGGCCGCGGCGCTGGACGGCTATCTGAACACGCTGCCACCGCACTGGGCGCGCATCCTGGCCGGCTACCGGATCGTCGACATCGCGCACAAGGTGGTCGGCGTGGGGTCGGTGGGGCTGCGGGCGTACGTCGCGCTGTGCGAGGGCAGCAGCCCCGACGACGTGGTGTTCCTGCAGCTCAAGCAGGCCCGCCGCTCGGTCGTGGCGCGACACCAGCACGGCTCGGTCGCCTGGCACCGGCACCAGGGCCAGCGGGTGGTCGAGTACCAGCAGGCCCTGCAGACGGTCAGCGATCCGCTGCTGGGCTGGACCACCGTGGGCCGGCTGCAGTTCTACGTGCGGCAGTTCCGCGACATGAAGGGCGCGATCCTGGTCGAGGACATCAACGCCGGCGCGCTGGGCGACTACGCCGGCATCTGCGGCTACCTGCTCGCCAAGAGTCATGCCCGGACCAGCGGCGCCTCCATGATCGCCGGTTACATCGGCAGCAGCGACAAGCTCGACGACATGCTCTGCAAGTTCGCCCGCGCGTACGCGGACCAGGTCGAGAGCGACCACCAACGCCTGGTCGCCGCGGTGCGCCAGGGTCACCTACCGGCGGAGCAGGCATGAGCGGGCTTGCGAGCGAATCATCAAATCAGCGCCCGACGAATGTCATCGCCGGAGCGCCAGCGGAGGCGATGACATGAGCGGCCCTTTGTCCCTGTCCTCGCCCGCGGTCCTGGAGTTCTGGACCGAGCGGCATCTCTGCACGCTGACCACGCTGCGGGCCGACGGCTCCCCGCACGTCGTGCCGGTCGGCGCCACCGTCGACCCCGCGGCGGGCCTGCTGCGGGTGATCGCCTCCGGCGGCTCGGCCAAGGTCCGGCAGATCCGTGCCGGCGGCGACCGGGTGGCGATCTGCCAGGTCGACGGGCCCCGCTGGAGCACGATCGAAGGCCGGGCGGTGGTCCGCGACGACCCGGAGTCGGTGGCCGAGGCCGAGCGCCGCTACGCCGAGCGCTACCGCCGGCCCCGGCCGAACCCGCAGCGGGTGGTCATCGAGGTGACGATCACCCGGGTGCTGGGCTCGGCCAGCCTGGGCGCTACTGGAAGCTCACCAGTTCCGGAACGGGCTTGAACCGCAGGACGTCGGCGGCCCGGTAGCGCTTGACGTCCTCGTCGTAGAACAGCTTGTAGCCGAGGTGGAACTGCTGCGGGCGGCGCAGCCTGTTCCAGGTGGCGTCCTTCTCGGCCCGGGTGCCGAAGCCGTCGACGTGCTGCACCAGCGCCAGCCCGGGCCGCTCGGTGATGCCGGCGACGTCCGGCAGCATCGAGGCCCGGAACTGGTGCAGCACGAACAGCTTCTCCGGCAGCTTGTGTGCCGCGACGAGTCCGGACAGGTAGGCGGAGACGCGGTTGACCTCGGCCGCGCTGACCCGCCCGATGGCCTTGCCCGGCACCTTGCCCTTCGGCATCCGCCATTCGGGGTCCAGGGCCAGCCCGACGTGCGGCTGCACCAGGAACCGTTCCAGCTGCCGCGCCTGGGGCAGGAAGTCGCCGCGGCCCGGCTGCAGGTCCAGGACGACGAGGGCCTTGTGCCGGCGGGCGTGGTCGACGTACTGCTGGATGCGGCTGAGCGGGATCATCCGGCTGTAGTCGCCGTCGGCGCCCGGGGCGGCCTGCGCGACGCTGGCGATCAACTCGTACGCGATCTGCACCTTGCGGCCACCGGCGAACGGCTTGGCCGCGGCCCGCAGCTTCGGCAGCATCTTGTCCGGGCTGCCCTCGCCGAGCACACCGAGGGTGCTGTTGCCCGCGGTGCCGTAGTAGGCGACGACCCGGTACGCCGGGAAGATCTTGGTGCCGCCCTGAGGCAACTGCGCCGGGGCCCGGGCAGCGGGCGGGGCGCCGGGTGTCGTCGCCGCCCCGGCCGTCGACGCGGCGCTGGGCTTGGACGCGGCGCTGGGCGTCGCGGCACCGGGCGGGCTCGCGACGGGCTCGGGCTCGTCGGCGCCGCAGCCGGCCAGGGCCGCGACGAGCAGGACAGCGAGTACGGGACGCACGTCCACCTCCCGGTCGGAGCAGCAGCGGCCACCGTACTGCCGCCGGCGCGCGATGTCAGCGCCGGTACCCGGAACGAGTTGAGTACGCGCACCCATCCGCCCAGGTCACCGGCCCGGCAGGGTATCGGCCATGACCTCCACCACCGTGTCCGGCGCCTCCGCCGAGGCCCTCGCGGCAGCGACCCCGCCCGGCCGCGACCGCTACGTCGACCTGCTCCGCGTCGCCTCGCTCGGCGTGGTGATCGCCGGGCACTGGTTGATGGCCGTACCGGTGCCCGGCGCGGACGGCGGCATCCACGTCACCAACCTGCTGGCCCTGGTGCCCCGGCTGCAGCCGGTCACCTGGCTGTTGCAGGTGATGCCGGTGTTCTTCCTGGTCGGAGGCTTTGCCCACGCGACCGCGCTGGCCTCGATCCGGCGCCGCGGCGGCGGCTATGCGGACTTCACCCGCTCCCGCACGGCCCGGCTGCTGCGGCCGACCGCGGTCTTCCTCGGGGTGTGGCTGGCGCTGGCCCTCGGCGTGGCGCTGGCCGGTCAGGACCAGGGCCTGGCTCGGGTGGCCCTCCGGACGGCGGTGCAGCCGCTGTGGTTCCTCGCCGTCTACCTGGGACTCGTCGCGCTGGCGCCGGTGATGTGGCGCCTGCACCAGCGCTTCGGGGTCAGGGTGCCGATCGTGCTGCTGACCGTGGCGATCGGCGTGGACGCGCTGCGCTTCGCCGGGCACCCACGGATCGCCGTGCTCAACCTGCTGGTGGTCTGGGCCGGCGTGCACCAGCTCGGCTTCTTCTACGCCGACGGGACACTGCAGCGCGGGGGCCGGCGGCTCGCCCTGCTGCTCGCCGGGGGCGGGCTCGGTTCGGTGGTGTTGCTGACGACCGTGGGGCCGTACCCGATCTCGATGGTCGGTGTCCCGGGCGAGACGGTGTCCAACATGTCGCCGCCGACCGTGGCCCTGGCAGCCCACGCGGTCTGGCTGACCGGACTGGTGCTGCTGATGCGCGGGCCCGCCACCCGGCTGCTGGACCGGGCCCGGGTGTGGCAGGCCGTGGTGGCGGCGAACGGACTGGCCATGACCGCGTTCCTCTGGCACCTCACGGCGGCGTTCCTCGTGCTGCTCGCGACCCGCGGCCTGGCCGCCGGAACACCCGGATCGGCCGGCTGGTGGGCCACCCGGCCGCTGTGGCTGGCCGCAGCCGGGCTGGTCACCGCCGTCCTCGTGCTGGCCTTCCGCCGCTTCGACACACCCCGGCCCACACTGATCACCACGGGATCGCCCGCACGGGCCGCGGTCGGAGCGGCGATGTGCACGCTGGGCGTGCTCGGCGTCTCGATCGTCGGGTTCGGCGGGCTGCTGGAGGGCCGCACGGCGACACTGCTGGTCGTGCCGGTCACTGCCCCGCTCGCCCTGGCTCTGGTGGCGCTGGGCGCGAGCCTGCTGCGAGCCGCTCCGCTGAGCGCGGGAACGGCGGTAACTTTCAACGGTGAGCATTCCTGACGCGACGACGTCCCCCGCCGGGGTGGAGATCCTCGACGCCACCCCGGTCGCCCTCGGCGGGCCGCGCGGGCTGGAGGTGACGCGGACCCTGCCGAGCAAGCACCGGCGGATGGTCGGGGCGTGGTGCTTCCTGGACGCGTACGGGCCGCACCGGCTCGCCGGGTCCCGCGGGATGCGCGTCGGACCGCACCCGCACATCGGGCTGCAGACCGTCAGCTGGCTGGTCGCCGGGGAGATCCTGCACCGCGACAGCCTCGGCAGCCGGCAGGAGATCAGGCCGGGCCAGCTCAACCTGATGACCGCCGGGCGCGGCATCTCGCACTCCGAGGAGACCCCGGCCGCCCACAGCGGCGTCCTGCAGGGCGTTCAGCTCTGGGTGGCCCTGCCGGACGCGACCCGCAACGGGCCGCCGGCCTTCACCCAGCACGCGCAGCTGCCGGTGCTCACCGACGGCGGCCTCACCGCGACCGTCCTCATGGGCGACCTGGCCGGGGCGGTCTCCCCCGCCCGCTGCGACACTCCCCTGCTGGGCGCGGAAGTCACCCTGACTGCCGGGAGCCGGGCCACCCTGCCCCTGCGGCCCGATTTCGAGTACGCGGTGCTGGTCATCGACGGCGCGGTGACCGTGGCGGACGTGCCGGTCCAGCCCGGGCCGCTGCTCTATCTCGGCGAGGGGCGCACCGAGCTGCGGCTGGCCGCCGGACCGGACACGCGGCTGATGCTGCTGGGCGGCGAACCGTTCACCGAACGGTTCGTGATGTGGTGGAACTTCGTGGGCCGTGACCACGACGAGATCGTGGCGGCCCGGCAGGCGTGGGAGGACCGCGCGGGCGGCGGCCCGTACGGCGTGGTCCGCGGCTACGACGGCCCGGACATCCCGGCCCCGCCGATGCCGATCACCCGCCTGGTCGCCCGCGGCCGGACCCGCTGAGCTGCGGAGATCCACTTCAGGCAGTCGCACAAATCCGGCTTGACGGTGGTCGCGGGCGAGCGGATCGTCAGAGAGGTGTCCATGCACGCGGGCTGAAGGAGTTGCACCGTGAGCCTGCTCGACGTGGGGAAGCTCGCCCTCATCACCGTCACGCCGACCCTGATCGGCGCCATCGTCATCTACACGCCGCGCTGGTGGGCCGCCCTGGCCCAGGCCTGGCCCGGCCGCGCCGAGGAACCGCAACCACTCGGGCCGCCGATCGAACAACTCGCCGCGGACCTGCGCCGGCTGCTGCGACTGCACGAGGAACTGACCCGCTCGGCGCACATCGCGATGCTGGCCCAGCGGCTGTGGGCGGTCGAGGCGGCGATCGGCGCGCGGGCGGTGGAAGCGGCGCGGGCGCTGGACGTGCCGCACCGCGAGCCGGAGCTGCTGGAGATCCTCCCCCGGGCGGAGCTGGCGCGGTTGCTGCACGACCTGTCGCGGGCGGGCCTGACGCTGCCGGCGCCGGTCGCACCGTTCAACAGGGACGGCCGGTTCTGAACGACCGGCCGTGAGGCGGCCGGCCGTGAGGCGGCTCGAGTCTGAGCGGCCCGGCTCCCGGCCGCCGGTTATGGGCGGCCCCGCCCTGGGCTTGCGGCTACAAGCCGACCGGCTCGGGGCACTCGGCTCCGAGCGGCCAGCTCCAGGCGGCCCGGCCCTGCCGATTCGCGTCTCGCGACCCGGTCCGGGCCGCCGGACTTTCTTGCGGCCCTGCCCTCATGGGCCGGGCTCGGCCGGTTGGATCGAAACGGCGGCGGGTGCACCCGCCGCCGTTCCTGGGCCCCGGCGGATGGCGGCCTACAAACGGGGGCGTCGGCCGCCGGCCGGGGAGTTCATCGTGGACAGGGTCCAGGAGTCCAGACGGCGCAGGGCCGTCCGGCAGGTGGCGCGTACGGCGCCGAGGTCGAGGCGCGGCATGATCCGCCCCCTTCCGTTCGGTGTCGTCTTTCTGTCACATCCCGGTCGCGCCGCCGCATCGGGCAGCGCGCCGCGGGCCGGCACAGCGCCGGACCGGCCCGTGCTCCCACCGTGACATCCCGGGCCGCCATGATCCGTGAACACGCGACGTGTCGCACGCCACGGTCACATTGAGTGAGCACGACCCGGCCGCCACCGTGCCATTCTTCGGCCCTTTCCTCAGCGGGCCATTAAGAATGACTTAAATTCCGTGGCCTGCCACAGCGGCGAAACGATGAGAACGGTTCATGAATGTGGAAGTACCGCCACCGCCACCGTCACTCAACGTCAATTCTCAAAAACCTTGTGTTCTCCTGCTCCCGGCAATGAACCGCTGGGCGTCCGCATCCGTACTGTCCGTCGACGGAACTCTCCCGGCGGGCCGCGGCGCCGGGACGGCTCCGGGCGGCAGGGGCGCCCGGCGGCCGGGTGAAGCGCTCCCGCGGGCGGTAGCGCTCCCCGCAAATCCGTGGTTAACCTTCCATCTCGTACGGCGGGGGAAGGGCTACCGGGCGCGGGTGATGCGTGCGCGGCAGCGAGAACGGGGGGTACGGATGCGGCAGCGGGCCGACGCGACGCAGCCACTGTCGTGCCCCGCCGCGGGTCGTACCGGGGTGACCCGATGAGCTTCGAAGACGACGAATACTGGGAATCCGAGTACGACGACAACCCGAAACGGCCGTACGGGGACACCACCGCGACCGCCCGGGACCCGTACGCGGACGCCGTCGCCGCCCGCTGGGGCGCCGATACCCGCCGTCCCCCGGCCCGCGCCCGATACGTCGAAGAAGACGAATTCGACGACATTCCCGAAGCCCCGCAAAACCCGGTGATCCCCCTCGATCCGGGCATCGACGAACTGGCCGAGCGCCGCCGCCAGCGCCGCCAGGACGGCTACCAACGGTCACCGAACCGCGACAAGCGGATCAAGCAGGCCTTCGACGGTGAGCGCCCCGGCTGGCTCGACGACCCCGCGTTCGCCCCGGCCGACCTCGACGCCGCCCCCGTCTCGCCGCCCGGCGCCGAGGGCTGGCAGCGCCGCAGCCTGGACTTCGATGAGCTCGAGTACGACGACCGCGACTTCGACGAGCGGGACTGGGAGGAGCAGCAGCGCTACACCGCGTCGCGCCGCTCCCGCGTCATCGAGAGCTGGGACGACGCCCCGGCCGACGAACCGGTCCGGCGCGGCCGCCGGGACGACATCCCGCAGCCGGTCAGCGGACGCGCCCGGGTGTCGCCGCCGGTGCCGGACGAGCCCGAGGAAGAGGTCGTGGCGGACCTCTACCGGCCGCGGCGCGACCAGGGCTTCGACCCGCTGGTGGACGACCTGCGCGAGGAGGACCTGCTCCCCTACGAGCGCCGGGCCGCCCCGGGGCGGGACCCCCGGCCGTCGCGGACCACGTGGGACATGCCGGCTGCGTCCGTACCGGATGAGGAGTCGCGGATCGCCCCGGCCGAGCCGTGGTCCGAGCGGCCCGCCGCCGAGGCGCCCCGCCCGGCCGCGGCCAGGGCCGGGGAACCGGAGACGCCGGAGGACGGCGAGACCCCGCGGGTGCTGAGCAAGGCCCCGCCGCCGGTGGTCCCGCGCGTGCTGAGCAAGGCGAAGCCGCCCGCGCCGCCGCGCGTGATCAAGAAGGCGGACCCGCCGGCGACGCCGCGGGTGGTCAAGGCGGCGCCGCAGACCGCGACGCCGCGGGTGGTGACGCCCGCGCTGCCGAACGTGCCGAAGACGCCGGCCGCTTCGGCCTCCGCACCCGCGGTCTCCGCGCCGGCGACGCCCGGGACGCGGCGGCCGGACGTGAGCCCGGCGGCGTTCGATCAGGGTCAGGCGGAGGCGGCCGGGTTCGAGCGGCGGCCGGGGGGTGCTGCTCCGGCTGCGTTCGATCAAGGGCGGGCGGCGCCTGGTCCCGGTAGTGGGCCGCGTAGGCCGCGGGTCGGGTTCGTGTCGTCGTCCGGGGTGACGGATGAGACGCCGGTCAGTCCGGCCGGGTTCGATCAGGTACGGCCGGGGTCGCCGGCTGCGGCGGGGCGGGCTCCGGTCAGTCCGGCCGCGTTCGACCGAGCCGCATCAGATTCTCCCGCTGCGTTCGACCGGTCCGCGCCAGTTTCCCCGGCTGCGTTCGACCAAGCCGCGCCGGTTTCTCCCGCCGCCTTTGATCAGGGGCGGTCTGCGCCTGATCAGAGGCGGTCTGCGCCGGGTGTTGCCGGGCGGGCTCCCGTCAGCCCGGCTGGGCCGGTTCACGATTCGGACACTGCCGGTTCGCGGCCCGGGGCCTCAGCGGGTTCCCGGCCCGGGGCCGTGGCGCCGCCCGGTCGGCGGGCTGCCGCAGCGCCGCCGGTCAACCCGGCGGAGCCGCGGAACCGGCCGCCTGTCATGCCGGCTGCCGCGCCTCCGCCGGTCCCGCCGTCCGCGCCCACGCCCATCTGGCGGCCCGCGATCGGTGAGTCGCCGCAGAGCCCGGCGGGACCGCAGACCCCGGCGGCCTTCACCCCGTGGGCCGACGGCGATGCACAGCACCACGATCCGCACGGCGCGTCCGCGCACGGTTTCCCGGCCGTGACCGATCCGCGCGGCGTTCCGGTGCACGACCCGCGGTTCTCGCCGCCGGCGGACGCGCAGGGCGCTGTGCCCGGGCAGGATTCCCGGTTCGTTGCGCCTCAGCATCCGCAGAGTGCCGGGGCGGGTCAGGACCCGCGGCTGGTCTCGCCTCAGGCGTTCGCCACGCCCGGGCTCGCCGACACAGATCCGCGGCTCGTGTCGCCCCAGCGACCGCTAGGCGCCGAGACCGACCCGCGGCTCGCTCGGCCTCAGCACCCGCAGGACCCGCGGCTCGTATCGCCTCAGGCGTTCGCCGCGCCGGGACCCGCCACCACGGACCCGCGGCTTGCTGCGCCGCAGAACGGTGGGCTTTCCCCGGCGGCGCCCGGCCCCGGCGGAACCGATCCGCGTGGTGTGCCGGTGCACGATCCCCGGTACACGTCGCCGCAGGACACGGACTCGCGCCTCGCGGCGCCGCGCGGGCGGCGGGCCGGGCCGGGCAATCCGCCGGCTGGTAACGGGACGCGCAGCCGGGCTTCGTTCGATGACGGGTCGACCGCGGAGACGCCGATCGTCGGTGGGCCGCGCACCGCGATGATTCTCTCCACGGGTACGCCGACCGCCGTACCGCCTTCGCAGCGGCCGCCGTCGCGTACCGCTCCGACCGTCGGTTCGCCGCAGCCTGCTGTCACCGCGTACGACCGGCCCGTCAGCAGCATCCCCGCGCAGGTCAGGCCCGTCACCGGGGTGCCGGTCCCGCCGGCGGCGGTCGAGGGTGAGGTTCTTCCGGCTCGCCACAGCACCGGCGGCCCGATGTCGCCGGCGGAGATGCCTACGGTCGGCATGGTGCGGCCGGGCTCCCCTGCTCCCGCCGGTAGCGATCCTTTCCCTGGCGACCCGGCGGCCTACGCCGACGTACCGGGCCAGCACCGCAGCCCGCAGCAGCCTCCCGCCGACCGGGCGATCCAGGTGCCCGCTCAGCGGCCGGCCGAGGGGGATGTTCCGCAGCAGGTTGCTCAGAGTTACCTGGCCGGGCAGGGCTACCTCGCCGATCCCGGCACTCAGGCCCGGCCCGGTCAGCCTCGGCACGGCAGCGGCCCGGCTCAGGGGGAGCCTGTGCTGCCGGTTCGCCCGATGGGTGCGCCTCCGCAGCCGCGCCACGGCGATCCCGCCGTCCAGCACCGGTCAGAGGAAGCAGCTCGCCGGGCCGCCGCACAGCAGGCGGAGGCCGCCCGCCAGGCTGAGGCAGCGCGCCAGGCCGAGGCTGCCCGTCAGGCTGAGGCAGCGCGTGAAGCCGAGGCCGCCCGGCAGGCTTCCCGCCAGGCTGACGCAGCCCGCCAGGCCGAGGCGGCACGGCAGGCTGACGCAGCCCGCCAGGCCGACGCAGCCCGCCAGGCCGACGCAGCCCGGCAGGCCGAGGCGGCACGCCAGGCCGAGGTCGCGCACCGGGCTCAGGTAGCTGCCCGGCAGGCTGAAGCCGCACGCCAGGCCGAAGCAACACGCCAAGCTGAGGCAGCACGGCAGGCCGACGCCGAACGCCAGGCCGAGGCAGCGCGCCAGGCCGAAGCAGCGCGCCAGGCCGAAGCAGCGCGCCAGGCCGAAGCAAGGCGGCAGGCGCAGATCGCCGCCCGGCAGGCCGAAGCGGCCGCCCAGCAGGCCGAGGCGGCACGCCAGGCCGAGGTGGCACGCCAGGCTGAGGCCGCGCGACGAGCGGAAATCGCGGCGCGGCAGGCGGAAGCGGCTGCCCGGCAGGCCGAGGCGGCACGCCAGGCCGACGCCGCACGCCGGGCCGAAGCAGCGCGCCAGGCGGAGGAGGCGGACCGCCAGGCCGAAGCGGTACGCCAGGCGGCTATCGCTGCCCGCCAGCTCGAAGCGGATCAGCACGCCGAAGCGGTTCGGCAGGCCGAGGCCGCGCGGCAGGCCGAGGAAGAGCGCCGGGCCGCGGAACTCGCCCGGCAGGCCCAGGCGAAACAGCTCTCC
This sequence comes from Actinoplanes auranticolor, assembly GCF_018332655.1. Classification (GTDB taxonomy): domain Bacteria; phylum Actinomycetota; class Actinomycetes; order Mycobacteriales; family Micromonosporaceae; genus Actinoplanes; species Actinoplanes auranticolor. The sequence goes on along the minus strand of NZ_BOQL01000026.1, from coordinate 178,174 downwards.
GAGGCGGCCTTCCGCGCCGGTGGGGTGCCGGCCGGCCGTCCCACCGCCGCGCCGCAGGCTGCCGGCGCAGCCGCGGAGGTCGTGCCGCTACGCAGTCCGAACGCCGGTGCGGGCAGTGCCACGCCGGTCTCACCGGTGCCTCCGGCCACCCGGCCCGGTCCGAACCCCGCCGCGAACGCCGCGCCGATCGGTCGCCTGATCACCTCCGGGCCGTCGGAGCCGCGCAAGTACGCCGATCAGGAGCTCGGACCCACCTGGTTCGGCGGCAAGCCGAAGGCCGGCGCGCCGGCGCAGGACGACGCCGCGGCCGAGGGCACGCCGACGCCGCAGCCGGGTTCGGAGCCGCACCACACATCAACGGAGCAGGACCAGGCCGCCGCGTCGAACGGGTCGGCGCCGCGGCACGGCCACCCGGCCCAGGCCGAACCGGCGCCCGCGTCCGCGCCGCCGGTCGACGCCCGGCCAACCGACCCGGGCCCGGCCCAGAACGGCTCAACCGGCCCAGCCCCGGCTCAGAACGGCTCAACCGGCCCGGTCCCCGCGCCGCCGGTCGACGCCCGGTCAGCCGCCGCCTCGGCCAACCCGGCCCACGGCCAGAACGGCTCAGCGCCCGCACCGCCGGCCGACGGGGTCGTGCTGAACCTGGACATCACCGGCCTGATGAACGGCATCGTCGGCGCCGCGACGACCATGACGCCGGAGCGGACGTCCGCCACGCCGGAGTCCCAGCCGGGCGGTCGGCATCACCCCGCGTCCCAGCCGAGCGAAGCCACCCAGCCGGGCGGCCGGCTCCAGCCGGCGACTCAGCCGAGCGAAGCCACCCGCCCGAGCGAGGCCGAGTCGACCGCCGGAGCCTTCCCGGCGCCCGGACCTGCGCAGTCGGCCATCGCGGTGCAGACGCCTGGTCAGCATCAGGTGACCGACCCGGAGCCGGTCGTCGACGGGCCGCTCGGCGAGGACCCCGGTGCTGCGACCGCCGAGGCGATGCTCGTACCCGGGCCGGAGCCCACCGAGATCAAGCCCTCTGCCCCCGCCCGGCCCAAGCCCCTGGGTCCGGAGGATCTGGCCGCGATCCGGTGGCGGCTGGACGGCGCCACCCTGCGGGAGGTCGTCGACGACCGGGATGCGCTGCGGGAGCTCGGTGAGCGGCTCGACGGACCGCTCGCCGACGAGCAGGACAATGTTGCCCGGGCCGAGCTGCTCAGTGTGCGGGCCGAGGTCTACCGGCTGCTCGATGAGCTCGGTATGGCCGCGGCCGCGAGCCGGCTGGCGCTGGCTCATGCCGAGTCGGCCGGGGATGTGCAGGCCACTGTCATCGCTCAGGCCGAGCTGGCGCATGTGCTGCGGTTGCGGGGGGACTACGCCGAGGCCGACCGGTTGTTCGAGCAGGCCGCCAGTTCCGAGGCGCCGGAGCTGCTGCGCAGCGTGGTGCACGAGAACGCCGGGCGCAGTGCCTTCGACCAGGGGCGGCACATGGAGGCGCTCGATCATTTCGCCCGGGCTGTGCGGCTGGGGCTGCCTGACGATCAGGAGCTCGTGCAGCGCATCGATGTGGCGCTCGAGGCCATCTACATCCATGTGCTGCGGGACGGCTGGGGTCCGTACCCGCGGTTGCGACGGGAGATTCTCGGCCTGGTCAGAGCCGCGGATCAGGAACGAAGCTAGGCATCTGGTCGACGTTGTGGCGCTCGCCGGCCACCGACACCCGGCCACGGCCCGACGTCTTCGCCTCGTAGAGGGCCGCGTCCGACGCGGCGACCAGGTCTTCGACCGTGCTCACGTCGCCGGGCAGCACCGCGATGCCGATGCTCACGCCGGGCGCGCCGCCCAGCAGGTCGGTGCGGTCCGCGATCGCTGAGCGCAGGGCGTCGGCGACACCCACGGCGGCGCGGCGTCCCATCCGCCGCAGCATGACGAACTCGTCGCCGCCGAGCCGGGCCGCGACGCCGGTCTCGCCGGCGACCTTGCGCATCGCGTCGGCGACGGCCTGCAGCACCCGGTCGCCCTCGGCGTGGCCGAAGGTGTCGTTGATGGCCTTGAAGTGGTCCAGGTCGATCGTGAGCAGGGCCAGGGACCCGTCGGTCCGCCGCGCCCAGGCGCCCTCGGCGACCAGCGCGTCGTCGAAGTAGCGGCGGTTGGCCAGGCCGGTGAGGTGGTCGGCGTTGGCCTGCCGTTCCAGGACGTCGCGCAGCCGGTCGGCGCGGGCCCGCAGGCTCTGCACGACCGTGGCCGACATCGTCATGGCCAGCACCATGGCGACCCAGTCGGAGGCGCCCCGCCGGGGTCCGAGGACCGCGAACACTGTGGCCGCGTCGCCCGCATACACCAGGAGCAGGTTGAGGATGAGCACGCGGCGGCTGAGGAAGTTCGCCGCGTACAGGATGGGCCAGAGGTAGAAGAGCTGCGAGCCGGTGGAGGCGTCGTGGGTGGCGAAGTTCAACCCGGCGACCACCGAGGTGGCCAGGATCGGGGCGATGAACCAGCTCACCCGGGGTACGGCCGTGGGCCGGCGAAAGCACAGCACACTGGCGAAGGCCATCAGGACGCTGATGACCCCGGCGACGATCAGGGTGATCAGGTTGACGCCCGGGTCGATGTACGACGTCACGAAGACGTACGGTGCCGCGGCCAGCGTGAGGTACGCGACCGCGCGAGAAGCTCCGTGCAGGTCGCGTAGCTCGTATGCGGGGGCTCGGACCCTGAGCGACACGTTCTTTGTTCGGCCTCCGCAGCCCCGACATGAGCTTTTGGCGCCGCCGCTCAGGCGGGAGAGGCCGGTGGGGGTGCCGAATCGCGCTGGGCCAGAGTGACGCCCAGGCTGGCCAGGCTCACCAGCAGCAGCGCCACCACCTCGCGCAGGCCGAGCCGCTGATGCAGCACCACGAGACCGGCGACGGCCGCGGCAGCCGGCTCCAGGCTCATCAGGATGCCGAAGACCCGGGTGGGCATCCGCCGCAGCGCGTTGATCTCCAGACCGTAGGACAGAACCGAGGACAGCAGCGCGACCGCGGCCGCGCCGGCGAGCAGGGACGGATGATCCAGTACGGCGGAAGCACCGCTAGCGCCGAACGGCAGGACGAGCACCGCCGCCACGGCGAGGGCCACCGCCAGGCCGCCCGTACCCGGAACCAGGGTGCCCAGGTGGGCACTGGCCAGGATGTAACCCGCCCAGCAGAGCCCGGCCGCGAACGCCAGCAGCAGCCCGCCCAGCGGCGCCGTGAAACCGGAGCCCAGGCCGAGCAGTGCGACTCCCCCAGCCGCCAGCAGCGCCCACAGCAGGTCGACCAGCCGGCGGGTCTGCACCAGGGTGAGCAGCAGCGGCCCGAGGAACTCGACCGTCACGCCGACGCCGAGCGGGACCGTTTGCAACGCCAGGTAGAAGAGCAGGTTCATGCCGGCCATCGCCACGCCGAGCAGCACGGCGGCGCGCCAGGCGGCAGCGGACCAGCCGCCGATCCTGGGCCGGAACGCGACGCCGAGGATGACGGCCGCGATCAGCAGGCGCAGCAGTGTGACGCCGGCGGCGCCGAGGTCGTCGAACAGCGTGCGGGCGACGGCGCTGCCGATCTGGACGGACGCGATGGCGGTGAGGACGAGCAGTGGAGCCGGCACGGTACGGCGCTCGCGGACAGTCGTGGTCATTCTGTCCGCAGGGCGACGACGGGATCGAGGCGCCCGGCCCGTTGCGCGGGCACCACGCCGAAGACGATGCCCACCAGCGCGGACACCCCGAACGCCAGGGCCAGCGACCACCAGGTGACGGCGGCCGGCACCGGGGACAGCCGGTCGACGAGCAGCGCGGCGGAGATGCCCAGCGCCATGCCGATGACGCCGCCGATCGTGGTGAGCAGGACGGCTTCGAGCAGGAACTGCAGGCCGATGTCGCGGGGCCGGGCGCCGACCGCCTTGCGCAGGCCGATCTCCCTGGTGCGTTCCCGGACCGAGACCAGCATGATGTTGGAGACGCCGACGCCGCCGACGAGCAGGCTGATCCCGGCGATGGCGGCCAGCACGCCGGTGAGCACGCCCAGGATGTCGCCCAGCACGCCGAGGATCTGCTCCTGGGTGACCGCGCTGAAGTCGCTCTCGGGGTGACGCTTGCTGAGGGCCGCGACGATGTCGGCGCCGAGGGTGTCGATGCGTTCCCGGTCGGGGGCGCGGATCGCCAGGGCGTCGATGCGGTCGGTGCCGAGCAGCCGCTGCGCGGCGGTGACCGGGATGTGCACCTCGCTGTCGCGGTCCACGCCGAGGCTCTGGCCGAGCTGTTCGAAGGTGCCGATCACCCGGAACCGGACGCCGCCGATGGTGATCTGCCGGCCGATCGGATCACGGTCGCCGAAGAGCTGGGTGGCCACCCCCGCACCCAGGACGGCGACGCGGCGGGCGGTGTTGACGTCCGAGCGGGTCAGGTAGCTGCCGCGGTCCAGGCGGCGGACGAACACGCTGGGGGTGGTCTCGAGGACGCCCTGCATGCTGGCGAACGAGGTGCGGCTGCCCGCCCGTACCGTCTCGCCGGAGGCCACCGTCACCGCGACCCGGTTGCGGTCGCCGACGACCCGGGAGACCGCCTCGACGTCGTCCAGGGACAGCGTCGACACCGAGGGCGCGGAGCCGGCCTCGAGCCGGCCCGGCACGACGATCAGCAGGTTGGAGCCGAGCCCCTCGACCTGCTGCTCGATCTGCTGCTTGGTGCCGGTGCCGATGGCCACGAGCGCGACCACGGCGGCGACGCCGATGACCACGCCGAGCATGGTGAGCACGCTGCGCAGCCGGTTGGCGCGCAGGGCGTCCAGAGCGACCCGCCAGGCCTCGGCCAGCCTCACGCGGTGCCGTCCCCGGCGTCCGGCGCGAGCGGGGCGGGCTCGACGATCAGGCCGTCGCGCATCACGATCTGCCGGTGGGCCCGCTCGGCGACCTCCCGGTCGTGGGTGACCAGGACGACGGCCACGCCGTCGGCGTTCAGCGATTCCAGCAGGGCCAGCACCGACTGGCCGGTGGTGGTGTCGAGATTGCCGGTGGGCTCGTCCGCCAGCAGCACCGAGGGGCCGGTGACCAGCGCGCGGGCGATGGCCACCCGTTGCTGCTCGCCGCCGGACATCTGGTTGGGCCGGTGGTCCATGCGGTGGGCCAGGCCGACGCGCTCGAGCATCTCGCCGGCCCGGGCCCGGCGCTCCCGGCGGCCGATGCCGCGGTAGACCAGCGGCAGGGCCACGTTGTCCCGGGCCGTGGTGCGGGTGAGCAGGTGGAACGACTGGAAGACGAAGCCGATCGTCTCGTTGCGGAGCCGGGCCATCTCGGGCGGGGTCAGCGTGGCGACGTCGCGCCCGCCGATGAGCAGGGTGCCGCCGGTGGGCCGGTCGAGACCGCCGAGCAGGTGCATGAGGGTGGACTTGCCGGAGCCGGACGTGCCGACGATGGCCAGGTAATCGCCGTCGGTCACGGTCAGGGACACCCCGCGCAGGGCGGTGACGGAGACGCCGTCCAGCTCGTACGTCCGCGAGACGTCCGTGGCCACGATGGCCGGGATGTCGCTCACGACACGGTCTGCCCGGGACTGACCTGGTCGGCACCGCCCACGATGATCTGCTGGCCGGCGCCGACGCCGGAGACGACCTGCACGACGTCCTCGCCCTGGACCCCGATCGTGACGGGCACCCGCTCGGCCTTGCCGCCGCGGACGGTCCAGACGGTGTCGCGGCCGTCGGCGGACACCACGGCCGACGCCGGCACGGTCACCGCGTCCTCGGCCTCGCGCACCTGCAGCCGGACGATCGCGCTCATGCCGGGCCGGGGCGTCGGCGCGGCCCGGCCGTCGGCATAGCGGCCCTTGCCCAGGCTGAGCCGCACGCGGTAGGAGACGCCGCCCCGCGCCGAGGTGGTCGGCAGCAGATCGACGGCACGCACGCCGGCCTCATAGGTCGCGCCGGTGGCGGCGTCGAGCTCCGCGGTCGCCTTGCCGCCGGCCTGCACGAGCAGCACGTCGGTCTCGTCGACCTCGGCGGCCAGGCCGAGCCGGCCGGTGTCGACGATGGTCAGGATCGGCGTGCCCGCGCCGACCGTCGCGCCCTGCGGGACGGCCGAATCCACGCCCGCCACGGGAGCCTGCGCCGGCGCACCGGCCGCGGCGGCCGAGGCCGGGTCGGCGAGCAGGTCGGTGAGCGCGGAGGTGCCGCCCGGGGCGGTGCCGCCGAGCTGAACGACGCCGGAGACGGGAGCGCGCAGGGTGAGCGCGTCGACGGCCGCTTCGGCCAGGTCGTACGCCTGCTGGGCCTGCAGCCGCTGGGCCGTGCCGAGGGCGTTGACCGCCTGGCCCAGGCCGGCGACGCCGCGCTGCACCGAGCGCAGGGCGGCACCGGCCGCGTCGGAGGCGGCCTCGTACTGCTGCTGGGCGGCCTTCACCTGGGCCAGCAGGGCGGTCTTGAGCTCGGCGTCGGTCACCTTCTCCGCGGCGTCGCGGGCGTCGGTGAAGGCCTTGTCGGCGCGCTGGTCCGTGCGGTGCTGGGCGGCGGCGAACCCGGCAGTGCCACCGGTGGACGGCACGCCGCCCGAGGACGCGGCGTCCAGGGCCCGGGCCGCCTGCTCGAGGCGGCGCTCGGCGGCCGGTGAGTCGACCACGGCGACCACCTGGCCCTTGCGGACCTGGTCACCGGCGTCGAAGCGCAGCTCGGCCAGCGTGCCCTCGGCGGGCGAGGTGACCGTGGCGGCGGCGCGGGCGGTGACCGAGCCGGAGGCCTCGACGATCTCGGCGACGGTGCCCATCGCGGCGGCGCCGACGGTGAGGGCGGACGGCTCGTCGCCGCAGGAGGCCGCGGTCAGGGGTGGCAGCAGAACGAAAGCGACCAGCAGAGTGCGGGCGCGGCGGTGGGGGCGGGACACGAGCGCCACTCTATGCCGGGACACCGATCAGAAAACCGGGCCGATCGGACAGCTGATCTATATCGGTCGGAAGGATTTGCCACCCGGGTCGTGTCGGTTATCCGCCCGACAGCCGACCTGTGGGCGACTGCGCAGGTCAACGCTGGACGGGAGGCTTACTGGAGGGCCTGGCCAACGGGCCTGCCCCGAGGCACAATCGGCCGACGGATTGAACCGGGCGCCGTACGGCAGCCGTAATCCAGGTCACGTGCCCCATCTGCGTACGCGAAGGACGGGACCATGCTGCGCGCCGACGAACTGACGATCGTGCACCACGACGACACGGTGAGCCACTTCACCGACGTGACGTACACGCTGAACCGGCAGGGACTGCGGGTGTTCACCGCGACCGGCGACGAGAAGGCTTTCCCCGGTCACGACGTGCTCACCACGCATGCCCGGACCAGCCACCAGGAGCTCGCGGCCTGACCCCCGTACCGGAAAAAGACGGCCCACCGGCTCAGGCCGGCGGGCCGTCTCTGCGCTTGCCTACCTGATCAGGTGCCCGGCCGGCGGCCGATGAGCTTGACCGTCATGCCGATCTTGCCGATCTTGTAGTACTTCTTGGCGTCCGCCGGCAGCAGGTTGACGCAGCCGTGCGAGCCCCGCCACGCATCGTGGATGTACGTGGTCGTCTGGTGGAAGCCCTTGCCGCCGCTGAAGCGCTGCCAGTACGGCAGCCACACCTCGTACGGGTCGGACCATTCCTTCTTGGTGCGCTTGTTGATCTTGAAGGAGCCCGCCGGCGTGCGGTACCCCTTCATGCCGGTCCGGGTGACCGTCGGCTTGGCGTAGACCTTGCCGCTCTTCATCACCCAGGTGGTCTGGTTCGTCAGGTCCACGCAGAACGTGTAGCCCGACTTCTTCGCCTTGCACTTCGACGTCTTCGTGGCGGCGAGCCGCTTGGCCACTCCGTGCGTCGTCGGACCGGCCAGTCCCGCGGCCGGCTTGATGCCGAAGCGGGTCTGGAACTTCTTGATCGCGGCACAGTCCTTGGCCGACTGCTTGCCGTCGACCGTGACCGTGCCGTAGCCGCCGATCTTCTTGAGGTAACCCTCGACCTGCTTCTGGTACTTGCCCGTCGAGCACGAAGCCGCGGCGGCCTTCGTGACGACGACGGCGGTCATCGGTGTGGCGCTCACCGTCCGGGTCGCGGCACCGGCCGCGCCCGGGGACAGCACCACGGCGCCGAGCCCACCGCCGACCGCTACCGCCAGCACGGCGGTGGCGAGGCGTGCGGAAACCCGCTGCACTCCCAAAATCGTCCTCCCCAGGAGATGTGTCCGCACATCGAAGCACACCCGCGCTTCCGGGAAGGTCCGCCGGACGACTGTGGCATCAATCCGGTAGGTCACATACTGCGGTCGTCGCTCAGCGTTTTCGCCCGGTCACTGCGGGGTGGCGAAGTCCTGCACCCAGTACGGCGTACGGTCGGCACTGAAGGCCAGGCCCACGCCCACCTCGCGCAATGCGCAGTCCATGATGTTCTCGCGGTGCTCGGGGCTCTTCATCCAGCCGTCGACGACCTCGGCCACGCTGTCCTGGCCGCGCGCGATGTTCTCGCCGTAGCGCGACCACTGGTAACCCGCGTCCTCGACCCGGTCGCCGGCCCGCTGCCCACGCAGGTCCTCGTGGGCGAAGTAGCCGCGCCGGGCCATCTCGGCGGCGTGCCGGTTCGCCGCCACGATCAGCCGCCGGTCGACGGTGAGCTTGTCGCAGCCCCCGCGCCGCCGGTTCTCGTTGACCAGCGTCAGCGCCTGCTGCTGGACGCTGCCGCCGGGGTCGGTGGAGAGGGCCTGGCTGGTGGTCACGTCCCGCTGGGCGGCCGAGAAGGCGTTCGGCTTGCCACCGCGGACGGGCCGGTCGGCCGCCGGCTTCGCGTCGGCCCGGTCGTCGGGCTTGACGTCGGGCTTGGCGGCCGCCGGGGAACCGGCAGCCGGGCGGGTCGCCGCATCGGCAGCCGGGCGGGCAGCTGTCGTCGCCGCGCCGGGCGCGGCCGGCTGATCCGCCGCCGGCTTCGCCGGATCGACCGCACCCCCGGGCCGGGCGGGGGCATGAGCGCCGGTGGCGGGCGTCAGCTGACCGGCGGGAGCAGCCGGATCACCGGGTACGGCGGGCAGCCCGGCAGTCGCCGGTACGCCGGCATCGGCCGGAAGTTGCGGAATGGCCGGCAGGTCGGGCAGAACCATCGACGGCGCCGCCGGCGTGGCCGGAGTCTCCTCCGCACCCGCGGTGGTGGCCACCATGATCCCGCCGGCCAGCACCGCCGAGACCGCGGCGGTCACTACGACAGCAGGCTTGCGCATCCCGTGTGTCTCCCTTTGCCTCTCGGGCCGCGCCCGTGCACGCCGCCTCCGAGGTGGACCAACGTCGGCACCACCCAACGGTGACTACCGCAGGTTTCGGCCGGTTCTCCCCCACAACCCGGCGACAGGGCCACTGACCTGCGGCTTTCCGGCTCGGGAGGGATCACCGACAACACACAATCGCACTGACAATCCGGACACTTCATCCCTTAGGGGTAACCCGCCCGGGCGTACTTGTGGACCGCTCCGGAGGTGCTGGCCGGGGTCCGGACGCCGCTAGCGTGCTCCGGTGCGCAACCGCTATCTGGACCTGCTCCGCGCCGCCGCCATCGTCCGGGTGATCGTCTACCACCTGTTCGGCTGGCCGTGGCTGTCGATCCTGCTGCCCGCGATGGGCATCATGTTCGCTCTGGCCGGTTCGCTGACCGCGGCCTCGCTGGACCGCCGGCCGGCCGGCTCGGTGATCACGTCCCGGCTGCGCCGACTGCTGCCCCCGCTGTGGCTGCTGGGGGCGATCGCGGTACCCGCGATGCTGTACCTGGGCTGGACCGAGCAGGACGGCGGCGACGAACCGCTGAGCTGGAAACTGGGCCTGTGGCTGCTGCCGATCGGGGACCCGCCGGGCAGCGAACGGGGTATCGAGGTCTGGGAGCCGCTCTGGTACGTCCGGGCGTACCTGTGGTTCGTGGTGCTGTCGCCACTGCTGTACCTGGCGTACAAGAAGATCGGGTGGGCCGCGGTGGCCGCGCCGATCGTGCTGATCGCGGTCCTCGACAAGACCGGCCTCGCGTTGCCGTTCGGCCGGGCGGACGCGGCGATGTGGGACTTCGCCACGTACGGCGCGTGCTGGATCGCGGGCTTCGCGCACCACGACGGCCGCCTGGCCCGAATCCGCCCCGGCCTGGTGGTGGCAGTCTCGGCGGTCCTGGGCCTGGCCGCGCTGTACTGGCTGAAGGGGCACGCGGCGGAGTCGGGCTGGGACCTCAACGAGGTCCCGGAGTCACAGGCGCTGTGGTCGCTGGCGTTCGTGCTGCTGGCGCTGCGCTGGCAGCCGGACATGGCGTGGCTGGAACGCAAGCCCCGCCTGGACGGCGCGGTGAACCTGCTGAACGCGCGCGCGGTGACGATCTATCTGTGGCACAACATCGCGATCGCGGCGATCTGGCCGGTGCTGACCGTGCTGGCGCTGGACGATCTGGGTTTTCTGGACGGGCCGATCGATCTGGTGGCCTCGCTGGCGCTGACCATGGCGGCGGTCGTGGCGTTCGGATGGGTGGAGGACCTGGCGGCACGGCGGAAGCCGCGGTTCTGGCCTACGGAGGGTGGGCGGCGGGCCGCTACTGAGCCGATGGCCGGGGACCCGGGGGCCTCCTCGCGGCCTGGTGGTGACGCGTTGTCGTTGCGGCCCGCTGACGACCTGGTCTCGGCGCGGTCCGCTGGTGATCTGTCGGCGTCGCGGCCCACTGATGACCTGCTCTCATCGCGGTCCACTGGTGATCTGATGGCGTCGCGGCCCACTGATGACCTCATCTCGGCGCGGCCTGCTGGTGACTCTTCGCCTTCCGGCGGGCCGGATGGGTGGGGCGCTGCGGAGCCGTCGTCCGGATTTGTTCCGGCAGGGTCGGTGGTTGCCGGTTCGGGGGCTGGTGGTGGTGTGACGCGGCAGGGGCCGTGGGCTTCGGGTGCGGCTGCACCGGTTGTGCTGGGTGGCGGAAGGTCCGGGCCGCTGCGGCGCGATGCTGTGGCGCCGTTTCCTGAGGCTGCGGTGTCGTTCGGGTTGCCGGAGGTGGGTTCGGGGTTCCGCGATCCGGAGGAGAGTGTGGACGGGGCGCGGCCTGCTGCTGGGCCGTCGGCCGCGGCTGCCGCGGCGCCCATGCGCAGGTCTCCCGCGCCCGGATCGCCCGCGCCATCCCAGCCCGGACCTCCCGCCGCCGGGTCGTCCCCACCTAGATCTCCAGGAGCGGGATCACCCCTGCCCGGATCTCTTGGGGCCGGACCGCCCCTACCCGGACCCCTTGAGGTCGGACCGCCCCTACCCGGACCGCCGGCAGCGAGGCCGACCCTGCCGCAATCGCCCGCAGCGGGGTCATCGCTGCCGGGATCGCCCGCAGCGGGGCCTCACGTCCCGGGTCCGCACCCTGCGGGGCCGTCCGCGCCGTCGCCGGGGCATGGCGGCGAAGATCGGGCGGTGGCCGGCTCGTGGTTCGGCGAGGAGCACGACGAACCGAAGTGAGGCAGTGCGTGCGGGCGGGCCCGCTCTCCCCGGTCCGCCCGCGCCCGGTCAGCCGGTTCGGGCCTGGATCGCCGCGGTCAGCTGGTCGATGCCGATGAGGTTGAACTCGTTGCCCAGTGATCGCATCATCGAGTCCTCGCTCGGCCGGTACACGCCGAGGTCGTAGTAGGAGCCGCCCTCGAAGGTGCCGATCACACCGCCGTCCGGGGTGGGTCGGCCCAGGTAGCTGAACCATTTGAGCCGCTGCGCGCGCATGGTTGCCTCGTTCGCCATCGAGGTGTTGGGTTCGGCCGGTTCGCCGCCGGGGTAGGTGCCCGGGTCGCCGCCGTACTCGTCGGCCAGGCCGCCGATCGAGTGGCCCAGTTCGTGCACGACGATGTCGCCGGAGAGCGCGTTGCCGCCGCTGGACACGGACACGCGGCCGCCCGAGCCGCCGTAGGTGGCGCTGTTGACCAGGACGAGAGCCTGGTCGGCGCCCGGCGCCAGCGCGGCGTACTGCAGGGCCACCGTGTCGTCGACGCAGACCAGCCGGTCCAGGCCCCCGCAGAAGAACTCACCGTCGAGGGCGGTGTCCTTCTCGATACCGAGGGTGGGGTCGTTGTCCGATCCGGACTGCGCCGAGATCGCATTGACCTGCCAGACGTTGAAGCTGCTCTTGAGCGTCCGGAACGGCTCGATCGCACTGAGCTGGGCCCAGCGGGTGAGGACCTGGCTGTGGAACAAGGCCTGCTCCGCGGCGGTGTAGCCGTCACCGACGAAGACGAGGTCGTAGCGGCTGCCCGGCGCCCCGGTCTGCTGGATCGTCACTACCTCGGCCGCGACGTCGACGGACTTGGTGGTCCGCGGCAGGTCGGCCACCCGTACGGTCTCCTTCCGCACCGAGCCGTCCGGTGAGAACACCTCCCGCACCTGGGTCCGGGTGTCCGCGGACGCCGGCAGCTGGACGAGCCCGTAGACCACGGCGGTCATCGCGACAGCCGCCGCCGTCAAAGCCACCCTTCGGCTTCGCACTCGTATCACGGGCGCCTCCTGGATCTCGCAATGGAGGACCCAGGCTACATCTGCGCCTGTCTATGCATTGGGCCGGACCAGACCGGTCTCGTAGGCGAGCACCACAGCCTGCACCCGGTCCCGCAGCTCCAGCTTGGCCAGGATCCGGCCGACGTGGGTCTTCACGGTGGTCTCGGCGACATGCAGCCGCTCGCCGATCTCGGCGTTCGACCGGCCCTGCGCGACCAGCAGTAAGACCTCGCGCTCCCGGTCGGTCAGCGTCGTCAGCCGCTCCGCGGCGCTGTGCACCACCGGGACGGCGGGCTCCAGCTGAGCGGCGAACCGGTCGAGCAGCCGCCGGGTGACGCGGGGCGCCACGATGGCGTCGCCGCCCGCGACGGCCCGGATCGCCGCGAGCAGGTCGTCGGGCGGGGCGTTCTTGAGCAGGAAACCGCCGGCCCCGGCCTGCAACGCCGCGAACGCGTCCTTATCGGTGTCGTACGTGGTCACCGCGAGCACCCGGGCCGGATTCCCCGTCGCGACCAGTTCCTTGGTGGCGTCGATGCCGTCCATGACCGGCATGCGGATGTCCATCACGACGACGTCGGCCACAACGTCACGCAGCAGCCGCAGGGCCGCGGCCCCGTCGGCGGCCTCCCCGACGAGCACCATGTCCTTCTGCACGGAGATGATCGACCGGAACCCTCGCAGTACGAGCTCCTGGTCGTCCACGACGACGACCCTGATCACCCGCCACCGCCCCGGGCATCTGCTTCGCCGTCCACCGTGCCGCCCCCGCTCATGCTGTCTTCGTCGACGCTGTACTCGGCGACGCTGTGTCCATCGGTGCCGTGCTGGATGGTGCCGTGCTGGATGGTGCGGTGCTCGTCGGGGTCATCGTGCTCCTCGACGTCCGGGGGATGGTCGCCACCACCCGCCAGCCACCCTCGGCTCGCGGGCCGGCCACCAGGTCGCCGCCGTGTATGGTCACGCGTTCCCGCATCCCGGCCAGGCCGTGACCGGGCCGGGCCGGTACCGCGTTCGCGACCCGCCGGACCCCGCCACCGTCGTCGCTCACCTCGACCCGCACCGACTGCGGCGTGAAGGCGAGGCGCACCGTCACCGCGGCGTCCGTCCCCGCGTGCCGCAGCGTGTTGGTCAGGGACTCCTGAATGATCCGGTACGCCGTGACCTCCTGCGCCGCGGTGAGGCGGTCCGGCGTGCCGACGGTCTCCCGGACCACCCGTAGCCGGGACCGCGCCACGAGACCGTCGATCTCCTTGAGCCCGATCGCCCTGCGCCCCGTTTCGTCGCCGTCCAGGAGATCGTCCTCAGCCACCGCTCCGCCTGCGGCACCGACGTCCCCGGAGTCACGGCCGATCCCCCAGCTGCGGCCTGGTTCGGCCCCGGACCGGTCGCCCGGGCCTTCTGTGTCGCCGGGAGCCCGCGACGGGGTGCCCCGCAGCAGCTGGATCACCCGGCCCATGTCGTCGAGCGCTTCGCGGCCGGTCTCGGCGATCGCCGCCAGAGCCTCGCGGGCGGGCGTGTCGGGTCCTTCGAGCGTGTAACCGGCGGCGTCAGCCTGGACGATCATCACGCTGAGGCTGTGCGCCACGACGTCGTGGATCTCCCGGGCGATGGCCGCCCGTTCCTCGGCGACGGCGAGCAGGGCCAGGTGGTCACGCTCGCGTTCGAGGGTGGCGGCACGTTCCTCGAGGGTCTGCACGTACAACCGCCGGGTGCGTACCCCGTAGGCGGTGACCCAGGTCGCCACCGTCACCGCGCCCACGACCCAGAACACCACCCAGAAGTTGCCGGAACGGTGATGCTCCACGAACGCCGCGACCAGCACCGCGACGCCGGCACCGGCGCCCGCGACCACTCCCCAGCGCAGCTGGGGCCGGTACAGCACCACGGAATACATGGCGATCAGCACGGCGACGTCGAACATCCGCACGTAGCTGTTCATCAGCAGGTGCAGCGGGGCCAGCAGATAGACGGCGGCCAGCACGGTCAACGGCAGGTGCCGCCGCCAGATCAGCACGAGCGCCATGGCCAGGCCGCAGATCTTGACCGACCACGGCAGGCGATACTCGAACAGGGTCAGGGCAGCGACGAACGCCGCCACAGCTCCGTCGAACAGCCAGGGCCGGATCCACGCGCCGATGCGCCGCACGTCCCCCACGATAGAAGGCTTCACGCGTCCGCCATCGCGCCGACGACAGAAGCCCGTGCCGCCCGCCGGGACGGCAGCACCGCCGCGCCCGCCCCGGCCACCGCCGCGATGACCACGAAGCTCGCGAGTTGCCCGCCCGGAACGACCAGCAGCGCATCGGTGGGGCCGAACGCCGCCTCCGCCGTCAGCCACCCGTAGAGCACGCCGAACGCCACCCCGGCCACAGCACCCGCCGCGGCCATCAGCAGCGCCTCGATGAGCAGGGTCGCGCGCAGCTGACCCCGGGTCAGGCCGAGCGCCCGGATCAATGCCGATTCCCTGGTGCGCTCCAGGACGGACAGCGACAGCGTGTTGGTGATGCCGACCAGAGCGATGACCAGGGCGAAGCCGAGCAGCACCGCGATGATCCCGACGATCTGGCGGACCGCGGCGCCTCGCTCGGCGCGCACCGAGGCGAGGTCGTCGACCTGTACGAGGGGATGCGCGGCCAGGGCGGCGTCGATCCGTTGCCGCGCTGCCGGGGCATCCGTCCCGGGCGCCGCGCGGAGCAGGATCAGGCTGTCGTCGCGCTGCCCGGGATAGAGGGCCGCGAAGTCGCCCGGCCCCAGGATCACCTCGCCGACCAGGTCGGAATTCTGCACCAGCGCGGCGACTCGCACGGTGTGCTTCCGGCTTCCGGCCGTCACCACCAACTGGTCGCCGACCTCGCCCTCACCCGTCGCCACCAGCGCCGTCCCCGGGCCGAACTCGGCCAGCCGTCCGGCAGTCACTTCCGGCCGGTATGCCGTGCCGATCGCCGCGCCGCTGATGCCGGCAACCGTGACCGTGCCACCGGGCACCCGCCCATCGGCCCGCTTGACTCCGGCGATGAGGTCGAAGGCGCGGTCACCGCTCAGGCCCGCACCGACCGCCGGTGCGATCCCCCGCTGCCCAGCAGCCGGGGTGATCAGATAATCGACCGGGTACGCCTGGTCGAGCTGAACCTCGGCCGTGCGGTCCACCGTCGCGGCGATCGTGCTGCCACCGGCCATCAGCCCGACACCGACCAGCAGGGCGGCTGTCGTCGCGGCCGTCCGGCCCGGATTGCGCCGCGCGTTGGCGATCGCCAGTCGTGCGGGGACCCCGAACAACCGGCCCGGCAGCCACCCCAGCACGGCGACGAGCCGGCCGATGACCAGCGGCGAGATCAGCAGCAGGGCGAGGAAGTTGCCGATCCCGCCAGCCACGACCAGGATCATCGCCGGTTCGGGCTGCGCGAGCCGCAACCCTGCCACCGTCGTCAGCGTGCCGGCCACCGCCACCAGGGCCGCTGCGACAACCAGGCTCCGCCGCGACCGACCGGTGGCCGGCACCGCCATCCGCAGGGCGGCGACGGGCGGGATGCGCGTCGCCCGTACGGCGGGAACCACGGCGGAGACCATGGTCACGAGCGGCCCGACGATGAGTGACACCAGCAGAGGGTAGGGCGTGAGGACGAGGCCGCCCGACGGCAGTTGGAGCCCCAGCGCGACCGAACCGGCCAGCAGCCCCCAGGCCACCGCATAGCCGAGCACGAGGCCCAGCACGGCACCGGCGGCGCCCACCAGCGCAGAGTCGGCGAGCAGAGAGCGCAGGATCTGACCCCGCCGTGCGCCGACGCAGCGCAACAGCGCTGTCTCCCGCTGCCGCTGGGCGACCAGAATGCCGAAGGTGTTGGCGATGACGAATCCGGCCACCAGCACGGCCACCGCGGCGAACAGCAACAGGCCGATCGTGAGCCCGCTGATCTGAGCGAACGCCTGCTTCGCCAGGTCGCGCCGGAGCTGGTCACCGGTGCGGGCCACCGCCTCCGCCGGCACGGGCAGCCGATCGCGAACTGCCTCCGCCTCGGCGCCGGACCCGATGGTCGCCACCACCTCGCGGTAGCCCGTGGCATCGGTCAGCCGGGTGAGAGCGGCCCGGGTGAGCACGGTGGTGGAGACGCCTCCGGTGATCGCCACGATGCCGACGATGCGTAACGAGCGGCGCTGATCGGAGGCGTCGACCACGGTGGCGGAGTCACCGATCCGGTAGCCCGTCGTCTCCGCTGTCTTGCTGTCGATCGCCGCCTCACCGTCGGAGGCGGGCGGCGAACCCGAGGTGAGGTCGTACGGCCGCAGGGCAGAGTCGTCGCCGACGTCGATGCCGTAGCCGGGCGTGCCGAACGAGGCGACCAGCCGGCCGTTGCGGTCGAGCAGCGGCAGCCGCTCCCGCATGCGGCCCGCGACCGACGCGACGCCGTCCGTGCGACGCACGGCCTCCAGGTCAGCCGGCGCGAGCCGGCCGCCCGGCGCGGCGGTGAGTGCCACGTCGACGTTGCGGGCCGCCCGAGCGTACTGGTCGACGAGGGCACCCTTCGCGCTGTCACTGAAGATCATGGTGCCGGCCACGAAGGCGACGGCGAGCACGATCGCCAGCCCGGTCGGCACCAGGCGGCGCGGACGCAGTCCGGTCCTCCGCATGTCAGGCCCCCAGCCGCTGGAGCCGGTCGGCGACCCCGTCCGGGGTGGGCGCCCGCAGGTCGTCGACGATGCGCCCGTCCGCCAGCACGACGACACGGTCCGCGTAGCCGGCGGCCACCGGGTCGTGGGTCACCATCACCACTGTCTGGCCCCACTCCCGGACACTGCGGCGCAGCAGCTCGAGCACACCGGCACCGGTCCGGGTGTCCAGGCTGCCGGTCGGCTCGTCGGCGAACACGACGTCCGGGCGGCTCATCAGGGCCCGCGCGCAGGCGACGCGCTGCTGCTGGCCACCGGAGAGCTGAGCCGGGTAGTGGTGCAGCCGGTCGGCGAGACCCAGATCGGCGGCGACCTGGGCGAGGCGGGGCCGGTCCGGGCGACGGCCGGCGAGCTCGCCGGGCAGCAGGATGTTCTGCTCGGCGGTCAGGGTGGGCAGCAGGTTGAACGCCTGGAACACGAAACCGATGCGGTCGCGCCGCAGCACCGTCAGGTCGCGGTCGGCCAGGCCGGTCACTTCGACGCCGCCGATCCGGATCGAGCCGGACGTCGCGGTGTCCAGGCCGGCCAGCAGGTGCATCAGGGTGGACTTGCCGGAGCCGGACGGGCCGACGATCGCGGTGAACTGCCCCGCGGGGAACGTGACGCTCACCCGGTCGACGGCTGTCACCGCCGTCTCGCCCTCGCCGTACACCTTCACGAGCTCGTCCGCCCGCACGGCGTGCGTGGTGGTCATCTCGGCCTCCTGTTCCTGTGGTCGGAGGCGAATCTATGGAGGAACGGGACCAGCCCGCGTCGTCGCGAGGAACGGTCTCGGCGTACTCCTCAAGGAGGACACGAGCGGCGGGCATCCTCCTGAAGTCCACGACTCGTCCGGCTACCCGACGTGACATTTGTGCCCCGTAGGACCCGGCAGACTGAAACATTCTCGCTAATGCTGCCGAAATCACCGCTAGCCTGAGCGAATGGTGCAGCCCGGACAAATGGCGCCACCTGCAGAGAGTCCTGTGGGGGACAGCTCGCTCGTCTTCCGAGCCGGGCCGCTGCTCTGTGCCCTCCGCCTGGACGAGGTCATCGAGACCATGCGGCCGCTGGCCACCCATCCCCTCGCCGGCACTCCCGCGTTCGTGACGGGCATCTGCATCATGCGCGGCATCCCCACACTGGTGGTCGCCGTGGCCCGGCTGCTCGGCGGGGCCGGCGCCGACGTGTCGCGCTTCATCGCGGTACGGACCGAACGCGGCCCGGTGGCGTTCGCGACCGGCGACATCCACGGGGTGCGGACAGTCAGCACCAGCAGCGCCGGACGCCATGAAGCTCTGCTCGGCGACGCTCCCGCCCGCCTCATCGCCGCCGTCGGCACGATCGACGCGGCGCCGGTGCTGTTGTTGCAGAGCATGCGGCTGGTGCCGGATGAGGTCTGGGCCGCCGCAGCGAGCCTGGCGGTGCCGTCATGACCCCCTCCGCCGAGGTCACGCGGTTCCGGAGTGTGCTCGCCGCGAAGCTCGGCTGGACCTTCGACGACAACGACATGCGCCAGCTGGCCGAGGTGCTCGCCAAGCGGTCGGCGGAGCACGGGCTCAGCCACGCCCGCTATCTGGTCCGGCTCGCCCGGGAGAACTGGGACGACGAGCTGACGACGCTGGCCGAGGACCTGACGATCAACGAGACCTACTTCTACCGCCACGGCGAGCAGTTCCGCGTCCTCGCCGACGTCGCGCTGCCCGAACGGATCGCGGCCCGCTCGTCCCAGCGGGTGCTGCGCATGCTGTCGGTGGGCTGCTCATCGGGCGAAGAGGCGTACACATTGGCGATCGTGGCGCGGGAGGTGCAGCCCGGGGCGGACTGGATCATCTCCGTGCAGGGACTGGACGCGAACCCCGCGGTGCTGCAGCGGGCCCGGACCGGGCGGTACTCGACCTGGTCGTTGCGCGAGACCCCGGACGCGATCCGGCAACGCTACTTCCACGCCGACGGCGGCGAGTTCGAGCTCGACGCCACCATCCGGTCGACGGTGCGTTTCCAGCAGTACAACGTGGCGAACGACGACGAGGTGCTGTGGCGCCCGGACCAGTACGACGTCGTGTTCTGCCGCAACCTGCTGATGTACCTGACACCGCAGGTACGGGAGTCCCTGATCCAGCGGATGACCCGGGCGCTGTCGCCCGGCGGCTATCTGTTCCTCGGGCACACCGACTCGCTCGGCAGCCGTCCCGACGGGCTGGAGCCGCAGCACACGCGCCAGACCTTCTACTACCGGCGGCAGCAGCCGGTGTCGCGCCTCGATGCCTTGCCGCCGGTCGCCGCGCCGGCCCGTAGGCACGTGCCCGAACCGCCCGGGCCGGTGGCGTCCGGCGTCCACGACCGCGCGATGGGGCTGCTGCTCGACGAGCGTTTCGCCGACGCGCTGCGCCTGATCGAGGCCGAGCCGATGGACGGGCGCACTCCGCGTGACGTCCTGCTGCACGCTGTCCTGCTGGCCGGCGCCGGCCGCCTCGACGAGGCCGAGATGCTGTGCCGGCGCCTGCTCGACGCCGACGGGCTGTACGCCGACGCCCATCACCAGCTGGCGGTGTGCCTGGAGGGCGGGGCCGCCGTGGACGTGGCGATCGGCCACTACCGGCTCGCCGCCTACCTCGACCCGGACTTCGCGATGCCGCGGCTACGGCTGGGCCTGCTCGCCCGGCGCCGCGGCGAGAACCGGATCGCCGTGCCGGAACTGGACCGGGCGCTGGGCCTGCTCCGCCGGGAACGCGACGAGCGGATCGCCCTGTTCGGCGGCGGGTTCGGCCGGATCGCCCTGACCACGCTCTGCCGGGCCGAGCTCGACGCCTGCGGGGCGTACCGATGAGTCCCAACGATGTGAAGAACCGCCTCACCGAGCTGCGCGACGACTTCGACCGCTCCTTCGCCGAGCCGGCGCGCCAGCACGACGCCGAGTACGCCGAGCTACTGGCGATCCGGGCCGGCGGCCGCCCGTACGCGTTGCGCCTCGCGCAGGCCTCCGGGGTGCACTCCGACCGGCCCGTCACGCCGCTGCCCGGACCGCAGGCGGCGCTGCTGGGCGTGGCCGGCTTCAGCGGCGCCATCGTGCCCGTCTACGACCTGGCGGCACTGCTGGGACATCCCGCGCCGGAGCGCCCGCGCTGGCTCGTGGTCGCCGCGGGCGCCCCGCCCCTCGCGCTGGCGTTCCACGATCTCGACGGCCACGTGCGGGTGCCGACCTCGACCATCGTCGACGAGGCGAGCGGTAACGCCGGGCGTGACGTGCTGCGCGGCATGGTTCCGCTGCCGGGCGGCATCCGGCCCATCGTCGACCTGCTGTCGGCCCGGGCGGTCGTCCACCAGCTGACCGGACACACCACGTACAACACCGAGGAGCGGTGACGGGCATGGCCAAACGTACCTTCGGCAACAAGCTCGGGCTCGGATTCGGGCTGACCGTGGCCCTGACCCTGATCATGGGCGCGTCCTCGGTGACCGCGCTGTCCATCGTCGTGGACGCGAAGGACGATGCGATCCGGGAAGCCGTCGATGATCTGGGCAGCGCCGAGCACCTGACGACCAAGGCGGAGAGCCGGATCAGCGACTACCGGGCGTACCTGCTCAACGGGAACGAGGAGTTCCTGAACCTCACCGCGCAGGACCGGGAGGAATTCCTGGAGCTGGTGGTGCAGTTGCGGGGCACCCTCACCGACCCGGAGACGAAAGCCCTGCTGGAGGCCGTGGCAACCACCGAGGCCCAGCACGCGGCGGTCCTGCAGCCGGTCATCGAGAAACGCAAGACGATCACCGACCTGCAGAACATCAGCCAGCTCAACGCCACCGAGGTGGGGCCGGCCCGCGAGACACTCCAGAAATCGATCTCCGCTCTGACGACCAAGGTCCGCGCCGACGTGGAGACCGCACGGCGCGACTCCTCGGCCCGGGCCACTCAGGGGATCATCCTGATCATCGTGCTCGGCCTGCTGGCCATGGCCTGCGGCGGCTACATCGCCTGGCGGCTCAATCGCGACCTGCGGCGTGAGGTCGGCGCCGCCGTCGGGCACATCCAGAGTTCCTCGGCCGAGCTCGAGGCCGCCGCCGCCCAGCAGGCGACCGGCGGGCGCGACCAGGCCAGCGCGATGAGCGAGATCACCACGACCATCAGCGAACTGCTGATCACGTCGCGGCAGATCGCCGAGAGCGCCCAGCGGGTGTCGAAGATCGCGGAGGACACGGCGGAGGCGGCGCAGACCGGCGACGCCACGATCGACCAGACCCGGGCCTCGATCTCGGCCATCCGTACCCAGGTCGACCAGATCGTGCAGCACATGCTGGCCCTGGGCGAGAAGTCGCAGCAGATCGGCGGCGTCGTGGATCTGGTGTCCGAACTGGCCGAGCAGACCAACATCCTCGCCATCAACGCGACCATCGAGGCCAGCGGGGCCGGCGAGTGGGGGCGGCGGTTCGCCGTCGTGGCCGAGGAGATCCGCAAGTTGGCCGACCGTACCGCCGGGTCGGCCAAGGAGATCCGCGCGCTCATCGACGACGTCCGCGGTGCGGTGAACACCACGGTCATGGCCACGGAGATCGGCGCCAAGAGCGTCGACGCGGGCTCGCGGCAGTTCGACGACGCCACTAGTTCGTTCCGGCGGATCGCCCAGCTGGTCGCCACGACCAACGATGCGACCCGCGAGATCGAGCTGTCGACGAAGCAACAGACCACGGCGGTCGAACAGGTCAACGTGGCGGCGTCGGACACCGCCCGGGTGACCAGGGAGACGGAGGCGAGTGCGGTGCAGACGAAACAGACCGCGGCGCACCTGTCCACTCTCTCCGGAGACCTGCTCGACCTGGTCGGCACCGGTCGGCGCTGATGAGCCAGGATCCGCTGCGGTACTTCCGGGTCGAGGCGCGCGAACTGGTCGATCAGATCAGCGCGGGCGTGCTCGACCTGGACCAGCAGCCCGGGCCGGACCTGGTCGCGCGGCTGCTGCGCTTCGCGCACACCCTGAAGGGTGCCGCCCGGGTGGTACGCCAGCAGGAGATCGCCGACCGGGCGCACGCCTTCGAGGAAGTGCTGGTGCCGCACCGCAGCGGCGGCGAACCGCTGCCCGCGGACGAGATGCGGGAATTGTTGCGCCTCAACGACGAGATCGAGGAGCGGGTCGCCGCCCTCGAGCCGCAGCGGCCGAAGCCGGACCCGCCGCCGCGATTCCCGCCGGGGATGACTCCGGGTGGGGCGAGCCCGTCGCCCGGTCTGCGCGCGCCCGGCGATCGCGGCCCGGAACCGGGGCGAGCGGCGGAACGAGGGGTGGAAGCCGGGACGGAGGCGGGCGGCGGACCACCGGCCGGCGGAGCGGTGCCGGGAAACGGACGGCACGACAGCGGAACCCGGACCGGCAGCGCACGACAACACCGGGACGAGTCCAGCCGGCCCAGCGGGCAACAGGACGGCGGCGAACTCCGGACAGAGCATCAGCCGGCGGAAGGACCAGCACCGCGGATCGACGGCGGACGAACGGTGGCGGGCCGGCCGGAAGCCGACCGGAGCACGCCGGCGACCGGGCGACCGCGGGACAGCAACGGGCCGGGCAGCGAGCCCGCCGCAACGCCGCCCGTCCCGGTCGACAAGCCGGATCACCGCGACCGCGAAGCCGGGAACGACCCAGGACACGCGAAGAGCGAGGAGGCCGCCAAGACCCCCTCACACCCCGACGCGGCGCCCGCCGCGCGCGGTTCGACGGCCGATGTCGACGAGCTCCTCGATGCTGTCGGTGAGGCCCACGCCCGGTTCGCGCCGCTGCGTACCGGGGGGCATGCTCTTGATCAGTTGACCCGGTCCGCCGAGGCCCTCGCCGATCAGTTGCGCGTCGGGCGCACCGCCGCGCACACGGACGCCGCGCGGGTCGTCGCCGCTCGTCTCGCCGCGGATCTCGGTGCGCTCGGGCGGCGGATCACCGACACCGTCGAGCAGGTCGAGCGGGAGCTGGACGAGGTGCGGGGGCGGGCTGAGCGGCTGCGGCTGGTGTCCGCCTCCAGCATCTTCACCGGGCTGCACCGGGCGGTGCGCGACGCCGCCGACGCCCAGGGCAAACGGGTGCGGTTCGAGGGCCGTGGCGGCGAGCTGCGGCTGGACCCCCAGGTGCTGGCCCTGGCCAACAACGCTCTGCTGCACGTCGTTCGCAACTCTGTCGCGCACGGCATCGAGCCGGATCGGGACCGGCTGGCCGCCGGCAAGCCCGTCGAGGGCAGGGTGATCGTGGAGGTCGAGCGGCGCGGACGGTACGTGGCATTCCGCTGCACGGACGACGGCCGGGGCTTCGATCTCGCCGCGGTCCGGCGTACCGCGGAAGCGCGGGGTCTGCTGATGCGGGGTGGGACGCCGCCCGACGAGCAGACGCTGGTCGAGCTGGTGCTGCGCGGTGGCATCAGCACCTCCCCGACGGTGACCGAGGTGGCCGGCCGGGGCATCGGGCTCGATGTCGCCCGGGACGTCGCCGACCAGCTCGGCGGGGACGTGTCCGTACGGACCGAGGCGGGCCGGGGCGCCGTCGTCGAGCTGGTGCTGCCGCTCGCCCTGATGTCGATGCACGGACTGATCCTCGAGGCGGCCGGGACCGTCGCCACTGTGCCTCTGGACTCCGTGCGTACCTGCGTACGGTTGCTGCCTGAACAGGCCGCGGCCGCGGCCGTCACCGGGAAGATGGCGCACGACGGTGAGGCCGTGCCGTTCCTCCCGCTGGCCCGCGCGCTGTACGCGGGCACGACAGTCCCCGACGGCGGCGGGCCCACGGTGGCCGTCATCGTCGGCACCGAGGAGCGGGCCGTGGCCGTCGGCGTCGACCGGCTCGCCGGCACGTCCACGCTGGTCGTGCGGCCGCTGCCCGACCTAGCCCCCGCGGCCTCCGTCATCGGGGGCGTGTCGATGGATCTCGACGGCAACCCCCGGCTCGTGCTGGACGCCCAGGGGCTCATCGCGGAGACCTACCGGCTCGGCGGGGGCGGCGCCGCGCCCGCCGAGCCCGCCCGCCGGTTGCCGATTCTCGTCGTCGACGACTCGCTGACCACCCGGATGCTCGAGCGCAGCATCCTCGAGTCGGCCGGTTACGAGGTCGACCTGGCCGCGTCCGGTGAGGAGGGCCTGGACATGGCCCGGTCCCGGCAGTACGGGCTCTACCTCACCGACATCGACATGCCGGGGATCGACGGGTTCACCTTCGTCGCCGAGACCCGCGCCGACCCCGAGCTGTCCGGGGTGCCCGCGATCCTGGTGAGCTCGCGGGCCAGCGCCGAGGACCGGCAGCGCGGCGTCGCCGTCGGGGCCAGCGCCTACGTGGTCAAGGGCGAGTTCAACCAGGAGGAGCTGCTCGCCCACATCCGCCGGCTGGTGCCGGCATGAGGGACGACACCCGGCGCGGAGACACCGGGAGCAGGGACATCCGCCGGCGGGCCGTGCGAGAGGGGAACCCCGCATGATCCGCGTTCTGGTGGTCGAGGATTCGGCGACCATGCGTCACGCCCTGCGGGCGGCGCTCGCGACCGATCCGGAGCTGCAGGTGGTGGGCGAGGCGTTCGACGGCGGGCAGGCCGTCGAACTGGTCGGGCGGCTGCGGCCCGACGTGGTCACCATGGACATGATGCTGCCGACGATGAGCGGGCTCGTCGCCACCGAGCACATCATGGCCGAGTTCCCGACCCCGATCCTGGTCGTCTCCTCGGCCGACCGGCAGGAGCTCTTCAGCACCTACAACGCGCTGGCGGCCGGCGCGGTGGACGTCCTGGAGAAGCCGCGCGGGGACGACTCCGACACCGGGTGGGCGCGGCGGCTGTGCTCGACCGTGCGGCTGGTGTCGCGGATCCGGGTCATCACCCACCCGCGGGCGCGGCTCGACGGCCGCCGGCGGGGCACACCCGAACCGGCCGTGCAGGCACCGACCGCTCCCCCGCAGCTCAGCACCGACGAGCGGATCAAGGTGGTCGCTCTCGGCGCCTCGACCGGCGGGCCCGGGGCGCTCACCGAGCTGCTCCGCGCGCTGCCCGCCGGTTTCGCGCCACCGGTGCTGTGCGTGCAGCACATCGCCGCCAGCGAGCCGTTCGCCGTGGCGTTCTCCGACTGGCTCGCCGGGCAGACCGGGCGCAACGTCAGCTATGCCGTGGACGGCCAGTCGATCCGCACGCTCAACGGCCGCATCCTGCTGGCGCCGCCGGACCGCCACCTGCTCGTCCGCGAGGGTCACCTGCGCCTCAGCGAGGGGCCACCCCGGCATTCCTGCCGGCCGTCGGTCGACGTGCTGTTCGAGTCGGTGGCCGCCGAGTACGGGACCGGCGCGGCCGGCTGTCTGCTCACCGGGATGGGCCGGGACGGTGCCCTCGGACTGTTGCAGATGCGGGCCCGCGGTGGGCACACGTTCGCCCAGGACGAGGCGACCTGTGTCGTCTACGGCATGCCGCGGGAGGCGGCGTTGCTGGGCGCGGCCGGCATGATCATGCCGCCGTCCCGGATAGCCGGGCGCCTCGGCGAGTTGTCGTCCCAGGTGGGGGTCCGGCGATGAGCCGTCCGACCCACGAGGCGGTCGGCCGGCTGGCCCCGCCGCCCGGTTCCGCCCCGACCGTCCATCAGGCCGACCGCAGCACCGACGGACGCCACGAGACGGGGATGGGCCCCCCGGTGGACAAGCACACGGTGCTCATCGTCGATGACAGCCTCACCGTACGGATGGATCTGCACGAGGCTTTCGAGGCCGACGGCTTCCGGTCGATCCTCTGTGCCAACGGCGCTGAGGCGCGGGCGGCCTTCGCCGGCGCGCACTTCGACGTCGCGGTGCTGGACGTGCTGCTGCCCGACGCCGACGGGGTCGAGCTGCTGCGCGAGCTGCGCGCCCATCCCGGCCGGGAGGGCACGGTCACCGTGCTGCTCTCCAGCGAGGCCGAGGTGGCCGACCGGCTGCACGGGCTGCGGACCGGGGCGGACGAGTACGTCGGCAAGCCCTACGACGCCGGTCACGTCGTGGCGCGGGCGCGGCAGCTGCTCGGCGAGGACCCGTTCCGGATCGACGACCGCACCACGGTGCTGGTCATCGACGACAGCATCACCTTCCGGGAGAAGTTGCGGGAGCTGCTCGAGCCCGAGGGGTACGCCGTCATCACCGCCAACTCCGGCGAGGAGGGCCTGCGCACCGCCGCCGACCGCAGGCCGCAGGCCGTCATCGTCGACGGGGTCATGCCGGGCATCGACGGCGCGACGGTGATCCGGCGGCTGCGGCTCGATCCGGCCCTGCGCGACATCCCGTGCCTGTTGATGACGGCGTCGGACGACTACGCGACCGAGGTGCAGATGCTGGAGGCGGGCGCCGACGCGTTCGTCCGCAAGCAGCAGGACCTCGCCGTCGTGCTGGCCAAGCTCGCCGCCGTGCTGCGGACCAGCGCCGAGCAGCTGCCCATCGAGGTGACCGGCAGCCTGCACGGGCCGGGCAAGGTCCTCACCGTCACGTCGGACCGGCAGCGGCTGACCGCGCTGGGCGACGCCCTGCGCGACGACGGGTACGACGTGGTCCCGGCCGGCACCGGCGACGACGCGCTGGATCTGCTGGCGGCGCAACCGGTCGACTGCATCGTGCTGAGCTTCGACGGTGCCGGCGGTGCTGCCCGGGAGATCTGCCGCCGGATCAAGGAGGTTCCGCAGATCGGTGACACCCCGGTCATCATGACCGGTGACCACGACGACGCCATGCTGGACTGCCTCGCCGCCGGCGCCGACGACTACGTGCGCGCCGCCGACGGTCCGGAGACGCTGCGGGCCCACGTCCGCGGGCAGATCCGCCGCAAGCAGTCCCTCGACGAGAGCCGCCGCATCCGTGAGGAGCTGATGCGCCGGGAGCTCGACGCGGCCGGCGAACGGGCGGCCCGGCAGCTCGCCGAGACCCGGGCGGCCCTGGTCGAGGAGCTGGAGTGGCGCAACCGCGAGTTGGAGGCGTTCAGCGGTTCCGTCTCGCACGACCTGCGCGGGCCGCTGCAGGTGATCAGCAGCTTCGCCGAGACGATCCTCGACGAGGACGACGAGCCGCTCAGTGCCCAGGTCCGGCACCGGGTGGAACGGATCCACGCGGCGGCCGGGCGGATGGCCGATCTGGTGGAGTCGCTGCTGATCCTGGCCCGGGCCAGCCGGGGCGAGCTGCGCCGGCAACGCTTCGACCTCACCGCGATCGCCTGGCAGGTGATCGGCGAGGTGTCGGCGCGGGAGCCGGGCCGCGAGATCCGGTTCACTGTCACCGACGACATGACCGCCGACGCCGACGAGGGACTGGTCCGCGTCATCCTGGAAAACCTGATCAACAACGCGTGCAAGTTCACCGGGCGGGTGGCTGAGCCCCTGATCGAGGTGGGCTGGAGCGGGCCGGGCGACAACCCCAGCTACTACATCCGGGACAACGGGGCGGGTTTCCCGGCCGGGAAGTCGGTCGAGCTGTTCCGGCCGTTCGCCCGGCTGCACAACGCGGCGGACTTCCCCGGCACCGGGATCGGCCTGACGACCGTGCACCGGGCGGTGGAACGCCACGGCGGCGAGATCCACGCCGAGGGCGAGAACGGGCGCGGGGCGACCTTCTGGTTCACCCTGCCCCCGGCGCACCGATGAGATCAGTGCAGTCCGAACCACGGCAGGCAGGGTGCCAGCCCGTCGACCGTCACCGCCCGGCCTTGTCCCGAGGCCCGCCACGCCTCCGCGGTGAGCCGGAGATTCCGCAGCTCAGCCACCTCACCACCGGGTACGACGATGAGCCCGGCCCCGTTCTCGGCGTACCCGATGCGGCGCGAGACCCCCAGCGACGCCGCGTTGCCGGCGACGGCCGACGACACCGCCGCGACCGCTCCCAGCCGGTCGAAGGCCAGGCCCAGCACCGCTGTCCGCATGGCGGTCCCGAGCCCCCGCCCGCGCACCCCCGGCACCAGCCAGGACGCCGAATCCACGGTCCGCAGCGCGGGAAAGTTCTCGGCCTCCAGCGTCTGGACCCCGACCAGCTCATGGCGGTACGCGACCGCGAAGTGCAGCACCCACGCCGACGGCGACCACACGCCCAGCGACTTCCAGTAGCCCTGGTAGAAGAGCCGGCGCCGGTCGGCCTCGGCGCTCAGGCCGGGGAAGGGCTCGAGGCGGGGGTCCTGCTCGAAGTCGGCGGGGAGGACCGCCGCCAGTGCCGGCAGGTCCGCTTCCCGGACGGGTCGCAGCGAGACCTCACGGCAGGTCAGCCGCAGCCCGGCGAGCGGCCAGTCGCTCACCCCGGCCCAGCCCGGCGCACCGGACGACCCGCCGCCCGAACCCGGCCCCTCCGGACCCGGCCCGCCCAACGGCCGGTCGCTCACGCCGCGAATCCCGCATGCCGGGCCACGTCGGCCTGGCACTCGGTCAGCGGCCGCGTCGTGTCCACGATCAGCCGGTCGTCGGTCCGCGGCTCGTAGTCCTCCGGCGTCAGCGGCACGAGCAGATCCGGCTCCCGCGCGGCGATCCGGTCCAGCCGGGCCGCGTCCGGGCAGGACGTCTCGATGACGACGTGCCGGGCGTGCACCGAGCGGGCCAGGTCGCGCCAGCCCAGGCGCGCCGCGTCCACCGGGTTCACCGCGTCCGCGATCACCGTCAGCCCGCGCCGCAGGTGGCTCGCCGCCACGTCGTGGGCGACCGAGTACGCCGCCACCCCGGTCTGCCCCGCCGTCAGCCCGTTACGCCGCATCGCGCCCTCGATCTCGTCGATGCGCAGCCACACCGCGCCGCTGCGGTCGGCGAGATGACCGGCCAGGGTGGACTTGCCCGTGCCCGGCAGCCCGCCGAACTCGATCAGCGTTCCATTCGTCATACACCGTGTATAGTGACTCGCTATACATGACGTCAAGCGATTTGGGGGTTCCGGCGATGCGGCGAGCCGCCGCCACCGCAGCGACCCGGCAGGCCGTCGTCGCCGCCGCGCGGGAGCTGCTCGCCACCGTGCCGTGGCGGGAGTTCACCCTCGAAGCCGTCGCCACCCGGGCCGGGGTCACCCGGGTCACCGTCTACAACCAGGTCCGCAACAAGGCCGGGCTGCTCGACGCGGTGCTCACCGAGCTGACCGGCCGGGCCGGCATGGATCAGGTGCTGACGGCGGCGCGGGAGCTCGGCCGGGACGAGGCGCTGGCCTTCGTGGTGGAGCAGACCTGCCGGTTCTGGCACGGCGAGCGCCCGGTGCTGCGGCCGCTGTTCGGGCTGGCCGCGGTGGACGCCGGCATCGCCGCGCATCTCGCCGGCCGGGAGGACCGGCGGCGGGAGCAGTTCCGGCGGCTGCTGCCCGGGCAGAGTGAGCCGGTGCTGGCCGCGGTGGTGGCGGCGACGTCGTTCCCGGCTTACGACGCGCTCGGTGTCGTGGGTGACGATCCGGGGCAGGCCGCGGGGCTGGTCCTGCGGATGGTGCACGGCCTAGTGTCGGGCGGATGATCGCACGCATGTGGCGGGGCTGGGTCGCCACCGACCGGCCGACGGCCGCACCGAGGTCGTCACGCTGAGCTGGTGGGAGTCGATCGAGGTGATCCAGGCTTCGCGGGTGCGGACATCACCCGGGCCGTCTTCCATCCCGAGGACGACGACTCCCTGATCGGCCGCGAGGACACGGTCACCCACTACACGGTGGCCTAGGAAGCGGGCGCCAGGATCCGCTGCAGCCAGCCGACCCGGGAGGCCCGGGCCTCCCGGGAGATCTGCGCGTCCATGACCAGGTGGTCGAAGGCGTGGTATCCGCCCGCCCACACGTGCAGGTCGGCGCGGCCTCCCGCGGCCCAGATCCGCTGGGCGAATGCCACGTCCTCGTCCAGGAAGATGTCGGCCGTGCCCACGTCGATGAAGGTCGGCGGCAGCCCGGACAGGTCGGTGGCCCGCGCCGGGGCGGCATAGGGCGAGACGTCCGGGCCGCCGCGGGCGGCACCCAGCACGGCGGTCCAGCCGGTCAGGTTCGAGACCGAGCTCCACGTGTCGTACGGCCGCACCGGCGCGTCCACGTTCCGGTCGTCGAGCATCGGGCACCTCAGCAGCAGCCCGGCCAGCTCCGCCCCGCCGCGGTCGCGGTGCAGCAACGCTGTGCCGGCCGCGAGCCCGCCGCCGGCGCTGGTGCCGGCCAGCACCACCCGGCCGTCGATCCCCAGCTCCTCCGCGTGGGCCACCGTCCAGGCCAGCGCGGCGTGACAATCCTCGACCGCCGCCGGATACGGGTGCTCGGGAGCGAGCCGGTAGTCGACCGAGACGAGCACGACGCCGGCCTGCTCGACCCAGTCCAGGACCCCGGGCAGGTCGCTGCGCTCGTCCCCGGCGATCATCCCGCCGCCGTGCAGATAGACGACGCCGGGCAGCGGCCCCCGCACCCCGGCCGGCCGCGCGATCAGCACGCCGGTCTCCCCCGCCTGCCGGCTCTCCAGCGTGATCCGGCCGTCCCGCGACAGCAGCTCGTCGGCCGGCCGCAGCTCGGCGCCGAGCGCGCGCCGCGCCGGCAGCACGTCGAGGGTCAACGGCCGGGGAGTCGCCGCCATGATCGCCGGTAACGGCTCCCGCAGCTCGGGATCCACCGCGGCGAGATCCGCGCCGTCGAACGTCACGCCGTCGGAGGGGAGCTGTGCGGGCTGATCGGTCACTCCGGAAACCTATCCGCCGCATGCGACAAGAACGAGGCCCCCGGCGTCCATGAACGCCGGGGGCCGCCGGATCAGCCGTCGGTCGCCAGCGCGGCGACCGGGCTGACCCGCGATGCGCGCCGGGCGGGCAGCACCCCGGCCAGCGCCGTGAACGCCACCAGCACCAGGAACACCGCCGCCAGCTGCCACACCGGTAGCGCCAGGGGTGCGTTCACCCCGAGGGCCTTGATCGACAGCCAGGCGTAGGGCACCCCCAGGGCCAGGCCGATGGTCGCGCCGATCACGCCGTACAGGCTCGATTCCGCCGTCAGCATCGCGCGCAGGCCGCCGCGGGACAGGCCGACCGCCCGCAGCAGGCCCGATTCGCGGACCCGTTCCACCACCGACAGCGCCGTCGTCGTGCCCACGCCGACCACCGCGATCAGCACCGTCAGGCCGACCAGACCGATCGCCACCGCCAGGATGCCGTTGAGGATCAGGTTGAACTGGTCCCGCTGGTCGGCCAGCACCGTGATGCCGAGGCCCGCGTTGCCCTGGACGAGCTGCTGCATGGCCTTCTGGCCGGCGGTGCGCCCGTCCTCGCCCGCCTTCGCCGCGTCGGCGAGCAACCCGGAGAACGTCGCCGGCGCCCCGAGCTTGCTCAGGTCACCCGGGTCCAGCAGCAGGGACGACTGCAGCGGCCCGGTGTCCGGCAGCACGGCCGCGATCGTGACCTTGATTTTCTTCTTGCCGCTGGCCAGTGTGGTGGTGTCGCCGACCGTCAGGCCGGACATGTCGGTGGCGAAGCCCGAGATCGCCACGGCACCGGGCTTGATGCCGGCCAGCGTGCCGGCCGACACGTCGATGTCCTTCAGCGTGGGCAGCGCGTCCATGTCGAGGTCGGTGGCCTGCAGCTGCGACTCCGTGCCGCCGATGGTCACGGTGCTCAGGCGCCGGTACGGGGTCACGTGGGCCAGGTCGGGGCTGGACTTGGCCTGGTCGACCAGGGCGGCCGGGACCTGTTCCTCGGCGTTGGCGGCGAGCTCGAAGTCGGCGGGTACGGCCGAGGCCATCTCGCGGTCGGCCAGGACCCGGACCGAGGCGCCGGTCACCACGACGCCGGCGATCAGGGTGACGCCGAGCGCCACCACGACCGACACGGCCGCGGCCCGGCGGGGCGCCCCGCCGACTCCGCCGACCGCGAGCCGGCCGACCGGGCCGAGCCGGCGCAGCGGCCAGCCCACCGTGGCCAGCACCGGCCGGACCAGGACCGGGCCCAGCGCCATCAGGGCGAAGAACGCGAGCGCCCCGGAGATCACGACCATCAGCAGCATCGGGGCGGGGTCGTAGTTCTTCGGGTCGCGGCCCGGCAGGTTGGTGATCACGTACGCGGCCGCGCCGGCCGCCATCAGCGTGAGCAGCAGCCCGAACGCCCAGCGCAGCTTGCCGATGTCCCGCCGCCCGCCGGTGGTGCTGGCCGAGCGCAGCGCCTCCAGCGGGGCGACCTTCGCGGCCGAGAACGCCGGGGCCAGCACGGCCAGCACGGTGATCAGCACCGACAGCACGATGACCCCGGCCGCGGGCAGCACCGGGACACCGGGCGAGGACACCGCGACGTCGAAGCCACGCAGCACCGGCGGCAGGATGTGCCCGACGGCCATGGCCGCCAGCACGCCGACCAGTCCGGCGACGAATCCGGTGAGCGCACCCTCGGCGGCCAGCGCCCGGCTGATCGAGCCCCGCCCGGCGCCGACGGCCCGCAAGAGTGCGAGCTGGCGCATCCGCTGGGCGAACACGATGCGGAAGGTGGAGGTGGCGACCAGCCCGGCGGCGACCACGGCGATGGCCACGAACATCCCGACCACCGCGAACAGCTGGTTCAGGTCGGAGGCCGCCCGGTTCGCCTCGTCGGTGCGCACGTCGATGCCGGTGCGGACCAGCGCGCGTTCGAAGCCCTCCGGCGGGGCCGGCGTGCTCTGCACGATCTGGTCCACCGCGGTACGGGCGGCGGCGGCATCCGCACCGGGCGCCAGACGCAGGTCCACCTTGTACATGACGACCTCGGGGGCCAGCGCCAGGACGTTGGCCGTCGGGGCGTACGCGGTGAAGCCGTAGTCGTCCCGGGCGTCGGCCAGACCGGTGACCTTGAGCCGCACAGTCTTGCTGGGCTTGCCGTCGTCGTCCCAGGCGGTGGTGAGCGAGACGGTGGTGCCCACGGGCAGGCCAATCCGGTCCGCGGTACGCGGGGTCACCGCGATCTCGCCCGGCGCGGACGGGTACCGGCCCTGGGTCACGTGGGAGACGGCCAGCGGGCCACTGCCCGGGTCGGCCATGATGTTCAGGTAGTCGTTGCCGGTCTGGCCGCCGAACTCCGCCCGACCGACCACCTCGGCGACGCCGGGCGCGGCCTGCAGCCGGGCCAGCTCGGCGGGTTTGATGCTCGGCAGGTTGCCGGTCTCCGACTCCCCGCCGACGACGAGGTCGGCGGCGGCCGGAGTGCCGCTGAGGCCTTCGAGCATGGTGCGCTCGGTGATCTGCTGGGCCAGCACGGTGGCGTAGACCACGAAGGACGCCACCAGCATGGCCAGCCCGGTGAGCAGCAGCCGGGCCGGGCGGCGGGAGACGCCGGCCAGCTGGGTACGGAGCACGTTCATCGGTAGGTCCCCAGGTGCTGCAGGGCGTCGGCGATCGACGCGCGGTCGGGCCGGTCCAGCTCGCCGGCCACCTTGCCGTCGGCGAGCAGCACGACGCGGTCGGCGTACGCGGCGGCGCCCGGGTCGTGGGTGACCATGACGATGGTCTGGCCCAGCTCGCGTACGGAGTTGCGCAGGAACGACAGCACCTCGGCGCCGGAACGGGAGTCCAGGTTGCCGGTCGGCTCGTCGGCGAAGACGACCTCGGGGCGCGAGACCAGCGCCCGGGCCAGCGCCACCCGCTGCTGCTGGCCGCCGGAGAGCTCACTGGGCCGGTGGGTGAGCCGTCCGTTGAGACCGAGCACGTCGGCGAGGTGGGCGAACAGCCCGGACTCGGCCCGCCGGCCGGCCAGGTCCAGCGGCAGGGTGATGTTCTGCTCGGCGGTGAGCTGCGGGAGCAGGTTGAAGGACTGGAAGACGAAGCCGATCCGCTCGCGGCGGACCCGGGTGAGCACCTTGTCGCTGAGCACGGTCAGGTCGGTGCCGCCCAGCAGCGCCCGGCCGGAGGTGGCCGTGTCCAGGCCGGCCAGGCAGTGCATGAGGGTGGACTTGCCGGAGCCGGACGGTCCCATGATGGCGGTGAACTGGGCGCGGGCGAAGCCCACCGTCACGCCGTCGAGGGCACGGACGGCGGTCGGCCCGCTGCCGTACACCTTGACCAGGTCCACGGCGGCGACGGCGGTCATACCGTCGTCCGGGCCGGCCATCGATGTCGTCGGCGCGGCGGCCGGGGACTGCGTTCTCATCGGGATCCTCCACAGGAGCGAAGTTGCTCGGGTTTTCCGCCGCGGGTGGGCTCGGCGGTGAAGCTGGGAGCAGCCTGATGGTCGGCGGGCACCCCGCGCATCAGCCCGCAGCGGGGATCGGCGGTCGCGGGGGATCTGTCTTTCGGCCGATGGAGGCGCGTTGAGCAGCGGTTACGCTGGGTCACGATGTTGACGCGACCGAACCTCATCCGCCGGGGCGCTCAGCTGGCCACCCTGCTGGTGATGGCCATGCTGGGGCTGATCGACCTGGCCACCGGCGTGTCCGCGGGCGGGGTGCCGCTGGCCTTCGCGCTGCTGATCGGCGCCTTGTCGACGGCCGCCGTCTGGCTGCCCCCGCACCGGCAGGGCTCGGCCCGGCTCCCCCGGGCCGCGATGCTGCTGGCCGCGTTCTCCCTGCTGCTGACCATCGGGATCGGGGGCGCGTCCGGCGGCGTCGGGAGCAGCTTCGGCCTGGCCGAGTCGGTCGGCCTGCTCGCGGTCATGTTCGTGGTGTGCCGCCGGGGCGACAGCCGGTGGGCCGTCGGCGCCGTGCTGCTGCTCGGCATGGCGATCGGGTTCATGCCGCTGCGGTCCGGCACCGGCGCCGACTACGTCATCGCCGGCCTGGCCCTGGGCCTGGTCGCGACCGCGGTCATCGCCCTGGCGGTCTACCTGCGCATCATCGAGTCGACCCGGGTACGCGCGATGGACTCGGTCCGCGCCGAGCAGCGCGCCGAGTTCGCCCGGGACCTGCACGACTTCATCGCCCACCACGTCACCGGCATCGTCGTGCAGGCGCAGGGCGCGCGGTTCATCGCCGAGCAGGACCCCAAGCGGGTGCTGCTGGCGCTGGAGCAGATCGAGGCGGCCGGCGCGGAGACGATGGCCTCGATGCGCCGCATGGTCGGGGTGCTGCGCGATCCGAACGCCCGGCCGGACGCGCCGCTCGCGCCGCTGGCCGGGGTGGACGAGCTGGGCCCGCTGCTGGAGCAGTTCAGCAACGCGGGTGAGGTGCTCGCCCGGTTGCACGTGGACGGCAGCACGGCGGGGCTCCCGGTGGAGGTGTCCACGTCGGCGTACCGGGTGGTGATGGAGGCGCTGACCAACATCCGCCGGCACGCCAAGGACGCCCGGGTCGCGGACGTGTGGGTGCGCCGTACCGCCGACTGGTTGCTCGTCCGGGTGGCGAACGACGGCGCGGCGCCGCGCGCCGCGATGCCGCGCGAGGCGCCGGGGTACGGTCTCGTGGGCCTGACCGAACGGGTCCGCGCGGTCGGCGGGCGCATCACCGCCGGGCCGGGCATCGATGGCGGCTGGGTCGTCGACGCCGCCCTGCCGCTCGACCAGGAGGTGACGCGGTGATCCGCGTGATGATCGCCGACGACCAGGCGATGGTACGGACCGGCTTCGGCATGATCATCGGCGCGCAGCCCGACATGGAGCTGATCGGCGAGGCCGCGGACGGCGTCGAGGCGGTGGCGATGGCCCGCAAGCTCAAGCCGGACGTGGCGCTCTTCGACATCCGGATGCCCCGGATGGACGGCCTGGAGGCCCTGCGGCTGCTGGCCGGCCCGGGCGTCGCGGATCCGATCAAGGTGGTCGTCGTGACGACCTTCGACCTCGACGAGTACGTGCACCAGGCGCTGCGCAACGGCGCGGCCGGCTTCCTGCTGAAGGACTCGGGGCCGGCGCTGCTGGTCGAGGCGGTGCGCGCGGCGGTCTCCGGGGACGCGCTGATCAGCCCGTCGATCACCGTACGGCTGCTGGAGCACCTGTCCCCACCGGCTCCGACCGGCGACGACGGCGGCCTGTCCCCGCGTGAGCTGGACGTGGTCAAGCTGGCCGCCCGCGGGCTGACCAACGCGGAGATCGCGACGCAGCTGTTCATCTCCGTGGGCACCGTGAAGACGCACCTGGGCAGCGTGCAGACCAAGCTCGGGGCACGCAACCGGGTGGAGATCGCCGCCTGGGCCTGGGAACGCCGCCTGGTCGGCTGAGCGACCCTACGGCACCACCGACCGGACCAGGGTCTCGACGAAGTCCGGAGTGACCGGCTGCCCGGTGACCAGCACGCGGTAGTAGACCGGGCCGACCAGCCGGTCGACGGCCGCGTCGAGGTCCGTGTCGGCGGGCAGCTCACCACGGGCCACCGCGCGTTCCAGCGGGCGGCGGTCGCGCGCCCGCTGGTGGGTGAGGTGCTCGGCCCGCAGCCGGGCCGCCAGCTCGGGGTCGTGCATCGCCTGCCCGGTGAGCGCGCGGAAGACCGCGCCGGCATCCGAGTGGGTCAGGTACTGCGCGAGGTTCTCCAGATGCCCGCGCAGGTCTCCGGCCAGCTCGCCGGTGTCCGGCGGTTCCAGGTCCTGCGGCGTCGCCGGCGAACGCGTCGAACAGCACGTCGGTCTTCGAGGGCCACCAGCGGTAGATGGTCTGTTTGGCGACTCCCGCGCGCGCCGCGATGCCCTCGATCGTGAGCTGGGCGAAGCCCATGCCGAACTCCCTGACCCACGCACCCGTTCCCGCGCTCCTCGAGCGCCTCTTCGACGCGGCAGCGCGCTACCCGGACCTGTGGCCCGCCGACCGCCCCTTCACCACCGCGCCGCCGCAGGAGCGGGCGGACACGCTGGATCAGGTCTCCATGCCGATCTCGGCCCGCGGCGGCGACCTGCTCTACACCCTGGTCCGCGCCACCCGCCCCGCCACGGTCGTCGAGTTCGGCACCTCCTACGGCGTGTCGACGATCTACCTGGCGGCGGGGGTGACCGACAACGGCAGTGGGCACGTCTTCAGCACCGAGCTCAGCAGCACCAAGGTGGCGGCGGCCCGGGCCAATCTGGCCGAGGCCGGGCTCGACCGGGCCGTGACGATCCTGCGCGGCGATGCCCGGCAGACGCTGGCCGCGGTGCCCGGCCAGGTGGACTTCCTGCTGCTGGACGGCTGGAAGGACCTCTGCCTGCCGGTGCTGCGGCAGCTGGAGCCGCGGCTCGCTCCGGGCGCCCTGGTGATCGCCGACGACACCGGCCTGGTGAGCATGGCGCCCTATCTGGCCTACGTCCGCGACCCGGCCCACGGTTACGCCACGGTGGACTTCCCGGTCGAGGACGGGATGGAACTCAGCTGCCGGACGTGGTGATCCAGTACCGGCGCAGCCGGCCGATCTCGGTGTCGCGGATGTCCTCCAGCTCGCCGCCGTTGCGCTCGATCGTGCGGCGCGAGCCCTCGTTGGTCACGTCGCAGGTGACCAGGACCCGGGTCAGGCCGAGCCCGGCCGCGTACGGCAGGACCCCGCCCAGCGCGAACGACGCCAGCCCGCGGCGGCGCGCCGACGGCCGTACGCCGTAACCGATGTGCCCGCCGGCCCGCAGCAGGAAGTCGTTGAGCTGGTGGCGCAGCGCAATCGCGCCGAGCACCTCGTCGTCCTCGACGATCCACCAGTACGTGCAGTGGACCCGGTCCTCCGGCAGCGGCTCGGCCGGATCCGCCTCACGCAACAACCGGCGCACCCACGCGGCGAAGCCGTCCGGGCTGTCCACGTCGTCCTCCGGCCGCAGGCCCGCACCGTCCTGGTGCACGCCGGCGCCCCAGTCGTCGCGGGAGCGCAGCCACGATGCGTGCAGCCGGGCGGTGGGGGCGATGAGGTCGGCCATGCCGCGACACTATCGGCCCGGTTGATCAGCCCGGGAAGGCATTCCGGGCGTCGCCCGGTTCCAGCCGCTCCAGCAACCGCCGGGCCATGGCGCCGAGCTGGTCCAGCTCGGCCGGGGACAACGCGTCCAGCACCAGCGTGCGGACGGCTTCCACGTGGCCGGGCGCGCTGGCCAGGACCTTCTCCCAGCCGGCGTCGGTGAGCACCGCGTTGGTGTAGCGGCCGTCCGACGGGCAGGCCCGGCGCTCGATCCAGCCGCGGGCCTCCAGGCGCTTGACCACGTGCGAGAGGCGGGACAGCGAGCCGTTGGCCAGCGCGGCCAGCGCGCTCATCCGGCGGGTGCGCTCGGGGGCTTCGGAGAGGTTGGCCAGCACGAGGTATTCGAAGTGGCTCAGACCCGAGTCGCGTTGCATCTGGGCGTCCAGGGCGGCGGGCAGCTTCAGCAGCAGGCCGCCCACGGGCAGCCAGGCCCGCAGCTCGTCGGGGCTGAGCCAGCGCGGCGGTTCGGCGGTCACCGGCCCATCGTACTGCTGATTTGAAGCTTCAATCAGGGCCACACGGCCTAGGCCGCCAGGGCCAGCATGGCCTGGATCTGCGACTGCCGCTGAGCGGTCATGGTCTCGGCGAGGGCCTTGGCGGGTGGGTACTGCCCGCCGGTCACCTCCATCCGGGTCACCTCGACACAGTTGTGCAGGTGGCCCAGGAGCAGGCTGACCGCCGTACGGTCGAAGTCGGCCCCGCGGGCGGCCTCGAGCTCGGCGATGTCGGCGGGCCGCAGCGAGTGCAGGTCGCCGTGCCCGGCGTGGGCGCCGGCGGCCGGGTCGGCCGACGGCGGCTGCTGCCAGCCGGTCAGCCAGCGGCCCATGGTGGCCGCCTCGCTCTGCCACTGAGCGCCCAGCTCGTTGATCAGCGCGCGCACCCGGGGGTCGGTGGCCCGCGGCCCGGCGAGCGCGACGACCTGCTCGCCCTGGCGGATGTGGTCGAGGCTCATCTGCAGGAACATCACGTCGGTGCTGTTGTACGCCGGCGGTGGCGGCTGCGCCGGATCGGCGGCGCAGCCGGCCAACGCGATCAGCATCAGCAGGGCGGTGGCCAGGCGACGCACGGTGACACCTCCTCCGGTGCCGGACGGACGGGTCCACGCCGGTGGCCGTGGACCCGTCCGCGGGGCGTGGATCAGATGCGGGACCAGAGAGCCGGTACGTTCGGCGGCTCCCAGCCGGCCAGCGCGGTGTGCGCCTGCCGGCAGCTGTACGAGGCACCGCCGTAGGTGACGACGTTGCCGGGCGAGTACGCCGCGCCGGCCCGCCACGTGCCACCGGCGGGCGGCTGGGTCGGCGGCGTCGTCGGGGGCTGGGTGGGCGGCGTGGTCGGCGGCGGCGTGGTGGGCGGAGTGCCGCCACCGCCGCCGATGTTGACGTCCACGCAGGAGTAGAAGGCGTTGATGGTGTCGGCGATGTTCCACCGGGCCAGCACGGTCTGCCGGCCGGTGAAGCCGCCCATGCTGACGGTGTGCGACTTGGTGGCGCCCGGCTGCGCGCCACCGTCGTTGAAGGAGGCCAGCCGGGTCCCGCCGATGAAGTACTCCCACGTGCTGGTGGAGTGCCGGGCGGTGAGCACCCAGTTGAAGGTCACCGACGAGCCGACCGAGGCGGCCGGCCAGTTGCGGCCGTTGTCGTTGAGGACGGCGAAGCGGGTGCCGCCGCCGTTGCACTGCGTCGAGCCCTTGGGGGCCTCGACACTCTGCGGCTCGTAGACGATGTCACCGCAGTTGGCCACCGCACCGCGGGCGCAGTTGGCCTGCCGGCTGGGTGGTGAGGAGATGTAGCCGTGCGCCGAGGCCGGCGCGACGGCGACGAACAGTGAGGCGCCGACCGTGGCGACGGTCAGCAGCGGCAGAGTGGTTCTTCTTCTCATGAAGCGCTCCTCTTCATGGGGGCGGCAGGCCGGAGTTTGGGGGAACCCGGCCTGCCGCGGGCACGCCGGGACCGCACCGGAGAACCGGTTTGGTATCGACATTGCCCGATGGATGGAAGCTCCGTCGGCGATACGCCCAACGTAATTTAAAGCTTGTTAACAGTAAAGAGAGACAACGAACTTTTTCGATACCTCGGGTAAGGGAGCGCTCTCTCGGCGTCAGCCGGCGCAGCACCGACGATCGGAGATCCTCAGACATCCGCCGCGGCCGCCGATGTCGAAGACGTGCGGAACATCCATGA
Organism: Actinoplanes auranticolor; assembly: GCF_018332655.1. Lineage (GTDB taxonomy): Bacteria > Actinomycetota > Actinomycetes > Mycobacteriales > Micromonosporaceae > Actinoplanes > Actinoplanes auranticolor. Next base: position 138,171 of record NZ_BOQL01000026.1, on the reverse strand, counting down.
CGTCATCGACGGCCGCGCCGTGACCCCGGTCTTCCAGCCTCTGGTCGATCTCGCCTCCCGGCAGGTGCTCGGCTACGAGGCCCTCAGCCGCGGCCCGGCCGGCAGTCCCTGGGAATCACCCGTGACGCTGTTCGCCGCGGCCCGCGCGGCCGGACGCGACAACGAGCTCGACTGGGTGTGTCGGGCGGCCGCGTACCGGGCCGCACTGGACGCCGGCCTGGAGCAGACGCTGTTCGTCAACATGGAGCCGACGGCGTGGCACACGCCCTGCCCCGACGACCTGGCCCCGGTGGTGGCCCGGGCGCAGAGCCGGCTGCGGGTGGTCACCGAGATGACCGAGCGGGCGATCGCGGCGGACCCGGCCGGGCTGCTGTCCGCGACCGCGAGCTGCCGGGCGGCGGGCTGGGGCGTGGCGCTGGACGACGTGGGCGCCGACCCGATGTCACTGGCGCTGATGCCGTTCGTGCACCCGGACGTGGTCAAGCTCGACATGAGCCTGTTGCACGCCCCGGAGGATCCGCACACGTCACACGTGGTGGCGGCGGTCGCGGCATACGCCGAGGCGAGCGGGGCGACCATCCTCGCCGAGGGGGTGGAGACGGCGGCGCACGAGGCGATCGCCCGCACGATGGGCGCGACCGTCGTCCAGGGCTGGCTGTACGGGCGCCCCGGTCCCCTGCCGGCCGTCCCCGCCCCGGTGGGTGCCCAGTTGCCACTGCTGCGGCCGGCGATGAGCGGCCCGGCCGGCGGGACACCCTTCGAGATCGTCGCGGCGCAGCGCCCCACCGTGGTGACGACCAAGGCGACGCTGATGCCGATCAGCAAGCACATGGAGGCGCTGGCCCGCGACAGCCACCAGCCGCCGGTGCTGCTGGCCTGCTTCCAGGAGGCCCGGCACTTCACCCGGGCGACCGCCCGCCGGTACGCCACGATCGCCGAGCGCAGCCCGATGGTCGCGGCGCTGGGCACCGGCCTGAGCGAGGAGCCGGTGCCCGGAGTCCGCGGCGCCCACTTCTCCGCCGGTGACGCGCTGCGCGGCGAGTGGAACGTGCTCGTGGTGGGGCCGCACCAGGCGGCGGCTCTGGTCGCCCGCGACCTCGGTGACACCGGGCCCGAGGCGGAACGGCGCTTCGTGTTCGCCACGACGTACGACCGGGCCCTGGTGATCGCGGCGGCCCGCTCGCTGCTGCACCTGCTGGCCCCGACCGACCCCGGGCGGATCCCGCACCTGCTGACCGTCTGACCAGCTTCGATGCGGGGTCCGCGACGCTGCGGTGACCGTGTGCGGTTGCGGGCGCTCTCTAGCTTGCCCATGTGATCTTGACGATGTCCCGCCGAGCGCTCGCCACCGCTGTCGTCTGCCTGTCGGGGGTACCGCTGGCCGCCTGCGCGGCTGCCTCCGGCCCGACGGGCGTGCTGCCCTCGTCCGGTGCACCGGTCAGTGCGCCGGCCAGTGCCTCAGCAGCGCCATCGGCCGGTCAGCCGGCGACGGCACCGGCGGCGCCGACCGGGGGCACGGGCTGGACCTCCGCCGACATTCCCGTGTTCGCACCGGCGCCGCCGCCCGAGCCGATCACCCTGCCGGAGTCGGGCAGCGTGCCGTACCTGTCGCGCATCCCGACGCAGCAGCGGGTCGCCTTCCTCACCATCGACGACGGCTACCTGAAATCGCCGGAGGCGCCCGGCCTGCTGGCGGCGGCCGGCGTCCCGGTCACGCTGTTCCTGACCACCGACGCCATCCGGGACGACGAGCCGTACTTCGCGCGCCTGCAGGAGCACGGCGCGGTCATCGAGGCGCACACGATCACCCACAGCGAGCTGCGCGGCAAGTCGTACGCGTTCCAGCGCCGGGAGATCTGCGGCTCGGCGGATCGCCTGGGTCACCGCTACCACCGCCGGCCCGTGCTGTTCCGGCCGCCGTTCGGCACCAAGGACGCGACCACGCTGCGGGCGGTGCACGACTGCGGGATCAAGGCCGCTTTCATGTGGAAGGAGACGGTCCACAAGGGCAAGGTGCGCTACCAGGAGGGGCACCGTGTGCAGCCGGGCGACATCATCCTGATGCATTTCCGGCCGGATTTCGTGCGGGACTTCCTGGCCGCCCTGCGCGCGATCCGCAAGGCCGGGCTGACGCCGGCCCTCCTGGAGGATTACATCCCCGGCTGACCACGAGCGGATCAACGACTCAACGCGCGGGAAACCCCCGCGGCATGCGCATAGTGATCACGAGGAGATGGTCGCTATGAGGTCTGGTGTGTTCAGCCTGCCCAGGGGCCGGCGGTGGCTGCGGCGGCACGTCAGGGTGGTCGCCGGTCCGGGCACCCGGACGGCGGCGGTGACCGCACGGACGACAGCTCCCCAGATCGCCATCTCCGTGCGCCGGCACTCCGCCGCGGGCCGGGCGACGATCGAGGAGGCCGGATCGTGACCGGCCACCTGCGCGACTTCCTGGGCGCCGACGACGCGACGCTGACCCGGCGGCTCGCCGAGGGCGGTCCGGTCGGGGCGGTGCTCGACGCGATCCCCGGTCACCTCTCCGGCCCGGCCCGCGAAGCGCTCGGCGCGGAGCTCTCCGCCGCGGCCGGCGGCCTGCTCGAGGAAGACCTCGGCTCGATCCTGCTCTCCGGGCTGATGGGCTACGACTGCCTGATCGCGGCCGCGCGGGAGACCGCCGCCGACGCCGACGTGACCCGGCTGGTCGCGCTGGACGACCATCTGGTCCGGGTGACCTACGACCCGCACATCGACGTGCTGGTCGACCGGGAACGCGTGTACGAGCTGCGGTTGTCCCTGTCGGTGACGTTCACCGTGCAGGGCCTGGCGGCCACCGTACGGGCCGGTCGCCTGGCCCACGTGCGGGTGGCGCACTGCGCGGCCGACGTCCGGTTGTCGTGGGGGGAGCACACCCTGCTGCAGCGCAGTGACCTCGTCGACGCACCCCTGCTGATCCGGCTCGGCGCCGGGATACCGGTGCCCCGGGCCACCGTCGCGGACCAGGCGCGCGGGACGGCCCGCGTCACCCGGCGCCGCGCCTGATCACCGACCACCACGACGTGCTGCTCACCCCGACGGCACGCCGGCCATGTCCGTACCGGCCGGCGGGCGGCACCGTGGTCGGACCGGACCCCCGGGGTCCGGGCGGGAAACCTGCCCTAACTGCGCCGGGCCGTCCGCACGCCGAGGAAGACCGCACCGATGACGATCAAGGCACCCAGCAGCTGCAGGCCCGGGGAGTCGTCGGCTCCGCCGTACACGAACGCGGCGACGCCGAGCACAGCAGCGAGGACGGCCAGGACGTACTTCATGGGGGTCTCCTTCCGGGGCGGCGACTGCCGACGAGGCGAATCCCATCACGGGTGACGCCCGTCAGGGATCGCCCCGGCCGACTCCGCACAGAATCTCCACACAATGCTCACGAATGCCGGGCCGGGCCGCCGTCACCCGGCGCGGCGCTGGAGGAACTCGTAGACGTCCTGGGCGTCGACGCCCGGGAAGGTGCCCGGCGGCAGGGCGGCCAGCAGGTGCGAGTGCACCCGGGCGCTGGGCCAGGCCTGCCCGGCCCAGCGGTCCACCAGCTCCGCGGGCGGCCGGCGGCAGCAGGTCGGGTCGGGGCAGGCCGACACCGTACGGCGGGTGGTGTCGCCGCCGCGGAACCAGCGGGCGTGCTGGTACGGCGTCCCGACCGTGACCGAGAACTCGCCCGAGCGGGTGGACTCCACGTGCACCGTGCACCAGTACGTGCCCTTGCCGGTGTCGGTGAACTGGGAGAACGACGAGTACGGGTCCTCGGCCGCGAACACCGTGCGGGACGCCCACTTGCGGCACACCGGCTGCCCCTCGATCGCGCCGGTCACGTCGGTCGGGAAGCGCACGTCGTCGTTCTCGTACGCCTTGTAGACCGTGCCGCTCTCGTGCACCCGGGCGAAGTGCACGGGGATGCCGAAGTGGTGGGTGGCCAGGTTGGTGAAGCGGTGCGCCGCCGTCTCGTAGGAGACCCCGAACGCGTCGCGGAAGTCGTCGATGGCCAGGGCCCGGTCGGCTTTGGCCTCGCGCAGGAAGTCGGTGGCGAACTTCTCCGGCATCAGCAGCGCCGCGGCGAAGTAGTTGACCTCGACCCGCTGGCGCAGGAAGTCGCCGTAGTCGGCCGGATCGTGGTGGCCGAGCACGAAGTGCCCGAGCGTCTGCAGCACCACCGCGCGCGGGTCGTGGCCCTTGCCGCTGGCCACCTGGGGCAGGTAGATCTTGCGGTTCTTCAGGTCGGTCACCGAGCGCGCCGAGCCCGGCAGGTCGTTGACGTAGTGCAGCGAGAAGCCGAGCTGGGCGGCGATGTCGAGGATGCCGCGCTGCGACAGCGGCCCGGTGGTGTGCCGCACCGACTCCAGCACCTTGGCCGCGGCCTGCTCGATGTAGTCGAAGTAGTTGTCGCGCTCGCGCATCTCGACGCGCAGCTGCTGGTTGGCGCGGCGGGCCACCTCCGGGGTGGCGCTCTGCTCGGTGAGCAGCCGGGTCAGCTCGCGGTGCAGGCCGATCAGCGATTCCAGGGCGTCGGCGGGCAGCCGCCGGCCGCCGCGGACGACCGGCAGGCCCAGGGCCGCGTAGGCGGGCTCCCGCTGGAAATGGGCCAGCTCGATCTCCAGCCCGGCGCGCCGGCTCGGCGCTTCCGGCCGGAGCAGATCCTGCATCGGTACGCCCAGAGCGCCCGCGATGGCCTGCAGCACGCTGAGCTTGGGCTCCCGTTTGCCGTTCTCGATCAGGGAGAGCTGTGAGGGCGCCCGGCCGACGGCGGCACTGAGCTGGTCGAGGGTCATGCCCTTGGCCCGGCGCTGGTGGCGCAGGCGCTGCCCGAGGGTCACCAGGTCGACATCGGAAGCCGTCATGGGATTTGACGCTAGCAGAAGATTCGCACTTCTTCTGCTCACAAATGCCTTCAGGAGGGGTTGCAGGCTCGGCGACAGTGAAGTTCTGCCGTAACGGAAGGGCTAAACACCATGACTGATCAGCTGACCGAAGTCAGGGGCGGTACCGCCGCGGACCTCACTCGGGCGTGGGCCGGCGATCCCCGTTGGCTGGGCGTGACCCGCAGCTACACGGCGCACGACGTCGTCAAGCTGCGCGGCAGCGTCCAGGAGCAGCACACCCTGGCCGAGCGGGGCGCCCGCAGGCTGTGGGACCTGCTGCACGACGAGGAGTACATCAACGCGCTCGGGGCCATGACCGGTGGCCAGGCCGTGCAGCAGGTGCGGGCCGGGCTCAAGGCGATCTACCTGTCCGGCTGGCAGGTCGCCGCCGACGCCAACCTGTCCGGGCACACGTACCCGGACCAGAGCCTCTACCCGGCGAACTCGGTGCCGGCGGTGGTGCGCCGGATCAACAACGCGCTGCTGCGGGCCGACCAGATCGACACTGCGGTGGGCAAGCACGACCGCGACTGGCTGGCCCCCATCGTCGCCGACGCCGAGGCCGGTTTCGGCGGGCCGCTGAACGCATTCGAGCTGATGAAGGCCATGATCGCGGCGGGTGCGGCCGGCGTGCACTGGGAGGACCAGCTCGCCTCGGAGAAGAAGTGCGGCCACCTCGGCGGCAAAGTGCTCATCCCGACCGCCCAGCACATCCGCACGCTCAACGCCGCCCGGCTCGCCGCCGACGTGGCCGGGGTGCCCAGCCTGATCATCGCCCGCACCGACGCGCTGGCCGCGGACCTGCTCACCACCGATGTGGACGAGCGCGACAAGCCGTTCCTCACCGGCGAGCGGACCGCCGAGGGCTTCTTCCGGGTGCGCAGCGGCCCGGAGGCGGCGATCGCCCGCGGAGTCGCGTACGCCGACTACGCCGACCTGATCTGGTGCGAGACCGGCAAGCCCGACCTGGAGTTCGCCCGCTCGTTCGCCGAGGCCGTGCACAAGGTGCACCCGGACAAGATGCTGGCGTACAACTGCTCGCCGTCGTTCAACTGGAAGCGCAACCTGGACGACGCCACCATCGCCCGGTTCCAGAAGGAGCTCGGCGCGATGGGCTACAAGTTCCAGTTCGTCACGCTGGCCGGCTTCCACGCGCTGAACCACTCGATGTTCGAGCTCTCCCAGGGCTACGCCGCCGAGGGCATGAGCGCGTACGTGCGGCTGCAGGAGGCCGAGTTCGCGGCCGAGGCCAACGGTTACACGGCGACCAAGCACCAGGCCGAGGTCGGCACCGGCTACTTCGACGCCGTCTCCACGGCGCTGAACCCCGACAGCTCCACCACCGCGCTGTCCGGCTCGACCGAAGCGGAGCAGTTCTGATGGAAGAAGTCACCGTCACCCCGTCCGAGTACCCGGAAGTCCTGACGCCTGAAGCGATCGAGTTCGTGGTGGCGCTGGACCGCGAGTTCGGCGCGCGCCGCGTCCAGCTGCTCGACCGGCGCCGGCGCCGGCGGGCCGCCCGGACCACCGAGCTGGACTTCCTGTCCTCGACGCGACAGATCCGGATCGACGGCACCTGGACCGTGGCGCCCCCGGCCGAGGACCTGATGGACCGGCGGGTGGAGATCACCGGGCCGCCGGAACGCAAGATGACGATCAACGCGCTCAACTCCGGCGCCAAGGTCTGGATGGCCGACTTCGAGGACGCCACCGCGCCGACCTGGGACAACGTCGTCTCGGGCCAGCGCAACCTGCGCGCCGCGCTGGACGGCACGCTGGACTTCACCGCGCCGGACGGCCGGGAGTACAGGATCGGCACCGAGCTGCCCACGATCATGGTCCGGCCGCGGGGCTGGCACCTGCCGGAGTGCCACGTGCGCATCGGCGGGCGGGCGGTCTCGGCGTCGCTGTTCGACTTCGGCCTCTACCTGTTCCACTGTGGGCGCAAACAGATCGAACGCGGCAGCGGCCCGTACTTCTACCTGCCCAAGCTGGAGAGCCACCTCGAGGCCCGGCTGTGGAACGACGTCTTCGTCTTCGCGCAGAACCTGCTGGGCATCCCCCGCGGCACCATCCGCGCGACGGTGCTGATCGAGACGATCACGGCGGCCTTCGAGATGGAGGAGATCCTGTACGAGCTGCGCGAGCACTCGGCGGGACTCAACGCCGGCCGCTGGGACTACCTGTTCAGCATGATCAAGAACCGGCCGGACGTGGTGCTGCCGGAGCGCTCGCAGGTGACGATGACGGCGCCGTTCATGCGGGCGTACACGGAACTGCTGGTCAAGACCTGTCACCGGCGCGGCGCCCACGCGATCGGCGGCATGGCCGCCGTCGTGCCCAGCCGGGACCCGGTGGCCGCCAAGCGGGCGCTCAGCCAGGTGCGCCAGGACAAGCGACGCGAGGTCGGCGACGGCTTCGACGGCTCCTGGGTGGCCCACCCGGGCCTGGTCGAGACCTGCCGGGAGGTCTTCGACCAGTGGCTCGGTTTCGAGCCGCACCAGATCGTGCGCAAGCGCGAGGACGTGCGGGTCACCGCCAAGGAGCTGCTGGACGTCAAGTCGAGCACTGTCACGGTCAGCGAGGTCGCGCTGCGCACCAACGTCAGCGTGGCTCTGCGGTACGTCGCGGCGTGGCTGGGCGGTCGCGGCGCGGTGGCGCTGGGCGGGCTCATGGAGGACGCGGCGACCGCGGAGATCTGCCGGACCCAGCTGTGGCAGTGGATCTCGACGGGCACCCCGACCGACTACGGCGTGCCGGTCACCGCGGGCCTGGTGACCCGGATGCTGCGCGAGGAGCTGGACGTGCTGGCCGAGACCGGGGCGCTGGACGAGGAGTCGGCCCGGTGCTTCGGTCAGGCCCGGACCCTGCTGACCGTGCTGCTCTCCGAGCGGACCTGCCCGGAATTCTTCACTCTGCCCGCGTACCTGCGGCACATGACCGGTGGCAACCTGCGGCCGGCGGCGGCTCTGCCGGTCTGACCGGGAGCAACGGGACGGCCCGGTGGCGATCCGCCGCCGGGCCGTGCCCGTTTGCGCGGCCCGTGTGCCCGTGTTGACGGACGGTGAGAAAGCTGCTGCCGCGCCGGGCCCGGCGACGGGCCTCCCGGGATGCCATGCTGGGGCTCCGAGCCCGTCAGAGCAGCGCTGGGAGGACATGCCGATGCTGCCCCTCAATGCCCAGAACCTGTCGTCCCTGCCCGCCGGGCTGCCGGTCCCGTCCTACGATCGCGGCGCGCTGCGGACCGGGATCGTGCACTTCGGCGTCGGTGGCTTCCACCGGGCGCACGAGGCGATGTACCTGGACCGGCTGATGAGCGCGGGCCGGGCGCTGGACTGGGCGATCTGCGGGGTGGGCGTGATGCCGGCCGACCGGCGCATGGCCGAGGTGATGCACGCCCAGGACGGCCTCTACACGCTGGTCGTCAAGGCGCCGGACGGCACCCTGGAGGCCCGGGTCGTCGGCTCGATCAAGGAGTACCTGTTCGCGCCGGACGACCCCGGGGCCGTCATCGAGAAGATGGCCGCGCCCGAGGTGCGCATCGTCTCGCTGACCATCACCGAGGGCGGCTACAACTTCAACGCCGTCACCGGTGACTTCGTCGCGGACAACCCGGACGTGCAGCACGACCTGACCCCCGGTAACCCGCCGCGGACCACCTTCGGGCTGATCACCGCGGCGCTGGCTCTCCGGCGCGAGCGCGACGTGCCGCCGTTCACGATCATGAGCTGCGACAACATCCAGGGCAACGGGCACGCCGCCCGGCGCAGCTTCGTCGCCTTCGCCACCCTGCGGGACCCGGAGCTCGGCGCGTGGGTGGAGCAGCACGTCGCCTTCCCGAACAGCATGGTCGACCGGATCACCCCGGTCACCACGGACGACGACCGCGCGGAGGTCCGCAAGCGGTTCGGGGTGGACGACGCCTGGCCGGTGGTCTGCGAGCCGTTCACCCAGTGGGCGCTGGAGGACGCGTTCCCGCTCGGCCGGCCCCCGTTCGAGGAGGCCGGGGTGCAGGTCGTGGCCGACGTCGAGCCGTACGAGCTGATGAAGCTGCGCCTGCTCAACGCCAGCCACCAGGCGCTGTGTTATTTCGGCTACCTGGCCGGCTACCGGCTGGTGCACGACGTCGCCCAGGACCCGCTGTTCGCCGACTTCCTGCTGGCGTACATGGACCGCGAGGCCACACCGACCCTGGAGCCCGTGCCCGGTATCGACCTCGACGAGTACAAGCACCAGCTCATCGACCGCTTCTCCAACGCCCAGGTGCGCGACACCGTGGCCCGGCTCTGCGCGGAGAGCTCCGACCGCATCCCCAAGTGGCTGCTGCCGGTGATCCGGCACAACCTCGCGACCGGCGGCGAGATCCTGCGGTCCACCGCCGTGGTGGCCAGCTGGGCCCGCTACGCCGAGGGCGTCGACGAGCAGGGCAGTCCGATCGAGGTGGTGGACCGGCTCAAGGACACCCTGACCGCCGCGGCCCAGCGCCAGAATGAGGACCCGCTGGCGTTCATCGCGAACCGGGACCTGTTCGGCGACCTCATCGACAACGAGCGGTTCGTCTCGGCGTACCGCTCGGTGCTGTCCTCGCTGCACCTCAAGGGAGCGCGGGCGACACTCGAGGAGCTGGCCGGCGCCTCCTGAGCAGCGCGGCGCCGAGACCGCCGGCCACCAGCTGGCTGGCCGCGACAGCCAGCAGCAGGACAGCCGTGCCGTGGCCGGTGGCCAGGCCCGCGACGGAGACCCCGGCCGCGGCGGCGGTCACCTTGAGCCCGGCCCCGATGGTGAAGACCTGGGTCCGGGTCTCCGGTGGCGCCTCCCGGTCCCGCACGACCAGCAACGACGCGAAGGCCGGCCCGTTGATCACGCCGGCCAGCAGGAACAGTGCCAGGGTGCTCCAGCGACCGTCCACGATCGGCAGCATCGCGAACGGCACGGTCATGATGAGCAGACCGGCCGGCACCACGGTCTCCGGACGGATCCGGCGCAGGGGCAGGCGGGCATAGGCGAGGGAACTGATCAGGTTGCCGACAGCGAACGCCGACAGCGTGAGACCGGCCAGGGCCGGGTCGTGCAGGCCGGCCGCGAGCAGCGCGGCGACGATCGGCAGCGCGCCGAGGCCGAGTTGGCTGACGGTGCTGGCGATGGTGACCGCGGCCAGCGGGGGCCGGCGCCAGATGGCCGGCAGCGCTCCCCCGGGCCGGTTGCCCCAGACCGTCGCGGCCCGGTCCGGCACCGGCAACGTCACGACGATCACCGCGGCGATCGCGCAGCAGAACGCGAGGGCGGCCACGGCCCAGAGGCCACCCGCCCAGCCGGCGAGCACCGCGGCCAGGGCCGGGCCCACGATGCCGGCCAGGCTGTACGAGGTCGCATCCAGGCCGAACGCCCGCGGCAGCCGGTCGCCGGCGAGCTCGCCGAGCAGACTGGACAGACCCCCGATCAGCAACGGCGCACAGCAGCCGGCCAGCACAGCCGCCACGAACGCCGCGGCCGGGACGGGGTCCGCCAGCAGCGCCGCTCCGGTGACGCCGGCCGCGAAACCGAGCAGCCCGCCGACGTAGAGCAGCCGGCGCCGGCGTACCGCGTCGGCCAGGGCGCCCACCAGCGGCGCGGCCAGTACATGGGGCACCATGAGAGCGCCGATCAGCAGGCCGCCGAACGCCGCTCCGCGCCCGACCGCGAGCACATGCAACAGCAGGGCCACCCGGCTGCCCTCGTCGGCGAGCCGGGCCAGTGCGGCAGCGGTCGTGTATCGGGTCAGGACACCGGGCCCAGCCATGTCCACGGCCCTACCCGCGGATCCGGTGAAGAAATCTCGGCGGCCGCGGCAACCTCCCGGGGGCCGCCGGCCACTGGACGGGTATGGAAACGTCCTCCCCCACCTCTCCAGAGAACTCCCCGGGCCGGTTCCGGCGCTGGCGCGCCGGCGCCATCGCGACCGTCGTGGCCTGCGGTCTCGGCGTCGCGGCGGTCGCCTTCACGCAGAACGCCTCGGCCGCCACGGCCTGGCCGTCCGCGAAGGGCCTGGTGAAGGTCAGCGCCACGACCACCGTCTCCGGCACTTTCGACGGCGGCCTCAAGCGCTATTTCGGCATCGGCGACGGCGGCCAGAGCGAGAGCCAGGACCCGATGTTCAAGCTGGCCGACGGGGCCACGCTCCGGAACGTCATCATCGGCGCCCCGGCCGGTGACGGCGTGCACTGCAGCGGCTCCTGCACCCTGGTCAACGTCTGGTGGGAGGACGTCGGCGAGGACGCCGCCACGTTCAAGGGCGGCGCCTCGGCCCGGTACACCGTCGACGGCGGCGGCGCCCGTTCGGCCTCGGACAAGGTGTTCCAGCACAACGGCGGCGGCACGCTGACCGTCCGCAACTTCCAGGTCAGCGACTTCGGCAAGCTCTACCGCTCGTGCGGCAACTGCAAGACGCAGCACAAGCGGACCGTGGTGCTGCAGAACATCACCGCCACCTCGCCGGGCAAGTCCCTGGCCGGCATCAACACCAACTTCGGCGACACCGCGACGTTCTCCGGCATCACCATCGTCGGTGACAGCAAGAAGAAGATCGCGATCTGCGACCGCTTCACCGGCAACAACACCGGCGCCGAGCCGCCCAAGACCGGTTCCGGCGCGGACGGCAAGAACTGTTTCTTCAGCGCCTCGGACATCACCTACAAGTAACCGCCCCCGCACCGGATCAGCCGGGTCGGCGCCTCCCCGCGCCGGCCCGGCCCTGGCTTTTTTCAGCCGCCTGCCGCATTATCCGGCAGACGGCTTTTTTCGTGCCGTCGCTACGGCGCTCACCTGCGGTTATGACCTTTACTTTTCCTTAAATGCGTATCGTCGAAGGGCCTCGCGGAGTCGACATTCGACCATTCTTTTCGCCTATTCAATGGCTTTAATGTTGAGATCCATGGATTGGCATGGCAGCATTCTGGACGCGCAATGGGAAGGCTTCCCGTCTGCGCGGAATCCCTTTCCCGAGAGGCACGTTATGACAGCGTCTGTGCATCCACCCGCCCATCGTCGAGCCCCGCGACGGCGGATCGTGCTGGTCGCGGCAGGCATCGCCGGTCTGGTCGCCGCCGGACTGAGCGTCGTCTACACCCAGTCCGCCGATGCCGCCACCACCCTGGGCGCCTCGGCCGCCCAGACCGGCCGGTACTTCGGTGCGGCGATCGCCGGCGGCCGGCTGAGCGACTCGACCTACACCCGGATCGTGAACACGGAGTTCAACTCCGTCACGGCCGAGAACGAGATGAAGTGGGACGCCACCGAGCCGTCGCAGGGCCGGTTCACCTACACCAACGGCGACCGGATCCTCAACCAGGGCATCGCGATGGGGGCGAAGGTCCGCGGCCACGCCCTGCTCTGGCACGCCCAGCAACCCGCCTGGGCCCAGTCACTGTCCGGCACCGCCCTGCGCAATGCCGCGATCAACCACGTCACCCAGGTCGCCACCCACTACAAGGGAAAGATCCACTCCTGGGATGTCGTGAACGAGGCCTTCGCCGACGGTGGTAGTGGCGCCCGGCGTGACTCCAACCTGCAACGCACCGGCAACGACTGGATCGAAGCCGCGTTCCGCGCCGCCCGCGCCGCGGACCCGGCCGCGAAGCTCTGCTACAACGACTACAACACCGATGGCATCAACGCCAAGTCGACCGGTATCTACAACATGGTCCGCGACTTCAAGGCCCGCGGCGTCCCGATCGACTGCGTCGGCCTGCAGTCCCACCTGGGCACCGGCATCGACTCCACGTATCAGGCCAACCTGCAGCGCTTCGCCGACCTCGGCGTGGACGTCCAGATCACCGAGCTGGACATCGCCCAGGGCGGCAACCAGGCGAACATCTACGCCACCGTCACGAAAGCCTGCCTCGCGGTGGCCCGCTGCACCGGCATCACGGTCTGGGGCATCCGCGACACCGACTCGTGGCGCCCGGGTGAGAACCCGCTGCTGTTCGACGGCTCGGGCAACAAGAAGGCCGCGTACACCTCGGTGCTGAACGCCCTCAACGCCGGCGGCACGACCGCACCGACGACCTCGCCGACCACTCCCCCGGCCACCGGATCCGGCAGCTGCACCGCGACGCTGACGCCCGGCACCGCCTGGGGCGACCGGTACAACTCCACGGTCACCGTGAGCGGGGCCAGCAGCTGGAGCGTCGTCGTCACCCTCACGGCGCCGCAGAAGGTCTCCTCGGTCTGGAACGGCACCGCGACCTGGGACACCAGCGGCACCGTCATGACGATCAAGTCCAACGGCTCCGGCAACGCGTTCGGTTTCACCACCATGTTCAACGGCAACACCACTGCCCGCCCCCGGATCACCTCGTGCACCGGCTCCGGCGGGGGCGGCACCACGCCGACCACGCCCACGACGACCCCGGCCGCGTGCGCGCTGCCGTCGTCGTACCGGTGGAACTCGACCGGTCAGCTGGCCAACCCGAAGTCGGGCTGGGTGTCGCTCAAGGACTTCACCACCGCGCCCTACAACGGCAAGCAGCTCGTCTACGCCACCACCCACGACACCGGCACCTCGTGGGGCTCGATGAACTTCGGCCTGGTCGACAACTTCAACGAGCTGGGCTCGGCCGCCCAGAACAAGATGAACGCCGGCACCGTCGCGCCGTCGCTGTTCTACTTCGCCCCGAAGAACATCTGGGTGCTGGCCCACCAGTGGGGACCGACCGCGTTCTCGTACCGCACGTCGACCGACCCGGCCAACGCCAACAGCTGGTCGGCGGCGCAACCGCTGTTCACCGGGTCCATCACCGGCTCCGACACCGGGCCGATCGACCAGACCCTGATCGGTGACGGGCAGAACATGTACCTGTTCTTCGCCGGCGACAACGGCAAGATCTACCGGGCCGGCATGCCGATCGGCAACTTCCCCGGCAACTTCGGCTCGACCTCGACCGTGGTCATGAGCGACACGAAGAACAACCTGTTCGAGGCCCCGCAGGTCTACAAGCTCCAGGGCCGGAACCAGTACCTGATGATCGTCGAAGCCATCGGCGCGAACGGCCGCTACTTCCGCTCGTTCACCGCGACCAGCCTCAACGGCTCGTGGACCCCGCAGGCCGCCACCGAGAGCAACCCGTTCGCGGGCAAGGCCAACAGCGGTGCCACGTGGACCAACGACATCAGCCACGGTGAGCTGATCCGCACGAACGCCGACCAGACGATGACCGTCGACCCGTGCAACCTGCAGCTGCTCTACCAGGGCCGCGCGCCGAACTCCGGCGGCGACTACGGGCTGCTGCCGTACCGCCCGGGTCTGCTCACGCTGCGACGCTGACGAAAGAGACCGTAAGCGGCGGGTCCGGCTTCCTGGCCGGGCCCGCCGTGGCGTTGTGGCGGTGGATGGCCGCGCCGGCCGGGCTGATCCTCGTGCAGGTCGGCCAGGCCGTTCAGCACCGCAGTCCGATCTGGACCGGGCTGGCCCTGGTGGTGATCCTGCTGGCGGTCACGTCCATGATTCTGCTCGGGCGGGATGTGCGCCGCGCCCCCGCTTCCTGGAGCGAAACCCGTCCTGACGGTCAGTCCGGCGACTGGCGGTGGCGGCCCGCCACCCGGTGCGTCGGCAGGCGCCTTCCCTCGGCGAACTTCTCGATCAGGTGCAGGTCGCCCGGCTGCAGGCCGCGGTTGGCCCGCGGGGCGATCAGCAGCGACCGGCCGTCCGCGGTCAGTTCCTCACGTGCCGGGCCCGGCGGGGGCAGAGCCTCGTCGTCGGTCCAGATGAGCCGGCGGCCCTCGGCCAGCACTTCCCGGGCCGCCGCCAGCTTCAGCGGCCGGCACTGGGCACCGCGGGGCATCGGGTCGGCGTCCAGGGCCCGGATCAACGCGGGCAGGCGCCACAGTGTTTCCAGGCGTTCGGCCTCCGGGCACCAGGTCGTGCACCAGCGGACCTCGACCCGGCCGTCGGAGTGCAGCGACCGGATCCGGTCGACCAGCAGCGGCGACCAGCGCAACAGGTACGACGTGTTGTCGGCCCCCGACCACACCAGCGACTTGCGCGGCGCGGCACCCCAGCCGGGTTTGATCGTGTTGACGACGCCGTCGACGTCGAGAAGCCACACGGGCTTCTCGACGTCGATCACGCCATGGATTCTAGTTCCGGCTAGTTCTGGTCCGCGATGTAGGACGCGATCCAGGCCAGCGGGGCGTTCCAGTTGATGGTCAGCTCGTTCGTCGACCAGGACTGAATGTCGTCGATGTAGCAGAACTGGCCCACGCAGCCGGTCAGCTTGCTCTGGGCGTACGGGTCCTGGATCGAGGAGTTGGCGCCGCCGGCCAGGGTGCCCCGGGGCGGGTTGGGCAGGGCCGGGTCGAGCTGGCGGGCGTACCAGCGGCTGTGCTGGTTCTGCGAGCTGACCTCGCCGTAACCGGTCACGTAGGACTGGTTGAGGGCGTTGCGGCCGAGCATGAAGTCCATGCCCTCGTAGACCGCGTGGCGGAACCTGTCCCGGCCGGTGATCTCGTGCGCGGACGCCACCACCACCAGATTGTTCAGGATCTGGCTGTTGGAGCCCCAGTCCCACACGTTGTTCGCCGGGGCGTACGGGATGCCGTACGGGTGCGCGGTCTGGATCTTCAGGTACTTCTCGGCCGCCGCGACGATCGACGCGCGGACCTGGTTGCGCCCGGGCAGCTTGTTCGGCACCAGGGCCAGGTCCAGCCGGCCGGCCACGGCCGTGCTGGCCCAGTCGAAGGCGGCCGTGCCGCTGAAGATGTCGGCGGTGTGCACCGGCGAGGCCAGGATGTCGGCGGCGTACTTCTTCTCGCCCGTGCTCAGGTACAGCTCAGCGGCGGCCCAGTAGAAGTCGTCGTCCACCTTGTCGTCGTTGTACGCGCCACCACCGGTGCCGTCGGCCGCGGAGGCGTAGCGGGCCGGCTCGGCCAGGGCGGCGGTGTAGGCGGTGCGCGCGGCGGCGAGAGCCTTGGCGGCGAACGCCTTGTCGTAGCGGCGGTAGATGCGGGCGGCCTGGGCGGCGGTGGCGGCCAGGTTCAGCGTCGCCGCGGTCGAGACCGGGTGCAGTTCACGCTGCTGGGGGTCGAGGTGCGGCATCAGCGGCAGCCCGGTCCAGTTGGCGTCGTGGATCTTGTGGTGCACCATGCCGGCGAGCGGCTGCCCGGCCGGCACCTGCATCTTGAGCAGGAACTCCAGCTCCCAGCGGACCTCGTCGAGCAGGTCCGGGACCTTGTTGCCGCTCTCCGGGATGGCCAGCGTGCCGTCGCCCAGCTTGCGCGGCTCGGCAGTGCGCTCGTACTGGTTGAGCAGCTGCCAGACGGAGATGCCACCGTTGACGACGTACTTGCCGTGGTCGCCGGCGTCGTACCAGCCGCCGGTGACGTCGAGCTTGTAGTCGCAGACGCCGGCCTGGCACGGCACCGAGCCGTCGCCCAGGTTCGGCGGGACGTCGACGTGGCCGGCCGGGCGGCCGTACCCGGGCCGCAGGTCCTCGCGGATCTCGATGCCGCTTCGCTGGGTGTAGTAGAACTTCAGCGCGTCGGCGCGCAGCTGCTCGTAGATCGCGGCGTCGATGTCGAACGGCCGGCTGGTCTCACCGTCGGCGACGAGCGTGTAGCCGGTGCCGCGCTTGTGGTAGCGGCTGAAGTCGATCGTCTGCACGTTCTGCCCGGACGACACGTCGACCCCGCGCGGCACGGTGGTGCCCCGCGCGACGGTGGCGCCGGCCGCGTTCTTCAGCTGCCAGGGCAGCTTGGTGGTGGCCTCGGTGACCAGCGTGGCCTTCTTCGGCCCGCGCGGCAGGTAGGCGACCTGGTTGACCCGCACCCGCGGCCCGGTGTCGGGCACGTAGACCTCCGGCGGCACGCCGCCGACCAGCGAGACGTCGTCCAGGCAGAGCCGCCAGGGATCGGCGCTGCCGCCGACCTGCAGCGCGACCTGCGCCTGCGCGGTGGTCACGGCCGAGGTGAAGGTGTACGAGTACGTGTCGCCCGAGACGGTCAGCGCCGGCGAGGCCTCGAAGTACGTGTCGTACGGCGAGACGCCCAGGCCCACGATCGCCCGGGCGACATGCCCATCGGGATCGCCGCTGGCTGTGAACGAGTACCGGTAGGTCTCGCCCGCGACGAGATCGATGTCGTTCTGACCGACGGCGACGTCCCACCGGTTACTGGTGCCGCCCGGCACGTCCATACAGGCTTTGCCGTCGCTCAGGGTCAGCGGCCCGGGGTTGCCCCACCACGGGTCCGTGCCGGCGGTGAAGCTGCCGTTGACAACCTGCTCGACCTCGTCGGCGGCAGCGGCCGGACCGGCCGGGACGGCGGTGAGGCCGGCCACGAGCAGGACGGCGGCGCCGAGGGTTCGAATCACGAAGGATCTCCTTGGGAGCGCTTCCATCAGTCAGTTCAGATATGTTGATCCCCTGGGTAACGACCTGTCAACACAGCTGAAACGTTCAGTAATTCAGCTGCGTGATCTGGGCCGCCCCGGCACGATGTCGCGTGTGCTGATCCGCGCGTATGACGACAGTGACTGGCCCGCGCTCTGCCGCATCCACGACGCCGCCCGGCTCGACGAGCTGCGCGACTCCGCCGGCCTCGACGCGTTCCTCACCCTGGAGCAGACCGCCGAGGGCGAGGGCCTGTTCGACGGGCAGCTCTGGGTGGCCGAGACCGACGCCGGGGTGACCGGCTTCGTGGCCCTCGACGGCGACGAGATCACCTGGCTCTACGTCGACCCGGCGCACTACCGCCGCGGCATCGGCCGGGCCCTGCTGCGCCACGCGCTCGCCCACACCGGCGACCACGCGGAGGTGACTGTCCTCGACGGCAACCCGCCCGCGCTGGCTCTGTACCGCAGCGAGGGCTTCGTGGTACAGGAGACCCGGACCGGCCCGCTGGTCGGCAACGAACGCTTCACCGCGACCGGCCACATCATGCGGCGGCAGCCGGGCTGACCGCCGTCCCTCGTACGGATGGCGGCGCCGGGAGAACCACCCCCGACACCGCCCGTCCGGCGGTGCCGGCGCTGGCGCGTTGCCTTTAAGGTCTCTAGCTGTGGCGATGCAGTACGGCTTGGGGATCGATCTCGGCACGACCCAGACAGCAGCGGCGGTCCGCGTCGACGGGCGCACCGAGGTGGTCCGGCTGGGCGGGCGCCGGGCCGAGATCCCGTCGCTGGTGTTCGTACGCCCTGACGGCGGCCTGCTGATCGGTGAGGCAGCCGAGCGCCGCGGTCAGGCCGAACCGGCCCGGCTGGCCCGCGAGTTCAAGCGCCGCATCGGTGACCCGGTGCCGATCCTGGCCGGTGGCGTGCCGTTCTCCGCCCACGCGCTGACCGCCAAGCTGCTGCGGCACGTGCTCGACGTGGTGATCCGGCTGCAGGACGGGCCGCCCGCGGTGCTGACGGTGACGCACCCGGCGAACTGGGGACCGTACAAACGGGAGCAGCTCGACCAGGCGCTGCGGCTGGCCGACACCGGACCGGCGCTGCTGCGTACGGAGCCGGAGGCCGCGGCGCTGCAGCACGCGACCGCCCGCCGGATCGGTCCGGGTGAGACAGTGGCGGTCTACGACCTGGGCGGCGGCACGTTCGACGCGGCGGTGCTGCGCCGCGAGGGCGAGGGCTTCCAGGTGCTCGGCGAGCCCGAGGGCATCGAGCAGCTCGGCGGCGCCGACTTCGACGAAGCGGTGTTCGGCCACGTCCTCGGCGTGCTCGGCAACCGCGTCGAGGGCCTGGACCCGAACGAGCCCGACGTGGTCACCGCCCTGGCCCGGCTGCGCCGCGACTGCGTCGAGGCCAAGGAAGCGCTGTCCTTCGACACCGAGGTGATGATCCCGGTGGCGCTGCCCGGCGTGCACACCCGGGTCCGGCTGAACCGCTCCGAACTGGAAGCGATGATCGCGCCCGCGCTGGCGGACACGGTGGCGGCGCTGCACCGGGCTCTGCGCTCGGCGCGGGTGGCGCCGGCCGACCTGGACGCGGTGCTGCTGGCGGGCGGGTCGTCCCGGATCCCGCTGATCGGCCAGCTGCTGTCGACGGCGTTCGACCGGCCGGTGGTGGCCGATCCGCATCCCGAGCACAGCATTGCGATGGGGGCGGCGGTGGCCACCGCGCTGATCACCGGCGGGGTGTCACCCTTCGACGACGCGGTGGCGCCGCCCCGGCCGGTCGACGGGCCGTCTGATCGGCCCGCGGAAGCGGTCGACGGGCCGCCTGACCGAGCCGTGGGGACCGACACCACTGGCGGCCAGCCCGTCGCGGCGGCGGCATCCGGAGGGTTCGCCCAGGTCGCCCGGTTCGACGGCACTGCGGCCGGGACCGGCGACAGCGGATCCACACCCATCACGGCGGGCAACGGCTCCGGGCCGCAGCTCACCTCCGGGACCGGCTCACAGGCCGGCCCCGGGATCGAGGACGCGACATCCACGCTGCCCTTCACGCCGGAGACCGAGGACGCCGGATCCACGCAACTCTTGGCTGGTGGCGGGCCGCATGCTACGACGGCGGCCGAGGACGCCGGGTCCACGCAACGACTCACGGGTGACGGCCCGCAGGCAGCGACGCGGGCCGAGGACGCGGGAGCCACCCGGATCCTGTCGGACGACAGCGGGCCCCAGGCCGGCAGGCCGATCAGCGGTGGCCCGATGCGCGGCCAGCCGGTGAGCGGCGGCCCGATGAGCAGCCAGCCGGTAAGCGGCAGCCCAGTGAGCGGCCAGCCGGTGAGCGGCGGGTCCGTGGCGTATTCGCGCGGCGCTGCGTCAGTACCGTCGCACGGGTCTGCGGCGCAGGCCGCGGTACCCCGCACGCAGCCTTTCGCGGCCCCGACCCGCACCTTCCCGCAGCCGCCGACCCCGGTTCCGACCACCGCCGGCCCGGACCCCGACCGGCCGCCGGCCAAGCGCAACGGCCGGCTGCTCGTCCTTGTCGGCGCGCTCACCCTCGCGATGATCGCCGGCACCACCGTCCTGGTCGCCCTGGTCAGGCGGGGTGACAAGGACCCCGGGGCAGCCGTGCCGCCGGTCGCGTCCCCGTCGGCGAGTGCGCCGTCCTTCCCCACCGCCGGGATGTTGATCCAGGTCGACGCCGGCGGTGACAAGCGGCCCGAGCTCAAGTCCAGCGCCTACCTGCTCACTCCCGGCACGCCCGGCCGCACGGCCGTCGCGGACACCGGCGGCGACGTGCTGCCGGAATGGTCGCGCGACCGCAAGCGGGTCGCGGTGATCCGGTACGAGCCCGACGGCAGCAATGCCATCTGGGTGATGAAGCCGGACGGCAGCGATCCGGAGAAGGTCGTGGAGAACGCCACCGGGGGCCGGGTGTCCTGGAATCACGACGGCACCAAGCTCGCCTTCCTGCGCAGCGTCGACGGCAGCCCGCAGATCTTCGCCATCGAGATCGGTGAGTCGAAGCCGAAGCAGCTGACCTGGGCGCCCGGCAAGAAGGACGATCCGGCCTGGTCACCCGGCGGCGGGGCGATCGCCTACTGGAAGCTCGTGGGCAAGCAGCCGCAGATCTTCATCCTGAACGCCAACGATCCCGAGGAGCCCGGCCTGCAGGTCACCGACGACGACACCGGCCCGGGCGTCGATCCGAACTGGGAGCCGAACGGGGGGAGGATCGCTTACACCCGCATCACCGGCGACCGCGAGTCGGACATCTGGCTGATCAGATCCGACGGCGAGCAGGCGAGGCAGCTGACCGAGCACGAGGACCGCGAGATGGACCCGTCGTGGTCCCCGGACCGAAAGTGGCTGGCGTTCTCCCGCGGCCCCCTGGAGAAGCCGAAGATCGTGATCGCCGAGGTGGACGGCCCCGCCGAGCACGTCCTCACCGAGGGGGACGCCCGCGAGGGTCATCCCTGCTGGTCCTGACCCCACTCGTCGGCCAGGATCGCCATGACCGTGGCGTCCACCCAGCCCTGCGGCGTGCGCAAAGCGTCCCGCCGAACCTCCTCGACGACGAAACCCACCTTCTCGTACGCCCGGCGGGCGCGCGGATTGAACGAGTACACCTCGAGGGTGATGCGGTGCAGGCCGAGCTGCTCGAAGCCGTACCCGACGAGCAGCCGGACCGCCTCGGTGCCGAGCCCCCGGTCCCGCCCGCCCGGCCCGAACATGGTCCGGAAGTTGCAGCTGCCGTGCTGCGGATCCCACTCGTTGAGGACGACCTCACCGACCCATCCGCCGGTGGCCCGCTCCTCGACGGCCAGGTCGAGCCGGTCACGCTGGTCGGCGCGGGTGCCGTACCACTCGCGCAGCCGCTCCTCGGCGGCCGCGTCCCAGACGATCGGCCGGCTGCCGGTGAGCCGGACGACCTCGGGATCGCGCAGGGCCTCCCGGACGGCCGGGAAATCACCGGGCACGAAGGGACGCAGCACGACGCGGGGGCCGACGATTGTGGGCTTGACGGAGAAATCGGCGGCCATCGGCCGATGATCGACGACCCACCCCCGCCCGGCAAGCACATTCGCCGGATCGGGGACTGTCGCAAGTCGCACCTCGCGACCGATCGATCACCGCCCGTAGCCCGCGACCAGCGGCGGCTGGAAGAGACCACGGCCGAGCTGGCGGGCGAACCGGCGCCGGTTCGCCACTTCGGGGGCTCGCTCCGCAAGGACATAGCCACGGTCAAACGGATCAGGGAGTTGCGACGCAGCCAGGCCCGCACGGTGGTGCGCGCTGTGCTGGGGAAGGCCACCGGGTCAGCCGACCAGTTCCGGGCGGAGTGGGGCCGCCCGCGACTACGACAACCACATCCGCGAGGCGGACGCGGGCTTGCGAGCACTCCCACCCCGGATCGCCCACGCTGAGCGCAGGGTCGCCGAGCTGACGCGGTCCGCTGCGCCGCCCGCACGGATGCCGGACCTCGCGCTGCTGGACGAGGTGCCGCGGACGCTGGCGAACACCGGCGCGCGTCTGGGGCTGGCCGAGGGCCTCGTGCCGCTCGGCAATCTGCAACGACAGCTGCGAGGCACCACGGCCGCGCTGGAGCAACGCCGGGCGCAGGCCGACCAGAAGCGGCGTGCCGCACTACGCGCGGCCTACCACCAGCTGTGAGCGTTCGGCTCAGGCGTGGCCGGCTTCGTCGAGGTCGACGATCTCGCGGCCGAGCGGCCAGAACGCCGCCGGGACCAGTTTGAAGTTCGCGATGCCGAACGGGATGCCGATGATCGTCACGCACTGGGCGATGCCCGCCACCACGTGGCCCAGCGCCAGCCACCAGCCGGCGATCACCACCCACAGCACGTTGGCCACGCCGGAGCCGACGCCCGCGGTGGGGCGGGTCACCAGGGTCCGGCCGAACGGCCACAGCGAGTACGAGGCCAGCCGCAGCGACGCCACCCCGAACGGGATGGTCACGACGAAGATGAAGCAGAGCAGCGCGGCCAGGCCGTAGCCGAGGGCCAGGACGAAGCCGCTGCCGAAGATGAACCACAGGACGTTCAGGATGAAGCGCACCTGTTCAGCATGACGCGCTCGCGCCACCGGCCGGGACCGCCGGGCGTGGACGCGGCCATTCGGCGCCCCCGAATCGGCGGGATGCCGATCGCCGAAGGGCCGGGTCCGACGCTCGGGAGCGGTGGCGGCCGCCTCCGGTGAGGACAGTGCCAGACGGCGCTTGCGGGATTCTTGTGGTTCGATCGACGGCTCGGGCTACGGGAGGTCGGGCATGGGGGATTTCCGGTTGCTGGGTCCGGTCGAGGTGTACCACGGTGGCGCCCGCGTCGACGTCGGCCATCCGCGGCAGCGGACGGTGCTGGCGGCGCTGCTCGCCGACGCCGGGCGGGCGGTGCCGGTCGGCACGCTCATCGACCGGGTCTGGGGGCAGGAACCGCCCCGGTCCGCGCGGCAGTCATTGCACGCGCACCTCACCCGGGTCCGGCAGGTCGTGCAGCGAGCGGGCGCTCCGGGCGCTCTTGTGCACACCTCGGACTCGTACCGGCTGGACGTCGATCCGGCCACCGTGGACGTGCACCGGCTGGCCGAGCTGACCGGGCGGTCCGAGCAGCCCGGGCAGACCGCCGAGCAGCGGGTGGCGTTGCTGCGGCAGGGCCTGGCGCTGTGGCGCGGCGAGCCCCTGGCGGGGCTCGGCGGTGAGTGGGTCACGCAGACCCGGCAGATCTGGCGCCGGCGGTACGCGGACACCGCCGTGGCCTGGGCCCGGGCCGAGCTCGCGGTGGCCAACCCGGGCGACGTCATCCGGGTCGTGGGTGACCTGGCCGCCCAGTTCCCGCTGCACGAGGCGCTGGCCGCGGTGCTGATGCAGGCCCTGGTGGCGGCGGGACGCCCGGCCGAGGCGCTCGCCCACTACGCGGCCGTCCGCCGGTACCTGATCGACGAGCTCGGCACCGAACCCGGGGCGGACCTGCAAGCGGTGCACCGGGTGGTGCTGCGCGGCGAGGCACCCGGTGGCGTGCGCTCCGGTCCGGCGCAACTGCCCGCGGACATCGCCGGTTTCTGCGGCCGTACGGCCCACCTGGCGCAGCTGGACGCCCTGCACGACCGGGAGTCCGCCCGGGCCGTGGTGGTCTCCGGGATGGCCGGCGTCGGCAAAACCGCGCTCGCGGTGCACTGGGCCCACACCGTGGCCGGCCGGTTCCCCGACGGCCAGCTGTACGTGAACCTGCGCGGCTTCGACGCCGAGGAGGCGGTCCTGGGTCCGGCCGACGCGGTCCGCGGCTTCCTCGACGCCCTCGGGGTGCCCGCCGACCAGCTGCCACCCGGCCGCGACGCCCAGCTGGGCCGCTACCGCACGCTGCTCGCCGACCGGCGGGTGCTGGTGGTGCTGGACAACGCCCGCGACGCCGAGCAGGTCCGGCCACTGCTGCCGGCCGCGCCGGGCTCGCTGGCCCTGGTGACCAGCCGGCACCAGCTCACCGGCCTGCTCGCCACCGCCGACGCCCAGGCGCTACCGCTGGACATCCTCACCGACGGCGAGGCGCGTGAGCTGCTGGTGCGCCGGCTCGGCCGGGAACGGGTGGACGCGGAGCCCGCCGCGGTGGAGGAGATCATCGCGGCGTGTGCGGGTCTGCCGCTGGCGCTCGCGATCACCGCCGCCCGGGCCCGGCAGTCGCGTTTCCCGCTGGCCGCGCTCGCCGCCGAGCTGGCCGAGGAGGGCCATCGCCTGGACGCCCTGGACACCGGTGACGTGGCCGGGCGGGTCCGGTCGGTGTTCTCCTGGTCCTACGACGCCCTGAGCGGGGCGGCGCAGCGGGTGTTCCGGCTGTTCTCGTTGCATCCGGGGCCGAGTGCGTCGGCCGCCGCGGTGGCGAGCCTGACCGGGCTGCGGCCGGCCGGCACCCGGCGGTTGCTGGGCGAGCTGACCCGGGCCAGCCTGCTGACCGAGCAGCTTCCCGGCCGGTACGTCAGCCACGACCTGCTGCGGGCGTACGCCGCCGACCTCACCACCGGTACCGACTCCGCAGCCGAACGGGACGCCGCTGTGCGCCGGCTGCTGGACCACTATCTGCACACCGCGTACGCCGCCGACCGGCTGCTGGATCCGGCCCGGGGCGCCATCGAGCTGCCGCTGGCTCCCGTGGCGGCCGACGCCCGCCCGGAGCAGCTCGCGGACCGGCAGGCGGCGACGCGGTGGCTGACCGCCGAGCATCCGGTGCTGCTGGCCACGGTGAAGTACACCGCGGAGACCGGGCATGACGCGTACACCTGGCAGTTGACCTGGTCGTTGAGCACCTATCTGGACCGCCGGGGCGACGGGGCCGCCCGGGCCGCCGCCTGGCAGACCGCGCTGCGGGCGGCCGAGCGGCTCGGCGACCGCACCGCGCAGGCCCGGGCCCACACGAGCATCGCCCACACCCACACCCTGCGCGGCCAGTACGCCGACAGCATCGCCGCCCTGCAGCAGGCGCTCGACCTGTACACCGCGATCGGCCACCGGACCGGCCAGGCGCACACCCACCGCAACTTCGCCCACCTCTGGGGCCACCAGCGCCGCTACGACGCCGCCGTGGACCACGCCCGGCAGGCGCTGGCGCTGTACCGTGCGGCGGCCGACGAGCGGGGCCAGGCCGACGCGCTCAACCAGGTCGGCTGGTACCTGGCGATGCTCGGCCGGTACGACGAGGCGCTGGAGTGCTGCCGGCATTCGCTGGCGCTGCACGAGCGGCTCGGCAACCGGGCCGGGCAGGCGCACGTCTGGGACAGCCTCGGTTACGCCCAGCACCGGCTGGGCCGCCACGACGAGGCCATCGAGTGTTACGACCACGCGCTGCGCCTCGCCGGTGATCTCGGCGACCGGTACAACCAGACCCAGTCGCTGACCCACCTGGGGGACGCGCAGCTGGCCGCCGGGCGCGTCGCGCGGGCGGAGCGGGCCTGGTCCGAGGCCCTGGACATCCTGACCGAGCTGGGCCACGCCGACGCCGAGGAGGTACGCCGCAAGCTCGCCGCCCTGCCGTCCGCCCGCTGACGACCCGGGATCAGGAGATGGCGGCCAGCAGACCTTCGCAGCTGCGGGTCACCGCGCGCGCCGCGGTGCGCAGCTCCTTGGCCGAGAACGGATGCTCGGCCAGCGTCTGCCAGCGCATGAGGGCCTCCCGCGCGGCCGCAGTGATCTGTTCCGGCGAGGCGTCGGC
The DNA here is from genome assembly GCF_018332655.1 of Actinoplanes auranticolor. GTDB lineage: Bacteria > Actinomycetota > Actinomycetes > Mycobacteriales > Micromonosporaceae > Actinoplanes > Actinoplanes auranticolor. Next base: position 112,703 of record NZ_BOQL01000026.1, on the reverse strand, counting down.
CGGCAGGCCCAGCCGCAGGTACGCGGCCCCGCCGGCCCCGCCGAGCAGCGAGTCCATCTCGGCCAGCTGCGCCTGCGTGCCCGGCAGCCGGCCGGACCGCAGCAGGTGCAGCAGCCGCAGCTCGACGAACTCGTGGGCGCTGGCCCGGATCCGCTCGGCCTCGGCCGCCGGCGCCGAGTCCGGGTCGAGGAACTCGTCCAGCACGGCGAGCGCGGACCGGGCCTTGAGCACCTCGCTGCGCCCGACGAACTGAGCCGCGAAGACCTCCCGGAGCCGGTCGATGCCGCTGTGCGCGGTCAGCGCGGCGGCCAGGTCGGCGGAATCGTGCACCTTCTGCTCGCGGATGAGCCGCACCGACAGGCGTACCCCGAACAGGCCCAGCCGGCCCAGCGCCGCGCGCCGCTCGGGGGCGGAGCCGGCGAAGCGGTCGGCGGTCAGCAGCAGCTCCACCACGTCGGCCATCGGCAGCGTCGCCACCGCGGCCAGCGTACGGAACTCGTCCTCGCGCAGGGTCGCACCGGCCGCACCGAGCAGCCCGGCGACCGGCACCACCACCGGGCAGAGCCGGCGCAGCCGGTCGTCGGCGGCGTAGCGGGCCGCGACCCGGGCCGCGGCGGCCATCGCGTCGAGCCGGGCCCCGCCGATCTCGTCGGCGCGCGAGAGCACCCCGACCGTGTTGACCGGGGTGCCGCCGGCCAGGTCGTCGCCGTGGAACGATTCCAGGAAGCGGATGTCGTGGGCGTGCATGTGACGCAACAGGTAGATGACGGCGTCGGTCTGCGCCGGACGGTCGGCGTCGGCGTCGAGGAAGGCCGTGGTGCGCAGGGACACCTCGGTGGACAGCGACGCGATGCCCGGGGTGTCGATCAGGGTGTGCCGGCGCAGGCGCGCACTCGGGACCCGGACCTCGAGGTGGTCGACCTGGTCGGCCGGGCGGTCGAGGGTGATCCGCACGGCGCCGCCGGCCCGGTGGAACGGCAGCGGCCGGGTGCCGCCGTCGCGCAGATGGGCGGTGACCGCGTACGTCGGACCGTCGGCGTACCAGGTCACGATGCGGGTGCACTCCCCCGCGTCGGTGGGCGCCAGGCCCTCACCGACCAGCGCGTTGAGCAGCGTGGACTTGCCGGCCTTGACCTTGCCGGCGAGGGCCACCCGCAGCGGCTCGCCGAGCCGGCGCCGGGCGTCGCCGATCGCCGCCCGCACGGTCGGGTCCGTGGTCCCGGCCAGCGCCCGGTCCAGCAGCGCCCGCACCTCCGGCAGCAGGCTCATGCCATCCCCTCCGCTGGCGCTCCGGGGATGACATTCGTCGGGCGCAGAGTTGATGATTCGCTCGCAAGCTCGCTCATGCCAGCCGGTCCAGTTCCGCGCGCTGGGCGGCGAGCTGCCGGGCCCGGGCCGCACGCTGGTCGTCCGGCAGCGCCGCCGCCTCGCGGACCGCGGACGCCGCCTCGGCCGTCGAGCGCTCGACGGCGGCGGCCCGGGCGGTGAACTCGTCACGCAGCAACCGCTGCGTGCGCCGCACCGCCTCGCGGGAGTCACGGCCCACGTGGAAGGACACGTCGTCGACGTAGCGGCGCAGTTCGGTGCGGGCCTGCTGGCGGCGCTGCTGGACCTGCCGTTCGCGTTCCTGCTTGACCAGCCGGCGACCCAGGGTCAGGCCGGCGATCAGGCCGATCGGCGCGGCGATGAACACGTTGAACAGCGCGCCGATCGCCCCGAGCATGTAGAAGCCGCCGTAGGTGATCCGGGCGGCGGTGAACGCGCCGAGGAACTGCTGCATCCCGGAACGGTGGAAGTCCACGTCGAGCTCGCTCACCTTGCCCAGGCCCGGCTCGGGCGACGGCAGGTCGAGCTCGAGGCCCTCGTACTCGAGGTCGAAGCGAGTGGCCACTGCCTGGGCGAGCTCGTCGCTGCGCCGGGCCAGCAGCATCAGGTTGTCCACCGCGGCGGCGGACGCCTCACGGGCGGCCCAGGCCTGGAAATCCTGCCAGGTGTCGCGCGGGTCGGACTCGTTGAGCAGCTCCTCACCGGCGCGCAGCATGGTCCTCAGTCGTTCGCGCAGGTCGTGGTCGACGTCGGCGGTGAGGTCCTGGATGCCGTCGCCGAGCACGGTCTGCCAGGAGCCCAGGGTGCGGGTGCGGCGCTGCTTCTCGGCGTACCGCTGGACCAGCGTCACCGCCGCCGCCGGTGAGCTCGCCGCGGCCTGCTCGGCCGCCACCCGCTCGCGCAGCTGGGCCACGACGAACGCCAGCTCGGCACGCGCGGCCGTGCGGGCCCCCGCGCGGGCGGCGTCGAGCACGTCCCGGCGCAGCAGCTCGACCAGCCGCGGGTAGCCCGACTCGGTGTTGAGCTCGGTGCTGTCGCGGGCCTGGGCGCGCAGCCGCAGGAACGACGAGACGGCCAGGACCGGCACGTCCAGGCCGGCGGCGGCGAGGTGACCGGCGTTGAGCTCGACGATGCGCCGCCACTCGCCGTGCAGGTCCGTTTTGGTGACGACGCAGTACGCGGCCGGGCACCGTTCCAGCACCCGGCGCAGGAAGGCGACCTCGGGCGCGGTCAGCTCCTGGGAGGCATCGGTGACGAACAGCGCCGCGGCCGCCCCGGCCAGCGCGCCGAGGGTCAGGTTGCCCTGCGCGGAGTCGAGCCCGCCGACGCCCGGCGTGTCGACCAGCGACAGCCCGGCGCCGAGCAGCCGCCGGTCGAGACGGACCTCGACGCTGCGCGGCGCCCGCGCCCCGGCCGCCGGGGCGGCCTCGGTGACATACCGGCTGAGCTGGTCGAACGGCACGGTGACGGGCTCCAGCGCGCCGTCGTCGGACGGCACCTGCAGGGTCACCGTGGGCTCTCGGCCGTAGCGCAGGACGGTCGGCACGGCGGTGACGACATCGGGGTCCACCGGGCACACGTCGGTGCGCAGCAGGGCGTTGACCAGCGTGCTCTTGCCCTGCTTGAACTCGCCCACCACCGCGACGGTGACGTCGCCGCGGCCCAGCTCGGCGGCTGCGCGGTCCAGGCGCCCGGCGAGGTCGCCCCGGTCGTGGGCGACGGCCAGACGGCGTGCGCCGGCCAGCTCGGCGAGCAGGTCCGTGGCCAACGACTCCCTCACTCATCTCGACGCAGCCCTGCTCAGAGGCTACGCGGGCGGCGCCGGCCGGAGTAGGTCACCCCGGTGCGCCCCGAGCAGCGTGCGCACGGCGACGACCGACCAGGCGGCCAGCAGCATCGCATAGAGCGCCACCGCCAGGGCGGCGGGCACGGCCGAGGGGATCCGGGTGGCCAGCCCGCTCGCGCCGGTCACGACCGTGCCGAGCGGGAAGGTGAAGCTCCACCAGGTGAGCGAGAAGGGCAGCCCGGCCCGGGCGGTGCGCACGGTGATCGCGGCGGCCAGGGCCGCCCAGCCCAGGGCAAAGCCCAGCGCCGGTACGCCGTAGAGCACGACCAGCAGCTGCGCGGCGGTGGCGTACGGCTCGCTCAGCACACCGTCGGCGGCGCGGCCCAGCAGGTGCACGGCGGTGACCGACTGACCGACCGGGCCCAGCACGATCCACCACGTCGGCACCATCCGGGCGGGGCCGGGGCCGTACCCGACGAGCCGGCGCCACAGCCGGACGAACACCAGCACCGCCGCGACCAGGCTCAGCAACGCCATCGCGTAGCAGGCCGCCAGCAGTTCGACGGGCCAGGGGACGTGCGGCACGAGCAACGCGCCGGTCGCCGCGGACACCATCGGCGACACGACCGGCATCAGCCGGCCGCCGAAGGCGGTGCCCGGTCCGGGCCGGTGCCGGGTGACCATCCGGTACGGGATCACGACCGCGACCACCAGCCCGAGCAGCGTTCCGGCCGTCCAGAGCACCAGGTCCACCGCAACGGCAGCCGGCTCGCCGATCCAGTCCCGACCCAGCAGCAAAGTCCCGGCGCCGACGGTCAGCAGCGCCATCGGCGGCGCGCCCCAGAACTGCTCCGAGACGACGTCGCCCGCGTACGCCCGCCGGTGCCGGACGGCCGCGGCCACCAGGACCACCAGTAGGACGGACGCCAACGCCCACACGGCCGTCGCGAGCGTCCGCAGCACCGGCACGTGCAGCGGCAGAGAAGCCGCGGCGGTGGCGACGATGCCCGTGCCCATGACACCGGCGAACCAGTTGGGGCCGACCACGATCGGGGCGACGCGCACGGGACGTTCGAGCAGGACGGTCATGATCTCCACTGTCCGGCCCCGGCCCGGTCCCCGGTAGCGGCCGCCCGCTTGTGGGGTCATAAGCTGCGGTTATGCCTCTGCCGCCGGCGTTCGCCGACCTGACCGGGTTCGACCTGCTGCTCAGCGTCGCCCGGCTGGGCAGCGTGGGCCGCGCGGCCACCGCCCATCACATCTCCCAGCCGGCCGCCAGCGCCCGGCTACGTGAGCTGGAACGCCGCCTCGGGCTGACTCTGCTGCACCGCTCCCCGCGCGGCTCGACCCTGACCGCGACCGGTGCGCTGGTCGCCGACTGGGCCCGCGCCGCCGTGGACGCGGCCGACGCCCTGGCCACCGGGGTCGCCGCGCTGCGCGCCACCCACGAGAGCCGGCTGGCGGTGGCCGCCAGCCAGACCGTCGCGGAATATCTGCTGCCGGCGTGGCTGGTGGCCCTGCGGGCCGGGCACCCCGGGCTCAGCGTGACGCTGCGCGCGGCCAACTCCGCCGACGTGGCGGCCGCGGTGCTGGCGGGCGAAGTCGAGCTGGGCTTCGTCGAAGGCCCGGACGCGCCCGCCGGCCTGCACGCCGAGACCGTCGCCACGGACCGGCTGGCGGTCGTCGTGGCCCCCGGGCATCCATGGTCGAAGCGGCGGCGCGGCGTCACCCCGGCCGAGCTGGCCGGGACGCCACTGGTGTCGCGGGAGGCCGGCTCGGGCACCCGGCGGGCGTTCGAGCAGGCCCTGGCCCCGCTGAACGCGGCGGCACCGCTGCTGGAACTGTCGTCGACCACGGCGATCAAACACGCGGTGGCGGCCGGCAGCGGGCCGGCGGTGCTCAGCTCGCTCGCGGTCACGGCGGAGCTGGCGGCGGGCACGCTGGTCGCGGTGCCGACGGCCATGCCGCTGCAGCGGCAGCTCCGGGCGGTGTGGCCGGCCTCGGGTCAGCTGATCGGCCCGGCCCGCGACCTGTACGCGATCGCCCGCCGCCAACACCGCTGAGCCGGCGCCGATCTGTACCGGGTGCGGCGGATCCGCTCGATGATCGGCGCTTACGGGCGCTCTATCCGTTCACGCCCTGCGGTCGGAGCGCGACATTCGGTCCGGGTCCCCACCTGCGTGAACACCGCAGACAGATTGCTGACAGCGGGCGCCGCACCGCCGCCGTGCCAGGCTGCCGCCAGGCCTGCTGGGGGCCGGTCTGAGGGGACCATCATGCGCCGTCTTTTGTGGACAGTCGCCGCCGCGGCACTCGTCGCGCCGTTCGCCGCTGCCGCACCCGCGCAAGCCGCCGTCACGCCCGTCGCGAGAATCAATTTCCAGCCGGCCGCCGCGGCGGTTCCGGCCGGATACACCGCCGACACCGGGCTCGGCTACACCGCCGCACGCGGGTCGGGCTGGGTCGCGGCCGGCACGCAGGACCCGCTGGACCTGAGCCGCAACACCCGCGACCGGGCCCGGTCCGGGATCGACGCGCGGCTCAACACCCTGATCCACCTGCAGTACGGCGACGTCGGCGGCACCGGCGGCGTACTGACCCCCGGCGCCTGGGAGTACGCGCTGTCCCCGGGTTCGTACCAGGTGACCGTGTCGGCCGGGGACCAGCCCGCGTACGACAGCGCCCACACCGTCCGCGTCGAGGGCGTGACCGCGGTGTCGGGCTTCGTGTCCACCGCCGCGGCCGAGTTCCGCACCGCCACCGTGACCGTGCCGGTCAGCGACGGCCGGCTGACCGTCGACGCGACCGGCGGCACCAACACCAAACTGACCTACCTGGAGATCGCCCGGGTCGGCGCACCGGCCGCACCCACCGGACTCACTGCCCGGCCGGGTGACTCGCAGGTCGCCCTGGCCTGGACCGCCTCGCCCGCCGCCGAGCCGACCGGCTACCGGGTCTACCGGAGCGGCACGCTGCTCTCGGGCCCGGCCCCGCTGACCAGCGCGGCGTGGCTGGACACCACCGCCCGCAACGGCACCGCGTACGGCTACACCGTCACCGCCGTGGACAGCGCCGGCACCGAGTCACCACCGTCGGCCGCTGTCACGGCGACCCCGGCGGCGTACGCGCTGAAGGTCAACTTCTCCGACGCCGCCACCGCCCCGCCCACCGGCTACGTGCGCGACTCCGGCGACGCCTTCACCACCGCCCGCGGCTACGGCTGGGTGCAACCGGGCACCACGACGCCGCTGAGCCTGGCCGGCAACGGGCGCAACCGGAACCCGGCCGCCGCCCAGCCCGACGTCCGGCTCGCCACACTCATCCACGCCCAGCTGCCGGCCGGCTCGACCGGAGTCACCACACCCGGATCGTGGGAGGCCGTCATGCCCGCCGGGACCTACACGGTGACGGCGGCGGTCGGCGACGCGGGCACGGCCGTGAACAGCGTGCACTGGCTCAGCGTCGAGGACCAGAACGCCGTCGCCGCGTTCACCCCGACCGCGTCGGTCAGGCATGCCACCGCGACCCGGACGGTCACCGTCACCGACGGACGGCTCACGCTCAGCCCGGCCGGCGGCACCAACACCAAGCTCAACTACGTGGACGTCGCCAGTGTGCCGGGGGCGGGGGCCGTCCCCGGCGTCCGCACCAGTACGCCGGCCAACGGTGCCACCGGAGTGTCGCCGACCGGCAGCGTCGTCGAGGATCTGGTGCTGCCCAACGGCGGCGTCGACCAGGCCACGCTGACCTCGGCGACCGTGACATTGACGCGGGTCAGCGACGGCGTGGCGGTGCCGGCCAACGCCATCACCAGCGGCGGCGGAGACGTCGTCAACCTCTCCCCGACCTCGGCGCTGGCGGCGAACACCGGGTACCGGTTCAGCCTGACCGCCGGGGTGCGGGACGTCAGCGGGCGGGCCTTCACGCCGTACTCCATCGTCTTCACCACCGGGACCGGGCCGGGCGGCCCGGCCGCCTTCGACAAGGTGGTCGGGGTCGCGACCGGCGCGTCCTTCACGACGGTGGTCGAGGGCCCCGGCAACCAGCTGTACGCGGGCACGCTCGACGGGCGCATCTTCCGGTTCCCGATCAACGGGGACGGCACGCTGGGCACCGCCACGATCATCACCGCGGTCCGGGACAACGCGGCGGCCCTGGGGCTGCCCGGCGCCCCCGCCCGCACGGTGATCGGCATGGCCTTCGACCCGGCCGGCAACCTCTGGGTCACCGACAACTACGAGTTCACCGGTCCGCTCAACGTGCCGGAATGGTCGGGGCGCATCGGCCGGCTCAGCGGCACGAACCTGGGCACCTACACGCCGGTCGTGGTCAACCTGCCCCGCTCGGTCAAGGACCACGAGACCAACTCGCTGGCCTTCGGACCCGACGGCGCACTCTACGTGTCGCAGGGTGCGAACAACGCGATGGGCGCGCCCGACTCGACGTGGGGCAACCGGAGCGAGCAACTACTCAGCGCGGCCGTGCTGCGCTTCGACCCGGCGGCGTTCACCGGTACGCCGATCAACGTCAAGACGGCGGACGGCGGCAGCTACAACCCTTACGCGGCCGGGGCTCCGGTGACACTGCACGCGACCGGCGTCCGGAACGCCTTCGATCTGGTGTGGCACCGCAACGGCCACCTCTACGCGCCGACCAACGGCTCGGCCGCCGGAGGCAACACCCCCGCGACGCCGGCACCGCTGCCCGCGTCGTGCGCCCGCCGGGGTTACACCGGACCGGCGGTGCCGGCACTGACGTCGGTGCCGACGGCCGAGACGGACTACGTGTTCGACGTGAAGGCGGGCCGCTACTACGGGCACCCGAACCCGCAACGCTGCGAATGGGTGCTGGCCGGCGGCAACCCCACCGCGGGCACGGACCCGTTCCAGGTGGGCGCGTACCCGGCCGGCACCGCACCGGACCCGAACTTCGACCTCGCCGGCACCTACGACGCGGGCCTGCACGCCTCGGCGAACGGCGTGATCGAGTACCGCGGCGGGGCGCTCGACGGCAAACTGCTCGTGGTGCGCTACTCGGCGGGACAGGACATCGAGACGTTCGACGTGGCGGCGAACGGCACCCTGAGCAACCGGACGACGGGCATCACCGGACTGACCGGATTCAGCCAGCCACTGGACGTGACGCAGGACGTGAGCACCGGCAACCTGTACGTGACGGAACTCGGCGCGCGCCGGATCACGTTGCTGAAGCCCGTGGGAGCCGGGACCTGACCGGCTCGTGCCGAAATCACCCGTCCGGGGTCACGAAAACGGCACGCCGCAACCGGGACGGTATCGAGATGTGCGAAGCTGCGCGCCTACATCTCGACCCTCGTCTTCGGAGGCATGCCGTGGCATCGCTCCTGTCCATCGTTGCCGCCCTCCTGGTCGGCCTGCTCGCGGGCTGGCTGATCTGGGGCCGGATCCTCGTTTCCCGGCGGTCCGCGGCTGCGGAAGCCGCCCCGGCGGCCGTCGCCACCGAACCCGCCGAGACACCGGCCGCGGCTTCCGCGGTGCCGGCCCCGACACCCGCCGCCGAGGTGAAGCCGGCCCCGGCAGCCACCGAGCCCAACGTGGAGACCCCCGAACCGGCCGGGAAGCTGCCCGTCGCCGACGTCGAGCCGATCGCAGCACCCGAGCCGGTGGCAGCTGCCGAGCCCGTGGCAGAGCCTCACCCGGTTGCCGCACCGGAGCCCGTCGCGCCTGCCGAACCGGTCGCCAAGCCCGAGCCCGTCGCGGTTGCCGAGCCCGTCGCGATTGCCGAGCCGATCGCGAAGCCCGAGCCCGTCGCCGCTGCGGCTGAGCCCGCGCTCGCCCAGCCCCTCGCCGCCGAACCGGCTGCCGCCGAACCAGTTGCCGCTGAACCGGCTGCCGCCGAACCAGTTGCCGCTGAGCCGGTTGCAGAGCCTGTGGCCGCAGCCGAGCCCGCCGTTGTGGAGCCCGAGCCCGTCGCCGCGCCGGGCGGGGTCGGGGCCGGGGCTGCGCGCCCGGCCGACAAGCTGACCCGGATCGAGGGCATCGGCCCGAAGATCGCCGCCACCCTCGCCGCCGCCGGCATCAGCACCTACCGCGACCTGGCCGAGGCCGACCTCGCCTCGCTGCGCGCCACCATCAAGGCCGCGAAGCTGCGGCTCTCGCCGAACCTGGCCACCTGGCCGGAGCAGGCCCGTCTGCTGGCCGAGGGCGACCAGCGCGCCTTCACCGCCCTCGCCGACGACCTGGCCGCCGACCGCGAACCAGGTGTCGAGCCCATCGCCACCACCAGCGCCACCACTCCGGCCGCGGACCCGGATCTGATCGCCGCCACCGATTCCGTCACCGGCTCCGAGCCGGCCGCGACCTCGGGCCTGGCTGCACCGACGCTCGGCAGCACGACGGCCGACGACACCGTGCCCGCCGACGGCGCGACCGCCGATGAAGCCACCGACGCCGTACCCGCGCAGCGCAGTGCGGAGCCGACCGCCCCGGACGATCTCACCCGGATCGAGGGGATCGGCCCGAAGATGGCCGGCGCGCTCGTCGCCGCCGGCATCACCACCTACGCGCAGCTGGCCGCCACGGACGAGGCCGGGCTGCGGGCCGCGATCGCCGCCGCCGGGATGCGTTTCTCGCCCAGCCTGGTGACCTGGCCGCAGCAGGCGAAGCTGCTCGCCGACCGCGGCGTGCTGCGGAGCTGACCCGGCCGGCCCCGGACGACAACGAAGGCCCAACCCCGTGCCGGGGGTTGGGCCTTCGCCGTCAGTGCGGGTGGCGCGGACCGGCTGTCAGCGCTTCCAGGTACGCAGCGTGGACTTGGCGGAGTTGCCCACCTTGTCGTACGCCCGGACCTGCACCTTGATCTTCTTGCCGTACTTCGACACCTTGATCTTGAACGAGTACGCCGACTTGGTGTCCTTGGCGACCACCTTGCCGTTGATCAGCAGCTCCACCCGGTTGATGCCGGACGCGTCGCTGGCCGACGCCTTCAGCGTGACCGTGCCCTTGACCTTCGCGCCGTTCTTGGGGCCGCTGGTGATCTTCGTCGTCGGCACCTTGTTGTCGGCGATCAGGGTGCGGTTGTAGACCGCCGAGTTACCCGCCCGGTCGTACACCTTCCACTGCAGTTTCACCGCACGGTTGAGCCGGCCACTGTTGTACTTGACCGCGTACGGCGTCGTGGTGTCCCGGCCGACGTACTTGCCGTCGGCGTAGAGCGCCCCGTACGACATGCCCGCGCCGCCGGTGTCGGTGACGCCGGTCGCGCCGACCGTCACCGCGCCGCGGAACCGCGTCGACTGCTTGGGCGTGGCCCCGGTGACCTTCGGCGCGGTGGTGTCCACAGTGGTCACCGCCGTGCCCGCGCGCACCTCGCCGAACGCCGTGAAGTCCGTCGTGACGGTCTGCTTGGCGGTCTTGGTGAGGCTGTTCTGCAGCGACCACAGGGTCGCCTTCGGGTAGCGCGAGCGCACCAGCGCCGCGGTGCCCGACACCAGCGGTGCGGACGCCGAGGTGCCACAGAAGTACTTGTAGTTGTCCTTGTCGTCCTCCTCGCCACCGGTGTCGTTGGCGAAGCCGGCCAGACTCGGCGCGTACGTGCACCAGGGTGCGGCCACGTCGACCCAGTCGGCGCCCCAGTTCGAGCCGTAGAAGCCGGCGGCCGGGTCGTAGCCGAGGAACCAGTCACCGGCGGAGTCCGTGCCACCGACGGCGAGCGCGTCCGGGTACGCGGCCGGGTACATCTTGTCGGGCACGGCGTTGTTGCCCGCAGACGCGACGACCAGGATGCCCTTGCCGCGGGCGTACGTGACCGCGCTCTGCAGCACCGTGCTGGTCTCGTAACCACCGAGCGACACGTTGATGATCTGCACGCCACGGTCGGCCGCGTACTTGATGCCGGCCGCGACGGTGCCCATCGTGCCTTCGCCCCTGGAGTCCAGCACCTTGACCGGCAGAATCTTGCACTGCCAGCAGACCCCGGCCGTACCGGCGCCGTTGTTGCCGCGTCCGGCGATGAGGGCGGCAACCGCGCTGCCGTGGCCCTCGTCGTCGGCCGGGTCGTTGTCGCCGTTGACGTAGTCCCAGCCGGGCACCAGCGCGTCACCGAGCTCGCCACCGAGGTCCGTGACACCGGTGTCCACCACGGCCACCGTCACGGCGGCCGATCCGGTGGTCAGGTCCCAGGCACCCGGCACGGTGATCTGGGGCAGCTCGGTCTGGCTCGCGTAGTGCGTGTCGTCGGGCGTGATCGCCGTGGCCCGGACGATGCCGTCCTTCTCCACGTACGCCACGTCCGGGTCGGCCCGCAGCTTCGCGATCGCCCCGGCGCTGGCTGCGGCCGGAACGGTCACACGACGGGCGTCGAGGGACGCCAGCGCGGCGTCCGCCTTCGCCCGGAGGCCGGCCGCACCGAGGGTCTGCGTGGCCGCGGGGGCCTCGACCCCCGCCTTGAAGCCGACCACGAGATGCACGGTGTCGTCCCCCGTATCCGCCTTCTCGCGGGCTGCGGCCTTCGCCGCGGCGGCCTTGGCCGCGGCCAGCATCTTCTTGTCACCGGCGGGAGCTTTCCCGTCGGCCGCGGCCCGCTTACGGGATGCCACGTCGGTGCCCGTGTCATCCGCCGACGCGGTGCTCGCCAGGATTCCCGCCGTCGCGACCATGGCCACGCAGGCGAGCCCGGCCGCAGCGCCGCGCACTTTCCGTTGTTTGAACACGTGCCTCCCCCATTTCGACCCGCAGGTTCGGGCGGGCCGGGTCATCCTAAGAGGACGACGCTCCTGCCGTGGGGCGGCATTTGGGACCAACACCCGCGATTGCGCCTTACCGGTCGGACGAGTTCCGGCTCGGTCCGAGAACGTCTCCCGCCGTCTCGACGGCGGGGTAGTCGCCGGCACACCCCACGGTCGCGCAGCCACCACGCGGATACCGTCCGGCCGGCTGACCGACGCCGGCCGCCGGGCGCGCGGCAGCCCGCGGTTCTCCCGCTGCTCCCCCGCCCGAAGTCGGAGCCGGTCGCCCGGCGGACCCGGTTTCGCTGTAGGCGTCACGCGCCACCCTGGCCACGGCGGCCCGTTTCCGGGACCGTGAGCACCATGGACGCCGTTTTCGTACTGGTGCACAGCCCGTCCGTCGGGCCCGGGACGTGGAGCCCGGTCGCCGATCAGCTGCGCGCCCGGGGAGCCGAGGTCGTCGTACCCTCGCTGACCGGCGTCGGCGCGGCCGGCCCGCCGTTCTGGCCGCGGGTCGTGGAGCTGGTCGGGGCCGCGATCGCCGAGCTGCCCGCGGACCGGTCCGTGGTGCTGGTGGCGCACAGCAACGCCGGGCTGTTCGTGCCGGTCATCGTCGCCGCCGCCGGCCGGCCGGTCGTCGGCTGCCTGTTCGTGGACGCGACGTTGCCGGCCCGGCAAGGACCCACCCCGGTCGTCCCGCCGGAGGCCCTGGCGTTCCTGCGGGACAAGGCCGTCGACGGCATCCTGCCGCCCTGGACGACCTGGTTCGACGAGACCGAGGTGGCCCCCATGCTGCCGGACCCCGCCGTGCGCGCGGCCGTCGAGGCCGAGCAGCCACGGTTGCCGCTGAGCTATTACGAGCAGCAGATCCCCGTGCCGGCGGGCTGGGACGCCCAGCCGTGCGGCTATCTGCTGTTCGGGCCGCCGTACGAGCAGGTCGCGAACGAGGCCGCCGCGCGGGGCTGGGCCGTGGAGAGGATCGCCGGACGCCACCTGCACCAGGTGGTCGACCCGGCCGGGGTCGCCGGGCGGATCGCCGCCATGGCGGCGACCTGGTCGCCGCCCTCGTCACCGGCGGGTGCGGCGGCCTAGATTCGGGGCATGCCACTCACCCACGAGGTCGTCAACCAGCCGCCACCCCTGGCCGGGCACGACCTCGCCGCCGACGCCGCCCTGCTCGAAGGTCTGGCCCGGGAGGGCGCCGGCTGGGCGGCCGAGGATCTGCACCGGCTGGGCAAGCTGGGTGGGCAGCCGGAGGCCCAGCGCTGGGCCGAGGATGCCAACCGGTACGAGCCGCGCCTGCTCACCCACGACCGGTACGGCCACCGCGTCGACGAGGTCGAGTTCCACCCGGCCTGGCACAACCTCATGGACGTCGCCGTCGGCGCGGGGCTGGCCGGGGCACCGTGGGCCGACGGCCGGGCCGGGGCGCACGTCGCGCGGGCCGCCGGCACGTTCGTGTGGAGCCAGGTCGAGGCGGGTCACACCTGCCCGGTCTCGATGACGTACGCGGTCGTCCCGGCCCTGCGCAACGCCCCCGAGCTCGCCGCCGCCTACGAGCCGTTGCTGACCGCGCGGGTGTACGACCCGGGGCTGCGTACCCCGGCGGCCAAGCGGGGGTTGCTGGCCGGCATGGGCATGACCGAGAAGCAGGGCGGCTCCGACGTGCGGGCCAACTCGACCACGGCCGCCCCGGCCGGCGACGGCACGTACCGGTTGCGCGGGCACAAGTGGTTCACCAGCGCGCCCATGTGTGATCTGTTCCTGGTGCTGGCCCAGGCTCCCGGCGGCCTCTCCTGTTTCCTGGTGCCGCGGGTACTGCCGGACGGCGCTCGCAACCCGTTCCGGATCCAGCGGCTCAAGGACAAGCTCGGCAACCGGAGCAACGCCAGCAGCGAGCCGGAGTTCGACGAGACGGTGGCCTGGCTGGTCGGCGAGGAGGGCCGCGGGGTGCGGACCATCATCGAGATGGTCGCGATGACCCGGCTGGACTGCGTGACCGGCTCAGCCGCGGGGATGCGGGCCGCGCTGGTCCAGGCCGTGCACCACGCGCGGCACCGCGCCGCCTTCGGCGGGCCGCTGATCGGCAAGCCGCTGATGCGCAACGTCCTGGCCGACCTGGCGGTGGAGTCGGAGGCGGCGACGGCGCTGGCTCTGCGGCTGGCCGGGGCCGTCGACCGGGGGGTACGCGGTGATGCCGGCGAGCGCGCGTTCAGCCGCCTGGCCATCGCGGTCGGCAAGTTCTGGGTGTGCAAGCGCCAGCCGGCCGTCGTCGGCGAGGCCCTGGAGTGCCTGGGCGGCAACGGCTACGTCGAGGAGTCGGGCCTGCCCCGGCTCTACCGGGACGCCCCGCTGAACTCGATCTGGGAGGGCTCCGGCAACGTCCAGGCGCTGGACGTGCTGCGGGCCCTGCGCCGCGACCCGGCCGGGCTGGACGCGTTCCGGGCCGAGGTGGGCGCGGCGGCGGGCGCGGACGCCCGCCTGGACGCGGCCACGGCGCAGCTGACCGCGCTGCTCAGCGACGGCGACGACCTGGAATCGGACGCGCGCCGCGTCGTGGAGCGGATGGCGCTGGTCCTGCAGGGCTCCCTGCTGGTGCGGCACGCCCCGGCGGCCGTGGCCGACGCCTTCTGCGCGAGCCGGCTCGGCGGCGACTGGGGGCACTCGTTCGGCACGCTTGCCCGCGGCGTGGACACCGCGGCCCTGATCGACCGGGCCCTGCCGGCGTAGCGGTCCACCGGGCGGCCCGTGGGTGCCCGAAGTCTCAGGTGCCGGGCGCCGGTGCCGATGGCCCGTCGTGCGGACAATTGGGGTCGACCGGAGGGTCACGGCGTGGACGGCGGCCGGGCTGCTGATCTGCGTCGCGTACCCCCTCCTGGGCGACGGCACCCTGGCCGGGGCTCTCCTGTACAACCTGTTCGAGCTGCTGGCGTTCGTGGTGGTGCTGGTCCGCGCCCGGCGGAACCGGCCGGAGGACCGGCTGGGCTGGTACGTCTTCGCCGCCGCCATCGGGTTCCGGCTGGCCGGCGACGTCACGTACGAGATCTACCGGCAGGTGCTGCACCAGTCGCCGTTCCCCTCCCCGGCCGACGTCTTCTACCTGGGTAGCTGCCCGTTGCTGGTGGTCGGCACGCTGCTGCTCGCCCGGGGCGGCCGGCGGCCCGGCCGCGACCTGGCCGGCCTGCTCGACGCGGCGATCATCGCCACCGGCCTGGGCCTGGTCTGGTGGGTCCTGGTCATCGGCCCGATCGCCGGCGACAGCTCCATCCCGCTGGCGGAACGGTTGCTCGGCGCCGCGTACCCCGGTTGTGATCTGGTGTTGCTGGCCCTCGTGGCCCGCGTGCTGACCCGCTCCGGGCGCCCGGCGGTCAGTGTCGCCCTGCTGATCACCGGCACCGGCACGCTGCTCGCCGCCGACGTCGGTTTCCAGTTCGTCACCGCCTACCGCCCCGAGCTGGAGGGGATCATCTCGGTCGGCTGGCTGCTCTCCAACGTCGTCTGGGGCGCCGCGGCTCTGCATCCGTCCGCCGCCGCCCCGCCGCCGGTCCGCACCGGCGGGCCCCGCGTCGGCCCGGGCCGGCTGGTCCTGCTGACCGGCAGCACGCTGCTCGTGCCCACCCTGCTGTTCGCCCAGGGTGCCCTGGGCTTCCCGAACCTGAGCTGGCTGTCCATCGGCGTCGGCGCGGTGCTGCTGTTCGTCCTGGTCCTGCTGCGGATGTCCGGTTTCGTCACGCAGGTGCAGCGGCAGGCCCGGCAGCTGCAGGACCTCGCCATGCGCGACGACCTGACCGGCCTGCCCAACCGCCGCTTCTTCGAGGAACGGCTCGCGGCCGCGGTCGCCGCCGGTCCGGCCCAGGTGGCGATGCTCGACCTCAACGGCTTCAAGGACGTCAACGACCGGTTCGGCCACGCCGTCGGCGACCGGCTGCTCGCGGTCGTGGCGCAGCGCCTGGCCGACCGCCTGCGCGGCGGCGACCTCGTCGCGCGGATGGGCGGCGACGAGTTCGCCGTCCTGGTCACCGGCGCGTCCCCGGAGGCCATGACCGGCATCGTCGACCGGCTGACCGCGGGCCTGCGCCGGCCGGTGGAGGTGGCCGGCCACGAGCTGCTGGTCGGGGCCAGCGTCGGCATCGCCGGCGACGAGGGCACGGACGACCCGTACGAGGTGCTGCGCCGCGCGGACACCGCCATGTACGCGGCCAAGGCCCAGACCGGCAGCCACGTCCGCCGGTACGCCGTCGAACTCGACGACCGGGCCCGCGCAGAGGCCCAGCTCGGCGCCGAGCTGCGCGCCGCCCTCGACACCGGCCAGTTCCGCCTCGTCTACCAGCCCATCGTGTCCCTGCCGGACGCCCGCGTCGTGTCCGTCGAAGCCCTCATCCGCTGGCACCACCCGGAGCGCGGCCTGATCAACCCGGTGGACTTCATCCCCGTCGCCGAGCAGAACGGCCTCATCGTCGAACTCGGTGCCTGGATCCTGCGCACCGCCTGCGCCCAGGCCGTCACCTGGCACACCTCACAAGCCTCATCGACACCCGTACGCGTCAGCGTCAACGTCTCCGCGCGCCAGCTCGCCGAACCCGATTTCGCCGATCTCGTGGCCGAGGTGCTGGCCTGGACGGGCCTGAGTGCGCACAATCTGATCATCGAAGTCACCGAGACAGCCGTGTTCCGTGGCGGCCAGAGCGTGCAGACCGTGAAGGACCTGCACCAGCTCGGTGTGCGGATCGCCCTGGACGATTTCGGTACCGGCCACTCGTCGCTGGGGTTGCTGCACACCGTGCCCGTCGACGTGCTCAAAGTGGACAAGAGCTTCGTGGACACCATCACCATGGCCGGCCGGCACGCGGTCATCGCCACCGCGCTGATCCAGGTCGCCGACGGACTCGGCCTCAGTGCCGTCGCCGAGGGTGTGGAAACCGCCGAACAGGCCGCCGAGTTGTACCGCCTCGGCTACCGGCTGGCCCAGGGTTACCACTTCGGCCGGCCCGTCGCCGAACCGGACTTCCACGGCACCGTCATCGCCGCCGAGACAGCGGTGGCGTGACGCGATGGAATTCTCAGATCAATACGCCGGCGACCGATTGCCCTCCGTGCGACAGAAACGGCTCTGGTGGTGGTGGCTGACCCTCGGCGTGCTGGCCGTGGGCGGCTACTACCTGCTGCCGCACGACGGTCTCGCCGCGAACCTGGTCTACAACATCATCGGGCTGCTGTCCTGCCTGATGATCCCGCTGGCGGTACGCCTGCACCGGCCCGAGCGGCCGGCGATGTGGTACTGGTTCGCCGCCGGACAGACCACCTGGGTGTGCGGTGACCTGGTCTGGGAGTACTACAAGTACGTCCTGCACCAGGAGCCGTACCCGTCGGCCGCCGACTTCTTCTATCTGAGTGCGTACCCGATGCTGGTCGTCGGTCTCGTGCTGCTCAGCCGCGGCCGGCGCCGCGGCGGTGATCTCGCCGGCCTGGTCGACCCGGCGATCGTGGCGATCGGCATCGGCCTGGTCTTCTGGGTGTTCGTCATGCACCCGATCGCGGCCGGCTCGACCGCCTCGACGCTGGAGCGGGTCATCGGGGTGGCCTACCCCGCCGCCGACGCCCTGCTGCTGGCCATCCTGGCCCGGTTCTTCACCACCTCGGGGCGGCACTCGGCCAGTGCCCGCCTGCTGAGCGTGGCCGCGCTGCTGCTGCTCGTCGCGGACATCGCCTACTCGCTGGTCTCGCTGTACTCGGAGTCCGAGGGTGGCAGCCTGCTCGACGCCGGCTGGCTGCTCTCCTACGTCGCCTGGGCGGCGGCGGCCCTGCACCCCTCGATGCGCTGGACCGGCACGACGACGAACCAGCCCAGCGACGCGCGGGTGGGCCGGTCCCGGCTGGTGCTGCTGGCCGTCTGCTCGCTGCTGGCCCCCGCCCTGCTGTTCGTGCCCGGCATCGGCGGCGACCCGGTGGACCGGCTGGCGATCGCCATCGGCGCCGTGCTGCTCTTCGTGCTGGTGGTCCTGCGCATGTCGGGCTTCGTCGCCCAGGTGCAGCAGCAGGCCGATCAGCTCGAGGACCTGGCGATGGCCGACGCCCTGACCGGGCTGGCCAACCGCCGCCGGCTGGAGCAGGGGCTGACCGAGGGCCTGGCCGCCGGGCCGCTGCAGGTGGCGCTGCTCGACCTGGACGACTTCAAGGAGGTCAACGACGCGCTGGGGCACGCCGTCGGGGACCGGCTGCTGGTCGGTGTGGCCGAGCGGCTGTCCCGGGCGGCCGGCCCCGGTGCGCTGGTCGCCCGGATGGGCGGCGACGAGTTCGCGGTCCTGCTCACCGGGGCGGACACCGCGACGGCCGACGCCGCGGTCACCAGGCTGGCCGACTCGCTGCGTTCCCCCGTGCAGGCGGCCGGGCACGAGCTGCTGATCGGCGTCAGCATCGGCGTCGCCGACGGCACGGGCACCGCCGACCCCGTCGAGGTGCTGCGCCGCGCCGACGTCGCCATGTACGCCGCCAAGGCGGTCGGCGACACCCACCGCCGCCACACCGCCGACCTCGACGACTCCGCGGACGAGCAGGCCCGGCTGGGCGCCGAGCTGCGCACCGCACTGGACACCGGTCAGTTCCGGATGGTCTACCAGCCCATCGTCGAGCTGCCGTGCGGCCGGCTGCGGGCGGTCGAGGCGCTGGTCCGCTGGGACCACCCGGAACGCGGCCTGATCTCCCCCGACCGGTTCATCCCGGCGGCCGAGCACAACGGGCTCATCATCGAGCTGGGCGAGTGGATCCTGCGGACCGCGTGCACCCAGGCCGTCGAGTGGCAGGCCGACTGGGGCCCCCGAGCGCCCCAGCGGATCAGCGTCAACGTCTCGGCCCGGCAGCTGGCCCAGCCCGGCTTCACGGCCGTGGTGGCGCGCGCCCTGGCCGACACCGGGCTGCCGGTCGGCAAACTCACCGTCGAGGTCACCGAGACCGCGGTGTTCGGCGGCGGTCAGGCCGTGCAGACCCTGAACGAACTGCACGAGCTGGGCGTACGGATCGCCCTGGACGACTTCGGCACCGGGCACTCGTCGCTCGGTCTGCTGCAGACCGTGCCGGTGGACGTGCTCAAGGTCGACAAGTCCTTCGTCGACAACATCACCATGGCGGGCCGGCACGCGGTCATCGCCACGGCGCTGATCCGGGTCAGCGAGGGCCTCGGCCTGACCGCGGTGGCCGAGGGTGTGGAGACGGCGGAGCAGGCCGAGGAACTGCACCGCCTGGGCTACCAGCTGGCCCAGGGCTACCACTTCGGCAAACCAGAGGCCGAGCCGGACTTCGCGGCGTACGCCGTGCGCGAACCCGCGTCCCGCCCGTAGGGAGCCGATGTCCTGCGCTCAGCGCCCCTTGCGGGCGAGTAGCTGGAGGGCGCCGACCGGGTTGCCGTTCATGGTCTCGACGGTGAGCTCGCGCTCGGCCACCAGCTCGTAGCCGGTCAGCAGACCCCGCAGGTGTTCCGGGCTGTGGTGCCGGCAGACCGCGCCGTCGCCGACGTCGAAGACTCCGTGGGTGCCGTAGCGTTCCGCGCCGCGCCGGTAGCGGTCCTGGTTGCGCGCATCGGTCTGCAGCAGCACGTCGCTGACGTAGAGCAGGCCCCTGGGGCGCAGCACCCGGGTCAGCTCCGCGAGCAGCCGCCGCTGGTCGTCGTCGGCCGGGATGCACGTGAGCACAGCGAAGACCAGCACCGCGTCGACGCCGCCGTCCGGGAAGGGCAGGTGGGGCGGATCCGCCAGCAGCGTGAACGCCAGCCCGGGATGGGTACGGCGGGCCCGCGCCAGCAGACCGGGTGAGGGGTCGACTCCCTCGACGGCGGTGAACCCGTGCTCCCGGAGCAGGCCGGTGACGCGGCCGTACCCGCAGCCGTAGTCGACGATCCGGGCCGTGCCGGGCAGGCCGGGCAGCCAGGCGACGTCGAGCGGGTGGGTGAAGGACTTGGCGACGCCGGTCGAGCTCCAGTAGGCCAGTTGCCCGTCCGGCGTCACGGTCAGCGGGGGCCGAGCAGGTCGTTGACGCTGGCGATCAGGTCCTGCTGGCTGATCGGATCGACCAGGCCGCCGGTGCGGGCGTCCTGCATCGCCTTGGCCAGCTGCACCCGGCGCAGGATCTCCTTGATGTCCGCGCCGGTCATGCCGTGGCTGAGCCGGCCCAGCTCGCCCAGGTCGATGCCGTCGGCGAACATGGTGAAGCCCGGCTCCTCGTGCACGGCCGCCAGCTGGGCGATCATCTTGCGGAAGATCTCCGCCCGGCTCACCTCGTCCGGCTTGGGCACGGAGATCTTGACGTCGAAGCGCCCGGAACGGATCAGCGAGTCGTCGACCCGGTGCGGGAAGTTCGTCGTGGCCACCACGATGACGTTGGGGTTGGCCTCGATCAGGTCGTTCATCTCCTGCTTGAAGATGCCGGCCACCGCGTTGATCGCCTGGCTGGCCGCGTCGCCGCCGGAGCCCGCGTAGCTGATGATCGAGTCGAACTCGTCGAAGAGGATCAGGGTGGGCACCCGGTACCGGCGGGCGTCGCGGAAGATCTGCTTGATGTTGCGCTCGGAACCGCCCAGCCACTTGTCCAGGATCTCCGGCGTGCGGATCTCGCGGAAATCGGCGCCGATCTCGTTGGCCAGCGCCCGGGACAGCATGGTCTTGCCGGTGCCGGGCGGACCGTACATGAGAATGCCCTGCGGCCGGCGCGCGCCCCACCGGGCCATCGCCTCCGGGTGCCGGAACGACACCGCGATCTGCCGCAGCTCGGCGACCACGTCGGCCAGGCCGCCGACCTGGTCGAGGGTGACCGTCTGGGTGGTGGGAGCGACCCGCGGGATGGTCTCGCGGCTGACCACGTACTGCCGGCCGGCCAGCGGCTGCTCGCCCGCCTCCGGGCCGAGCAGCTCGACCACGGCCTGCAGGGTCAGCTTGACCATCGCCTCCAGGTGGGCGGGCTGGACGTCGTCGCGGGGCACCTCGGCGCGCAGCCGCACGACACTGCCGGCCTGGTCGTAGGTCACCGCGGCCTGCAACCCGGCGGCCGCGTCGGCCAGGACCGCGGCGCCCGGCTCCCGCTCCGCGACCGGCCCGGAGGGACGATCAAGACCGAGCTTCTTGTACGCCGCGACGGCCGCCGCCCCCACCCCGTCCACGATCTTGGTGGTCACCGGGTCACCCGCGGCGATCCGCTTGGCCAGCAGGGTCCCGACCGGGTCGTTGCCCAGCACCACAGCCCGGATCCGCTCCCGCTGCGGCACGTCGTCATCGTTGGTGCGGATCTCCGCGACGAACACGTGCACCGGGCCAGAATCGGCATCCGCGCTGGTCACGGTCAGGGTGGCCCGCCGCACCGGCGCGGGGAAAACAGCCCGGCGCAGCAACTCGACCGGATTGACCCGGGCAGCGGCAAGAATGGTGGCGGCATCCACGATCTCGACCGTGGCGCCCGCGTACTCGAAGGACATGACGGCCCCCTCTCCCACCAAGAGTGACACGACCCCCCGACGTTCCGCCCGCTCAGCCCGGCGTCCGGTCCCGGGGACCCCTTTCGTCGGGTTTTCTCGGCGGGCCGGGCGTGTACGGCCCGTGACCCGCGCCGGCCGGTCAGGATGGCCGCGTGAAGTTGTCGAAGGGTAGCCGTCCCGTCACGGTGGATGAGTGCACTGAGTGGAACGCCCGGGAGCTGACCCGGCAGCGGGTGAGCCGCCGCTCGATGCTGAAGGCCGTCGTGGCGGGCGCCGGCGGGTACGCGTACGCCCAGTTCCAGCTGGCCGATGCGGCGTTCGCGGCCGGTGGCGGCAAGGCGGGCAAGGCGGGGGTGGTGGTCTCCGGCCGGCACCTGTCGTTCGTACCGGCCTCCGACGGCATGCTGCGCCCCGCGATGGCCGTGACGGCCCAGCTGGTCAGCAAGACCGGCAAGCTGCCGGGCAAGTTGCGGGCGTTCGTCGACGTCGGCACCGAGCCGGGCCGGTACGGCCACCGGACCGAGGCGGAGATCCAGCACCTGGTCGGCCAGTACGCCATCCCCGGCGGTCCGATCGGGAGCCAGTTCTACCTCAAGGCGACCGTGGACGGACTGCGCGCCGACACGGTGTACCACTACCGCGTCCGGCTGTCCGACGGCACCGTCAGCGGCGACGCGCACTTCAGCACCGCTCCGGCCCGGCAGTCCACGGTGCCGGCACCGTTCACGTTCACCGCCTTCGCCGACGTGGGCACCAACACCGCGCCCAAGGACCCGAAGTACGCGTGGGGACAGAACCCCGCCTCCGTCACGGCGGCCGGTGGGAAATGGCCGTCCGGGATCTTCGACGACAACTCGTACCTGCCGGATGATCCGGTCGCCGGGCCGCACGGCACCGACCGCCGCCCCGCCTTGACCCAGACGATGCTCATGGCCACCCAGCGGCCGGTCTTCACGCTGCTGGCCGGCGACATCTGCTACGCCAACCCGTCCGGCTCGGGGCTGCCCGCCGACGACACCACGGCGCTGACCGGCGTCGCTCCCAAGGGCCGCAACCTCTACAACCCGTACGTCTGGGATGTCTTCCTCGATCAGATCGAGCCGGCGGCCGCCTACACCCCGTGGATGTTCACCACCGGCAACCACGACATGGAACCGCTCTACGGCAACACCGAGTTCCTCGGCGACAGCCCCACCCACGGGTACGGCGGCCTCATGTCACGACTGGACTTCCCGTCGAACGGGCCGAAGAGCTGCCCCTCGGTGTACCGGTTCGTCTACGCCAACGTGGGCGTGATCTCCATCGACGCCAACGAACTCTCCGCCGAGCTGCAGACCAACACCGGCTACTCCGGCGGTGCCCAGCTGAGCTGGCTCAAGCGCACGTTGCGGGAGTGGCGCACCGAGCGGGCCGGGGACATCGACTTCGTCGTCGCCTTCCTGCACCACTGCGCGTACTCCACGACCCAGAACCACGCCTCCGACGGCGGTGTCCGCGACGCGCTCGACCCGCTGTTCAGCCGGTACCAGGTCGACCTGGTCGTGCAGGGCCACAACCATCTGCTCGAACGCACCGACCCGATCCGGTACGGCAAGCGGACCCGGTCGGCGCCGGACGGCTCGACGATCCATCCCGCCAAGGACGGCGTCACCTACATCTGTGTCGGTTCCGGCGGCCGGCCGCGCTATCCGTTCCGGCACGCGCCCAGCCCCGCCGCGCCACCGCCGCCGGGGATCACCCCGACCGGGCCGCAGAAGCTGCCGGCGGGCCAGCGCTACCGCGGCTACCAGCCGCCCGGCGGCCCGAACGAGGTGGAGAACAACACCGAGAACATCGTCAACAGTTACGTGTGGTCGAAGCAGGACAGCAAGATCAAGGCGGCCGGCCACCTGGGCGGCAGCCGGGTCCCCGAGGTGATCGACTGGTCGCAGGTCCGCTACGACGACTACGCGTTCATCGCCGTCGACGTCGTGCCCGCCGCCCGGGGCGCGCGCACCACCATGACCGTACGCAGCCTCGCCGACGCGCTGCCGGGGACCGAGACGCCCTACACCGAGATCGACCGGATCACGCTGGCCCGTACCGCTGGCCACGCGGCCGTGCTGAGCGACGCGGCCACGCAGCCGTGACCGCGCACTTCAGCACGCGCGGTGACCCGCGGCCGGCCGGGGCCTGACGGTGCGCTGGCCCTCCGGATAGACCTTGTGGAACGTGATGAGCCAGCGGATCTGCTCCCGTGGGGGCACTCCGCATCCGCGCAGGAAACCCACCAGGGAGTCCTGCCGGGGCGTGCTCGCGGCGGTGATCAGATTGTGGACCGTGGCGCGGGAGATCGGCGTCCCCGCGTCGCGGCTGCGCTTGGCCACGCTGTCGAGCGAGCGTCTGCGCACGGACATCAACGCCCGCAGGCGTCCTGCGAACTCGACCGGTGTGGCGGCGCCGGTGGGATCCGGGGGTACCGCCGACGTGGTGGTGACGTTCATCAAACCTCGCCCCTCGTACTGGCCCTTCCAGACACCGCCGATCGTGGTGGGGGCCCCGGCAGCGAACAAGAACGCAGTTGCGTACGAGTTGGCGCGCCCGGCGGGTACCGTCGTCGCGTGCCCGAGCTGATCACGCCGACCGTCCACCTGCACCGGTCCTGGCTGGAGGCCCACACCGAGTGGGGCCCCGGAGCGCACGAGGACGGATTCGGGCTGGGTCCCGGCGACGAGGTCGGCACGCCGGCCGGGTTCGCGGCCTGGCTGGCACGGCTCTCGCAGCACCGGTGCAGGTACCGCTGGATCATCGAGGGTGATCGCGTGCTCGGCGGGATCGCGCTGCGTTACGGTGACGACGAATACGTACGGTGGGCCGGTCACCTCGGTTACGGCATCCGGCCGTCCGCCCGGCGGCGCGGGCTGGGCGCCTGGGCGCTGGCCCGGATGCTCGACGAGGCGCGCGGGCTGGGTCTGGAGCGGGTGCTGGCGGTGTGCGCGCCCGGCAATGCCGCCTCGGCGCGGACGATCGAGCGGGGCGGCGGCGTCTTCGAGGGCCTCGGGGAGACTCCGTTCGGCCCGGCCCGGCGGTACTGGTTCGAGCTCTGAGGTGTCCCGGGACCCGGAACGGCGACGCGGAGGTCGCGCCGCCGCCCGGGTGCCCGGGGTGAATCAGCAGCCGATGCGGGCGGTTCCCACGGCGACGTCGTCGTACCAGAGGGTGTCGGCCCCCTCGCCGTAGCTCTCCCAGCCCAGACGCAGGTCCGTCAGGGCCGGGCGCCAGGTGCGGTTCAGCCACTGGCCGTCGATGTCGTGCGTCGGTACGCCGTCCTGCAGCAGGCCCGGCACCGAGGTGCCGTTGAGCCAGGTCTGCATCGTGCCGTTGCCCTGGTCCACCTTGAACTCCACGCAGTTCCAGGTGCCGGTGGGCAGCGGCGCGGACAGCGCCACCCCGGCCGGGCTCTGTTCCGGCAGCGTGGCGTCGTCGGATGCCCGGTTCCACTGCAGAGCGCCGTTCTGGCCGCCGAGGCGCAGGTCCCGGTTGCCGTCGTTGGCGTCACGCAACGCCACCGCCGTGGTGTGCGCCGCCGGCAGCGCGGTGGTGTGCCGCACCCAGTAGCGGACGAACAGCGCGGACGCCCCCGCCGGCAGCAGGGCGGTGTTCCGCATGAACACGTGGTTGCAGTAGCCGGCCGCACCGTCGATGCGCAGCGACGTGCTGCCGCTGTGCGCGACCGCGGTGTCGAACGCCGCCTTGCCCGCGCCCGAGCAGTCCGGATAGGTCGCCGTCCAGGCGGCCTGCGTGCCCTCGAAGCCGTCGCAGCGGACGCCGGAGTCGCACCCGTTCTGCGGCGGGGTCGTGGTGGGCGGGGTGCTGGGCGGCGTACTGGTCGGGGGCGTGCTGGGCGGGGTGGAGGTCGGCGGGGCGTCGCCGTTGCAGGAGACACCGTTGAGGGCGAAGTCCGCCGGGGCGGGGTTGGTGCCCGAGTACGTCGCCTGGAAGCCGAAGCCCGCCGAGGCCCCGGTGGCCAGCGCGGTGCTGTAGCTCGGTGCCGCGGCGGTCACGGCACTGCCCGACTGGGTGAGCTGCGCGTTCCAGCCGGAAGTGACCCGCTGGTCGCCGGTGTACGTCCAGGTCACGACCCAGCCGCTGATCGGTGCGCCGTTGTTGGTGACGCGCACGTCGGCGGTGAAGCCCGTACTCCACTGGTTGGCGGTGTAGGTGACGTCGCACGCCGTGGCGGCGGCCGCGGGGGTCACCGCGACCAGGACCGCGCCGATCAGCAGAGCGCCGGCGGCCGCCAGCTTGATCAACACGGCGTGCCGTTCAGCACGAAGTCCGTCGGGGCGGCCGGGGCGGTCCCGGTGAAGGTGGCCTGGAAGCCCGTCGACGTGGTGGCGCCGGTGGCCAGCGAGCCGTTCCAGGCCGCATTGCGGACCGTGACCGTGCTGCCCGACTGCGACCAGGTGCCGCTCCAGCCGCTGCTGACCGTGACGTTGGCCGGCAGGGTGAAGGTCAGCGTCCACGAGGTCAGGGCGGCGCCGCGGTTGGTGATCCGGACGTCGGCGGTGAAGCCGTTCGACCAGGCGTTGGCCGAGTAGGCCACCGAGCAGGTGCCGGTCGGCGGCGGGGTCGGCAGGGACGGCGGCGGGGTGCTGGGCGCCGGCGTGCTCGGCGTGGGCGAGGACGTGACCGGCGGCGGGCTCACCGGGCCGGCCGCGATCGCCAGGTCGTAGGCGCGCTGGGGGACGAACTGCCCGGCCCCGGCGATGCAGCCGTCGGCCTCACCCGGCAGCTTGATCCACAGGTACGCGTCCAGGATCGGGTCGGACACCGCGTTGGTGCTGGGGATGCCGATCGCCCGCCCGGCCGGGTCGCACCACTCGCTGCCCAGCGGCCCGTTGCCGTTGCGGCTGGTGTCGATCACACCCTTGAGCCGGGAGACCCCGGTGGCGGCGATGACGTTCCGGATGTAGGCGGTCGACTCCGCGGTGGTGCGGTAGTTCGAGACGTTGACCGAGATGCCGTCGGCGCTGTTGGCGATGTCCGCGCGGACCAGCCGGGCGGCCACCTCGGCCGGGGTCAGCCAGGCCGAGTGCCCGGCGTCGAAGTAGACCTTGGCGGCGGCCGAGGCGGCCTTGAACGCCTTGCCCGCGTACGCCATGGAGGCATAGACCTCCTGTTGCTGGGCCGCGGTGAGACAGCTCGTCATGATCGGGAGCACGTCGGGCTCGAGGATGATCGCCGCCGCCCGGCCCTTGAGCCCGGCAGCCACCTGGTCGACCCACTGCCGGTACACGGTGTGGTTGGGCAGCCCGCCGGAGCTGGCCCCGCTGCAGTCGCGGTTGGGGATGTTGTAGACGACCATGATCGGCGTCTTGCCGGCCGCGGCCGCAGCCCCCACGTAGGCGTCCACCTCGGCGGCCACCGTGGCGGTGTTGTTCTGGGTGTACCAGCGGCCCTGCGGGACGTTCGCGATCCGGTCGCGGATCACGGCCGCTCGCGAGTCGCCCGGGTTGGCGGCGACCCAGCGGGCGGCGCTGGTCTGCGGGTCGACGTAGAAGGGGGACTCGGCGGCGGACGCCGCGCCGGGCCAGAGCACCGCGGTGCCGGCGACCACGGCGGCGGCCGCCGTGGTGGAGGCGAGGGATCTCAAGCGCATTCGACAACTCCTGGGGATGAGTATGGGAGCGCTCCCATGCATCGACCACGCTAGTTGTAACAAGGTGGAAATCTCAAGGCCGCAGGCGATGATGTCCGGATGACCATGCCTGAGGACGTCCTGGCCTACAACCGCGAGCTGATCGAGGAGTTCCGGACCGACGGCGGAGAATCGCTGGCGAACCGGCCCCTGCTACTGCTCACCACGGTCGGCCGCCGCACCGGCCGGCCGCGGACCAGCCCCATGATGTACGTCCGCAGCGGCGACCGCCTCCTCGTGATCGCCTCGAACAACGGAGCCCGCGAGGACCCCCAGTGGTACCGCAACCTGCAGGTCGACCCCTCGGTGACGGTCGAACTGCCGGGCGAGAGGTTCACGGCTCACGCCGAACCGTTGTCCGGCGACGACTACGACCGCGAGTGGGCCGGGATCAAGCAGGAGTTCCCGTTCTTCGCCGAGCACGAGACCCGCGCCGGCCGGCGTATTCCGGTGGTGGCCCTGACCAGAACGGCCTGAGCGCCGCGCGGAGGAAATCCAGCGCGCCGGCTGCGCCCGAACGTCAGCTGGGCGCTTGGCGCCAGCAGCGAATGACGAGCACGACGGATTGCTGGTCGTCGTCGCAGGTCACGGCGCATACGGCGAGGACGATCTTCTGGCACCGGACAGCGCCTGTTGTCCTTTGCCATCGAACTCTGCCCGTGCCACTCAATCTTGTCTCGAACCGAGCTCTTGCCACTGAAGTTGTCCTGCTGGCTGCTGACCTGCGAAAATCCGCCCCCCGTAGCCGGAGAAGGGCTTCCGATGGCGCGTGGCGCCTCCGCTCTTTGCCAATCATGAAGGCCCGCGCAGGTCAGGGACACCCCAACGGGCCGACATAACTGTCACAGGACAGCGCCCGACGGCGGGCAGCCAGGCCTCTCTTCCGTGCTGTCCTTCGACCGATCCTTGATCGCCTACGACCACTGATCCGTTGGGAATCACTCGCCTGGGGGTTGGCGGTCGTCCCGATGTTCAGCTGACCTTTGGAACGCCCTGGGTCAGCGCCGCTTGGACGATGCGGACGGCCTCGGCGGTGTCGATGCCGAGGCTGGCGATGACGGCGGCGTACTCGGCGGCGGCGCGGCTTGCCCGTTCGCGTCCCTGCTCACCGGCTGCGGACACAAACGAGCCGGCCGCGCCGCGGGTCTCGATCAGCCCCGCCTCCTCCAGCTCCCGGTAAGCCCGGCCGACCGTGTTGACCGCCAAGCCGAGGTCCGCGGCCAGGCGGCGGATGGTCGGAAGCCGGGTGCCCACGGCCAGCGTGCGTTCCTGGATCTGCCGGGCGAGCTGGGCGCGGAGCTGCTCGAACGGTGGGACCGGCGAGGCCGAGTCGATGACGATCATGCGGTTCACCGGGCGCTGGAGACACGCTGGGCCGCCAGGGTCCTCCGCCCGTCCCAGACCGTGATCAGGACGAGCGCGATGACGCTCAGGATGATGAAGACGAGCCAGCCCGTGTTCCACGGATCGAGCCCGGTGTCGAATACCGAGACGACCGGCAGTGACCACACCACGGTCGGTAGGCCCACCTCGCGGGCGTCCTCGACGCGCATGAGGAAGTCGACCTTCAGTGAGCCCTCGTCGTCGGCCACTACCGGGTGGGTGAGCACATGGCGCAGTTGGACGGCCGTACCAACCGCGACCCCACACAGCCCGATGAGCAGGATGACCGCCGCGTACCTCGCGGTTCCGTCTCGCATGGTCAGGGTCGCGATCGCCAGCACTGCCGCGCCCGCGTACGTGATCGCCAGCAACGCGGCCCGCGGCACGCCGAGTACGGTTCGCCAGCCGGGCCGGACGGAGTGGGTCGCCCGTCGCGGCAACGCCGCGCCGGCCTGCTCATCGACCCGCCGTACCCACCGGTCCAGCAGCGACAGGCTCAGCACCAACCCGGCCACCAGCGCCGTCAGCACCACCAGCGCCCAGCGCCGCTGCGTCCCGAACCCGTCATCCGCGGGACGGATCGGCAAGGCCGAGACGTAGACGAGGGCGGTTGCGATGAGGAACGCGGTCGGCAGGACGGCAGCGGCCAGCCGCGCACGTCGCCGGGCCGTCAGGCGCACCGCCAGCATCGGTGTCGGCATGACGTCGGCCAGGCCGCGCCCGGCCAACCACAGACGAGCTATCTCGAGCTCCGTCGGACGCACCTTCCTCGGCATAGCGGCCTCCCAGCTTGTCGCAAGTCTTGTCTCACTATCTTGCGACAAGTGCAGCGACAAGTCAATTCTGGCCACCGTGCGATGGAACGTGACGACAAGCGCGCTCGGCGTCCCGTAGCCGGCCCGGCCGGCGGGCCGCGGCGACCGGCTGGGTCACCTCGAACCTCCGGCCGGACAAACCCCGGTGGCAGGCCAGACGGAACTACTCAGCTGTCAAAGGACGCGTACGCACTCCGGCTGCCTCGGAGCCGGTGGTGCCGAAAGAACATGCCGAGTTTGGAGTGGCGCCCACAGAAGATGCCGAACGATAGCTACCTATACCTGCGCCCGACCCGTGGTGCCGAGAGAACCCACCCTCCCGGTACCCGATCAAGGTGCCGAAATCAGACGGCCGCCTGGTCAGGGGCGGGCGAATCTTCTGGCGAGGTCGCGGTATCGAGTCGCGGCCGCCAAGGCCTGGTCGGGGGTGACGGCGGTTCCGGGCATCCGGCTGAGGTGTTCGAGCTGGTCGGCGAGGTGCAGGTGGTGGCGGTGGGCGAAATCGCGGCAGGCCAGGCAGGTGACGTTCTCCGGGTGGGCGGAGGTCATCGCGTGCGGCACCCGCAGGCCGCATCCGGTGGTGACTGTCGGCGGTAGGTCGGCCGCGAGGCCGAAGGTGGACGCGAGGATGTTGCGTGCGGTCACGTCGGCGTTGAACTTCACGTCGACGTGGATGTGAGGATCGGCGTCGCCCATTCAGTTGTGTTTAGCACAGAGGCTGCCAGGCACGGGGTCGAGGGGAGCCTTGGCGCTACCTCTCGCGGTGATCGAGCGGCCGGATGACGCGCCCAACTCGGTCAGTTCCTGGCGGTCGCCCCCGATCGTCTGCTCAATGATCTGGGGTGATCCCCGCCGGCCGGTACCTCTCCTGCATCTCGATGCCGATCTGGACGGCCGCCTGGTCGCGGGTAGTCGGTTCCGTGCAGCGCGGCCAGGTCGGCAGCGTCCGCGCTGCCGTGCAGCGCCCAATCGGGAAGTCGGCCTTGATGCCGACGTAGCCGTAGTGGAGATTCGACCAGAAGTCGTAGCTGATGCCGGTGTCCGTGTCGGAGATCGGGATCAGCCGGTTGTCTCCGCGGCGATGTCCCGGATGTCCTCCTTGTGATCCCAGTCGCCGCCGGGGTTCACAAGGTCGAACCACCTGACCAGGGACGCCCCGGGGACGGACGCGTTCGCCTCCGCCAGCTCGGCGACCGTCTTCGACTGCGAGTTGCGCGTCATCTCGTCGGTGATGAAGTCAGTGACCACCTGATACTCCGCGCCTTCGGCGCCGGGCACGCCCTACAACGCGACGCCGGAGTCCTGCTTGCGGATCAGTTCAGTGGGCGGCGTTCAGATGGTGCGCACCTCCTTCATACCCCGATCGGGCATAACTCGGCGTTTCCTCCGCAATTCTGGCGGTCCCTTCTGCACACACAGCCTTACCCGGAATTGCTCAGTCCGACCCGGCAGGTCCTTGAAACTGATCCAGAATTGCTTGGCAGCCGTACTGAGCAGGCACTGCCGAAACTAAGGACGATCGTTCAACCGCAGAACCCTGAAAGGGACAGCTGGCCGGCACGGAGTGTGCCGTTCGCGATGAGTAGGTCTGCCGAACGAGGCGCGACGTCGAGATAGTCGAGATCGAAGTTGTCTCGGAAGAGGATCAGCCGACGGCAGTCAGCGATTTTCGGCGGATCGTTGACGTCTCCCAGAATCTCGGCACAGATTCCGGCCTGCCCTGTTCCGGCCACTCCGAAGGCCGGGGTCGGCAACGGATCCTGCGGCTGCGGCCCGAGGCTGACCTGCGCCGCACTGGTCACCAACGTGGTTCCAGAAAGCGTAATCATGACAATGGCGGCGGCGATGGAGATCAGCCGGATATTGGTGACCTGGCGTGAGTGATCACTCCAGCGCTGGAAACGCGCACGCAGGGCGCCTTACCGAGAAGGACTCACGTCCGGCTTCCATGGTGACCCATGGAATGATCTCTTCTCATCATGTCGCCCCCGTTCCGGGCTCTGCTGCAACTGCACTCCGAGCTTAACGGCGGATGGCGCTGAAGGTGATGAATGATTCGATCGATCATGCCCACCTTCACCCGTGCGATCCCGTCCCGAATTCAAACTCGTGCTTGCGTCCTGGGCATGGGTTCTGAACGATGCCGGCCGCTCTCCGAATGGACTACCTCGCCAGTGTCCCGACGTCAGCCGACGCCGATCGCCGTGCCGCGCGGAGCAGCTCTAGCCCGTGGGCAGCTGCTCGCCCGGGCGGACCAGGCCCCGCTGGTACGCCAGCACCACCAGCTGCGCCCGGTCCCGCACGTCGAGCTTGGTCATCGCCCGGTTGACGTGTGTCTTCACGGTCAGCGGCGAGACGTACAGCCGCTCGGCGATGTCGTCGTTCGACAGGCCGTGGGCGACCAGCACCAGGATCTCCCGTTCGCGGTCGGTGAGGCCGGTCAGCTCCACCGGGACCTGTCCGGCGCCGCCCTCGGGCTGGCTCAGGAACCGGCTGACCAGCCCGCGGGTGGCCCGGGGTGACAGCAGTGCCTCGCCGTCGGCCACCACCCGGATGGCGTGCAGCAGGTCCGCGGGGGCGACGCTCTTGCCCAGGAAGCCACTGGCGCCGGCCTGCAGGGCGAGCACCACGTTGTCGTCGTTCTCGAAGGTGGTGAGCACCAGGACGCGTACCCCGGCGAGGTTGTCGTCGGCGCCGATGCGCCGGGTGGCCTCCAGGCCGTCCATGCGCGGCATCCTGATGTCCATCAGCACCACGTCGGCGCGGGCCGTGCGGGCCAGGGCCACCGCCTCGCCGCCGTCGGAGGCCTCGCCGACCACCTCGAACTCCGGCTCCGAGTCGATGATCATCTTGAAGCCGGCCCGGATCAGCGTCTGGTCGTCGGCCAGCAGCACGCGGATGGTCACCGCAGGCAGCCCTTCGCCGGGGTGTCCTCGGTGGGCAGCACGGCGTGCACCCGGAAGCGGCCGTCGCCGAGCGGGCCGGCGGTCACGGTGCCGCCCGCCGCGGTGGCCCGCTCGCGCATGCCGAGCAGGCCGTAGCCGGTGCCCTCGGTGTCGCGGTCGGGCCGGATGTCGTTGGTGACCTCGAGGATCACGCCGCTGGCGGCGTACTCGACGAGCAGCACGGCCCGGCCGTCGCCGTAGCGGTGGGCGTTCGTCAGGGCTTCCTGCACGATCCGGTACGCCGCCAGGTCGACCATCGCCGGCAACTCGCGGGGCTCGCCGCGCAGCTGGTTCCGTACGGTGAAACCGGCGGCCTGCAGGGCGCCCAGCAGATCGGGCAGCCGGGACAATCCGGGGGCGGGCTCGGTGTTCGCCTGCTCGTCGGAGTTGCGCAGCACGCCAACCACCGAGGAGATCTCCTTGAGTACCAGGTCGGAGGCTTCGCGGATGTGCGCCAGTACCGGGCCCACCTGGTCGGGCCGGCGCTCCAGCACGTGGGTGGCCGCGCCCGCCTGCACGCTGATCACCGCGATGTGGTGGGCGACCACGTCGTGCAGCTCCCGGGCGATCCGCAGCCGCTCGTCGATCACCCGGCGCTGCGCCTCCTGCTCGCGGGTCTGCTCGGCCCGGTGCGCCCGGGCCTCGACCTCGGCGACGTACGCGCGGTGGCTGCGGGCGGCGTCCCCGACCGCGGCGGCCATGAAGATCCAGGCGAAGACGGCGAGCACGTCCGGACGCCACCCGGCGGAGGCGACGACGGCGGCCACGTAGACCACCGAGGCGGCCGCCAGCGCGCACGTCCAGCCGTCCCGGCGGTTGCGGTGGGCCGCGATGGAATAGGTGATCACGCCGAGCACGAGGATCAGCCCGGGATTGCTCACCCCCTGGCTGATGCCGCCGACGGTGGCGCCGGTGGCGATCACCAGGGCGCCCCGGGGATGGCTGCGGCGCTGCAGGACGGCCAGGAAGGCCACCACGGCGACCAGCACGTCGCCGATCGTCACGGTATCGGTGAGGTCGGAGGTCGGCTTCAGCACCGCCGACTTCAGCACGAAACCGGCCAGCACGACGGCGAGCAGGGCGTCCACCAGCAGCGGGTGCCACTGGGCATCCGACCACCGCTTCATCCGCATCACGCCGGTCTCCTCCATCACGCTGACCGTACGCGGGCGGGCGGGACCGGGTCGTCGTCTCGTCGCAGTAGCCGGTGCCGGTCGGAAATACCACGCCGATGGTATGCGGTGCCTGCACGGGGACGACGCGCCGGAACCGGGATTCATTGATCGTTTCAGGGGTCACCTGACGACGCGATCACGGGAGTACCGATGGCCACCTACCTCTACCGGCTGGGCCGGTTCAGTTTCCGCCGGCGCAGACTGATCCTCGCGCTCTGGCTGGCCGCGCTGGCGTTACTCGGCGTGGGCGCGGCCACGTTGTCGGGACCCACCTCCGACGAGTTCAAGATCCCGGGCACCGAGGCCCAGGAGGCGATGGACCTGCTCGGTCAGCGCTTCCCCGGCGCCGGTGCGGACGGCGCCCAGGCCCGGGTGGTGTTCGCGGCCCCCGCCGGTGAGAAGCTCACCGACGAGCGCAACCGCGCGGCCGTCGCCGAGACCGTCGCCCGGCTCAAGACCGGCGGGCAGGTCGCCGCGGTCTCCGACCCGTTGCAGGGCACCGTCAACCAGGCCGGCACGGTCGCGTACGCGCAGGTGACGTACAAGGTCGCCGCCACCGCGCTGACCGACGCCGACCGCGAGGCGCTCACCGAGGCCACCGAGGCGGGCCGCGATGCCGGCCTGGCCGTGGAGGCCGGCGGTGACGCGGTCCAGGAGCAGGGCGGCCCGGGCAACTCCGAGATCCTCGGCATCCTGGTCGCCGCGGTGGTCCTGGTCATCACCTTCGGTTCCCTGGTCGCCGCGGGGCTGCCGCTGCTGACGGCCATCCTCGGCGTCGCCGCCGCCGTGCTCGGCATCCAGATCGTCTCCGGCTTCGTCGACCTGGGCAGCAACACCTCCACGCTGGCACTGATGCTCGGCATCGCCGTGGCCATCGACTACGCGCTGTTCATCGTCTCCCGCTACCGCCACGAGATCACCATCGGGCGCCGTGCCGAGGAGGCGGTCGCCCGCGCGGTCGGCACGGCCGGTTCCGCGGTCACCTTCGCCGGGCTGACCGTATTCATCGCCCTGGCCGCGCTGACCGTGGTCAACATCCCCGTCCTGACCGAGATGGGACTGGCGGCCGCCTTCGCCGTCGTCGTCGCGGTGCTCATCGCCCTGACCCTGCTGCCCGCCCTGCTCGGCTTCGCCGGCAAGCGCGTCATGGGCCGCCGGGGCCGCGACCCGGAGGCCGGCGCGGCCAAACCGTCGGCCGGGCTGCGCTGGGCCACGTTCGTCACCCGCCGCCCGGTGGCCGTCCTGGTCGCCGCCGTGCTGGGCCTGCTGGTGCTCGCGATCCCGGCCCTGGACCTGCGCCTGGGCCTGCCCGGGGACAACATGGCCGGCGCCGAGACCACCCAGCGCAAGGCGTACGACATGCTGACCGACGGCTTCGGGCCGGGCTTCAACGGCCCGCTGACCGTGGTGGTCGACGCCGCGTCGAGCCCGGACCCGCAGAACGCCGCCGCCACCGCGGCCGGGACGATCAAGGGCCTGGCCGGGGTCGTCACGGTCAGCCCGCCCACCCTCAACCCGGCCGGTGACACCGCGATCCTGCAGGTCATCCCGGCTACCGCACCGGACAGCACGGAGACCGAGGCGCTGGTCCACGCGATCCGCGACCAGAACGACGGCCTGCGCGAGCGCACCGGCGCGGACCTGTCGGTCACCGGCACCACGGCGGTCGACATCGACATGTCCGACAAGATGGGCAACGCGCTGGTGCCGTACCTGGCGGTGATCGTGGCGCTGGCGTTCCTGCTGCTGACGCTGCTGTTCCGGTCGATCCTGGTGCCGATCAAGGCGATCGGCGGCTTCCTGCTCTCGGTGATCGCGACCTTCGGCGCCGTCGTGGCCGTCTTCCAGTGGGGCTGGCTCGACGGGCTGTTCGGCATCGACCAGGCCGGCCCGATCATGCCCATGCTGCCGATCTTCCTGA
This sequence comes from Actinoplanes auranticolor, assembly GCF_018332655.1. GTDB lineage: Bacteria > Actinomycetota > Actinomycetes > Mycobacteriales > Micromonosporaceae > Actinoplanes > Actinoplanes auranticolor. The sequence continues at coordinate 77,511 of NZ_BOQL01000026.1, read as the reverse complement.
TCGGCATCGTCTTCGGCCTGGCCATGGACTACGAGGTCTTCCTGGTCAGCCGGATGCGCGAGGAGCACGTGCACGGCACGCCGCCGACCGAGGCGGTGGTCAACGGCTTTGCGCACGGGGCCCGGGTGGTGACGGCGGCGGCGATCATCATGGTCAGCGTCTTCGCCGGCTTCATCCTCTCGCCCGAGTCGTTCATCAAGTCCATCGGCTTCGCGCTGGCGGCGGCGATCCTGTTCGACGCGTTCGTGGTCCGGATGACCATCGTGCCGGCGGTGATGACGCTGCTCGGGCGCCGGGCCTGGTGGCTGCCGCGCTGGCTGGACCGGGTGCTGCCGGACATCGACGTCGAGGGCGAGAAGCTGCGCGTCCCGCCGGAGGAGCAGAGCGAGCCGGAACACACCGGCTCGGATCTGGTCACCGCCGGCCGATGAGAGTGGCCCGGACCGCCCCGGCGGTCCGGGCCCTCACCCCGGGAACAGAGGTGACCCCGCGATGACGCTCGCCGACGACCGTCCGGCTCCGGCGCCCGTGGCCGTGCCGCGGACCCGGCCGGCCCCGCTGCGCGAGCTGGCGCTGATCGCGGCGCTGTGGGCCGCCTACAGCCTGGGCCGGCTGGCCGCGGACGGCCACGTCGCCACGGCGACGGCCAACGCGAGCCGGGTCTGGGACCTCGAACGGTTGCTGCGCCTGCCCGGCGAGACCGGACTGCAGCACCTGCTGCTGCGTTCCGGCGCGGTGATCGAGGCGGCGAACAGCTATTACGCGTACGTGCACTTCCCGGCCACGATCGCCTTCCTGCTCTGGGTCTACCTGCGCCGCCCGGGCCACTACCGGCCGGTCCGCAACACCCTGGCCCTGCTCACCGGTACGGCGCTGGCGGTGCACCTGATCTTCCCGCTGGCTCCGCCCCGCATGCTGGCCGCCACAGGGCTGATCGACACCGGGCGACTCTTCGGCCCCAGCGTCTACGGCTCCCCCGCCACCGACAGCGTCACCAACCAGTACGCGGCCATGCCGTCCCTGCACGTGGGCTGGTCCCTGCTGGTGGCGTGCACGCTGCTGCGACTGACGCGGGGCCGGTGGCGCCGGCTGTGGCTGCTCCACCCGGTGCTGACGCTGCTGGTGGTGGTCGGCACCGCCAACCACTACTGGATCGACGCCGCGGTCGCCGCCGCTCTGCTGGCCGCCGCGATGCGCCTGACCGGGCTGGGCCTCGTCCGCCCCGGCCCGGCCCGGTCCAGCCTTTCCCCGCCCAGTCCCGCACCGCTCATTCCCGCACCGCGCCACAGTCCGCACGTCCGCGAGCTCACATCACACGGCCCCATCCGGCGCAGTCCCACCCGGCCCCGCGCCACCCGGCCCGGCCCGGCCCGGCGCGGCCCCGGACCCCGCGGCCCGATACCGCACGGCCGCACACCGCGCACCTGAGCGCCGGCCCGGGCGTCACGACCGGACGAAGGCCAGCCGGGCGCCCAGGCCGAGCAGCGCCGCACCGCTCAGCCCGTCCAAAGCCCGCCGCACCCCGGACCGGTCGAACACCCGCCGGAACACGGCCACCAGGTTCGCCACCGTGTAGAACCACAGCAGGGTGACCGCGACGGCGAGCAGCGAGAGGGTGAGCGTCTCCAGGGTGCCGGGATGCGCGGGCAGGAACTGCGGCAGCAACGCCAGGAAGAACACCGCCGCCTTGGGATTGAGGGCATTGCAGAGCAGCCCGTCCCGGAACGCCCCGCCGGTCGACCCCGGCACGGCGCCCGGACCGGTCTCCGGAGGGCGGATCGCCGCCAGCAGAGCCCGGATCCCCAGGTACGCCAGGTACGCCGCACCCACGTACCGGATCGTCGTCAGCACCACCGGGACCGTAGCGACCAGCGCGGCCACCCCCGCGGCCGCCGCGACCGCCCAGAGGAAGACGCCGGTGGCCACGCCCGTGGCCGCGGCCATCCCTTCCGCCCGCCCGCGCACTGCCGAGCGGCGCACGACCACCGCCAGGTCGGGGCCGGGCGACATCGCGCCCAGACCCACCACACCGCAGAACGCCATCAGCTGAGCAGCCGTCGTCATGCCGCCCACGGTACGGCCACCGGGGTGACGTGCGCCGCCCGGCGGCCACGCTGTGCGAGGGCTGCTGGCCCGACCAGGCATCATGGCCGCGTGGAAACGGTGCGGGAGACGATCGGCGCGATCGTCGGCGGGCGGACGGGCTACGAGGACGGCCTCGACGCGCTCACCGTCGCGCCGGCCGCCGAGGTGGACCCGGCGCTGGCAACGGCGGTGTTCGACGCCACCGCGCGGCTCTGGCGCGGTGGCTGGCAGCCGGCCGAGCTGCACCGCCTGGTCACCCGCCGCGGCACCGGGGTGCAGCCGCTGCTGATCGTCGACTCCGTCGCCGCGTACCTGCGCAGCTTCCGCCCCAAGACGGTCGACGAGCGCTGGCGGGCCCAGGCCGCCGAGCTGGACGCCCGCCCGTGGTGGGGCGACGACGCCGGCTACCTGCGGCAGGTCACCACCCACCGCCGGGTCGACCGGGTCACCCTGATCGACGCGATGCTGAGCCTGGTGACGTTGCTCAACGGGCTGCCGCCGATCGAGGTGCTCGTGCCGCCGCCCGGGCAGGCCGCGCCGGTGCGGCGGGAGCCCGGCAACGACGCCAAGCTGGAACGGGTCCGGGCGTTGCTGGCCAAGGCCGAGGCGACGACGTTCCCGGCGGAGGCCGAGGCGTACAGCGCCAAGGCGCAGGAACTGATCTCACGGCACAGCATCGACGAGGCGCTGCTGGCGGCCGGGGGCGGGACCGCCGTGGTCCCGTACGCCCGGCGGATCGGGGTGGACCACCCGTACGAGAGCGAGAAGGCGTCGCTGCTGAACTCCGTGGCCCGGGCCAACCGCTGCCACGTCGTCTGGTCCCCCGAGTTCGGCTTCGCCACCGTCTTCGGCTTCGACGCCGACATCGACGCGGTGGACCTGCTGCACACCTCGCTGCTGGTGCAGGCGCACCGGGCCATGGCGCGTACCGAGCCGCGGGGCAAGGCGGGCCGGTCGCGGCTCAAGAACTTCCGGCAGTCGTTCCTGGTCGGCTACGCGGTGCGGATCGGCGAACGGCTCGCCGAGGCCAGCCGGGCCGCCCTGGACCAGGCCGCCGATCCCGCGGCGCTGCTGCCCGTGCTGGCCTCGCGCGACGTGCAGGTGCGCGAGGCCCGGGACCGTTCGTTCCCGAGCACCACACGCGGGCGCGGCTTCCGGGTGGCCAGCCTGGAGGGCTGGGAGTCGGGTCGCGAGGCGGCCGACGAGGCGAAACTGCACTGAGGACCCGGCCGTCTCCGGCCGGGCCCTCAGCGGGACGGATCAGTGTGCGTGCAGCATCTCGTGGTTCTGCTGGATCTTCGCCCACGACTTCGGGGCCTTCGGCGCGGCCTTGCGGGCCAGCGCGGAGACACCCTCGACGGCCGGCTTGGACGGCGTGTAGAGCCAGTCCTGGAACAGCTCGTCGAGCTGCTGGCCGGAGACCTTCTCGGCCAGCGCGATGAACTCGGCGGTGTTGGCGTCGCCGTCCTTGTGTTCGGCCGCCCAGGTGCGCAGCAGCTCGAAGAAGTCGTCGTCACCGATGGCCAGGCGCAGCTGGTGCAGCGTCATGGCGCCCCGGTCGTACACCGCGCCGCTGAAGATCTCGGCCGCGCCGGGGTCACCGGGTGCGATGGTCCAGAAGTCGGCGGGCTGGGTGGCGTACAGGTAGTCGAAGATCTCCTGGGTCGTGCCCTCCCCCTGCTCCTCGGACCACAGCCACTCGGCGTAGCTGGCGAAGCCCTCGTTGAGCCAGATCTCCTTCCACCGCTCGACCGACACGCTGTCGCCGAACCACTGGTGGGCGTTCTCGTGCACGACCACCGACATGTTGGCGCCGCTGCGGAAGAAGCCGGACGAGTACACCGACCGGGTCTGGGTCTCCAGGGCGAAGCCGAGCGCGCCCGGCGGCCCCACGACGCCGCCCTGCGCCTCGAACGGGTACGGCCCGAAGATGCTGCTCCCCCAGTCGACGACCTCGGCCGTGCGCTCGACGCTGGCCTTGGCCGCGTCCTCGAAGTCCTGCGGCAGCAGCTCCGAGTAGGCGTTGATCACCTGCTGGCCGCCGGCCGTGGTGTCCCGGGTGATCTCGTACTGCCCGATGGCCAGGAACGCCAGGTAGGTGGCCTGCGGGTGCAGCGAGCGCCAGCTCCACCGCTTCCAGCCCAGGATGTCCTGGGTGGGGTTGCGCGGCATGACGCCGTTGCTGAGCACCTCGACGCCGTCGGGCACGGCCACGGAGACGTCGAAGGTGGCCTTGTCGCTCGGGTGGTCGTTGCTCGGGAACCACCACCAGGCGATCTCGGGCTGGCCGACCGCCAGGGCACCGTCGGCGGTGCGCGTCCAGGCGGTGTAGCCGGCCGCGACCTTGTTGGACGGCACGCCGGAATACTGCACCACGACGGTCATCGTCTGGCCCTGGGTGACCGCCCGCGGCGGCGTGACGACCAGCTCGTGGTCGCCCTCGCGGGTGAACGTGGCGGGCCGGTTGTTGACCTTCACGGAGGCCACGTCGAGCACGAAGTCGAGGTGGAAGGAGCTGAGATCCTGCGTCGCCGCGGCCAGGATCGTGGTGGTGCCGGTGAGGCGGTCCTCGCCGGGGTAGTAGCGCAGCCGGACGTCGTAGTGCGAGACGTCGTAGCCGCTGTTGCCGTAGTCCGGGAAGTAGTCGTCGCCCAGCCCGGCCCCGCCGGGAGTGGGTGCGGCCTGGGCCGGGAGCGCGCCACCGGCCAAGGTCAGTGCGGTGGCGAGCGTTGCCACCAGCAGTCGTCGCACGGTCGAACTTCCTTCCGTCGCGGACCGGATCACGGTCCTGCGTGGAGTGGTCAGCCCGAACCTATCGAAGTGTCTCGACGCCCGCCGCCCCCGGACAGTCCGCGGTAGAGTCGTCCTCATCTATGGCGGACATCCGCATCCTTGTCATGACGAAGCCGTTCGGCGCTCCCCCGCCCGGCCGGCTCGCCGCGACCCTGGCCGCGCTCGACGCCGACGGGGCCGAGCTCGTCGTGCGCGACGGCCAGACCGTGACGCCGCGGGATCCCGGCCGGCTGCGGGACGTCGCCGCGGAGCTCACCCGGCACGGCCTGCAGCTCGGCGTGGTCACCACCGATCTGGTCCGGGCGGACGACACCGCCGACACGATCTTCGGCATCTGCGCCGAGCTGGGCGTGCCGCTGGTCCGCCTCGGCTGGTGGCGGTACGACGCCGCAACGGGCTACCAGCGCATCCTCGACACGGCCCGGCGGGATCTGGCCGGGCTCGCGGGGCTGGGCCGCCGGCACGGCGTACGGCTGGCCCTGCAGCTGCACCACGGGACGATCCACCCGTCGGCCGCGCACGCGCTGCGCCTGACCGAGGAGCTGGCCGTCTACCTCGACCCCGGCAACCAGGCGATGGAAGGCAGTGAGCACCTGCCGATGAGCCTGGACCTGCTCGGCGACCGGGTCGCCTGCGTGGGCGTGAAGAACGCAGCCTGGCGCGACGCCGGCCTCGCCTGGCAGCCGCTGGCCGACGGCGGTGGCGTCGTCGACTGGCCGCGACGCTGCGCATCCTGCGCGAGCGCGGCTATGCCGGGCCGCTGTCGCTGCACGCCCACTACCCGACCGCCGACCCGGTGGCCGCCGTCGCGCGGGATCTCGCCCACTTGCGGACATTGATCGCCTGAGCCGAACAATGCCGGCCGCGCCGCCGCTTCTGTCGCGGGGGCACGGCCGGTCATCGGCGGGATGCGGGTCAGCGCGCGAGCGCGAGCCCCTGCTTGTCGGTGAACTTCCCGACCGCGATCATGATGAAGTCGATCAGCGCCCAGAGACCGAACCCACCGAAGGTGATCAGCATGAGGACGCCCGTGCCGATCTTGCCGACGTAGAAGCGGTGGATGCCGAGCACGCCCACGAAGAAGCTGAGCACGAGCGCGACGACCCAGGACTTCGAGCCCGTGCCGGTGGCGGTCTGAGTAGCAGTCATTCTGGTTATGTCTCCCTGTCTGAGATGTGTCGAAGCCGGTGCACGGTAGCGGGACAGGGCATCCGTGGGCAAGATCGAAATTCCGATCGCCGCGGCCCCGCGTGCGGGCATTGCCAGCGTTCCGGAGCAACAAGGAGATGAGGCGATGGCGGCGCTCAGCATCCGAGATCTGGACGACTCAGTCAAAGAGAAGCTGCGTCTCAGGGCGGCCCGGCATGGTCGTTCCATGGAGGCTGAGATCCGCCTGATTCTCACCGCAGCTGCCACCGAGGAGGAACGCTCACAAGCCGACCTCTTCGGCGCGCTTACCGAGCGCTTCGCCCAACTCGGCGGAGTCGACCTCGACATCCCGGTCCGGACCACGCCACCCCGAGCGGCGGACCTCGGCGCGTGATGATTGTCCTCGACACGAAAGTCGTCTCCGAACTCATGCGTGCGACGCCAGCTCCGGCCGTGCTCGCACGGCTACAGCAAACGTCCAGCACCGGCCTGTACACCACTTCGGTCACTGCCGCCGAGATCCGCTACGGCGCCCTCTCGGAGCTGCAGGAGCGCATGGGCTATCCCCGCTCCAGCCTGCACGCGCTGGTACGCACGCTGCGCGAGCTGAAGTGGGTGGAGGCGGACGAGAGCGGCTCGGCGTTCGGCGTCGGCCCGCACGCCCTGCTCTCCGGCACGGCCTATCTGGACCGGGACCCGGCGCTGCGGTACGCGTACGAGACGCTGGAGGACCTTCGTACCGAGGTGGGCCACACCATCCACTACGCCCGCCGCGACGACACCCACGTGCTCTACCTGGCCAGCCGCGAGTCACGCGAGGCCGAGCGGGTCATCTCCCGGGTCGGGCGCCGGCTGCCGGCCCACGTCACCGGGCTGGGCCAGGCACTGCTCGCCGACCTGACCAAGGCCGAGGTGGACGCCCTGCTGCCGGACACGCTGGAGGCTTTCACCCCGCAGACCATCACCGGGCGCGCCGCCCTGCACGCCGAGCTGGACGCGGTCCGCCGGCGGGGCTGGGCCTTCGAGGTCGAGCAGGGCACGCCCGGCGTGGCCTGCGTCGCGGTCGCGGTCGGCTACCGCATCCCGGCCACCGACGCCATCTCCTGCTCGATGCCGGCCGACCTGGCCCAGGGCGTCCACCTGGATGAGGTGGTGGCGGCGGTGACCGCGCACACGAACGCCCTCGCCGCCACGTTGCGCCGCGAGGGCATCCGCTGACGGCTCACATCGGCTCACCCAGCGGCAGGTCGCACCACGAGCCGACCCGGGTCAGCAGCGGGGCGTGCGCGAAGTCGGGCTCACCGAACTCGGCGATCTGCCGCTCGGCGTAGACCTCGGCCTCGGCCCCTCCATCGCGGGCCCGCGGCAACCTCAACCGGATGATCCGGGACACCGCACGCAGTCAGGCCCGGCGCCCCACCGCGCAGTATGCCCCACTGCTGCGTGCGATGGCCGGGTCGGCGTACCGCACCCGGGGTCACCCACCTGGAGCCGCTCATCGATGTGCTGGTGCAGGGGCAGGACGTCGCCGTCCCGCTCGGCCGGCAGCGCGCGATGCCCGCGCGGGTGTCGGCCGCCGCCGCAGCCCGGGTGTGGCCGAATCTGTGGCCGTTCCGGGCCGAGCGGCGGCTGCGCGGCTTCTCCTTCGCCGCCACCGACGACGACTGGACGGCGGGTGCCGACCCCGCGTCGAGGGCCCGATCGGGGCGATCCTGCTGCTGCTCACCGGGCGGCCGGCGGCCCTGTCCCGGCTCTCCGGCCCGGCGTGGAGGCTCTGGCGCACGGCTGTCACCCGCCCGGACGGAGTAGCCGCCGCCCGGGGCACGTGTGGCAATCGTCGCCGCGGGTAATCAGGAGGGCGTACCCCCAACCGGCGACGAGGAGACTCCGATGTTCTTCAACCTGATCAGGCGCTACGCGATCATGGCGATCGCCATCCCGCTGGCCGCGGCCGGCGCGCGCAAGCTCAGCGACGCCGTGGAGGCCAAGCGCGGGCCCAGCCGCGGCACCAGGCTGCTGCGCCAGGGCGCCGACACGCTCCAGGGCCGTTTCGGCCGGCAGAAGAAGCGCTCGCGTTTCGCCTTCGGCCGCTGACGCAGCTACGGGCGGGCCGGGAACCGGCAAGCACCCGTCCCCGCCCGTAGCTCCCGGCCCGCCAGTCGCGGACCGTGGTCGGCCCCACCGAGGGCGGCGGCGGGCGCGACAGTGATCAGACCGGCGGGATGCCGCCGGCGAAGTGGGGCGGCACCCGGGGCACAGTGTTCTCCTGCCGTGTTACGACTCGGATAACGTGCCCGCATGACTTTCTCTGTCGTGGCGCGATCCGCCGACGGCGGCGCGCTCGGTGTGGCCGTGGCCAGCAAGTTCCTGGGCGCCGGCGCGGCCGTGCCCGCCGCCCTGGCCGACGTGGGCGCGGTGGCCACCCAGTCGTACGCCAACCTCGCGTACCGGCCGCAGGCGCTCGCGCTGCTGGCCACCGGGGTGCCCGCCACCGAGACGGTCGCCGGGCTGATCGCCGCGGACGCCGGTCCGGTGGACCACCGGCAGGTCGGCGTGGTCGGCACGCAGGGTCCCGGCGCCACGTTCACCGGCTCGGCGTGCCACGACTGGGCCGGCGGCGTGGCCGGGGACGGCTTCGCCATCCAGGGCAACATGCTGGCCGGCCCGCAGGTGGTCGAGCAGATGCGCAGGACTTGGCTGGCCGGCGCGGACCGGACCCGGCTGGCGTACCGGCTGCTCGACGCCCTGCGCGCCGGCGACGAGGCCGGCGGCGACCGGCGCGGCCGGCAGAGCGCGGCGCTGCTGGTGGTGGCCAAGGGCCAGGGGTACGGCGGCACCAGCGACGTCGTGGTGGATCTGCGCGTGGACGACCACCCCGACCCGGTCACCGAGCTGACCCGGCTGCTCGAGCTGCACACGCTCTACTTCGCACGCCCGGACCCGGCGACCCTGCTGGATCTCGACGGGGACATCGGCGCCGAGGTCCGCGAGCGGCTCGCCGCCCTGGGCCACCCCGCGGGACCGGCGCCGGCCGACCTCGACGAGGCCCTGGCCTCCTGGGCCGGCATCGCCAACCTGGAGGAACGCATCGTCGCCGGGAGGATCGACCCCCTGGTGCTGGACCAGCTGCGCGCCGCCTGAGCCGGGTCAGCCGCGCAGGAAGGCCAGCACGGCCCGGACGCGGCGGTGGTCGTCGACGTCCGGGGGCAGGTCCAGCTTGGCCAGCAGGCTGCCGATGTGCTTGGCCACGGCCGCCTCGCTGACCACCAGCGTGCGGGCGATCGCCGTGTTCGAGCGGCCCTCGGCCATCAGCGCCAGGACCTCGCGTTCGCGCGGGGTGAGCCGGCCCAGCGGGTCGCGGCGCCGGCCGAGGAGCTGCCGGACCACCTCCGGGTCGACCACGGTACGGCCGGCGGCCACCCGGACCAGCGCGTCGACGAACTCGGCCACCTCGCCGATCCGGTCCTTGAGCAGGTAGCCGACGCCCGCGGTGTGGCCCGAGTCGAGCAGCTCGGCGGCGTACGTCTGCTCCACGTACTGGCTCAGCACCAGGACCGGCAGGTCCGGGTCGGCGGCCCGCAGCGCGATCGCCGCCTGCAGCCCCTCGTCGCTGAAACCCGGCGGCATCCGCACGTCGGTGACCACCACGTCGGGCCGGTGCTCGGCCACGGCCGCCAGCAGGGCGGGCGCGTCGGCGACGGCCGCGACCACCTCGTGGCCGAAGTGCCGCAGCATCCCGGCGATGCCCTCGCGGACGATGACGCCGTCCTCGGCGATCACGACCCGCACGGGATCTCCACGTGCAGCAGGGTCGGGCCACCGGGCGGGCTGGACAGCGCCACCGTGCCGTCGACGGCGGCGACCCGGTCGGCCAGCCCGGTCAGGCCGGTGCCGCGCTCGGGGTCGGCGCCGCCGCGGCCGTCGTCGCGGATGTCCAGGTGCAGCCGGCCGCCGCGCACCCCGGCGGTCACGGCCGCCCGCGTCGCCGCGCTGTGTTTCGCCACGTTGGCCAGGGCCTCCACCACCACGAAGTACGCCGCCACCTCGACCGCGTCCGGCAGCCGCCCGTCCAGCCGCAGGTCCAGGTCGACCGGCACCGGGGCGTGCCCGGCCGCGTCGCCGACGGCCGCGGCCAGGCCCCGGTCGGTGAGGACCTTCGGGTGGACGCCGCGGATCAGCTCGCGCAGCTCGGCCAGGGTCTCCTTGGCCAGCTGCTGCGCCGCCGTCACCTGGACCGCCGCCGGAGAGCCGGCGGCCAGCTCCAGCCGGGCCAGGCCGAGCTGCATGCTGAGCGCGACGAGCCGCTGCTGGGCCCCGTCGTGCAGGTCCCGCTCGATACGCCGGCGCTCGACCTCGAACGCGTCGACCAGCCGGGCCCGGGACCGGCTGAGCTCGACCAGCTTGGCGTCGCTGTCGTCACTGCGCGGGGCCAGCAGCGCCCGGGCCATCGCCGCCCGGGCCCCGGCCCACGCGGTCACCGGATAGGCCGCCACCGCCAGGATGGCCGGGGTCGACAGGGCGAGCGGCACGGTGAGCCACAACGAGTCCTCGCGGTTGTAGAACGGACCGAACAGCACCGTCGTGGGTGCGAAGACGGCCGCCCCGACGACCACCGCGTCCATCCAGCACAGCACCAGCGCCGAGATCATCGTGTAGCCGAGCTCGCGCCAGGTGGCCTGCTCCCGCAGCCGGCACATGAGCCACGGGCGCAGGCCCGGGGCGGCGGGTGCGCGGTGCGGGTCCGGCAGTTCCTCGCGGTCGACCAGGCGCATCCGCCACCGCTCCAGGCGGCCGACGGCGACTCCGGACAGGACGGTGGCCAGGTAGCCGGCGATACCGACCACCACGACCGACAACACCGCGCCCGCGGCCAGCAGCAGCACGGTGGCCACGATCGTGGCGAAGCCGATCATCGCGCCACCGGTGAGATAGGCCAGCGAGCGCCACGGCCACGACGACGTCAGGAACCGGGTGGGCCGCATGGTGAGCGCGTCGAGCGCGTTGCGGACCGGCATGGGCAGTCACGCTACCGGCGGGCCGCGGCCCACTCGGTAGTGCTGGGTATACCTTCGATCCTCGCCCGCGGGGGAATGTGCCCGGCCGGGCCGGCCGGAAGGCTTCCGGCATGACCATCACGACGATCGGCACGGCGGTCCGGCTGCGGGCCGTCTCCAGGATCTACGGTACGGGCGAGAGCGCGGTGACCGCCCTCGACGCGGTCGACGTGGACATCGCGCCGGCCACGTTCACCGCGGTGATGGGCCCGTCCGGGTCCGGCAAGTCCACCCTGCTGCACTGCGCCGCGGGCCTCGACCGGCCGACCGGCGGCGAGGTCAGCATCGACGGCGTCAGCCTGACCGGGCTGTCCGAGCGTGCGCTGACCAAGCTGCGCCGGGCCCGGGTCGGCTTCGTGTTCCAGGCGTTCAACCTGATCCCGGCGCTGAGCGCGGAGCAGAACGTGGCGCTGCCGCTGCGCCTGGCCGGACGGCGGCCGGCGGCGGGCGAGGTCCGCGAGATGCTGGCCGAGGTGGGGCTGGCGGACCGGGCGCGGCACCGGCCGAGTGAGCTCTCCGGCGGCCAGCAGCAGCGGGTGGCGATCGCCCGGGCGCTGGTGACCCGGCCGGCGGTGCTGTTCGCCGACGAGCCGACCGGCGCGCTGGACACCACGGCGTCGCGGGAGGTGCTGCGGTTGCTGCGTACGGCGGTGGACCGGCACGCGCAGACCGTGGTGATGGTGACGCACGACCCGTACGCGGCCGCGCACGCCGACCGGGTGCTGCTGCTCGCCGACGGCCGGGTGGCCGACGTGCTCGACCACCCGGCCGGCGCCCCGGAGATCGCCGTGCGCATGGCCCGGCTGGAGGAGCGGTGAGGCTCGCCTGGGACATGGTCCGGCACCGCTTCGCGGCGTTCGCCGGCACCTTCGTCGCGATCGCCCTCGGCGTGGGCGTGGTGGCTGGTTCGACCACCCTCTGGGCGTCGTCGCAGCCCGAGACGCCGCAGCGGTTGTCCGCGACGCCGGTGCTCGTGCACTCCCCCTCGGTCGGTGACAACGACGACGGTTACCCCGAGTACCGCTCGTGGACGATCGCCGAGGCGGCCGCTCTGACCGGGCGGCTGGCGGCCCTGCCCGGAGTCACCGCGGCGATCCCCGACCCGGCCTTCTACGTGCAGCGGGTCGTCGGCGGCCGGCCCACCGGAGACCCGGAGACCGCACTCACCGAGGGACACGCCTGGTCGTCGGCGGCGCTCGGCGGCTACCGGCTCAGCGCGGGCGCCGCGCCGGCCCGGCCCGGGGAGGTCGCGCTGGCCGGCCCGGCCCCGGGCTCCCGGATCGACGTACTGACCGCGCGCGGCCCGGCGACCTGGACCGTGACCGGCACGACCGACGGGCCCGGCTTCTACGTCGCCGACGCCACCGCGGCCGCCCTGTCCGCCGGGGTCCGGCTCATCGGGCTCACCGTCAGCGGCGACGCCGAGGCGGTCGCGGCGGCGGCCCGGTCGGCGGTGGGCACGGACGGCACCGTCCTGTCCGGCGCGGCCCGCGACCGGCTGGAACCGGAGTCGGTGACCCGGATCCGCTGGCTCGGCGCGCAACTGCTGATCGCCATGGTCGCGCTCGGCTCCTTCGTGGCGATCTTCGTGGTCGCGTCCACCTGCGCGCTGAGCGCCGCGCAGAGACGACGGGAGATCGGCCTGCTGCGCGCGGTCGGTGCCACCCCGGGCCAGGTGATCCGGATGATGTACGCCGAGACGCTGGTCGTCGCCGTGCTGGGTGGCGCGGTGGGCGTACCGCTGGGGGCGCTGGCCGCTCCCCTGCTCGCGCCGCCGCTGGTGGCCGCCGGACTCGAACCGGCGGGTTTCGCCGTGACCGGGCAACCGGCCGCCCTGGCCGGCTCGTTCGCCCTGGGCATCGTGGTCGCGCTGGCCGGCGTCTGGACGGCGGCCCGGCGGTCCAGCCGGGTGCCCGCCCTGGACGCCCTGCGCGACGCGGCAGTCGAGCACCGGGCGATGACCCGGCCCCGCTGGATCCTCGGCGTCCTCGGCATCGCCGCGGGGGCGGCGCTGCTGATCGCCCTGCCCACGATGAGCACCGACGCCCAGTCGTCGGCCATGATGGGCGCCGCGATGCTGCTGCTCGTCGGGGCGGCGCTGCTCGCCCCGGTGCTCATCGCCCCGCTGGTGCGGCTCACCACCTGGCCGTGGCGGCGCGGCGCCACCGGCATGCTGGTCCGCGAGGGCACGCTCACCGGGGCCCGCCGGGTCGCCTCGACGGCGGCCCCCGTGCTGCTCACCGTCGGCTTCGCGGTGCTGCTCACCGGGACCGTCTCGACGATCTCGCAGTCCGCCGGGGCCGACGAGGCGGCCGACGTGCCGGCCGCGCTGGTCGCCGCCCCGGACGGCGTTCCGGGGCTGTCCGACGCCGCGGTGGCCGGCCAGCCCGGCGACTCCTATCTGAGCAGCCACGCGCTGGTCACGGTGGGCGGCACGACCACGCGCTACGGCGTGGCGGGGACCGACGGCCTGACCGGCGTCGTGCTGTCGCGCGAACTCGCGGACCTGCCCCGCCGCCTGGACCTCCGGTTCCCGGACGGCACCACTACGACGCTGCCGGTCACCGCCGTCCGCGACGACGCTCCCGAGGCCATCCTGCTGCCCCGCGACCTGGTCCGGCGGCACGACCCGGGAGCGCTGACCCCGGCGGTGCTGCTCGACGGCCCGGCCGGGCCGGCCACCGGGCTGCGGGTGCTCACCGCCCGCGCGTACGTGCAGATCGACATCGACGAGGAGGGCGAGATCGTGCAGATCTTCCTGGCCGTGCTGCTCGCGCTCGGGGTCGGCTACACCGGTCTGGCCGTGGCCAACACCCTGCTGATGGCCACAGCCGCACGCCGTGAGGAGTTCCGGGCCCTGCGCCTGGCCGGTGGCGGCACGTCCCACGTGCTGCGGGTGACCTCCGGCGAGGCCCTGCTGGCGGTGGCCACGGGCACGCTGCTGGGCGGCACGGTGGCGCTGTTCTGCCTGCTCGCCGCCCGGCGCTCGATCGAGGAGGAGATCGGGCAGGCCATCGAGCTGGTGATCCCCTGGGGCCAGAACGTCGCCGTGGCGCTGGTCTGCGCCCTCGTCGCCGTCGTGGCGGCCGGCGTGCCGGTGCTCCGCGCCAGGGCTGGGTCTCGATGAAACAAAATCGAAACGGAGGGTTCTTCGGGTGCCGTCGGCGTGTTGGGATTGAGACCGTCGTCACAGCGGATCTGTCGAGGAGACCCACGCATGCTCAACCTCTCCGTCTTCTTGGAAGACAGCGCCCGTCACTACCCGGAGCGGGCCGCGGTCGTCCTCGGCGACCAGCGCCTGACGTACGCGCAGGTGAACGCGGCAGCCAACCAGGTCGCCAACCTGCTGCGCTCGCGGGGCATCGGCCCCGGGGACAAGGTGGCCCTGTCCTGTCCCAACCTGCCGTACTTCCCGGTGCTCTACTACGGCATCCTCAAGGCCGGTGCCGTCGTCGTGCCGCTCAACGTGCTGCTCAAGGGGCGCGAGATCGCGTACCACCTGACCGACTCCGAGGCCAAGGCGTACTTCTGTTTCCAGGGCACGCCCGACCTGCCGATGGGCACCGAGGGGCACACCGGCTTCGCCCAGGTGGACGCGTGTGAGCACTTCTTCCTCGTCACCGCCGACCCGGCCGCCGAGTCGCCGATCGAGGGCGCCGAGACGCTGGGCCGGGCGCTGGCCGGGCAGTCGGCGGTCTTCGAGACCGTGCTCGCCGCCGAGACCGACCCCGCGGTCATTCTCTACACCAGCGGCACGACCGGGCAGGCCAAGGGCGCCGAGCTGAGCCACTCCAACCTGATCCTGAACGCGCTCACCTGCAACCGGCTGTTCCAGTCCGCGCCCGGCACCGACACCCACCTGCTGGTCCTGCCGCTGTTCCACTCGTTCGGCTCCACGGTCAACATGAACGCGGGCTTCTCCAGCGCCTCGACGCTGGTGCTGCTGCCCCGGTTCGAGCCGGCCGCCGCGGTCAAGCTGCTGGAGAAGGAGAACGTCACCTTCTTCGCCGGCGTGCCGACGATGTACTGGGGGCTGCTCAACGCGCTGACCGACGACGTCGACGTGGAGAAGATCGCCCGGACCATGCGGCGCACGGTCAGTGGCGGCTCCAGCCTGCCGCTGGAGATCATCAAGGAGGTCCGCAGCCGGCTCGGCTGGACCATCCTGGAGGGCTACGGCCTGTCCGAGACCTCCCCGGTGGCGACCTTCAGCGCTCCGGACAGCGAGCCGCGACCGGGCTCCATCGGCGTGCCGATCTGGGGTGTCGAGGTCAAACTGATCGACGAGTCGTGGAACACCGTCGAGGCCGGCGACGAGATCGGCGAGATCGCCATCCGCGGGCACTGCATCATGCGCGGCTACTACAACCGGCCCGAGGCGACCGCCGAGGTGATGAACAACGGCTGGTTCCGCACCGGCGACCTCGCCAAGCGCGACAAGGACGGCTGGTACTACATCGTCGACCGGGCCAAGGACATGATCATCCGCGGCGGCTTCAACGTCTACCCGCGGGAGATCGAGGAAGTGCTGATGACCCACGAGGCGGTGTCGCTCGCCGCGGTCATCGGGGTGCCGCACGCCACCCACGGCGAGGAGGTGAAGGCGTACGTGATCCGCAAGGAGGGTGCGACCGTCACCGAGGAGGAGCTCATCGCCTGGGGTAAGGAGCAGATGGCCGGCTACAAGTACCCGAGACTGGTCACCTTCGTGGACACGCTGCCGATGACCGCGACCGGCAAGCTGCTCAAGCGCGCCCTGACCTGAGTGTCCTGACCTGACCTGACGTACGCCGGACGCGCACCCGGAGGGGGACCCTCCGGGTGCGTTCTGCTGCGTAGACTCGGCCGGCCGGGACGCTCCGAAGATCATTTGCGCGCGTGCGGCACAGTGAGCGGGTGAGCGCCCGACCACGCACGGCACCGACGGAGGAAGCTTGAGCACAGCACAGCTCGACCGGTCCGTGCCGGTCGTGGCCGACCCCGCCGGAGGCGTCCTGCACCGCGTCGCCCGGCTCCGGCGGACCTCCCCCGGCCGGCTGCAGCTCATCCTGGCCGGGCTCGTCACTCTGGGCCTGCTCACCGGCCTCGTCGCCGGGCTGACCGCGGCCGCCGCCGCCACCGGCACCGCCGATCTCGGCAACCGCGCCCAGCCGCTGCTGGTCGAGGCCGAGACGATCTACTCCGCGCTCGCCGACGCCGACACCACCGCCGCGCAGGCGTTCCTGGCCGGCGGGCTGGAGCCGACCGAGCTCACCCGCCGCTACGATGACGACCTCGACCGGGCCACCACCGCGCTGACCTCGGCGGCCCGCCGTACCCCCGAGACCGGGGCCTCGGCCGACGCGATCCGGCAGCTGTCCACGGACGTCTCCCGCTATGCGGCCCTGGTGGCCAGCGCCCGGGCCAACAACCGCCAGGGCCTGCCGATCGGCGCCGCGTACCTGTCCTCGGCGTCCGCGCTGAGCCGCGATTCGCTGCAGCCGCAGGCGCAGGCGCTGTTCCAGGCCGCGCAGGCCGAGGTCGACGACGGCTACGGCGACGCCCGCAGCTCCTGGTGGACCGCCCTGCTAGTCCTGCTGCTGGTGGCCCTGCTCGCCGCGCTGGTGCTGGCCCAGCGCCACCTCAGCCGCCTGACGCACCGCACGTTCAACGTGCCGCTGCTGGTCGCCACGGCGGTCACCCTCGTGCTGGCGGTCGGCGTCGGCGGGGTGCTGATCTCCCAGCGCGCGCACCTGTCCGAGGCCGACACCGAGGGCTCCTGGCCGGTCGCGCTGCTCGCCGAGACGCGGATCGCCGCCCTGCGCGAGCGCGGCGACGAGGCGCTGACGCTGGCCGCCCGGTCCGGCGAGGGCGCCCTGGAGGCGGACTTCGACGAGACCACCAGCCGGCTCGACAAGCTGCTCACCGACGCCGCCGAGGTCATGCCGGACGGCCGGACGGGCTCGGACGTGCGCTCCGCGGCCCGGGCCCACCGGGCCTACGTCAGCGCCCACGACGAGGTCCGCAAGCTCGACAACGGCGGCAACTACGACGGCGCCGTGGCGCTGGCCATCGGCCCGCAGACGAGCAGGACCTTCACCGGCTTCACCGACGACATCGACCGGGCACTGGAGAGCCGCAAGGACGTCTTCCGCAACGAGATCGGCGCGGCCGGCCGCGGGCTGGGGCTGCTCACCGTGCTGGGACCGCTGCTCGCGCTGCTGATCTGCGGCCTCGCCGTCGCCGGCCTGCGCGCCCGACTCGAGGAGTACCGCTGATGCGTGCCCGTGTCACCCTCGTCGCCGTCGCCGCGCTGTCCGTGCTCGCCGCCGCGGGCTGCTCCGGCGACTCCTCCCCGCTGCCCGGGCGCCCGAGCGCGTCCGCACCCGCCCCGACCGGCCCCGCCGCCGCCGTGGACACCTCCTGCAACCCGCGCGCCAGCCTGAAGCCCACCGGGGCGCTGCCCGCGCCCGGCAAAATGCCGGCCGGCACCTACATGGCCGAGATCTTCAAGCGCGGCCGCCTGGTGCTCGGCACCAGCCAGGACACTCTGCTGTTCAGCTCGCGCAACCCGTTCACCGGCAAGGTCGAGGGCTTCGACGTGGACATGGGCCGGCAGATCGCCCAGGCCATCTTCGGCGACCCGGACAAGATCCAGATCAAGGTCATCGGGTACGACAAACGGGTCAGCTCCGCGGTGGACGGCTCGGTCGACATCGTCGCCGACACGATGACCGCCAACTGCGCCCGGTGGAAGGACGTCAACTTCTCCACCATCTACTACGACGCCGGGCAGAAGGTGCTGGTCTCGTCGGCCTCGAAGGCCAGGAGCATCAACGACCTCGGCGGCAAGAAGGTGTGCGCGGCCAAGGGCTCCACGTCGTACGACAACATCGCCAAGGTGCCCGCCAAGCCGATCGCGGTGGACCGGCCCGGCTTCGGTGACTGCCTGGTCGCCTTCCAGCAGAACGAGGTCGACGCGATCTCCACCGACGACACCATCCTGGTCGGGCTGGCCGCCCAGGACCCGTACGCCAAGGTCGTCGGCCCCCGGTTCACCGAGGAGCCGTACGGCATGGCGATGAACAACGACCACCCGGAGTTCACCCGCTTCGTCAACGCGGTGCTGGCCAGGAACCGGGCCGACGGCACCTGGAAGGCCACGTACGAGCGGTGGCTCGGTGACTTCGGCGCCGCCCCGCAGCCGCCGGTCGCCGAGTACCGGGACTGACCCGCCGTGACCGCACCCACCCAGCACCTGCTCGGCCGGGCCGACAGCGAGCTGTTGCGCCTGGAGGCGGCCGCGGCGGCCGTGGCGGCGAACCTGGTGGACCTCGACGACAACACGGCCCGCAAGGATCTCGACAAAGGACCGCTGACCGGGCGTACGGCCGCCGCCTGGGCCGACGCCACCGCCGCGCTGACCCGGCTCTGGGACGGCTACGGCATGCTGACCGCGCTGATCACCTCGGCCCGGTCGGTGCGCAACCAGCGACGGTTCACCGACGCCGAGAAGACCGCGTACGTGCACCAGGTCCTGGGCCGCTCGATCACGCTCTCCACCACGACGGTCCCGCTGGCCCAGCGCGGCCTGCTCGGGGCCGGCCAGGTCAGCACCACCTGCACCCCGGCCGAGCTGCTCGCCGCGATGGAAGCCGCCTTCAAGACCGCGGTCGACGTGGCCGTCCGGGCCGGCGACGTGTGGCACCGGCTGATGCCCGAGGCCGCCACGGTCGCCTCGTCGCTGGCCCACCTGCGCGGGCTGACCCGCTCGGCCGCCCTGGACGAGGCCGACCGGCGGCTCGGTGACTTCACCTCCGCGCTCGCCAGCGACCCGCTCGGCTGCGACGAGCAGGCCCTGGCCACCGTCCGCACGCTGCTGGACCGCGCCGACGCCGAACGCACCTCGGCCGGCGAGCTGCGCGAGACGCTCACCCAGCGCCTCGCCGACGCGCACGCCCTGCTGGACCAGCTCGCGGAGGCCGCCCGGGCCGCGGCGGTGGCCGAGCAGAACGCCGCCGGCCGTTTCGCCGACAGCGCCATCGCCGTGGTGTCCGGGCTTGATCTGCGTCCGGACCTGGCCGCGCTGGACGCCCTGGCCGCCGCCGGGCACTGGGCGTTGATCAGTCCACGGCTGGCCGAGTGGAGCCGCCGGGCCCGGGAACGCATCGCCGCCCTGCGCGACGCGGCTGCCCGCAACGCCGGGATGCTGGCGGCCCGCAACGAGCTGCGGGGACGCCTGGACGCGTACCAGGCGAAGGCCGGCCGGCGGGGGCTGGCCGAGGACCCGGCCCTCGCGCCGCTGGCCGAGCGGGCCCGCGACGCGCTCTACACCGCGCCCTGCGATGTCGACGCCGCCCGCGCCGCGGTGAATGCGTACCAGGACGCGGTGGCCAGACTCACCGCCACGACGACTGCGAGGGACGGCCTCTTGTGAAATGCCAACGCGACTGTCCCGGCACCATCCAGGACGGCTACTGCGACACCTGCGGCATGGCCCCGCTCAAGGGAGGTGCCGCCGCGCCGCCGAAGCCGCGTACGGCCACCGCGCCCTCGGTGCGCACGGCTGCGCTCTCCACCCGTACCGGTGGCTCGGCCCGCACCGGCAGCTCCCGCACCGGGTCCCGGCGCCGGCGGTTCGGCGGCGGGCTGGTCGACGTGGCACCGCTGCCCGAGCGTGATCCGGCCACGGCGATCATGGCTGTGGCCGAGGTGCCCGAGGACAAGCGGTACTGCGCCAAGTGCGGCAGCCCGGTCGGCCGGGCCCGCGGTGACCGGCCCGGGCGCACCGCCGGTTTCTGCCCGTCCTGCGGCGAGGCGTTCAACTTCACCCCCAAGCTCGGTAAGGGCGACCTGGTCGGCGGGCAGTACGAGGTGATCGGCGCGCTGGCGCACGGCGGCCTGGGCTGGATCTATCTGGCCAACGACAAGCGCGTCTCGGACCGCTGGGTGGTGCTCAAGGGCCTGCTCAACTCCGGCGACGAGGACGCGCTGGCCGCCGCGGTGGCCGAGCAGCGCTTCCTGGCCGAGGTCGAGCACCCGAACATCGTCAAGATCTACAACTTCGTGGAGCACGAGGGCGCCGGCTACATCGTGATGGAGTACGTCGGCGGGGAGTCGCTCAAGGGCATCCTCAAGGACCGCCGTACGGCCAACAACAACCAGCCGCACCCGCTGCCGGTGGACCAGGCGCTGGCCTACGTGCTGGAGATCATGCCGGCGTTCGGCTACCTGCACGACCGCGGCCTGATCTTCTGCGATTTCAAGCCGGACAACGTCATCCAGACCGGCGACCAGGTCAAGCTCATCGACCTCGGCGGCGTCGTGCACATCGACGACCAGGACGCCGCGCTGTACGGCACGCTGGGCTACCAGGCCCCCGAGATGGCCACGGCCGGCCCGTCGATCCAGTCCGACCTCTACACCATCGGGCGCACCCTGGCCGTGCTGACCACCGACTTCCGCGGGTACCAGAGCACCTTCAAGGACAGCCTGCCCGACCGCGGCGAGTTCGAGGTCTACCAGCGCCACGAGTCCTTCTACCGGCTGCTGCAGCGGGCCACCCGCACCGACCCGGGCGAGCGCTTCGTCGACGCCGGCGAGATGACCGAGCAGATGCTCGGCGTGCTGCGCGAGGTGCTCGCGGCCGACGGCGACCCCCACCCGGCCACCTCCCGGCTGTTCACCGGAGAGCTGCGCACCGACCCCCGCAACGACGAGCCGCAGTGGCGGTTCCTGCCCGCGCCGATGATCGACCTGACCGACCCGGCCGCGGCGTTCCTGGCCTCGGTCACCGTCACCGAACCGCAGCAGGTTCTGACCCTGCTCGGCAAGGCCCCGGAGAACACCCTCGAGGTGCAGCTGCGGGCCCTGCGCGCGCTGATCGACCTGGGTGCGGCGGGCAGCGGCCGGGACGCCTTCGCCGACGCGACCCGGCTGCGCGACACCATCGCGGCGCACGCGGGCGGGGACTGGCGGGTCGCCTGGTACGACGGGGTCCTGGCGCTGGCCTCCGGTGACCTGGCCCGCGCGCAGGAGCAGTTCGACGCGGTCTACTCCGCGCTGCCCGGCGAGCTCGCGCCCAAGCTGGCGCTGGGCCTGACGCTGGAGCTGGCCGGGCGTCCGGCCGAGGCCGCGGGCTACTACGACGTGGTGAGCCGCACCGACCCGGCGTACACGACCGCGGCGGCGGGGCTGGCCCGGTGCCGGCTCGCCACCGGGGACCGCGACGGGGCCGTGGAGGCGTACAACCGGGTGCCGGGGACCTCGGCGGCGTACCGCAGCTCGCAGGTCGGCGCCGTGCGCGCGCTGGTCCGCTCGCATCCGGCGGCAGCGGCCGACGTGGCCGCCCTCGCGGCCGCGGCCGCCCTGATCGACCGGCTCGAGATGGAGGCCGCCCAGCTCGCCGCGCTCCGGGCCGAGCTGCTGGAACGGGCGCTGAGCACGCTGACCGGCGGGACCCCGGTGCCGGCCGCGGTGCTGGGCACGCCCGGCGCCACGTACGCCGGGGAGCGGGACGTACGCTTCGCGCTGGAGGGCGCGTACCGGGAGATGGCCCGGGCCGCGCACGGGCCGGAGAAGATCCGCCTGGTGGACCTGGCCAACGCGGCCCGGCCGAGGACCCGCACGTGAGGTGGGGCATGACCGACTGCACCGAACTCCCCTGGCCGCAGCAGGGGCTTTCCCGGCCGCAGAAGGGCACCGCATGAGCTCCGCACCGGACTGCGCGTCCTGTGCCGACGAGCGCGCCGCCGGGGCCGCCTTCTGCGAGAGCTGCGGCAAGCCGCTGGCCACCGGCGCCGGCCGGGCGATCGGCAAGGACTGCCCGTCCTGCGGCGCGGCGGGCGGGGTCGGGGACGACGGCTACTGCGGCAACTGCGGCCTGCTGGCGGCCCGGCCCCGCGACCACGTCGAGGCCGACGCGGGCCCGGTGGCCGCCGCGGTCACCGACCGCGGCCTGCGGCACCACCGCAACGAGGACGCGATGTGGCTGGCCACCCGCGGCACCGACGTCGACGTGGTGGTCTGCGACGGGGTGTCCGCCTCGTTCGACCCGGACGTCGCCTCCGAGGCCGCGGCCGAGGTGACCGGCAAGGCCCTGCTCACCGCCGGCCCCGAGCTGCCGGAGAGCATCGCCGAGGCGATCCTCGCCGCCGGCACCACGGTCGCCGCCCTGGCGGCGACCGGCGACCCGCGCCGGGCCACGTCCAACCCGGCCTGCACGATCGTCGCGGCCTGCGTGCGCGGCACCGAGATCGGGTACGGCTGGGTCGGCGACAGCCGCGGCTACTGGGTGCCCGTCGAGGGCGACGCCGTGCAGCTCACCGAGGACGACTCGTGGGCCACCCACGCCATCTCGCTCGGCGTCGACCCGCAGTCGGCCTGGAACGACCCCAAGGCGCACGCCATCACCGCCTGGCTGGGCGCGGACGCCGGCACGATCCGCCCGCGCACCGGGGCCTTCTTCGCCGAGACCCCGGGTCACCTGGTGCTGTGCAGCGACGGCCTGTGGAACTACCTGACCGAGCCGGCCGCCTTCGCCGACACCGTCCGGGCCGCGCTGCGCGACTCCGCGGATCTGCTGCAGGCGGCCCGCCGGCTCGTCGACTTCGCCAACGCCGCGGGCGGCTCGGACAACATCACCGTCGCCCTCGTCCCCTTCAACACCTCCGACAGCTAAGGGAGAGCCCGTGCCGTACACCGCCGAGGCGTTCCAGAACGAGTTCCTCGCCCTGGGCGCGACCGAAGTCAACGCGATCGTCACCGTCGCCTCGTCCGGTGCGGAGGGCGGACGGCGTACGGCCGGCGCCACCGAGATCATCATCGTCGACTGCTCCGGCTCGATGCAGGCCGAGGGCCGCATGGTCGCCGCCCGGCAGGCCGCCAAGGCCGCGGTCGACTGCATCGACGACGGCGTGCGGTTCGCCATCATCGCCGGCGTGAGTACCGCGCAGCAGCTCTTCCCGGCGCCCGGCCAGCTCGCGGTGGCCACCGGTGAGACCCGGGCCCAGGCGGTCAGCGCGATCGACCGGCTGCAGGCCAACGGCGGTACGGCCATGGGCGCCTGGCTCAAGCTGGCCGGCCAGCTGTTCGCCCAGCGCCCGGGCGACATCACCCACGCCATCCTGCTGACCGACGGTGAGAACGGCGAGTACAAGGGTTACCTCGAAGGCGTGCTGCGGGAGATCGGCGGCACCTTCACCTGCGACTGCCGCGGCGTGGGCACCAACTGGACCGTCTCCGAGCTGCGCAAGATCGCCGCCGCGATGCTCGGCACGGTCGACATCGTGGCCCGCCCGCAGGACCTGGCCGCGGCGTTCGAGCAGATGATGACCGCCGCGATGGGCAAGACCAGCGCCGACGTGCAGCTCAAGGTCTGGACCCCGGTGAACTCGACGGTCCGCTTCGTCAAGCAGGTCGAGCCGCAGGTGGCCGACCTGACCGGCAAGCGGGTCGAGGACGGTCCCCGGGCCGGCCGCTATCCGCTGGGCTCGTGGGGCTCGGAGAGCCGCGACTACCACGTCTGCGTCGACGTGACCCCGGGCGCGGCCGGTGACGAGATGCTCGCGGCCCGGGTGTCCGTGGTGGAGGGTGACAACGTGCTGGCACAGACCCTGGTGCGCGCGGTCTGGACCGAGGACTCGGCGCTGTCCACCCGGATCAACCGCCAGGTGGCCCACTACACCGGGCAGGCCGAGCTGGCCGACGCGATCCAGGCCGGCATCGAGGCGCGCAAGGCCGGTGACGACCGGACGGCGACGCTCAAGTTCGGCCGGGCCGCCCAGCTGGCCCACGAGAGCGGCAACAAGGCGACCGAGGAGCTGCTGGCCACGGTCGTCGACATCGAGGATGCGGCGACCGGCACGGTCCGGCTGCGCCGCAAGGTCGAGGCGGCCGACGAGATGGCCCTGGACACCCGCTCGACCAAGACCGTGCGGGTGGGACGGTCGTCATGACCACGTACGCCTGTCCCAAGGGCCACGCGTCCACGACCGACGACTTCTGCGACACCTGCGGTGCGAAGATCGGCGGCACGGCGGTGTTCAGCCCGGGCGTCGTCGCGGCCGCCCCGCCGGCCTTCCCGAGCGGTGAACCCTGCCCGAACTGCGGCACCCCCAGGGCCGGGGCGGGCCGCTTCTGCGAGGACTGCGGCTTCGACCACAGCACCGGCAAGGTGCCCGCGCTGGTCCAGCCCCCGCCGGCCGGGCAGCCGGCGGCACAGTGGACGGCGACCGTGTTCGCCGACCGGGAGTACTTCGCGGCCAACGCCATCGAGGGTGTCGACTTCCCGGAGCAGCCCACCGAGCGCACGGTGACGCTGCCGGCCCCGCAGGTGCGGATCGGCCGCAAGAGCACCTCCAAGGGCACGGACCCGGAGATCGACCTGGCCGACGCCGACCCGGGGGTCTCGCACAGCCACGCCCTGCTGACCCTCAGCGTGGACGGTGTCTGGCTGGTCTCCGACCTGGGCTCGACCAACGGCACCTACCTCAACGACGAACCCAAACCCCTGACCGCCGGCCAGACCCGCAGCGTCGGCGCCGGCGACCGGGTCCACGTCGGCGCCTGGACGACCATCCTGCTGCACGCCCCGGCGTAGCCGACTCCGTGCGGGTGACTGTGCGGGTTTCGCCGCGCGGGGCGCCCGGCGCGCGATACGTTCGCCACCGATGAAGGACGAGCGCATCGGCACCGTGCACCGCACCCAGGTGATCGACCAGCTGAGTCAGGCCCTCGGCGAAGGGCTGCTGACCACCGAACAGTACGACGGCCGGGTGGTCGCGATCAGCACGGCCACGTACGCCTCGGACCTCATGGTCCAGGTGCAGGACCTGCCGCCCCGGTTGCAGTGGGACCCGCGCAACGCCGCGCCGCCGACCCCGCCGAACCGCACCGCCGGGCGGACCGCCCTGATCCTGGGGGTCATCGGCGTACCGCTGTCGTTCTGCCTGCTGGGCTGGATCGTCGGTATCGCCGCCATCGTCATGAGCACCCGGGGGCGCGGCGCGCACGGGGTCGGGCCGGCGCTGATCGGCCGGGTCCTGGGCATCATCAGCGTGGTGCTCTCCATCGGGGCGGCCGTGGCGCTGGTCTTCGCCCTGAACTCCAGCACCTCCCCGTAGCGCGGGTCAGGCCGGCCAGAGCACTTCGGACGCTTCCTGCCACAGGGAACGGTTCGCCGCGTAGAGGGAGACACCGGCGCGCGGCCCGCGGATGCCGTCCACCCCGCCGTAGCAGCCGCCCGCCTCGGTGACGATCAACGAGGTGGCGGCGAAGTCCCACACCTCGCCCCGGGTCTGCACGGCCAGGTCGAGGGTGCCGCCGGCGACGAGCAGGCCGGCGTGCACATCCCACTCCACGGCCGGCGTCACCGCGGTCAGCGGCGCGGCGACAGCCAGGTCGGAGGGGTAGACGTTCGGGGCGACCGGGACGACTCCGAGGCGGGCGGCGCTCAGCGTGGTGCGGCGGTCGCTGACGTGGATGCGCTTGTCCGCCTTACCGTCGAGGTTCGTCTCGAAGGCGCCGCCGCCGCGGCGCGCCCACCAGACCCGGTCCTGCGCCGGGACCGCGGCCACCCCCGCGACGATCTCGCCGGCCTCCTCCAGGGCGACCAGCACCAGCCACCGGTCGTCGCCGGTGACGAACTGGGCTGTACCGTCGATCGGGTCGATGATCCAGCGCCGCTCGCCCGCACCGGTCTCGCCGCCCTCCTCCCCCAGGATGGCGTCGTGCGGCCGGGCCTCGGCCAGCACCGCGCGGATCGCGGCCTCGGTGGCGCGGTCCGCCTCGGTGACCACGCTGCCGTCGGCCTTGAGCTCGCGCGGCAGACCGGCGAGCTCGGCGAAGTACTTCAGGGCGACTGTCGCACCGGCAAGGGCGGCGGTCCGGGCCAATTCAGCATCACTCTGCACGCGTCCCATCCTGCCCCCACGCCGCGGGTGACTCGTCGAGAAACGTGGTGATCTCCGTAACCAGACCGTCCCGGGTCTCGAACAACATCAGGGCGAACGGCTCGTACGCCCCGCCCGGCCCGGTGGGCCGCTCCTGCCAGTACGCGGTCGTGCCGTTGGCCGCGACCGGCACCATCCGGGCGCCCCGGCACGATCCGTCGCCGTGCAGCAGCACCTGCCGGATCCGCTCCCGCCCGCGCAGCCACCAGAGCAGCGGCGGCATGGTCATCGTCGCGTCCTCGTGCAGCAGCGCGACCATCGCGGCCACGTCGTAGCGCTCGAACGCCCGGCAGTAGCGCTCCAGCAGCGCCGCGGCATCCGGCTCCAACGGCTCGACCGTCCCGGCCCGGCGCACAGTGGCCCGGGCCCGCTGCAGCGAACTGGTCACCGCGGGCACCGACGTGTCGAGCAGGTCGGCCACCTCCCGGGCCGGCCAGCTCAGCACGTCCCGCAGGATCAGCACCGCACGCTGCCTCGGCGAGAGCCGTTGCAGGGCGGCGATGAAGGCCAGACGTACGGACTCCCGGCGCACCGCGTGCTCGGCCGGATCGTCGCCGGGCAGCACCCGCGCGTCGGCGACCGGCCGGACCCAGACGCCCGGCGGCAGCGGCGCGCCCAGCGGTGCGCCCGCCTCCACGGCCGGGCCCAGGTCGACGGCGCGGGCCCGCCGCTGGGCACTGCGCAGCATGTCCAGGCAGACGTTGGTGGCGATGCCGTACAGCCAGGTGCGCAAGGTGCCCCGGCCGGGGTCGAAACGGCCGGCATGCTGCCAGGCCCGCAGCAGCGTCTCCTGCACGGCGTCCTCGGCCTCCGCGGCCGCGCCGAGCATCCGGTACGCGTACCCGGTCAGCTCCACCCGGAACTGCTCCGCCTCGAGCTGCACGCCTGGCACGGTACCGCGTTGCTAGCCTGGCTCCCATGCATCGCAGCCGCCTCTACGGCCTCTTCGTCGACACGCCCACAACGGAGGCACCGGCGGCCGCGGCCTTCTGGTCGTCCGCGCTGGGCGTCCCGGCGGTGCCCGAGCCGAACGAGGAGCAGTTCATCATGCTGCGTACGGCGTTGCCCGCGCTGACCATGGGGGTGCAGGCGGTCGACGACGCGCCGCGCTACCACGTGGACATCGAGACCGACGACCACGAGGCCGAGGCGGCCCGGCTGACCGCGCTCGGGGCGGTCGAGATCAACCGCTGGCTGGACTGCCACATCATGCGCGCGCCCGGCGGGCACCTGCTCTGTGTCGTGCCGGTGCACAGCGACCCGGAGCTGTTCGCGGCGCACGCCACCGTCTGGCCCTGACCGGCCGGCCCCCTTTCCGCCAGCCGGCCCCCTTCCGCCAGCTGAACCTTGCGCCAGCGGCTCTACCGCTTGCCGGAGGTCGATCACTGCAAACTTCCTGCACGTTCGCGGGCATTGACTCGCCGAAACACGCGTGTAACCGTTGCTCGGGGTAAGCGCTTTCCCACTCTCACCTGCGCTTTCCTCCCCCACCTGGAGCATCGATTACCTGGAGCGCACCATGCGCGGAAGATCCCTTGCCGCGGCCGCCCTGGTCACGGCCATCGGTTTCAGCCCCGTCCTGCCGGCCGAAGCGGCCGACACCCCGCCGGGTGTGTCCGCCGCGGCCCTCCGGCTGGCCCGGCAACCCCTGCCCGCCGACGACGGCTGGGCCGCCGCCGGCACCGGCACCACCGGCGGCTCGGCTGCCGACGCCGCCCACACCTTCGTCGTCCGCAACCGCGCGGAGCTGGTCGCGGCGCTGAGCGGCGAGGCCGCACCCCGCCTGGTCATCGTCGACGGCCGGTTCAGCATGAGCGTGGACGCCGACAACCAGCCGCTGAGCTGCACCGACTATGCCGACCCGGCGTACACCCTGGAGGCTTTCCTGCAGGCGTACGACCCGGCCGTCTGGGGCCGGGCGGCCAAGCCCACCGGGCCGCTGGAGGAGGCGCGGGTCCGGTCGGCCAAGCGGCAGGGCGACCAGATCAAGATCAACGTACCGTCCGACACGACCGTCATCGGCATCAACGGCGCCCGCATCGAGCACGGCAGCATGATCCTGCAGAACGTGCGCAACGTGATCGTGCGCAACATCGAGTTCACCGACGCGGCGGACTGCTTCCCGGCCTGGGACCCCACCGACGGCTCGGCGGGCAACTGGAACTCGCTCTACGACCTGGTGTCGCTGAGCGGCGCGACCAACGTGTGGCTGGACCACAACACCTTCAGCGACGGCAACAACCACGACGCCGACCAGCCGCAGTACTTCGGCCGGCCGTACCAGGTGCACGACGGGGCCAGCGACATCATCCGCGGCTCCGACCTGGTCACCGTCTCGTACAACAACTACTACGACCACGACAAGACGATGCTGATCGGCTCGACGGACACCCCCGGCGTGGACGTGGGCAAGCTACGCGTCACCGTGCACCACAACCGCTTCGGCAACGTGATCCAGCGCGCGCCGCGGGTCCGCTTCGGCCAGGTGGACATCTACAACAACCTGTACGTCGCCACGGCCGACGACTACAGCTACTCGCTGGGCGTGGGCTTCGAGTCGAGCATCTACGCGGAGAACAACTACTTCCTCCGCAGCGCCGACGTCGGTGACGGTGACCTGATCAAGTACTGGAAGGGCACCCGGATCACCGCGAAGGGCACCCTGGTCCACGTGGGCAGCCAGGCGCCGCGAGCGGTGGACCTGGTGGCGGCCCACAACGCGGCCTACGACCCGGACTTCGCTCCGGACGCGGGCTGGGAGCCGGTGCTGCGTACCCGCCTCGACCCGACCGCGCTGGTGCCGGTCATCGTCAAGGCCGCCGCGGGATCGCGCCGCCTCGGCATCTGAAGGACCGCCTCGCATCTGAAGGACCGATGAGCTCGGCCGGGCCGTTGTGCCCGGCCGAGTCGTTTCTCAGGCCTCGCCCATGACCAGGCCCTCGATGGTGTGCTTCTGGGTGATCGGGGTGAGCGTCTCCACGACCGGGCAGTGCAGGTGGGCCTTGACCTGCTCCGGCAGCGCCTCCCAGTAGGCCCGGGTGACCGCGGTGTCGTGGCGCTCGCTGTTGCCGGCGCCCGGTGCGTCCACGCCCAGGACCAGCACCGGCCGCGACATGTCGGAGTAGTTGCGGGTGCCCCGGTGGATGGTCAGCGCGGAACGGGCCGAGATGTCGCCGCGCTTGGGGTACTTGCGCACCGCCCGCTCCTCGTAGCGGGGGTAGAAGGACTTCGGCGGGAACATGCCGTGGCCGAACTCCGGCTCGTCGTCGAACTGGGTGCCCGGGGCGATCTCGAACGGTCCCATCTCCTCGGTGGTGTCGACGCCGGTGAGGTTGAACGCCAGCGAGTTGAGCCGCCGCTCGGTGCGGGTCACCTCGGGCATCGGGAAGTCACGGTGCCAGGGCTGGTTGACCGCGCCGGCCAGCGGGACGTCGAAGCCGAGCTCGACGATCTCGTACTCCGGGCCCAGCACCGACTCGCACACCGCGGTGACCCACGGGTGGGTCACCAGGTCGACGAAGCCGCGCAGCTGCTCGGGGTGGATCTCGACGTAGTAGCGGTGCGGTCCGCGGCCGACCGCGCCACCGGGCCGGGAGCGGGCCTCGGCGAACGCCTTCTCGATGTCCTCCCGCATGGTGTCCGCCCAGGCGACGCTGAAGGCGCCCGGACAAGCGGTGATCCCCTGGTCGTAGATGGCGTCGCGAGCCCGCACGCCGGCGTCGGTGTCAGTCATGCCCCTCACTTTGCAACGTTGCATGCAACGTGGCAAGTGGTAGCCGGTAGGGTTTGCACCATGGGAGGTCGATCATGACGGCGAGCCTGCGGCAGGTGGCGGAACGGGCCGGGGTCTCGATCCGTACGGTGTCGAACGTGGTCAGCGGCTTCGCCCAGGTCGCGCCGGAGACCCGGGCCCGGGTGCAGCAGGCCATCGACGACTTGCAGTACCGTCCCAACGCCGCGGCCCGGCACCTGCGCGGCGGCCGCTCCGGGCTGGTCGCGCTGGCCATCCCGGAGATCGCCTCGCCGTACTTCGGCGAGCTGGCCGGGCTGCTCGTCCGCGAGGCGGAACAACGATCGTGGATGCTGCTGGTCCAGCAGACCGACGGCGACGCCGACCACGAACGCCGCCTGCTCGACGGGGTACGCGGCCAGGTGATCGACGGTCTCGTGCTGAGCCCCTGGGCGCTGTCCCCACAGGAGTTGCGCCGTAGCCCGGGCGGCGTACCGGTGGTGCTGCTCGGTGAGCAGGACGCCGCCGGCCTGCTGGACCACGTCGCGGTCGACAGCGTGGCCGCCGCCCGCGAGATCACCCAGCACCTGATCGGCATCGGTCGGACCCGCATCGCGGCGATCGGGCTGCAGCCCCATCTCGAGAACGGCACCGCCGCCCGCCGCCTGGAGGGCTACCGGCAGGCGCTGGCCGAGGCGGGCCTGACCGCCGATCCCGCGCGGGAGATCCCGGTGGACCGGCTGCACCGCGCCGACGGCGCCGCGGCGATGAGCCGGCTGCTCGACGCCGGGCCGCGGGTGGACGCGATCTTCTGCTTCAGCGACCAGCTCGCCCTGGGAGCGATGCAGGTCGCGCTGGGGCGCGGCCTGCGGATCCCGCGGGACCTGGCAGTGGCGGGCTTCGACGACGTCGAGGACGGACGGTACGCGACCCCGGCCCTGACCACGATCTCGCCGGACAAAGCGGCGATCGCCCGAGAAGCGCTGAACTGTCTCGCCGACCGGCTCGGCACCCGCCCACCGGACCGCCCGGCCCGCCGCATCGTGGCCGCGCACCACCTGGTGATCCGCGACAGCACCGCCGGCTGAATCAGGTGATGACCAGCAGGACGGCCTGCGTCTCCTCCGCGGCGGCGGCATAGAACGCCTGCAGGCTCAGGAAGTTCGGCAAGAGGTAGCTGGCGAGGTCCTCGTCGTCCCAGACCTGCGGGTAGATCGCTTCCGCGAGCAGGGCGGCCGGATCGAAGCGGGCCCGCAGCGAGTCGGCGGTCACCTCACCGAGGGCGGCGGCGACCAGCTGGACCCGGTCCGCCGGCAGGAGCCGGGCCGGACCGTAACCCAGGTCGTCACCGATCGGATCGCCGCCGAGCACCGCCTCCCCGGCGCCCGGGGAGGTCTCCCAGGCGCTGCCGGTCAGCAGGAAGTGGATGCCGTGCCAGGCCTTGTCGAGATCGAGGACGTCGTCCTCGCGATCGAGGAGGCCGGCGGTCAGCGACGGATCGGCGGCGAGGTCCGCGACCTGCTCGGACGTCAGCCGCCGCCCTTCGAAAATCATGCCCACGCCGGGAGTGTGCCAGACCCCTGCGACAGCTACCGCCCTGGCCGACCTGCCCCGCCCGGCTCGCACCGCCTTGGCCGCACCGCCCTGGCCGCGCGGACCGCCCAGGACCGTTCACAGGGCCGTCTGGTAAGCCAGCACTCCCCTGTTCACCGCGGTCATCGCCTTCCGCGCCGTCTCCCGCACCCCCGGCGTCGCCGCCGAGGCGTCCCTCAGCTGGGCCAGCAGGTCGAGCACCTGGCGCGCCCAGCGTACGAAGTCGCCCGCCGGCATGTCGGTCTCGTAGTTGTTGCCGCTGGCCAGCACCCGGGCCAGCGGTTCCCCGCGCGCCCAGCGGTACATCGGCCAGACGAAGCCCGGGTCCGGCTCGCGGGTCAGCGACAGCCCGTGCTCGGCCTCGTCGGACTCGATCTCCGCCCACAGCTTGTGGCAGGCGTCCACGGCGGCCGTGGTGGCGCCCTTGGGCACCGATGCCCGTTCGTCACCCTCGCGGCGGGACTCGAAGAGCACCATGGACACCGCCGCCGCCAGTTCCTCCGGGGCGAGGCCCTCCCAGACGCCTCGGCGCAGGCACTCCGCGACCAGCAGGTCCGCTTCCGTCCAGATGCGGCCGAGCATCCGGCCGGCGTCGGTCACCTCGCCGTCGCCGGACAGGTAGCCGCGGCCCGCGAGCACCGCGCAGACCTGGTCGAAAGTGCGGGCCAGGGACCCGGTGCGCCCGGCGACCTTGTCGCGCAGGGCGTCGGTGTCGCGGGCCAGGCGGTGCCGGCGTTCGGCGAAGCGGGCGTGCTCCTCGCGGTCGGGGCAGGCGTGGCACGGGTGCTGGCGCATCTGCACCTTGAGCAGCGCGATCTCCGCGTCCTCGCCGGGGGCGGCCTTGCCGCGGCCGCGCCGGCCGTTGCCCGAGCCGTGCCGGTCGAGACCGGTCGCGCTGACCGTGGCGGCCAGGTCGCGGCGGGCGCCGGGTGAGCGGGGGTTGAAGTTCTTCGGCACCCGGACGCGGTCGAGCACGTCGACCGCACCGGGGAAGTCGGCCGGGCTGACCCGGCCGGCCCAGCGGTCCTGGGTGAGCACCAGCGGGCGCGGCTCGCCGAAGCCGCCGGTGGGCGGCTCCAGGACGACCGCGAGCCCGGCCCGGCGGCCCTGCGGGACCCGGATGACGTCGCCGACGCGCAGCTTCTCCAGCGAGGACACCGCGGCGGCCCGGCGCTGCGCGGTGCCCTGGCGGGCCAGGGCGCGCTCGCGGTCCGCGATGGCGACGCGCAGTGCGAAGTACTCGTCGAAGTCACCGTGGTGGCAGGTACCGTCGTTGTCGTACGTCTGCATCGTCTCGATGTTGCGCTGCACCTGCCGGGCCAGCCCGACCACCGACCGGTCGGCCTGGAACTGCGCGAACGACGACTCGAGCAGGTCGCGGGCCTTGTCCGCGCCGACCGAGCCGACCAGGTTGACGGCCATGTTGTACGACGGGCGGAAGCTGGAGCGCAGCGGATAGGTGCGGGTCGAGGCCAGGCCGGCGACGTGCCGCGGGTCGACCTCGGGACTCCACAGCACCACGGCGTGGCCCTCGACGTCGATGCCGCGGCGCCCGGCGCGCCCGGTGAGCTGGGTGTACTCCCCCGGGGTCAGGTCGACGTGGGCCTCGCCGTTGAACTTGACCAGGCGTTCCAGCACCACGCAGCGGGCCGGCATGTTGATGCCCAGCGCCAGCGTCTCGGTGGCGAAGACCGCCTTGACCAGGCCGCGCACGAAGCACTCCTCGACGGCCTCCTTGAAGGCGGGCAGCATGCCGGCGTGGTGGGCCGCGACGCCGCGCTCGAGGCCGTCGAGCCACTCCCAGTAGCCCAGGACCGACAGGTCCTCGCTGGGGATGTTCGCCACCTTGGCCTGGGCGATGCGGCGGATCTCGGCCCGCTCGTCGGCGCCGGTGAGCCGCAGGCCGCTGGACAGGCACTGCTGCACGGCGGCGTCGCAGCCGGCCCGGCTGAAGATGAACAGGATGGCCGGCAACAGGTCGGCCCGGTCGAGCCGGTCCACCACCTCGGCGCGGGGCGGCGGCTGCCAGCGCCGGGGGCGTCCGCCCCGGGAATTCCAGCCGGCACCGGCGGTGCGGTCGGTGAGCTCCAGGCGGCGCAGCATCTCGCGGGTGTAGCGCAGCAGCTCCGGGTGGACGTCGTGCTTGCGGGCCGCGTCCGCGTCGTGGAACAGGTCGAACATCCGCTTGCCGACCAGCATGTGCTGCCAGAGCGGGACGGGGCGGTGCTCACTGACCACGACCTCGGTCTGCCCGCGCACCGTCACCAGCCAGTCGGCGAACTCCTCGTAGTTACTGACGGTCGCGGACAGGGAGACCAGCGTCACAGAGGACGGGAGGTGGATGATGACCTCCTCCCAGACCGCGCCGCGGAACCGGTCGGCCAGGTAGTGCACCTCGTCCATCACCACGTACGCCAGGCCCTGCAGGCTCGCCGAGCCCGAGTAGAGCATGTTGCGCAGCACCTCGGTGGTCATGACGATGACCGGCGCGTCGCCGTTCACCACGTTGTCGCCGGTGAGCAGGCCGACCTGGTCGGCGCCGTAGCGTTCCACCAGGTCGTGGTACTTCTGGTTGGACAGGGCCTTGATCGGGGTCGTGTAGAAGCACTTGCGGCGCAGGCCGGAGCCGTCCGAGCGCAGCGCCAGGTGCACGGCGAACTCACCGACCACCGTCTTGCCCGCGCCGGTCGGGGCGCAGACCAGCACGCCGCTGCCGCGCTCCAGGGCCTCGCAGGCCTGGCGCTGGAAGTCGTCGAGGTCGAAGCCGACGTCGAGCATGAAATCGTCCAGGGCCGGGAACTCGGCGGCCCGGGCCGCCCGGCGCTTCGAAGCCGCATACCGTTCGGCGGGGCTCACATCACCGGCGGGGCTCGTCATGACCACAAGGCTAATGCTTGCCTGTGACACAACGACGGTCATGCCCCGCCAGGCGGTTGCCGACAGTTGCGTCGCGGGCGCTGGGTATGGTGCACGGCGTGCCGGATGCCGCCGAATCGACTGCCTTCCCGTCGCGCCGCCAGGTCGACGCGGTGCTCTTCGACTTCCACGGCACCCTCGCGCAGGTCGAGGAGCCGGTGGCCTGGGTGCTCGCCGCGGCCGCGGCCTGCGGGCGGGAGCTGGACCGCGGCCGGGCCACGATCCTGGCCGACCGCCTGGTCACCGCCGGGCGGGCCGGCGGGCCGCTGCCCTACCGGGTGCCGCTGCACCTGGCGGAGCACTGGGCAGACCGCGACCTGTACGAACACAGCCACCGTGCCGCCTACACGGGTCTGGCCGCCACCGTCAGCACGGACGTGGAGGGCCTCGCCGACGCCCTCTACGAGCGGTTGCTGGGCCCGCAGGGCTGGCTGCCGTACGCCGACACCGAGCCCACCCTGCGCACCCTGCACGACTCGGGCATCAAGGTGGCGGTGGTCAGCAACATCGGCTTCGACATCCGCCCGCACTTCGCCGCGTGGGGACTGGCGGAGCTGGTGGACGCGTTCGCCCTGTCGTACGAGGTGGGCCGCACGAAGCCGGACCCGGCGATCTTCCTGCGCGCCTGCGGGATGCTCGGTGCCGACCCGGAACGCACGCTGATGGTGGGCGACAGCCCGGCCGACGCGGGCGCGGTCCAGGCGGGCTGCGCGGCGCTCGTCCTGCCGGCGGCCGAGCCGGGCCGCACCAACGGCCTGGGAGCGACGCTCGCCCTGGCCGGCTGCCCCGTCTGACCCCGGCCAACCGCCAGCAGCGGCATTCGCCCGGCGCGCGCCGGGCGAGCGCCACCAGCGCAGCCGGAACGAACAGCAATGCGGCGCGGTCAGCCGGCCGGTGCGGTCAGAGGTAGGTGTCGACCAGCGTGCCGAGCGTCGTCGAGACGCTGCGGATCGGCTCCTGCGTGTCCGCCGCGGCCACGTGGTCGGCGATCGTCGGCGACTCGGCTTCCCGGGCCTTCGTGGCCTGCCCCGCCGTGTCGGCCGAGGCCAGCGTCGCGGTGGACACGGTGCTCGAGCTCAGCGAACCGATCGACATGCTGCCTCCCGATGATCTGTGGCTTCACCTGTCCGTTCGGCCTGAGCGGGCGGCTGCTGACGCCGTAGTCACCGCAACAACCGGACCGCACCCGGCTCGCAGCTGATCACGAGCGGCAGGGCGGCGACGCGTTCCCCGTCCGCGTACCCGATGATGTCCGGCGCCCCGATCCGGATCTCCCGGGCGCGGTAGCTGCCGACCCGCGGGTCGGTGACGTGCGTGCCGCGGCGCAGGCGCGGCTTGAGCCGGACCATGGCGCCGCGGCCCAGCGGGGCCGCGACCACCACGTCGAGCAGGCCGTCGGTGGGGTCGGCGTCCGGGCAGATCAGCATGCCACCGCCGTAGCTGCGGCAGTTGCCCACCGCCACCAGGACGCCGGTGAAGCTGCGGTCGACGCCGTCGAGCTCGAGGCGGTAGCGGCGCGGGCGCAGCCGGGCCATCTCCAGCACGATGGCCAGGTCGTAGCGGCGCGGGCCGCGGGGCCAGCGCATCCGGTTGGCCCGTTCGTTGACGATCGCGTCGAAACCGGCGGCCAGTACCGCGCCGTACCAGCGGACGTCGCCCTGGCCGGTGGTGACGCGGGCGAGGTCGACCGGGGTGGCGTGCCCGTCGCGGACCGCGTGCGCGATGGCGGTCGCGGCTGTCATCGGGTCGGCGGGCACCCCGGTGCCCGCGGCGAAGTCGTTGCCGGTGCCCGCGGGCACGACGCCGAAGCCGACCCGGCTGCCGGCCACTGCCTGGACGGCCCGGTGCACGGTGCCGTCCCCGCCGACGGCGACCAGCGCGCCGATGCCCTCGGCGACGGCCCGGTGGCAGGCCTTCTCGGCGTCCTCGGCGCTGTCCGCGCTGAGCAGCCGGACGCTGCGGCCGGAGGCGCCCAGGCGTTCCAGGACCCCGGGAAGCAGACCGCGGTGCCGGCCGCGCCCCGCCCGGGGGTTGGCCAGCACCGCGATGTCGTCGCTCGTCACAGCCGGAGGCTACCGGCTGCCCGGTCAGGTCATGTCGTCGAAGCGGCTCGACAGCGGCAACGGTTTCGACACGGGCTCCGGTGTCTCGACCGGTGCGATGGACTCGACCCGGCTGCCCGCGGTGACCGGATCGCGATCGTCCTCGATCGGCGAGATCTCGTCGTCGTCCAGGCCCGCGTAGATCTCCTTGCCCCGGCCCTTGCGCTTATCGTTGAGCGCGGCCACGCCCACGGCGATGAGGTAGAGCACCACCAGGCAGGCGGCGAGCAGCGTCATGCCGAAGGGTCCGGGGTCGGGTGTGGCGATGGCGGCGAAGCCGAACGACAGCAGGACCACGATCCGCCACCAGCTCATCAGCCTCTTGGCGGTGACCACGCCGGTGAAGTTGAGCATCAGCAGGACCAGCGGGAACTCGAAGGCCACGCCGAACAGCATGATCATGCTGGTCACGAAGCCGATGTAGGACGTCACCTCGAGCTGGGTGGTGTCACCGATGACACCGGCCTGCATGATGAAGGCCAGGCTGTGCTGGACCACGAAGAAGGCCAGCACGGCACCGCCGGCGAACAGCGGCGCGGCGATCGCCACGAAGACGTAGGCCCACTTGCGCTCGTGCCGGTGCAGGCCGGGAGCGATGAACGCCCACAGCTGGTAGAGCCAGACCGGCCCGCCGACGATCAGGCCGACCCACAGGGCGATCTTGAGTCGCAGGATGAGCGTGTCCGCGACGCCGAGCACGAGGAACTTGCACTCGCCCGCGATGTTCGAGCTGGGCAGGGCGCAGTACGGGCCCGACAGCAGGTTGAACACCCATTGCGAGACGATGAAGCCGACGATGAGGCCGGCGACGATGCCGAGCGCCGCCCAGAAGAGCCTGTTCCGCAGCTCGCGAACGTGCTCGATCAGGGTCATCGAGCCGTCGGAGGCCTGCTCGAACTTGCTCGGGCCCTTCTTACGGCGCAGGGAGAGGGCCACCATGGGTCAGCGGTCGTTCGTGCGCTGCACCGGGTCCACGTACGGCTGGGCCGGCGGCTGCTGCGGCGGGTACTGCTGGCCGTTGGGCTGCTGGTAGCCCGGCTGCTGGTAGCCCGGGGGCGGCGCCTGCTGGTAGCCCGGCTGCCCCGGCTGGTGGATCTCGGTGGGGTGCAGCGGCTGGCGCGAGTACGGCGGCTCGGCCTTCTCGGCGACGTTGTCGTTGTCGTCGACCAGGCCCTTGGTCTCGGCCTTGATGATCCGCAGCGACCGGCCGAGCGACCTCGCGGCGTCCGGCAGCCGCTTCGCACCGAACAACAGCACGAGGACGACGACGAAGATGGCGATGTGCCACGGCTTGAGGGCGCCCATGGATAACTCCAGTCGATCGGATCAGGGTCCTGACGGGTGATGCGGGGTCCATCGTACGTGTGGTTGCTGAGAGCGGCCCCTGCCGGAGCTGTTTGATTGCGATCCCGGCCGAGGAATTTTCGGACAACGCGCGGGGAACGCCGCACGCTACCACCCGGATCAGACCTACTTTAAGGCGTGTTTCCCGTCCGAGGCGCCCCGCCCGGCCTTGATCACCGCGAGCTGGGCCTGCATGATCTCGGCACGTTGCTGCAGGCCGGCCACGGACTCCTCGAGCACGACGGCGCCCTGCTGGAGCTTCATCGCCTCGGCCTGCCGCAGCTGCAGCCGCCGCGCCGCCCGGTCCAGCCCGTTGAGCCTGTTCAGCACGGAGAACACGGCCACGACCAGAACGACCAGGGCGAGCGCCACCACGGCGATCACGATCCACTTCACCATGGCGGACAGCTTAGGCGGTGACCGGTGGGGTCGCCGCGTACTGGTCCAGCGCGGTCGCGGCCTGTTCGCGGATCCGGTCCACCAGCTCGACCGGGCCGACCACCGTCACGTCCGGGCCCAGGCCCAGCAGCAGCCGCTGCGCCCAGCCCAGATCGGTGACGCGCATCGTGACGATCCACTCGTCGCCGTCGCGCCGCACGTCCTCGCACGGGTAGTACTCGGTGATCCACCGGCTGCCCCGGCCCACCCGCAGCGTGACCAGGGGCAGGTCCGGCGACGGATGGAACACGCCGTCGCTGACGTCGTGCGGCACCGCCTGCGCCGGCGGGGCCGACGGCTCGTCCAGCTCGGTGAAGGCGTCGATGCGGTCCACCCGGAACAGCCGGGTGCCCTCGGCGCGGCGGCACCAGGCCTCCAGGTACGCCCGGGGGCCGACCATGAGCATCCGCATCGGGTCGACCACCCGGTCGGTGGTCTCGTCCCGGGCCGGCGTGTAGTAGGTCAGGCGCATCGCGTGACGGCGCTCGACGACCCCGCGGATCGCGTCGACCCGTTCGTTGTCAGCCGGCAACCGCACCGCGACCGGGGTGTCCGCCACGTCACCGGCCGCGTTCTCGATCTTGGCCAGGGCCCGTTCGACGGCGTCGCGCGACCCGGTGCCCGGCGTCTCGGCCAGCATCCGCAGGGCCACGACCAGGGCGAGAGCCTCGTCCGGGTTGAGCCGCAGCGGCCGGTCGATGCCCGCGTCGTAGGTGATCGTCACCCGGTCGCCGTCCAGCGCCATGTCGATCAGGTCGCCGGGGCCGTACCCCGGCAGCCCGCAGACCCAGAGCAGCTCGAGGTCCTCACGCAGCTGCCGCTCGGTGATCCCGAAGGCCGCGGCCGCTTCCGCGACCAGGATCCCGGGCCGGGCCAGCAGATAGGGCACCAGGTTGAGCAGCCGGCCCAGGCGGTCGGCGGAGGCCTTGTTCTCCCGGGTACGGGGTTGAGGGGTCATCGCAGCACCGCGGGCCGCACCCGCTCGTGGCGCGCCACGACCTCCTTGAGCTGCTGGATGACGGCGTCGCGGAGCTCCGGCGGCCCGTCCGCGCGCACCTCGGCGCCGTAGCCGACCAGCCGCGAGGCCAGCCACTCGACGTCGGAGTACGGGATGGTCAGGCGGTCACCGTCGGGACCGGGCACGGTCTCGATGGCCAGCCGGCGCAGCCCCGCGGCCCGGCCGGGCTGCACGAGCACCGTGGCCCGCCCGTTGCGCTCGACGGGCCCGGACCAGCGGGCGACGTGGCTGATCAGGTCGACGTTCTCGGGCGGGGTGAACGCGCCCTCGGTGCCGACCGGGCGGACCGCGCCGACGATGCGCGACAGCCGGAAGCAGCGGGTGGCGCGGCGGTCCCGGTCGTGGCCGACGACGTACCAGCGGCCCTGCCAGCAGACCACGCCCCACGGCTGCAGCCGGCGGGTGGAGGGCTCGTCGACCTCGGGCACGCGGTAGGAGAAGGTGACCGCGCGGCGGGCCCGGGCGGCGGCGGTGAGCGGCCCGAACGCCGGGTCCACGGTCATCACCGGCTCCATGCCGAGGGTGGCCTGCGGGTCGACCTCGACGCCAGCGGCGCGCAGCTTGGCCAGGCCGGAGGAGGCAGCGGCGGCGAGACCGGCGTGCTGCCAGAGGCGGGCGGCGATGCCGACGGCGGCGGCCTCGTCCGGTTCGAGCGGGATGTCCGGCAGGGCGTACTCGCGGTGGGCGATCCGGTAACCCGACTCGGTGTCGAAGGCGCTGGCCAGGCCGGTCTCCAGCGGCACGCCCAGCTCGCGCAGCTCGGCCTTGTCGCGTTCGAACTTGCGCTGGAACGCCTCGTGGTCGCGCGGATCCTCCGGGTCGTGCTCGTACCCGGGCACGGTCGCGGCGATCTGCGCGGCGGTCAGGAACCGTCGCGTGGACAGCAGACAGATCACCAGGTTCACCAGGCGCTCGGTGCGGGTCCGCGACACGAGAGGAAACGCTAGCAGCAACGACGCCGGATGGCGGCAGCCGGAAGCCCCGCTGAGGTTATTCGTGACCGCCGAGGGGAAACCCGCACGCGTGCCAGAGCAGACCCCCACCGCCGGACCCCCGCTCACCGAGCCCGATGACCACCTGCCGGCCGGCGTCGCCGGCGGCTCGGCCCTGCCCGCACCGGCCGAGCCCACCAGCCCGGCGGGATCGTCCGATGACAAGGGCAACGAGAGCGTCGGCACCGTCGTCGTCGCCGGCCTGGCCAACCTGGCCATCGCCGCCGCCAAGCTGGTCGCGGGCATGCTCTCGGGGTCGGCGGCCATGCTGTCCGAGGCCGCGCACTCGCTCGCCGACACGGTCACCGAGGTGTTCCTGTTCGTCGCGCTGCGCCGCGGCACCAAGGAACCGGACGAGGAACACCCGTTCGGGTACGGCAAGGAGAGCTTCGTCTGGGCCTTCATCGCGGCCCTGTTCACCTTCATCGGCGGCGCCGGCTTCTCGATCTACCACGGTGTGACGACCATCATCAGCGGCGAGCACAGCGGCCAGTTCCTGGTGTCGTACGTCGTGCTCGAGGTGTCGTTCCTGGCCGAGGGCACGTCGTTCCTCAAGGCCCAGCGGCAGGTGACCGGGGAGTCCCGGCGCTGGAACATCAGCCGCCGGCGGTTCCTGCGGCTCACCTCGGACACCACGGTCAAGGCTGTCTACTTCGAGGACGCCGCGGCGCTGATCGGCCTGATCCTGGCCGCCGCCGGCATCGCGCTGTCCCAGATCACCGGCTCCGAGCTGTGGGACGGGGTGGCCTCGATCGCGATCGGCCTGCTGCTGCTCGTGGTCGCGACGGTGCTGGCCCGCGCCAACGTGTCCCTGCTGGTCGGGCGGGCGGTGCCGCGGCGCATGCACAACCAGATCGCCGACGACCTGGCCGGCATCCCGGTGGTGACCGCAGTGCCGACGCTGCTGACCATGCAGCTCGGCCCGGGCGCGATCCTGGTGGCGGCGAAGGTGGACTTCGACGACGAGGTGAGCGGCGCGGAGATCGAGGCCGCCTCCGACGAGGCGGAGCGGCGGCTGCGGTCGCGCTATCCCGGCATCCGGTACGTGTTCCTGGACCCGACGCGCGGCCGGGCGGCACGCGACCACCGCGACGGCGGAGTGGACATATAGGGTCGCCGCCATGGTGCGCTGGCGATCAGGAACGGTGTCCGCGGTACGGCGCGAGTGGCACGGCGCCGTCGAACTCGACGTGACGACCGACGACGGTCCCCTGCGGGCGCTGGCCTATCCGGCCCTGACCGGTACGCCCGAAGCCGGCGACCGGGTCCTGCTGAACGTGGGCGCGCTGGTCATGGGCCTCGGCACCGGCGGTTACGCCCTGGTGGTGGCCCTGCCCGACCGGCTGCCGCCCGACCCGCCCTCGGCCGGCACCGACCGCGACCAGGGCCACCTGGTAAAGGCCCGCTACACGCCATTGCAGCCGATCCTGCTGGGCGTCGACGAGGAGGCGTCCCCGCACCGCGAGGTGATGGCGGCCGCGGACAGCCTGGACGGCATGCCGGTGGTGACGGCGGACCTGCACTCGGCGCTGCCGGCGGTGCTGGCCGGCATCCACGCGGACCGCCCGGAGGCCAGGGTCGCGTACGTGATGACCGACGGCGGCGCCCTCCCGGCCTGGTTCTCCCGCACCCTGGACGGCCTGCGCGACCACCTGGCCGGCACGGTGACGACGGGCCAGGCGTTCGGCGGCGACCTGGAGGCCGGCACCCTGCACACCGGCCTGCTGGCCGCCCGGCACGTGCTGAACGCCGACGTGGCGATCGTGGCGCAGGGCCCGGGCAACCTCGGCACGGGTACGCCGTGGGGCTTCTCGGGTGTGGCCCTGGGCGAGGCGGTCAACGCGATCGTGGCGCTGCAGGGTCACCCGGTCGGCTCCCTGCGCATCTCGGACGCCGACGGCCGCGCCCGGCACCGCGGCGTCTCCCATCACAGCCTGACCGCGTACGGCAGGGTCGCCCTGGTCCCGGCCGATCTGGTGATCCCGGACGACCTGCCGACGGACCTGGCCAAGGCGGTGGAGGACGCCCTGGCCCCGCTGGCGACCCTGCACAGCCTGGTGCACGTGGCGACCGACGGCCTGGACGCAGCTCTGCAGGCAAGCCCGGTCCGCCTGTCCACGATGGGCAGAGGTCTGACCGAGGACCACGCCTATTTCGTAGCAGCGGCAGCAGCCGGCCGCCACGCCGCAACCCTGATCCCCTGACCACCCGGCCACAACCCTGATCCCTGACCGCCCGGCCGCAACCCTGCTCCCCTGGCCGCGTGCGAGCGACTGGACCGCAGCAGCGGCCGGCCACCCCCACCCACCACCTCGACCCGCCGCTCACCCGGACGACCCAGCACCGAACCCGCCGCTTCGGGTTTGTGCGCGTAGCGCGCAAGGGTGACTCCGCACGCACCTGGCAATCGGCGGGAGCGACGGTCAGTGCCATGCAATCAGGCACGACATGACCTTGACCTTCATGACCTTGACCTTCGAGACCTTGATCTTCCAGAGCTTGATCTTCCGGTCCTTGATCCCCGGACCCTGCCCCGCCCGCTGACCTCTACCGCTCAGGTCGCTCGCAACGCCGCCTGCAAGATCCGCCCTGCTTCGGCGTCGAAGGCGACCAGCCGAACCGTTTCCACCGCCGTCGGGGTGTCGGTGATGGCGCGGACCGCGATGCCCGCCGCCTGCTCGGCCGGGAAGCCGTAGACCCGGTTGCGATCGCGGGGAAGGCCACCGTGCGCGCCCCGATGCGGTCGGCCACCTCCAACGCACGCCGGCAGCAGGACGCCAGCACCTCGGCCTCGCCCTGATCGCCGCCGTGGCCCGGCCGCGCGGTGCACGGCACCGTCCACACCGCCGCCACCGAGCAGGGATTCGTTCGCCGCCGTGACGATCGCGTCCACAGCTTCGCCGGTGATATCGGCGACCACGATCTCGATGTGGGTCATGACCCGTCATGACCGCCGTGCGTCAGGCGGTGATGATCAGAGCGAGCCAGGCCACCACGATGACGATCAGGATGGTCGTCAGCACCCAGGTCGGCACCCGGTGATCACCGTTGCGGGCCTGCTGCACCTCGGCCCGGATCCGCTCGCGACGGCGCTCCACCAGGCTCGGCTTGCGGTCCTCGACGGGCTCCGCCGGCTTCTGGCCGGTCGGATGCTGAACACCGGGAGGCTGGCCGGGGAGACGGCGGCCGGACGGATGCTGGTCGGGCTCGCGCGCTGGTGTCGTCATGGCCCGACCAGCCTACCGTTCACTCACATGCTGGCGATGAGGCGCTCCACCCGCTCGTCGTAGGCGCGGAACGGGTCCTTGCACAGGACCGTGCGCTGCGCCTGGTCGTTGAGCTTGAGGTGCACCCAGTCGACCGTGAAGTCGCGCCGCTTCTCCTGCGCGTGCCGGATGAACTCGCCGCGCAGGCGCGCGCGGGTCGTCTGCGGCGGCGTCTCCTTGGCCTCGAAGATCTCGAGGTCGTTGGAGATGCGGTCGACCTGCTTGCGCTTCTCCATCAGGGCGTAGAGGCCGCGGCCGCGGCGCACGTCGTGGTACGCCAGGTCGAGCTGCGCGATCCGCGGGTGCGACATCGGCATCTCGTGCTTGGCCTGGTACCGCTCGATCAGCTTGTACTTCGACACCCAGTCGATCTCGCGCGACACCGGGTCGAGGTCGCCGCTCTCGATCGCGTTGAGCACCCGGCCCCAGAGCTCGACGACGCGCTTGGCGGTCGGGTCGCCGCCGCGGCGCTCGACGAACTCCGTCGCCTTGGCCAGGTATTCCTGCTGGATCTCGAGCGCGCTGACCTCTTTGTTGTTGGCCAGGCGGATCTTGCGGCGGCCGGTGATGTCGTGCGACACCTCGCGGATGGCCCGGATCGGGTTCTCCAGCGACAGGTCGCGCATGACCACGCCCGCCTCGATCATCCGCAGCACGATGTCGGCGCTGCCGACCTTGAGCAGCGTGGTGACCTCGTTCATGTTGGAATCGCCGACGATGACGTGCAGGCGCCGGTAGCGCTCGGCGTCGGCGTGCGGCTCGTCGCGGGTATTGATGATCGGGCGGCTGCGCGTCGTCGCGCTGGAGACGCCCTCCCAGATGTGCTCGGCCCGCTGCGAGAGGCAGAAGACCGCGCCGCGCGGGGTCTGCAGCACCTTGCCGGCGCCGCAGATCAGCTGGCGGGTGACGAGGAACGGGATGAGCACGTCGGCGAGGCGGCCGAACTCCCCGTGCCGGCTCACGAGGTAGTTCTCGTGGCAGCCGTACGAGTTGCCGGCCGAGTCGGTGTTGTTCTTGAAGAGGTAGATCTCGCCGGCGATGCCCTCGTCGTGCAGGCGCTTCTCCGCGTCGACGAGGAGACCTTCCAGGATCCGCTCACCGGCACGGTCATGGGCGACCAGGTCGGTGACGGAGTCGCACTCGGGGGTCGCGTACTCGGGGTGGGAGCCGACATCGAGGTAGAGGCGGGCACCGTTGCGGAGGAAGACGTTGCTGGACCGTCCCCAGGACACCACTCGGCGGAACAGGTAGCGGGCCACTTCGTCCGGCGACAGCCGCCGCTGTCCCCGGTAGGTGCACGTGACTCCGTACTCGGTTTCGAGGCCGAAAATTCGCCGTTCCATGACGAAACACTAGCCGCACCCGGGGCGTTCGCGGCAGTGACAACGCGCCCTTTCACCGGTGCTATCTGTCATGATCGTCTGTGAAGATCAACTCGCAGGGCCTGGACCTGCGGATACACTCCCGCTTGATGAATCTTCTGGTCACCGGCGGCGCCGGCTTCATCGGGTCCCACTTCGTCCGCGGCGCGCTCACCGATGCGCTGCCGGGCCTGGAAGGGGTCCGGGTCACGGTGCTGGAC
The DNA here is from genome assembly GCF_018332655.1 of Actinoplanes auranticolor. Taxonomy (GTDB): domain Bacteria; phylum Actinomycetota; class Actinomycetes; order Mycobacteriales; family Micromonosporaceae; genus Actinoplanes; species Actinoplanes auranticolor. The sequence continues at coordinate 32,519 of NZ_BOQL01000026.1, read as the reverse complement.
AAGCTGACGTACGCCGGCAACTTCGCCAACCTGGGCCCGGTCGCGGAGAGCAAACGCCTCGACTTCGTACCCGGCGACATCGCCGACGCGGCCCTGGTGAACTCGGTGCTGCCCCGCCACGACGCGGTGGTCCACTTCGCCGCGGAATCGCACGTCGACCGCTCGATCCGGGCGGCGACGGAATTCGCCACGACCAACGTGGTCGGCACCCAGGTGCTGCTGGACGCGGCGCTGCGGCACGGCACCAGCCGCTTCGTGCACGTCTCGACGGACGAGGTCTACGGCTCGATCAGCACGGGCGCGTGGACGGAGAGGTCACCACTGGCCCCGAACTCGCCGTACGCGGCCACCAAAGCGGGCGCGGACCTGCTGGCGCTGGCGTACCACCGCACTCATGAGCTGCCGGTCGTGGTGACCCGCTGCGCCAACAACTACGGGCCGTACCAGCACCCGGAGAAACTGATCCCCCGCTTCGTCACGAACCTGCTGAGGGGCCGCACGGTGCCCCTGTACGGCGACGGTGAGCAGGTGCGCGACTGGGTGCACGTGGACGACCACTGCCGGGGGACGGCGCTGGCGCTCCTGGAAGGCAAGGCGGGCGAGGTCTACCACATCGGCGGGAACGAGGAACTGACCAACCGGAAGCTGACCGGCATGCTGCTGGAGGCGTGCGGGGCGGGGTGGGACCGGGTGGAGACCGTCGAGGACCGCAAGGGGCACGACCGCCGGTACGCCTTGGACGACGAGCGCATCCGGCAGGAGCTGGGCTATCGGCCCAGGGTGGACTTCGCCGCGGGACTGGCGGAGACGGTGCAGTGGTACCGCGACAACGAGGACTGGTGGCGCCCGAACGTCATCGACTGAGGCTCGCCGGTCCTCAGCCTGCTCCCGGCCCGGCCGCTCCCCCGAGCCCGGCCCGTGCGGGCGAGGCCGGGGGTGCGGCACCGGATTCAGGTCAGGAGCCGTCGCCGTTGGTGTCGTCGGCCGGCTTGGCCGGGTCCGCCTCGGGCTTGCCCTCCAGGTCGACCGAGGCCGCCGAGACTGTCGGCTTGTCCTCGGCCGGTGCCGGCGGTGCGACGTCGCCCGCCTCGCCGACCTCCTTCTCCGGCTCGTCCTTGCCGCCCTCGAGCAGCGTGGTCAGCGCCGCGCCCGAGATGCGGCGGAAGGTGCGGCCCTTGCGGCTACGGTCCAGAACCGCCACCTCGAGCTGGGAGGCGCCCAGCGTGCGCGGGGTGCCGTTCTCCCCGCCGACGCTGGCCAGGCCCTCGACCGCCAGCGCGAGGGCGGTCTGCAGGTCCGCCGCGACGTCGTGGCGGGACTTGAGCACCGTCGAGATGGCCTCGGCGGAGCCGCCCATCGCCATGAAGCCGGGCTCGTCCTGCACCGAACCGTCGTAGGTGATCCGGTACAGCTCGTCGGCCTCGGGCGAGGTGCCGACCTGCGCCACGCAGATCTCCACCTCGTACGGCTTCTGCGTCTCGGAGAAGATCGCACCCAGCGTCTGGGTGTAGGCGTTCGCCAGGGCGCGGCCGGTCACGTCCCGGCGGTCGTAGGCGAGACCGTTGAGGTCGGCCATCCGTACGCCGGCCCGGCGCAGGCTCTCGAACTCGTTGTAGCGGCCGACAGCCGCGAAACCGATCCTGTCGTACAGCTCGCTGATCTTGCGCAGCGAGGTGAGATTCTCGGCGACCAGCAGGACGCCGCCCTCGTAGGTGAGGACGACGGCGGAGCGGCCGCGGGCGATGCCCTTGCGGGCGTACTCCGAGCGGTCGCGCTGGACCTGCTCGGGTGAGGCGTAGAACTGCATGGCCACGGGTGGCAACTCCTTCGAAGACCGGATGGCGGGTTCAGGTGGGAGAACCGGGGGGCATCAGCCGCCCGGGTTCTCCATCCGTCCGGCGACCACTTGCTCGGCCACCGCGTTGATCTCGGCCTCGGTCAGCCGGTGGGTGCTGTCCGCCGTCGCGGTCATCACCACCGGATAGATCTTGCGGGTCAGGTCCGGGCCACCGGTCGCGGTGTCGTCGTCAGCGGCGTCGTAGAGCGCCTCGACCGCGAGACGGATAGCGTCCTGGGTGCTGACGCCGGGACGGTAGCGCTTCTTCAGGGCCGACTTGGCGAACAGCGAACCGGAGCCGATCGCGTCGTAGCCGGTCTCCTCGTAGAGGCCGCCGGCGACGTCGAAGCTGAAGATGCGACCGACCTTCGACGGGTCGGACGGGGACAGGTCGAAGCCCGCGAAGAGCGGCACCACGGCCAGGCCCTGCATGGCCGCACCGAGGTTGCCGCGCACCATGGCGGCGAGCCGGTTGGCCTTGCCGTCGAGGGACAGCATCGCGCCCTCGATCTTCTCGTAGTGCTCCAGCTCGACCTGGAAGATGCGCATCAGCTCGATGCCGATGCCGGCCGTGCCCGCGATGCCGATCAGCGAGTACGCGTCGGCCGGGTGCACCTTCTCGATGTCCCGGCTGGCGATGAGGTTGCCCATGGTGGCGCGCCGGTCGCCGGCCATCACGACGCCCTCGGCGGTGGCGATGGCGACGATGGTGGTGCCGTGCGGCGCGATGTCGGCGGCCATCCCCGGCGGCAGCGGCCGGCGACCCGGCAGCAGCTCGGGGGCCGCTTGGCTCAGGAACTGCGTGAAGGAGGACGTCCCCGCATTGGTGAACACATCTGGAAGACGCCCGGATGGATCAAAACCCGCTGCCACGTGGTTCCTTTCAGATACGTAATAGCCTCGGCGAGGAACACCGGGTTGTCCCGGAACCGCCCCAGGCCGCCGTTGCAGTTGAAGCACAGTATCCCGCGAACCCAGCCGGTGCGGTGATCGTGATCGACGTGTTGGGGATCAGGGGCGCCATAGAGACGTTGCCTGGTCTCGTTACCTCGGGCGTTATGACAAAGCAGGCAATAGCTGTGGTATCCACTGGCGTTCGCCCGGGTACGGGCGAACGCCGTCAGCGGCTTGGCCGTCTCGCAATCGGGGCACCACTTCGACCCATCGGGCACCGGCACCGGCGCCTGCCGCCGCGCGGAGATCCCACGCCGCCGACGGCTCGCTTCCGACCGCTCAGCGGCGCACCGCTTGCAGTAGTAGGCCAGGCCATTGGGCCGCCGGCGGTTGGAATGGAATTCGGAGCGCGGTAGATCTCGACCGCACTGAGGACAGTGCACACTATCCAATTCCCCCGAATCGGACATATCGCTCACTGGCCGCCTTTTTGTACATACCCCCGCACGAACTCCTCGGCGTTTTCTTCGAGGACGGAGTCGATTTCGTCGAGCAGGTCGTCGACGTCCTCGGTGATTTCGGCGTGTCGTTCGGCAACCTCAGGGTTGGCCTCGGTGGTGACGTCCTCGATCTCCTCGTCGCGCTTGCCCTTGCCGGACTGCGACTGACCGCCGGTGTCTCGCGTTGCCATGGCTGTCCCCCTTCGTGACCCAACCGCTTCGGGTTGGGAAAAACTTACCTCGCGGGTCCGACAGAAACGCCCGTCGGCACACGGGCGTTTCCCGGTCAACGGCTCGTGATCACCTCGAGCAGGTCCTTCGCGGTGTCGCACTTGTCGAACAGGGCGCCGACGTGCTTCCTGGTGCCCCGTTCGGGCTCCATCATCGGGACGCGCACGAGCGATTCGCGACCCACGTCGAAGATCACCGAATCCCAGCTGGCCGCGACCACCTCGGACGCGTACCGGGCCAGGCACTGGCCGCGGAAGTAGGCCCGGGTGTCCTCGGGCGGTTCCACCATCGCGCGGCGGGTCTCGTCGTCGTCCAGCAGCGTCTTCATCGAGCCGCGGGCGACCAGGCGGTGGTACAGGCCCTTCTCGGTCCGTACGTCGGAGTACTGCAGGTCGACCAGCTGCAGCTTGGGCGAGGACCAGGTGAGGTTCTCGCGCTCGCGGTAGCCCTCCAGCAGCCGCAGCTTGGCCACCCAGTCGAGCTGGTCGGAGAGCTGCATCGGGTCGCGGCCGAGCTGGTCGAGGACGTCCTCCCAGCGCTGCAGGATGTCCGCGGTCTGCTCGTCCACGTCGGCGCCGTAGCGCTCGTCGCAGAACGCCTTGGCGCGCTCGTAGTAGGCCCACTGCAGGTCAAGCGCGGTGAGCTTGCGGCCGTCGCGCAGGCGCATGAGGTGCTTGAGCGACGGGTCGTGGCTGACCGCCTTGAGCTCGGAGACCGGGTCGGCGATGCCGAGCTCGCCGGTGAACACCTTCTCCTCGATCATGTTGAGGATCAGGGCGGTCGTGCCGACCTTGAGGTAGGTGGAGATCTCGGAGAGGTTGGCGTCGCCGATGATCACGTGCAGCCGGCGGTACTTGTCCGCGTCCGAGTGCGGCTCGTCGCGGGTGTTGATGATGGGCCGCTTCAGCGTGGTCTCCAGGCCGACCTCGACCTCGAAGAAGTCGGCGCGCGAGGAGATCTGGAAACCGGCGCCGCTGCCGTCCTGGCCGATGCCGACGCGGCCGGCGCCGCAGAAGATCTGGCGGGTGACGAAGAACGGCGTCAGGTGCGCGACGATGTCGGCGAAGGGCGTCTGGCGGCGCATGAGGTAGTTCTCGTGCGAGCCGTACGAGGCGCCTTTGTTGTCGGTGTTGTTCTTGTAGAGCTGGATGCGGTGGGTGCCGGGGATCGAGGCGGCGCGCCGGGACGCCTCGGCCATGACCCGCTCGCCGGCCTTGTCCCAGCGGACGATGTCCAGCGGGTTGGTGCATTCCGGGGTGCTGTACTCCGGGTGGGCGTGGTCGACGTAGAGGCGGGCACCGTTGGTCAGTATCACGTTGGCCAGGCCGAGGTCCTCGTCGGCGAGCGCGTCGGCCGGGTCGTACGCGGCACCCGAGTAGGTGAAGCCGCGGGCGTCGCGCAGCGGCGACTCCTCCTCATAGTCCCACCGGGCGCGGCCGCCGCGGTTGAGCTCCGGTCGTGCTCCGTAGGCGTTGACCACCTGCGATGAGGTGACCATCGGGTTGGCGCCGGGCTGCCCGGGCACCGAAATGCCGTACTCGACCTCGGTACCCATGATTCGTCGAACGCTCATGCTGCCACCCCACCCGCCACTGTGCTGCCGTTGCCCATGTATCGAGCCTAGACGCTTCTCTGTCCGTACTCGCACCCGCACGTGCGCACCAGAACACGCAGGGTAGAGATGCACAACGCGGACGAGGGGGCGCGTCGTAGCGCCTCCCCGCCCGCGTCGGGCGTTGCTCGGCTTCCTACAGGTACTGACCGGTGTTGCTGGCCGTCTCGATGGAGCGGCCGGCCTCTGCGCCCTTGCCGCCGGAGACGAGCGTACGGATGTAGACGATCCGCTCGCCCTTCTTGCCGGAGATGCGGGCCCAGTCGTCGGGGTTGGTGGTGTTGGGCAGGTCCTCGTTCTCCCGGAACTCGTCGACGCAGCTGTCGAGCAGGTGCTGCAGTCGCAGGCCCTTCTTGCCGGAGGTGAGGAACTCCTTGATCGCCATCTTCTTGCCGCGGTCGACGATGTTCTGGATCATCGCGCCGGAGTTGAAGTCCTTGAAGTACAGGACCTCCTTGTCACCGTTGGCGTAGGTGACCTCCAGGAAGCGGTTCTCCTCCGTCTCCGTGTACATCCGCAGGACGACGGCCTCGATCATCGCGGCGACGGTGACATCGCGGTCGCCGCCGTGCTCGGTGAGGTCGTCCTCGCTCAGCGGCAGGCCGCTGAGGATGTACTTGGCGAAGATGTCCTTCGCCGCCTCCGCGTCCGGACGCTCGATCTTGATCTTCACATCGAGGCGGCCGGGGCGCAGGATCGCCGGGTCGATCATGTCTTCCCGGTTGGAGGCGCCGATGACGATGACGTTCTCCAGGCCCTCGACGCCGTCGATCTCGCTGAGCAGCTGCGGGACGATGGTGTTCTCCACGTCGGAGGAGACGCCGGAGCCACGGGTACGGAAGATCGAGTCCATCTCGTCGAAGAACACAATGACCGGCGTACCCTCGCCGGCCTTCTCCCGGGCCCGCTGGAAGACCAGGCGGATGTGCCGCTCGGTCTCACCCACGTACTTGTTGAGCAGCTCGGGACCCTTGATGTTGAGGAAGTAGCTGGTGTGCTTCTCCTCGCCGCGGCGCTCGGCGATCTTCTTCGCGAGCGAGTTGGCGACCGCCTTGGCGATCAGGGTCTTACCGCAGCCGGGCGGGCCGTAGAGCAGGATGCCCTTCGGCGGGCGCAGCTGGTGCTCCCGGAACAGGTCGGCGTGCAGGAACGGCAGCTCCACCGCGTCGCGGATCTGCTCGATCTGCGAGTGCAGACCACCGATGTCGGTGTAGTCGACGTCCGGCACTTCCTCGAGGACGAGCTCCTCGACCTCGCTCTTCGGGATGCGCTCGTACGCGTACGCCGAGCGCGGCTCGATCATGAGCGAGTCGCCCGCACGCAGCTTCGAGACCTGCAGCGAGTCGGCCAGGTGGACGATCCGCTCCTCGTCGGCGTGCGAGATCACCAGCGCCCGGTCACCCGGACCACCGGCGGGATTCTCGAGGACTTCCTTGAGCAGGACGACCTCGCCGACCCGCTCGTAGCCGAACGCGTCGACGACGTTGAGCGCGTCGTTGAGCAGGACTTCCTGCCCCCGCTTGAGATCCTCGACCACGAGCGACGGCGAGACCGCCACCCGCAGCTTGCGACCGCCGGTGAAGACATCGACAGTGCCGTCCTCGTGGGCGGCCAGGAATACGCCGTAGCCGCTGGGCGGCTGGGCGAGCCGGTCAATCTCTTCTTTGAGAGTGACGATCTGGGATCGGGCTTCCTTGAGGGTCGCCACGAGCCGGTCGTTGTTCTCGGTCAGCCGGGCCAGCTGCGCCTGCGTCGCCGCGAGCCGTTCCTCGAGCTGCCGGACGTGTCGGGGGCTTTCGGTCAACTTGCGCCGTACCAGAGCGAGTTCCTCTTGCAGGAACGCAACCTGGCTGGAGAGATCGTTGGCCTCTTTCTCCCAACGTGCGGCGCCTGACGCCTCGTCGCTACGTGCCACGTCCCACCTCCCCGGGGGCTCGAACGTCTTGGGGACAACACTAGCCGCTGCGAGCCGGATTTCGACCCATGCAACACCCTCGTCACTGAACCTTGATCGATCGGGCCCGTGGGGTGCACCGGGTGGTCAGGGGGTTCGGGTACCGTCGGACCGGGCTAGTTGGGGGAGGTAAGCGGTGTCGACACAGACCGACACAGACGAGCTAGAGGTCTGGGTGGATCAGGACCTGTGCACCGGTGACGGGCTGTGTGTGCAGTACGCACCCGAGGTGTTCGAGTTCGACATCGACGGCCTCGCGTACGTCAAGGACAGCGCCGGTGAGCTGCTGCAGAGCCCCGGAGTGCGGACCGGCGTGCCGGCCCGGCTGCACCTCGAGGTGATCGACGCGGCCAAGGAGTGCCCGGGCGATTGCATCCACGTGGTGCGCTCGCGCGACGACGTGGAGATCGCCGGCCCGGACGCCGACTGATCGTTTTCCACCATCCCGCCGGGCCCGACGGAGTCGGCCCGGCGGAGCGGGAAATGTCACAGCGTCGGGCGACCGACCAAAGATGCGACAACTCGGGAGAATTCCTCCAAACGGGCAATCTGCCCGGGACCGCCGTCGTCGAGCGTCTTGCCGAAGCGCAGTGCGTCGTGCCGCAACGCGGCCCGGCCCTCCTCCTCGGCCATGCCGGGCGGCGGCACCGCGTCGTCCACGGAGCTCAGCAACAGATAGACGTCGATGCTGTCCACTCGGGCCTGCCCGGTCGACGTGCGGGTCAGCCGCCGCCGGCAGCCCACCTCGGTGACGGTCGACAGCGGCACCACCCGCAGGGACGACGTCATCGAGCCGACCGGCCCGTCGCCGGGCGCCACGTCCTCGCCGTGCCACAGCACGAGCCGGCTGCCGTCACAGATGACGACCTCCTGCCAGACGCCGTTGACCTCGTTGACGAAGCGCTCCAGCGTGAAACAGAGCACCGAGGCACCCCGCAGCACCCCGAACAGGGCGTCGAGCGCCACCTCGGGGTCCCGCAGGTAGGCCCGGGCGGCCGAGTCCAGATCCTCGTACGGCGACCAGTCGGGGAAAACCGCCGGCATCTCGTTGCTGCCACCGAACGGCGGAGAACTCATCGCGCCCACCCGATCCCTCCGCTCTGCGAACCCATCGAAACCCGCGACGGAAACTACCGGATCCGTCCCGGACCGTCACACCCCGGGATCGTCATCCGTCTCCGCACGTTCGGCCGCCAGCGCCGCCTGAGCGGCCCTGCGCAGGGCGTACGCCTCGGAGCCCTTGCTGGGCTTGCGGCGCCGCGGCGGAGCGGTCACCCCGGGGGCCAGTTTGCGCGCCGAGACCAGGAACGCGGTGTGCGCGATCATCCGGTGATCCGGGCGTACGGCGAGGCCCTCCGCGTGCCAGTCGCGCACCAGTGACTCCCAGGCCCGGGGCTCGGTCCAGCCGCCGCGCTCCCGCAACGCCTCGACCAGCTCCGACAGCTGCGGGGTCGTGGCGACGTACCCGATGAAGACGCCGCCGGGGATCAGCGCCCGCTCGACCATGTCGAGGGCTTCCCAGGGGGTCAGCATGTCGAGGACGATCCGGTCGAAACCGGCCCCCTCGGCCTGCGCGACATCGCCGGAGTGCAGGTGCCACGCGGGGTGCGGACCACCGAAGAACGCCTCGACGTTCTTGCGGGCGATCGCCGCGAAGTCGTCGCGCAGCTCGTACGAGTGCAGCTCACCGCTGCTTCCCACGGCCCGCAGCAGCGAGCACGTCAGCGCGCCCGACCCGACACCGGCCTCCATGACCTTGGCGCCCGGGAAGATGTCGGCCATGGCGACGATCTGCGCGGCGTCCTTGGGGTAGATGACCTGCGCGCCGCGCGGCATGGAGAGCACGTAGTCGGCGAGCAGCGGGCGCAGCGCCAGGTAGGCCGTACCACCGGCGGAGACCACGACGCTGCCGTCGGGCAGGCCGATCAGCGCGTCGTGGGCCAGCGCACCGCGGTGGGTGTGGAACTCCTTACCGTGCTCCAGCACGATGGTGTGCATCCGGTTCTTGGGATCCGTGAGCTGCACACGGTCGCCCTCGCGGAACGGCCCCCGGTGGGCGGGCACGGGCTCGCCGACCACGGGAGTGGTGTCTTGCACGGTCACTGATCGCTCTTTCATTCGGTGCTGACTGATGGGCGCCGGCTCATCCGGTCGCCGGGCGGCGCCCCGCGCGGCGCGGCTCCAGCAGCTGGGCCAGATCCGCGACGTGCAGCACGCCGACGACATCCTCCCCGGAGGTGACGACGTACTGCGCACCCGGGTGGGCCTGCACCGCCCGGACCACCTGCTCGCCGGTCAGCCCGAGCGGCAGGGCGGGCACCCGGCCGAGGTCCCGCGCGACGGTGTCGACAGCCACCCACGGCCGTCGCTCGGCGGGCACGGCGGCGGCCCCGGCCACGTCCACCAGCGCCACGAGCCGGCCGCCGGCATCGGCGACGGCCAGGGCATCCCCGGCCCGGTCGGCGGCACCGGCCCGGCGCTGGGCCTCGGCCAGCGGCGTTCCCGACGGTACGGCGAACAGCGGCCGCGCGAGGGCCCCCAGATCGACCAGGGGGAACCGCCGCGACATCCGCGCGAGCCGGATCGACTGTCCGGCGCCCTGCCACAGCGTGAAGGCGACGAGCATGATGAACAACAGACCGAAAACGGTCAGTAGCTGCAGCCAGTACAGGGTGAGCACGGCCAGGCCGGTCAGCACGGCGATGCCCCGCCCGGCCCAGGCGGCGACCTCGGTGGCCCGGTGCCGGTCCTTGAGCAGCGCCCAGAGGCCGGCCCGCAGCGCCCGGCCGCCGTCGAGCGGCAGGCCGGGCAGCACGTTGAAGATCGCGATGAGGACGTTGCTGACGGCCAGCTGGAAGGCGATCTCACCGACGACGGTCCGGTCGGGCAGCGCGAACGCGGCGGCGGTGGCGGCGGCACCCAGCACCAGGGACACGGCCGGGCCGGCCAGTGAGACCAGCGCGTCGACGCGGGGCGAAGGCGCGTCCCGGTCCATCTCCGTGTAGCCGCCGAGCAACTCCAGGGTGATCCCGCGCACACCGATGCCGTACCGCCGGGCGGTCAGCGCGTGGCCGAGCTCGTGCAACAGCACGGACCCGAGCAGACAGACCACAAACCCGAAACCGATCGCGTACGCGTACGGCGCGACGAGCCCGAGCTCGGCCTCCGCGTACCCGCCGTAGACCACGGTGACCAGCACCGCGAGCAGCAGCATCGAAGGGTTGAGATACACCGGGATGCCCAGCACCCGCCCGACCACCCGGCCCGGCCGCCGAGCGGACCGGGTCTGCTGCGCGCCGTCGTCCACACGTCGATGCTACGGACCGCGCCTGAGAGGTCCCTGCCGCGGCGGTTTCGTCGTACCCCTCCCCTAGCCTTACCTCCATGACGGCAGAAACGGTTTTGTCCCCATCCGCGGATCCGCAGCCGCAGCCCGGCTCGGCTCCCGGCCGTGGGGAGCGTCACGCGGGGCCGTCGCTGTCGCCGTCGCGGGCCGCGGATTTCAAGACCTGCCCGCTGCTGTTCCGGTTCCGCACGATCGACCGGCTGCCGGAAAAACCCACCCCCGATCAGGTACGCGGCACGCTGGTGCACGCGGTGCTGGAGAGCTTGTTCGACCTGCCGGCGGCGGAGCGGACCCCGGCGGCCGCGGCGGCTCTGGTGGCGCCGTCGTGGGCGCGGCTGCTGGAGCAGGAGCCGGCCCTGGAGGCGCTCTTCGCCGAGGCCGTTGCCACGCCGTCACCCGCCGCATCCCCGCCTGCCGCCACGACCGCGGGACCTCAGGCCGCCGGCGCGGTGTCGGCCGGCTCGGTGTCGGCCGGCGCCCCGGCCTCTGCTGGCCCGGCGGCGGCTTCGTCGCCTGATGCCCCGGAGGCCGACGCCGTTACCGCGCGGACCGGCGAGACCATCGAGCCGAGCGCTCCGGCGACAACCGTTCCGGTCGCGGAGGCCGGCGGTGCGAGATCGGCCGCCGTGGCCGACACCCTGCCGGGCCTCGAGGCCGCCGGCGAAGCGGAACGGATCGCGGCGTTCCTGGCCGGCGCCGGCGACCTGCTGGCCGGTTACTTCGCGGTCGAGGACCCCCAGCGCCTGGAGCCGGCCGAGCGCGAAAGCCTGGTGTCGACGCTGGTGGACGACGAGCTGCTGATCCGCGGCTATATCGACCGGCTCGACATCTCCCCGGCCGGCGACCTGCGCGTGGTCGACTACAAGACCGGCGGCGCGCCCCGCGAGGCCTTCGAGGGCCGGGCGCTGTTCCAGCTGAAGTTCTACGCCCTGGTGCTGTGGCGCACCCGCGGCGTGGTGCCCCGGGTGCTGCGCCTGCTGTATCTGAAGGACGCCGAGATCTGCGACTACAGCCCGGACGCGGCCGAACTGGAACGCTTCGAACGCACCCTGGTGGCGCTGTCCCAGGCGATCGAGCGGGCGAAGCAGGACAAGGACTTCCGCCCGAAACCCAGCAAGCTGTGCGGGTGGTGTAGTCACCAGGCTTTCTGCCCGGAGTTCGGCGGCACCCCGCCGCCCTACCCGGACCCCCAGCCGGAGGCAGTCGCGCCGCCCGAGGCGGAGGACGACACCATCACGCTGCCGGTCCCCCGCCAGTCCTGACCTGATCCGACCAACCCCAACCGGCGCGGCCCGCCCAGCGCGGCCGCGACGCGCCACCGACGTGCGTGCCCGGCTCTCCAGGCGCTGGGTCACCGGCGCTATCCGCAAGCGCCGGGTCAACGACCAAGGATGCCCGGAGAACCCCTTGGCGCAGGGTCGTCGGCCGGCGCGTCCGAAGGGCGACACGCCGGGGCCTTGATCACGGCAGCATCCCCTAGGGTGGGCGCGGGGCCGGCGAAGGGGCTCCGGGCGAGCGGCCGCGATCAAGCCGCCGGAGCGGAGAGGCGAAGCGGTGACGGGGGTCAACGGCGCGGCTGCGAACGTGGCGAACGGGCGGCCGGTGCGGGTCCTGCTCGTCGATGATCAGCCGATGCTGCGGTCCGGGCTGCGGATGGCGCTCACCAATGCCGGCGGCGTCACCGTGGTCGGTGAGGCCGGTGACGGGCTCGAGGCGGTTGATCTTTCCCGGCGGTTGCTGCCTGACGTGGTGCTCATGGATCTGCGGCTGCCCCGGCTCGACGGGCTGGCCGTGACGCGTTCGGTCGTCGAGTCCGGGTTGCCGGTGCGGGTGCTGATCCTGACCACCCATGACGCCGATGAGCAGGTTGCCGGGGCGGTTGCGGCCGGGGCGATGGGTTACCTCTGCAAGGATGTGCCGCCGGCCGAGCTGGTTGCCGCTGTCCGTACCGTCGCTGCCGGGGGCGCCGTGGTGGCGCCGGCGATTCTGGCCCGGTTGCTCACCCGGCTGGCCGAGGCTCTGCCCGCCCCGGCCACGACGGCGGCCGCGCCCGCGCTCAAGACGTTGACCGACCGGGAGCGTGAGGTCCTCGCCCACGTGGCCAAGGGGCACTCGAACGCCGAAATCGCCCGGGCCCTCACGGTCAGTGAGACGACGGTGAAGACCCACGTGGGCCACATGCTGACGAAGCTCGGCCTCCGCGACCGGGTCCAGGCCGTCGTCCTGGCCTACGAGACCGGTCTGGTCCGCCCCGGCGGCTGACACCGCCGGCACCGGGCCGGACAGGGTCAGGCCGCGGTGGGCAGGTCGCCCATCGCGCGGTGGACGTCGATGTCCCCGCTGGCCGACCGCACCCGCAGCTCCAGCGCCGCCTCCCGCGTACCCTCGGGCGCCCCGCCGCCCATCGCCAGGTCGCTCGTCGTCGATCCCGAGGCTGTGTTCAGGTCGAGCCAGACCCCCGTACCCGCGGCCACTCCGACCGAGACGTCGCCGGATGCCGTGACCAGCCGGGTCTTGCCCCGGCTCACCGTGCCCACTTCGATGTGGCCTGATGCGGTGTCGGCCTGCAGCGAGCCGCCGGCCCGGCGGATGGTGATGTCACCGCTCGCCGTGTCCGCCTTGACGTCACCACTGACGTCACCCACCCGCAGGCTGCCCGACGAGCTGCCGATCCGCAGCGAGCCGCCGACCCGGTTGACCGCGACCTCACCGCTGGCCGCCTTCAGGGAGGCGTCGCCGGTGACCTCGTCCACGGACACGTCCGCCGACGCGGCGTTCACCTGCGCGGTCGCCCAGCGGCCGGTCGCGCGTACGTCGGCCGAGGGCGACTTGGCCGCCAGCGTGCTGTCCAGCGGCACCCGGACCACGACGTGGGCCGTCGGGCCACGGCGCCAGTCCCCCGTCGACTCCGGCGCGTGCACGACCAGGGTGTCGCCTTCCAGCGTCACCGTGAAGCGGTCCTCGGTGCCGTTCTCGGGCTGGACCTCCACTTGGATGTCCGGCCGGTCCTCGGCCACCAGGTCTGCCGAGCCGCGCTGCAGGCGCAGGGACACCGTCACGGGGGTGGAACGATCGAACTCGTACATGGTCTTTCCCTTCGGAGAGGAACAGCAGGTCAGGCTTGGGCGAAGCCGGTGATGCGCTTGCCGGGGCCGCCCCGGCGCGAAGGCGGGGAAGGCGGGGACGAGGCGCCGCCGGCAGCGACGCTCACCGCGCGGACGAGCCAGGCGTTGACCGAGATGCCCTCGGCCGCCGCCGCCTGCTCGACATGGGTCTTGAGCGCTTCCGGCATCCGCAGGGTCAGCCGGGCGAGGTCACCACCGTCGACCGGGGGTGCCGGGGCCGGCGGCAGGTCGATGTCCGGCTCCACCACCGGCTGGGTGACCACCAGGTCCGCGTCGCGGCCGCGCAGGCGGACGTCCACCACCGGCCCGTGCAGGCGGGTGGTGATCTCGGCCGCCGCGTCCGAGAGCGCCTGCAGCAGCGCCAGCCGGGCCGACGCCTCCAGGGCGTGACCGAGCAGGTCCGCCGCCCGGGTGGTCTCCGGACCACCCGGGGCAGCGGCGGCACTGAGGTCGCTGCGGAGCGTTTCGAGGTACGGCGTCAGGTCCATGACGTCAATATGACGTCAGTGCTGACGTCTGTCAACCGTCAATGTGACGCCAGGGGGTAACCCTGAGCATTCCTTGGGTGGCACCCCCACCGAAATCTCCGCGTTGCGCTACGCCGCTGGGCGGACGCCCCGGCCCGCCCGCACCGAAAGACTGAGCCGGACAACATCGAGCACGTTCTCCAGGGGGCGACAGTGACAACCACGGATTCCCGCGAACCGGCGGCCGCCCGGGCCGGCGAGGTCTGGAAGGTCTACGGCACCGGCGAAGCGCGTGTCGTCGCGCTGCGCGGCGTGAGCGCCGAGTTCGAGCGCGGCAGGTTCACGGCCATCATGGGCCCGTCCGGCAGCGGCAAGTCGACCCTCATGCACTGCCTGGCCGGGCTGGACACGGTCGACCGCGGTGAGGTGCACGTCGGTGGCACCAAGATCACCGGCATGGGCGACAAGGCGCTCACCCGCCTGCGCCGTGACCGGGTCGGCTTCATCTTCCAGCAGTTCAACCTGCTGCCCACGCTCAGCGCCCAGGAGAACATCCGGCTGCCGCTGGACATCGCCGGGCGCAAGCCCGACCCGCAGTGGTGGGACATCGTCATCGACACCGTCGGTCTGCGGGACCGGCTCAGCCACCGGCCCAGCCAGCTCTCCGGCGGCCAGCAGCAGCGCGTCGCCTGCGCCCGGGCGCTGATCGGCCGGCCCGACGTCATCTTCGCCGACGAGCCGACCGGCAACCTGGACTCGCGGTCCGGCGCCGAGATCCTGTCGTTCCTGCGGGCCAGCGTCCGCGAGCACAACCAGACCATCGTCATGGTCACCCACGACCCGGTCGCCGCCAGCTACGCCGACCGGGTGGTGTTCCTGGCCGACGGCGCGATCGTCGACGAGCTCACCGGCCCGACCCCGGAGACCGTCCTGGACATGATGAAGCGCCTGGACACGCACGCCGAACCGGTGATGCTCTGATGCTGCGCGCGACCCTGAAGAGCCTGCTGGCCCGCAAGCTGCGGCTCATCCTGTCCGGGCTCGCCGTCGTGCTCGGCGTCATGTTCGTGGCCGGCGCGTTCGTGGTCACCGACACCCTCAGCAAGTCGTTCGACTCGCTGTTCGCCAGCGCCTACTCCACCACCGACGTGGGCGTCACCGCCAAGCCCAAGGTCGCGGTCTCCGAGTTCGAGGGCGAAGAGGTCGTCACCCCGCTGCCCGCGTCCGCCCTGGCCCAGGTGCGGGGCGTGCCCGGCGTGAAGAGCGCGGCCGGACTCGTCGACGCCGACGGGGCCCGGGTGATCGGCAGTGACGGCAAGGTCCTCACCTCGGTCGGCCCACCGCGCATCGGCTCGGCCTGGGCCGGCACCGACGATCTGGTGCAGCTGCGCGAAGGCCGCGGGCCCACCGCGGACGACGAGTTCGTGGTGAACGCGACCGTGGCCAAGGCCGCCGGCATCAAGGTCGGTGACCGGGTCGGCGTGCTCACCCTGGAACCGAAAAAAGAGTTCAAGCTGGTCGGCATCTACGGCTACAGCGGCGACCGCGACAGCCTCGGCGGCGTGCAGGAAGTGGCCTTCACCGAGCCGGTGGCCCAGAAGCTGATGCTGGGCCAGACCGGGGTCTACAGCTCCGTACGGGTACAGGCGGAGCCGGGCGTGACGCCGGAGGCGCTGCGGGACCGGATCGCGGCCACCCTCGGCGACGGCTACGTGACCAAGACCGGTGACCAGCTCGTCGCCGACACCTCCGCGGACCTGCAGGCCGGGCTCGGCTTCTTCACCAACATCCTGCTCGGCTTCGCCGGCGTCGCGCTGTTCGTCGGGATCTTCCTGATCCTCAACACGTTCTCGATCATCGTCGCGCAGCGCACCCGGGAGCTGGCGCTGATGCGGGCGCTGGGCGCGAGCCGCCGGCAGATGATCGGCTCGGTGCTGGTCGAGGCCGTGGTGATCGGTCTGATCGCCTCGGTGCTCGGCCTGGCGGCGGGTGTCGGGGTGGGCGCGCTGCTGGCGTACCTGTTCAATTCGTTCGCCGGGGGTGGCATGCAGCTCGGCACGGTGGGCGTGCCGCTCACCGCGATCATCAGCTCGTTCGTCGTCGGGGTGCTGGTTACCGTGGTCGCCGCGGTCCTGCCCGCGCTGCGGGCCTCGCGGATCGCGCCGGTCGCGGCCATGCAGGACGTCGCGACGCCGGACCGGCCGCTCACCAAGGTCAGCGTGGCCGGCGGCGTGGTGACCGCGGCGGGTGCGACCGGACTGGGTCTGGGCCTGTTCGCCGACATGGGCGACGCCACCCTCTGGACCATCCTGGCCGGCGTCCTGGTGTCGTTCATCGGCATCGCGCTGCTCACGCCGCTGATCAGCCGCCCGGTCGTCTCCGCCATCGGCCGGCTCTTCTCCTGGTCGCTGCCGGGGCGCCTGGGCCGGCTCAACTCGGGCCGCAACCCGCGCCGCACCGCGATCACCGCGGCCGCGCTGATGGTCGGCATCGCGCTGGTCACCGGCGTCACCGTGGTGATGGACTCGGCCAAGGCCAGCCTCAAGGCCGAGGCGGCCACGATCCTCAAGGCCGAGGTCGTGATCAGCGGCGATCAGAACGGACCGCGGCCGCCGACCTACGACCCGGCGGTGCTGCGCGACACCGCGAAGATCCCGGGGGTACGGGCGGTCGCCGGCCTCTGGAACGACCAGGTCACGATCAACGGCGAGAACCACTACGTGAACGCCACCGACAACCTCGCCGGGCTCAAGGACGCGTTCGGCAACACCGCGGTCGGCACGCCGTCGACCCTGCGCGACGACCAGCTGGCCGTCAGCGTCCCGGAGGCGCAGGACTACGGGTGGCAGGTCGGCACCAAGCTCACCATCCAGCCGGCGCGCGGTGATCCCCGCGAGTACACGATCGCGGCCGTCTACCCGGAGGACAGCCTGCCGGGCAGCTACGTGCTGCCGGTCGCCGCGGCCAAGGACTTCGGCATCACCCAGCCGACGATGGGCTTCGTGCGCCTCGCCGACGGTTACGCGGTCAGCCAGGTGCTGCCGCAGGTCAAGGCGCTGCTGGCGGACAGTCCCGAGGTGTCGGCGCAGGACGCGCAGGCGTTCGTCGACGAGCAGGCGGCCACCTTCGACACGCTCATCACGATGATCCAGATCCTGCTGGCGCTGGCCATCCTCATCGCGGTGCTCGGCGTGATCAACACGCTGGCCCTGTCGGTGCTGGAACGCACCCGCGAGCTGGGGCTGCTGCGGGCGGTCGGCCTGGGCCGGGCGCAGACGATGCGGATGGTGACGGTCGAGGCGGTGGTGATCTCCGTCTTCGGCGCGCTGCTGGGCGTGGTCGTCGGGGCCGGGATGGGTACGGCGGTGACCCGCGCCCTGAAGAGCGACGGCATCACCGAGCTGGTGCTGCCGTGGGAACGGATGGGCACGTACCTGGTGCTGGCCGCCCTGGTCGGGGTGATCGCCGCGGTCCTGCCGGCGATCCGCGCCGCCCGCCTGAACGTCCTGGGCGCGATCGCCCACGACTGAGAGCACCGCGCGAGCCCGCGCCGAATCCGGCGCGGGCTCGCGCGGTGCGCACCAAGTAACGCGGACGCCAACCAACGCGGCGCGGCAGAGCGGCGCGGGGCTCAGGCGGTGGCGGACGCCAGCAGTGTCGCCAGGAAGGCCGGATCGACGCCCTCCAGCGAGTCCCGCAAGTGCACGCCGTCGGTCGGCGGCAGCTCCAGCTCGGCCGGCACCGCCAGCACCGCCGCCCCCGACGCCACCGCGCTGGCCATGCCGGTCGGTGAGTCCTCGATCGCCACGCACTGCTCGATGGGCACGCCGAGCAGCTCGGCGGCCGTGCGGTACGGCGCCGGGTCCGGCTTCGGGGCCGACACCTCGTCGCCGCAGACCACCACGTCGAAATTCTCCCGGCCCAGCGTGTCCAGTGCGACCTCGACGAGCCGGCGCCCGGTCGAGGTGACCAGCGCCGTCGGCAGTCCCGCCGCACGGACCGCGCGCAGCAGCTCCAATGCTCCCGGGCGCCAGATCAGACCGTTGCCGAACAGCTCCTCGACCCGGTGCTCGAGCCGGGCCACGTCGGCGGCCTCGTCGCGGTCCGGCTGGGCCAGGTCCTCGCGCAGGATCCGCATCGAGGTGGCCATGCTGCTGCCGATCATCGCCAGCCGGGCCGGCTCGGACAGCTTGCCGCCGGCGTGTTCGGCCAGCTCGTACAGCGCGACGTCCCAGACCTTCTCGCTGTCGACCAGCGTGCCGTCCATGTCGAAGAGCACCGCAGCCGGTTGTGTGCGTGTCAGGGCAGGCCTCCCGAGCCGATCGTCCGATGTCCTGCCCATTGTCCCCGCCGGCCGGCCGTCACGGGCTCCGGTGTGACCGCTACGACACGTCGCAGGGCTCCAGCGAACGCCGGTATCCGTTGTCGAAGGCCCTGGTCCGCTGCTTGGCCGAGCCGTGCGCGCCCTCGGCGAACCACGGCTGCCCGGGGTCGTCGCCGACCGCCTCCAGGCCCCGGGCCAGCTCGTCGAGGTCACCGTCGTCGAGCTTGAGCGTGCCCTTGCGCTCGGCGTCGCCGATGTACGCCCCGGCCATGCAGTCCGCCTGCAGCTCCTGCTCGATGGTGAACTTCTTCCGGATACCGAGCCGCAGCTGGATCGCGTGGGCGTACTCGTGGCCGAGCAGGTAGAAGATGAAGGCGTCACCGATCTGCCGGAACGCGGCGAACGCCCAGTTGATGTCGTACGCGATGAAGTCACCGGCCGAGCAGTACGCCGCGTTGTTCAGCCCGAGCCCCTGCCCGCCGCACTCCACCTCGCCCTCCCGCTCGTACGGGATCAGCTGCGCGACCGGCTCGAAGTCCAGCCCGGAGGCCTTGAACTTCTCTTTCCAGTACGCCTCGGCGACCCGTTCGGCATCACCGATGTCGGCCTTGAACTCGGCCGGGGTGTCCGTGCCGTCCGGATCCTCACCACCGGCCGTCCGGGTCGCCGCCGGAGCCTGCTCACCGCCCGCGTTCTCGGGCGCCGAGACACAGCCGAGCCCGATCAGCGCCACGACCACGGGGATCAGGGGGAACAGGCGGGTGCGGCGCGGTACCGGCATGCGGGTCCTCCGAAGGGCTGGCGTGACCGGGATACATCAACGATACGGACGAAGCGCCGCGCAAGGATCAGCGTGTGTGGCACCGGACACCACCCGGGCCGGACTCGATCGGGCACCGGCCGTGTAGAGCGTCCCCTCCCGGGTAGCTCGCTCAGGTACCCCACCTGCGCGAACTCTGGAGGACACCTTGGCACAGGACACTCTTTCCCGGTCCCTGCACGACGTCGGGCTCGCCGCCTGGTTCGGCGGCACCCTGGCCAACGCCGTGGCGCTCAACCCCGCCGCCGCGGAGACGGCCGACCCGGAGAGCACCGGCCGGGTCGCCAACACCGGCTGGAACAAGTGGACCCCGGTGAACGCCGCCGCGATCGGCGCGCACCTGGCCGGCAGCGTCGGTGAGCTGGTCGGCAACCGCGGGCGGCTGGCCGCTCAGCAGGGCGTCGGCACCATGTCGCTGGCCAAGACCGGCCTGACGGTGGCCGCGCTCGGCGTGACCGGCTACAGCCGCCTGCTCGGCCGCAAGGTGGCCAAGGACACCGCGGTGCCCGCCGCCTCCGGCACGGAGTCGACGGTGGACACCCCGATCGAGGTGGTACGGGCGCAGAAGAAGCTCTCCGCACTGCAGTGGGTGGTGCCGGCGCTGACCGGTGCGCTCATCGTGGTCAGCGCCTTCGCCGGCGAGCAGCAGCGGCCCTCCCAGGTGAAGAAGGGCATCCTGAGCCGCTTCACCCGCTGATCCCGGCCGGCGCGGCGACGGAGATCACTCCGGCGCCGCGCCCGGCCCCGGCATGATGGGGAGCGTGCGGATCGAGGACGTGACCCCGGAGACGGTACGGCCGGTACGCCGGTCGTTGCTGGTGCAGAGCTGGCACGACCTCGCGTTCCTGCACTGGGCGGTGCCGCCGGAGACGGTCGCGCCGTTCCTGCCGCGCGGCACCGTCCCGGACACCCTCGACGGGGTGACCTACGTCGGGCTGATCGGCTTCCGGATGGTGAAGCTGGGGCCGTTGCGCGGGCCCGGCATCCCGTACCTGGGCACGTTCTGCGAGACCAACGTACGGCTGTACAGCGTGGACGCCCGGGGGCGCCGGGCCGTCGTCTTCCTATCCCTGGAGGCCGAGCGGCTGCTGCCGGTGCTGACCGCGCAAGTGTCGCTGCGGCTGCCGTACAAGTGGGCGCGGATGCGCCTGGAGAAGACCGGCGATGTGCTGCGCTACACCAGCCGGCGGCGCTGGCCCGGCCCGCGCGGGGCGGCCAGCGCCATGACGGTACGGGTGGGAGCCCCCGTCGCCGAGCCGTCCGCGGTCGAGCATTTCGTCACCGCCCGCTGGGGCCTGCACACCCACGCGTGGGGCCGCAGCCTGCACCTGCCCAACGAGCACCCACGCTGGCCGTTGCACCGTGCCGAGCTGCTCGAGCTCGACGACGAGCTACTCACCGCGGCCGGCCTGCCCGCACCGGCCGGTCCGCCGGTGAGCGTGCTCTACTCCCCCGGCGTGCCGGTCACCTTCGGCGCCCCGGACACGCTGGCGGGCACCCGCGGCTAGCCGAGCGTGCGGTCCAGCTTGGTGAAGGAGCTGCCCCAGCCCTCGCGGGCCATCTCGACGAAGTCCTCGGTGTACGGGCCCTGGGTCAGCACCAGCCGGGTCCGGCCGCCGGGTTCGTCGTGGAACTCCAGGCGCATCCGCATCACCGAGCCGGCGAACTCGGGGATCTCGGACGCGTTCTCCTGGCCGACCAGCAGCTCGTTCTCGACGACCTCGACGAAGGTCACGTCGACCGGTGAGCTCTGGGCCGGGTCCTCGTCGTTGACCATGGTGAAACGCTGGTGCCCGCCGACCTTGGCCTCGATGTCCACGCTGTCGCGGGGCACCGACCAGCCGACCGGGCCGAACCAGGCGGCGAGCTGGTCGGGGTCGGTGAACGCGCGGTAGACCAGCTCCCGCGGGGCGTCGAAGATGCGGGTGAGGACCAGTTCGGTGGTGGCGTCGCTCATGACTCTCTCTCCTGAAGCTGGATGCGATGCAGGTGCGCGTCGAGGCGCGTGAAGTTGACGTCCCAGAACCGCCGGTACCGCTCCATCCACGCGGTGGCCTCGCGCAAGGGCTCGGCCTGCAGGCTGCTGGAGCGCCATTGCGCGGAGCGGCTGCGGGTGATCAGCCCGGCCTGCTCCAGCACCTTCAGGTGCCGGGAGATGGCCGGGAGGCTGATCGAGAACGGCTCGGCCAGCTCCGAGACGGTGGCGTCGCCCTCGGCCAGCCGGGCCAGGATCGCCCGGCGGGTCGGGTCGGCCAGGGCCGCGAAGATCACGCTGAGCCGGTCGGTCACTGTTTAACACCTTCGTTAATTAACGGATGCGTTAAACATAGGGCGGCGAGCGGCCGCGGTCAAGGAGTGCGGAGACTCAGACCCGGGACGGGATACGCCGGTGCAGCTCGGCCAGCAACGTCTGCGGCCCCGGCGACATCAGGCCCACGTCGATGAGGAACGCCGGGCCGGACGCGCGGCGCAGCACCCGCGGCCGCCGCCCGGGACCGGGCAGCTCGGTCACCGCGGCCAGGTCGGTCGGGGTCACCACGAGTTCCGTGAACGGGCCCCAGCGCCGCAGGCCCACCGAGGCGATCGACGCCCAGCGCAGGTGCACACCGCGACGCCCGGTCGCCGCGAACTCCAGGCCGTAGACGGAGCTCTTCATCCAGCCGAGCCTGTTCCAGACCACCAGCATGACCACGCTCGCGGTGACCACCGGGACGACCAGCAGGCTCTCCAACACCCGGATCAGCTCACCGATCGTCGGCACGTCCCCGAGCAGCACCTGGACCAGCACCGACAGGCCCCGGCACAGGAACCACACGGCCGCGCACACCCACAGCACGGTCACGAAGACTTCGGCGCGCGGCTGGAAGAACGTCGTGGCGTCCTCGCCGGGTTCGAGAGGGTGGTCGTCCACGATCGCCAGTATGCCCGGCTATGTAGCTACATATACGGTGTTGGCCGACTCTCCGCCGGTGAGCGGGTTCGGGAACGAGACCACGTGCGCCGCCGACGAGGTGAAGACCTCGGCCAGGACGGCCTCGAACTCGGCGTCCGGCGGGTCGTCGGACCACAGCGCGAAGACTCCACCGGGCCGCAGATGAGCGGTCAGCCGGCGTATCCCGTCGACGGTGTAGAGCGCCGCGTTCGCCGGGGCCAGCACGTGCCGCGGGCTGTGGTCGACGTCGAGCAGGATCGCGTCGAAACGCCGGCCCGGCTCGGCCGGGTCGAAACCGTCCGGCCCCGCCGCCATCGCGAAGAAGTCGCCCTCGACCAGCCGGCTGCGGGGATCGGTCACCAGCGCCGCCGCGTCGGGCAGCAGGCCGCGCTCGTGCCAGGAGATGACCTCGGCCACCGCGTCCACCACCACCAGCGACGCCACCCGGGGATCCTCCAGGACCGCCCGTGCGGTGTAACCGAGGCCGAGCCCGCCGACCACGACGTCCGGCCGGGCGCCCGCGGGCAGCGCCGCCAGCCCCAGCCGGGCCAGCTCTATCTCGGCCACGGTGAACAGGCTCGACATCAGGAACTCGTCATTGATCTTGACTTCGTACACGTCGACCCGCAGCCGCGGGTCGAGGCGGCGGCGCAGGCTGATCTCGCCGATCGGCGTCTCGCGCCAGGCCAGCTCCTCGAACCGGGCGCTCACGCGCACTCCGGGCGCACCGCGGATACGTTCATGGCCGGTCAGCTTGCCACGCTGACCGGCCATGCGGTGGGACGCCCCGCCTCTCAGGCGGAGATGCGCTGCCCGGAGAGCTCGTCGTCGTCCTCGTCACCGGCCGGCGCGCCGGCCGCCACGGCCGCCGCCTGGGCGTCGGCCTCGGAGGCGCCGATCTTGGCGAGCTCGCGGGTGTAGACCTTGGTGGCGCTGTAGAGCTTGTAGATCAAAAGCAGCTCGAAGCCGCCGAGCAGCACCGCGGACAGCACGATGAAGAAGATGATCTGGTTGGTCAGCGGGCCCAGGATGAAGATGAACATCTGGAACTCGATGCCGCTGAACAGGTGCGCCCGGATGCGCTGCCGGGCCAGCGCGTTGCGGAGCCGCATCAGCGGGCCCATCTTGGCGCGGAACTCGCCGTACACGTCGACGACCGGAGCCGCCTCGGCCGGGCCACCCGCCACCGGGCCGGCCGGGCCCAGGGGCTGCTGCTCGCTGGTCTCCTCGACGAACACCGGCCGATCGGGGCCCTCGCCGCGGGCGGCTTCGAGGTTGCGCCGCATGTCGGTCTTGACCTTGCCCATCTGCAGGGCGTTCAGGTACCGGAACATGTCGAGGAAGACGACCACGCCGGCCAGCCACAGGTAGACCACGTTGTCGGTCTTGGCGTACTGGCCGACCATCAGGGCGACCGCGCAGGTGACCACGCGCAGCCGGTCGAAGACGTAGTCGAGCCAGGCGCCGAACACCGACCCCGTACCCTTGAGCCGGGCGATCTTGCCGTCCATGCAGTCCAGCACGAAGCTGATGTGGAAGACGACCGCGCCGGCCACCAACCACGGGTAGTCGCCCTGCACGAAGCAGTAGGCGGCCACGAACCCCAGCAGGAACGCGCACATGGTCAGCAGGTTCGGGGTGATCCAGCGGACCGGGGCCACGAGCCAGACCAGGCGCGACGCCAGCGGGTCGACGAGCCACACGGTCCACCAGGCGTCGCGATCCTTGTAGGTGCGGGTCCGGATCTCGTCGAGCGTGAACCGTTGTGCCATGCCACAACTCCACCGTCGTGATGAATACATGAATAGTGGGACGCGCGGACATTACAGGAGTCTTATTGCGGACAGCGAAACCAGGCCGGGAATGTGGACAAACGACGCGTGGATGCACCTGACCGGTCCGAGACGGTCACGCTGAGCCATACAGCAGGAGGACGACCAGCGCCGGCACGCCACCCAGCAGCAGTCCGCGGCCGAACGCCCGGGTGCGCGGCGCGGTCAGGCAGGCCAGCCCGCCGACCAGCGCGCCGCAGCCGGTGAGCAGCAGCGCCAGGTACGCCGTGGACAGCGCCGCGACCACGCACGGCACTCCTCCGGCGGCCAGCCCCGCCGCGAACCCCCAGCGCCGGGCGGCCGGCGGGGCGACGGTCAGGACCGCGTCACCGAAGACGCCCGGTCCGGCCCGCAGCGAGAACGCGTAACCCTCGCCGTCGTACGCCTGCAGCGCCAGCGGCTCCGGCAGCTCCCGCACCCGCAGGCCGGAGTCCCGCCACAGGTCGTGGTAGACGCCGACCAGCTGCGGATAGGCGATCGGCACGTCCCGCAGCAGCAGGCTGCGTTCCCGGCGTGAGCCGGCGTGCATCATCGGGGTCACCTTCAGCCGGGTCGACACCAGCGCGCTGTGCAGCCTGTTCTCCACGTCCCGCGCGACCGGGTCGCGGGGCAGGACCCGGATCAGCAGGCGCACCACGAAGGCGTTGAGTACCGCGAGCAGCGGCAGGGCGTACCAGCCGAAGTGGCCCGGGACCAGCGCCAGCAGGGGCGACAGCAGACCGGCCGGCATGGTCAGCACCACCGCCACGAACATCGCCAGGTCCGCGTACGGCAACGACAGCCGGCCCGTGATTGTGAGCATCACCACGACCACGACGTAGCAGGTCGCCACCGGGGCGAAGCGGAGCCGGCGCATGACCGCAGTCTGCCGCCCGGCCAGGGCGGATGTCGGCGATTCGACGTGTCCTGCCGGAGCCGGACTCGTGTTGGCGGCGGTGGCCCCGCATGTCAGGATTCCGGCGTGACCTCGCGGGGGCTGCGAGGCGCGGCGAATTCTCAGGGAGATGACGGTGGACGCCGACCACGTCGCGGACGACCTCGAGTCCGTGCTGCTCACCGAGGACGAGATCCACACCCGGGTGCAGGGACTGGCCGCGGAGATCGGCAAGGACTACGCCGGCCGCGAGGTCGTGCTGGTGGGGGTACTGGGCGGGGCCGCCACGTTCACCGTCGACCTGGCCCGGGCCCTGCCGAGCCAGGTGGAGATCGACTGGATGGCGATCCGGTCGTACACCACGAGCAAGCGCGCTTCGGGCTCCGTACGCCTGCTCAAGGATCTTGATCTGGACATCGCCGACCGGGACGTGGTCATCGCCGAGACGGTCATCCAGACCGGGCTGACCATGTCCTGGCTGATCGCGAACCTGCGCCAGCGCGGCCCGGCGTCGATCGCGGTGGCCGCGCTGCTGCGCAAGCCGGACACCCCGGAGCTCGGCGTGCCGACCTACATCGGCTTCGACGTGCCGGCGGGCCTGATCGTCGGGTACGGCCTGGACTACCGCGGGCACTACCGCAACCTGCGCTGCGCTGCCGTGCTCGCCCCGCACGCCGTGCGATGAAAGCCGTCGTCTTCGACTTCTTCGGCACGCTGACCGACCCGTCCGCCGAGGCCGGCCGGCTGGCCTCCTTCGCTGCGACCGCGGCGGCCCTCGGGATGCCGGCGGACGCCTTCGCCACGACGATGGCGGCCACGTTCCGCGAGCGGGCGACCGGCGCCTTCGGCGACACCAGAGCCACCCTGCAAGCCGTCGCCCAGCGCTGCGGCGTCACCCCCACGCCGGCCGCGCTCGACGCGGCCACGGCGGTCCAGCTCGCCGGGGCGGCCACGGTCCGCACACCACGGCCCGGCGTCCTGACGGTGCTGGCCACTCTGCGCGAGCGCGGCTGAGCTGAATGGCCTCGCTCCGCTCGGCGGGCAGTGCGCCCCACGAGGTCGGGCGCACTGCGACCCTTGTTGCGGCTATCCGTCGGCGGCGGCGTACCGCGACGACCCGGACACCCACGTGCCGGAGCTGGCGGTGGACGACCTGTCGACTCTGCTCCCGCTGATCGGCCAGGATCACTCATGCCCGTGACCAACCCCTGGCTGGCCGGCCCGCCGCCCACCGCCCGCCTCGACCGCCCCCGCCTCGAGGAACGCCTGCTGAACCTGTTGTCGTCGCAGAACATGTGCGTGCTGGCCACGGCGGGACCGGCCGGGCCGCTGGCCACCCCGGTGCGCTACTTCCACCTGGACTTCACGCTGCTGTTCACCGCGGCGGCCGGCTCGCCGAAGCTGCGCAACATCGCCGCCGACCCGCGGGTCTCGGTCGGCGTCTTCGCCCCGCTGGCGGGCCAGGCCAGCAGCCGCGGAGCGCAGATCTTCGGGCGGGCCCGGGTGCTGACCGCGGCGGACCCGGACTTCGCCGGGTACTGGCCGGCGGTGCGCTGGCAGTCCGACCACGTGGAACGGTCCCGGTCGCTGGACGACCCGCCGACCGGACCGCTGGTGGTCATCCCGGCCGACCGCATCGTCTACACCGAGCACTGGCTGCGCGGGACGGCTTCGCACCCCGGCAGGTGTGGCGGGCCGACGGCTAGCGGCCGCTCAGCTGCTGCTCAGCGCGAGCCGCAGCCCGAAGGCGGTGATCACGGTTCCGGTGATCCGGTCCAGCAGGCGACGGGCCGCCGGCCGCCGCAGCAGGGCCCGCAGCCGGTGCGCGAGCCCGACCAGGACGGCCGACCAGGCGGTGCCCAGCATGATGTGGACGCAGGTCAGCAGCACCCCGAAAGCCAGCGGGGACACGCCCGGCGGGATGAACTGCGGCAGCAGGGCGACGTAGAACGCGCCCATCTTGGGGTTGAGCAGGTTGGTCAGCAGCCCGCGCCGGAATCCCGGCGCCTCCGCGACGACGAGCGGCTCGGCCCGGTGACGGCGGGCGGCCCACAGCATGGACAGGCCCATCCAGATCAGGTAGCAGGCGCCGGCCCACCGCAGGACGTCGTAGGCGAGCCGCGAGGCGGTCAGCAGGGCCGTGATGCCGGCCGAGGTGAGCAGACCCCAGACCAGGGTGCCGCTCTGGATGCCGAGCACGACACCCCAGGCGCGGCGCGGGGCGCCGACGGCAGCGGTACGCACAATGAGCGCGGTGTCCATGCCCGGGGTCAGCGTGAGCAGCCCGACCACGACGACGAAGGACCCGAGACTGCTCAGCACCGTCACCGGACCACGCTAACGCCTCGTATCCTCGCCCCATGAGCCCGCGGTCCACTGCGAAGATTCTGATCACCGGCATGTCGGGGACGGGCAAGTCCACGGCCTTGCGGGCCCTGGAGGCGCGGGGGCACCGCACGGTCGACACGGACACCGACCGGTGGAGCCGCTGGGTGACGCTGCCCGACGGCTCGGCCGACTGGATCTGGCGCGAGCCCGAGCTGACGGCGTTGCTGCGGGAACCGGGCGAGCTGTTCGTGGCCGGCTGCAAGTCCAACCAGGGCGACTTCTATGCCTCGTTCGACCACGTCGTGCTGCTGAGCGCACCGGCGGAGGTGCTGCTGGCCCGGATCGCGGCGCGCACCGACAACCCGTACGGCAAGAGCCCGGCGGAACGCGCGGCCGTCCTCGACCACCTGGCCCACGTGGAACCGTTGCTGCGGGCCACCGCGACCGCGGAGATCGACGCGACCGCCCCGGTCGACGAGGTCGTCCGGCAGCTGGAAGCGCTGCTGCCGCCGGCGCTCACGCCTGATCCGGGCCCGCGCCGGTCCAGCCGGTCAGCTCGATGATCTCGGCGGCGAGGTCGGCGACCGGACGGTCGTCGGTGCGGATCCGGTGCACCCACGGCGGGCTGAGCTCCGCCAGCTCACGCGCGGCGAGGTCGCTGCGTTCGATGTGACGCTGCAGCGCGGTGCCGATCTCGCGCCGGGCCAGCCGCTGCCGCGCCGTACGGTCGTCGGCGGTCAGCAGCACCGCGGTGACCCGCGGATCGTCGCCCATCG
This sequence comes from Actinoplanes auranticolor, assembly GCF_018332655.1. GTDB lineage: Bacteria > Actinomycetota > Actinomycetes > Mycobacteriales > Micromonosporaceae > Actinoplanes > Actinoplanes auranticolor. The sequence goes on along the minus strand of NZ_BOQL01000026.1, from coordinate 4,667 downwards.
CCGCGGTGAGCGCGTCGACGAAGCGGACGCTCACCGTGTTGGTGTAGATGAGCCGCCGGTAGCCGAGGACGCGGTAGTTGGCCCACATCGCGGCCAGGTTACGTTCGGCCAGGCCATGCTCCCACGGCGGCGGGTAGGCGAGATCGAGGTTGTCGCCCTCGATCAGGCCGTGCCGCACGTGCCGGGCGGACAACTGCACGTGGATCTCGGTGCCGACGCTGGTCTTGCCGACGCCGGCCCGGCCGCCGAGGAACAGAACTTCGCTGCGCAAGACCGGGACCTCATCCTGACGCTCGGTACGGTGGGGTCGTGACGAACGGGTCCACGGTAGAGGGTGCCGTCAGCAGCGTCCGGGTGCTGACGATGAACCTGTGGAACCGGCACGGGGACTGGGCTCGCCGCCGTACCGTGCTGATCGAAGGTCTTCGGCGTCTCGACCCGGATATCGTCGCTTTTCAGGAGGCCGTGGTGACCGACGACTACGACCAGGTCACCGACCTGCTCGGCGCGTATTACCACGTCCGGCACCAGGCCGGGCGCGAGGCCGACGGGTCCGGCTGTTCCATCGCCAGTCGCTGGCCCGTCCACCGGCACGAGGAGCGACACCTGCGCGTCACCGACCGCGTCGATCCCGCCGAGCTGACCGGGCGGCTCGCCTGCGCGGAGATCGATGTTCCGGCGCCGATCGGCCCCGTGCTGCTCGCGCACCACAAGCCGTCGCCGTGGCTGGGCTACGAACACGAACGCGAACTGCAGGCGGTCGCCACCGCCCGGTACGTCGAGGAGCGGCACCGCCGGCGCCCGGCGCACGTGGTGCTGCTGGGTCACTTCGACGCCGAGCCGGAGTCGGCAGGCATCCGGTTCCTCACCGGGCGGCAGTCGCTCGACGGGTGCAGTGTCGCCTACCGGGACGCGTGGGCGCCCGGACCCGGAGGTGACACCTTCTCGCCGGTCAATCCGCTGCGCATCACCTCCTGCGAGCGCGTCTTCGACGAGCCGTCGGACGGGGTCTGGGCCGGCGATCACTTCGGCGTGACAGCTGAACTGGCCGTGCTGGAGGGACCGTGACGTCGCATCCGGTGTTCGCGCGGGTCTACGAACGGCTGAGCGTCGTCATGGACCGCGCGGGCATGGCCGACGAGCGGCAGGCGCTGGTGGCCGGGTTGTCGGGGCGGGTGGTGGAGGTCGGGGCGGGCAACGGGCTCACGTTCGCGCACTACCCCGCCGAGGTCACCGAGGTGGTGGCGGTCGAGCCGGAGCCGCGGCTGCGGGCCGCCGCTGCGGTTGCCGCGCGGCGGGCCCCCGTACCGGTGAAGGTTGTCGAAGGTCTGGCCGAGCACCTGCCCGGCGCGGACGGCGGGTTCGACGCCGCGGTGGCCGGGCTGGTGTTGTGCTCGGTGCCGGACCAGGGTGCGGCGCTGGCCGAGATCCGGCGGGTGCTGCGCCCGGATGGGCAGCTGCGGTTCTTCGAGCACGTCGCCGCGCACGAGCCGGGCATGATGCGCCGCGCTCAGCGGCTGGCCGACGCGACGCTGTGGCCGCGACTGTTCGGCGGCTGCCACACCGGCCGGGACACGGCCACCGCCATCGTCGCTGCCGGATTCGTCATCGTTCAGCTCGAACAGTTCCGTTTTCCGCCGGCCGGACCGAGCAGCCTGGCGGCCCCGCACATCCGGGGCACCGCCATCCGGCCCGGCACTGGGTAAAGTCTTGCGCAATGTCATACGACCTCGCGGTGTGGGACGGCGACCGGCCGGCGGACGACCTCGCCGCGGCGGCCGAGTTCAAGCAGCTGTACGACCGCTACGTGGGGTCGCCCGACCGCGTGGAGCCGACGGCGCGCATCGCGGCCTATGTGCGGGCGCTGCTGGACCGCTACCCGGACATCGGCACCGACGCGGGTGAGGACAGCCCGTGGTCGACCGGCCCGCTGCTCAACGAGGCCCGCGGCCCGCTGGTGTACTTCCCGATGGTGTGGCGCCGCAGCGAGGAGGTCTCGGCCTGGGCCGCGGGGCTGGCCGGTGAGCACGGGCTCAACTGCTACGACCCGCAGGACAACCGGCTGCGGACCCCGGCCGGCGCGGCGTGGCGGTTCGAGCTGACCTCCACCCGGGGCCGGGCCCTGCGGGACCCGGACGGCGAGCTGGTACGCCGGGAGCTGGTGCGGCTGTCGGCGGACAACCACTACGCGGTGCTGAAGCGGGTGGACGGCTGGTACATCCAGGCGGCGTACGGCACGTGGGCGGGGACCCGGCCGGGCTGGTACGTGCTGGAACGGCGGGACGGCGGACCGGAGAAGCACTTCCGCGCGGAGGTGGTCAACGTCGACGAGGTGGTCCGGGCGTTCGTGGCCTTCCTGGAGGACGACCCGACGATCGCGGTCCGCTTCCCGTGGCACCCGTACGTGGTGTGAGCCCCGTCCGGTGATCGAGGCAACATTGCGCCGTACGGGCGGGTATGTCAGGTTGGGGGCAGAGTTCAACCGAGCTCCCGGACGAGGGTGCCGTACCCGGTCAGCGACAAGACGGCACGCGGGAGATTTCGATGTCCTGGTTCATTCTCGTGCTGTCCGGCGTGTTCGAAGCGGTCTGGGCCACGGCGCTGGGTAAGACGCAGGGGTTCACCCGGCTCGTGCCGTCGGTGGTGTTCCTCGTCGGGATCGTCGCGAGCATGGCTGGTCTGGCGTATGCGATGCGCACCCTGCCGGTCGGTACCGCCTACGCGGTGTGGGTGGGGATTGGGGCGGCGCTGACTGTCGCTTATGCGATGGCTACCGGCGAGGAGCCGGCCTCAGCGATGAAGATCGTCTTTCTCGTCATGATCATTGGTGGGGTGATCGGGCTCAAGGCCAGCCACTGAGTCTCTTTCACCGCCTGGTTGGGCCGCCGCCTGGTTGGGGCCGCCGCCGAAATGCTCGCGAGATTTCCGCCGGGTTGACTCACCATGGGTCGGTGCGCCCCTCTTCCCTGCTCGACGACGATCAGCTCGCCGCGTTCCGGAGCACCGGGATGTTGCGCCTCCCCGGCGCGATCCCGGGGCCGGAAGCCGCCGCCATGGTCGATCGGATCTGGGACCACCTGCACCGCAGCCACGGAGTCATCCGGGACCGTCGGCAGACCTGGCCCGCCGGCCAGATCACCGGCCTGCGCGCCGTCACCGACACGCCCGAGTTCCAGGCGCTCGGCAGCGCCACGGTGCGCGGGGCCCTCGACGATCTGCTCAGGGCCGGTCGCTGGCAACCACCCCGTCGCTGGGGCCGGCTCCTGGGAACCTTTCCCTCCCCGGGCCGGCAGTGGACCCTGCCGGACGGTGCCGCCTGGCACAACGATTTCGTCCCGCTGCAACCCGGCCCGGCGTTACGCGCTGTCCAACTCTTCACGATCCTGCACGACCTGCCGGCGCGGGGTGGGGGCACGCTGGTGGTCACCGGATCGCACCACCTGGTCACCCGGTACATCACCGGCACCGAGGGCACCCGCATCGACGACGTGGACCTGCGCGTCGTCGAACTGAGCGGACGCCCCGGGGACGTCTTCGTCATGCACTGCGACACCTTGCACGCCGCCGCGCCCAACAGTCACGAGGAACCCCGGATGATGGCAACCACGATCGTGCCCGCCAAGACGGTCAGCTGATGGGCATCTGGGACGAACTGAGCCGCGAGGAGAGCGTGGTCCTGGTCAACGCGCTCGAGGAGGCGTGGCTCAACCAGGTCATCGGCGACTACCTCGGGCACCGCGAGGAGAACGGCATCTGGCGGTTCAGCGGCGACCTCGCCGCTATCACTCCGCTGATTCCCGGCTTCGCCGCCATCGTCAGGAGCATGATCGAGCGGGATCTGATCGACCTTGTGCCTACCGATCGCTACGAGGACCAGCCGCGTGCGCCGCGGATGACGGATGCTGAGGTGGATGCGGCGCTGGGTGACCCGGCGACGTGGTTGCCTCCCGTCGGTCCGGGGCCGGTCATGGTGATCGCCACCGGACATGTCATCCGCCGGATCGAGCGGTCCAAAGATCCCATCTGAACGGGCCGCTGCCTTCCGGACAGCGTCGGTCTACCAAGATCCGCCGATGGTCGATGTCACCGGCTACTTGCGCTGCAGAACATCGCGTGGGTGACAGAGAACTGGCCGGGATGGTCCGGGGGTCCGACCCGCCGGACGTCTCCGCTGCGGTGCCGCCGAAGGATTGCCGTACGCAATCGGTCGACCGCAGCTCGCATCTCCCAGCGCCGGGACGCGTCGAGCGCCGAGGCCGCCGGTGTGGTGCCTCGGTCGTAGCGTCGTCGCGTCGCACGGCGGTTCGCCGCCTGAGATCGGCGCGAACCGCCGGGGTGCGCCCAGCGAAGCGACCAGGCGCGGGCCCTCAGATACTTCGCCGGGAGAATCCCAGGACGCCCCAACTACCATGGCCCCATGCAAGCAGCGTTAGGGCGACTGACCCTTGCTACGTTCACGGCCGCGATTTTCGTCGGGACAGCTGCTTGGTTCCTCCCCGAGCCGGTCGCCTGGCCCGCCGCGGTTGTATCCCTGCTCTTGGCAACCATCGGTGTGGGCGCTCCGTGGGTTGGCAATTGGCTCGGCCGGGACCTCCACCGCCCCGTCGAGCTTGGTCTCGACGGCGACTCCAGGCTCGAAGTCGGGGACCTAGTACTCCAGCAGGAGA
>NZ_BOQL01000025.1 GCF_018332655.1 Actinoplanes auranticolor | reverse complement strand
TCGCCGCCATGAAGGCCGACGATCTGCGCCGGCGGCTGCGCGGGCACGGCGTCAAGGGCACCGGCGAGCTGAAGAAGCCCGAGCTGGTGCAGCGGCTGATCAAGATCGAGACGGCCGGCACGAAGAAGAAGGCGGCCAAGAAGTAGCCGCCGGTGGGCGGCCGGAGGGCCAGCGGTCGACAGCCGGATGACCGAGGCGGGCATCATCCGTGAGGGTGAAGTTGCCAGGTGTGACGGTTCAGACAGATGGCAGACAGCCAACCCGCTTGTGGCCCTTGACCGGCCCAACTAGCGTGGTCGATGGACGCCGAGCCGTCAGTTCGGGGAACGGGTCGGCCCTTCGGGGCCACCGCGGATCGGCGTTCGGGGACGGGTGGCATCAGCCGTTGGGGGACGGCGTTACCCGAGACCGGCGGTTAGTGCGGGCGACGCCTATGGGGATGGGTGTCGCCCGCCGCCGCCGGCGCCGTCAGCCCCCACGGCATCCGGCTTCGCAGCCTTCAGTTCTGCAGCCTTCAGTTTCCCGGCCTTCACTCGTCGCTCCCGGCTCGGGCCCGCCGCCAGATGCAGAAGCGCGGCCACGACACCGACGGCAGCGACGATCAGCCAGTGCGCCGGCCCGAAAGCCTGCAGGCTCACACCGCCCAGTGCCGGCGCCAGGAACGCCGCCGCCGGGAAGGTGAGGAAGAACACCGCCTGGTAGCGCCCGCGCAGCTCGACCGGCGCCAGCTCCGCATTGATCTCCGCGTTCGGCGGTGCGGCCAGCATCGACCCGACGGTCCAGACCGCCGCCGCGACCAGGTAGCCGCCGAGCCGGTCGGCGAACGCCAGCGTCGCGAAGCCCACCGCCATCACCGCCACCGCCGTCGCCAGCACCCGGTCCTTGCGGTGCCGGTCGATCAGCCGCGGCACGAAGAGCTGCCCCAGCACGATGAGCGTCCCGCCCAGCGCGGTGACGAGCCCGTAGCCCGACGGGCTGAGCCCGTCGGCGCTCATCGCCAGCGGCACGATCGTGCTGGTCTGGGCGTAGAGCAGCGCCTGCAGCAGGGTCAGGCCGACGAAGACCAGGAAGATCCGGTCGGCCAGGACGGTCCGCATCCCCCCGCCGGCCACTGCCACCGGCGGCCGCCGGCTGAGCGTCTCCGGGACCTTCCAGGCGATGAGTACGCCGGTGAGCACCGTCGCCGCCGCATCGATCAGGAACAGCCCGAGATAGCTCCACTCGGCCAGCAGCCCGGCCAGCAGCGACGCCCCGGCCAGGCCCAGGTTGAACGCCCAGAACTGCAGGTTGAACGCCCGGGAGCGGCGCTCGGCGGGCACCACGTCGATGATCGCCGCGACGAAGGCCGGGCCGGGCATCGACTGGGCCAGCCCGAGCAGCAGACCGAGCCCGGCGACGAGCCGCAGATCCGTGCTCACCCCCAGGGCGACCAGCAGGGCGGCGGTGGCGAAATGCGCCGCGAGCAGCGTGGAGCGGCGGCCCCAGCGGTCGGTGAGCACGCCGCCGAGCAGGGTGCCGGCGACGCCGCCGATGCCGTACCCGCCGACGATGAGGCCGGCCAGCGCCGGGCTCGCCCCGCGCTGGGCGGTGAGGTAGAGGCTCAGGAACAGCACGGCGAAGCCGCCGACCCGGTTGATCAGCAGACCGGTCCAGAGATACCAGTACGTCGCGGGGAGTCCACCGGCCGCGTCCGTCCACCACTTGCGCCCGGTCGGCACCCGGTCCCCCAACTGGTAACGATCTTAACAGTTACCGGTTCAGGTTAGCCCGGGGTTTCCTCGTCGGCGAGGTGGGCGAAGGCCTGCAGGTTGGCCAGCGACTCGCCGCGCTTGACCCGCCACTCCCACTCGCGCTTGATGGACGAACCGAAGCCGATCTCCAGCATCGAGTCGAAGGACTCGTCGGCGTACGTCAGCACCGCGCCCAGCAGCCGGTCCAGCTCATCCTCGTCCAGGCCCTTCAGCGTCACCCGGCCGGTCAGGTAGACGTCACCGGCGGCGTCGATCGAAAAGCTCACGCCGTACATGCGGGCGTTGCGGCGCAGCAGCCAGGCCCACAGCTCCTCGCTCCGCTCGTCCGGATGGCGCATCACGAACGCCTCGATGCGCAGGGCGTGCTCCCCCACGATGAGGTTGCAGGCCGTCTTGAGCTTGTGTGTGCCGGGCAGCGTCACCACCCACGCGGCATCGCCGGTGGACTCGCACTCCAGCTCACGTTCCGCGCAGACGCGCTCGATCAGCGCGCCGATCTCGGTCACCATGAGAAGGAGCCTGCCAGGCGGGCCTCGATCAGTGCACGGTGCTCGGTGACCGCCTCGCGGTAGACCCGCAGCAGGCCGTCCGCGGTGCGGTCCCAGGAGAAGTTGGTGGCGTGCCGGACCGCACCGATCGACAGCCGCAGCCGGCGGGCCGGGGCCAGCAGCAGATCGGCCAGCACCCTGGCCCAGTCGTCCGGATCGTGCCCGTTCACCAGCACCCCGCTCACGCCGTCGGTGACCGCCGTGACCAGGCCACCCACGGCCGCCGCGACGACCGGCGTGCCGCAGGCCTGCGCCTCCAGGGCGACCAGCCCGAACGACTCGTTGTGGGAGGGGACGGCGACCAGGTCGGCCGCCCGGTACAGCGCGGCCAGGGCCTCGCCGGTCTGCGGCACCACGAACCGCACCTTGTGCGAGACGCCGAGCGACGCGGCCAGCTCGATCAGCGCGGTGGGCCGGTCCAGGCCGCTGCCGCTGGGGCCACCGCAGATCACCACGGTCACGTCCTCGTCGCGCAGGGCCGGCGCGGCCAGCGCGTTGATCAGCACGTCGGGGCCCTTGAGCGGCTGGATCCGGCCGACGAAGGCCACCACGTACCCGCGTTCGGGCAGGCCGAGCCGGCGGCGGTCGGCCGCCCGGGTGGACCGGGGTCGAAAGCGGTCCAGATCCACGCCCGGCTGCACCACGGTGAGCCGGGTCGGGTCGGCGTCGTAGCAGCTGACCAGGTCCTGGGCCTCGAAGCGGGTGTTCGCCACCAGCCGGTCGGCCTCGGCGATGACCTGCTCCTCGCCGATCACCCGGGCCTTGGGCTCGGGGCGGTCACCGGCGGCGATGAACCTGTTCTTGACCTTGGCCAGGGTGTGCGCGGTGTGCACGTGCGGGACACCCCAGCGTTCCCGGGCCAGCCAGCCGACCTGCCCGGACATCCAGTAGTGCGAATGGATCAGGTCGTACGCACCGGGCGGGCGCGCGGCCTCGGCCCGGAGCACGCCGTTGGTGAAGGCACAGAGCTGCGACGGCAGCTCCTCCTTCGACAGGCCCTCGAACGGGCCGGCGGTGACGTGGCGCACAGTCACGCCCGGAGCCATCTCGACGACCGGCGGCAGCTCGCTCGACGTGGCGCGGGTGAAGATCTCCACCTCGACGTCCCGCTCGGCCAGCCGCTTGGAAACCTCGACGATGTACACGTTCATGCCACCGGCGTCACCCGTGCCGGGCTGCTCGAGGGGCGAGGTGTGCACGGAGAGGGTGGCGATGCGCCGGGGTGTCGGCCAGGGGCCTGCAGCCCGCAGCTCAGCCACGTCGTGTCCCTTCGCGAAGCAGTGGAACGTAACGGGGAACTGTTACGCCGTCGTTCATCTTCCCTACCGGAAGGTCCTCAACCCAACGCCAGGAGGCCGGGGGTGACCGAGCTCTCCCGCCGGGGTGAGGCAGGATCAAAGGATGGTGCAGAAGAAGATCGCCGTCGTCACCGGGGCGTCCAGCGGTATCGGCGCGGCCACCGCCCGCCGGCTGGCCACCGAGGGCTTCCACGTGGTGGCCGCGGCGCGGCGCGCGGACCGGCTGGAGCAGCTGGTCGCCGGGATCGGCCCGGACGCCACCGCCGTGGTCTGCGACGTCACCTCGGATGCGGCCGTCGACGCGCTGGCCACTGCGGTCGGCGAGCTCGGTGCACCGGTCGCGCTGCTGGTCAACAACGCGGGCGGGGCGCGCGGGATGGACCCGGTCGAGGCCGGCTCGGTCGACGACTGGCAGTGGATGTACGAGGTGAACGTCCTGGGTACGCTGCGGGTCACCAAGGCCCTGCTGCCGGCCCTGGAGGCCAGCGGCGCGGGCACGGTGGTGACCGTCGGCTCGACGGCCGCCTTCACCGTCTACGAGGGCGGCGCCGGTTACACGGCCGCCAAGCACGCGCAGAACGCCCTGGTCGGCACCCTGCGCCTGGAGCTCGCCGGCCGGCCGGTGCGGGTCATCGAGATCGATCCCGGCATGGTGCGGACCGAGGAGTTCTCCCTCAACCGCCTGGGTGACCCGGCCAAGGTCGACGCGATCTACGCCGGCGTGCGCGAGCCACTGGTGGCCGAGGACATCGCGGACTGCGTCGCGTGGGTCGCCACCCGGCCGCAGCACGTCAACATCGACCGGCTGGTGGTGCGCCCGATCGCCCAGGCCGCCCAGCACAAGGTGGCCCGGGAACAGAGCTGATGCCATGAAGCCGGTCGGTGCGGTCACCCGCGGCACCACCAACCCCAACCGGCTGCGCCGGGTGGACAACTTCATCGCGTACCGCTGCGGGGAGCTGCTCACCCGCGCGGCCGCACCGCTGGTGGTGGATCTCGGATACGGCGCGACGCCGATCACGGCGGTCGAGCTGCGGGCCCGGCTCGCGGCCGCGGTCCGCCCGGACGTCGCGGTGGTCGGCCTGGAGATCGATCCGGTACGGGTGAGCGACGCCCAGCCGTGGGCGGACCCGCCGCTGCTGGAGTTCCGCCGGGGCGGCTTCGAGCTGGCCGGCCTGCGCCCTCAGGTGGTCCGCGCGTTCAACGTGCTGCGCCAGTATCCGGCGCAGGACGTGCCCGCGGCGTGGGCCGCCATGACCGGCACCGGCGCGCTGCTGGTCGAGGGCACCTGTGACGAGCTGGGCCGGATCGCCACCTGGGCGGTGGTCGGCGCGGAGGGGCCGCGGACGCTCACCCTGTCGGCGCGACTGTCCGATCTGGACCATCCGGCCACCTTCGCCGAGCGGTTGCCGAAGGCCCTGATCCACCACAACGTGCCCGGCCACCCGATTCATGACCTGTTGCGGACCCTGGGCGCCGCCTGGGACGCGTCGGCCACCCCGTTCGGTCCGCGGCAGCGGTGGCGGGCCACCGTCGCGAAGTTCCGCGAGCAGTGGCCGGTGCTGCCCGGTCCGGCCCGGTGGCGCCGTGGCGAACTGACCGTGCCCTGGCCCGGACAGCCGGCCGGGCCGGCCCGCGAACGGACCGGCCCGGTATCGGGGTGAACGACGTCACTTGCCGATGGTCACCTTGAACATCGGGTCGGCGGCGACCTTCTTGAACGCGGCGAGGCTGCTCGCCGAGGAGTTCACCGAGATGTCCCGGTCACCCTCGTCGTCGCTGGCGGTGTCGAAGTAGACGACGGCCTTGATCGCCGGGTGGGCCTTCAGCTCGGGGACGACCGAGGCGAACGCGGCGGACTTGTCGGTGATGGTCGCGCGGCGGTGGTACATGCCCCACTCGGCAACCATGATCGGCTTGGTCGGGTGGTTCTGGACGGCCCAGTCGTACCAGCCGAGGCCGCCGCCGGTGGGCTGCCGGTCGAGGAGGTCGCCCATGCCGCCGTAGTGGTAGTAGCCCTTCTCCACGCTGACGTAGGAGTCCAGGCCGACCCAGTCGACGTACGCGTCGCCCGGGTAGAGGTCCTTCCACCAGGACTGCGCCATCCACTTCTCGTTGCCCATGTAGGCGATCACGTTGACGGCGTTGCTGACCCCGTTGGCGCGCAGCCGGGTGATCACGTGCCGGTACATCGCGGCGTAGTCCTTGGCGGTCATGCCCGACGAGGCGGTGGTCTGCACGTCGTTCTCCGGCTCGTGGTGCAGCGCCAGGAAGAACTTCTGGTGGTAGTTCTGCTTGACGTACGCCGACCACTTGTCGATCCGGGCGTTCTGCTCGCCCGCGGCGACCTTGGCCCAGGTGGAGTTGTAGGCGATCTTCCAGTTCAGCAGGAGCACGCGCGGGCGCTGCGGGTCCTGGGTCATCGCGATCTCAGCCTTGGTCGGGAACTGCTCGTCACCCTTGTGGTACTGGTGGAAGATCGTCGCGGTGCGTCCGGTGAGCGTCTCCCAGCTCTTGAGGGCCTGGTCGCGCGGGGTGTCGGTGAAACCGCCGGCCGCGGCTCCCCACAGCACGCCGCAGGACGGCACGAGCAGCGCACCGGTGACGCATTCCGCCGGCGGCGTCGTGGTCGGCGGAACGGTGGTCGGCGGGGTCGTCGGGGCGGTGGTGGGCGGGGTCGTCGGGGCGGTGGTGGGCGGGGTCGCCGGCCTGGTGGGGGTGATCGTGGTGCGCTTGACCGTCAGGACCAGCTCGGGGCCACCGGCGGTGGCGGTGCCGTACTCGATGGCGCGCAGCCGGGTGACGCCGTTGGTGGCCGCGGACTTCAGCGCGAACGCGTAGGTGCCGGCCCGGGTGACCACTTTGGAGACGTCGAAGCGCAACGTCGTGTCGGTGGTCCGCGGCTTGATCGAGGCGACCAGCCAGCCGAGGGCGGGCGCGTTCGCCGCGGTGAGCTTCTGCTCCGACCAGGTACCGGCCACCGAGTAGACGTTGAGCGTGGCGGCGACCGGCTTGCTCTCCACCGGCAGCCGCAGTTCAGCCGCGGTGACGGTGGCCCCCGCGGCAACCTTGGGTGCGAACTTCACATAGGACAGCCGGGTCTCTCCGGCCTCCTTGCCGACCACGAGCTTGTCGGCCGAGCCGAAGTTCACCGTCTTGCGGGTGCTGGACGTGTAGGCGTCGTCGGTGCTGTAGATGGTCGTCGTCTCGGTCGTGGTCGCCGCGTTCGCCGTACCGGTCAGGGTGAGGCCCGTGCCGGCCACCACCACACCCGTCAGTGCGACTCCGATCGTCCTGCGCCTGGCCGTCACGTCGTTCCCCCTGTATGTCAAACAATTGCTGTCTGACATTCAGGTTCGGCGCGGGCGGGTGCCGGCCCGGATCGCGAACGGGTGCAGGCCGGGAGCCCCGCCACAGTGGACCGTCTGGCGGCACGGGCCCCACCGGATGAAGGGCTTTTGGGCCGACGGCGGCTCCGCCGTTCGGCCGACCCCCGGACGCGAAAAACGCCGCCGGAAAGTTCCGGCGGCGTTCTCGCTCAGCTCGTCACACGGTCGGTGCCCGCTGGTCCAGGATCGAGCGCAGGGCCTCGAGCAGCAGATCCGACGTGAACGGCTTCTTGACCAGCAGGGCGTCCGGCTCGATCAGGCCCTTGGTGACGGCGATGTCCTTGGGCAGACCGGAGATGTACACGACGCCCATCTCGGGGCGCAGCTCGGACGCGGTGCGGGCCAGCTCGCCACCCGAGTCGCCGGGCAGGTTGAGATCCGTGACCAGCACGTCGATGACACCGGGATGGTCCTGGCAGACCGCGATCGCCTGCTCCCGGTCGCCGGCCACCAGGGTGGCGAAGCCGCGGCGCTCGAGCATCCGGCGCATGATGTCGCGCAGGTCCTCCTCGTCGTCGACGACGAGGACCGTGGGGCGCTCCTGCGTGACCTCCGTCATGGCGGCCTCCTTGCCTCTACTCACGGACAACGCTAACGGCGGGACACCGCACCGGTACGGCTTTCCGAGCTTTCAGAGGGTCAACTTCCACTTGTCCAGGATTCCGGTCGTGGTGCCGTAGGTGTCCTTGACCTGCAACGTCCACGTACCGTTGCGAGACGTACCGGAAAGGTTGATCGGGTAGGTCTGCGACAGATTCGCCACCCTGTCCGCCTTGTCGGCCTGCTTCAGCGTGTACTTCGTGCCCCGCGGGCTCACCAGCGAGACGACGAGCGAACCGCGGAAGCCGTGCACGACGGTCACCGTCACGCTGGAGGTCGCCGACGCGGTGCCGGTGCAGCCGGAGATGCCCACACTGCTCCACGCGGTGCCGTACCGGCTGATCCGCACGTCGGTGCCCATGGTGAACGGCCCGCACGCGGGGACCGGCACGCTGGTGGTCGGGGTCGTCGTCGGCGCAGTGGACGGGGCAGTCGTCGGAGCGGTGGTGGGGGCCGACGTCGGAGCGGTGGTGGGGGCCGACGTCGGAGCGGTGGTGGGGGTGGTCGTCGGGGCGGTGGTGGGGGCCGGCGTGGTCGGGGCCGTGGTGGGCGCCGGGGCCGGGGTGCCGGTGACGGTGTTCAGCCAGGCCGTGTTGAGCAGCTTGTTGACCGAGCCGGTGCCCGGTGAGGTCACCTTGTCCACCGACGCCTTGGTGGTCAGCAAGGTGAGCACCTGGGCCGGCGTGGCGGCCGGGTCGGCCCCCAGCACCAGCGCGGCCGCGCCGGCGACGTGCGGGGCGGCCATCGAGGTGCCGCTCATCGTCTGGGTGCCGGTGTCGGAGGTGTAGCCGGCCGACGTGATCCTCGCGCCCGGCGCGAAGATGTCGAGGCAGGAACCGAAGTTGGAGAACGACGCCCGGGCGTCGGTGCTCTCGGTGGCTCCGACCGTGATCGCGTTGGGCGTGGCCGCCGGCGAGTAGCCGCAGGCGTTCTTGTTCTCGTTGCCGGCCGCCACGGTGTAGGTGACGCCCGACGCGATCGACTTGGTGACCGCGGCGTTGAGCGCCGAGCTCAGCGTGCCGCCGATGCTCATGTTGGCCACGGCCGGCTTGACCGCGTGCGTGGTGACCCAGTCGACACCCGCGATGATCGCCGAGTACGAACCCGATCCGGTGCAGTCCAGGACCCGGACGCCGACCAGCTTGACGTCCTTCGCGACGCCGTACGCGTGGCCGCCGACCGTGCCGGCCACGTGGGTGCCGTGCCCGTTGCAGTCCTGGGCGGTGGCGTCCTTGTCGATGAAGTCCCAGCCGTGGCCGGCCCGTCCACCGAACTCGGCGTGGCTGGTGCGGATGCCGGTGTCCAGCACGTACGCGGTCACGCCGGCCGCGGAGCGGTGGGTGTAGGTCTTCGACAGCGGCAGCGCCGGCTGGTCGATGCGGTCCAGGCCCCACACCGGGGTGCTCTGGGTGTCGGCCATCCGGACGGTGGCGTCCTGCTCGACGTAGTCGACGGCCGGGTTCGCCGCGAGCCGGCGGGCCGCCGTGGCGGTCATGGTGGCCTGGAAACCGCGGACGGCCGAGAGGTAGTTGGCACGGACCTTGCCGCCGTACCGCTTCGCGAGGGACTGGGAAGCGGACGTCACCCGGGAAGCCGCTGCGGATCCCGGCTTGAGCACCACGATGTAGCTGCCGGCGATCGCATCCGCGGCGGCCGCGGCGCGGACCGGGCCGGTGGGCAACGCGGTGGGGGTACCCGCGAGTGCGGTGCCAGTGACGCCGGTCACTGCGGCCGCGGTGGCGATGCCGGCGGTCAGCGCGAAGCGCGCGGTACGGCGCCGGCCGTCGTTGCGAGTCATTCTGGGTTCCCTCCCGTTAAGCCACAGGCGAACGACTTCACCCGCGTATTGGGGTATGCCGGTGGCGTCTGAGGGAAAGGTTGACGACGGGACAGAGTCACCAGGGACCTTGCCGGTTGCGCGTCAGTAGCAGGGTCCCGAAGGACGTCCCGAGGGCTAAGGCGCCCCTCCGGCGGGCCGAAGTACCCGCTGTCAGGACCGCTGCACCGCCACCGAGCAAGGAGAGCGATGATGACCACCATGCTGTCGCCCGAGATCGTCACCGTCCCGTCCCTGGTCGACCGCTGCGACAGCTGCAACGCGGCCGCCAAGGCCGAGATCGCCCTCAGCAGCGGCGGCTCGCTGGTGTTCTGCGGGCACCACGCCAACAAGCACGCCGACCGGCTGGTGCTGCTCGCGTCCAAGGTCACCGTCGAGGACGGCTTCGAGTGGGCGGGGCAGTCTCACCCGGCGTGACCACTTGATCCCATCCGCCGCGATATGATCACTCCCTCACACTTGGGCGGAAACGCCCATATTTAGAGGGGTTCCACCGGTGCAGATCGCGGCGCACGACGTGGGCAGGCTGTCCCGGATCCTCGCCGGGTGCGCCGGTGTCGCGGTGGCCGTCTTCGGTGCCCTCGACCTGCTCACCTCGTCCGCTGAAGAGAACGCCCTGACGTCGAGCCCGGCAGCCGCACTACTGGCCGCCGGGCTCGCCCTGTTCCTGCTGGCGCCCATCCGGGCCAGCACCCCGGCGCGCGTCACCGCGTACGTCCTGGCCGGCCTGGCCGCTCTGCTGGGGGCGGCCGCGCTGGTCCGGCATCCGGCTGCGGCTGTCGCCACCCTGCTGACCGGGCTGGCCCTGACCGGCATCGACGTGCGGGTACGCCGCCCCGGGGAGCAGTCCCGGTTCCGGATCGCCGACCCGCTGCTGGCCGGGGCCACGATCATCGCGCTGGTCGCCCTGGTGCCGCGGATGTTCGCGCCGACCTTCCCGGACGGCGGTGGCCCGGACAGCGTGATGACGCCGTACCACGCCGGTGCCCTGCTCACCCTGGCGCTGGGGGCCATCCTCGCGCGCCCGGAGGCGGGTCCGCTGCGTACCGCCGCGGCCGCCGGACCCGGCACCAAGATCCGGCACACGCTGCCCGTGGTGATCGCCGTGCCGGTGCTCGCCGCACTGGTCAGCGCGCTGGCGGTGCGGACCGGGATCAGCCGGCCGGCCGCCGCGATCAGCACCGGGGCCATCCTGGCCGCACTGGCCGTGCTGGCCCTGATCGGTTTCCTGGTCCGCTCGCTGGAGGGGGCCGACCGCCAGCAACGGGAGCTGGTCGCCGAGCTGCGCGAGCGCCGCGAGTTCGCGGACACGCTGCTGCAGTCGATGAACGAGGCGGTGATGGTGCTCGACGCCAACCACCGGGTGATCGACGTCAACCGGCGCTGGCGGGAGCTGACCGGCCACCGCGAGCCGGCCGCCCCGGATCCGGCGTCGCTGCCGCCGGCCGGCACCGGCGACTGGCTGGTCCGGCACGCCGACGGCACCGACATCCCGGTGCTGGCCACGATGGCCCCCATCCCCGACGCCGACGGGCGTCCCCGCGCGTACGTGGCGACCTACGTCGACATCACCGACCGCAAGCGGGTCGCGGACGAGTTGCGGGAACGGGCCGGCGAGCTGGAACGCAGCAACGAGCGGCTGCGCGAGTCGAACGCGAGGCTGGCGGCGGCACTGGCCTTCAAGAACGACCTGACCTCGATGCTGACCCACGACGTGGCCCAGCCGATCAGCTCGATCGCCAGCCTCTCGGAGCTGCTCAGCGCGGACTGGGCCGAGCTGGACGAGGACACCCGTCTCGAGCTGACCACGAAGATCGACAAGAACACCCGCCGGCTCGTCAAGATGATGAACGATCTGCAGCTGCTGTTCCGCCTGGACACCGGGGCGGTCACCGCGCGGCGTACCCCGGTGCCGGTCCGGGAGGTCGTCACCGCGGTGGCGGCGGAGCTCCGGTGCGCGGCGGACGTGACGATCGAGGTCGACGAGGACCTGGCCGCGCTGGCCGACCGGCAGCACCTCTGGCACGTGGTGCACAACCTGCTCGGCAACGCGCTGAAGTACGGCGATCCCCCGCTGGTGGTCAGCGCCCGCCGCGCCGGGGAGGCGGTCGAGCTGGTGGTGCAGGACCGCGGCGCGGGCATCCCCGAGGAGCTGGTGCCCCAGCTCTTCGACCGGTTCATGCGCGGCGCCGGGCTCGGCCTGTTCATCGTGCGGCACCTGGTGGAAGCCAACCGGGGCTCGGTCCGCTACGAGCGGGCCGAGCCCCGGGGTGCCCGTCTGGTGGTGACCCTCGAGGCGGCGCGGTGAGCGTCACCAGTCGTGGTCGCCGCCGCGCTCCTCCTCGTGGATGACGCCGTCGCCGCGGACGTCGCGGGAGCCCATCGCCTTGCCACCCATTGGCGCGGAGCCGCCGCTCACCGACCGCGAGCCGCCGATCCGGCGGCCGGGGGCCAGCACGTCGTCCAGGTCGGCGGCGCTGGTGATGCCCGGCGCCGAGGTGATGTCCACGTCGGTGCCGGCGTTGGCGTTGCTGAACTCGCCGGCGCTGGTGCCCCAGCCGGCACCGGGATGCGGCCGGCCGCCGCGGGCCCGGGCGGCGACGGAGGCGGGTGAGGCCGGGTTGCCCGGCGTGCCGGCGAGCTGCTTGGAGCTCGCCCCGCGCAGCTGCAGGTCACCCAGCTTGCCGGTCTCGATCAGGCCCTTGAAGGCGTCCAGGTCGGCCTTGAGCCGGCGGCGCAGGGTCTCCTGACCGTGCCGGTCGCTGGGCAGCAGGAAGGCCACATCGGCCTCCAGCTGGGCGACGATCTGGGTCCGGGTCTCGCCCATCGGCCGCAGCGTGATGGTCTCGGCGAGCAGTGGTCCCTCGGTGGTCGCCCAGGAGACCCGCTCGTCCAGGGAGCGCTCGGTGATCCGGGCGTCGAACTCCCGGCGGTGGCCCTCGACGTCCATGATCCAGTGGGTGCGGTCGTCGCCCACCCGGGTCACCCGCTGCACACCGGTCATGAACCGCGGATAGTTCTCGAACGTCGCGATCTGCTCGTACACCGTGTGCAGCGGGGCACCGACCTCGACGGCCTGCTGAACCATACTCATCGCATCTCTCCCATGCTGAAGTGCTGGCATGACCGAGAGTACGTATGCGATTACGGATCGCGGCCGGTTTCCGATCAGACCCGGCGCACGTACTGCCAGTGCCCGACCTCGCCGGCGTACCGGGCGTCACTCGCCGCGACCAGCGCCACACCAGCCTCCCGCAGCATGGCCACCACCCGCGGGGACGGGCCCCGCCAGGCCTCGCTGATCTCGACGGCCGTACCGGTGACCAGACAGGCGGTGGCCAACGCGGCCAGCATCTCGCCGGTGACCGCGGACTCTTCTACGCCGACCTGGGTGAGCAGGCTCAGCGGACGGGCGAGCTGCGCCGGGGCGTACCGGGAGGCCCGGTCCATGCCTTTGATCGTCGCCGTCACCACGATCTCGGCCACCTCGTCCGCAGTGAGCTCGCCGGTGGCGAGCCGGGCGCGTACCTCACGCGGCAGCATCGGGCCGGTGGCCATCGGCAGCCGGGACACGGCCACCGACACCGCCTCCAGGTGGCCCAGGTCGGCCGGCCAGGCCAGCCAGCCGTCGCGCTGGACGACCTCGACCTCGGCGGCGATGCGCAGGTTCAGCTCGGTCCGCCGGCGGGCCCGGCGGATGGTGTCCGCGTACGCGGACAGCCACGTCGTCTCCGGCCCCACCTGGTCGGCGAAGGTGACGGAGCTCAGCCCGGCGTGGTCGGCGGCGGAGACGATCAGGCCCACGCTGTCCCGGCCGGCCGCGAACCCGGTGTGCACATGGGCGTCGGCCCTCAGATCCAGGGCGGCCGCCGGGGCGGCGAGGGTGGTGCCGTCCAAGACCGATTCACGCTCTGCACCCACGATGACTCCCGAGACCGTTTCCCGCCGGACGAGTTCATCTCGCCCTGGGGATTACGGTGCGGCCCCGGTGTTGTGGACCGGGGCCGCACCAGGTGCAGTCCGGGTGCGTCCGGTCAGAGCCGGAAAGCGCCGACCAGAGTGCGCAGTTGCTCGGCGGTGCGGGCGACCTCTTCACTGGCCTGCCGGGTCTGGGTGACCCCCTGCACCGCGTTGGCGCTGGCGGTGGAGACGTCGGAGATGTTCGCGGCGATCCGGCTGCTGCCCGACGCCACCTCGCCGATGCTGCGGCTCATCTCGCCGGTGGTGGCGGTCTGCTCCTCCACGGCGCTGGCGATCGTCGTCTGGAAGTCATTGATCTTGGCGATGACCTCGCTGATCCGGCCGATCACCTCGACCGCGCCGCCGGTGTCCTGCTGGATCGCGTTGACCCGGGAACCGATGTCCTCAGTGGCCCGCGCGGTCTCCTGGGCCAGGTCCTTGACCTCGCTCGCCACCACGGCGAAGCCCTTGCCCGCGTCACCGGCCCGGGCCGCCTCGATGGTCGCGTTCAGGGCCAGCAGGTTGGTCTGCTCGGCGATCGAGGTGATCAGCTTGATGACGTTGCCGATCTCGGCCGACGACTCGCCGAGCTGCCGGATCGTCTCGGTGGCCTGCGCCGCCTCGGCGACGGCGACCGCGGCGATCTGGGCCGCCTCGCTGGTGTTGCGGGAGATCTCCCGGATGCTCAGGCCCATCTCCTCGGAGCCCGCCGCGACGGTCTGCACGTTGCGGGAGATCTCCTCCGCCTCGCTCGACGCCGAGGAGGTCTGGGCGTCGGTGTTGTGGGCGGCGTCGGCGATCTGCCCGGCCACGGCCGAGAGCTCGGTCGCCGAGCTGGCCAGGGTCTCGGCCTCCTGGCCGATCGTGGTGAGCGAGCGGTGGATCGAGGCGACGGCAGCGTCGAGCCCGGTGGCCATCCGGCCGAGCTCGTCGCGGGTCGTGATGCCGCTGCGCTGGGTCAGATCCCCCTTCTGCAGCGCGTCGATGACCTCACCGAGCCGCTGCACCGGGCGCAGGATCGACCGGGCCAGCGGTACGGACAGCCCGATCAGCAGGATCAGCCCGACGAGCCCGACGAGCCACGCCGCCCGCTTGGTGTCACTGACCGCGTCGGTCATGGCCGCACGCTCCTGCTCGGCCGTAGCCGTCACCTTCTCGTTCAGCGCCCCGAGCTGATCGTCCACGGCGTGGTTGCGCTCGGCGATCTGGTCGGTGTTCACCGCGGCACCGCCGGGAACCAGGGACTGCTGGACGAATCCGGAGATGAAGGTGCCGAATTCGTTCACGTCCGGCCGGATCGTCCCGAACTCGGCCGCCAGGGCACCGGTCAGCCCGCACCCCTCGACCCCGTCGGCCGCCTCGGTCGCGGAGGTCACGTCGTCGGCGACGTCCTGCGTGACGTCGTGCTTGAGGGCGGACCGGTACGCGTCTACCTTGAGCTCGCTCTGCCTGGTGTCGAGGTGGTTCAGCGCCGCCAGACAGACCTCCAGCGTGCGCACCTCGTCGGACTGGGTGACGACCCTGTTCTGTCCCTGCACCGTGATCGTGGCTAGAGCGACCAGTGCCAGCACGCCGACGAGCACGATAAGCGTCAGACGCTTGGCGATGCCCATTTCCGTCAATCTCGACATCCACGTCTCCTTCGGAAGCGACCATGTGCCCGCGCGTCCGGGCTCACGATGCGGCACTAGTTCCATCTTCAGACCGGATCGGCCTACTCGCGCCGGTTTTTATCTATTTGCCGCAACTGTTCTGCACTGACGGAGCACCGGAACCCGCATCCCGCGCTCGGCAGCCTGGCCTGATCGAGACGCGTCCGCGTACGGCCGAAGGGAAGAACCCATGAAGCGACGACATCAGCGCACCGCCCTCGCCCTGCTCGCCGCGGTCAGCACCGTCGGCAGCTCCCTGACCCTCAGTTCCGGCCCGGCCGCCGCATCCGGCACCGCCCGGATCGCCGGCACCGGCAAGGTCGTCACCGGCGGAACACCGCTCAACGCGCGTAGCGCCCCGTCCGCGGGCAGCCCCCGGATCGGCACCATCAGCAACGGCGCCACCGTCTCGATCATCTGCCGGATCGCCGGCCAGTTCATCAGCGGGACCGTCACGAACACCGGTTACTGGGACCGCCTGGCCGACAACGGCTACATCTCCGACGCGTACGTCCAGCGTGGCGCGTTCCCCATTCCCAAATGCCCGGCCCCCGCCGCACCGATTTCGGCCGCACCGTTGCCGCCCGTGTCGGGCACCTGGATGCTTCCCGTCGCCGCCGGGCTGATCAGCGGCTTCCGCACCACGGCCCGCCCGGCGCACGACGGCATCGACCTGGCCGCCACCCGCGGCACCCCGATCCGCGCGGTCGCGGCCGGCACCGTGATCCGCATGGTGTGCAACGTCTCCAGGGGAAGCTGCGATGTGGACGGCAGCCCCGCGCTGAAGGGCTGCGGCTGGTACGTCGAGGTCCAGCACGAGGGCAACCTGGTGACCCGGTCCTGTCACATGGTGCGGCGCCCGTCGGTCACGGTCGGCCAGCGCGTCCCCCGCGGCGCGATCCTCGGCTACGTGGGCACGTCGGGCTCGTCGTCCGGCCCGCACCTGCACTTCGAGGTGCACGCGGGCGTGCCGGCGACCCGGGAGAACGCCGTCGAGCCGATCGCGTTCTTCCGGGCGCGCGGGCTCTCCATCCGCTGATCCCGTCCATCCGCTGATCCCGGCACCGCCGTCCACCCGGGCGGCGGCGCCGGTCCGGCCCGCCAACCGTTGCCGGGCAAGCCAACGGGCCGGACTCCCACAGGGAGCCGGCCCAGATTGGTACCACTATGGAGGGTCAGTCGCCCGGAGGTTCGACCATGGCCGGGCGCAACATCTCGGTCACCGCGCGGACGGCGTCCTCATCCGGCGACGCCGCCTCACGGTTGGAGGTCTGCAGCTCCCGAAACACCTCTTCACGGTGCACTCGAATGCTGCGCGGAGCCTCGATCCCGATGCGGACTACGTCACCGCGGGTCTCGAGCACGGTCACTACGACGTCGTCACCGATCATCAAGCTCTCGCCGGCCTTCCTGGTCAGCACGAGCATCGCAGTCGCCCCTTCTCCATCCGTGGACAGGACATCGGTGCGGACTCGCTCAGTAATCCTTGCGCATGACTGCGCGTACCGGCAGGCTGCTGTCGTTGAGGACCACCTGCATGGCCCGTCGGCTGTCCCGGTCCACGATGATCGGGGCCAACAGGTTCGCCGTCGTCTCGTTGGCACCGGCCGTGATGACCACCATCACCAGGAGCCGATCCGGATCCTTGGTGTTCAACGCGGCGAGCACCTGGTTCTCGATCTCCGGCGCGTAGTCCGGGAAGAACGGCTCCGGCGGTGCCACCAGGAAGCGGAGTTCCGGGTCCTGGATGGAGGTGAACGCGTACAGCAGGCCCTGGTCGTTCAGCCGGACGAGAATGAACTGCTGGTGCGCGGGAAAGCCGGGCATGGGCACAGCCATGTCAATGATCGGCATTTCCAGGTCGATGTCGGTCATGGATGCCCCAATCGGCCGGGACTCGGTGCGTGTACTCATGGTCACCTCAGGTAGTCGATGAGCGACGGTTGGATAACCTTGGCCGCGGCGGCCAAGGCGGCCTGGTACGAGGTCTCCTGCAGCTTCATGTCCATAATCGTCTTCGGCAGATCGATGTCCTCGATGTCGGACAACTGCGACGTCACAGACAGCAGACGGTCCTGCGCGGACTCCTTCATCTGCGTCATCCGATTATATCGTGAACCGATCTCGGAAACTGCCGATCGCAACTGATCGCCGGCCTTGTCGAGTTGCTGCAGATTGGTCTGCAACTGAGTATCGTCGCCGGCCCTGATACCCGCGGAGATATCCTGCAGCACCCTGAAGAGACCGGTGGCATCGTCACCGAAAGCCTCCACGCCGGTCACGTCCACCCGCACCTTGGCTCCGGAGCCGACCGTCCGCGAGACACTGGTGTCCGCGGGGCTGCTCGGATCGTAGGTCGCGCCCTGGTACACACCGTTCCCGTCGTACGCCACTTCGCCCACGGTGGTGCCACCGAAGACGGGCCGATCGAGGTATCTGGTGTTCGCCTGGGCGATCAGGGTCTCCCGGATCTGGTCGATCTCGGCAGCCAATGCCTCCTTGGCCAAGACACCGGAGGTGGAAGTGTTCAACCCCTGCAGGGTCAGATCACGGGCCTTGTTCACCAGGGCCGAAGAACTGCCCAGCGTGTCCTCCATCGTACTCAGCCAGTTCAGCCCGTCCTCGGCATTGCGGATGTACTGCTGACTCGCCCGCGATTCGCTACGGAACTGCAGCGCGGACACCGTGCCGGCCGGTGAATCCGACGGCCGGTTGAGCTGCTTACCGCTCGACAGCTGATCCTGAATCTTCGCACCTTGCGCGAGATTGCGTTGCAGATTGGCCAGCACCCGGGTATGGATGCTCTTTTCGGTGACTCTTCCGCTGATCATTGATACTCCTACCTTCCGACCAGGCCGGTGCGGTTGATGAGCTGGTCGAGCATGGAATCGATCGTTGTCAGCACCCGGGACGCGGCCTCGTACCCACGCTGGAACGTCAGCAGGTTGGTCATCTCCTCGTCGAGATTGACCCCGGACTGCCCCTCGCGGGCCGCATCGATCTGCGCGGCCACGACCCCCTGGATCTCAGCGCGGCGCACGGAGCCCTGCGACACGACCCCGAGCTGACCGATCAGCTCCTGGTACTCCCGATCCGGGCCGTCGGCCCTGTCGCCGATGTCCGCGATCGCCTCGGCCACCGAGCTGTCCCGGGTGCCGGGGGCCCCGGACACCGCGACTTTGTCCGGGTCGGTGATCAGGACCTTGATCGTGCCGGCCGAGTTGCCACCGAAGAAGGCGGCTCCGGTGTCGCCGTCGGCGCTGTAGCCCTGGCTGTGCAGAGCGTTCACCTGGCCGATCAGATTCTGGGCGATCGAGTCGAGATCGGCCGCGAGATCGGGGATGATCCTGGTCATCGTGTTGGTCATCGCGCCCACGGTGCCGCCGGCTTCGGCCGGGGTGCCGCTGTCCTTCCAGGTCAACGCCACCGGAGCGGCGGCCTGGTCGGCCAGCCGAGCGGCCCCGGTGTACTCGACCTTCCGCGTCACAGCCCCGGTGACCAGCGTGGAGCCGCCGATGAAGACGTCCATGCCGCCGTTCGGCCGCTTGGCGGCGGTGGCCCCGGTGAGCTCCGAGAGCCGCATGGCCAGCAGATCCCGGCGGTCCTCCAGCTCGTTGACCGTTACACCTGAGGCGTTCGCCTGGATGATGCTGCTGTTGAGCTGGGCGATCGATCCCGCCGTGACGTTCACCTCGTCGACGTAGACGTCCATCGAGTTCCGGCTCTGGCTCCACTGCCGGGCAAGCGCGTCGTGAGCGCCGTTCAACTGGTCGGCGACGATGGCACTCTGTTGGATGAGGGCGGACCGGCTGGCGGTGAGCTGCGGATTGTTCGCCACATCGCTCCAGCCGCCCCACATGTCCTGCAGCTGGGCCGCGAGCGCGGTGTCACTCGGCTCCGCGAAGGCGTCCTCGATCGAAGCGTACGACGCGCTCTGGCTGGCGAGATAGGCACTCGTGCCGTGTTCGGCCCGTCCCCGGCTCTCCAGGTACTCGTCACGCAGGCGCTGCACAGCGGAGACTGCGACACCGGTGCCGATCCCGTCCGTCTTGGCCCACATGGACGGCACAACCGCGCCGACCTGAGCCTGCATGACGACGCGTTGCCGGGTGTATCCCTCGGTGTTGGCGTTCGCGATGTTCTGACCGGTCACATCCAGACCGCGACGCTGGGCGTAAAGCGAGGTCAGTGCGGTGTTGATACCGCCGAAGCTACTGCCCATCAGATTGCCTCATCCACTAGACTTGGCCGGCGCAAGCCGCCGCTGACGGCTTTTCCTTGCGGGCTATAGGTTTCCACGGTGTCGGCGAACGCGAGCATGGTTTCGCGAGCTGCCCGCTGACCCGCGGTGAGCAGGTCCCGGTTGATCTCCGCCATGGCGGAGATCTCCGACGTCAGCGTCAGGAACGCCCGGCGGTGCTGATGCAGGAGATCTCCCCAGGGCGCGGGCGCGGTGTCCGCCAGCTCCCCCAGAGACGCCTCCGCGCTGAGCCCCAGCTCGATCGCGACAGCCTGGGAATAGGCCGCCCTGGCGACCTCGGTCTGCCGGATCTGGTCCAGCACCACCTCTACTTCACGCGTGGCGTGCGCGAGCCAGCGGGACCGATTCGAGGCGAGCAGCAATTGCTCCTCCTCCAGCTTGAACAGCAGCAGTTCCAACAGCTCCCGTGCGCGCCACAGGACGCTGGACAGGTCGGTCAAGCTCACGGCTCCTCCGTCTCCGCGAGGGGATCCCTCCGCTTCATCGGAAACGTCGGCAGGCGCCAGCCGTCTCTGAGGGGTTGAGGGGCGCCGGGTTGCCTCCTGGCGGGCCGGCGTTCGGAAAAAGTCGCGAACAAACTTCGGATACCCCTCAGGACGGACCGTGGCCGACCGATCTCTGATGGCGTAAGCAAAACGGCTCATGGACGGGCCGGGTCAGGACCCCACTCAAGGAGGAAATTCAAATGGGTCTTCGTATCAATCAGAACATCGCTGCCCAGAACGCCTACCGCAGCCTCTCTGTCTCCGACAACCAGATGTCGAAGTCGCTCGAGAAGCTGTCGTCGGGTTTCCGGATCAACCGGGCAGCCGATGACGCCGCGGGTCTCGCCATCAGCGAGGGTCTGCGGAGCCAGGTCGGTGGCCTCAAGGTCGCCGCCCGCAACGCCCAGGACGGCGTCAGTGTCGTCCAGACCGCTGAAGGTGCGCTGAACGAGGTGCACTCGATCCTGCAGCGCGGTCGTGACCTGCAGGTGCAGGCCGCGAACGGCAGCAACAGCACCGACTCGCTGGCTGCGATCAACTCCGAGCTGACCGCCCTCGGCGACGAGATCACGGCCATCGCCGGGCGCACCGACTTCAACGGTGTGAAGCTGCTGGACGGAAACGCCAACCTGACCTTCCAGGTGGGCGCGAACAGCAGCGACACGCTGTCGGTCGACATCAGCGACCTCGACCTGACCGCTGCGGCCGCGTCGCTCACCACTGCGGCGACCAACAACGCCGCAGCCGGCTCTGCGGCAGACATCGATCTGATCGACGCTCAGATCAAGCTCGTCTCCGGCGAGCGGGGCAAGCTGGGTGCCTCGCAGAACCGGCTCGAGCACACCATCAACAACATCAACGTGTCCGTGGAGAACCTGTCGGCGTCCGAGAGCCGGATCCGCGACACCGACATGGCGCAGGAAATGATGAGCTTCACCCGCTCGCAGATCCTGTCCCAGGCGGGCACCGCGATGCTGGCTCAGGCGAACCAGTCGCAGCAGGGCGTTCTGTCCCTCCTGCGCTGATAGCAGCGTCCAACAGCTCAACCAACTGAATAGACAACCGAATAGACGGGCGGCCGGCGACCTCGCCGACCGCCCGTCAGGTATCGGCACCGACGAAGAGAAAAGAGCGCCGCGATGGCTATGAGCGTCGACGGACTTGTCACCGGCATGAGCACCTCGGACACAGTCAAGCAGCTCATGCAGGTCGAGGCCCTTCCCCAGACGGCCCTCAAGACCAAGATCACTGTGCACAACCGCACAGTGACCGCATACCAGAGCGTGAACAGCAAGATGGCGGGTCTGGTCACCGCGGCCAAGGCGCTCGACGACCCGGCCAGCTGGGCCGGGATCAAGGCGACGTCGAGCTCGAACGCCGCCGTGGTCACCGCGCTTCCCGGCGCGTCCGCCGGCTCGTTCACCTTCAAGGTCGATGCGCTGGCGGCGGCGCACACGGCCACCTTCACCGGAGCGTCGGTCTCCTCGCCGAGCGATGCCCTGCTCGCGCCCGTCATGGCCGGCGACACCTTCGACATCAGGCTGGCTGACGGCACCACGAAGACGCTGACCCCGACGGACAGGTCGCTGAAGTCGGTGGCCGCGGCGATCAACGGCGACCCCGACTCCATGTTCAAGGCCGCGACGGTGCAGGTGGGGCCGGGCCAGTACACACTCCAGCTCACCGCGAAGGCCTCCGGCGCGGACGCCGCCTTCTCCAACGGCCTCACCGGCGCGGACGACGACCTCAGTGGTGCCCTGACCGGCCTGACCCTCGGCGGTCCCACGCTCACCAGCCAGGGTGCCGACGCCCGGCTCCAGGTGGGCACCACGGCGGACGCCTACTTCATCACGTCACCGACGAACACCTTCGCCGACGTGCAGCCGGGGGTGACCGTCACCGCCACCAAGAAGCAGGCTGCCGACGACGCGCCCGTCACCATCAGCCTCGACATCGACGCCGAGGGTATCGCCACCAAGCTGCAGGCGCTGATCGACAGCGCCAACACGGCGCTCACCGAGATCGCGGCACAGAGCCGGGGCAAGAACGGCACCGTCGCGGCCGGAGCGCTGGTCGGTGACACTGCGATGCGCAAGCTGAGTCAAGACATCATGAGCACCGTTTCCGGCGGTGCCGGCGCGCTGGGATCCTTCAACACGATCGGCATCGGGCTGGACCGCAGCGGCAAGCTGACCTTGGACAAGGAGGCGTTCGGCAAGGCTTTCACCGCCGACCCCGCCAAGACCCAGGAGTACTTCAATTCCTACACCGAGGTGCCCCACGAGAAGGCCAGTCCCACCAAGTTCGACCCGGGCTGGGACCAGGCGCAGGGCCTTGCCAGCAAGCTGCTGACGGTCGGGTTGCAGGCCACCGAGGGCGTGAAACTGCCCACCGATCCGCCGGGCAGAGTGAAGGAAGGCACGCTGCAAGGCCTCATCCAGCGCCGTACCGACTCCATCGAATCCCTCAACGACCAGGTCAGCGCCTGGGATGTCCGGCTGGATCTGCGCAAGTCGGCACTGCAGCGGCAGTTCTCCAACCTCGAGGTCGCGATGGGCAAGATGCAGCAACAGTCCTCCTGGCTGGCGAGTCAGCTCGCCGGCCTCGGATGAGCGGAGCCAGTTCCCTCATGACCACACCTTCACCGGCCATGCGCGCCCGCTACATCGCTGACTCCGTCGCCACCGCTTCACCGGCCAAGCTGCTGCTGATGCTCGTCGACCGCCTGCTCCTGGATCTCAACCGCGGCGAACAGTCGCTGCTGGCCGGCGACCGGGTTGAGGCCAACACCCACCTCAAGCATGCCCAGGACATCGTCACCGAGCTCCACGTGTCGCTGAACCTGGACCTCTGGGACGGGGCCGCCGGCCTGGCCGCCCTCTACGGCTTCGTCCAGACCGAACTGGTCAACGCGAACGTGCGCGGCGACGCGGCCAAGGTCAAGGCGGTCCTGACGCTGATGGAGCCGCTTCGCGACACCTGGCGTGAGGCGGCACTGGCCGTCGCGGCATCCGAGGAGTGATCTCGATGGCCGACGAATGGCGGCAGGTGTGGATCGCCGCTCTCGATGAGCTCGAGGCCGACGTCGAGGCCGTCGAGCGGATGATCGCCGAGGAGCACCGTAGCCAGGAACTGCCGGCGGCAACCCCGTGGGCGCCGCCGCCCGGCATCGGAGCGATCCCGTTGGATCTGCGGCCCCGGGCGGACTTCATCCTGACCCGGCAGCTGGAGGCGGCGAAGGCGGCAGCCCTGGCCATCACGGCCAACCGGCGGCAGACGGCGTTCGCCTCCCGGGTGGAGGTCGGCACCTCCGGCAAGGGTGTGCCCACCTACATCGACTGCGCCATCTGAATCACCTGCATCACCGGCATCGGACCCGGGGCCCCAGCAGGGGTCTCGGGTTCTTGCGTGCAACCCACCAGCAACCGGTTGGTACTCAGCGGATCGGCCGTCGGGCCGAAACGGAATGTACGAGCAACGGATTGCTCGACGATCGCCAAGGACGGGCGCCTGTTGCACCGAGAAGGGAGCTGCCGTGTTCGATGACGTCTCTTCGTCAGCGCTCCGCGTCGCAGTGGCCGGCCTGTCCGCCCGCCAGAACGCCATCGCCAACAACATCTCGAATATCGAGACCCCCGGCTACCGGGCTCGTAAGGTCAAGTTCGAGGAGGCGCTGAGCAGCGCCGTCGCTCACGGCCAGTCGCCCTCGACGGTCTCGCCGAGCGTGCAGAACTCGCTGGAGCCGACGCGGCTGAACGGCAACAACGTCAACCTCGACGAGGAGACGCTCTCGCACATCGACACGACGATGCGCTATCAGCTGACGCTGCGCGCCCTGGACGGTAAGTACGGACTGATCCGCGACGCGATCAAGGGGGCCTGAGGTAGATGAGCACCTTCAACGCGATCGGCACCGCAGCATCCGGCGTCACTGTCTACCGCAAGTGGCTGGACGCCGTCTCCGACAACATCGCGAACATGGACAACGTCAGCAAGACGTCCGAGAACGCGTTCCAGGCCCGGTACGTAGTCGCCCAGGAAGCCCAGGACGGCAACGGCGCGCAGGTGGGCGGCATCGCCTACGGCAGCGCGGAGGGTTTGCTGTCCTACGAGCCGGACAACCCGATGTCCGACACCGAGGGCTACGTGCGCCGGCCGGACATCGACCTCGGCAGCCAGATGGCCCAGCTGATGATGGCGCAGCGCGCGTACCAGGCGAACCTCTCGGTCGTGGACCGGGCGCGGGAGTCTTACAACGCGGCGATCCAGCTCGGGAGGGCGTGACCATGACCTCTCCGATCAGCGCGCTCGGCGCGGTCAGCGGCCTCAGCGGCATCGGCGGCGTCGGTGCTGTCGGCGGTGTCGACGGCATCGCCGGGGCCGGCGTGAGCCAGGCCGTCACCGGGCCGAACACCGACTTCGCGGGCATGCTCTCCAAGGGCCTCGAGAGCGTCCAGGGAGCCCAGTCCAAGGCCTCGGACCTGGCCGTGCAGGTGGCCAACGGCACGTTGCAGGACCCCGCCCAGTACACGATGGCCTCCACCGAGGCCGCGCTGGGACTGCAGCTGACCATGGCGATCCGCAACAAGGCCGTGGAGGCCTTCCAGGAGATCATGAGGATGCAGGCCTGATATGAGCGACCGACTCCCCGCGCCCGTCCGCAAGGTCGGTGACAGCTTCAAGTCCTTCACCCCGGGACAGAAGGCCGTCACCGTCGCCGCCGTGCTCGCTCTCCTCATCGGCGGCTACTTCTTCGCCACCTGGGCGTCGAAGCCCTCGTACTCCGCCCTGTTCAGCAACCTGTCGAGCAAGGACGCCAGCGCGATCGTCGAGTCGCTGCAGAAGACCGGCACGGCGTACGAGCTGAGCAACGGCGGCAGCACCATCCTGGTGCCCAAGGACCAGGTGTACGACCTGCGGCTGCAGCTGTCCGGCGAGGGTCTGCCGGGCGAGTCGGACACCGGCTACGCGCTGCTGGACCAGCAGGGCATCACCACCAGCGACTTCATGCAGCACACGAACTACCAGCGCGCGTTGCAGGGCGAGCTGGCCAGCACGATCAAGTCGATCGACGGCGTGGAGGCGGCGACGGTCAACCTGGTGCTGCCGCAGAAAGACGTGTTCGCCGATGACCAGAACAAGACAACCGCCTCGGTGCTGGTGCAGTCCGCCTCGAACAAGCCGCTGACGGCCGAGAAGGTCCGCGCGATCGTGCACCTGGTCGCGTCGAGCGTCGAGGGTCTCGACCCGGAGCAGGTCACCGTGGCCGGCGCCGACGGCAAGATCCTGTCCACCGGCGGCGGCGCCGCGGTGGCCACCGGCGGTGACAGCGGTACGGAGTCGCAGACGGTCGCCTTCCAGAACCGTCTCAACGCCTCGCTGCAGAACATGCTCGACAGCGTCGTCGGACCCGGCCACGCCGTGGTGACGACCACCGCTGAGCTGGACTACGACCAGACCGAGACGACCACCGAGCGCTTCACGTCGGACCCGTCCGTCGCCGCGCTGTCGGAGAGCATCAGCCGTGAGGCCTACAACGGCAACGGCAACGGCACCGGCGGTGTGCTCGGCCCGGACAACATCCAGGTGCCGAACGGCACGGCGAGCAACGGCGCCGGGCAGTACGAGAACAGCAACACCGTGCGCAACAACGCCGTCAACAAGACCACCGAGGCCCGCCGGAGTGCGCCGGGCAGCATCAGGAAGCTGAACGTGGCGGTCCTGCTGGACAGCACGACCGCCGGTGCGGTGAACGCCGCCGACGTGCAGGCGCTGGTCAGCGCCGCGGCCGGGGTCGACGCCACCCGTGGCGACACCATCGCGGTCAGCGCCATGCCGTTCGACACCAGTGCCGCCACCGCGGCCAAGGACGCGCTCGCCGCGTCCGCCGCCGCCGAGCAGTCCGCCCGGCAGACCTCGCTGATCAAGACCGCGGCGCTGGCTCTGGTGGTGCTGATCCTGTTCTTCCTGGCCTGGCGGGCGAGCCGGCGGGCGAAGAAGCGCAAGGCCCTGACCCCGGCCGAGCTCCGGCACCTCGAGGAGATGCAGGCCGCGCTCGAGCAACAGCGCCTGGCCCAGCTCAACGCGGCGATCCCCTCGCCCGCGATCGAGGCCGCGAACGCCGACCTGGAAGCCCTCGAGGAGCGCCAGCGCGAGATCGAGCAGATGGTCGAGGACCAGCCCGAGGAGATGGCCGCCCTGTTGCGCGGCTGGCTCGCCGCCACCCGCTAGGCCCGTAGGCACGTCCACCCCTGGTTCAAGGAGGAACCGCGTTGACCGCACCCGGACTGAGCACGACGTCGATGACCGGCCTGCGCAAAGCCGCCATCCTGATGGTCCGGATGGGCAAGGAGTATTCGACCCGGGTGCTCGCCAACATGAAGGAGAACGAGGTCGAGGAGATCTCCGCGGAGATCGCCCGGCTGGGCAAGCTGGAGCCGCAGGTCGTCGGCGACGTCATCGACGAGTTCTACGTCCTGGCCACCACCAAGCACGCCGGCGCCGGCGGCATGGCGTACGCCCGCGAGCTGCTCGAGGCGTCGCTGGGCACCGAGCGAGCGCAGCTGATCCTGGACCGGCTGCAGGCCTCGATGACCGACATGCCGTTCAACTTCCTCAGCCACGCCGACCCCCGGCAGCTGCTCTCCTACGTACAGCACGAGCACCCGCAGACGATCGCACTGGTGCTGGCGCACATCCCGTCGGCGCTGGCCAGCTCGATCCTGTCCGGGCTGGCCCCCGAGGTGCAGTCGGACGTCGCACACCGGATCGCCGTCATGGACCGGACCTCGCCGGACGTGATCCGTCAGGTGGAACTGGCTCTGCAGCGCAAGCTCTCCACCGTGTTGCAGCCGGACGAGCTGTCCACGGTCGGCGGCCTGGACCCGCTGGTCGACATCATCAACCGGGCCGACCGCACCACCGAGCGTCTCATCCTGGAGGCCCTGGAGGCCCGCAACCCGGAGATCGCCGAGGAGATCCGGCGGCGGATGTTCATGTTCGAGGACATCGTCAACCTCGACGACCGCTCGGTGCAGCTGGTGATGCGCCAGGTCGAGCCGTCCGACCTCGCCACCGCGCTCAAGGGCGTGGCGGAGGAGGTCCGCAGCAAGGTCACGCAGAACCTCTCCGAGCGGGGCCGGGAGAACCTGCTGGAGGAGATCGACCTGATGGGCCCGGTCAAGGTGAAGATGGTCGAGGAGGCCCAGACCAAGATCGTCGCGGTGATCCGCGCGCTGGAGGACTCCGGCCAGATCGAGATCCAGCGTGGGGGCGAGGCCGATGAGCTCATCGAGTGACGACGGGCCGGTGCTGCGGGGCAGCGTCGCCGAGGCGGCCACCGCGGCCCGTTTCGGCGTTGACCTGCGCCGCGGCGTACCCGAGGACAGCGCACCGGTCGAGCGGGCCAAGCAGCAAGCCCGGACCACCGGTTACGCCGAGGGCTGGGCCCAGGGCCAGCGGGCCGCGGCGCTCGCGGCCGAGGCGGCCGCCGAGCGGGCCCGGGCCGTGGAGCAGGCGCACGATCACCGTCGCGCGGCCGCCCTGGCCCAGGCCGTCAACGCGCTGGGCCGGGCCGTCACCAACCTGGAGACCCAGCTGATGCCCACCCTGCACGAGCTGCAGGAGGCGGTGCTGGCGCACGCGTTCGAGCTGGCCGAGGCCATCGTCGGCCGGGCCGTGGACGACCCGGAGGGCCGGGCCGCGGCCGCGCTGCGGCGGGCCATGAATGCCGCGCCCGAGCAGGGCGACATCGTGGTGAGCCTGCATCCCGACGATTTCCGCCATCTCGTCGGCACGGCAACCAACGCCGACTACAACTACGAGGGCCGGCCCGTGCACCTGCGGCCCGATCCGGCACTGCACCCTGGCGACGCGGTGGCCGAGACCGGCACCACGACTGTCGACGCCTCCATCGCCGCCGCTGTGGCGAGGGCGCGGGCCGCACTGAGACTGTGAAGGACTCCACCGGGTGACCGACGTCTTCCGCAACCGCATCAACGCCGCCCTGACCGCGGCGCAGCCGCTGAGCCGGGGCAAAGTCACCGGGGCGGTCGGCCTCCGGGTCACCGTCAGCGGCCTGGAGGCGCGGGTCGGTGAGCTGTTGCGGATCGGTGAAGGCGACGATGCCGTCCTCGCCGAGGTGGCCGCGATCGACGGTGACCGCCTCTCCTGCCTGCCGCTCGGCTCGATCGCCGGCATGAGCACCGGTAGCCCCGTGGTTTCGACCGGCGGCCCGCTGCGCGTCGCGGTCGGCCCGGATCTGCGCGGCCGCATCCTGGACGGCCTGGGCCGGCCGATGGACGGTGGCCCACCGCTGCGCGGCGAAATGGTGGGCATCGACGGGGCGCCACCGTCGGCGATGGAACGCCAACTGGTCGACGCGCCGATGCCGCTGGGCGTCAGGGTTCTGGACACGCTCGTCCCGTGCGGCCGCGGCCAGCGCATCGGCATCTTCGCCGGCTCGGGCGTCGGCAAGTCCACGCTGATGTCCATGATCACCCGTGGCACCACCGCCGAGCTGAACGTGGTCGCCCTGGTCGGCGAGCGAGGCCGGGAGGTACGCGAGTTCATCGAGCACGACCTCGGGGCGGAAGGGCTGGCCCGCTCGGTGGTGGTGATCGCCACGTCGGACACGCCGCCGCTGGTCCGGCTCCGGGCCGGCGCGGTGGCCACCCGGATCGCCGAGTACTTCCGCGACGAGGGCGGCGACGTGCTGCTGATGATGGACAGCGTGACCCGGGCGGCGATGGCGCAGCGCGAGGTCGGGCTCTCCGTCGGCGAGCCGCCGGCCACCCGCGGCTATCCCCCGTCAGTCTTCGCGATGCTCGCCTCCATGCTGGAACGGGCCGGCCCCGGCGCCCGCGGCAGCATCACCGGCCTCTACACCGTGCTGGTCGAGGGTGACGACCACAATGAGCCGATCGCCGACGCGGCCCGCTCGATCCTGGACGGGCACATCGTGCTCGACCGCAAGCTCGCCACCGCCGGCCACTTCCCGAGCATCCAGGCCCTCGACTCGATCTCCCGGGTCGCCAACCGGATCACCACCCCGGAGCAGCGGCAGGACGCAGCGGAGCTGCGCCGGATGATGGCCGCGCACCGCGACGTCCGCGAGCTGGTCGAGATCGGCGCGTACGTGCCCGGCACCAACGCGGACGCCGACCGGGCCACCGCGATCTGGCCGCTGATCACCGCGTTCCTGCGGCAAGGGCTGGACGAGAAAGTCAGCGCGCCCGAGGCGTGGCAGGCCCTGCGGCAGGTCATCGCCGCCTCCTGACGGTTGCAGGTCGGGTGCATTCGCTCAGCCGGGCCGTAGCCGGGCCGACCGGAGTGGTGAGGGAGCACCTCGACGTATCGGGAGGTCTTGTGAATCGCCTGTTCCGGCTCGGCCCCGTACTGCGCGCCCGTAAGGCCCAGGAGGACGCGGCGAAGGGTGCCGTCATCCAGTCCCGGCAGCAGATCCGCGAGGCACAGGCGCTGGTCAAGCGCCGGCACCTCGACCTGGCCGGTGCGGACGCGCCGACCGAGGGGACCGCGCGGGCCATGGTCGCGTCGATGGTGGCCCGGCAGTCGATGGCGGCCACCCTCTCCGGCGCACACCGAATGGTCGCCGACGCCGAGGATGTGGCCCGGGAGAAGCAGGCCGAACTCGCCGACGCGGCGAAACGGCGCCGGGCGGTGGAGCTGATGGCCGAACGGCACGCCGAGACCGTCAAGGCCCACGACCTGAAGGTCGACCAGCTCGCCGTCGACGAGATGGCGGTGACGGCCAAGGCCCGCAGCGCCGCCCGCGGGGTCGACGCGACCAGCGAGGAGCGGGCCCAGGTGCTGCGGCACGGTAAGGGCACCGCCGCCGACCGGGAGGACGTCGCCCGGGAGACCGCTAACTCGGTCGCCGCCCGGCGGCAGAGCACCAACCTCGCGCATGCCGGGCAGGTGATCACCGCCGCGCAGGCGGCTCTCGCGGTGGTGGCTAAGCAGAACGCCGGACCGGCCGATTCCCAGGACGAGAACGACGCCGACGACGGGAGCCGCGCATGATGGGTGTCCAGGGAGTCATGTCCCGCATCTCCGAGCTCAAGTCACAGCTCGGGCTCACCCCGGCCGCACCGAACGTCACCTTTGCCACGGCGCTCACCGAAGCCAAGGACGTCAAGGGCACCAAGAACAGCACCGGTGTCACCGGCCAGTCGGTGGTCGACGCCGCGAAGAAGTACCTGGGCACCCCGTACAAGCTCGGCGGCACCGATCCGGCTACCGGGTTGGACTGCTCGAGTCTGGTGCAGAAGGCGTACAAGGATCTGGGGATCGACCTGCCGCGCACCTCGCAGGAGCAGGCCAGGGCCGGCACCAAGGTCGACAGCCTGCGCGACGCGAAGCCCGGTGACATCCTCGCCTTCGACAGGCCCGTCGGTCACGTCGCGATCTACCTCGGCGACAACAAGATGATCGCGGCGCCGAAACCCGGCGACCACGTCAAGATCCAGTCGGTCTACGAGACGCCGACGCACATCCGGCGCGTGATCGACTCCGACCTCACCGCCCGCTCCGCCACCGGCACCACGGCGGCCGCCGCCGTACGCCCAGCCAGCCTGCAGAACTCCACGTCGCTGGCAGGTGTCCCGTACGCGGACATGTTCCTCAGGGCCGGCGCCAAGTACGACGTGTCGCCGAAGCTACTCGCCGCGGTCGCCAAGGTCGAGTCGGGATACAACCCGAGGGCCGTGAGCAGGGCCGGCGCACAGGGTCTGATGCAACTCATGCCGGCCACCGCCCGCGGTCTCGGCGTCGACAATTCGTTCGACCCGCAGCAGGCCATCAACGGCGCCGCGAAACTGCTCTCCGGTCACCTCAAGGAATTCAAGTCGCTGCCGCTGGCGCTGGCTGCCTACAACGCCGGCGGCGGCAGCGTGCACAAGTACGGCGGTATCCCGCCGTTCGCCGAGACGCAGGCGTACGTGCCCAAGGTCCAGAAGGCACTCCGTGCGCTCGGCTGAGTACGCACACAATGAGGGGAACCGCCGCATGACGAGCTCCGTGACCGGGCCCGACCGCAGGCCGACGACCGATGCCGGACGCCGTACCGGTGCCCGGCCCGGCGAGGGTGCGGAGTCCTTCGGATCGGCGCTCTCGGCCGAGCTGGACCGTGACCCGGCCGACCAGGCCCAGCACGCGAGCCGGCAGCGGGCCGGCCAGGCGGCACAGAGCCGGACCGCTCAGCAGCGGGCGCACGACCAGGCTGCCTCGCACCGTTCCGCCGCCGCGTTCCGGGAGGCGTCGAACCAGGTCGAGTCCCGCTCGGTCGACGCCCGGTTGCAGAACCGCGGGGCCCAGAACCGGGTCGCGCAGAACCGCGTCCTGCAGAACCGCAGCGCCGACCAGCGGGTCATGCAGCAGCAGATGTCCCAGACCCGGGCGGCGGCCCAGCGCACCACGGCCCAGCACCCGGAGGCCTCGCGCCCCGAAGCAACCCGACCTGAGACAGCCCGGCCCGAAACGGCCGCGCCGCAGACCGCACGGCCCGGGACTGCTCGGCCCGAGACCAGCCGACCGGAAGCCGCCCGACCCGAGCCGGCGGGGACCGGATCCGCGAGCGCGGAACCCTCGCGTGTCGAGACCGAGCGCCCGGCCGGGGCTCAGGACCCGCAAGCGCGGCCCGCCGAGTTGCGGCAGCCCGGAACCGGCCGGGCCGACACCGGCGCGGCGCAGGTGGCCGAGGAGACGGACGGCTCGGTCACCCGGGAATCCGAGGTCGCCGAGACCGCTCCGCTGCCCGCGATGCCGTTCCAGGGCGCGTGGGTAGCCCTCGGCCCCGTGCCGGTCGATCCGGTAGCCACCCCAGCCGCCGCCACTGCGGCCACAGTGGTCCCGGCGGCTCCGGTGATCCCAGCCGATTCACCGGCTGCGGCCGCACCGGCACCAGCACCAGCACCAGCACCAGCACCAGCACCAGCACCGACCAGCGCTCCCGCAACCGCTCAGGCAGCGGCAGCGCCGGTGGTCGACGCCGGCGCCTCGCAGGCTGTCGCATGGACCGAGGCCGAGGCACAAGCTGCTACTCCGACCGGCAACGCCGGGATCCCGCTCGCCCCGAGCAGCGCGGCGCCGACCACCGGCAGGCAAGCTGACGCCGTCGCGCAGGCAGCCGTCACGCCGCAGACCGCGTCCGCTACCCCGCCAGCCTCTCTGACCGCGCCGACGACTACGGCCCCGGCTACCACTCCCGTAGCACCGGTTGGTCCCGCCGGTGCCGAGCTCACGGGCGATGGCACTGACCCGGCGGCGCCGGTTGCTCCCGCTCCGAGCGCGACCCCGGCCGCCGCGCCGAACGCGACCCCGATTGCCGCGCCCACCACGGCAGCCGTCACATCGCAAGCGGCCACCGGGGCGGTCGTGGACGGTGCTGTCCTCGCTCCTGACGCCACGGCCACCGGTCAGCCCGACGCCGCTTCCGCCAAGGTCGAGGCTCCGACTCTCGGGCATCGGGGCGCGAGCACCGGCGGTGACGCTGCTGGGCAGGGCGCGGACGGACAACCGTCCGGCGCCGGCACGAATACCCCGCTCGCCACCACGGCGCCCGGCACGGACGTGTCGTTCGGCGTACCCGGCGTCGCTGGTGTCGCCGCCACCGCACCGACGGCGCCGGCCACGCCGACCGCCCCGGTGGCCGCCGCACCGCCGCCGGCACCGGCCACGCCCGGCCCTCTCGTCAACCAACTCGCCACCCGGATCGTGCCGCTGCGGCTGGACGCCGACGGGGTGCACCGGCTCACTGTCAACCTGCACCCCGTCGACCTCGGCCCGGTCCAGGTCATCGCCGAGATCCGCAACGGCGAGATCAACGTACAGCTGGCCAGCTCGACCGACGCCGGCCACGAGTCGCTGCGCGGCGCGCTGGACGACCTGCGCCGCGAGCTGCAGCAGGCCGGCTTCTCGAACACCTCGCTGGATCTGCGCCAGGGCACCCCGCAGGAGCAGGCTCGTCAGCAGTTCGCGTTCCTGAACAACGGCGACGGGACGCGAGGCGAGAACGGCTCCGCGACCACGGAACCAGCCCTGCCCGTCACCGCCGAGCCGCTTCTCCCCGGTGTCGACGGCAACAGCCGGCTCGACATCCAAGCTTGACCCCGAACAGGGCTAAGCGAATCGGTGCACCCGCCGAAACTGTGTGCGAGGGCCACCGACTCGAACCCAGGAGGACTTGTTCATGACGTCACCGATCGGCGGAAACGTCAGCAGGGAATTCGACGCCAGGAACGTGACCGCGACGTCGATGTACACGAACAAGACCACCACGGACGCCGGCGCGAGCAAGTCGGTCGGCGACCGGGACACGTTCCTGAAGCTGCTGGTGGCACAGCTCAAGTACCAGGACCCCAGCAACCCGGCCGACTCGACGCAGTTCCTGGCGCAGACAGCGCAGTTCACCCAGGTCGAGAAGCTCGGCGAGATCGCCGAGATGATGCAGGCCCAGCAGTTGATCGGCGCGAGCGCGCTGGTCGGCCGCACGGTCACGTATCAGGACGCGAACGGCATGACCCATACGGGCGTCGTCACCAAGACGAAGCTCAACGGAGACAGCGAACCGACGCTCGTGGTCGGGAACACGGATGTGCAGCTGTCCAAGGTCACGGAAGTCCAGCAAACCGCAACCGGACCAGCGACAACCACCGATCCCGCTACCCCGAAGGACACCTGACCCATGCTGCGTTCTCTCTTCTCCGGCATCAGCGGCCTGCGCGCG
This sequence comes from Actinoplanes auranticolor, assembly GCF_018332655.1. Classification (GTDB taxonomy): domain Bacteria; phylum Actinomycetota; class Actinomycetes; order Mycobacteriales; family Micromonosporaceae; genus Actinoplanes; species Actinoplanes auranticolor. The sequence goes on along the minus strand of NZ_BOQL01000025.1, from coordinate 68,961 downwards.
CACCAGCAGATGATGGACGTCACCGGTAACAACATCGCCAACGTCAACACCACCGGCTACAAGTCGAGCCAGACGGTCTTCCAGGACACACTCTCGCAGATGGTCAACGCCGCGGGCGCACCGCAGAACGGCGCCGGTGGCACGAACCCCGCGCAGGTCGGCCTGGGCGTGCGGACGGCCAGCATCAATGCCAACTTCAGCCAGGGCGCGGCGCAGACCACCGGCAAGTCCGGCGACATGATGATCCAGGGTGACGGCTTCTTCATCACCAAGAGCGGCGGCGAGACGGTCTACACCCGCGCCGGCTCCTTCACCTTCGACGCCAACGGCTCGCTGACCACGCCGAACGGCCAGATCGTGCAGGGCTGGAGCGCCGACGGGGACGGCGGCGTCAACGTGGCGGGCGCCCCCGGCAACATCAAGCTGCCGATCGGCATCAGCCTGGCCCCTGAGGCGACCACGAAGTTCACGCTGACCGGCAACCTGTCGTACGAGGCACCGATCGACCCCACGGGTGTCGCGCCGGGGAGCACCAAGGTGATCCCCATCCCCGTGGTCGACGGCAACGGCGTCTCCAGCACACTGAACGTGACGATGACCAGGTCGGGCCAGGACGAGTGGACCGCGTCGACGCCCTCGGGCACCCCGGTACCCATCCCGTTCGTCAACGGCAAGCCCAACGACGGCACCAATCCGATCACCAGCATCGTGCTGGACGGTCTCACCGTCGATATCACCGACATCACCCAGTACAGCGGCAACACCGAGGCCCGGGTGAGCGCCTCGGACGGCTCCGGGGCGGGCATCCTGAGCTCGTACACGGTGTCGAACACCGGGCAGATCGTCGGCGTCTTCTCCAACGGACTCAAGCAGACGCTGGGTCAGCTCGCGCTGGCCAACTTCAACAACGTCAACGGTCTGGAGAAGATCGGTGACTCGATGTTCCGCAGCACCGTGAACTCGGGTCTGGCCCAGGTCGGCGCGGCCGGCTCCGCGGGCCTCGGGCTGATCACCAGCGGCGCGCTGGAGATGTCGAACGTCGACCTGGCCCAGGAGTTCACCAACCTGGTCATCGCCCAGCGTGGCTTCCAGGCCAACAGCCGCATCATCACCACGAGCGACGAGATCCTGCAGGAGCTCGTGAATCTGAAGCGCTAGTAGACAGCACCGGCGGTTGAGCCGGGGCGGCCGTGAGGCCGCCCCGGCTTCGCTCTGTCCGGGGCGGGTCGCACCCGGAAAGTGACCGGGTGGCGCTCATCAGCAACCGCCCGCACGCCGAAGTGAACGATGACAGGCCACGGATGGCCACCAGCCGAAAAAGACGCCCCAAGGACGGATGTCGTGATTCTCGTAACCCGCCTCAACGGAGCCGTGTTCGCCCTGAACCCCGACTTGGTCGAGCGTGCCGACTGCACGCCCGACACGGTCATCACGCTGGTGGACGGCACCAAGTACGTCATTGCCGAATCTGTGCCCGAGCTCATCGACTCAGTGCGGCACTACCGCGCCTCGCTGATCGCCCAGGCGAGTCGCATCGAGGCTGAGCCGGCCCTGCTGGCCGAGCCCGGCCCCACCGACGACCAGACCGCTGCCACGAACGTGCTGCAGCTGCACCGGAAGGACCGCTGATGGATATCGCCACCATCGTTGGTGTAGTCGTAGCACTGATCATCGTTTTCGTCGTCCAGATCCTGGAGGGCGGTCACCCGGCCTCCATCATCCTGATCCCGGCCATGGTGCTGGTCTTCGGCGGTGCGTTCTGTGCCGCCATGGCCGGCGGCGTGCTCAAGGACGCGAAGGGCGTCGGCGGGCTCCTGAAGAAGGCGTTCGCGCCGAAGGTCATCCCGCCGAACGAGCTCGTCGACGACATCGTCAAGCTCGCCGAGCGGGCCCGCCGCGAGGGCCTACTGGCCCTCGAGGACGCGGTCAAGACGGTAGAGCACCCGTTCCTGAAGCGTGGCCTGCAGCTGGCCATCGACGGCACGGACCCCGAGGAGCTGCACGACATCCTGCACGCTGAGGTCAGCGCGAAAAAGAAGGCCGACAAGACCGGCAAGAAGTTCTTCGAGAGCATGGGTGGCTACGCCCCGACCATCGGCATCATCGGCACCGTCATGGGGCTGGTGCACGTGCTCGAGAACCTCGACAAGCCGGAGACCCTCGGGCACTCCATCGCCGCGGCGTTCGTGGCGACGCTCTGGGGCGTGCTGTCCTCCAACCTCATGTTCCTGCCTATCGCGTCCCGGCTGGACCGGCTCTCCGGCATCGAGGCCGAGGAGATGGAGCTGGTCATCGACGGGGTGCTGGCGATCCAGGCCGGCTCGAACCCGCGCCTGGTCGCGCAGAAGCTCCGCAGCCTCCTGCCGCCGGACGCGGCCAGGGCCGCCGAGGCCGCCTCCACCAAGAAGGCCGCGTAACCGTGAGCTCGAGCGGAGGCCGCAGGAAGGCCAAGCACGAGGAGCACGAAGAGCACGTCAATCACGAACGCTGGCTCGTGTCGTACGCCGACATGTTGACGCTGCTGTTCGTCCTGTTCGTGGTTCTGTTCTCGATGAGCAGCGTGGACCAGAAGAAGTTCGCCGAGCTGGCAGCCGGCCTCTCCGAAGGCTTCGGCGCGTCGAGTGTGGCGATGACCGGTAACGTCTCGAACCTCGAGGGCGCGGGCCAGAGCACCAACGTCGTCCCGATCGACCCGGGCACCAACCCGGGCGACGGCAGCACCGGCACCGAGGACATGACCAAGGAACAGAAGGAGGCGGTGGAACGGGCAATCCGGGCCGCCAGCCGCAAGCAGGCGTCGGCGAACGCCAAGGCGGCGACCAAGGAGGTGGAGAACCTCAAGGAGATCGAGAAGAAGATCGCCGACGCCCTCGCCGCCGCCAAACTGCTCAACCAGGTCAAGTTCACCATCAACGAGCGCGGCCTGGTGGTCACCGTGGTCACCAACGAGGTCGTCTTCGCCGGCAACCGGGCCGAGTTGCGCCCCGGCGGCAGGAAGATCCTCGGCACCATCGCACCCGCGCTTGCCCAGCTGCCGAACAACATCGAGGTGGACGGCAACACGAACCAGCTCAAGGCGACCACCTCGTTCTACCCGAGCGGCTGGGAGCTATCCGCGGCCCGGGCGTCCACCACAGTTCGCTACCTGGTTAACCATGGCCTGGCCAAGGACCGGATGAGCGCGGTGGGCTTCTCCGACACCAAACCGCTGATCGACCCGAAGGACCCCCGCGCGGTCACCATGAACCGCCGGGTGGACGTCGTCGTGCTCACCCGGCTCAACGCCGAGCAGGCCGCGCTGCTGCCGGCCGCGGCGGGGAACGACGCGAAATTGCACACCGGAACTACTACCGCCCAGGCCGAGGCCCGGGCTAAGGCCGAGGCCGGCACGACCGAATCAACCACCGAGACGCCGGCCACCGGGTCGACGACCGTCCCGCACGACTGACCACGACAGGAGGAGTTCCGATGAGCAAGGACGACAAGGACGCTACGGCGGAGACGCCGAAGAAGCCCAAGAAGATGCTGATGATCATTGTGCTCGCCGTGGTGCTGCTCGGCGGTGGCGGCGCTGGTGCCTGGTTCTTCTTCCTCAAGGGCGACGCCGCCGAGGCCGCACCGGTCAAGGGCGCGGTCATCACGATCGAGAACACGATGACCATCAACCTCGCCGACGCGCACTACCTCAAGCTCGGTTTCGCCCTGCAGATGACCGAGGAGGCCGGCGCGGTCGAGGTCGATGTCGCCGAGGCGATCGATCTGGCGATCGACCAGTACACCGGGATGGAGATCGCCGAGCTGGAGACCGAGAAGGGCCGGCTCAAGGCCAAGGCCGAGCTGCTCGAGAAGATCGAGAAGGCCTACAACGTCGACCACAAGCACCTGGTGATGGGCCTCTACTTCACCTCCTTCGTCACGCAGTAACCAGCAGGCACCCCATGGGCAGGTCCGCACCACGCGGACCTGCCCATTGCGGTGATAGGTGGACATAACAGGCGCGGGCCTCAGCGGTTCCGGAACCGAGCCGATGAGGACGACGTGACCACGTCTCCGACCCGTACCCCCGGCAAGATGCCCCGGCGCGGCAACGCCGGCCCCACGAACTACGACTTCCGCAAGCCGATCAAGCTCTCCCGGGAACACATCCGGACATTGCAGATCGCCTTCGAGACGTACGCCCGCAGCTGCGGCACGCTCTTCACCACCCGACTGCGCGTGGTCAGCAGCGTCTCCCTGGTCTCGATCGAGCAGCTGAACTACGACGAGTACATGTCCTCGCTGGCCAACCCCACGGTGATCGCGGTCGTGTCCATCGACCCGCTGCCCGGCACGGTCCTCGTGGAGATCTCTTCTTCCGCGGTAATGACCGCTATCGACCATATGCTCGGCGGTCCGGGTGGGGCCCAGCCGGAACGCCCGCTCACCGAGGTCGAGATGCCGCTGCTGCGCGGTCTGTTGGAGCGAATGCTGGGCGAGCTGCGGTACGGCTTCGAGCAACTCGTCGACATCTCCCCGAAGCTCAAGGAGATCGAGTACAACCCCCAGTTCCTGCGTGCGCACCAGCCGGGAGACGCGGTGGTGGTCGCCTCGTTCGAAATGAAGATCGGCACCGAGGAGTGCGTGGCCAGCATCTGCCTGCCCTTCACCACCATCCTGCCGGTGCTGGAGAAGCAGGAGACCATCGAACTCACCTCGGCCGAGCGGGTGATCCGGGACAGCTCGCTGCGCAACCTCACGGCCGGACTTTCCGCGGCGCCGATTGACGTAGCTGTCCGATTCCGGCCCATTCGCATGCGTACCGATGACATCGTGGAGCTATTGCCCGGTGATGTCGTGCCGCTGGCCCACCCGACCAGCGTGCCGCTTGAGGTCACCGTCAACGAGACCGTTTTTGCACATGCAGTTCCCGGTAATCAGGGCGCTCGGCTCGCCTGCCTCGTCGTGCCGTCACCCAAGGAGGAAAAGCGCCGATGACCGCGCCCACGATCACCGATCCGCAGCTCGCGCTGGTCCGGACCGCCGCCCAGGCGGCCCTGGCGGTGCTGCCGACGAGCCGGGAGCTACTGGTGGGTGCGCCCGTGCCCGCGAACGCCGACATGCTGACCACCGGGCAGGCGATCACCGCCAAGTTCAGCGGCGCGGCGACCGGCGAGGTCGTCGTGGTGGTCGGGCAGGACCTGGTCGACGCGCTGAGGGAAAGCCCGCTCGGCGAGCTCGACCTGACCGCGGCCGTCCGCCCGGCGCTGGAGGCCGCAGCACGTGCGTTCGGTCCGGTGGTGCTCGACCCGGGACAGCTCATGGAGCCCGGCGTGGCGCTGAGTGCGATCGCCGCCAAGGACGGCGCCGTCGCGGTGCCGCTGCTGGACGGCGGGGACATCCGGGCGGTGATCGCCCTGGCACTGACGCCGTGGCCCGCCGACGCGGCTCCCGGCGGCGTGGCCCGGCGCGGTGAGGGTGCCGCACCCCTGCGGAGCGGGCTGGACATGCTGCACGACGTCGAGATGGAGGTCTCGGCCGAGTTGGGCCGCACCCGGATGAGCGTGCGGGAGCTGCTCTCACTGATCCCGGGCGCGATCGTGGAGCTGGACCGGGCCGCCGGCAGCCCGGCCGACCTGCTGGTCAACGGCCGGTTGATCGCCCGGGGCGAAGTGGTCGTCGTCGACGAGAACTTCGGCATCCGGATCACCGAGATCCTCTCTCCCGGCAACGAACGGGAGTAACCCCTTGTTCGAGCTCGTGCTGCGGATCGCCTTCTCCCTGCTGGTCGTCTTCGGCCTGATGTGGGGACTGGCCCGGGTGGCGCGCCGCGGCGGTGTGGGCCGGCGCGGATCGGGCAGTCTGTCGGTGCTCAACCGGCAGTCGCTGAGCCGCGGCTCGTCGGTGGCGGTCGTCCAGGTCGCGGACCGGGCGCTGATCCTCGGGGTCACCGACAACCAGGTGAGCCTGCTGGGCGAAACCGATCTGGACGCGTTCGGGCACGAGTCGCATCCGGTCCACGACCCGAAAGGGGACGGCAGCCACCTCCTCGCGACGCATCCGACTGTGCTGCCGCACCACGGCGGCAAGTTGGACGGCTCCCTGCTGTCACCGCGGACGTGGGGCTCGACCCTGGACTTCCTGCGTGACCGGACGACGAGGCGCTGACATGTGGCGGCGTACCCTGCTGATTCTCTTCCTCGCGCTGAGCGCGCTGATCCCGGCCGCCGCGGCGCAGGCCGCGCCACCGCAGCCGATACCGCACCCGATGGCGCAGCCGGCCGGCGTGACCGTCGGCTACGAGCTGCCCCGGGCGCCCGGCCCGACCGCCCCGACCCGTCCGGTCGCGCCGACGGTCTCCCCGAGCGGCGGCGGCAGCATCAACTTCAACATCAACGGTACGAATCCCGACGGCAGCAAGCCGGCCTCGTCTCTGGTGATCGTGCTGGGCCTGACCCTGCTCTCGGTCGCACCGGCGATGCTGCTGCTGTGCACCTGCTTCACCAAGGTGTTCATGGTCCTCGGCATCACCCGCAACGCGCTGGGCCTGACCAGCCTGCCGCCCAACCAGGTGCTCGCCGGGCTGGCCCTGTTCATCAGCCTGTTCATCATGAGCCCGGTGGTGTCGCAGGTGAACGAGGTGGGCGTGCAGCCCTACCTGGCCGGCGACAAGACCCAGTCACAGGCCTTCTCCGACGGCGTGCAACCGCTGCGGGACTTCATGCTCAAGAGCACCCGCGAGGACGAGCTCGCCCTGCTGATCAAGGTTGCCGGGCAGGAGAAGCCGGCGAACCCCGATGACGTGGAGCTGACCACGCTGATCCCGGCGTTCGTCCTGTCCGAGCTGCGCGCGGCGTTCATCATCGGGTTCGTCATCTTCATCCCGTTCCTGATCATCGACATGGTGGTCTCCGCGTCGCTGATGTCGCTGGGCATGATGATGCTGCCCCCGGTGACCGTGGCGATGCCCTTCAAGCTGCTGCTGTTCGTGCTGGTGAACGGGTGGGGGCTGATCATCACGGCGTTGGTGGGTTCGTACCAGTGAGGCCCGCGAAGGGGTCCCCGGCCGGCGCCTGCCGGGGGGCACAGTGAACTTCGAGCTGCCGATCTCCGAGCTGGTCGCCATCATGCTGGGGGCGGCCCGGGCCGGCGCGTGGCTGATGCTCTGCCCGCCGTTCAACTCACGGCTGATCCCGGTGCAGGTCAAGGTGCTCCTCTCGATCGGACTCGCGCTGCCGATGACGCCCTACCTGACCGCCTCGGTGCCCGCGGTGCAGACCTCGGCGATCATCGCGAGCACGCTCATGCAGATCTTCGTCGGTGCGGCGCTGGGCTTCATCACGTACCTGTTCTTCGCGGCGATCCAGGCGGCGGGCGACCTGCTGGATGTGTTCGGCGGCTTCACGATGGCCGCCGCCTACGACCCGCTCTCGCTGAACCAGAGCTCGGTGTTCGGACGCTTCTACAACCTGGTCGCGGCCACTCTGCTGTTCGCCAGCGAGGGACACCAGCTGATCCTGCGAGGGTTCCTACAGTCCTACAAGACGCTTCCACTGGACACGACCTTCTCGCTGGAGACCCTGAGCAAGCTGCTCACCAGCGGCATCGGCGAGATGGTGGTCGCCGCGGTGCAGATCGCCGGTCCGCTGATCGCCGTGCTGTTCCTCACCGACGTCGCGTTCGGCCTGCTCAACCGGGTGGCCCCGGCGCTGAACGCGTTCCAGCTCGGTTTCCCGGCGAAGATCTTTCTGCTCCTCACGCTGTCCGGGACCGCGGTCGCGATCCTTCCGCGTGCCCTCGACACCCTGGTCGACAAGGCTGTCACCGCGGTCGTCCGGCTGAGTGGGGGGTGATCCGTGGCCGGTGAGAAGACCGAACAGCCCACCCCGCAGAAACTCAAGAAGGCCAGGGCGGAAGGCCAGATCGGGCGCAGCCAGGACATCGGCGCCTGGGTCGGCATGCTGGCCGCCAGCATCGTGCTGCCCCGCACGCTGAGCTCGACCATGGACCACTGCCGGGAGATGATGGCGAAGATCCCGGACGTCATCGCGGACCCGGATCCGGCGGTCGCGCTGGACATCCTGAAGGAGGGCCTGTGGAGCGCCGCCTGGGCTGTGCTCCCGCTGGCGCTGACGATGATGGTGGTGGGTGTCGCGGCGGCCGGGGCGCAGGGCGGCATCCGGGTTGCCACCAAGCTGTTCATCCCGAAGTTCAACCGGCTCAACCCGTGGCCCGGGATCAAGAAGATGCTCGGGCCGCAGGCCATGTGGGAGGGCACGAAGGCCCTCGTCAAGACCGGCGTGCTGGGCGGTGTGCTGTACATGACGATGAAGGACATCGTGCCGCTGCTGATGACCGCCGGTCAGCTGCAGATCGGCTCGCTGCTCGGCGTGCTCAACGACGCCGCACTGACGCTGATCCGGGCAGCGGCGGCGGCCGGCATCGTGATGGCCGCGGCGGACTACTTCGTGGTGCGGCGGCGCACGAACAAGCAGCTGCGGATGACCAAGGAGGAGGTCAAGCAGGAGCACAAGAGCAGCGAAGGTGACCCCCACGTCAAGGGCCAGCGACGGGCGATCCAGATGGCGATGTCCCGCAACCGGCAGATGGCCGACGTACCGACCGCGGACGTGGTGCTGGTCAACCCGACCCACGTCGCCGTCGCCCTGCGGTACGACCCGGAGAAGGGCGCTCCCCGAGTGCTCGCCAAGGGCCAGGGTGCGATCGCTCAGAAGATCCGCGAGCTGGCCGCCGAGCACCGGATCCCGATGGTGCAGGACGTACCGCTGGCCCGGGCGCTGGAGAAGAGCGTGGAGGTCGGGATGGAGATCCCGGCAGACTTCTACGGCGCGGTGGCCAAGGTGCTGGCGTTCGTGATGAGCCTGAAGGCCAAGGGTGCGGCGGCCGGGCTGCACCGCAACCCCAACCCGACCCCGGCGGCGGTCTAGGGAGGATGCCCGACAATCTGGGAGATTTACTCACATCGCGCGCCCCACTGCGGGAGTATCAGCACGTGGAGGGGGTGCTGTGAAGAACCGCAACCTCGGCAAGCTCGCCGTACCCATCGGGGTCATCGGCATCATCGTCATGATGGTCGTGCCGCTACCGACCTTCCTCCTCGACCTGCTGATCGCCCTCAACATCACCGGCGCGCTGCTGATCCTGCTGATCGCAATGTTCGTGCAGCGGCCGCTCGACTTCTCGGTCTTCCCGGCGCTGCTGCTGGTGGCCACGCTGTTCCGGCTGGCGCTCAACATCAGCGCCACCCGGCTGGTGCTGCGCGACGGCGACGCGGGCAAGGTCATCCACGCGTTCGGCAGTTTTGTGGTCGGTGGCTCGCTGGTCATCGGCCTCGTGATCTTCCTGATTCTGATCATCGTGCAGATCGTGGTGGTGACCAAGGGCGCCGAGCGCGTCGCCGAGGTCGGTGCCCGCTTCACCCTCGACGCGATGCCCGGCAAGCAGATGGCGATCGACGCCGACCTGAACGCCGGCCTGATCGACGAGGCCGAGGCCAAGCAACGCCGCGCCGACGTCTCCGCCGAGGCCGACTTCTACGGCGCGATGGACGGTGGCTCCAAGTTCGTCAAGGGCGATGCCATCGCCGCCATCATCATCACGGTGATCAACCTGGTCGGCGGCTTCGCGATCGGCATCCTCCAGGAGGGGATGTCGCCCGCGGACGCAATGAACCACTACAGCCTGCTGACCATCGGCGACGGCCTGGTCTCCCAGATCCCCGCCCTGCTGCTCTCCGTCGCCACCGGCCTGATCACCACCCGCTCCGCGACCACCGGCGACATGGGCAGCAGCGTCACCTCTCAGCTCAGCCAGAACAGGCTGTCCCTGCGGATCGCCGGCTGTGCCGCGCTGGGGCTCTGCGTGATCCCCGGGCTTCCCAAGCTCCCGTTCCTGCTGATCGGTGCGGCCGTGCTGCTGATCGCGCAACGGGTCAAGGACCCGGAACCGCTCGCGGACAGCAAACCGGCGGCCGAGATCGAACGGCCCTCGCCGGACTCTCCTGAGCAGTTGCTCGGCGAGATGCGCGTCGATCCGCTGGAACTGGCCCTCTCCCCCGACCTGGTCGACCTGGTCGACTCCAACGGCGGCGACCTGCTGGACCGGGTCCGGGCGCTGCGCCGCAAGATGGCCCTCGAGCTGGGCATGGTCATGCCGCCCGTGCGGACCCGGGACGACCTCGACCTGCCACTGTCCTCGTACGCGATCCGGATCAGCGGCGTCGACGCCGGCGCCGGCCAGGCCCCGCCCGGCACGGTGCTGGCGATCGGCGACGGCCTCCAGGCGCTGCCCGGCCGGGCCGGCGTCGAGCCGGTCTTCGGCCTGGCCGGCAAGTGGGTCCCGGCCGAGCTGCATTACCAGGCGGAGCTGGCCGGCGCGACGGTCGTGGACCGAGCCTCGGTGATCATCACGCACCTGGCCGAGATCGTCCGGCAGAACGCCAGCCGCCTGCTCGGCCGGGAGGACGTCCGGGCCCTCACCGAGATGGTCAAGCGCACCCACCCGGTCGTGGTCGAGGAGCTGACCCCGACGTTGCTCAGCCTCGGCCAGATCCAGAAGGTGCTGCAGGCGCTGCTCGACGAGGGCGTGCCGATCCGCGACCTGGTCCGGATCTTCGAGTCGCTGTCGCTGCGCGCCAAGGTCTCCGTGGACCACGACGGTCTCGTCGAGACGGCCCGCACGGCGCTGGGACCGGCCATCGCCGCGCAGTACGCCAGCGGCGGCCGGCTCGCCGTCATCACGCTCGAACCGATGCTCGAGCAGAGCCTGCTCGAATCGCTCCGGCCGAGCGAGACCGGTGCCTTCATGGCGATCGACGGCATGCGCGCCGAGGCCATGGTCTCCGAGGCCGGCCAGCTCGTCGAGGCCGCCGAACAGCAGGGCATCACTCCCGTGCTGGCCTGTTCACCGCAGCTTCGGCTGCCACTGATGCGTCTCCTGCGGGCCGGCTCACGCCGGGTGCAGGTGCTGTCGTATTCCGAGATTTCAGGTTCCACCGCACAGATCGAGACCATGGGGGTGGTGAACGGTGCCTACGCGGGTGCTGCTTGAGGGGCCGGCCATCGAGCCGTTGCTGGCGCAGGTGCGCGATGAGTACGGCTCCTCTGTCCGGATCATCTCGGCCGACAAGGTCCGTAGCGGTGGCTTCGGCGGTTTCTTCGCCAAGCAGCACTACGAGCTGTCGGTCGAGGTTCCGGACACCGAGGAACGTCGAGAGATGCCACGACCGCAACCGGCGGTCGAAGGGCCGCCGCACACGCTGGAGCAGTTGCTGGCACGAGCCGAGTCGGGCGACCGGATCGCTCCGGACGACGACCCGGTCGTAACCGACCGGTTGACCGGGATGGGCGCCGGGATGGGTGATGCGGACGCCGCGGTCGGCCGGCCCGCGCCCGGCGCCGGCGGACCGGGCGGGGCCGGCCGAGCCGCGGCCGACCCGGGCGCCGCGTTCGCCGAGCTGATGGCCGGCCTGGAGAAGGCCGACACCAATCCGTGGGTCCGGCCGAGCCCGCGACCCCAGGCCGCGGAGGCGGACCGGACGGACGGACCGACGGTACGGCCGTTCCGCCCGGCTCAGGCCACCGGCTCACCGGTCAACGGCGGCCCGAGTGCGCGCCAGCAGCCGACCGTTCCGTCGCTCGCGGAGCTCATGGGCGGTCTCGGGGTGAACGACGGACCCGCTTTCCCGACGAACGCCGCCGCCAACCGGGCCGCCCAGAACCCGGCGCCGCCGCGCACTGCCGCCGCGGCGTACGGGCTGGTGCCGACCTCACCGGCGCCGGCCGGCAACGGGCTGGCCGAGACGCTGGCCGGGCTCGGGCTCGGGGTGCCGGCGACCGCACCGGCGCGAACCGTGCACGCCACCACGACGGCCCAGCCGCCGGCCGTGATGCGGCAGTTCCACGGCGATCCGGTGCAGCAGAACCTGATGAAGGTCGGCATGCCGGAGGAGATGGCCGCGCAGATCGTCGGCGGTGACACGTACGCCGGGGTGCTCAGCGTGCTGGCGTCGCGGCCCGCCGCACCGGCGGTGCCGGACGCTCCCGGGGAGATCCTGGTGCTCTGCGGGGATCTGGACCATGCCCTGCCGATCGGCCGCAAGCTCTGCGAGCAGGCCGGAATCGATCAGGCCCACCTGATGCTGGGCGGGCCCACCGCGGCCGGCACCGGCATGCACTCCTCGCGGGTGCTCGGGGATCCGCCGGCGGCCGCGGCCAAGGCGGAACGGCTGCAGAGTGCCGATCACGCCTGGATCGTGGTGGTCGACGCACCGGTCGGCGGCACGGACCCGATCCGGGTCAGCGACATGTGCGACGCCCTGGGCGCCACGGCGGTGTGGGCGGTCGTGGACGCGACCCGCAAGACCGCCGACACGGCCCGGCACCTGCGGACGCTCGGTGAGGTGGAGGCGCTGGTGGTGCACAGCGTCGACATCACCTCGGATCCGGCCACGGTGCTGGGGCTGGACCTGCCGATCGTGTCGCTGGACGGCAAGCCCGCCACCCCGCACGCCTGGGCCGCGATGCTGTGTGCCCGGATCGCCGCGGACGTGGTGCCGATGGCCGCTCTCCCGCGGCGGCCCGCCCGGGGCAGGTGACCCGTGATCCGGCCCTCCGTCCTGCTGTTCGCGCTGCTGATGAGCGCACCGGCGTTGTACCGCTACGTCACCGACGAGGTCGACCTCAGCCAGGTGCTGATCCGCTTCCTCATCGCCGTGCCGATCGCCGCGGTCCTGCTCGCCGGTCTGCGCTTCGTCATCGCCGGGTACGGCAGGACGGAGGAACCGGGCACTCCGACGTCCCCGACGCCGGGAATGCCCGATTCATCGAGCTCTGCGGCGATTCGCGACACGCCTTGACAGGTCATGAATAATTTCGTTTTGATGGCATATGTTACCTCCGGTGCGCGACTGCCCACCGGAGGTGAACTGTGCCCGCTGACCGCCCGGTCATCGTCGTCGGCTGCCCGCGTTCGGGCACCACGATGCTGCAGCTCATGCTGCACGCCCATCCCCGCATCGCGATCCCGCCCGAGACCCGGTTCGTGCTCGCCGCGTACCGGGAGCGCCGGGACTTCGGCGACCTGGCGGTGGCCGCCAACCGGCGGGCCCTGGCCCGCCACATCGTCGGCCGCCAGGAGACCCGCTTCTGCGACCTCGGCCTCGACGCCGACGACGTGGTCGAGCGGATCGTGGCCGGGCCGGGAACGCTCGGCTCGGTGCTGGGCACGATCTTCCAGCAGTACGCGGCCCGCTTCGGCAAACCACGCTGGGGTGACAAGCGACCGGCCTACCTGCACAACATCGACATCCTGCTGCGGCTCTTCCCGGACGCGCAGTTCATCAACATCGTCCGCGACGGCCGGGACTGCGTGGCCTCGCTCAAGGAGATGTCCTGGCACCGCAAGGACATCTACGCGACGGTGGCGGCGTGGGCCCGGGCCGTCGACGATGCCCGCCGGGCCGCCCGGCGCCTGGGACCGCGGCAGTGGCACGAGGTGCGGTACGAGGACCTGGTGGCCGATCCGCACGGCCGGCTCGCGGCGATGTGCGCGTACCTGGGCGAGGAGTACCACCCGGCGATGGCCGAGCCGTCCGCGGTGGCGCAGGTGGCGGTGCCCTCGTTCAAGACCTGGCACGCCCTGACGCACGCGCCGGTGACCACCCGGCGGGTGCAGAGCTGGCAGACCCGGCTCGACCCGGAGGAGATCGCCCTCTGCGAGGCGGCGCTGGGCTCGCGGCTCGTCGCCGGCGGCTACGAGCTGTCCGGCACCATCCGTCCGGCCCCGGCCGAGCTGTTGCGCTACGGCTGGACCGCGGCTCCGCAGCGGTTCATCCCGGCCCGGCGCGGCCTGAGCCGGGCGGCGAGCCGGCTGCGTCCCGACCGGGGCCTGGCCTACGTGCCGGGGATGACGCCGGCCCAGCGCACCGGCTCAGAGCCGCACGAGACGAACGGCCGGGTCGACGCCGGCCAGCCGTGACAGTTCGGCACCCTCCCGGCCCACCTCGTCCCGCTCGGCCGCACTCAGCGGCGCGAAGAGCCGTACCTCCAGCACCCCGGCCTTGATCTTCCACAGCCCTCGCACCATCCCGTCGACGGTCAGCGCGGCGTCCGCCGCCAGGTACGGACGCCGCTCGGCGGCCACGATGCGCGACCGGTCGGCGTGGCCGAACAGCACGTTGTCGAAACCGGCCAGGAACCGTACGGGTGCCGGCACATCCGGCCCCGGGCGCGGCGCGTCCGGCAGGTCGAAAAGCTCGGCGCCGGAGTCATCGCGGAAGACCCGCAGCCGCGGGCGCAACGCCTCGAAGACCTCACGCAGCCGGGTCATACCGCTCCACGCCTGCATGTCCTTGACCGAGGCCGGCCCGAACGCGGCCAGATAGCGCCGCACCAGCTCCCGCACGTCCCCGGCCTCCAGCGGCCGGCCCAGCAGCTGCTCGGCGTGCGCGAAGGGAGTGGCGCCCCGCCGGCCCCAGGTGCCGTCGGGCGCGGGATGCACGATCGGCAGCAACCCCTGCACGGACCGGGCCAGCCACTGCGGATCGCACTGCGGCCACCGCTCGGCCAGCGCCCGGCCGAGCTCGGACCGGGTCAGCGTCCGGGTGCCCAGCACATCACGCGCCGCCGCGGCCAGCTCGGCCGGCGCGATCCCGGCGGTGTACCGCCCGAACGCCCCGCGCTGCCAGACGTCCAGCATGGGCTGCAACAGCGGCCGCACCCGGACGTAGTCGGAGGTGGCCAGCAGGTGCTGCGTCCCGCGGAACAGAGTGGCCCGCAGCACCAGCCGCTCCTCGATGAGCCGGGTCAGATCGGTGAGGGCGAACCCCTCGATCCGGTTCCACAGCCCGAAGTACGGCAGTTCAGGATCCTGCCCTTGCATGCCGACCAGTTGTTCCACAACGGACAGGGCCGGCTTGCGGACCCGGGAGAGCAGGAGTTGCCGGGCCAGCGTGGCCCGGCCCAACGCCCGCGGGGAAAGCACATCCATGCGGCCAGTCTGGCCGCCATTGCGGTCAGGATCTGGCCCTTGCGCGCACGGACCTGGCAGGGTGCGGGGATCCGCTCATGAGCGCCGAGCGAATGGATCCCCGCGCCCGGTCTCGGCGCGAGCGACGGTCCGTACCCCGCACCGAGCTACGACATCAAACCCTTGATCTGCCTTTCAGGCCAGCGAGAGCGACAACTTCCCCTTGCCGTAGCGGGCCACCTCGACGGTCAGGTCCAGGCGCTTGCCCAGGGCCAGCAGGTGCGCGCGGGCGTCGTTCGGGATGTCCATGCCCGGGTAGATCACCTGGTAGAGCTTCACGTGCGGGGCGCCCTCGCGGTTGAGCAGGCTGGTCAGCACGTTGCAGAGCTCGAAGACGTTCTCGGCCAGGTTCGGGAAGAGCTGCTTCTCCTCGATGCTGTCCTCCGCGGCGCCGGCCGGGAGCAGGCCCAGGGCGGCGCCCGCGTTGGCCGCCAGCGACAGCTGCATGCCGAGCACCGCGTAGAGCTGCTGCGACGTGTCCGCGTAGACGGCGATCACGGCGGTCGGCAGGTCGGCGGCGGTCATGGGATCGCCCGGCGAGACGTTGACGTCGCGGCCGAGCAGGTCCTCGAAAAGGTTACGGACGGTGAGAGCGACGGGGATAACCGAGGTGTCAGACATAGCTATATCATCCCAAAATAGGAGAGAAGACCTCGTCAAAACGTTCCGCAGTGAACGGCTTGACGATGAAGAAAGCCGAACCGGCGGCCTCCGCCGCCTGCTGCATCTCGGGCGTGCACTCCGAGGTCACGAACCCGAACTTCACGTTGTTGCCGGCCGCCCGCAGCTGCCGCAGCACCTCGATGCCGGTCATCTCCGGCATGTTCCAGTCCGAGATCACCAGATCCGGCTTCTCGGCGACCGCCATGTCCACGGCCTGCTTGCCGTCGGCCGCCTCGACCAGGTCGTGGTCGCCGAAACCGGCCTGCCGCAGGGTCCGGGTGACGATCTGGCGCATCACCCGGCTGTCGTCCGCGATCAGGATCTTCATGCGCTTGCCTCCTGCTTCACGCTCTGCCACATCGAGATGGACACCGGCTCGCCGTCCCAGATGCCGTACAGGCCGCTGATCCGTTCGGCCGCCGGGTAGTACGAGGCCGTGTCGGGCGCCAGCACCACCGTCGGCAGCGACAGGAAGCAGCCGGCCGGGAGCATCGCCTTGACGTTGCCGCCGACGATGTTCGCCAGTTCACCGAGTACGTCGGAGATGTCCTCCTGGGCGACCTCGTCGGGCTCCATGGCGAGGAAGGCCGCGGCGGCCCTGCGGGCGGCGTTCTGCGAGGACGCGTAGACCAGGTGCCCGTGCCAGGAGCCGGTGATCGAGACCGTCGAGTGCACCTCCGACAGCTGCTTGACGTCGCCGTGGGGCACCAGCGGGTTGACCCCCTCAGGATCGAGGTACGAGACCCACACCTGCTCCGCCATCTCGGCGAGGTCTCGCTCAGTCACCACGGGTTCGCTCATGAGTTCGCTCCGGTCGGGACGAGGCCCAGCAGGGCCAGCTTTTCTATCATCGCGCCCTCCGTGAAGGGCTTGATCACGTATTCGTGGGCGCCCGCGGCCAGAGCCCGGACGATCTGGCTCTGCTCGCTCTCGGTTGTGACCATCACCAGGGTCATCTCGCGCAGCCGCGGTTCGGCGCGCACCTTCGTCACGAACTCGAGCCCGTTCATGTTGGGCATGTTCCAGTCGATGAGGGCCAGCTCCGGCACCTCGGTCATCGTGGCCAGCAGATCGAGGGCCTCCTGGCCGTCACCGGCCTCGACCGCCTCGAAGTTCAGCTTGGCGACGATGCGCTTGAGAATCATTCGCATCGCCCGGGAATCGTCGATCACCATGGCACGCACCGCAGCTCACCCCTTCCTAGCGGTACCGGCCGGCACCGCGCTCCGCACTCGGTAGGCAGAGGTCCGGCCGGCCGCCACCCGTTCGTAGTTGTCGTCGATGCCGATGGTCGTCTCGGCCGCTCCGAGGAACAGCCAGCCGTCCGGCCGCAGCAGCCGGGCGACGTTACGCAGCACCGACTTCTTCGTCGCGACGTCGAAGTAGATGAGCACGTTGCGCAGGAAGATCACGTCGAACGGCGGCAGCGCCGGCAGGGGCGCGGTGAGGTTCATCAGCTTGAACGACACGTTGCGCCGCAGCGCCGGGGTGATCCGCCAGTGCGCGCCGGCCCGCTCGAAGTACTGCACCAGCTGGGTCGCGGGCAGACCACGGTTGACCTCGACCTGGCTGTACTCGGCGGCCTCGGCCCGTTTGACCATCTCGGTGGAGATGTCGCTGCCCATGATCTCGTACGACCACCCGGTCGGCAGGTTCTCCTGCAGCGTGATCGCGAGGCTGTACGCCTCCTGACCGCTGGAGCTGGCCGCCGACCACAGCCGCAGCTTGCGGTTCGTCCCCCGGCTGCGGACCAGCTCGGGCAGCACCACGTCGGTCAGCGCGGAGAACGGCTCACGGTCCCGGAACCACGACGTCTCGTTGGTGGTCAGCGCGTCGATGATCCGGCGCTGGTCCTCCGAGTTGGGCCGGCGCTGCATATTGGCCAGGAACTCGGCCACGCTGGCCGCGCCCACCTGCCGGGCCACCGGGATCAGCCGGGCCTCGACCAGATACTCCTTGCCCGGGGCGAGCACGATCGCCGCCTCCCGGCGGACCAGGGCCGAGACGAACGCGAAGTCGGCTGCCGAAAGGGTCATCGGGTCACCGCCGTCGGACGCGACACGCGGCCGGCCTGGACCCGCTGGATCAGGGCGGCCGCGATCCGGTCCAGGGGCAGGATCTCGTCCGCCAGCCCTGCGCCGACCACGGCACCGGGCATACCCCAGACCACGGAACTGGCCTCATCCTGCGCCAGGATTTCGGCACCTGCCTCACGCAGCACCTTCGCACCACCCCGTCCGTCGTATCCCATGCCGGTCAGCACCGTGGCGAACGCCGAGGCTCCGAAGAGCGCGGCCACCGAACGGAACATCACATCGACCGCCGGACGGCACGAGTTCTCCGGCGGCGCGCCACTGAGCTGGGTCAGCGTCGCGGTGCTCCGGCGCTGCAGCACGAGGTGCCTGTCGCCGGGAGCGATGTAGACGGTGCCGGGTGCGAGCTCCATGCCGTCGCCGGCCTCGACGACGTGCAGCGACGTGCTGCGGTCGAGGCGCTCGGCGAACATCCGGGTGAAGACCGGCGGCATGTGCTGGGTGACCACGATCGGCACCGGCAGGTCGGCGGGCAGCGCCTGCAGCACCTTGGTCAGCGCGTCCGGGCCGCCGGTCGAGGAGCCGATGGCCAGGATGTCGACGCGGCCGGGGGCGCCGGCGCGGCGTACCGGGCGGGCCGGGCCGCCTGCCGCGGGAGCGCCGGGACGCGGCGGCGCCAGGCCGGGACGACCTGGCACCGGTCCGCCGGGCCGACCGGCGGCCGGTGGGCTCAGCCCCGGCCGGCCCGGAGGCGGACCGGGCCGTGCCGGTGGGCCGGACGGCGGGCGACGGCCGGCCAGCGCATGGATCTTCGGTACGAGCTGCTCGCGCACGGCGGCGATGGACTCGGCGATCGAGCCCACGTTGCTCGGCTTCGTGACGTAGTCGGTGGCGCCGGCGGAGAGCGCCTCCAGCGTCGCGCTCGCCCCCGCGGCCGACAGGGTGCTGAACATGATCACCGGCAGCTGCTTGTGCCGCTTGCGCAGCTCCCGCACAGCTTCGATGCCGTTCATCTGCGGCATCTCGATGTCCATCGTGACCGCGTCCGGCTTGAGCTGATCGATCTTCGCCTGGGCCAGCAGGCCGTTGGCGGCGGTGCCGACCACCTCGATGCCGGGCGCACCGGTCAGCGAGTCCACGATGAGCCGGCGGACGACCACGGAGTCGTCGACGACCAGGACCTTGATCATGAAGCCACCGCGCCCTTCACCCGAGCCACGCCGGGCCGAGCGCCGCGACCACCGGCGCGAGCAGCCGGTGAGCCGTGGCGGTGTCCAGCAGGTCCCGGACGACCAGGGCCTGCACCGCGCCGCTGAGCATGTTCCAGACCCCGCCCGCGCGATCGGCCAGCGGGATGGCCGCCGTGTCGATCGCCTGCACGAGCAGCATCTGGGCGGCCGCGGCGGTCCGGACCCGGTCGGACAGGTACGCCGCCCAGGACGCCGAGTGCACCGCCGGGGACCATCCGCCGGCGTTGCGCCGGGCGTCCTCCGCGGACTGCAGCAGCCGGGTCAGATCGTTCGCCCGGATCGAGCGGAGCCGGTCCAGCAGCGCCGAGATCGCATAGTGGTGCGGGCCCAGGTCGATCGGCTTGCCCGCGGGCAGTTTGCGCAGCGCGGACACCCAGCCGGCCCCGAGCATCCGGCGGGTCGAGTCGTCCAGCACCTCCCGCAGGTAGCTGGCCACGGCCGCGTCGCAGAGCAGGGCCGTCGCCGAGGCGGCGTCCTCGCTCTGCTTGGCATCGCGTCCGGAGCCCTGCCAGGTCCAGGCCATGACGTCGTAGCGCAGACAGGTGAGCAGCGAGTCCACCGACCCGATCGGGGCCCGCTCGACCAGCGCCAGCGAACTGGCCGGGTCGTCGGCCTTGAGACCCTTGAGCGTGGGCATCTTGCGCGCCGCACTCTCCACCTCGACCCAGAGCGGCCCGCGGACACCCTCGTCGGGCAGCCGCTCGGCCAGCACCGGCAGGTCCCCGACGCTGAGGCGCAAGGCGCGCAGCAGCACCTCGGCGGTCGCCGACCCGCCACCGAGGCGGGTCAGGTCGAAGCCGAGGACGGGGGCGCTGACGAGGCTGTACATCAGGTGGTGGCTCGATAGGTGTCGACGGCCTGGTTCACGTCCAGGGCCAGCATCAGCCGTCCGTCCATCTTGAACGTGCCGGTGACCAGCTCCCGGGTCGGGCCGCTGAGCGTGTCCGGTGGCCCCTCGAAGGCCTCGTCGTCGAGGTCCACGACCTCGCCGATGCGGTCCACGAGCAGGCTGACCGGCTCGCCGTCGCCGCGCAGGATCACATTCATCACCGGACCCTGCATGGCCTGGCGGACCAGGCCGAGCTGCACCCGCAGGTCGACCGCGGCGATCACCTGGCCCCGCAGGTTGAACAGCCCACCGACGGCCGGCGGAGCCAGCGGTACGGGGGTGTACTCGTTGTAGGAGAGCACCTCCTGCACCGTGTGCACCTCGACCCCGAACAGCTGGTCGGCCACCTCGAAGGTGGCAAACTGACGACTCGCCATGTCAGGCCTCCACCAGCATCTCGACGGGCACCTCGGTGTAGAAGTTCGGATCGGCGGCCAGGATGGCCCGGCGCACGTCCAGCAGCTCGGTCACCCGTTGCTGGATGACCGCGGTGCCGATCAGGCCGTCCTCCTCCGCATCGCGGCGGGCAGTGGTGGAGTTCTCCGCGATGTCGACGATCCGGTCGACGACCAGCGCGACGCTGCGCTCACCCTCGCTGTAGACGACCACGGACACGGTGTCGCCCTCCTCCACCTCGCTGTACGCCCCGAGCAGGTGCGACAGCCGGACGAGCGGCAGGATCTGGCCCCGGTACTGCACGACCTCCCGCGACCCGGCGTGCTCGATGCGGTCCCGCGGAAACTCCTCGAGCCGGGTTACCGCGTCCAGCGGGATCGCCACCCGGCGTTCACCGACGGCCGTGACCAGCAGTCGCTCGCCGTTGGCGGGTCCGCCACTGGCGCGCGAGGTGCCGACCAGGTTCTCCCGGTCGGACTCGGCGGTCAGCTGCGAGCGCCGGGCCAGCGACGAGACGTCGAGGATCAGGCCGACCTTGCCGTCGCCCAGGATGGTGGCGCCGGCGTACAGGCCGATGTCCTTGAACCTGCTGTTGAGCGCCTTGACCACGACTTCCTCGGTGTTCAGGACGCGGTCCACGACCAGGCCGAACCGGCGGCCGTCGGCGTGCAGCACCATGATGTAGACACCCTGGTCGCCGCCGACGTTGAGACCGAGCGTCCGGTCCAGGCGGACCAACGGGAGCAGCTTGCCGCGCAGCCGGTAGACCGGCGCGCCGGAGGCGTACTCGATCTTCGTGGACTGGCCGTCGATGAAGACCAGCTCCAGCACGGCCACCTGCGGCACCACGTAACGCTGGTCGCCGCAGTCGACGGTCAGGGCCTGGATGATGGCCAGGGTCAGCGGGATGGTGAGGCGCCAGACCGTACCCTCGCCCAGCGTCGAGTCGACGCTGACCGCGCCGCCGATCCGCTCGATGTTGGTCTTGACCACGTCCATGCCGACACCACGGCCGGACACGTTGGTCACCTTGGCGGCGGTCGAGAAGCCGGGCTGGAAGACCATCGCCATGATCTCGCGCTTGTCCATCGTGGCGATCTGGTCGGCGCGCAGCAGGCCCTTCTCCACGGCCTTCTCGGCGATCCGGTTGACGTCCATGCCGGCGCCGTCGTCGGCCACGTCGACGGCGACGTGCCCGCCCTCGTGGTACGCCCGCAGCGTCAGCGTGCCCACGGCCGGCTTGCCCGCGGCGACGCGCTTGTCGGCCTCCTCGATGCCGTGGTCGACCGCGTTGCGCACCAGGTGGGTCAGCGGGTCCTTGACCGCCTCCAGCAGGCTGCGGTCGAGCTCGGTCTCCTTGCCCTCCATGACCAGCTCGACCTGCTTGCCGAGCGACTGGCTGAGGTCGCGGATGACCCGGGGCAGCTTGGACCAGATGTGCTCGATGGGCTGCATCCGGGTCTTCATGATGCCCTCTTGCAGCTCACTGGTGATCATCCCGAGCCGCTGGGCGCTGCGCACCAGACCGGAGTCGCCGGTCTCCATCACGCCGCGGACCAGCTGGTTGCGGGCCAGCACCAGCTCACCGACCAGGTTCATCAGGCCGTCCAGCAGGTCGACGTCGACCCGGATCGCGCTGTCGGCGACGCTGCGCTTGGGAGCCTGCTGCTGCAACGCCTCGTTGACGGCGGCGGGCTGGGCCTTGCCCTCCTCCAGCAGAATGGCGCCGAGCTTGCGCTCGTCCCCCTCGAGCTGCTGCTGCAGGGCCGAGCCGACGTCGCTGGGCGCCGCGGCGCCGGACTCGACGAGCATCTCGCCGAGCGGCTTCCGCTGCCCCTCCACGGGCTCGGGCGCCGGCCGGACGGACTTCTCCTCCAGCGGCTCCGGCTCCTCGGCCGGCTCGGCGGCCGAGGCGGGCTCGGCCGGGGCGGCGGCCTCGGGCGCGTTCATCTGGGCGTGTACGGCGGTGATGATGCTGTCGACCTCGACGTCACCCTCGTTGCCGTCCTGCTCGATCGACTCCAGCAGCGACCGGACGCCGTCGATCGTGGCCAGCAGCGTCGTGATCGTGGTCGGGGTGACCGGCTGGACGCCGTCCCGCAGTCGGGAGAGCAGTGACTCGCCGGCATGGGCGAGTGTCTCGAGCCGGCTGAAGGCCAGGAAGCCACTCGTTCCCTTGATCGTGTGGATGGCCCGGAAGATGCGTGAGATCAGGTCACGCGATCCCGGTTCCTGTTCGAGGGCGACGAGATCCCGGTCGATCTGATCCAGGTTCTCGTGGCTCTCCATCAGGAATTCGCCGACGATCTCGCCAAGGTCTTCCACGGACTACCTCCTGCTCGTTTCCCATGCTGCTCATCGACCTCCCGGGTCCTCACCTGAGGACACCCGGATTGCTACCGGTGCCGGCTCATGCAATGAACTTGCATGTGCTTTCCGCCGCGGACGGGCTCAGCCGTCACCGCCCGGCCGCCGGTAGCGGTAACCGAAGCCGCGCACGGATTCGATCGGGGAATCCTCGGGGTCCGTCCAGCCGAGCTTGCGGCGCAGCCGCAGGACCGCGAACTTGACGCGTTCCTGGCCGATGCCGGTCGGGTCGTCCCAGGCCTGGGTCAGCAGCTGGTTCGGGCTCAGCACCGCCCCCGCGTGCCGGACCAGCGCGTTGAGCAGCCGGAACTCGGTGGGCGTGAGGCGCTTCTCGTCACCCTTGACGTAGACCCGGCGCTTGGTCGGGTCCAGGTGCACCAGGCCGTCGTCGTAGATCTGGCTGGCCCAGCTGTTCTGCGCGCCGTTCGAGCGGCGCAGCAGCGCCTCGACCCGGGCGAGCAGTTCGTTGTTGGCGAACGGCTTGGTGAGGTAGTCGTCGGCGCCGCCGCGCAGCCCGCGGACCTTCTCGGCCTCCTGGCCGTGTGCGGTCAGCACCAGCACCGGTACGTCGGAGACGTCCCGCAGCCGTTCGAGCACCTGCCAGCCGTCCATCTCCGGCAGGCCGACGTCGAGCACGACCAGGTCGGGGTGCTCGGCGTACGCCTCCTTGAGGCCGGTACGGCCGTCACCGGCGTGCGCCACCTCGTAGCCGGCCCGGCTGAACAGCAGCCGCAGGGCCAACGCGATGTCCGGGTCGTCCTCGACCACGAGCAGCCTGCTCATGCTCCCACCACCATGACCCCCCAACGCTGCGTCGCCAGACGCGGCTGCCCGGGCCGGCACGGCACATGCCCGGCATCGGTCAGCGTCTTGCTTGCGCCGCCCGCGACCGCGGGTGACGAAGATGAAATGTCCAAAACCACGATAGCGTGACGTGTCGGTTCATATACGGAAAGTTATAGTTCAGCGTGCGCTTCCGCTTCCGGGGCCGATCGGTGGTCCACTGATGAGCCCCGTCCCCGCTCCCGCACCTCCGACACTGTCGGGCGGCGCGCTGCAACCCCGCTTTCTCACGGTCATCTCGCACGAGCTGCGGACACCGCTGACCACCATCGCGTCGTTCACCGAGAGCCTCGACACCGACGACCTGGCCCCGGCCGAGCGCTCAATGGCGCTGGCCGCCGTACGGCGCAACACCGACCGGATGCTCACCCTGGTCGAGGACCTGATGCTGGTGACCCGGCTACAGACCGGCGACCTGGAACTGCGGCCGGCGCGGGTGGACCCCGGGGCGCTGATCCGCGAGGCCGCCGAGTTGCTGGCGAGCCGGGAGCCGTACACGGCGGCGACGGTCCGGGCGGGCGAGGGGCCGGCGTTGTCGGCGGACGCCGCCCTGCTGCGGGACCTCTTCTACGCGGTTGTCGGGACCGTGGCCAGCGGGGCGGCCGACCGCTCGGCCACGGTGAGCGCCGAGGCCGGAGCCGAGGGCTGGACGGTGTACGTCACCGCGCGGCAGGCCGAGCAGCTGACCGACGAGCACCTGATGGCGGGAATGCTGGCCACCCCGGAACCGCCGCACCGGCGGCGCAGCACCGCCGTCTGGATGCTGCTGGCGGAGGCGATCGCCGCGCGGCACGGCGGCTGGGTGCGCCTGACCTTCGCTCCGGAAACGGGCGCCGGGGCTGAGATCGGTCTTCCCCTGACCATCCCCTCAGACTGACACGGACCTCGCACCGTCGGGGTGGAAACGGCGAAAGGAGGGACGTAACACCGAAAAACCGGTCCGATTACGGTGCCGGGCGACAGGCGCCCGGCCGTGGACCGGGAGGCAGCACCTTGTTGGAATCCGTACGTCGTCTGGCCCTTGTCGCGGCCGCACCGCTCGCGTTGCTCGGGCTGACCGCCGCGCCGGCGCACGCCGTGACCGCGGTTCCCGCGTCCGGCCCGGCGCGGACCGCGCCGACGACCTCCCAGGTTCTCGGGGCCGAGGTGGTCACGCTGACCAACGAGGAGCGGGTCCGGGCCGGGTGCCCGGCGCTCACCGTGGACGAGGTACTGACCGTCGCCTCCGTCCGGCAGAGCCACTACATGGCGGCCACCGGGGACTTCGGCCACTTCGGCTGGCGCGGCTCGACCTTCCTGAGCCGTTCGCGGGCGGCCGGCTACCACGCCGTGGCGGCGGAGAACGTGGCCTACGGCTTCTCCAGCTCGGCCGAGGTGATGGCCGCCTGGATGGCCAGCCCGCCGCACCGCCGCAACATCCTCAACTGCGACGTGAAGTCGTTCGGTGCCGGTGTGCGGCAGGCCGTGAACGGCACCTACTACTGGACGCAGGTCTTCGGCTGGCGCTGACGCGTCAGAGCGAGCAGTTGATCAGGACCGGTTCGGGATGCAGGACGACACCGAACCGGTCCCGTACGCCGTCACGGATCTCGCGGGCCAGCTCCAGCAGGGCCGTCGTGGTGCCGCCACCGCGGTGGGTCAGGGCCAGCGTGTGCTTCGACGAGATGGCCACCGTGCTGCCGCCGTACCCCTTGGCGAAGCCGGCCTTCTCGATCAGCCAGGCCGCCGGCACCTTGACGGTGCCGTTGGGGGCCGGCCAGCTCGGCGGCTCCCCCGCGTCGACCAGCCGGTCCTGCACCCGGGCCCACTCCTCGGCGGAGAGCACCGGATTGGTGAAGAACGACCCCACCGACCGGGTGTCCGCGTCCTCCGGGTCGAGCACCATGCCCTTGCTCGCGCGCAGCTTCAGCACGGTCTCGCGGACCCGCGCGGCACTGACCCGCTCGCCCGTCTGCACCCCGAGGTGCCGGGCCAGCTCGGCGTAGCGGATCGGCGCCGACTCCGCAGACTCGGCGAGCCGGAAGTCGACGTCGAGAACGAGCCAGCGGTCGCTGTGCTTGAAAATGCTCGACCGGTACGCGAACCCGCACTCCGGCAGCGACAGCACCCGCATCTCGTCCTCGTGCCGGTCGTAGACGTGCACCGCCTCGATCGTGTGCGCGACCTCCTGGCCGTACGCCCCGACGTTCTGGATCGGCGTCGCTCCGGCCGAGCCCGGGATGCCGGAGAGGGCCTCCAGGCCGGACAGCCCGAGCTCGAGGGTGTGCGCGACGAGTTCGTCCCACGGCTCCCCGGCGGCCACCCGGACCAGCGCGCCCCGGGCGTCCCGGTCGATCAGCCGCACTCCCCGCGTGCGCAGCAGCAGGACCGTCCCGGGGAAGCCCTCGTCGGAGATCACGACGTTGCTGCCGCCCGCGAGGACCAGGACCGGTTGCCCCTTTCGGGCAGCAACCCGTACGGTTGAGACCGCTTCGTCCGGTTCGGACACCACGGTCAACGTGCTTGCCGGACCGCCGAGGCGTAGCGTCGTGTACGCCCCCAGCGAACTGACATGCGCAGCGGATGCGTCGGTTGGGTGGTCAGCGCTAACGTCAGGCACGACGTTCACCCTAGGCCGCGGGCCCGGGGCGGAAACCGGTGGACCTCCTCGAGCGGGAGAAGGCTGATGAACAGGCTGCACGCGACCAAGGACTTCTGGCTTGCCGCCCTGCGTGCCGACGGGCCGGCATTCCAGGACGCCGTCACGCAGACGGGCCCGGACGCCGTCGTGCCCTCGTGTCCCGGCTGGACGGTCGCCGATCTCACCGAACACCTCACCGTGCTGCTGCACTGGGTGCGTGAGCTGACGCCGCGCGGCGTGGTGGACCGGCCCGCCGACCGGGTCGTCCCCGAGCCGCGGCCCGCGTGGCCGGACGCGCTCGACGGCCTGCGGCGGGAGCTGACCGGCACGATCGAGACCCTCGACGCGCTCGACCCCGACTTCCCCAGCTGGACCTGGCCGGCCCAGGCCCGCAAGGCCGGCTTCTGGCAGCGCCGGATCGCCCACGAGGTGTCCGTGCACCGCTGGGACGCCGAGTCCGCGGCCGGCCGGGCCACCCCGATCGAGACCAAGCTCGCCGCCGACGGGGTCAACGAGGTGCTGGACACCTGGCTGCCCGCGGGCCGCCGCAAGGGCCCGACCGACCTGCACGGCGTGGTGCACCTGGTGGCCACCGACGCCAGCTACGAGTGGTTCGTCCGGCTCCGCGGCGCGGGCATCGCGCTGCTCGACACCGGCACCATCCTCGACAGCGACGACCACCACGCCCGGGCCGAGGCCGGCGGCACGGCGAGCGATCTTCTGCTGGCTTTGATGGGCCGGATCGATCCGGACAATCTGGTCATCACCGGCGACCGCCGCCTGTTCAGCGCATTGCAGGCCGGTTGAGCATCTCGTCCCCCGAACGGGATTCTGCAACTTTCGGATGGCTCCCGGAAAGGTGAATGGCTCTACGCTGTACCGGTTAAGGGCGATCGCTTCCGGTCGCCCGTCAGAGTCCCGCCGCTGATCAGACCGGTCGGCGCGGCCCGGCACGGCAGCGGCGGATCACGCAGGGAGCGGTGAAGGATGACGGCAACCGTCTCGGTGGAATCGAGCGACGATCCGCTGGCATCGGGGGTACGGTTCCCGGACGGCTTCGTCTGGGGCGCCGCAACGGCGTCGTACCAGATCGAAGGCGCGGCGAACGAGGACGGGCGCGGCCCGTCCATCTGGGACACGTTCAGTCGCGAGCCCGGCCGGGTACACGCCGGGCATACCGGCGACGTGGCCTGCGACCACTACCACCGGTATGTCGAGGACGTCGCGCTGATGGCCGACCTGGGCCTGGCCTCGTACCGGTACTCGATCGCCTGGCCGCGCATCCAGCCCGACGGCACCGGCCCGGTCAACACCCGGGGCCTGGACTTCTACGACCGGCTGACCGACGAGCTGATCGGCAAGGGCATCGACCCGGTGGTCACGCTGTACCACTGGGACCTGCCGCAGAGCCTGCAGGACCGGGGCGGCTGGACCGCGCGGGAGACCGCCGAGGCCTTCGCCGAGTACGCCCAGATCATGCACGCCCGCCTCGGCGACCGGGTCCGCACCTGGACCACGCTGAACGAGCCGTGGTGCTCGGCGTACCTCGGCTACGCCAGCGGGGTGCACGCGCCCGGCGTCCGGGACGCGGCCTCGGCGTTCAAGGCGGTGCACCACCTGCTGCTCGGCCACGGCCTGGCAGCCCGGGCGCTGCGGGAGGCCGGCGCGCAGAGCGTCAGCATCACCCTCAACCCGTCGGCGGTCTTCCCGCTGGACGAGAACAAACCGGGCGACGTCGACGCGGCCCGGATCGTGGACGGCCTGAGCAACCGGATCTTCCTCGACCCGCTGCTGCGCGGGCGGTACCCGGACGACATGCGCGAGCACATGGCCCGCTTCACCGACCTGAGCTTCATCCGCGAGGGTGACGAGGCGATCATCAACGCGCCGATCGACGTGCTCGGGATCAACTTCTACACGCCGTCGTACGTCTCGGCCAAACCCGGCCAGCCGGCCTCGCCGGACGCGCCCGGCACCGAGGGCATCGCCTTCCGCAAGCCGGTCGGCCCGATCACCGACATCGGCTGGCAGATCGAGCCGGCCGCGCTGACCCGGTTGCTGGACCGGATCCACCGCGACTACCCCGGCACGCCCATGATGATCACCGAGAACGGCGCGGCGTATCCGGACGGCCCGGCCGAGGACGGGCAGATCCACGACACCAACCGGATCGAGTATTTCGACGGGCATCTGCGCGCCTGCCTGGATGCCATTTCCCACGGCGTTGACCTTCGGGGATACTTCGCCTGGTCGTTGATGGACAATTTCGAATGGGCCGAGGGGTACGCCAAGCGGTTCGGCATCGTGCACGTGGACTACACCACGCAGCGCCGGGTGCCCAAGGACAGCGCACGGTGGTACCAGGAGGTGATCCGGCGTAACGGTCTCACCGACCAGGGCCGGATCGGGGAGTGAGCTGATGGTGACGCGGGAGCGACCGACCCTCGAGGCGGTGGCGAGGCGCGCCGGCGTCTCGAGGGCGACCGTCTCCCGCGTCGTCAACGGGTCGACCACGGTCGCCGTGGCGATCCGCGAGGCCGTGCACCAGGCCGTCGCGGAGCTGGGCTACGTGCCCAACCAGGCCGCGCGGAGCCTGGTCACCCAGCGCACGGAGTCGATCGCGCTGATCCTGCCGGAGACCGCCAACCGGGTCTTCTCCGACGACCTGTTCTTCCCCGCGGTGATCCGCGGGGTCAGCGTGGAGCTGGACGCGGCGGACAAGCAGCTGGTGCTGATGATGGCGGGCTCGGCCGCCAGCCACGACCGGGTCGAGCGGTATGCCATGGCCGGCCACGTCGACGGCGTCATGTTCGCCTCGATGCACGGCGCCGATCCGCTGCCCGGCACCCTGGCCCGGCTCGGCATCCCGGTGGTGTGCAGCGGGCGCCCGATGACCCCGGCCGAGCTGCCGGTCCCCTACGTCGACGTGGACCACGTCGGCGGCGTGGGCCAGGCCGTACGCCACCTGATCGGCACCGGCCACCACCGGATCGCCACCATCGCCGGGCCGCAGGACATGATCGCCGGCATCGACCGGCTCACCGGCTACCAGGACACCCTGCGCGACGCCGGGCTGACCGAGCACGTGGCCTTCGGCGACTTCACCCGCGATTCCGGGCTGCGCGCGATGCGCCGCCTGCTCGCCGAGGATCCGCAGCTCGACGCGGTCTTCGTGGCGTCGGACATGATGGCGCACGGCGCGCTGCAGGCGCTCAAGGACGCCGGCCGGCGGGTGCCGGCGGACGTCGCGGTGGTCGGCTTCGACGACTTCGAGATCAGCCGGCTCAGCGACCCGCCGCTGACCACGGTCCGCCAGCCGATCGTCGACATGGGCCGCACCATGGCCCGGCAGATGCTCGGGCTGGTCAACGACAAGCAGGACGTCCCGGACGCCGTGGTGCTGCCCACCGAGCTGGTGGTCCGCGCCTCGGCGTGAGTCCGGTCAGCTCTCGATCGGCAGTCCCAGCACCTTGCGGGAGAGCAACGTGCCCCCGACGACCGCGGCCGGCATCAGCAGCACGGCGCCGAGCGGGATGAGGAAACACGCGAAGACCACCACGCCGAAGCCCAGCGCCATCGCCCGGTTGCCCCGCAAGGCCACGCGCCGGTCCCGCAGCCGCCGGCCACGGCGCTGGAACGGGACCCCGGTCAGCTCGACCGCGAGCAACCAGCCCGCGACCGCCCCGCCGACGACCGGCACGACCGTCTGGCCGACCACCGGGATGAAGCCGGCGGCGAACAACGGGATGCCGAAGAGCACGGAGAGGCCGATCAGGCGCAGCGAGTCGACCAGGCTCCGGGCCAGCGAACGGCCCAGCGACACCTCGACCTCGTCCGGTACGCCCCCGAAGCGGTCCTCGACCATCCCGGAGATCTTCTCGTAGAACGGATCGCCGATCAGCAGCGTCACCGCGGTGAAGGTGAGCACGCCGATCAGGCCGCTGAGGCCGATCAGGGCCGCACCGGCGACGATCCGGATGACGTCCCGCCAGCCGGCCGACCAGTCGTCGGCGAACCACGTGACACCCGAGGCCAGGTCGTCGACGAAGACGACGAGGGTGATCAGCAGGGCGGCGTACAGCACGCCGGAGATCACGGCCGGCAGCAGGCCCAGGCCGAGCATCCGCGGATTGCGCAGGACCAGGCCAAGACCGCGGCCGAGCAGACCGGCCCCGGTGGCGAACCGGCGTACGGCGCCGCCGGTCGCTGCGGCGCCCCGGCCGGCCGCGGACCGCAGGTGAGTGTCTTCCACGTTCCGGGAGCTTAGGACCTGCGGACCAGCCCGGTTCCGCCGAGGCCGAAGTCCGGGGCGGCACTGCCCGACGACGGCACCGTCGCCGACGGGCTCGGCGGCGTGGTGACGATCTGGGTCGGCGTGGGCACCGGCGGCAGCAGGGTCAGGGTCGGGTCCGGTGAGCCCGACGTGACGATGACGGACGGCGTGGCCGCGCTGGGGGCCGTACTGGCGGTGGGCCCGCCGGGCGGGCCGGGCAGCGGGGACTCCACTGCCACCGGCTTCGGCGGCCGTGGTGACCAGTCCAGCTCCGGTGAAGTGGTGGCGGTGGTGGCCTTCGGTGGGGCGGCGCCGATCCCGCCGGCCCCGCCGGGTGCGCTCACCGGCGGCGGGGCGGGGGCCGGCGTACCGAGGGTCCAGCCGACGGTGACGGCGAACGGGAGGCCGAGGGCCACGACGCTGAAGAAGATGGATCTGGGGGAGTACCGCACGTTCTCAACACCGGATCAGCGGCCCGAAAAGTTACGGCGTAGCCGGATTCGCCCCGAACCGGCGCCCTGGGAACGGCTTGATCAGCGGCGATCCGGCCCGGTACTGTCCATCGGCTCGCATCGAATGCGAGCAATTTTCCACGGGGGACAGACATGAATTCCGGACGATCTCGCAGTCTCGCCGCGATGCTCACCCTTGCGCTCGGGGCCGGCACGGTGGCCGGCGCCGGCCTGCTCGGCCCGCCGGCCTGGGCGGCCGGCGACCTGACCGGCACCTACACCCTGGACAGCACCGGCATCTGGACCGGCCAGCAGGTCACGCTGACCGAGAACGAGCTGGTCGACGGGACCCCGGACTCGGTCGCCGAGCGCACTGTCGACTGGGGTGACGGCTCGCCGGTGCAGGCCCTGCCGGCCGGAGCCACGAAGGCGACCCACAAGTACGCGGCGGTCGGCAGCTACCCGGTCACAGTGAAGCTGACCGACGCGGACGGCGAGGGCACCGCCACGATCACCAACGCCTCCGCGACCGTGCAGGTGAGCACCGCCATCGGCAGCTACAAGTTCGCCGTGGCCTCCAACTGGACCTGGGCGGACGGCGGCGCCACCGCCAAGCTGCTGCTCTCGGGCGTCCCGGCCACCGCGACCCGGGTGTGGGTCGACTGGGGCGACGGCAAGACCAGCCTGCTCGGCCCGAAGACCGCCGCGACGACGCACTACTACCCGGTCGGCGTCCACGCCGCGAAGATCACCCTGGAGAACGCGCAGGGCCGGACCACGCCGGTGACCACCCGCGGTTACACGGTGAAGGTCGACGAGACCAGGCCGACCAGCACGCTCACGGTGCCGGGCAAGCCGACCCGGGCCTCGTCCTGGAAGACGATCCAGGGCACGGCCAAGGACGGCCAGATCGGCATGGACTCCGTCGGCGTGCAGCTGTGGAAGTGGACCGCCACCAAGGACTACTACTTCAACTTCTCCACCCGTAAGTGGGTCCGGTACACCCCGGGCAAGACCAAGATCCCGAACGCGGCCGTCACCTGGCGCGGCGTGGACGCCAAGGGCGTCTGGCGGGTCCCCGTGCCCGGCCTCGGGAAGGGCTACTCCCTCGAGGTCGACTACGTGGCGGTGGACCGCGCCGGCAACGACAGCGGCTGGAAGTACAAGGTGCAGAAGCTCACCAGCTGAGCCGCTCACGGGTGTCAGCGTGGCCGCGGTCACCGCCCGGGCCGCCCTCTGGCAGCCGGTCGCCGAGAATCGCAGCGTCACCCGCGCGATCACCGGACCGGACCACATCCCCGGCGGACGCTCCGGCCTCAAGCCGCGTTCAGGAAGGCGGAGATGCGCTCGCGCAGCTCCTTGCGGTGGGTCCAGAGCAGCGTGGGCCGGTCGTAGACCTGCAGCTCGGCCTTGGGCAGCAGACCGGCGAGGCGCTCGGCGACCGACACCGGGTGCACGTCGTCGCCGACACAGCCGATCACCAGGGCCGGACCCGGGAACGCGGCCAGCACCGACTCGTCGGGCACCGCGGGAGAGCGCCAGAGCGTGTCCAGCTCCGGGGCCAGCCCGTCGGTCAGCAGCTGCTCGACGCGGTGGCGCAGATAGCTCCAGCCGGTCGGAGTGTTGCGCACCGCCGGCGGTAACTCCGGCTCGACGGCCTCGGCGACCAGCGCGGCCTCACCGGACTCGACGGCGGTGAGCAGCCGGGCCAGGCGCGCCGCGGCCACCGGCGGCCGTACACCGTCCAGCGGCGCCGGCAGATAGAGCACGATCCGCTCGAACCGCTTGGGGGTGTCCGAGAGCAACCGGCACAGCGCACCGGCGCCCATGCTGACCCCGAGCGCCCGGCTCGCCCCGGCCCGGTCGGCGACCGCCCGCAGGTCGTCGGCGAGATCGGCGAAGCTCCACGGCCCGGGTGGGGCGTCGGAGCGGCCGTGCCCGCGGAAGTGGAAGAACACCCGGCGGCCGAGGACGCCGCTGCCCAGCGGGCGGGTGCCGGCGATGTCGCCGGCCAGCCCGTGCGCGAAGACGCTGACCGGCTCGCCGACACCGGTGACGAGCTGCTCGATCCGGCCGCCGTGCGGGGTCTCGATCAGCTGGGTGGGCGGCATCGGCAGGGTGGGCCGGCCGCTGCGGGGCGCGCTGGGCCCGGGGCCGGAGCTCCGCGGGCCGCCGTCCGGAGGCGGCGGCCAGCGGAGGCGCTTCACCAGAAGCCCTTGCCGTCCGTCAGGTCACGCAGGCCGGGCCGGACGTCGAGCAGGTAGATCAGTGCGGCCGCGATGCCGATGAGGCCGAACAGGCCGGTGGCGCCGCCGCCGACGCCGAGCAGCGTCAGGATGATGCAGACCGCGAGAATGGCGAGCCAGGCGCCCTTGGGCAGGGTGCCGATGGCCTGGAAGCCGTCGCCGCGCTGGGTCACGCAGTGGATCAGTGCGACTGCCTGCACCACCAACGACACGATCGAGACGGCGATCGAGATCAGGCCCGCGACGTCGTCGTAGAAGATGGGTGTCGCGCTGTAGTCCATGACGGCCAGTCTATGCCGCGGGCCCCGGCTGCCGCCGAGGCCCGCTGATCAATCAGTCGCAGGTCGTTACTTACTTGTCGCCGATCTGCTTGTCGGCGGCCGGGCGGGCCACCCGCTTGCGCGGCTTCGGGGCCGGGGTGGCGGCGGCCTCGACGGCCTTCGGCTCCTCGGTGGTCTCGATGTCGGCGTTGACCACGTCGGCGGCCTCGACCACGCCGGTGCCGACCACGCGCTCGCCGTGGGCGACCAGCGAGGTGTAGACGGCCAGGGCCCGCTCCTGCGCGGCCTGGGCGAACGCCGCGGCGCTCGCGGCGGCGGTCTCGCGCAGCTTGTCGAAGTCGGTGCTGGTCGCGGTGCTCTTCAGCGTGGTGGCGGTGGTGGCCGCCGTGTCGTTCGCGGTGCGCAGCGAGGCGACCGCGCGGTCACCGAGCTCGGTGACGACGGCCGGCAGCTTGCGCAGCTGCTGGTAGGCCAGGTCGCCGGCGCCGGCGGCGGCGTAGAGCGGGGCGGGGAAACGGGTCTTGGTCTGCTCGGTCATGACTGCTCCTCGGGCTTCGTGGTCTTGGGTGCGGGGGCGGCGCCGCCTTCGACGACTGCCACGTCCTGGACGACGGCCCGCAGGGCCTCGTCCTCGTCCGGCACGTTCGCGGCGGGCACGCCGTCACCGGGCGTGCTCTCGTCGGGCGTGCTCTCGTCGGACCGGGTCGCCTCCGGCGCCTGCCGGGCGGTCTCGTTGCGGAACGTCTCGTAGATCTGCGACAGGGACTGCTTCTGGGCGATGGTCAGCTCGGGATCGGCCGCGATGGCGGCCAGCACCCCCTGCTGACCCTCGCCGTCGAGCAGGCCGGCGCGCAGGTACATCGCGGGTGTGGACACCCGCAGCGCGCTGGCCAGCTGCTGCAGCACCTCGGCGCTGGGCTTGCGCAGGCCACGCTCGATCTGGCTGAGGTAGGGGTTGCTCACCCCCGCCCGGTCGGCGAGCTGCCGGAGCGAGATCTTCGCGGTCTGCCGCAGGTCACGGATGAATTCGCCGATGTCCTGGGGCAGATCCTTGGGTGCGGCCATGCATTTGACGGTAGCCGGGAGTGCTAGCTCTTGCAAGCAAAACGCTAACAATAGCTAGCGTGAAGCCGGTCACCAGGCCGAGCGGACCTCGCCGACCCGGACGCCGCCGCCGAGCACCGGCACGGTCTCGAGCTGGTCGAGCACGGGCGCGGACACGCCCAGCCGGCGCAGCGCGGACACCAGCACCGGCATCCGGGCCCGCATCGCACCGTCCGCCACCTTGATCGCCACCGCGCCGACACCCGCGACGGCCACCGCGACCACGCCCTCGGCCCCGCCCTTGGCCAGCAGCCCCGGCACGCCGTGCATCAGCCGGGTGTCGTCCTGGCCGGTCCCGGCGACCAGCTCGGGGCCGGCGCGCATCGTGTCGGCCACCAGCCGCTCGAAAGAGGCCGGCGGCGCGTCCACCAGCCGCTGGAAGCCCCGGGCCAGCGCGGTCAGCGACACGGCGAACACCGGCGCGCCGCAGCCGTCGACGCCGGTGGCGGCGATCGGCTCCCCGGCCAGGTCGCTCACCGCCGCGGCCAGCGCCACCTGCAGCGGGTGCTTGACGTCCCGGTAGTCCTCCAGCGACCAGCCGTTCACCACGCAGGTGGCGAGCATCCCGGCGTGCTTGCCGGAGCAGTTCATCAGCACCGGCGTGGCCCCGCCGCCGCCGCGCAGCACGATGTCGCGCTCGTCCTCGGACAGCGGCAGCGACGGCGGGCAGCGCAGCGCGGTCTCGTCCAGGCCCGCGGTGGCCAGGATCCGGCGGACCCGGGCGACGTGGAAGGGCTCGCCGAAGTGACTGCCGCTGATCAGCGCGAGGTCGGCCGGTTCGGCGGGGCGCAGGCCGGCCCGCAGCATCCCGACCGTCTGCAGCGGCTTGTTGGACGACCGCGGGAAGAACGGGCCGGTGACGTCACCGGCCGCCGCGACCGTCCGGCCGTCGGCGTCCAGCACGACCACCGAGCCGTGGTGCACGGACTCGACGAAGCCGGAGCGCACGACCTCGGCGAGGATCATCGGGCCACCATCCCGAGCAGCTCGCGGGCCTCGGCCGTGGTCAGCGGCGGGCGCTGGGCCAGCTGGGCGAAGCCGACCGCGCGGGCCACCAGCTGCATGTTCGACTCGACGGGGCGGCCCTTCGCGTACGTGACGGTGTCCTCCATGCCGACCCGCAGGTGCCCGCCGGTCGCCAGCGACGCCAGGATGACCGGGATCGTGCTGCGGCCGATGCCGGTGGCGGAGAAGGTGCTGCCCGCGGGCAGGTCCCGGATGGCCTGGTGGCAGGCGACCAGTGCGGCGGCGGTGCCGGGCATGCCACCGGGCACGCCCATCACCAGGTCGACGTGGACGTGGCCGCCGTACGGCAGCCCGTGCTGCGCGAGCAGGCGTTGCAGGGTGGTCAGCTGGCCCAGGTCGAAGATCTCGTACTCGGGCACGATGCCCTTGTCCTGCATCCGGGTGTGCAGGTCGACGATGAACTCCCAGCGGTTCAGGAACACGCCGTCGCCGAAGTTGACCGTGCCCATCGTGCAGGAGGCCATCTCCGGGCGCGCGTCCAGCACGGCCAGCCGGTCGGCCTCCGGATCGGTGACCGCGCCGCCCGAGGAGAGCTGCACGATGAGGTCCGTCGACTGCCGCAGCGCGGCCACGGTCTCGCGCAGCCGGCCCTGGTCCAGCGTCGGCTCGGCCGCGTCGTCGCGGATGTGGACGTGCACGATCGCGGCGCCGAGCGCCTCGCACTCCTTGGCGGTGGCCACGAGCTCGTCGATCGTCACCGGCAGCGCGGGTACGGCTGCCTTACTGCTCTCCGCGCCGGTGGGCGCGACAGTGATGAGGGTCCCGGTCATGCCGCGATCCTGTCATGCCGCCCCTGCTCAGGAGATGTCGATGGCCGCGGCCGACTCCCCCACCAGCAGCGCCGCATCGTCGGCGACGTTGCGCTTGAGCACCGCCAGCGCGATCATGCCCAGCTCGTGGTGGCGGACGGCGGTGCCGACGTAGCCCACGGCCCGGCCGTCCAGGGTCACCGGCGTGCCCTGCGCGGGCGGCTGATCGGTGGCGATCCCGTCGAGGTGCAGCAGCACCAGCCGGCGCGGCGGCTTGCCCAGGTGATGCACCCGGGCGATCGTCTCCTGGCCGCGGTAGCAGCCCTTGTCGAGGTGCACGGCCGGCGCCACGAAGCCCGCCTCGGACGGGATCGTCCGGTGGTCGGTCTCCCAGCCCAGCCGCGGCACCCGGTGCGCCACCCGGACCGCCTCGTACGCCCACAGCCCCGCCTTCGGCACGCCGGCCAGCAGCGCGAGCACGCTCTCCAGCGACGAGCGTGGCACCAGCAGGTCGACGCCCAGCGGCACCCGCCGCGCCAGGGCACCGGCACCGAACGGCCGCACGTCGTAGAGCGCGGTCGGTGCGGCCGGCACCGTCCCGGCGGCGAACTTCGGGCCGGGCACCTCGAAGATCCGCGGCTCGGCGAGCTCCACGCCCAGGTGCTCCCGCGCGGCGGCCACCGCGTGCGGCCCGATCAGCGACAGCACCGCGATCTCGGCGCTCGCGTCGCGCGGCTCGACCTTGGTGAAGAAACGCATCATCTCGAGGTACTTCAGCAGGGCCGCGCCCGCTCCGGGCTCGGTGTCGAGCCAGGCGATGGTGCCGTCCTCGGCGACCAGGGCGTGC
The DNA here is from genome assembly GCF_018332655.1 of Actinoplanes auranticolor. Classification (GTDB taxonomy): domain Bacteria; phylum Actinomycetota; class Actinomycetes; order Mycobacteriales; family Micromonosporaceae; genus Actinoplanes; species Actinoplanes auranticolor. Next base: position 31,898 of record NZ_BOQL01000025.1, on the reverse strand, counting down.
TGCTCGACGTGCCCGTGCGGGGAGAGCACGAGCAGCTCGGTGCCCTGCCCGGCGCGCAGATCGCTGAGGTGCTGGGTGGTCAGGGTGTGCAGCCAGCTCGCGCGTTCCTCGCCCGGCACGGCGAGCACGTCGCGGTTGGAGCGGTCGACCAGGCCGACGGCTGTGTCGAGGGTGCGCTGCTCGCGCATCGGGTCGCCGTAGTGGGCCGGTACGCCGGCGTCGGCCGACGCGGGCTCCAGCTCCTCGATGAGAACGGTGGTCATGGCTGCTCCTTGCAGTCGCCGCAGACGCCGAACAGGGACACGTGCCCCACGTCGACCCGGAAGTTGCGGTCCCGCTGCAGCTGCTCGGTCACCGGCAGCATCACCGCCGGATCGACCTCGTCGATCGACCCGCAGTCGCGGCAGACCAGATGGACGTGCTGGTCCTCGCCGGCCCGGTGGTACGTCGGTGACCCGTGCGACAGATGGGTGTGGCTCACCAGCCGGAGGTCCTCGAGCAGCTCGAGGGTGCGGTAGACGGTGGTGATGTTGACGCCCGCCGCGCGCTGCCGCACGGTGTGGTGGATCTGCTCGGGGGTCGCGTGGCCCAGCTCGTGCACCGCCTCCAGGATCAGCTGGCGCTGCGGAGTCAGTCGCAGGCCGCGCTCCCGGAGCATCTCGGCGAGGGAAGAGGAGGACACGCTACGAGCATAGTTCGCTCGGCATACCCTCTTCTCTGGTGAGCGACAGCTTGATGGTGATCCCCGGCTCAGGTGAGCTGAGCCCGGCGGACCGGGGCGTGCTGTACGGCGAGGGCGTCTTCGAGACGCTGCACCTGCGCCCGGACGGTCCCTGGCTGCTCAACGCCCATCTGGACCGTCTGGCCCGGTCGGCGGCCTTGCTGGAGCTGCCGCTGCCACCGCGTGCGGAGCTCACCGCACTGGCCGCCCGAGCGGCGCAGGCCCGGACCGGCGGCGAGGGCGCCCTGCGGTTGATCGTCACCCCGGCGACGTTCTATGCCACGGTCGGCGCGGTGCCGGCCACGGCCCGCCGCCAGCGCCGGGAGGGCATCAAGCTGATCACCGCGGACCTGGGCCTGACCGCCCGCCCACCCTGGTCGCTGGCCACGGCCAAGACCATCTCGTACGCGGAGAACCTCGCCGCCACCCGCTGGGCCAAGGACCAGGGCGCCGACGACGTCCTCTGGCTCCGCGCCGACGGCCACGCCCTGGAAGCCCCGACGGCCAGCCTCATCTGGCTCACCGGCGACACCCTCTGCACGGTCCCGCCGCAGCAGACCGGCATCCTCCCCGGCACCACCGCGGCCCACCTGCTCAGCCGCGCGCCGGAGCTGGGCCTGCGCCCGGAGGAACGCATGATCACCGCAGCCGACCTGCCGGCCACCGACGCGATCTGGCTGGCCAGCTCCCTGCGCGGCCTGGCCGAGGCGCGCACCCTCGATGGCGCCGCGCGAGCGGCGTCACCGTGGAGCCCGCGCCTCCTCGCCCTGCTCGGCTTCGACGGCTCCTGACCGAGCACGGACCTCGCGTTCGGCGGGAGCGACGGTCAGCACCATGCAACCAGGCACGACATCCTGACCTTGACCTTGATCTGGGGAAGATCAGCCACCGATACGGAGCAACCTCGCCGACAAGTGCGGCACCAAGGTCTCGCCCATGCCGGACATCTCGTGGGCGTAGAGCAGCGCCCCGTCGACGATGCCGAACAGCCGGTGACCGGCCGTGACCTCCAGGGCTGACGGCGTGCGGACGACCGCGTCGGTGACCATCTCCAGCCGGGTGCCGTTGACCCGCCCGACGTAGAGCTCCATGACGCCGTCCGGCGTCATCATCGTGGCTTCCATCTCGTCGCCCGGCCGGTCGTTCACCAGGACGGGCCGCCACCAGCCGGTCTCCCGGTCGGCCATCCGCACCGGCTGGGAATCCGCGTCCAGGATCCAGATCCGCGACTCGTACGCCAGGAACGGCCGCCCGTCGTGGCTGATCCGGACCTCCTGGGCGAAGTCGAAGTCCTCGGGCGCCGGGAAGCCACCCTGCCCGCGGCCGCGCCACAACCCGATGAACGGCAACAGCCCCAGCAGCGCCGGGTGCAGATCCGGTCCCTTGCGGAGGTCGTGCGTGTCCTCGTACGGGTACGGCCCGACCGGCGGAGCGTTCAGCCAGGGCGGCGGGCCCAGCGGGTTTTCCGTCTCACTGCTCACCAGCGTCCCCTTGCAATGCGCATCGCCAGATAGCCCAAACCGCCTGCCAGCCCGCCGAACCCGGCGACCAGCAGACTCACGAACCCGATCTCGGTAACCATGACCGGCCCATCCTATGCTGACCGGCATGGCCCGCTTGCTCGTCGTCAAGGCAACCGCCGGCGCGGACGCCCCGGAGCGCTGCTCGCAGGCGTTCACCGTGGCCTCGACCGCGGCCGCGTCCGGGGTGGACGTCTCGTTCTGGCTCACCGGCGAGTCCACCTGGTTCGCCCTGCCGGGCCGGGCCGCGCAGTTCGAGCTGCCGCACGCCGCACCGCTGCCGGACCTGCTGGACCTGCTGATCGGCAGCGGCCGGGTCACCGCCTGCACGCAGTGCGCCGCCCGCCGGCAGATCGGCCCGGACGACGTGCTGCCGGGTATCCGGATCGCCGGCGCCGCGGTGTTCGTCGAGGAGATCATGGCCGGGGGCGCGCAAGCGCTCGTCTACTGACCAGGATGCAACCGGCCCCGCCGCTGCGGGGTGTACTTGGTCATGCCACCCAGTACCGCTGACTTCGACGCCTTCTACCAGGCGAGCGCCCGGCGCGTCGTGCTCTACCTGTACGCCGTCTGTGGCGACCTGGCCGACGCACAGGACATCGCCCAGGAGGCGTACGCCCGGGCCTGGCAGCACTGGCCGAAGGTGTCCGGCTATGAGAACCCGGAGGGCTGGGTCCGCGCGGCCGGCTGGCGGCTGGCGGCGAACCGGTGGCGGGGTCTGCGGCGCCGGTGGGCGGCGCATGCCCGGATGGGTCCGCCCGACGTGGAGACGCCGAGCCCGTCACCGGATCGGGTGGCCGTGGTCGCCGCCCTGCAGCAACTGCCGGCCGCCCAGCGCCAGGCGGTGGCCCTGCACTACCTGTACGACATGTCGGTCAACGACATCGTGCTGCACACCGGCGCCCCGGCCGGCACCGTCAAAGCCCGGTTGTCCCGGGCCCGCACCGCGCTCGCCGAGCTGCTCGGCGACCACCCCCAGGAGGTCAACGATGTCCCGACCCGTTCGTGAGCGGCTCGCCGAGCTCGAGGCGGACGTCGAGCAGTTGCGGCTGGCCCCGGCGGCTGCCGTCCGGGCCCGGGGGCGCAGCCGGATCCGTCGCCGCCGGGCCGGCACGGCAGCGGCGCTCGCCACGATGGTCGTAGCGGGCGGATTCGGCCTGAGTTCGGTCGCCGGTGGTGCGGCGGATCCGGTCGCCCCGCCGCCCGCTGCCCCCTCGTCGTCGGTTTGCTCGTTCCCCGTCGACCTCGAGCTGCCCGACGACCCCGGCGACGTGATCATCAAGGTCGTCGGCCGCTCCGACCTGGTCGGCGAGACGGCCATCGAGCTCAAGCATCGCGGCTTCGTCGCCGACGAGCTGAGGTGGTTCGATCCGGACGCCGACAACGCGGGACCCGTGGCGGTGCTCCGGTACGGGCCCCAGGCGGTGGGCGCCGCCACGGTGGTGCGAGCCCTGGTGAGTGGCGACGTCGCCATGAAGTTCCTGCCCGACCGGGGTGGCCGGACCATCGACCTGGCGCTCGGCACCGGCTTCCGCCGGCTGGCCACCACGACCGAGGTGAACATGGCCCTGGTGGAGTTCGGCGAGCCGGCCCGCCCGGCCGGCTGCTAACCCGGGACGATCCGCCAGCGCTGGTTCGCCCCGCCCAGGTCCGCCCACTGCGTGACCACCGCACCGTCGGCAGTGGACTGGCCGGACACCTCCAGGACCTTCCCGCTGTGCCGGGCGACCAGCACGAAGGCACCGGCACCGGCCCAGGCCAGCCGCCACTGCTGGTGAGCCCCGCCGGCGTAGGCGCGCTGTGTCACCCGGGCGCCGTCGGTCATCGAGGAGCCGCCGACCTCGGCGCACTTGCCGGTCAGGTTGCTCACGATCCGGAAGTGGCCGCCGCCCACGTCCTCGAACTTCCAGACGTGGTCGGCGGTGCCGGTCGATGGCCACTGGGTGAGCTGGGCGCCGTCGGCGGTGGACATGTCCTGGATCGCCAGCACCTTGCCGGTGTGGGTCACCTGCAGCTTGACCGGGCCGTCCGGGATGAGCTGCCAGTTGTGGTCGGCGGTGCCGGTGTCGGCGTACTGCACGACGTTCGCCGAGTCGGCGGTGGACATGCCGGCCACGCCGAGCACCTTGCCGGAGTTCTTGTTCCTGATCCGCAGGTGGCCGTCGCCGTTGTCGACGAGCTGCCAGAGATGGTCGGCGGTGCCGTTGTCGTCGAACTGCACCACCTGGGCCGAGTCGGCGGTGGACATCCGGTCGACGCCGAGCACCTTGCCCGAGTTCACGCAACGGATCCGGACGTGGCCGTCGCCGTTGTCGACGAGCTGCCAGAGATGGTCCGCCGTGCCGTTGTCCGCGAACTGCACCACCCGCGCGCTGTTGGCCTGCGACATCTGGTCGACGCCGAGCACCTTGCCGCTGTGCTGGTTGCGGATCCGGAAGGCCACGCCGGGCGGGACCCACGGCCGGCCGTCCCCGATCGTCGGGAACGAGGTGATCCGCAGCCGCGCGGCACCCATCGGAATCAGCGTGACCGTCTCGACCGGCTCGGCCGACGGCGTCGGGCTGTCCTGCAACGGCGTGACGATCTCGTCGCTGTCGGCCGTCCAGGCGGGGATCCGGCGCGCCGGCGTGGTGATCCGGATCGGCGCGGTCGCCGGGGTGAACGGATCGGCCACGTCGCCGAGGCCGGTCGTCACGACGAAGGACGTCGCGCCGTCGAGCCCGTAGTTCCACGGTGAGCCGGGCCGGACCTCGCTGGTCGGCCAGGTCTCGGTGCCGCCGGTGCGGGTCCATTTCTCGGTGATGGCCAGCGAGAAGGTCAGGGCGCCGAAGTCGACGGAGACGCTGTCCTGCATGGCGGGCCAGGTGCGGACCCGGGTGCGCATGGGCAGGCGCAGCACGACCCGGTCGCCGTTCTGCCAGGTCCGGCTGATCTTCCCGTACGCCGGGCCGGCCGCGACAACCGCGGCGGCACCGTTGACGGTGAGCACGGGGTCGGTGCACCAGCCGGGGATCCGCAGGTACAACGGGAACGCCACGCTCGCCGGGGTGCTGACCGTGTACGTGATGGTGTCGCCGAACGGGTACGCGGTGTCGGCGCTGACGGTCACCTCCGTACCCCCGGCCACCGCGGCCGTGACCCGCGACGGACCGTGCAGGTTCGCGGCCAGGCCCGCGTCGGGGGTGGCCGCCCACATCTCCTCGACGTAGTACGGCCAGCCCATGCCGTAGTTGTGCGGGCAGCACCGGTAGTTGTCGATGCCGAGCATGTACGCCTGCATCGGGAAGCCGTTCTGGAACTGCCCCTGGCTGCCGGTGTGGTCCCGCAGCGAGATGCTGTTCGCGCTGGTGATGTAGTGGATGCCGCGCTGCTGCGGGTCCAGCGCCGCGGGCAGCGAGTTGACCGCCAGGTCCTCGACGCGGTCGAACCAGACCGGGTCGCCGGTGATCCGGCCGAGCATCTCGTGCCCGGCCATGAACTCGACGATGCCGCAGGTCTCGAAGCCCTGCCGGGGGTCGCCGAAGCCGGGGCGGGCGTTCTCGTCACCGGCGAACCCGCCGCCGGGGAACTGCCCGTAGGTCTGCATGACCAGGTCGTAGTCGGCGTAGCTGGCCTGCCGGTGCGCGGCGTCGCCGGAGAGCACCGAGTAGACGGCCGGCTCCCGGAAACCCTGGGCCAGGTTGACGTTGTGCAGCGACGGCAGGTTGTTCACGTAGTTCGCGGAGTTCGCGTGGATCTTGTGGGCCAGGTCGAGCAGGAACGCGTCGCCGGTGCGGTTGTAGGTCCAGAACACCACCTCCAGCGTGTCGGCCCATCGGTAGCTGCCCCAGCTCTGCGAGAAGACGCTGGTCGGACAGCCGTTGACGTAGCGCAGGAAGCGGGTCAGGAAGGGCACGACCCGCTCGTCGCCGGTGAACTCACCGAAGGTGCGGATCGCGTGCAGCATCGGCATGTGCGGCCACAGGTCGGGGCCGTTGTCCAGGCTGGTCCGCAGGCGGGTGGGGCCGAAATAGCCGTCCGTCGCCTGGGTGGCGAGCACGCCGTCGATCCAGCGCTTCGTCTCCGCGACGACCCGGGCGTCACCGGTGACGTAGCCCAGGCTGCTGAAGCCTTTGAGCCAGTACGGCACCTCCTCCCAGCCGCCCAGTTCCGGACGGATCCAGCCGGTCTGGTCGTACCGCAGGAAGTGCGAGACCTCGGTCAGCCGGCCGTTGAGGCCGTTGAGCTGGTGGCCGAGCTGGGTGGCGAGCCAGCCGCCGGCCCGGGTCCGGCCGGGCGTCAGCCGCAGGAAGGCGTCGGGGCGCAGCGGCGCGCGGTTCACGACGTAGCCGGGCGCGGCCGCTCGGGCCGTCGTCGCGGTGAGGAGTTCGGTGGCCGCCGCTACGGCGGGCACAGCGAGGGTTCCGGCCAGGAAGGTACGACGATCCACAGCAGCCTCCGGGTGGGCCAGGGCGTGCAGTCACGGTGGATTATAGATCGGTCGTGCTCGATGGAAGGTTTATCAACGACAACCGGTGGTGGCGTCCACCCGGGCCCGGCCCTCGCTGTCGCTGACCACCACCGACACGGTCCCGGCGCGGTAGGCCCACATGTGCGGGTCGGACTGCACCACCACGGCCCCGGCGACGGCACCCCGCAGCGCTCGCCCGAGATCGGCGGGTGCGATCACCTCATCGGCGGTGACCGTCCGGGCGATGCCGCCGTTCGGGCACGACACCTCACTGGCCGTGGCCTCCGCCGCGGTCGGTTGCAACGCCCGCAGCGCAGCCGTGAACGCCGGCGGCACCTCGGTGGCTGCGACCGGCGCCGGATCGAGGTCCACACCGTCCGCGAGCGGCCGGCATCCCGTCGAGACCAGCAGGGTGAAGACGGTGGCGTCCGCGTCGGCGGTGGTGTCGACCCCCACGAACTCACCCGCGTCGGCCCGCAGGCCGTAACGGGTGCGGGCCTCGTTGTGCCGGGCCTTGGCCGCGTACCCGGCTGGCATCGCGCGGGCGATCGCCTCCAGCGTGCCGGGCACCTGACCCGGCTGGACGCGGACGGTGATCTCCCGGGTCGCCTCGACCCCCTCGCGCACCGGCGTGAGGGCACAGTCGCGGTCGAAGCTCAGCTCGCCCAGGGTGACCACCCGGCCGGCGGCGTCGGCCGCGGCCAGCGTCACCCCGGTGGCCCGCTGCAACACGGGCAGCGCGGCCGCGATGTCCCGCTGCTCCGGCACGGTGGGCGGATCGTTACGCACGGACCAGACGCCGAGGCCGGTCAGCACCAGGGCCCAGGTCACCACCACCCCCGTCAGCCACCAGCGCCGCCGGGGCCGCGGGGCAGCCGGAGGTGGCGGAGCGGGGTGGTACGCGGGGACGGTCACGGCAGCCATGCTTGCACGACGAAGGGCGGGACCCGGTGCGGGTCCCGCCCTTCGGCAACAGAGCGTGGGTCAGGAGCTGACGCTGAGGCCGACCTCGTTGACGCCGCGGGTCGCATCCACGGCCAGGTCGCCGTTGCCGTGCCGGGACAGGGCCCGCAGGGTCCAGGTGCCCGGGGCCGCGAAGAAGCGGAACACCCCCTCCGGGGACGTCACCACCTCCGCCGTGAACTCGCCGGTGGAGTCGAGCAGGCGGACGTACGCGCCACCCACCGCCTCACCCTCGGCGTTGCTCACGACGCCCGTGATCACGGTTTCCTTCTGCAGATCGACACTGGCCGGGATGGGAGCCGACTGGTCGGGCGCGGCGCAGCCGTCCGCGATGTTCGACGGAGACGTCATGGTCACGCCTTCCCCGGCTCGTCGCCGAGCGCGATCGGCACGCCGATGAGCGAGCCGTACTCGGTCCAGGAGCCGTCGTAGTTCTTCACGTTCTGCTGGCCGAGCAGCTCCTTGAGCACGAACCAGGTGTGCGAGGAGCGCTCGCCGATGCGGCAGTAGGCGATGGTGTCCTTGCTGCCGTCCAGACCGGCCTCGCCGTAGATCTTGGCGAGCTCCTCGTCGGACTTGAAGGTGCCGTCCTCGTTGGCCGCCTTGCTCCACGGCACGCTGATCGCGGTCGGGATGTGGCCGCCGCGCTGCGACTGCTCCTGCGGCAGGTGCGCCGGGGCCAGCAGCCGGCCCGCGAACTCGTCGGGGCTGCGCACGTCGACCAGGTTCTTCACGCCGATGGCCTGCACGACCTCGTCACGGAAGGCGCGGATCGACAGGTCCGGCGCGGACGCCTGGTACTGCGTCGCGGGGCGGTTCGGGACGTCCTTGCTGTACGGGCGGGCGTCGAGCTCCCACTTCTTGCGGCCACCGTCGAGCAGCTTGACGTCGCCGTGCCCGTAGAGCTTGAAGTACCAGTACGCGTACGCCGCGAACCAGTTGTTGTTGCCGCCGTAGAGGATCACGGTGTCGTCGTTGGCGATGCCCTTGGCCGACAGCAGCTTGGAGAACTGCTCCTGGTTGACGAAGTCGCGGCGTACCGGGTCCTGCAGGTCGGTCTTCCAGTCGATCTTCACGGCGCCGGGGATGTGGCCGCCGTCGTAGGCGGTGGTGTCCTCGTCGACCTCGACGAAGACGACGCCCTGCGTGTCGAGGTTCTTCTCGGCCCAGTCGGCAGAGACGAGTGCGGTGTCGCGACTCATCGGAGTACTCCCTTGTCAGGTGAGGTGGGGGTGAGTCGACGCGCGGAGATCTGGTCGCACCCCGCGCGGGACCCTTGCGGTACGGATCACGTTGGGTTGGGTGCGACGGCGCCACTGCCGGGCGGGGAGAATCAGAGGAAGATCAGATCCTGCGCAGCGTGCATGGCCCCGTCAGATGACAGGGCGACACAGGCAGGCGGCCACGCGGCACAGGTCGACCGCGCGCCTTTTGGTGAGCAGAGGGCTCATGAACGTGACCTTACCAGCGGGTCCACGGCTCGGAACACCGTCGACCACCATCCGGGATTGAGGGAGGGGTCACAAGCCGCCTGAACTCAGGGACACGTTGCTGGCGCCGGTGGTCACGTACAGGCCGTCGGCGCGCGGCTCGACCTTCTGCACCTTCAGGCCCAGCGGCAGCGCCGGCACCTCGAGGTTGAAGGCCAGCTGCTTGACGTAGTTGTCGACCAGGGTGCGCACCAGCGGGATGTTCGGCAGTCCCTCGGCGGTGACGTCGGCGAAGGTGACACTGACGACGCCGTCCTTGACCGCCAGGTTCGCCGTACCGGTGGCATTGAAGGTCTGGCCCAGCGCCTGGAACGGCGCGGCACCGATCAGCTTGCCGTCGCGCTCGCTGAGCTTGAGACCCTCCTGGCCGATCAGGTCGGCGAGGTCCGGATAGGTCAGGGTGCCGACGCCGGTGACCGTGGCGGCCACGATGTCGCCGTTGCCGGAGCGCACGGTGTCCAGCGGCGCGTTCACGTCCTTGGCCCGGATGTCGAGCTTGTCCATCTTGATGGTCTTGCCGTCGCCGGCCGGCCCGGAGAACTTGTTCAGCAGGATCTTGATCTCCTGGTAGTTCCCGGCGAGGACCTGGGTCAGGAACGGCACGCCCGCGATGGTCACGTCCGGCTTCTCGGCCGTGGCCTTCTGCTCGGTGAGCTGCTGGGCGACCCGGTCGCCGATCTCCCGCTCGGCGTAGGACGCGCCGAACCGGTCCACCGCGACCAGCGCCGCACCGATGATGAGCAGCAGCACCACGAAGGTGATCAGCAGACGCCGACCCCAGCGCTTGCGCGGCCGTGCGGACCCGTACACCTCAGCCACTACGGCCTCCCGTTCACCTCAGGTTGGGGCACGGTATATGCCCGATGCGAGCTCCCGGGACACCCTCAACCGAGGAAGAAGGCCGTCAGTACGTACGCACCGGGCAGGGCCAGGGCAAACGCGCCCAGCGGACCCTGCATGTGCCGGGCCACCCAGAAGGTCGGGGTGTCGCCGGCCATCCGGCGGCCCACCTCCGAGTAGTTGACCGCGAGGTCCACCAGCATGGCCACCCCGGCGGCGACGAAGCCGAGCAGCGCCCCCTTGGCCGGCGTGAACGGCAGCACCAGCACGCTGCCCAGCCCGGCCGCCGCCAAAGTGCCGAGCATGGCCCCGACGATGATGCCGGTGGCCCCCCGGGGCACCTGCGGCGCGATCCGCGGCCGCGGGAAGAACGCGTCGACCAGATGCGCGACCAGCACCGCCACGGCGACGGCGGTCAGGCAGACCAGCACCGCCTGGGTGCCGACGGGCTTGCGGGTGAGCACGATCAGCTGCGCGAACGAGACCACGCCGACCACGATCAGCAACGTGCCGCTCAGCGCGTCGCGCACGTGCATCCGGTCGCCGGGACGGATGAACTGCCCGGCCACGGCCACCGCATAGCCGGCCACCGCGACCACGATCAGCGGCAGGATCCCGGCGGGTTCGCGGTTGACCGCCAGATAGTCGGCCACCAGGGCGGCGGCCACGCAGACCCCGGCGACCGTGCCGGCCGCGGGCGGCCGGATGGCCATGGTGAAGGCGAGGATGAAGAGCAGCTGCACCCCGAAGACCACGATCGCGTACGGCAGGCGCGCGTCCGGACCGGAGGTCTGCGCTCCCAGCACCAGCCCCACCCCGAGCAGCGCGGCGAAGCCGGCGATGGCCACCGAGAGCTGACGGCGGACCGGGACCTCGGGGATCTCCTCCTCGATCTCCTCGTCGTCCTCCTCCGGATCGCCGCCACGGGCACCGATCCGGGAGGCGGGCTCGGGGGCGCCGGCGTAGAAGCCGGACGAGGACCGGCCCGGCGCCGACCGGGCGATCTCCCGGGAGACGTCGTCGTCCCAGGAGTCGTTGTCGCGCGGCGCGGAGGGAAGCACGCCTGCGATCGTGCCAGACGCGGGGCCGATCGTGCTCATCGCAGCGGGGTCATCCCACACGTCACCCGCCGGCAACATGGATGCGCTCCCATTGCGCCTGGGATTCCGGTCGGGTGAAAGGCTGGTTACGGTTCGGCCGTTCGGCCACCTCGGGGGCGTAGTTCACATCACTTGGCGATCCGACCAGGGCTTTCCGCCTGCTGCATCGGTTAAGGTGTTCGCAGCCCACCCGTCGGTGACGCCGGGACAAGTCCTACCGGTGGCGCAGCCCTGAGCTGTGCAGACCGGGTCACCCGAGCGGCCTGCGGGCCGCGAGGATCGAGGTGAGTGTGGAAATCCTCCTGTTGGTGACGACACGTGCTGGTGAACCGTCCGCCGTGCTTCCCGCCCTGGACCTGCTGCCCCACTCCGTGCGCACGGCGCCTCGCGACGTGCGCACTCTGGTGTCCGGGCCCAGCCCGGACGCCGTGCTCGTCGACGCCCGCTCGGAGCTCTCCGAGGCCCGCGCGACGTGCCGGATGCTGCACGCGACCGGCATCGGTGTCCCGCTGATGGCAGTGGTCACCGAGGCCGGCCTGATCGCCCTCAACGCCGACTGGGGTGTCGACGACGTCATCCTGGCCAGCGCGGGCCCGGCCGAGGTCGAGGCCCGGCTGCGCCTGGCGGTCGGCCGCCTGACCAACGCCACGGCCGGGGCCGGCGGCTCGATCCGGGCCGGCGAGCTCAACATCGACCCCGACACCTACGCCGCCAAGCTCAAGGGCCGGCCGCTCGACCTCACCTACAAGGAGTTCGAGCTGCTCAAGTTCCTCGCCCAGCACCCGGGCCGGGTCTTCACCCGCGACCAGCTGCTGCGCGAGGTCTGGGGCTACGACTACTTCGGTGGCACCCGGACGGTCGACGTGCACGTGCGGCGCCTGCGCGCCAAGCTCGGCTCGGAGTACGAGTCGATGATCGGCACCGTCCGCCAGGTGGGCTACAAGTTCGTGGTCCCGCCGAGCGGCCGCCAGCTGCCCGACAACGAGCCCGTGTCCCTGCCCGTATGACGACGGTCCGCACCCGGGACCGGCTCTCCCCCGCCGAGGCGGCTGACGTGCTCACGTTGGCCGCCGCGGCGGACGAGGCCGACGGTGTCCACCCCCTGTCGGAGGACGGCGTCCTCGGCCTGCGCGGCTCCGGCCGCACCCACCTGCTCGCCTACGCGGACGACACCCTGGCGGGCTACGCCTACCTGGACGGGACGTCCGGCGAGCTGGTGGTGCACCCGAAACACCGGCTCCGCGGCCACGGCACCGCCCTGCTGACCGCGGCCGGTCCGGGCCCGCTCCAGTTCTGGGCGCACGGTGACGAGCAGGCGGCGCGGGCCTTCGCCGAGAAGGCCGGCTTCACCCGCTCCCGTGTGCTCTGGCAGATGCGCCGGTCCCTGTCCGGCCTGCCCGACGTGCCCCTGCCCGAGGGTGTCACCCTGCGGGCCTTCGTGCCCGGCGCCGATGACGACGCCTGGCTGGGCGTCAATTCCCGGGCCTTCGCCCACCACCCGGAGCAGGGCCGCTGGACGGCCGACGATCTGCGGCTGCGGTTCGGCGAGCCGTGGTTCGATCCGGCCGGCTTCCTGCTGGCGGTGGACCCGGCCGACGACCGGCTGCTCGGCTTCCACTGGACCAAGGTGCATCCCGCCGACGGCGGCGAGCCCGCGATCGGCGAGATCTACGTGCTGGGCGTCGATCCGGGCGGCCACCGCCGGGGGCTGGGCGCCGCGCTGAGCGTGGTCGGTCTCCGGCATCTCGCCGGCCTCGGCCTGGCGGACGTGCTGCTCTACGTGGACGAGTCCAACACCGCCGCCGTGGCGCTCTACCGGCGGCTGGGCTTCGAGATCCACTCCACCGACGTGATGTACAGCCGCGGCTGACCCGTCACGGGACGACCGTCACCGGCCGGCGCGGCGCTCCGGTTCCGGCGTGACGAGCGGTGAGTAAGCCACCTCACACGGGCTGATCCCACGCGTCCCAACCCGGTCAGCCGGGCTCGAAAGAGAACACAAAATAACGGACATATACGGCGTCGCGCCCTCGGTTCACGTAACGGACAACCCCTCCACAGCCAAAGGCTACGAACCGGCGCAGACCTGTTCACCCTGCGTTCACTTATGCCCGGGGAGCCGGTCACTTCGCGCTCTTAGCTTTTCGTCTGTGCCGATGAGAGTTCGGCCGGCCGGGACTACAGAGCCCGGAGTTGCGATTCATTTGAAGGGAAACCCGTTGAAGCTCCAGCGGTTCTACGTTGCCGGCATTGCCCTGACCGCCTCGGTAGCGCTCGCGGCATGCGGCTCTGACAACACCGACTCCCCCGCGGCCAGCGACGCCTCGGCCGCCTCCGCGAACTGCGCGGCCGGCGACCTGACGGCGCAGGGTTCCTCAGCGCAGAAGAACGCCATGGACGAATGGATCAAGGCGTACCAGGGCCAGTGCTCGGGCGCCAAGATCGGCTACGAGAGCTCCGGCTCCGGCGCCGGCATCCAGGCGTTCATCGCCGGCACGGCCGACTTCGCCGGTTCCGACTCCGCCCTCAAGGAGGATGAGCAGCCGCAGGCCGACGCCAAGTGCCCCGGTGGCCAGGCGCTCAACCTCCCGATGGTGATCGGCCCCATCGCGGTCGTCTACAACCTCGACGGCGTCGAGAACCTGCAGTTCTCGCCGGCCACCCTGGCCAAGATCTTCGCCGGCAAGGTCACCAAGTGGGACGACCCGGCGATCAAGGCGGAGAACGCCGACGCCAAGCTCCCGTCGACGGCGATCCAGTCCGTGCACCGCTCCGACGAGTCGGGCACGACCGACAACTTCACCAAGTACCTGAGCAAGACCGCCGAGGCGGACTGGACGTTCGGCAACGCCAAGGCCTGGAAGGCCCCGGGCGGCGTCGGCGCGGCCAAGTCGGACGGCGTGGCGACCGCGGTCAAGAGCACGGTCGGCGCCATCTCCTACGTCGAGCTCTCCTTCGCGGAGAACAGCGACCTGAAGATGGCCAAGATCAAGAACGGTGCGGGCGAGTTCGTCGAGCTCACCGGCGAGAGCGCCGGTAAGACCATCGCCGGCGCCAAGGTCAAGGGCACCGGCAACGACCTGGCCCTCGACATCGACTACACCACCACCGAGGCCGGCGCGTACCCGATCGTCCTGGTCACGTACGAGATCGCCTGCAGCAAGGGCAGCCCCAAGGCCGCGGCCATCAAGGGCTTCCTGAGCTACACCGCCAGCACCGGTGGCCAGTCCGCGCTCGCTGAGCTCGGCTACGCCCCGCTGCCGGAGGCAGTCCGCAGCAAGGTCGAGACCTCGGTCGCGGCCATCTCCTGATCTGACCACAGCGCTCCCACCCCTCTAGACGACAGCGAGCGAGCGAATGGGTGACTTTCCCTCCCGCTCGGCGAGCACCGAAGCCGGCGGATCGAGCGTGACAGCACGTCACGCCCGGTCCGCCGGCGGCGGCCTATCGCCGATACCTCCCGATGACCTCGACGGCAGCCGCCCGCCGCTCGGTGGTGGGGGCGCCCTGCCCAGGAAGGCCCGGTTCTCCATGGAGACCGGCTTCCGGGCCCTCAGCACGGCCGCCGGCGCGATGGTGCTGGTCATCATCGTCGCCATCGCGATCTTCCTGATCTCGAAGGCCGTGCCCGCCCTGCAGGCGAACACCGAGAACTTCCTGAGCTACAAGGCCTGGTTCCCGAACGACGCCGAGCCCAAGTTCGGCATCGCCGCGCTGGCCTTCGGCACGGTCCTGACCTCGATCATCGCGCTGATCGTCGCGGTGCCCATCGCCCTGGGCATCGCCCTCTTCCTCTCGCACTACGCGCCCAAGCGCCTGGCCAACCCGCTCGGCTTCATCATCGACCTGCTCGCCGCGGTGCCCAGCGTCGTCTTCGGCCTCTGGGGCCGGGACGTGTTCCGGGTACCGGTGCAGGACTTCTCGGTCTGGCTGAACAAGTACTTCAGCTGGCTGCCGATCTTCGGGGGCGACGGGCCGTTCGGCCGGTCGATCCTGCTCGGCAGCCTGGTACTGGCGATCATGGTGCTGCCGATCGTGACGTCGCTGTCGCGTGAGGTCTTCCAGCAGACCCCGCTGATGAACGAGGAGGCGGCGCTGGCCCTGGGCGCCACCAAGTGGGAGATGATCCGCACGGCGGTGGTGCCGTACGGCAAGCCCGGCGTCATCGCCGCGATCATGCTGGGCCTGGGCCGCGCGCTCGGCGAGACCATCGCCCTGGCCCTGACCCTGGGCATCGTCTTCAACATCTCGTTCAACCTGATCGAGAGCGGCGGCAACAGCATCGCCGCCAACATCGCCAACACCTTCGGCGAGGCCAACGCCACCGGCCGCGGTGCGCTCATCGCCTCCGGCCTGGTGCTCTTCGCCATCACCCTGGTCGTCAACATGGCTGCGCGGGCGATCATCTACCGCCGCCGCGAGTTCCGGGACAGTGCCGCATGAGTCTTCTGGAAAAGGAAGTCCCCGGGGTCGTCATGACGCCGGACAACATCCGGTCGAAGAAGCTGCCGTGGGCGGTCGACCTGGGCGTCGCCGTCGTCGCGCTGATCGTGGCCGCGGCGGTCGTGCTCGGCCTCGGCCTGGGCAACTGGGTCCTCGTCGTGGTGGTCGGCATCGTCTTCTACCTGGCCGGGATGTTCGCCGCGGCGACCCGCGTCGAGGGGCGCCGCTCGGCCCGCAACCGGCTCTGGAAGACGCTGATCTACGCGGCCTGCATCCTGGCGATCCTGCCGCTGGCCTCGGTGGTGTGGACGCTGGTCTCCAAGGGCGCCGCCCGCCTCGACGGCGAGTTCTTCGGCACCTCGATGAACAACATCGGCGCCCGGGACCCCAACGGTGGCGCGTACCACGCGATCATCGGCACGCTGGAGCAGGTCGGCCTCGCCACCCTGATGGCAGTCCCGCTGGGCGTGCTGGGCGCGATCTACCTGGTCGAGTACGGCCGCGGCAAGTTCGCCCTGACCGTGCGCTTCTTCGTCGACGTCATGACCGGCATCCCGTCGATCGTGGCCGGCCTGTTCATCCTGGCGTTCTGGGTGCTGATCGTCAGCCCCTGGTTCAACAACGGCACGCCGCGCTTCTCCGGCTTCGCCGCCTCACTGGCGCTGACCGTGCTGATGTTGCCGACGATCGTGCGGTCCACGGAGGAGATGCTGCGGCTGGTGCCCGGCCCGCTGCGCGAGGGTGCGTACGCACTGGGTGTGCCGCAGTGGAAGACGATCGTCAAGGTCGTCCTACCGACCGCACTGCCCGGCATCGTCACCGGCGTCATGCTCGCCGTCGCCCGCGCCGCCGGCGAGACCGCCCCGGTGCTGCTGGTGGCCGGTGGCGCCGCCGCGATCAACTTCGACCCGTTCGCCGGCAACCAGTCGTCGCTGGCGCTGTACGTGTATCAGCAGGCCGGTGACGCCTCGCGGTTCGCACCGGAACGCGCCTGGACGGCGGCACTGACGCTGGTCGCCCTGGTCCTCATCCTGACGATCGCGGCGAAGCTGCTCGCCCGCCGCAACCGGCTGACCTGACAAAGAGGTGTCCCCCATGGCCAAGCGCATCGAGGCGAGCAACGTCTCGTCCTACTACGGCTCGTTCAAGGCGATCGACAGCATCTCCATGACCGTGGAGCCGAAGACGATCACCGCCCTGATCGGCCCCTCCGGCTGCGGCAAGTCGACGTTCCTGCGGTCCATCAACCGCATGCACGAGGTGCTGCCGAACGCCCGCATCGAGGGCCGGCTCACCATCGACGACCAGAACATCTACGACTCCGACGTCGACGTCACCGCCGTACGCCGGATGATCGGCATGGTGTTCCAGCGCCCCAACCCGTTCCCCACGATGTCGATCTACGAGAACGTGGTCGCGGGCCTGAAGCTCAACGGCGTCAAGAAGAAGTCCCTGCTGGACGACGCGGCGGAGAAGTCGCTGAAGTCGGCCAACCTCTGGGACGAGGTCAAGGACCGCCTGGCCCGCCCGGGTGCCGGCCTCTCCGGCGGTCAGCAGCAGCGCCTCTGCATCGCCCGCACCATCGCGGTGCAGCCGCAGGTCGTGCTCATGGACGAGCCCTGCTCGGCGCTCGACCCGATCTCGACGCTGGCCATCGAGGACCTGATGTTCAAGCTCAAGGACCAGTTCACGATCATCATCGTCACGCACAACATGCAGCAGGCGGCCCGGGTCAGCGACAAGACCGGTTTCTTCTCGATCGAGAAGACCGGCGACCCCGGCCGGCTCATCGAGTACGACGACACGCAGAAGATCTTCAGCAACCCGGCCGAGAAGAAGACCGAGGACTACATCACCGGCCGCTTCGGCTGATCACAGGTGCAGCACGCCGCCGTCTTCCGTCAGCTCGACCCGGGGCATGACAGGAGCGGCGGCGTTCCGCTCTCCGGAGGCTGCCGCAACTTCAGAAATACTTCGGTACGGGGACAGATCGTCCAGCATCGCCCGCGTAGGTGGCAGCATGGCCAGGCCGTTGGCGGCCGCCGGGCTGATCCACATGGTCCGGTCGGCCTCACCGGAAACGTCCCGCGCCGTCTGGGCCGGAGGCAGGGCCGCCACGAAGAACCAGGTGTCGAAGCGCCTCGGCTCGAACTCCGGGGTGATCCACCGGGCCCACGGGAAGAGCAGATCGTCCCGCAGCCGCAGGTCCCGCCGGTCGAGGAGCTCGGTCATGGTCAGCTCCCGCCGGTGCACGGCGACCCGGTCGGCCTCCCAGTCGTCCCCGCTGACATCGCCCACCAGCTCGTCACCGGCCGGGCCCGCGAGCAGGATTCCCGCCTCCTCGAAAAGCTCTCGGGCCGCCGCGCCCACCACGGCCTTCGCTTCCCGCTCGGGGACGCCCAGCCGCTCGGGCCAATCGCTCCGGATCGTCCGCGGGAGGTCGTTACGGTCGACGCCGCCGCCCGGGAAGGCGTGCAGGCCGCCGAAGACCATCGTCGACGCGCGTCTGAGCACGTACACCTCGAAGCTCGCACCGCCCGGGCGCAGGAGCACGACGGTGGCCGCCGGGCGGGCCGGGGCCGGCGGGCCGGCGAAGTCGCGGGCCCGCTGCAGCATGGCCGCCGGTAGCGGCATCGATTGGCTCACCCGCTGATCCTGCCCCATCCGCCGCGGGCTGGCAGCGCTACCCGTCGCGCGGAGGATACGGTGGCGATCATGACCGATAAGAACGTCCGCTGGGGCATCCTGGGCACCGGCGGCATCGCCAGTACCTTCGCGTCCGACCTGCCGCTCGTGCCCGGCGCCGAGCTCGCCGCCGTCGGATCCCGTACCGGTGCGGCCGCGACCGCGTTCGCCGAGCGGCACGGCTTCGCCCGCGCCCACGGCTCCTGGGCCGAGCTGGCCGCCGACCCCGGCGTCGACGTGATCTACGTGGCGACCCCGCACGCGTTCCACCTCGACGCGGCGCTGGCCTGCCTGGCGGGCGGCAAGGCGGTGCTGTGCGAGAAGCCGATGACCCTGGACCACGCATCCTCGGCGCGGCTGGTGCGGGAGGCCGGCAGCCGTGGCCTGTTCCTGATGGAGGCCATGTGGATGCGCTGCAACCCGGCGGTGCGGCGGATCGTCGAGCTGGTCGACGAGGGCGCGATCGGCGAGGTCACCGCGGTGCACGCGGACTTCGGGCTGCAGGGGCCGTTCGAGGCGACACACCGCCTGCGTGACCCCGCGCTGGGCGGCGGCGCCCTGCTCGACCTGGGCGTCTACCCGCTCAACCTGGCCCACCTGATCCTCGGCTCCCCCGCGACGGTGCACAGCTGGGCGCGGCTCACCGCGGAGGGCGTGGACGACAACACCGGCATGCTGCTGGGCTACGACTCGGGCGCCGTCGCGGCCCTGACCTGCAGCCTGGTCGGTGAGACCCGCAACGCCGCGTCGATCACCGGCACGCTGGGCCGGATCGACCTGCCGCAGGGCTTCTTCGTGCCCCGCTCGTTCCTGCTGCACCGGGCGGGCGCGGAGCCGGAGGAGATCACCTACCCGTTCGAGGGCAGCGGCTACCAGTACGAGGCGGCGGAGGTGCAGCGCTGCCTGGCCGAGGGCCTGCTGGAGAGCCCGCTGATGCCGCACCGGACGACCCTGGAGATCATGACCCTGATGGACACCATCCGCGCCCAGCTCGGCGTCGTCTACCCGGTCACCGGCTGAGCCGGGCCTCCGCGCCGAGCCGGGCCAGCTTGTGCGGGTTGCGGACCGCGTAGATCCGGGTGATCCGCCCGCCGTCGATCACCAGGTTCACCACCGTGTCCAGCTCGCCGGCGAGGTCGAGCCGCATCGCCGGCGCCCCGTTGAGCCACATCGGCAGCACGGCGAAGTCACCGGCGAGCTCGGCCACGCTCGCCAGCAGCGGACCCACCCGCCGGGCGGCCACGATCGGGCGGCGAGCCGCGGCGACGACGCCGCCGCCGTCCGACACCAGGACGACATCGGGCGCGAGCACGTCCAGCAGCCCTTGCAGGTCGCCGTCGCGGACCGCGGCCCGGAACCGCTCCACGACGGCCTCCTGCTCGGCCCGGCTCACCCGCACCCGCGGGCGCCGCGCAGCCACATGCGCACGGGCCCGATGGGCGAGCTGCCGCACCGCCGCGGGCGTCTTGCCGACCGCGGCCGCGATCTCGTCGTACGGCGTCTCGAACACCTCACGCAGCACGAACACGGCCCGCTCGGTGGGCCCGAGCGTCTCCAGCACCATCAGCATCGCGAACGAGACACTCTCCGCCAGCTCGATGTCCTCGGCCACATCCGGGCTCGTCAGCAGCGGCTCGGGCAACCACTCGCCGACGTACTGCTCACGCCGGCGGGCCAGCGTCCGCATCCGGTTGAGCGCCTGCCGGGTGACGACCTGCACCAGGTAGGCCCGGCCGTCGCGAATCCCGCGCTGGGCCTCGGCGCCGAGATCCGCCCACCGCAGCCAGGTCTCCTGCACGACGTCCTCGGCGTCGGCGGCCGAGCCGAGCATCTCGTAGGCGACCGTGAACAGCAGGCTGCGGTGGGCGAGGAACGGATCGTCGGTCATGCGCCCGCCGGGGCACCGCTCGGCTGGGCCAGGGGCGCCAGGCCGCACGACGCCGACAATCCCTCGGACTCGATGCCGAGGGCGACGTTCATGCGCGCGGCCTGGTTGGCGAAGGCGATCCAGGCGGTGAGCTCGATCATCGCCGGGGCGCCGAGCCGGCTGAGCAGGCTGGCGGAGAGGTCGTCGGTCACGGTCGGCGGGGTCTGCGACATCGCCTCGGCGTACTCCAGCACGTCGCGCTCCAGCGGCGTGAAGACCTGCGACTCGCGCCACCGCGGGACCTCACGGGCCTTGGCCTCGTCCAGGCCCTTGTTGTGGGCCTGGAAGTAGCCGAGGTCCAGGCAGAACGAGCAGCCGACCAGCGCGGCCACCGCCATGTGGGCGTACGACTTGAGGTCCTCGTCGCACTCGTGCCACTTGGCGGCCCTGCGGCCCGTGCCCATGCTGGTGCTGAGCACCTGCCGGTTGTGCCACAGCACTTCGAGGCCCTCGGGCACCCCGCCGAACATCTTCCTGGTGAACCTCTTGAGCACGGCGCCGTAGACACCGGTGATCTCAGTCCTGGGGACCCTGGTGTTGCCGGTCATGTCTCCTCCTCGGTGTCGATGACATGAAGACACCGAGGAGGAGCGATCTGTGACAGATCAGCCGAAGATCGGCCGGACCGCGAAGTAGACCAGGCAGGCGATGAACGCCGCCGCCGGGAAGGTCGTGATCCAGGCGAGGATGATGTTGCCGGCGACGTTCCAGCGGACCGCGCTCAGCCGCTTGGTCGAGCCGACGCCCATGATCGCCGAGGTGATGGTGTGCGTCGTCGAGATCGGCGCGTGCAGGACCAGTGCGTTGAAGAACAGCACCGAGCTGGCCACCGTCTCGGCCGCGAAGCCCTCGGCCGGACCGAGGTCGATGATCTTGCGGCCCAGGGTCCGGATGATGCGCCAGCCGCCCGCGTACGTGCCGGCCGCGAGCACCGCCGCCGAGGTCCAGAACACCCACCACGGGATGTGCGTGGCGCTGTCCTGGAAACCGCCGGTGTACAGCGCCAGCACGATGATGCCCATGGTCTTCGCCGCGTCCTGCATGCCGTGTCCCAC
Organism: Actinoplanes auranticolor; assembly: GCF_018332655.1. Classification (GTDB taxonomy): domain Bacteria; phylum Actinomycetota; class Actinomycetes; order Mycobacteriales; family Micromonosporaceae; genus Actinoplanes; species Actinoplanes auranticolor. Next base: position 10,704 of record NZ_BOQL01000025.1, on the reverse strand, counting down.
GGACATGAACGCGGCCGAGACCGTCTGGGCGTGGCGGAAGCCGCGGTTCAGCTTGCCCGGCTGGCCCCGGCGGAAGGCCCACATGATCGCGACCATGAAGATGAAGCCCAGCATGAAACCGACCAGCGGCGAGGCCACCATCGGGATCAGCACCTTCTCGACGATGGTGGCCCACTGGACCGTGCCCTCGGTGGCGAACAACGTCGCGCCGACCAGGCCGCCGAAGAGCGCGTGCGACGAGGACGACGGCAGGCCGAAGTACCAGGTGATGAGGTTCCAGGTGATCGCGCCGACCACGCCCGCGAAGACGACCCCCAGGCTGGGGATACCGAGCGGCAGCTTGACCAGGCCGTCGCCGACCGTCTTGGCCACCTCCGCGCCGAAGTGGGCGCCGATGAAGTTGCCGACCGCGGCCATCGCGAGCGCGACGCGCGGGGTCAGGGCCCGGGTGCTGACGCTGGTGGCGATGGCGTTCGCCGCGTCGTGGAAACCGTTGGTGTAGTCGAAGGCCATCGCGGCGAGGATCACCGCGAGCACTGCGACGAGCTCGGCGGACAAGGCCTAGGACTCCTTGACCGTGATGGTCTCGACCGTGTTGGCCACCCGCTCGAAGGCGTCGCACGCGTCCTCGAGCTCGTCGGCGACCTCCTTCATCTTCAGCACCGTGAGCGCGTCGTACTCGCCGGAGAAGAGCCGGACCAGCAGCATCCGGTACGCCCGGTCGCCGTCGTTCTCCAGGCGGTTGATCTCGATCCAGTACTCCTCGAGATTCTTCATGGTCTTGAGCCGCGGCATCGCGTCGGCCGTGACCTTGGCCTGCTGGTCGAGGACGTTGACCAGCTCGTGCATCTCGCGCGGCAGCGACGGCAGCTCGGTGAGGCCGTACAGGTAGAGCAGGTTGCCGACCGCTTCGAGGTGGTCCATGACGTCGTCGAGCTGCGAGCCCAGCGAGTAGATGTCCTCGCGGTCGAACGGCGTGATGAAGGTCGAGTTGATCTTCTTGTACAGCTCGTGGGTGATCTGGTCGCTGTCGTGCTCGACGTCGGTCAGCCGGTCGCTGACCGACTGCACGTCCACCCCGGGCAGAGCCAGCTCGTTGAGCAGCTCGGTGCCACGCACGAGGTTCTGGGCTGCCCGGGTGAACAGCTCGTAGAAGGCGCCCTCGGTGGGGCGGAAGGAGAACTTCACGGCGCGAACCTCGTTTGCGGGTGGACGGGGTCTGGCGAATTCGAGGGAATGCTAGGTAATGCCTCGCCGGGTACCGAGCCCGCCTACCCCTGCTCAACAGCAGTTCAGTGCTCGTTCACCTGCTGTTCACCTGGAAGCGTCACTTATGCGGATCTTTCAGACGGCGGGGGCGATGTCCGGGTGCTGATCGGTGGCCCGCGGGGCCGGCGTGGGACGCCGGGGTGGCACTCGCGGCGGCACCGGCCGGAGTACGGGATGCCGGCGCAGATGCCGGGCCAGTCCGGCCTGGTCCACGTCGGCGATCACGTCCACCCCGGCCCCGGCCAGCTCGGTCCAGATCGCCTGCCGGGCCTTGCGGGAGCCGGTGGGCAGCCCGCAGACACGGACCGTACGCCCGTCCTCGTGCGCGGAGCGGACCAGCGCGTGCAGCAGGTGCCGCTCCTCGGCGGAGATCGGCTCGCACCCGTCCCAGCCGAACCGGCGGCTCCACGGCTCACTGATCATCGGCACCAGCGCGGGCGGGGCCGACGCGGCACCGATGTCGTCGAACGAGCCGTCCGCGAAGGCGTACCGGCGGGACTGCGTGGCGAGCAGGTCACGGACGTCGACGATGCCGGTGATGGCGACCGTGACGGCTCCCGGGTCGAGGCGGCCGTCGACGCAGCGGCTCAGCAACGGCGCGTGGTCGCGCAGCTGCTGGTCGAGCATCCGGTACGCCCGCAGCAGGGTGTCCGCGTCCCGGACCGGCCCGGTGAACTCGACGACCAGCCGGAACGGCACCCGCTGGTCCCGGCAGAGCCGGCCGCCGCGCGCCTGGGCCCGGGCGAACAGCGGGGACAGGACCATCCGGCGCAACGTACGGCCGGGTTGCGGCACCCCGGAGCCGAGGAACAGCTCGCCGTGCGGACCCGGGCGCACCGGGACGGTGAGGCCGGCCAGCCCGCGGCGCAGCACACCGGGCAGCGGATCGCCGGCCTGGCTGCCCACCAGCGCATGCCCGGCGGGCAGGTACGGTCGCGGCCGGCGAGCCACCGCGACGCCGAGTGTCGCCGCGCCGGTGGCTCCCGCCACGCCGGCCAACGCGCCCAGCAGGGTCGCCACGTCGTTCGCCACCGTCTGCCCCCCTCAAACGCGAAATAGGACCAAATACTCTTATCGCGCTCACCACTGTGTCATACGTGACACCTGTGACCGGGCAATGTCCTTCAGAATTCCCCCATGCCGTCGGACCCTTTCGAAGCTGAGCGCCCACACCTGCTGGCCGTCGCGTACCGGATGCTCGGCAGCCGCGCCGAGGCCGAGGACGCCGTCCAGGAGACCTGGCTGCGATACCACAAGGCCCGCACCGGCGGGGAGATCCACGACCTGCGCGGCTGGCTGACCACGATCACCGGCCGGATCTGCCTGGACGTGCTCAAGTCGGCCCGGGTCCGCCGCGAGGCCTACCCCGGCCAGTGGCTGCCGGAGCCGGTGGTGTCGTTCCTCGACGACCCCGCGGAACGGGTCACCCAGCGTACGGAGGTCAGCCTCGCGCTGCTCGTGGTGCTGGAGAAGCTCACGCCCGAGCAGCGGGTCGCGGTGGTCCTGCACGACGCGTTCGCGGTCCCGTTCGAGGAGGTCGCCACGGTGCTCAACACCAGCGTCTCCGCGGCGCGCCAGCACGCCTCGCGGGGCCGGCGGGCCATTGCCCAGGGACAGGCCCGGCACACCGCGGATCTGCCCGAGCAACGCAAGGTGCTCGACGCGTTCCTGGCCGCGGCGGCCTCCGGTGACCTGCAGGCCCTCGCGGCCGTGCTGGCGCCCGAGGTGGTGGCGATCGGCGACGGCGGCGGCGTGGTCAACGCCGGCCTCAACCCGGTCGTCGGCCTGGACCGCGTGGCCCGCTTCTACATCGGCATCCTGAGCCGGCGGGCGCAGGAGTACACCGACGTCACGGTCGAGCCGGTGCTGGTCAACGGCGACGCGGGCGTCCTGGTCCGCGGGCGCTACCCGACCGGGCGCCCGCTGCTCTTCGTGCTCACGGTGGCCGTCGCCGACGGCCGCGTCACGGCCGTCTACAACCAGCTCAACCCGGCCAAGCTGCGGTCAGTCGACGACCGCTGAGAGCCATTTCCGGTACGTCGTAGCGAACGGTTCGGAGCCGTCGCCCAGGGCCACGAACAGGCGCTTGGCGGCGGCCCGGGCCTCGGTGACCAGGTCGTCCGGATAGCCGAAGCGCACCTGGTGGTCGGCGAACTCGTCCTCGTCGCGCAGCTCGATCACCCCGGTGTCACGGCGCCGCGAGACGTCCAGGTCCAGGTCGACGATGTACACGGTGTCACCCTCCCAGCGCGCCGGGGTGGTGATGTCGCAGTAGACCTCGCTGGTGCGCGGCGGCGGGTTGAACATCCCGGTCCACCACGCCCGGTGCGGGATCAGCAGCACGAACGGGATCTGCTCGACCGACGGCAGGCCGTGGTAGACGGACTCCGTGCCGCGGGTCACACCGACCCAGACACCCAGCTCGTCCTCGTTGAGCCGGCGGGCCGGGTAGTCGCGGTGGGCGGAGCCGTCGTACTTGGTGTAGACGACCCGGACCATCTCGCTCGGCATGACAAGACCCTAACGGTGACATGGTTTCGTCGGTGGTGGCGGGTACGGTCTCCGACGTGACTGCCGCGACCCGCAAGAAGGCAACCGCGTCCCAGCTTCTCGCCGCCGCCGTCGGCGCTGTCCCGGGCGGCGCCTCCCGGCCCGGCCAGGAGGAGATGGCCGCGGCCATCGAGCGGGCCGTCAAGCAACGCGAACATCTGCTCGTGCAGGCCGGCACCGGCACCGGCAAGTCCCTGGCCTACCTGACGCCGGCCCTGCTGGTCGACGGCCCGGTGGTGGTCTCCACCGCGACCCTGGCCCTGCAGAACCAGCTCGTCGAGCACGACCTGCCCCGGCTGGCCGACGCGGTGGAGCCGGTGCTGGGCCGCCGCCCGACCTTCGCGGTGCTCAAGGGCCGGCACCACTACCTCTGCGTGGCCAAGCTCGAGCACGCCGACGAGGAGGCGCCGACCGACACCCTCTTCGACGACGCGCCGCCGCGCGCGACCCAGTGGCTGGGTGAGGCCGGCAAGCTCGGCAAGCAGATCCTGCGTGTGCAGGCCTGGGCGGAGAAGACGAAGACCGGCGACCGCGACGAGCTCGACCCGGGTGTCGACGAGACCGCCTGGCGGCAGGTGTCGATGCCGGCCCGCGACTGCGTGGGCGCGGCCCGCTGCCCGTACGGCGCCGAGTGCTTCGCGGAGGCCTCCCGGGTGCGCGCCCGCGAGGCCGACATCGTGGTGACCAACCACAGCCTGCTCGCGGTCGACATGCTCGCCGAACGCAACATCGTCCCCCCGCACAAGCTCCTGATCGTCGACGAGGCGCACGAGCTGGCCGACCGGGTGTCCTCGGCCGCGCAGGCCGAGCTGACCCCGGAGGCGGTCGAGCGGGCGTCCCGGCGGGCCAGGCCGCTGGTCTCCGCGGCCGCCGCGGAGGCGCTGGCGGAGGCGGCCGACGCGCTGACCGTCGGCCTGAGCGACCTCCCGGCGGGCCGCCTGACCACGGGCCTGCCCCCGCTGCTGCACCAGGCCGTGCTGCTGATCGACTCGGCCACCCGGGCCGCGCTGGACGCGATCGGTGACATCAAGAACGATGACCCCGACCCGGTCCGCAAGCAGCAGGCCAAGGCGACCCTGGACGACATCTCGACCACGGCCCAGCGGCTGCTGGAGGAAGACCAGTACGACGTGGCCTGGGTGGAGAAGTCCGACCTCGGCAACGGCCGCCGGGCCCTGGTGGTGGCCCCGCTCTCGGTCGCCGGCACCCTGGCCACCAACCTGTACGAAGAGCGCACGGTGGTCGCCACCTCGGCGACGCTGACGCTGGGCGGCCGCTTCGACACGGTGGCCCGTTCCCTCGGGCTGCCGGCCCCGGCTCCCGTCCCGGCGGCCCGCTCCGGCGCCGGCCTGACCGCGGACGCGCCGCCGGTCTCCGGTGACGGCTGGAGCTCACTGGACGTCGGCTCCCCGTTCGACTACCCCCGCCAGGGCATCCTGTACGTCGCCGCGCACCTGCCCCGCCCGGCCGCCTCCGGTCTGCCCGACCCCGCCGGTGAGGAGCTGCTCAAGCTGGTGGAGGCCCTCGGCGGCCGTACTCTGGGTTTGTTCTCCTCCCGCCGCGCGGCCACCCAGGCCGCCGAGCTGCTGCGCGCCCGCACCGACCTGCCGGTGCTGTTGCAGGGCGAGGAGTCGCTGCCGATCCTGGTCCGCAAGTTCCGCGAGCAGAAGGAAAGCTGCCTGTTCGGCGTGATGTCGCTGTGGCAGGGCGTGGACGTCCCCGGCGACGCCTGCCAGCTGGTGGTCATCGACCGGCTGCCGTTCCCGCGCCCGGACGAGCCGCTGGCCGCCGCCCGCGCCGCCGCCGTGGACGCCACGGGCGGTTCCGGCTTCGCCTCGGTCAGCGTCCCCATCGCCGCGGTGCGCCTGGCCCAGGGGGTGGGCCGGCTGATCCGCTCGACCGGCGACAAGGGAGTGGTCGCCGTGCTGGACTCCCGCCTGGAGACGGCCCGCGGCTACGGCGCCTTCCTGCGCAAGTCCCTGCCCCCGTTCTGGTACACGACCCGCCCGGAGGTCGCGGTCGGCGCCCTCCAGCGCCTGGCGAAGTCCTGACCGCCCGTACCGCCATGACTACTTTCCTCCGATAAGCAACAAAACCACCGTCTCATCCGTCTACTGGTCAGGTGTTGATCGACACCGACGTGGACGTCGAAGGGACCCCGCTTCATGACGGTCACCGCGGATCCGGGACCGGCCTCGCATCGCAAGCGCTTCACCCTGCCGCGGTGGTGCCGTCGCACGGTGGCGGCACTCGTGGTGGGGGCGGTGGGACTCGGCGCAGGTGTCGCCGGTTATGTGGCGAGCGTCGACCTGCCACCGGATCCGGTGCCGCCACAGGCCTCGGTCCTGTACTACCGCGACGGTCGCACGGTGCTCACCCGCATCGGCGCGACCGACCGCACCGACGTCGGGCTGAGCCAGGTCCCGGTGCCGGTCCAGCGGGCGTTCCTGGCGGCCGAGGACCGCGGCTTCTACGACCACGCCGGCGTCTCCACCCGCGGGGTGCTGCGGGCACTGTGGGCCAACGTCTTCCACGACAGTGGTCAGGGGGCGTCGACCATCACCCAGCAGTACGTGCGGAACGCGTACCTCACCCAGGACCGCACGGTCAGCCGCAAGGCCAAGGAGTTCGCCCTCGCACTGAAGGTCGAGAACCGGTTCAGCAAGGACGAGATCCTCCAGCGCTACCTCAACACCATCTACTTCGGCCGCGGCGCGTACGGCATCCAGGCCGCGGCGCACGCCTACTTCGGTACGACGGTCGACCGTCTGACCGGCTACCAGGGGGCGGTGCTGGCCGCACTCATCAAGGACCCCACCCGCGGCGACCCGGCCGCCGACGCCGAGTGGGCGCAGACCCGGTGGCGGTGGATCCTGCGGGCCATGACCGAGCAGGGCTGGCTGCCCGCCGGCGAGGCTGACCGCGCGCCGTATCCGGCCGTCGCCAAGGAGTCGGTCACCGCGAACACCGTCGGCGGTGCCGCCGGCCTGATCGCCGACCGGGTCGAGGACGAACTGGTGCGGGCGGGCATCAGCCGCCAGCAGGTGCGCACCGGTGGCCTGCGGATCACCACCACGATCGACTTCACCGCCCAGGGCGCCGCCTCCGACGCGGTGGCCGCGGCGCTGCGGGGCCAGCCCAAGGAGCTGCGGACCGCCCTGGTGGCCATCGACCCGGCCAGCGGCGGGGTACGCGCCTACTACGGCGGCGACCGGGGCCGTGGCTACTTCGACGACGCGCTCGCCGCCCGCCCGCCGGCCTCGACCATCAAACCGGTCGTCCTGGCCGCCGCCGAGGAGCGTGGCATCGGCTTCCAGTCGCTGTACAACGGCAGCTCACCCCGCCAGTTCCCGAGCCGGCAGGGAGTGCCGCTGTACAACCAGCGCAACCTGCAGTGCCCGGTGTGCCCGCTCGACCAGGCCATGGTGCACTCGCTCAACACGCCGTTCTACGCGCTGGCCGAACAGATCGGCCCGGACACCATCCGGGGCCTCGCCCACCGCCTCGGCGTGCCCGAGAAGTACGGCAAGCAGCCGACCATGGTGGACGTCGCGGGCGATCCGGCTCCGGGCCGTACCCGCCCCGACATCGCCCTCGGCCGGTATCCGGTCGCGCCGGCCGACCTGGCCACCGTCTACGCCACCCTCGCCGACCAGGGCCGGCGCCGGGACCGGCACTTCGTCGACTCGGTCATCACCGCCAAGGGCGCCGTGCTGCACCTGTACGCCGGGAAGCCGGAGCGGGTGCTCTCCGGTGCCGTGGCCGCTGACGTGCAGACCGTCCTGTCCAAGGTCGTGGCCAAGGACGGCGAGGTCGCCGGGGTCGACGCCGCCGCGAAGACCGGCTCCCAGCAATGGGGTGACACCACCGACTCCTCCGACGCGTGGACGGCCGGCTGGGCCCCCGGACTGGCCGCGGTGACGTGGATCGGCCGGGAACAGCCCGGACCCATCCGCGAGAAGAACGGCAAGGCCATCAACGGCGACGGGATGCCGTACCGGATCTGGCAGACGTTCCTGGCCGCCGCCCTGCGCGGCCAGCCCGCGCGCGCGGTGACCCGCCCGTCGCACGTGGGCCGGCTGGAGACCACCGACCTGAGGACGCTCGGCGCCGCCATCAAGGCACCGGTCGGTGCGGTCTTCCAGGGCCCGCAACAGGGCGACCAGGTCGACCGGTCCAAGGCGACCGGCTCGTGGCAGCAGCGGGTCGGCCGCCTCACCAAGGCGCTCGACAGCTACGCCGCCACCGTCCCGGAGTTCTCCGTCGCGGTCGCCGACCGCAAGACCGGGCGCCGGTTCAGCTACCACGGCGGGCGGCGGCAGGAGTCCGCGAGCATCATCAAGGCCGAGTTGCTGGCGGCGTTGCTGCTCAAGGCCCAGGACGAGGGACGCGAGCTCACCACGGCCGAGAAGAAGCGCGTGACGAAGATGATCCGGGCCAGCGACAACAACGCCGCCAGCAAGGTGTACGACGCGGTCGGCGGTCCGGACGGGCTGCGCGCGGCGGGTGAGCGCCTGGGCCTGAGCGACACCGACCCGGACGAGTCCTGGGGCCTGACCCGGACCACGGCCGACGACCAGCTCGAGGTGCTCGCCGCGCTGACGGATCCGGGCAGCGCCCTCGACGAGGACTCCCGGGAGCTGATGCTCGAGCTCATGTCGTCGGTGAACGCCGACCAGAAGTGGGGGGTCAGCGCGGCGGCCCTGCCGGGCGAGCGGGCCGCCCTGAAGAACGGCTGGGTGTCACGGACGGCCGAGGACGGACGCTGGATCATCAACAGCATGGGCCGGATCAGCGGCACCGGCACCGACACCTCCGTGGTGGTGCTGTCCCACGGCCACGGCGACAAGCAGCCCGGCATCGACGTGGTCGAGCACGTGGCCGCGCTGACCCGCAGCTACCTCGGCTGGTGACGACCCGGCCCGGGGTGGTGACCGGGGCCCGGGATGACGGTCAGGCCGGGGTGGTGGCGTTTCCGGCCGGCACGACCACGGCATCCGGTGGGGCTTCCGGGCGCTGACGGGCGAGCCGCCGTACCCCGGTGTTGAGCACCGCGATCAGCGGGACCGCCACCAGGGCCCCGATGATGCCGGCCAGCACCACGCCGGAGGCGATGCCGATGATCACGACCAGCGGGTGGATGGCCACCGCCCGGCCCATGATCAACGGCTGCAGGATGTGGCCCTCGACCTGCTGGACCAGGATCACCGCGCCCAGCACGATCAGCGCGATCACCCAGCCCTGGTCGACCAGCGCGACCAGCACCGCCACCGCGCCCGACACGCTCGCGCCCACGATCGGGATGAACGCGCCCAGGAACACCAGCGCTGCCAGCGGGAACGGGAACTGGACGTCGAGGATCACCAGCGCCAGGCCGATGCCGGTGGCGTCGATGAAAGCCACCAGCACGGTCGCACGTACGTAGGAGCCCAGCGTCGACCAGGAGGCGTCGCCCGCGTCGGCCAGGCTCCAGCGGGCGTTGACCGGGAAGAGCCGCACCAGGAAACGCCAGATCTTGCGGCCGTCGCGCAGGAAGAAGAACGTCGCGAAGAGCACCAGCAGCGTGCCGGTCAGCACCTCGAACAGGGTCGCCGCGGTGGCCACCCCGGTCGCGGTCAGCGACGACGTGTTCGCGTTGATCCAGTTCTGGGCCGAGTCGATGGCCTGGTTCACCTGTTGGTCCGACAGGTGCAGCGGGCCGGTGCGGGCCCACTCCTGGATCTGCCGCACGCCACTGATCGCCTTGTCGGTGAGCTCGCCCACCCCGTCCACGAACTGGCTGACGACCAGCGTCAACGTGCCCGCGACGGCACCGATGCCCCCGATCAGCACCAGGAAGGTCGCCAGCGACGCCGGCACCCGGTACCGGCGCAGCCAGGCGACGGCGGGCGACAACAGCGCCGAGAGCAGCAGGGCGATGGCCAGCGGGATCACGACGATGCTGACGGTGCCGACGAAACGCACCAGCACCCAGCCGACGACCCCGACGACGATGAGCCGCCACGACCACGCGGCCGCGATCCGCAGCGAGTGCGGCACCTCGGCGTCGTCCCGGCTGGAGGTCGACCGGTGATCAACCGGCGGATCCGGCGCGGGCAGCTCGAAATCGACGTCCCGATCCTCCGACCCCCGGTCGCGCTCCGTACGGGCCAGCCGGACGGACTCCCGCCCACTGTCGTACGCACGCCGCAGATTCGCCCGGACCCGTTGCAAGCGGCTCAACCCGCAGACCCCCTCGTCCGTCGTCACGCCGGTCCCACCGTAGTGCAGTCCCGCCCGGCCACCCCGTCACCACCCTCGACCGGGCTGAAGGCCACCCATCTCAGGCGCGGGCGTACCGTCCTGTCGTGAACACCGACACCCGTACCGAGGCCGGGCTGCCCATCCGGATGTTGCACGACCGCGTCCTCGTCCGGCTCGACGGCGGCGACGGCGAACGCCGCTCCAGCGCCGGCATCGTCATCCCGGCCACCGCATCGATGGGCCGCCGCCTGTCCTGGGCGAAAGCCGTCGGGGTAGGCCCGAACGTCCGCTCCATCGTCGTCGGCGACCGGGTCCTGTTCGACCCGGACGACCGCGCCGAGGTGGAGCTGCACGGCAAGGAGTACGTGCTGCTCCGCGAGCGCGACGTGCACGCGGTCGCCGCCACCCGCGTCGAGTCGGACGGGACCGGGCTCTACCTGTAGGCGGGGTCCTCGGGGTCAGTGCTGCTGGCTGCCGGAGGGGGTGGCGTCGCCGCTGCCCGGGTCGTGGTCGTGGTCGTGGTCGTGGTCTTGTCCCGGCTCGGACTGGGGCTGGCCGTGGCCTTGCTCCTGACCCTGCCCTTGGGCTTGACCTGCGTGCTGGCCCTGGCCTGCGTGCTGACCCTGGCCTGCGTGCTGACCC
>NZ_BOQL01000024.1 GCF_018332655.1 Actinoplanes auranticolor | reverse complement strand
CCGAGCGCCGGGTGCCGGTGATCTTCCAGGCCAGTCCGTACTACGCCGGGCTCAACGACGTACCGAATCACGACGACATCGACCGCGACGGCGCCGGCGCGCGCCGCGGCGGGGGCAGTGGCGCCGACCGGGCGGCCGAGACGGTGACCTTCGCCGGCTACCTGGACAACTACTTCGTGCCCCGCGGGTACGCCGTCGTCTTCGCCGACAGCCTGGGCAGCGGCGGGTCGGACGGGTGTCCCACCTCGGGCGGGCGCAACGAGACGCTCGGCATGAAGGCCGTCGTGGACTGGCTCAACGGGCGGGCCGCCGCCTTCGACGAGGCCGGGGCGCCCGTACGGGCCGGGTGGTCGACCGGGCGCACCGGCATGATCGGGGTTTCCTACAACGGCACGCTGCCCAACGCCGTCGCCGCCACCGGGGTGCGCGGGCTGGAGACCATCGTGCCCATCGCCGCCATCTCCAGCTGGTACGACTACTACCGGGCCAACGGCGGTGTCGTGGCCCCGGGCGGGTTCCAGGGTGAGGACACCGACGTGCTGGCCAAGGCGGTGCTCACCCGGGAGCGTCCTGAGGTCTGCGCCGATGTCATGGCCGCCCTGGAACACGACCAGGACCGGGTCACCGGCGACTACAACCGCTTCTGGGCCGAGCGTGACTACCTGCGCGACGTGGACAAGGTGCGCGCCAGCGTGCTGCTGGTGCACGGGCTGCACGACAACAATGTGCGCACCTCGCAGGCCGGGCAGTGGTGGGACGCGCTGGCGAAGCGGCACGTGCCGCGCAAGATCTGGCTGCACCAGGCCGCGCACACCGACCCGTTCAACGTCCGGCGGGCCGAGTGGCTCAGCACGCTGCACCGCTGGTTCGACTTCTGGCTCCACCGGATCGACACCGGGATCATGCGGGAGCCGATGGCCGACGTCGAGGTCGCGCCGACCGTCTGGCGGACCGCGCGGTCCTGGCCCGTGCCGGGCACGCGACCGACCGCCATGTTCCCCGGCGCGGGCGGCACGCTGAGCCGTACGCCGTCGGGCTTCGGCACCCGCGAGTCGTTCGTCGACGATCCCGCGCAGACCGCCGAGCAGCTGGCCGACGACGAGTTCGCCACCGATCCGAACAGGTTGGCCTATCTGTCCGAGCCGCTGACCCGCGAGACCCGCCTCTCCGGCACGCCCGAGGTCACCATCCGGGCCGACGTGGACGGTCCCTCGCCCTATCTCACCGCGCTGCTGGTCGACTACGGTCCCGCCGACCGCTTCGCCGGGCTGCGGTCGCTGCCCGTGCAGGACTGCGTCGGTCCCGGCATCCCGGAGGATCCGGGCTGCTTCAACCGCCGGGAGTACGTGACCACGCGCACCGACTCGGAGATCGTCAGCCGGGGCTGGCTCGACGTGCGCAACCGGCTCTCCGCCGCCCGCAGCACGCCGGTGCGCGCCGGTCAGGCGTACACCTTCCGTTGGAAGCTGCAGACCCAGGACCACGTGTTCGCGGCCGGGCACCGGATCGGCCTCGTGCTGATCTCCACCGAGCGTGACCACACGCTGCGCTACCCGGCCGGCACCACGGTCGGCGTCCGGCTCGGCGTGTCCCGGGTGATGCTCCCGCTGTCCCGCTGAGCCGGCCCCGGACACCCGGGGAAAAAGTCATCCGATCGGGCCGAACGATTCGCCGATCCACTCCGTAGTCATGTCCGAGGCGTTACGTATCGCGTACGCACCGTCGATCGGACAGCGGGGGCTGTTATGACCAGTGTCATCGATCCGCATCACCTTCAGCCGAGTTCCTCCTGGTGGGAGCGCCAGGGCGACCTGATCATGCGGCGCCCGTTCAACGAGTGGACCTTCACCCACATGAACTGGCTGCTGCCCACCGAGCGGGTCGCCCGCGGCCCGGTGCACCGGCCGCTGCCGGGCCGGTCCCGCCCGCTGGACGTGACGTACGACTTCGGCGGCGCCGAGCTGAGCCTGGCCGACCTGCACCGCCGGACCTTCACCACGGCCTTCGTCGTGCTGCACCGTGGCGAACTCGTGCACGAGTCGTACCCCGGTGCCTTCGCCGGCCCGCGGGCCCGCTTCCAGCTCTTCTCCCTGTCCAAGTCGCTGACCTCGATGCTGGTCGGCATCGCCCTGGCCGACGGCGCGATCGGCGCCCTGACCGACCGGGTGATCGACTACCGGCCCGACTTCACCGGTACGGCCTACGAGTCCACCACCCTGGCCGACCTGCTGGCGATGAGCAGCGGCGTCGGCGACATCGAGCAGTGGGACGTGCCCGGCACGGACATCAAGCGCTTCGAGGAGGCCTGCCTGGGCCGCGGCAGCGTCGAGGACGTGCTGCGGTCGGCCCGCCGCACCGGGGCGCCGGGGGAGCGGTTCAACTACTCCACCCTCGACGCCCAGCTCATCGGCTGGGTGCTCGAGGCCGCCACCGGCAAAACCCTGGCCCGGTACGCCGCCGACCGCCTGTGGAGCCGGATCGGCGCCGACCGCGACGCCTACTACTGGCTCTCCCGCTCCCGCCCGCGCACCGCGATCGGCGGCGGCTCCTTCAACGCGACGGCGCGGGACGTGGCCCGGCTCGGGCTGCTGATGGCCCACGACGGTGTGCTGGACGGCGAGCAGATCGTCCCCCGCGACTGGGTGGCCCGCAGCGGGGTCCGCGACGTGGCCCATCTCGCGATCGGGGCGCTCGGCTCCAGCGGCTACGACCACTACGGCTACGCCAACCAGTGGTGGACGCTGGACGGTGGCGCCTACACCGGGCTCGGCGTGCACGGGCAGTACCTGTTCGTCGACCCGGCCGCCGACGTGGTGATCGTCAAGTGCAGCGCGTGGCCGACCGAGGACGACCCGGAACGCGACCGGGAGACCGTCGCGGCACTGCGGGCGATCACCGCCCGGCTGAGCGGGCGGTCAGCGAGCCTGGTCGCGTAGGGCGGCGAGGACCGCGGTGCGGGCCTGCTCGTCCGCGAGACCGGGCAGGCCCGACGCGTACGGCTTCAGGGCGGCGAGCAGGGCCACCTGTGGGTCCGCGTCTCGTACGCCCCGCAGGGCGGCGAGGAAGCGGGAAAGCCCGGAGTCGCCCGCCGCTCGTCGGCCGGCGGCGAGCCACTCGCGCACCTGTTTGCCCAGCGGGGAGTCCGGTGTCACGGCGCCGGCGGATGTGATGGCCGACATGAGGCCGGGGGTGTCCGCGAGGCCCAGGACTGCTGCCTGCCGGCGCACTTCCGCGACCGCGACGGACCGCTGCAGCTGCGGGGCGGCGGCTTCCGCGGCCGTGACCAGTTCCGCGGCATGCGGGGTGCGGCGGCCGGCGCGCAGCAGGTCGCCGGCAGCGGCGGGGGTCACGAACCACGGCTCCAGCTCGGCCGAGATCCGGGCGGCCGACAGGGGCTGGTCCGGGAGCCGGGCGCCGGTGATCCGCTGGGCCAGCACGATCGCCCTGGCCTCGGCGTCCTGCCAGGTGGGCTCGTACTCGTCGGTCGGCGTCCGCAGGCCCAGCGCGTCCATGAGATGGCGCAGCATGCCCGGGTCGGCGCCCCAGACCGTCTCCTCGGCCGGGTAGCCCGGGTCGAAGCCGACGATCGTCGTGCCGTCGACCGCGTAGCCGAAGTGTGCGGCGGCGTCGTCGTGGCGCAGCACGGAGACCGCCGCGCTGCCCCGGGAGGCCACCTCCAGCAGGCCGTGGTCGGCCCCGAGGATCCCGCCGGGCTCGATGACCACCGACCAGGCCCCGAGCTCCAGGGCCACGGCGACCTGGGCGAACCCGGCCTCGGCGGACTGTCGCTGCCCGGTCACCTCCGCGGGGGTGCGTTCGCGGATGGTGTCCGGGCATCCGCCCAGCCGGCGCAGGGCCGTCGCGGCATCGGCGTCCTTGACGTAGGTCAGGCAGAACGTCGGCCCGAGCTGGTCGCGGAGCACCCGGGCGTGCGCGAGGTCATCCACAGCAGTGCAGCTTAGGCCCGGTCAGGGAACGTATCGTCGGGGGATGGACCGCGACGACACCCTGCGCCACCTGCGGGCCGAGGCCCGGGCTCAGGTGGAGCGGCTCGACCAGGAACTGCTCGAGCTCTTCGCGGCCTCCCGCAGCTCGAACGCCGACGACGAGCACGACCCGGAGGGCAGCACCATCGCCTTCGAGCGGGCGCAGCTCACCGCCCTGCTCGCCGCGGGCCGGCGCCGCATCGCCGATCTCGACGACGCGCTGGACCGCTCGGCGGCCGGCACCTACGGCGGCTGCGAACGCTGCGGCCGGCCGATCCCGGCCGAGCGGCTCGCCGCCCGGCCGTTCGCCACCACCTGCGTGACCTGCGCTGCTCAGTAGCGGAAGGTGGCGACGAGGCTGCTGAGCTCGGTCGACATCCGGGCCATCTCCGCCGTTGCCTGCTGCGTCTCGGAGACCCCCTGACTGGTCAGCCGGGCGGCTTCGGCGACGCCGGTGATGTTCTGGGCGATCTCGCCGCTGCCGGTGGCCGCCTCGGCCACGCTGCGGTTCATCTCCGCCGTTGTCGCAGTCTGCTCCTCGACAGCCGAGGCGATCGTGGTCTGGAAGTCACTGATCCGCGAGATCACCCCGCTGATCTCCTCGATCGCCAGCACCGCGCCGCTGGTGTCGGCCTGGATCGCCTGGACCCGCCGGGAGATGTCCTCGGTCGCCCGGGCCGTCTCCTGAGCCAGATCCTTGACCTCCGAGGCCACGACTGCGAAGCCCTTACCCATCTCACCGGCCCGAGCCGCCTCGATGGTCGCGTTCAGCGCCAGCAGGTTGGTCTGCTCGGCGATCGAGGTGATGACCTTGATGACGTTGCCGATCTCGGCCGAGGATTCGCCCAGCTTGCCCATGGTGGCCGAGGTCGCCGCGGTGACGCTGACCGCCTCCTCGGCGACCCGGGCGGCCTCGGTGGCGTTCTGGGAGATCTCCCGGATCGACGCGCCCATCTCCTCGCTGCCGGCCGACACGGTGTCGACACTGCGGGAGACCTGCTCGGCCGCGGCGGACACGGCCAGCGCCTGCGTCGAGGTCTCCTCCGCCGAGGCGGCGATCTGCGTCGCTGTGCCGGTCATCTGCTCCGAGGCGCTGGCCAGGGAGGCCGCCGAGCCGTCGATCGTGGTCACCGTCTGGCGCAGCCGGCCCACGGCGGCGTCGAGCGCCCGGCCCATCTGGCCCGGCTCGTCGCGCGAGGTCAGTCCGGAGGTCCGGGTCAGGTCACCGGCCGCGAGAGCTTCGCACACGGCCTTGACCTTGGTCAGGGCCTGGACGAGGCGGCGGGCCACCAGCGCGCCCAGGGCGAGGGCGAGCAGGACGCCCACAACCAGCTCGATGATGGCGATCATCCGGCTGGACTGGTAATCGGACCTGGCCGCGGCCGCGCTCTTCGCCGCGTCGGCCACCTCCATGCTGTCCAGCGTCGCCACGTCCTGGTAGATCGGGGTCAGCAACGGAAGCGTCTTGGTGTCGCGCAGCTTGTTCCAGGTCACGATGTCGTTCCTGGCCCCGGCCGGCAGCATCTCCTCCCGCGCGATCTTGACATACGCCCCGAAAGTCGATTCGACCTTGGCGACCAGCGCCGGATCCCCGTCCGGATTGCTCGCTCGGTAGGCCGCCAGCGCCGCACCGAAGGCTTCGACGTCCTTGTTGAAGGCGTCGCCGAACTTGGCGGTCGTGGCGGGGTCGAGCGCCAGCGCCTGGTTGGCCAGGTCCGATCGAGCCTGCGAGACCGCCGCCTGCATGTCGCCCACGGCCCCGACGCCGGCCACGTTGCTCGTGTAGATGTGCTGCGCGGCGTGGCTGGCGTCGCTGAGCGAGCGGATGCCGTTGATGCCGACGATCACGGCCACCAGGGACGCGACCGCCACCGCGGCGAGCACCTTCACGTTGACGCTGAGGTCGGCGAAGGTCCGCCGTCCGCGGGCAGGCTGGGCCGAGGCGATCACCGTGGTCATGCCCTCACTATCACTTTCGTCGGCCGGTGCGCGGGCCGACTTGGCGATTTTGCCGGACAGTGGACGATGCATCCCGCCCGGGCCGGTCCCGCCCCCGGTGCTGCGGAGGCGGGACCGGCGGGTCAGCGGCGCAGGTGCCGGGGATCGCGGGCGGAACGGGAGCGGTCCGGGCCGAGCCCGCCGGGGGCGTCGGGGTCGGCTGGGCACCGGCGGGCGTGACCGCCGCCAGCACCAGAGCGATGGCGACAGATGGGATTCAGGGCCACTCTGCGCCTCCGGGATCTCCACGCGGCGTTGCGGGCGATCCCGGGACGCTAACCCCGGCCGGGCCTCCGGAGCGACCCCGAGTACCTGAATCGGACAGTACTCAATCGCCGAGCGGACGGGCGGCGATCTCCATGCCCGTCGCCCGCAGCCGCTTGACCAGCGCGTCACCGATCCCGGTGGCCGGCGTCAGCACACCGCCCTCGGACTGCGGCAGCTCGGCCCGGTCCAGCACCAGGGCCAGCGCCGACTCGCCGAGCATGACCGCGGTGGCCTGGTAGCCCGGGTCACCTTGGGCCCGGAACCGGGCCGTGTAGCGCGCACCGGTGCTGGTCGTGGTGAACAGGTCCATGGTGAAGTGCCCCCGCTTGCGGGTCTGCTCGTCCGGCCCGTCGCCGGGCTTGGGCAGGATCCGGTCCAGCAGGAACCGGGTCGGCGGCACCGACAGGCCGACCACCAGTGCACCGAGACCGACCTTGGTGGCGGCGGCGATCACCGGGGACAGCGGCGAGGTGCCGGTGCTCATCGCCTCCCGGTAGCGGAACGCGCGCCCGTACGCGTGGCCCCGCAGGGCGTTGCTGCGCCGCACCACCCGGGAGTTGTAGGACGCCATCACGAACGGGCCCAGGCTGCCGCGCAGCGACGGGTCGACCTCCGAGCCGCGCAGCAGCACCATGTCCTCCTGCCGGCCCAGGTCCGGCTCCCGGTCCCGGGCCGGGCTCAGCGAGTACGGACTGGCGACCAGCCGCCGCAGCTCCTTGTCCCGGCGGACCACGTCCAGCTGGTTGCGCATCGAGTCGATGGTGCCGCCGCTGATCCCGGCGCGGATGCTGGTGACCACGAGAGTGGTGTCGGTGAGCTCACCCGCGCCGTCGGCCCGCACCCGCTGCCACAGCACGTGCACCCCGAGGTCCGAGGGGATCGAGTCGAAACCGCAGGAGTGCACGATCCGGGCGCCGGTCGAGCGGGCCAGCTCGTGGTTCTCGTCGGCACTGGCCCGGGCGAAGATGACCTCGCCGGTCAGGTCGACGTAGTCGGTGCCGGCCGCGGCGCAGGCGCGCGCCAGGGCACGGCCGTACCTGGCGTACGGGCCGACGGTGGTGATCACGACGTGCGCGGCGGCGGCGAGCCGCTCGACGGCGGGGACGTCGAGCGAGTCGGCCACCAGCAGCGGCCAGTCGACGTCCAGCCGGGACCGGACCGCCTCCAGCCGCTCGGCCGACCGTCCGGCCAGGGCGATCCGGGTGCCGGCGGGAGCATGGGCGGCCAGGTGGGCGGCCACCAGCTCACCGACGAAACCGGTGGCGCCGTAGACGACGATGTCGAGGTCGCGGACCCGGGCGGCGGCTTGATCACTCATGGTCGATGATTCTCCGTCACCGCGCCCGGACCCGCTCGTCCGGGCGGCCGGATGCCCCGCTCATTCCGGCAGCTTGACCCCGGACAGCTCCGCGCAGGTGGCCAGCAACTCCTCCTGCAGCTCCTCGCGGTAGGCCGCGGGGTTGGCCCGCAGGTCCCGGCGGCGCTTGAAGTAGCGGCCGGTGACCATGGCCGCCGGCTCGTCGCTGGTGGCCAGCCAGATCTGCGTCTCGGCGCCGGCGGGCAGATCGTCGGTCGCGCCGGGCCCGCCCATCCGGGTACGGATCCAGCCGGGGTCGACGGCGTTGCTCAGGGTCTGCGGCCGGCGCCGGGCCACCGCGAAGGCGAGCATCACGTCGTAGAGCTTGGAGTCGCTGTACGCCTGCATGCCGTCCCAGCTGCGGCTCTGCCACTGCAGGTCGTCGAGGCGAGGCTCGCCGCCGGACTCGAGCCCGGAGGTCAGGTAGACCAGCCGCGCCGGCCAGGGGATCAGGGCGGTCAGCACGTACGGCGCCAGCACGTTGACCTGGAAGATGCGTTCCAGGCCGTCCCCGGTGCGGACCGGTGCGTCCTGGCCCCCGCCCACCCCGGCGTTGTGGATCACCACGTCGTACGGGCCGACCGCCGCCGCCTGCTCGGCCAGCTCCCGCGTCTCGGCCAGGGAGGTCAGGTCGCCGCGCAGGACGGCGGCGGCCTGCGGCACCGATGCCAGGGCCTGCGCGGCGCGTTCCTCGTTGCGGGCGTGCAGGACCACCCGGTGCCCGTCCGCCGCGAGCGTGCTCGCCGTCTGCCGTCCGATGCCGTCGCTGGATCCGGTCACCAAAATCGTTGCCATGTCTTCCTGCTTCCCTCGTTGCGCCGCGCTGAACATCACTGCGCCGCGCTGAACCTCACCAGGTGATCCGGAGGTCGAGCCGGCTCGAGGCGGCGAGCGGGTCGTCGGCGTCGACGACCGCGATCAGCCCGGCCCCGTCCGGCCCGGCCGTGCGCACGGCCAGGCCCTCGATCTTGTGCGGCCCGCCGGGCACCGGGGCGACCGCGAGCACCCGCTCGTCGTCCAGCAGGGCGATCGCGGCTCCGACCACCGGACCGTCGTCGACCGCGTTCGGGGTGTCCTCCGCGGCGGCGGACACCAGCATCCGGCCGTCCGGCAGGGCCACCGCGTCGGTGACGGCCAGCGCCACCCCACCGACCGCCCCGAGGTCATACCGGCGCGGACCGCTCACCTCGGCCGGTTCCGCGGCGACGAGCGCGGACAGGTTGACGTCGACCGACGCGGAGGGCACGCCGGTCGCCGAGTTACCCCGCTGGAACCAGCGCAGCCGGTCGCCGATGCGGGCGGCGCCCTCGAGGTTGAGCTGGTCCGGCCGGATGTCGAGCGCCGCGGCGACCCGGTGGTACGCGGCCGTGAGGCCGGCGGTGGTGAAGACCCCCGGCTCCGCGACGAGGGAGGCGCGCATCCGGGCGGCGGTGGAGCCGGAGCCGAGCAGCAGCACGCCGCCATCGACGGTCACCGCCGCCTCGAAGTCCGGTTTCAGGTGCTTGGTGCCCTCGGCCGAGCTGAAGGTCTCGTGGCCGTCCACCGCGGCGATCACCCGGATCGCCGTGACCCCGCCGGGCCGCACCCAGGCGGCGTGCGTGGCGTCGTCCTGAGCGACGAGCCAGCCGTCGCCGAAGGCCGCGATGGCCGAGGCGGCCCGCACCGGCTCCCCAGGACCGAACCACAGCGGGGTGTCACTCTCGATCTCGACGCGCATCGTCACGTCCTCTCCGGGCGCATACCGAACAAGAACCGGGTGATCCGGTCCGCCGGACCAGGATGTCGTACGCCCGAACGTCAGGATGAACGACACAGCCACGATGACGGCGTCCTCCGCGATGAAGCCGGGCGCGCCGGCCCCGAACGCGACGACGGCCCGCCCGGCCGCGCCGGAGGCGGCGTCGACCGCAGCCACTGCGGCACCGGAACGATGGTCAGCGTGGCGAAGACCAGCGGCACACCCAGGCGCAGCAGCCGCTCGACGGCGAAGCCCCGCGGGCCGCGCTTGCGCAGCGAGTGCCGGGCGCCGATCCCGGCGACGACGAACAGCAACGGCATCGCCCAGACCACGCCCAGCCCGGCCAGCACGGTGGTCGTCTCGGCATCCTCGGCGTTCTTGACGTAGAAGTCGTCGCTCGCGTCGAAGACCAGGGCGGCGTGGAAGAACACCAGGCCGAGCACGACGGCGATGCGCAGCGTGTCCAGCGCGGGGCGTCGTCCGGGTGTGGGCTCGCGGTGGCTGGGTACCGTCATCGCGTGTTCCTCATCTTCGGATTCAAGTCCTCGGACCGCCGGATCGCGGCCCCCACCCTGCTGCACGCCTACTGCGGTGCCACCGTGGCCCAGGTGCTGATCAAGCGCACCACCAAGTTCAGCCTCTTCTTCATCCCGCTGTTCCCGGTGCGCCCGGCCCGCTACTACATGCAGTGCACGAACTGCGGTGTCACCGAGGACGTCGACGCGCGGCACGTGGCCCAGCTGGCCGCCTAACGCGCGGGCGGGGCGGCGGTGCTGCCCCGCAGCACCAGCTTCGCCGCCGCGTGCTCCACCAGCGGACCCTCCCGGTCGCCGTCGCGCAAGGCCAGCGACATGGCGCGGACGCCGATCTCCTCCAGCGGCAGCCGTACGGTGCTCAGCGGCGGCGTCACATCGACCGAGATCGGCATGTCGTCGAAGCCGATCAGGCTCACCTGCCCGGGGACGTCGATGCCCCGTTCCCGCAGGCAGGCCAGCGCCCCCACGGCCATGGAGTCGTTCAGCGCGGCGATGGCGGTCAGTCCCGGGTTCTGCTCCAGCAGGGTCGCGGCCGCCGCCGCGCCGCCGTTGCGGTCGAAGTCGGCGTAGACCACCTGCTTGGCGCCCAGCCGGTGCCCGTGCTCCTTGGCCGCCCGGCGCAGCCCGGCGAGACGGTCGGTGGTGGTGGTCAGGTGCCGCGGCCCGGCGATGACCCCGACGGCGGTGTGCCCGAGCCGGTAGAGCGCGTCACCGGCCAGGTAGCCGCCAGGCTCGTTCTCCGGAACGACGGCGTCACCGGCGTGCTCGTGCCGGCCGATCACCGAGACCCGGCCGCCGGTGCTCTGGTAGAGCCGCAGCTTGCCGTCCAGCCGGGCGGTGATCGGCGCGTCGACGTAACCCGAGCCGGCCAGCACGATCGCGGCGGTCTGGTGGGCGTGCAGCAGGTCGACGTAGGCGAGCTCGCGTTCCGGATCGCGGTAGCTGTTGCAGATGATGACCAGCCGGCCGTGGTCGGTGGCCACCCGCTGCAGGCCGCGGGTGATCTCGGCGAAGTACGGGTCCGAGACGTCGTGCACGATCACGCCGACGGCGGTGCGGTCGGCCCGGGCCAGCTGCTGCGCGTTGGCGTTGGGCACGAACTGGAGCTCGGCGACGGCCGCGAGGACGCGCTCGCGCAGTGCCTCGGCGACCGGCTTGGGGCTGTTGTTGATGATGCGGGACACGGTCGCGGTCGAGACCCCCGCCCGCCGCGCGACGTCCGCGAGAGTCGCCACGGAAGAGAACACTAGTCCATCAGCGGCCCGGAGCAACCGCTTGCCTGGAGTGTCCGCGCGCCGGTAACCTGCCGGGAAAGCGCTTACCTAGGGGGTCGGCCCATGTCCGCTCGCGTCCCGATCGGGATCGTCATGAACGGTGTCACCGGAAGGATGGGCTATCGCCAGCACCTGGTGCGTTCCCTGCTCGCCATCCGGGAGAGCGGCGGCCTGCCGCTGCGCGACGGCTCCGTGCTCTGGCCGGAGCTGCTGCTGGTCGGCCGTAGCGAGGCCAAGCTGCGGGACGTGGCCACCCGGCACGGCCTGACCGAGTGGACCACCGATCTGGGCGCGGCGCTGGCCCGCCCCGACATGCAGATCTACTTCGACGCCCAGGTGACCAGCGAGCGGGAGAAGGCCATCGGGCTGGCCATCGAGGCCGGCAAGCACATCTACACCGAGAAGCCGCTGGCCACCACGCTGCACGGCGCGATCGAGCTGGCCCGCTCGGCGGACGCGGCCGGGGTCAAGCACGGCGTGGTGCAGGACAAGCTGTTCCTGCCCGGCCTGCGCAAGCTGGAACGGCTGATCAGCGGTGGCTTCTTCGGCCGGATCCTGTCGATCCGCGGCGAGTTCGGCTACTGGGTCTTCGAGGGGGACTGGCAGGCCGCCCAGCGTCCGAGCTGGAACTACCGGGCCGCGGACGGCGGCGGCATCGTGGTGGACATGTTCCCGCACTGGCACTACGTGCTGGAGCAGCTGTTCGCCCCGGTCCGGGCGGTCACCGCGCACGTCACCACGCACATCCCGCAGCGCTGGGACGAGCGCGGCGAGCCGTACGAGGCCACCGCCGACGACTCCGCGTACGGGATCTTCGAGCTCGACGGGGGTGTGGTCGCGCAGATCAACTCCTCCTGGGCCGTCCGGGTCAACCGCGACGAGCTGGTCGAGTTCCAGGTGGACGGCACCGAGGGCAGCGCCGTGGCGGGCCTGCGCAACTGCCGGATCCAGCACCGGGCCACCACACCGAAGCCGGTGTGGAACCCCGACCTGCCGCTGACCCACTCCTTCCGCGACCAGTGGCAGGAGGTGCCGGACAACGAGGAGTTCGACAACGGCTTCAAGGCGCAATGGGAGATGTTCCTGCGCCACGTCGCCGAGGACACTCCGTACACCTGGGACCTGTGGGCCGGGGCGCGCGGCGTGCAGCTGGCCGAGCTCGGCCTGCAGTCGGCCCGCGAGGGCCGCCGCATCGAGATCCCGGAGCTGGAGCAGTGACCCGGTTGCTGCACTTGCCGGACGGGCCGCTGACCCTGTCCGGCGCGGGCGCCGAGTGGGCCACGCCCGGGGCGCCGTTCACCAGCCGGGTTGCCTACGCCGCCGCCCACGTCGTGGCCGATCCCGCCGCCGAGAACGTGCCGGGTGCACCGCCCGCGGTGGACTGGGACGCCACGCTGGCCTTCCGGCGGCACCTCTGGGCGCACGGCTTCGGCGTGGCCGAGGCGATGGACACCGCGCAGCGCGGCATGGGCCTGGACTATCCGGCGGCCCGCGAGCTGATCCGCCGCTCGGCCCGCGAGGCGGCGGCGGTGGGCGGCACGGTCGTCGCCGGTGTCGCCACCGACCAGCTCGCGCCCGGCCCGGCCACCCTGGACGAGATCCGCAAGGCGTACGGCGAACAGCTGGCCGACGTGCAGGAAGCCGGCGCCGTCCCGGTGCTGATGTGCAGCCGGCACCTGGCCGCCGCGGCCCGGACGGCCCAGGAATACCTGGACGTCTACGGCCAGCTGATCGACGACTCCGACCAGCCGGTGGTGCTGCACTGGCTCGGCCCGGCCTTCGACCCCCTGCTCGCCGGCTACTGGGGAGCCGGCGAGCAGGGCCGGGCCGCCGACACGGTGGCCGAGCTGATCGCCGCGCACCCCGGCAAGGTCGACGGGATCAAACTGTCGCTGCTGGACGAGGACTTCGAGGTGGCGATGCGGCGGCGGCTCCCGGCCGGCGTACGCCTCTACACCGGCGACGACTTCAACTACCCGGTGCTGATCCGCGGCGACGAGCAGGGCCACTCCGAGGCGCTGCTGGGTGTCTTCGCCGCGATCGCACCCCCGGCCGCGGCGGCGCTGCGGGCCCTGGACGCGGGCGACCTCGAGCTCTACGACCGCATCCTGGCCCCGACCGTGACCCTGTCCCGGCACCTCTTCGAGACCCCGACCTGGTACTACAAAACGGGCATCGTGTTCCTGTCCTGGCTGGCCGGCCACCAGGACCACTTCACGATGGTCGGTGGCGTGCAGAGCGGTCGCTCCCCGCGGCACCTGGCGCAGCTGCTGCGGCTGGCCGATGCCGCCGGGCTGCTGCCCGACGCTGACCTCGCGGCCCACCGGGCCCGGGCCTGGCTCACGACCGTGGGGGTGGCGCAGCCGTGAAGCGCTTCTCCCTGAACCAGGCGACGACCAAGCACTGGCCGCTTCCCGACCTGGTCGCCGGCTGCGTCGAGGCCGGCGTGACCGGCGTCGGCCTGTGGCGCGAGGACGTCCAGGCGTACGGCGTCGAGAAGGCGGCGGCGCTGGTCCGCGACGCCGGGCTGGCCGTCACGTCGCTGTGCCGGGGCGGCTTCTTCCAGCAGGACGGCTGGCAGGACGAGAACAAGCGCGCGATCGACGAGGCGGCCACCCTGGGCGCCCCGGCGCTGGTGCTGGTCTCCGGTGGCCTGCCCGAGGACAGCCGGGACATCGACGCGGCCCGGGCCCACGTTGGCGAGGCGATCGGCACGCTGGTCCCGTACGCGCTGGACGCGGGCGTGCAGCTGGCGATCGAGCCGCTGCACCCGATGTACGCCTCCGACCGCTGCGTCGTGTCCACCCTCGGGCAGGCGCTGGACCTGGCGGGGCCGTACCCGGCGGAGGCGGTCGGGGTCGTGGTGGACACGTACCACCTGTGGTGGGACGACGCGGTGTGGGAGCTGATCGCCCGGGCCGGCCGCGAGCAGCGGATCGCCTGTTTCCAGGTGGCCGACTGGGTGACGCCGCTGCCGGCCGGCGTGCTGCTGGGCCGGGGGCTGCCCGGTACGGGCTGCGTGGAGCTGCGCCGTTTCCGGGAGGCGGTGGACGCGGCGGGGTACGCGGGACCGGTCGAGGTGGAGGTCTTCGCCGAGGACGTCTGGTCCCGTCCGGGCCGGGAGGTCCTCACCGAGACCCTGGAACGCTACCGGGAGCACGTCGAGTAGCAGCCGGCCTCCGGCGGGGCGGCCGGGACGCCCGGGTTCCGCTACTGTCCCGCCAGGCGGCAGGCGCCGCGTGATCGATCGGGGGAGAAGGAACTGGCGCGTGATCAAGGGACTGAGCAAGATCGAGGTCATCACGGTGTTCGCCGAGGATCTCGCCGCCACGCGGGCGTTCTACGAGAACGTCTTCGGGCTCGAGGTCGTCTACGCGGACGAGGCGTCGGCCGTGGTCCGGCTGGACAACCTGATGATCAATGTCCTCCGCGCCGACCGGGCCGGAACGCTCATCGAGCCGCAGCCGGTGGGCACCCCGGAGAACGGCGCCCGCCTGCTGATCACCATCCAGGTCGATGATGCCGACGCCGTATGCGAGGAGCTCCAGCAGCACGGTGTCACCATCCTCAACGGCCCGGTCGACCGCCCGTGGGGCCGCCGGACCGCCGCCTTCGCCGACCCGGCCGGCACCATGTGGGAGATCGCGCAGCACCTGCCGCAGCCGTCCTGACCGCGACGGTCAGCCTGACCAGTCAGGCCCCCGGGCCAGGCGGACAGGCCCGGCCGCGGTCGCCACGTCGACGTCGGCGCCGTGCTGGCGAACGGCGATGATTCCCGCTGTGGCCAGCTCGGCGGCCACCTCCCGCGCGGTGCCCATCAGGTCACGCCACTCCGCCCCGCCAACGGCCCGGGCCGCATCGCTGGGGCAGATGGTCGCATCGGGGCGGCGGTGCCGCAACAGTGCGCGCATTGCGGCAGCCAGCCGCGCACGCCGGCCGTCGGGCGTCGGTTCCCACCAGGGATCGCCTCGTTCGGCCAGCGCCACCTCGGCATCCCGCACCCGGGGGCGGGCCGCGTCCGGGTCGTCGCCGAGGAGCCGACGGGCTGCCGTCAACTCGCTCACCAGTTCCCGGCGGAGCGGCTCGGGGATGGCGGGGTCGGCGGCCTGCCGCCGGCGGCCGGAGACGACGAGGTAGCGGCCGTCCGCCGTCATCGTGCCGTCATCGCTGGCGTTCATGGAAGCCATTGTCCTCGGCGAGGCCCGGCTTTCGTCGAAGCCGGCCCACCTAGTGCCTGAGGCATAGCCGGTTCCGGTCGCGAGAGGGAAGAGGCCGGGGCCGCGTCGTCGATAGCGTCGTTCCCATGAGCACAACGGGAGCAGTGGTACGCGGTGTCGTGGGTCTGGCCGCCGTCGTGGCCGGGTGGTGGCTGGTGGACTTCGAGCTGGTCCGGGGCTGGCACTGGAGCAGCCCGAGGTGGTGGATCGCCACCACCGTGCAGGGCTACGGCTACCTCACGGTCTTCCAGGCCGTGCGGGGATTCGTCCGGGCCCGGCGCGAGGTCGCCCCGGCCGCGTAGTCAGCGGGTGGGTGCCGGCCCGGTCGAGTCGCGGACGATCAGCTGATGGCCGGTGGGGCGCCGCCGGGGCCGGGCCGACCGGGGCTTGAGGGCCAGGTCCAGCGCCATCCGCCCCATGTCCGTCATCGGCAGCCGGACCGTGGTCAGGCTCGGCGCCAGGTCCGCCGCCACCGACACGTCGTCGAAGCCCACCACGGACATCTGCTCCGGCACCCGGATCCGGCGGGCGCGCAGCGTGGACAGCACGCCCATCGCCATCGCGTCGTTGAGGGCCACGATCGCCGTGGTGTTCGGGTGCTCGTCGATGATCCGGTCGGCTGCGGCCCGGCCGCCGTCGCGGGTGAAGTCGGTGTGTACGACCGGCAGGCCGGCCAGGGAGAGCCCGTGCGCGCGCAGTCCCGCCGCCACCCCGGCGAGCCGGTCGGCCACCGTGGTCAGGCCCGGGGTGCCCGCGGCCACCGCGATCCGGCGGTGGCCGAGCCCGACCAGGTGGTCGCCGAGCGCGCGGCCGCCGGCCTCGTTGTCGGGCAGCACGGCGTCGACGCCCAGCGAGTGCCGGCCGATGACCGCGACCCGGCCGCCGAGACTCTGGAACGCCGACAGGTCGGCCTTGGCCTCCGCCTCGATGCGCGGGTCGTCGTAGCCCGAGCCGGCCACGATGATGATGCCGACCCGCTGGGCGATCAGGTTGCGGATCTGGCGCAGCTCGTGGCCGGGGTCGCGGCCGGAGTGGCAGATCTGCACCAGCAGGCTCTGCTCGTCGGCGACCTGGATGACCCCGCCGGCGATCTCGGAGAAGTACGGGTCGTCCACCTGGTGCACGACCAGGCCCACGGTGGAGCTGGCCCCGCCGGCCAGGGTCCGGGCGTACGGGTTGGCCACGTAGCCCAGCTCGCGCGAGATCTGCCGGATCCGGTTGGCCACTTCCTCGCTGACCCCGTCGCGGCCGGCCAGGGCCCGGGAGGCGGTGGCCAGCGAGACACCGGCACGTTCGGCGACGTCGACGAGGCGCAGCCTCGGACCGGGCTTGGGCATCCGTCCACTCTCCACGGAAACGGTCACACGTAGTTGATCACCGACGGTGAAGCTGAGGTTACGCCGCTATTGCCAGTGACGTGAACCACACCCTAGGCTACGTAAGCGCTTTCGCAAGCGCTTACGTCCGGGGCAAAGGAGCTTCCGAGGATGCGTTCATCACTACGGCGTACACGTTGGGCCACGGCCCTTGGCGCGACCACGATCCTCGCCCTCGGCGCGTGCAGCGGCGACGGCGACGGCGGTTCCACCGCCACCGACGACCCCATCCTGGTGGGCATCTCACTGCCCCTGACCGGCGACTTCTCCGAGCCGGGCAAGGGCGTGCAGCAGGGCTACGAGGCCTGGGCCAAGATCACCAACGACAAGGGCGGCCTGCTCGGGCGCCAGATCCAGCTGAAGATCCTGGACGACCAGTCCAACGCGGACCGGGTCGTCGCCGACTACGAGCAGCTGATCGGCAGCGACGAGGCCGACCTCGTGGTCGGCCCGTTCTCCACCCGCCTCGTGGTGCCCGCGGCCCGGGTCGCGGAGGAGTACGGCATGCTCTTCGTCGAGCCGGCCGGCGCGGCCAAGGAGGTCTTCTCCCAGGGTTTCAAGAACCTGTTCTACGCGGCCCCGGCGGTGGCGAACGACCACTACAACCACCTGGCCGAATACCTGCTGGCGCTGCCGGCCGACAAGCGGCCGAAGACGGTGGCCTACGCGGCCATGGACGACCCGTTCGCGCAGGGCACGGCGTACGGCCTCAAGGACAAGCTGGAGGCGGCCGGGATCAAGACCGTCGTCAACGAGGTCTATCCGCCGAACACCACCGACTTCAGCAGCATCGCCGCCAAGATCGCCTCGTCCAAGGCGGACATGCTGGTGGGCGGCTCGCAGTACCAGGACGGCGTCAACCTGATCGTCGCCCTGCAACAGCTGAACTACCAGCCGAAGCTCGCGGCCTTCTCCGGGGCGCCGACCAACCCCGAGTTCGCCAAGGCGATCGGCAACAAGACCGAGGGCGTGCTCTCGCCGACCGGGTACAGCCCGGACGCGCCGTACCCGAGCAACAAGGAGTTCGTCGAGAAGTTCACCGCGCAGTTCGGCAAGGCGCCCGACGAGGACCAGGCCAACGCGTACACGACCGGGCAGGTCGTCGCGGCCGCGGTGACCGCCGTGGGCTGCGCCGAGCAGGGTGACTGCCAGAAGAAGCTGGTCGACTGGGTGCACGGCAACAAGGTGGAGACCGTGGTCGGGCCGCTGAGCTGGGACCAGACCGGCAAGCCGCAGGGTGCGCACATGATCCAGCAGTGGGTCGGCGGCAGGATCAGGATCGTGCTGCCGGAGGCGGTCAAGGAAGCCGAGTTCGTCTACCCCAAGCCGGCCTGGTGAGGCGCTCATGCCCTCCGGCGCCCTGCTGTTCCAGAGTGTGATCCTGGGTCTGCTGCTCGGCGGGCTCTACGCCCTGCTGGCGGCCGGGCTCACGCTCTACTTCGGCATCATGCGGGTGGTCATGATCGCGCACTCGGCGTTCCTGATCCTGGCCGCGTACCTTGCCTGGTGGACGCACACCCGGCTGGGCATCGACCCGCTGCTCTCGATGATCGTGACCGTGCCGCTGTTCTTCGGCGCCGGCGTGCTCCTGCAGCGGGGGCTGCTGTCGCGGCTGCGGGCGATCACGCTGACCATGATGTCGGTGCTGCTGACCTTCGCCGTCGCGCTGATCATCGAGGGACTGCTCGGGTACGCGTTCACCGGCACCCAGCGCCGCATCCAGCTCGGCTACGGCTCGGCCGGCCTGCAGGTGTTCGGCGCACGGATCGCGGTGGTCAAGCTGATCGCCTTCGGGCTGGCCGTGCTCGCGCTCGCCGCGCTGTACCTGCTGATGAAGAAGACCACCTTCGGGTGGGCGCTGCGGGCCACCATCCAGCACCGCGACGCGGCCCGGCTGGTCGGCATCGACACCGAGCGGGTGGCCGGCTACGGCTTCGGGCTCGGGCTGGCCACGGCCGCGATCGGCGGCACGGCGCTGTCGCTGGACACCACCATCTACCCGTCGCTGCACTGGCACTGGATCGGCCCGCTGATGGCCATCATCGTGGTCGGCGGGCTCGGCAGCGTGCCCGGGGCGGCGGCCGCCGCGGTGCTGCTCGGGCTGATCCAGAGCCTGCTGCAGATCCCGCTCGGCACCACCTGGGCGCAGACCATCTTCTACCTGGCGCTCTTCGCCACGCTGGCGTTCCGGCCGCAGGGATTCTTCGGAGGTCGCCTTGCTCAGCGTTTCTAGAGCGGTCGGGCTGGTCGTGCTGGCCGCGGCGGTCCTGTCGTTCCCCGGCCTGGCCCCGAATCCGTACATCCTGTCGGCCGGCATCGTGGTGCTGAACTACGCGGTGCTGGCCACCTCGTGGAACTTCGTCGGCGGCTTCACCGGCTACATCTCGCTCGGGCACGGCGCGCTGGCCGGCCTCGGCGGCTACGGCACCGCGCTGCTGGTCACCAAGGCGGGACTGCCCAGCTTCGTGGCCCTGGCGGTGGCCGCGCTGGCGGTCGCGGCCCTGGCGGTGCCGATCGGCCTGGCCGCGCTGCGGGTACGCGGTGCGTCCTTCGTCATCGTCTCGATCGCCCTGGTGCTGATCCTGCTGCTGGTGTTCCAGAGCTGGTCCTCGGTGACCGGCGGCTCGCGGGGACTGGTCGTGCCCCGGCCCTTCCCGGACCTGCTGCGCCCGGAACACCACCGGGTCTTCTACTACCTGTTCGCCGGCCTGCTGGCGCTCGCCCTGCTGGCCTGGTGGGTCATCGACCGCTCCCGCTTCGGCCTGGGCCTGAAGGCCATCCGCGAGGACGAGGACAAGGCCGAGGCGCTGGGCACCCCGACGTTCACGTACAAGCTGATCGTCTTCGTGGTGTCGGCCGGCTTCACCGCGCTGGCCGGCGGCCTCTACGCGTTGTGGTTCGGCGACCTCGACCCGGTCTTCCAGTTCTCCATCCTCACCGGCTCCTACCTGGTGCTGATGGCGCTGCTCGGCGGCGTGCGCAACCTGTTCGGCCCGCTGGCCGGCGCGCTGATCGTGGGCACCGCGCTGGAGTACTTCAAGGGCCAGTTCGGCAACACCCCGCTGCACCTGGTCGCCACCGGTGTGCTACTGGGGCTGGTCGTGATGTTCATGCCCGACGGCGTGCTCCCCGCGATCACCGGCCTGTGGCAGCGCCTGCGCAAGTCGCCACAGAGCTCGATCCGCGAGGTCAGCGCGGCCGACCTGCAGACCGAACGGCAACGGGCGGAGGTGGCCAAGTGAGCCTCGCGACGGTGGACCTGCGCAAGGCGTTCGGGGGAGTGGTGGCGCTCGACGGTGCCACGGTGACCTTCCGCGAGGGCCGGATCAACGCGCTCATCGGGCCCAACGGTTCCGGCAAGACCACCTACTTCAACTGCGTCACCGGGATGATCCGGGCCGACAGCGGCACGGTCACGTACGGCGGCACCGACATCACCCGCAAGGCGCCGCACGCGATCGCCCGGGCCGGGGTGGGCCGTACGTTCCAGCTCTGCCGGGTGTTCCCCCGGATGACGGCGCTGGACAACGTGCTGGCCGCCGTACGCCCGGGCGGGGTGAGCGGCGGGCTGCGCGGCGCGCGGCACCGCGCCGAGGTCGACCGGGCCCGCGGCTGGCTGACCCGGCTGGGCATCGAGCACCTGATCGACATCGAGGCCCGCAACATGTCCTGGGGCCAGCAGAAGCTGCTGGAGCTGGCCGGGGTGCTGATGGGCGAGCCGGCCACCGTGCTGC
This sequence comes from Actinoplanes auranticolor, assembly GCF_018332655.1. Taxonomy (GTDB): domain Bacteria; phylum Actinomycetota; class Actinomycetes; order Mycobacteriales; family Micromonosporaceae; genus Actinoplanes; species Actinoplanes auranticolor. Next base: position 154,715 of record NZ_BOQL01000024.1, on the reverse strand, counting down.
TCGATGAGCCGGCCGGCGGCGTCAACCCGGCACTGCTCGACCGCATCGGCACCCTGGTGCGCGACCTCAACGCCGAGGGCCGCACCTTCGTGATCGTCGAGCACAACATGGACCTGGTGATGAGCATCAGCGACCACATCGTGGTCTTCGACCGCGGCCGCCCGATCGCCGAGGGCCCGCCGTCGCTGATCCGCACCGACGAGCGCGTGTTGGGGGCCTACCTTGGCAGCTGAATCCCCGCGGCGGAAAACCCAGGCAAATTCACAAAGTGAAATTGAACTGGTCGACGTCCAGGCCGGCTACGGCCGGGCCGCCCCGGTGCTGCGCGGCTTCAGCGTCGCGGTGCCGGCCGGCTCGGTGGTCTGCCTGGTCGGGCCGAACGGGGCCGGCAAGTCCACCGTGCTCAAGGTGGCCAGCGGGCTGCTCAAGCCCCGGTCCGGGCGGATCCTGGTCGGCGGGAAGGACGTCACCGGCACCGGCCCGCAGCGGATGCTGGCCGCCGGCGTCGCTCTGGTGCTGCAGGGCCACAGCGTCTTCCGGGAGATGACCGTCGAGGAGAACGTCCTGCTCGGCGGCTACACCCTGAAGGACAAGGCGAAGGCCGCCGACCGGGCCGCCTTCGTCAAGGACCTCTTCCCGGTGGTCGCCGAGCGCTGGGGATCGCTCGCCGGCCTGCTCTCCGGCGGCCAGCAGAAGCAGGTCGAGTTCGCCCGCTCGCTGATGGTCGACCCGAAGGTGGTGCTGCTCGACGAGCCCTCGATGGGCCTCGACCCGAAGGCCACCAGCACCATCTTCGAGCAGGTCGCGCGGATGCGCGACGCCGGCACAGCCGTGCTGCTGGTCGAGCAGAACGCGCGGCGGGCGCTGGAGACCGCCGACATCGGCTGCGTGCTCGACCTCGGCCGGGTGCACATCTCCGGCCCGGCCGCCCAGCTACTGGCCGATCCCCAGCTCGGTGAGCTCTACCTCGGTGGCCGTCCCGCCGAGCCGAAAGTCACTCCGAAGAGCTGAGAGGTGTTCCGATGAGGCGCGCACTCCTCGCCACCGCCGTGGTCGTCGCGATCGGCGCCGCCGCGGTCCCGGCGCAGGCGGGCTCCACCGGCCCGCGTGACGTCCATCCGTCGCTGCGATCGAGCCTGGTCGCCTTCTACGACTTCGACCACCCGATGCCCTCGGATCCCGCGCTGGAGGCCGACCGGGGCCGCTCCGGCACCGAGATCGAGCTGGTCAACGGCGGCGCCGCCATGCGGGTGACCGACCGGGCCTACCCCGGCGGCCGCAAGGTCCTGCAGACCCGGCCGGTCGCCGCCGGCACCACCGACGACTGGAAGGCGGGCATCTGGTCGGCCAGCGGCGTCCGTACGCTGCGCGCCTTCAACGCGGCCGAGGGCACCACCGTGATGGGCTGGTTCAAACGCTCGATGGACGGCCCGGCCGCCGGCTTCAACGCGATCGGCCTGGCCGGCGTCCTGACCGGCGACTCCGACGGGCACGCCGTGCGCGCGCTGCTCGAACTGATCGACGTCAACGGCACGCTGCGCCTGGTCGCGCTCGGCCGCCGCATCGACGGTGGCACCTCGCAGACGTTCGCCGCGAACGAGGACTGGCGCACCCTGCTGCCCAAGGACGAGTGGGTGCACCTGACCGCCACGTTCGACTTCACCACGGGCACCATGGCGCTCTACCGCAACGGCCGGGCGGTCGAGGGCTTCTCCACCCGTACCGACGACCCGTGGCTGATCAACGGCCCTGGACCGCACGTCACCACGGCCACCGATCCGCGCGGCATCAAGATCGGCGGCAGCTTCCCCTGGCAGGGCTCGCCGGACCGTAACCCGTGCGACTGCCGGATGGACGCGCTCATGCTCCTCGACCGCTCGCTCCCGGCGCGCGACGTCGCGAGCCAGTACCGCTTCATGACCCGGGGGTAATGATGTTCCGAAGGATCCTGCCCGTCGCCGCCCTGCTGTTGTCCGCTCTGGTCGGTCTGCCCCAGGCGGCCCAGGCCGCGGACGGCGCCGTCCACGACCCGATACCCACCGAACCGGTGACCTCCCGGCTCGGCCTGGTGCTCTCCGAGTACGCGAGCTTCCCGCAGTCGTCCACCGACCCGCCGCTGATCGACCAGCGGCTCAACCGGGTCGCCCGGATCAACACCATCATGGAGGTGCCGGACGGCTCGGGCCGGCGCGCGGTGCCCGACCTGAACGGCAACCTGTACTTCGTGGAGAACGGGGTGCCGCACGTCTACCTCGACGTGGCCGCGACCTTCCAGCCGGAGTTCTTCTCCGGCCGCGGCCTCGGCCAGGGCTTCGGGTACGTCGCGTTCCACCCGGACTTCCAGCGCAACGGCCTGTTCTACACCATCCACACCGAGGAAGGGGCGATCACCAGCGACGTCCCGGACTACCGGCAGACGACCGTGCTGTTCCACGGGGTCATCACCGAGTGGAAGGCCACCGACCCGGCCGCCCGCACCTTCGCCGGCACCCACCGCGAGGTGCTGCGGATCGGCTTCGGCGGCCAGATCCACGGCATCCAGGAGATCAACTTCAACTCCACCGCCCGGCCCGGCGACGCCGACTACGGACTGCTCTACCTGGCCGTCGGCGACGGGGGCCAGGGCGCGAACAACACCGACCCGCAGAACCTGGCACTGCCGCACGGCAAGCTGCTGCGCATCGACCCGAGCGGCACCAACGCGCCGAACGGCAGGTACGGCATCCCGGCGTCGAACCCGTACGTGGGGCAGGCCGGGCGGCTGGGCGAGATCTACGCGTACGGCATGCGCGACCCGCACCGGTTCAGCTGGGACCGGGCGACGGGCCGGCTGTACCTGGGCCACATCGGTGAGCACGCGGTCGAGGCCATCTACGAGGTGCGCGCCGGGGACAACCTGGGCTGGAGCGAGCGCGAGGGCACGTACGTCTACGACAGGAGCGCCACGAACCCGTGCGACCGGCTGCTGCCGTTGCCGGCCGACGACGCCGGTTACACGTACCCGGTGGCCGCGTACGACCACAACCCGCCGCCGGGCTGGAACTGCACCTCCGACGTCGGGGTGGCCGTGGCCGGCGGCTTCGTCTACCGCGGCCGCGACGTGCCCGCCCTGCGCGGCAAGTACGTCTTCGGCGACCTGGTCGACGGCCGGGTGCTCTACACCGAGGCGAGCGAGATGCGCCGCGGCCGGCCCGCGGCCACCATCCACCGGCTCCAGCTGTTCGACGCCTCCGGCACCGCAGTGCGCATGCAGGACCTGTCCGGACCGGGCGCGCCCGGCGACCCCAACCGGGTCGACCTGCGGTTCGGCACCGACGCCCGGGGCGAGCTCTACCTGCTGGCCAAGGCGAACGGCAAGGTCTGGAAGGTGACCGGCACCCGTACCTTCGCGGCCGGGCCGGTGGGCCACACCCGGGTGCGGCCCACGATGGAACCGGCGAGCTGGGCGCCGGTCACCCCGGCCAAGTGGCGCCTCACCGGCGACGAGGTGATCCTCGCGGAGGCGGGCGTGCAGCGCCCCGGCCCGCGGCGCCCGTTCGAGTACGCGGTCCTGACGGCGGGCCCGGCCCTGTCGTCGGTCGAGATCAAGGCGACGGTACGCCTGGACGAACCGGTCGAGGTCACCAACCGCGACGTGATCATCGTCTTCGGCTACCGCTCGGACACGGAGTTCTACTACGCCCACCTGTCCACGGACAACACGATCTACCCGCACAACGGCATCTTCAAGGTGAACAACGCCGACCGGGAGCGCCTCGACTACCAGTGGAACGGCCGCTCCCGCGGCGCGAACCCGGCGGTGGTCGACCGCGACTGGCACGACGTGGTGGTCCGGCACCTGCCGGCGACCGGCGAGATCGCGGTGTACGTGGACGGATCGCGGGACCCGCTGATGACGGCCCGCGACACGACGTTCGGCTCGGGGCGGGTCGGCTTCGGCTCGTTCGACAACATCGGCCGCCTCGACGCCCTGAAGGTGACCGGCACCCCGGCCACCTGAGATACCGATCGCCGGAGCCGGCACCGGGACGTCGTCCGGTGCCGGCTCCCGGACGGGGCACCGGGACCGGCCGGATCCGGTTAGGTTGGCCGGCATGTCGCCGCACATCATCGACCCAGCGCTGGATCTGCTCTGCGCCAACTACATCTTCCCGGAGAAAGCCGCGGCGGCAGCCGACGCGATCCGTCGGCGCCGGGCGGCCGGCGAGTACGACGGACTGGACGAGGAGACCCTGGCGGCGCGGCTCACCGCCGACCTGGCCGAGGTCTGCGCCGACAAGCATCTGCGCGTCCGGACCCGGGAGGCGGCGCTGCACGACGTGCTGACCCGGGACGAGTTGGAGGCGGCCTACCGGGAGAGTCTGCGGCACGCCAATTACGGCATCGCCCGGGTCGAACGGCTCGACGGCAACGTCGGCTACCTCGACCTGCGGCAGATCGCCGAGGCCGCGGTGGGCGGCCGGGCCATCGCCGCGGCGATGGAGCTGATCGTGCACACCGAGGCCCTGATCATCGACCTGCGCCGGAACCGCGGCGGCGTGCCGAACGGCGTCACGTTCTGGCTCAGCTATCTGTTCCGTGACGACGAGACGCATCTGAACGACATCTACGACGGCCCGTCCGGCCGTACCCGGCAGTTCTGGAGCCTCGCCCACCTGCCCGGTGAGCGGTACCCGGACCGGCCCGTCTTCGTGCTGACCAGCGGGGCCACGTTCTCGGCGGGCGAGGAGTTCTGCTACAACCTGCAGGCGCTGGGCCGCGCGACGCTGATCGGGGAGACCACGCGGGGCGGAGCCCACCCCACCGAGGTCTTCCCCATCACCGCCACCGTCGAGATCACCGTGCCCCTGGCCCGCTCGGTCAACCCGGTGACCGGCGGCAACTGGGAGGGCACGGGCGTGGTGCCGGACATCGGGGTGCCGGCCGCGGCGGCGTTCGATCTCGCGTACCGCAAGGCCCTCGAACACGTGCTCACGACCTCGGCTCCGGATGCGGTGCTGGCCGAGGCCGAGGCAGCCCTGGCGGAGGCTGCCTGAGCGGGGACGTCAGCGGCGCCGGTGTCGCGGGGCGCTGCGGGCGGTCACCGGCCGGCCGTTGAAGGTCAGCCGGAAGCGGCTGCCGCGCACCCCCACCGGCACCGGCTCGAGGGCGATCCGCGGGCCGAACTTGGTCAGGGTGATCAGAACGCCGCCCAGCACCGCCACGGCGATGCCGAGCCAGAGCAGGTTCAGGACGCTCATCGTCACCCCGCCCAGGGTGAGGCCGATGCCGGTCTTGGGAAGCATGGCGGAATACACGTCTCGGTGCCTTTCGTCGATGGAAGATGGTCGCCGGAATCAGGTGGCGACCCAGGCGCCCTTGTCGCCGCGGACGAACTTGACCAGAGCCCTGGCGTAGCTGAAGGTCAGCAGCAGTGTGTAGAGCTGCTCCGGGAGGAACAGGGCGGCGTACAGGCGGGCGCGCGGGCCCATGGCCCAGACGCTCCAGACCCGTTCGGCCAGCAGGATCAGCGACGGCAGGGTCCAGTACCAGCGGAAGTCCACGCCGCCGAGCAGCATGACCGACACCGCGAGCGCAACCAGGTAGAAAGCGGCGACCAGCGCGGAGAGCAGCAGGCCGGCCTGCTGCCGCCAGTACGTCCAGCGCATGTGGAACGGCATCAGCCGGCCGTACTGGGCGATGTTGCGCAGCGCGCCGAGATACCAGCGTTCCCGCTGCCCGACCAGCTTGCCCACGGTCTCCATCACGTCGGTGGTGGCCCACATGCCGACCGGTGAGCGCACCGCGTAACCGCAGGTCTGCAGGGCGAAGGTGAGCTCGTTGTCCTCGGTCAGCGAATGCGTGTCGTAGAAGCTGCGCCCGGCCGGCAGCAGGGTCGCCGTCCGCCGCTGCTCGCGCACGTCGAGCAGGGCGCCGTAGCTGAACAGCGTGCCGGTGCCGGTGAGCACGAAGGCCCGTTCACCCATCCGCTTGGCGACCTGGCCGTACCGGTGGAACTCCATGCGCTGCAGGTAGCCCAGCGCGCTCGCGCAGGGCCGGCCGGCGAAGGTCCCGCCGACGCCGCCGACACCGGAGGTGAGGTTGCGCTCGGCCACCTCGAGGAACTCCGGCGACAACGTCGTGTCGGCGTCCATGACCAGGACGGCACGACGGCCACCACCCGCAGCAGCCGCGGCCGCACGGTCACCCGCCGGGTCTGCTGACCGGCGAGCCGCGGCACGGGGATCCGGGTGCTGCCGGCGCTGTGGCGGGGGCCCGCCGCAGCGGTGGTGCCGGGTCCGGGGGTCATCGGGGCTCTTGATCCATTCAGTGGGTCCGGTCGATGTGTGGCCCCTCGAAACATAGGTGAACCGGCCCGGTCCGGTAATCACGCGACGGAGGTCATCCGTCCGTCGCCCGGTCGCGCCCGGACGTCGGCCTCGGCGGCATGCACGGGCGGTGCCGTCCCGGGCGCGAAGGCGGTGACCTGCCCGGACACGCGGAAGCCCACCCGCCCAAGGTCACGAGACCGGTGGGCGGATGGGCCGGGAGGCGCGGGGAGCCGCTAGCGCCGCGGGCCCTCGCCGGGCCCGTTCGGGTCGTCACTGATGTGGATCGTGGCCTCCTCGGCGCTCGCCGTGCCGGAGTCGATCCCCGCGTCGAAGGCGACCGCGTCGCGCTCCTCGTCCGGGCCGAGGCCCTCGTCCTCGGCGTACAGCCGGCCCGAGCGCGGGTCCTGCTCCGTGCCGCGGCGGGCGATGTCGTCCTCGTCGGCGTCCCACTGGTCGTCGCTGCCGTCAGCTCGGGTCATCGTCACTCCCGGGTGATCTCGTACCGGCACTGCCGCGAGGCTGGACCCTGTCGACCGCGTAGAGCAGCACCTGGTCCGGGTGCACGCGGGGAGAGGCGACGCCGGCGTGTTCGAGTGCCGCGCCGGTCAGGATCCGGCCCGAGCGGTCGGGGCCCCACCACCGCGGGGCGATCAGGCCGGACGGCTCCGGGCCGATGATGACCGGGCGGATCCGGTAGCGGGCCTGCGGGTCCAGGTCCCGCAGGCGCAGCCGGGCGCCCGGGTCCGGGGCGATGCTGTCGGTGACCGCCATCGCGAACAGCGCCCGGGACCGGTCGGGCGCGACGACGCCGTGCACCAGCACGCGCTCCTCGTAGCCGTCCAGCCGGACCAGGTCACCGCCGAGCAGCAGGTCGCGTTCGCGCTGGTAGAACGCCACCCACTCGCGCAGCTCGGCCGTCTCGCTCGCGGTGGCCTCGGCGAGGTCCCATTCGATGCCCAGGTGGCCGAAGATCGCCGTGCCGGCCCGGAACGCGAGGTCGTGGCGGCGGCCGGTGACGTGCGAGCGGCCCGAGGCGATGTGCGAGCCGAGGTATTCCGGCGGGACCAGCTGGGTGGTCCAGCGCATCATCCGCTGGCGGTCGTGCGGGTCGATGTTGTCCGAGACCCAGACCCGATCGGTACGCTCCAGCACCGCCAGGTCGACCCGGGCCCCGCCGGAGGAGCAGGACTCGATCTCGAGCTCCGGGTGCGCGGCGCGGATCTCGTCCAGCAGCCGGTAGAACGCCAGGGTCTGCGCGTGCACCCCGGGCCGCCCGCCGCGGGTCCGGTCGCCGGCCTCGACCAGGTCGCGGTTGTGGTCCCACTTGAGGTAGCCGATGTCGTACTCCCGCAGCACCGCGAGGATCTGGTTCCTGACGTGTTCGTACGCCTCCGGGATGCCCAGGTTGAGCACCTGCTGGGTGCGGGCCTCGACCGGCCACGCCGCACGCGCGGACATGATCCACTCCGGGTGGGTCCGGGCCACGTCCGAGTCCGGGTTGACCATCTCCGGCTCGAACCACAGGCCGAACTGCAGGCCCAGCGCCCGGACCCGGTCCACCAGCGGATGCAGCCCGGCCGGCCAGACCTGCGGCGAGACCACCCAGTCGCCGAGCCCGGACGTGTCGTCGCGGCGGGAGCCGAACCAGCCGTCGTCCAGCACGTACCGCTCGACGCCGGCGGCCGCAGCGCGCTCGGCCAGGTCGATCAGCCGGTCGGTGTCGTGGTCGAAGTAGACGGCCTCCCAGACGTTGAGGGTCACCGGGCGCCGGGTGGACACCTCGGGCTCGCGGGAGCGCAGGTGCCGGTGGAAACGCCGGGCGATCTGGTCGAGGCCGTCGCCGTACGCCGCGTACAGCCACGGGCTCTCGTAGCTCTCGCCGGTGGCCAGCCGGATCTCCCCGGGCAGCAGCAGTTCGCCCCCGCCGAGCAGCCGTTCGCCGCTGTGCACCTGCTCGGCGTAGTGCGTGTGGTTGCCGCTCCACGCGGTGTGCACCGCCCAGATCCGGCCCGCGGCGAAGCCGAACCCGGCCGTGCCGGCGTGCAGCACGTACGCGCTGTCGGCCCCGGTGCGGCCCTTGCGGCTCTCCCGCAGGTGCGTGCCGGCCGGGAACGGTGTCCGCACCGGCACCCGTTCCTGGTTGTGCCGGCCGGTGAAGTCGAGCAGCTCGGTGGCCTCGGCCGGCACCGGCAGCGCCAGCACCAGGTCGTCCAGGGCGTACGGCTCGCCGGCGAGGTTGCGCACCGCCGCGTGGGCCCGCAGCAGCCCGGTGGGCAGCAGTTCCAGGGTCAGCCGCAGCTCCAGCCGGCCGGCGTCGTCCACCGCCCGGGCCTCGACGCGCCCGGTACCACCGGCGTGGAAGGCGCCCACCGGGACGTCGTCGACGGTGAGCCCGGTGACGCCGAACGCGGGGGACCAGCCGGCGCCCGCGAAGGAGCCGCGCAGGCCGGGTCGGCCGGTCCAGCCGGTGTCGTGGCCGGGCAGCACCGCGATCCGCGGCCGGACGTCCGGGTCGTTCGAGCCGGTCACCGGCTGGGCTGCGGCGACGAGCGCTTCGGCCTGCTCCTCGTCCAGCTCCGGCAGGGCGGGGCCCCAATAGGTGACCGCGGGCAGCCGCCCGGCGGTGCCGTCGATCAGCACGGTGACGCCGGCCGCGGTCAGGGCGATGATCATGCACCCACCCTACGACCCGGTCAGCCGGCCAGCCGGGTACGCAGCCAGTCGTGGAAACCGGCGATGTGGTGCTCACTGGGCACCAGCACCCCGCCGCCGGCGTACGCCCGCGAGGCCATCCCCGGCTGGCAGCGCTCGCAGGCGTCGAAGTCCTGCCGGTTGACCCGGTCGAAGAGCTCCACCGAGCGCGACAGGTCCCGGCCCTCGGCGACCACCTCGTGCGGGTACAGCCAGTCGCACTCGACCACCGTGCGGTCCGCCGCCAGCGGGTACATCCGGTGCAGGATCACGTGGTCCGGCACCAGGTTGAGGAACACCTGCGGCCGGATGGTCACGGCGTAGTAGCGCCGGTCCTGGCTCGCGTCGATGCCCGCGATCGGGGCCGTCCCGGCGCTGCCGTCCACGGTGAAGCCCTCCACGTCCGGCCCGAACTCGGCGCCGTGACCCACGTAGTACTGGGCCGCGTAGCCGCCCGCGAACTCCGGCAGCACGTGCACCAGTTCCGGGTGGATCGTCGCGCAGTGGTAGCACTCCATGAAGTTCTCGATGATGAGCTTCCAGTTGGCCCGCACGTCGTAGCGGATCCGCCGGCCGACGGTGAGGTTCTCGATCCCGTAGCGCTCGACCGACGCCAGGTCGCCCAGCCGTTGCTCGCAGGCGCCCTGCACGGTCTCGGTGAACGACGGGGCGGTGGCGGCCAGGCAGACCCAGACGTAGCCCAGCCACTCGCGGACGTGCACGGCGTTCAGGCCGTACTCCACCCGGTCGATGTCGGGCATCTTGACCAGGTTGGGCGCCGCGACCAGCTTGCCGTCCAGGTCGTACGCCCACGCGTGGTACGTGCACCGGAACGTCCGCCGGACCGACCCGCTGTCGTCGGCGCACAGCTGGGCGCCGCGGTGCCGGCAGATGTTGAGGAAAGCGCGCGCCGCACCGGCCGCGTTGCGCGTCACCAGCACACTCTCCCGGCCCACCCGGACCGTGCGGAAGGCGCCCGGCGTGGCGATGTCCGAGCCGCGCACCGCGCAGAACCACATCTGCTCGAAGATCCGCTCCTGCTCGGCGGCGAAGACGGCGGGGTCGGTGTAGTAGGTGCCCGGCAGGGTCCGCAGCAGGCTGGCCGGCAGCTCGGTCATGGTCATGAGGTCACCCCTGTGAGGCGGCGTGGGTGGAACAGGTCGATCGGGTGCGCCGTCGCGCCCGTGGTGGCCAGGTCGGCCAGGATCTCGCCGACCACCGGCACGAACTTGAAGCCGTGCCCGGAGAACCCGCACGCGACGGTGACCGCCTCGTGCGCCGGGTGCCGGGCGATCACGAAGTGCTCGTCCGGGGTGTTGCTGTACAGGCAGGTCTTGGCCCGCAGGAACGTGCCGGGCAGGTCGGGCAGGTTGCGCCGGGTCCGGTCGGCCATCGCGCGGATCTCGTCCGGATGCACCTCGCGGTCGATGGTCTCCGGGGTGGTGACGACGCCGCGCCGGAAGAACGCCACCTTGGCCCCGCCGTCCGGTCCGTCGATGGCCGGGAAGCCGTAGATCTGGCTGCCGGCGGCGTCCTCCCAGATGTAGATGGGGTGCCGCTCGGGGGTGAACGGCGCCACCCCGCCGACCGGCTGGAACCAGTACTGCACCTGGCGTTCGATGGTGAACGGCACGCCGAGATCGGCCAGCAGCCGGGGCGCCCACGGCCCAGGGGTGATGACCAGCTGCCCGCCCGTGTACGAACCCGATCCGGTCTCCACCCGCACACCGCCGCCCGGCCCCGGCGCCCAGCTGGTCATCGGCTCGTCGAAGCGCAGCTCGGCGCCGGCCCGCGCGGCCAGGGTGAGCTGGGCCGACACGGTGGCCTCGGGACGCACGAAGCCGGCCTTGGCCTCGTACAGCGCGACCTCGTCCGGGCGCGGGCTCAGCGTGGGGAAGCGCCGGCGCAGCGCGGCCGCGTCGAGCATCTCGTGCTCGAGCCCCCAGCGCTCGGCGCTGAGCCGGCTGCCCGAGACGGTCAGGCTCTCCGGGCGCCCGACCATCACCCCGCCGGTCAGCGTGACGACGTCGGTGCCGGAGTCGCGGGCCAGCGCGTCGTACAGCTCGTAGGCGCGCAGCAGCAGGGGCACGTAGTCGGGGCTCTCGAAATACGACTGCCGGGTGATGCGGGAGCCGCCGTGGCTGGCTCCCCGGTCGTGCGCCGGGCCGAACTTCTCCAGGCCCAGCACCCGGACCCCGCGCTCGGCGAGCTGGTGGACGGCCGCACTGCCCATTCCACCGAGTCCGACCACGATGACGTCGAATGCGGCCACGCTGGCTCCTATCGCCGGATGCGTTCGTGTTTCGGGTCGAACAGGGGCTCGGCCGTCACCCGGGCGGGCAGCAGCCGGTCGAAGTAGCCGATCTGCACGGCCGTACCGGGCACGGCGATCTCGGCGGGCAGCCAGGCGTAGGCGATCGGCGCGCCCACGGTGTGCCCGTACGCCGCGCTGGTCACGAAGCCCGCCGGCCGGTCGTCCGCGTAGACCGGCTCCCGGCCCATCGGCACGCAGCCCTCGTCCTCCAGCACCAGGCAGGTGAGCAGGCGCGCGGGCTCACGCCGCTGCAACAGGGCGGACCGCCCGACGAAGTCACCGCGGTCCAGCCTGACGGCGAAACCCAGGCCCGCCTCGTACGGGTCGTTTTCGGCGGTCATGTCGGTGCCCCAGGCCCGGTAGCCCTTCTCCAGCCGCAGGCTGGTGAACGCGGCCCGCCCGCCCGCGACCACCCCGAGCCCGGCGCCGGCCTCCCACAGCGTGTCCCACAACCGCAGCCCCAGCTCGGCGGTGGTGTAGACCTCCCAGCCCAGCTCGCCCACATAGGACAGCCGGAGCATGGTGACCGGCACCGGACCCAGATGGGCGCGCCGGGCCCTGAAGTAGCCGAACGCGGTGTGCGAGACGTCGATGTCGGCCAGCGGCCCGATCAGCTCCCGGGCCAGCGGACCCCACACGCCGACGCAGCAGGTGGCGCCGGTGATGTCCCGGATGACCACCCCGGCCGGCGCGCGCCGCAGCAGCCAGTCCAGGTCCAGGGGCCCGTTGACGCCGACCTGGAACCGGTCCTCGGCCAGGCGGGCCACGGTCACGTCGCTGCGGATGCCGCCGGCCTCGTCCAGCAGCAGCGTGTAGACCACCGTGCCGACCGGCCGGTCGAGGTCGTTGCTGCTCAGCCCCTGCAGGAAGGAGAGCGGCCCGGTCACTTCCAGGCGGGTCAGCGGGGTCATGTCGTACAGGGCGACGCGCTCCCGGGTGGCCCGGGCCTCCGCCGCCGCGATCGGGGACCAGTGCCGGGCCGACCACTCGTCGCGCGGTACGGCGGTACGGGGCAGCCCGGCGTTGGCCTCGTACCAGAGCGGCCGCTCCCAGCCGGCCGCCTCGCCGAACACCGCACCGAGCTCGCGCTGCCGGGGGTGGAACGGGCTCACCCGCAGGTCCCGGACCGAGGGCGGGTCCAGCGGATGGATGATGTCGTACACCTCGACGAAGCTGCGCACCGAGCGCTCCCGCACGTACGCCGGGGACAGCTGCGACACGTCGAAGCGGTTCAGGTCACACTCGTGCAGGTCGAGGCCCGGCCGCCCGTCGACCAGCCACTGGGCCATCGCCCGGGCCACCCCCGCGGAGTGCGTCACCCAGACCGCCTCGGCCGTCCAGAAGCCGCGCACCTCCCGGGACTCGCCGAGCAGCGGGAAGCCGTCGGCGGTGAACGAGAAGACGCCGTTGAAGCCCTCCTCGACCGCGCTGCCGGCCAGCGTGGGCAGCAGCTCGGTGGCGGCGGTCCACGACTCGGCGAAGTCGCCGGGGGTGAAGGCCAGCATGGACGGCTGCGGGCCCGCGGCCAGCTCGCTGAGCTCGACCGGCATCGGCCGGTGCAGGTAGGAGCCGATGCCGAGCCGGTCGCCGTGCGAGCGGAAGTACAGGTCGCGGTCCTGATGCCGCAGGATCGGGGTGGGCAGCGGGCCGGGCAGCGTCGCGGTGCGGGCGTACTGGTGGGCCATGGGCAGCAGGGGTACGGGCACGCCGGCCAGGGCACCGACGGCCGGGCCCCAGAAGCCGGCGCAGCTGACCACGATGTCGGCCGGATAGGTGGCGTCGTCGGTGCGTACCCCCGTCACCCGGCCGCCGTTGTGCTCGACCGCCACCACGCGCTGGTGCGCCAGGAACCGGGCGCCGCGGGCGATGGCCCGGCGGGCCTGGACCTCGCCGGCGTCGACCGCCCGGGCCAGTCCGTCACCGGGCACGTGCAGCCCGCCCCGCACGTCGCCGAGCAGCGGATACCTCTCCCGGCAGGCGTCCGGCCCGAGGACCTCCGCGGCGATGCCCCACGCGGTCGCGAAGCCATGCCGGCGGTGCAGCTCGCGCAGCCGCTGCGGCGTGGTAGCCACCTCCAGGCTGCCCACCGCGTCGAAGCAGCCGAGCCTGGTCAGCTTGGCCACGGTGTAGCGGGCCAGAGCGGCCATCGTCCGGGACGGATTGGTCTGGAACACCAGGCCGGGCGCGTGCGAGCTGGATCCGCCCGTGCTGAACAGCGGGCCCTGCTCCAGCACCGTCACGTCGGTGCGGCCGCGCAGCGTGAGCTCGTCCGCCAGGGCGCACCCGACGATTCCGGCTCCGATGATGACGATCGTCATGCCCGCGTCCCTTCGCCGAACGAACGTGCCGTGCCGAGGAGCGGGCCGCCTCTCCGTCGTCACAGGATCGGCAGCGGCGGTGGCGCCGGTCAATGGGCGATCGAGACTTTTACCGCGACGCAACAAACCCCTGCCCCGAGGTTTCCGCAGGGGCCGGATCGCGGGCCCGTCAGGAGCTCAGGTAACGCAGGACGGCCAGGACCCGGCGGCTGTAACCGGCCGCCCGGTTCAGTTCCAGCTTGTCGAAGATCGCGTTCACGTGCTTCTCCACCGCGCTCTGCGACACGTGCAGCTTCGCGGCCACGGCGGCGTTGGTGTGGCCCTGCGCCATCTGTTCCAGCACCGCGCGTTCCCGCTCGGTGAGCCGGGCCAGCGGGTCCATGTGGGAGGTCCGGGCGAGCAGCTGGCGGACCACCTCCGGGTCGATCGCGGCGCCGCCGGTGCGGACCCGTTCCAGCGAGGCGAGGAACTCGTCCACCCGCGACACCCGGTCCTTGAGCAGGTAGCCGACGCCGGCCGAGTCGGCGCCCAGCAGCTGGGTGGCGTACGTCTTCTCGACGTGCTGGGACAGGACGAGGACCCCCACGGCCGGCCACCGGCGCCGGACCTCCAGCGCCGCCCGCAGCCCCTCGTCGGTGTGGGTGGGCGGCATCCGCACGTCCACGACGATCACCTCGGGGCTGTGCCGTTCCACCTCCCGCAGCAGCGCGTCACCGTCGCCGACCGCCGCGAGCACCTCGTGGCCCTCCTCGGCGAGCAGGCGGACCAGGCCCTCGCGCAGCAGGGTCGAGTCCTCGGCCAGGATCAGTCGCACGGGATCTCCACCTTGATCTCGGTCGGCCCACCGGCCGGGCTGTGCACGGTAAGGACGCCGTCCAGCGCGGCGACCCGCAGGCCCAGCCCGGACAGGCCGCTGCCGCCCGGGTCGGCACCACCGGCACCGTCGTCGGCGACCAGGACGGACACCCCGGCGGCGGTCCGGGTGACGGTGACGTCGATCCGGGCCGCGCCGGAGTGTTTCACGGCGTTGGTGACCGCCTCGGAGACCACGAAGTAGGTCGCGGTCTCCACCGGGCGCGGCAGCGGCCGGTCCACCCGCAGCTTTAGGTGCACCGGAATCCCGGAGCGTTCCGCGACGCCGGTCAGCGCCTCGGCCAGCCCGAGGTCGTCCAGCACCGTCGGGTAGGCCCGCCAGGCGACCTCGCGCAGCTCGACCAGCACGTCCTCGGACTCCTGGTGGGCCTGGGCCAGCAGCCGGGCGGCCGCCGCGGGGTCACGCTGGCGCCGGGCCCGGCCGAGCAGCACGGCCAGCGCGACCAGCCGCTGCTGCACACCGTCGTGCAGGTCGCGCTCGATGCGCCGGCGTTCGCGGTCCACCGCCTGGACGATGCCGGCCCGGCTCGCGGAGAGCTCGGCGATCCGGCGCCGCAGCACCTCGTGCTCGGGCGGCCCGAGGTGCCGGCGGGCCAGCCGCGCGTCGAGCCGGGCGAGGGCGGCGATGCCCTGCAGGTCGAGGAAGAGCAGCACGCCGCCGAGCACGAGCTGGGCGAGCAGGTCCCAGCCGCCGAGTGAGCCGCGCAGCAGCCCGCGCACGACCAGCACGGCCAGCACGAGACCCACCCCGAGCAGACCCAGCACGACGCCGGAGAGCAGCCCGGCACCGACGCGGGCGAGCAGGTAGGGCAGCGGCTGCCGGGCAGGCGGCCATTGCTCACCGAAGAACAGGGAGCGGCGGCGCAGTTCGACGGCGGCGAGCCGGTCGGCCCCGGCCCGGGCCCAGCGCCTGGCGGCGGGTCGCGAGCCGGGCCACAGGAACGCCGGCAGCAGCCCGAGCCCGCCGATGACCAGGCCCCCGAGCGCCAGGACGGCGGTCAGGACACCGGTGAGGAAGCCGGTGGCCGGCCGTACGGCGCGCACGGTCGCCGACTCTAGCGACCTGACCGAGGGTGACGGCGCCCACAATACGATACGAGTCTGTTCCGTATCGCCGGAGACGGGTCTACGGTCGGCCAGAGATACGGAACTGTTCCGTATCGGATCCGCCGCCAGAGTTCAGGAGTGGCACCGCATGGACGTTCCCACCGCAGAGAACACCGGGCATCCCCGGCGCTGGGCCATTCTCGCCGTACTCGTCATCAGCCTGCTGGTGGTCGTGCTGGACAACACCGTCCTGAACGTCGCCCTGCGGACCATCGCCGACCCGGACGAGGGGCTCGGCGCCAGCCAGAGCCAGCTCGCGTGGGCCATCAACTCGTACACCCTGGTCTTCGCCGGCCTGCTGTTCACCGCCGGCATCCTGGCCGACCGGCTCGGCCGCCGGATCACCCTGAACGTCGGCCTGGTCCTGTTCGGCCTGGCCTCGCTGGTGTCGGCCTACGCCCAGACGGCCGACCAGCTCATCTGGGCCCGCGCGCTGATGGGCCTGGGCGCCGCCGCGATCATGCCGTCGACGCTGTCGATCATCTCCAACGTCTTCGACCCGCGGGAGCGCGGCCGGGCGATCGGCGTCTGGGCCGGCGCCGTCGGCCTCGGCGTCGCCATCGGGCCGATCGTCGGCGGCCTGCTGCTCGAGCACTTCTGGTGGGGCTCGGTCTTCCTGATCAACGTGCCGGTCGTCATCGCCGGAGTCGTGCTGGTCAGCATGCTGGTCCCCGAATCGCGCGACCCGCGGCCCGGCCGCATCGACATCGTCGGCGTGCTGCTCAGCATCGTCGGGCTCACCCTGCTCACCTACGGCGTCATCGAGGGCGGCGAGAATGGCTTCGGCCGGCCCGAGGCCTGGGGCACGCTGGTCGCCTCGGTCGCGGTCCTGACCGCCTTCATCCTGTACGAGCGCCGCATCACCTTCCCCTCGCTGGACGTCAAGCTCTTCGGCATCCCGCAGTTCTCGGCCTCGGTCGGCGCCATCGGCCTGGTCTTCTTCGCGGCCATGGGGGCGATGTTCTTCAGCGCCTTCTACCTGCAGCTGGTCCGCGGCTACGGTCCGCTGGCCTCCGGCGCGCTGTTCGTGCCGTTCGCGGTGGCCCAGATGGTCTTCGCGCCGCGCAGTGCCGCGATGGTCAAGCGGTTCGGCCCGAAGCTGGTCAGCACCGTCGGCCTGCTCCTGGTGGCGGCCGGCCTGGCCGGCTGGATGGTCGTCGGCGCGACCACGCCGATCTGGGTCGTCGGGGCGCTGTTCTTCCTGATGGGCGTGGGCATGGCCAACGTGATGCCGCCGGCCACCGAGGCGATCATGTCCGTGCTGCCCCGCGAGAAGGCCGGTGTCGGCTCGGCGGTCAGCAACACCATCCGGCAGATCGGTGGCGCCCTGGGTGTGGCCGCGCTGGGTGCGGTCGTCTCCTCCTCGTACCGCGACGACGTCACGACGGCCACTGCCGGGCTGCCGGACGCCGCCCGCGAGGTGGCCCGCGAATCCATCTCCGGCGCGTACGGGGTGGCGGCCCAGGCCGGCCCGGGCGGCGACGCGCTGATCGGCGCGGCCAACGACGCCTTCATCACCGCGATGCACTACGCCTCGATCGGCAGCACGATCTTCGCGCTGCTCGGCGCGCTCGTGGCGGCCATCTGGCTGCCGGGCAAGCCGCCGGCCGGCGCTTCCGCCCCGACGACAGCCGAGGGGCTGGCCGAGGAGCAGGGCATCGCGCTGGTCGACGCGTCATGACCGGGGCAGGTGGCCGCGCCATGAAGGCTCGGTAACAATGGAGCCCATGACGACGGTCAGCGTGCACGAATCGGCCGGCCAGGACCGCAAGGCTCCTGGCCGGCCGCGCAACGCGCAGGCCGACCAGGCCATCATCCAGGCGGTCTTCGACCTGCTCAGCTCGGGCCAGAGCGCCGACGCGGTCTCCATCGAGGCGGTGGCGGCCAAGGCGGGTGTGGGCAAGGCGACGATCTACCGGCGCTGGCCCAACAAGGAGGCCCTGCTGGTCGACGCGGTGGCCGCCATGAAGGGCCCGCTGCCGGAGCCGGTGGGCGACTCGGTCCGCGACGACCTCATCATGCTGATCTCCGCCATGCGCAACAAGCGGATGGAGCACTACGGGAAGATCACCATGTGCCTGCTGCCGGAGATCGCCAAGAGCCCCGAGATGCGGCGGATCTACCAGGGCGTCATCGAGCCGCGGCGCGAGGTGATGCGCGGCGTGCTGCGCCGGGGCATCGCCACCGGCGAGCTGCGCGCCGACCTGGACGTGGAGCTGACCCTGCTGATGCTCTCGGGGCCGGCCGCGATGCAGAACATGGTGCACTGGAATCCGCAGGTCCCCGAGGACGACTTCGCCGAGCACCTGGTGGACGCCATTCTGCGCGGTGCTGCCGCGTGAGTGTGACGCTCGGCGACGTCCGCGACGCCGCCGCCCGGCTGCACGGCGTCGCGCACCGCACGCCCGTGCTGCGCTCGCGCACCCTGGACCGGCTGGCCGGCACCGAGGTGCACCTCAAGGCCGAGAACTTCCAGCGGATCGGCGCCTTCAAGTTCCGCGGCGCGTACCACGCGGTCTCCCGGCTCGACCCGGAGCAACGGGCCCGGGGCATCACCGCGTACTCGTCCGGCAACCACGCGCAGGCCGTCGCGCTCGCCGCCCGGGAGTTCGGCACCACCGCGGTCATCCTGATGCCGGCGGACACCCCGGCGTCCAAGCAGGAGGCCACGGCCGGGTACGGCGCCGAGATCGTCACCTACGACCGCTACACCGGCGACCGGGTCGCGCTGGGCGCGGCGCTGGCGGCCGAGCGGGGGCTCGCGCTGATCCCGCCGTACGAGCACCCGCACGTGATCGCCGGGCAGGGCACCGCCGCGCTGGAGCTGCTCGACCAGGCCGGCGAACTCGACGCGCTGCTGACGCCGGTGGGCGGCGGCGGGCTGATGGCCGGCAGCGCCACGGCGGCCAAGGGCGTGCACCCGGGGATCCGGATGATCGGCGTGGAGCCGCAGGACGGCGACGACACCCGGCGGTCCCTGGCCGTGGGGGAGCGGGTCGCGATCCCGGTGCCCCGCACGATCGCCGACGGCCAGGCCGCGGACATCCCCGGCGAGCTGACCTTCTCGATCAACCGCCGGCTGCTCGACGAGGTCGTGCTGGTCAGCGACGACGAGATCCGCGACGCCATGCGGTTCGCCTTCGAGCGGCTGCGCATCGTGCTGGAGCCCAGCGGCGCCACCGGCCTGGCCGCGCTGCTCGCCGGGCGGGTCCGGCCGCTGCCGCGCCGGACCGGCGTGATCCTCTCCGGCGGCAACGTCGACGCCGTACGCTTCGCGGAGCTGGTCAATCCGGCGTTTACTGTCGGGTAGCCGCCGGGACCCTGGTCAGCCGGGACCGTGTTCTCCATGGTGTACGGCGTGGAGGAATCGATGACAGTCACCTTCGACCGTGACGACGCCCAGCGCAGCGCCGGGGTGCTGCGCGAGGAGCGCCTGCAGCTCCAGCCGGCCGTGCCGCGGGGGCGCGGCTGGGCACCCGCGCACATCGAGGTCGCGGACCTCTGTGGGGCCGAGTGTCCCGACATCGGCACGGTGCTCAAGCACCTGACCACCGCCCAGCAGATCTTCGACCGCCTGCCCCCGCCGGCCGAGAACAGGGTCGCCGCCTTCAACTCGCTGTACTTCACCATCACCGACCGGGTGGCCCAGGCCCTGCGCACCGCGGACGTGCGCGACAAGGACTTCCTGGAGCTGCTCGACGTCGAGTTCGCCAAGCGCTACTTCACCGCGCTGCGGCTCTGGGGTGACGACGACACCGCCACCCCGGACGCCTGGGAGGTGCTGTTCCGCCGGGCCCAGGACGACCGGGTGACCCCGCTGGCCGCCGCCATGCTCGGGGTCAACGCGCACATCAACCACGACCTGGCGCTCGCCCTGGTCAGCACCTGGGAGCAGCTGGGCCCGCCGGACGAGGACGAGAAGCACCCGGACTACCTGCTGGTCAACAAGATCTTCTTCGAGGAGATCCCGCCCCTGCGGCGGCGCTACTCGACGCCGTTCCAGCTCACGATCGACCGCCTGGTCGGCAGCCTGGACGACTGGAGCCAGCGGGTGCTGGTGTCGGTGACCCGGGCGCACGCCTGGGAGCAGGCCGAGCGGCTGTGGGCGCTGCGCGACGACCCGGAGGACCTGGACCGGGCCCTGCTGGTGATGGACCGGGCCTCGGCCTACGTCGGTGAGCTGCTGCTGGTCGGCGACGACCTGGTCAACCTGGGCGGCAAGCTGCTGCGCGGACGGCGCCCGGACCGCGACGACGACGTCACGGGCCGCTGACCACGGCACCGGTTCCCCCGGCCGGTCAGCGTCGGCGCTGCCGGTGATGATCTCCCGCGCCTGCCGCACCCCGTCGGCCGCCCGCCCGCCACGGCGGCTCCTGAGCGGTCCGCGACCGGTCCCGGGATGGACAGCCGGTTGCGCGACCGGTCTAGGGTGCCGAGTGGTGCGGCTCCCGCACACCGAGCTGACGTTCATCCCGAACAGCGTGCCGGTGCCGTCGGTGCCACCGTCGCACGGCCGGGACAAGATCGTGGTCGCGGCCGGCCGGCTGGTCCAGGGCAAGCGGTACGACCTGCTGATCCGGGCCTTCGCCGCGGTGACGGCCGAACGCCCGGACTGGCAGCTGCGGGTCTACGGCCAGGGCAGGCTCCGCAACGAGCTGCGCGCTCTGGTCGCCGAGCTCGGGCTGCACGACAACGTGCTGATGATGGGCCCGTACACGCCGATCGAGACGGAGTGGGCCAAGGGCGCGATCGCGCTCGCAGCGCTACGACCCGGCACTGATCGCCGAGCAGTACGAGCAGTTGTTCGAACGTCTCGCCACCCGCAAGGCCACCCGCCGGCGCTGGTGGCACCGCCCGGACCGGCCGGCCACGCCGCAGCCGGTGCTCGGCCCGGCCCCGACCTCCGCCGTTCCGACCGTCGACGCGCTGGTCACCGCGGCCGGCGAGCTGGTGCTGGCGGACGACGCGGAGCTGGTCTGGTGCCGCGACGACGACAAGGTGCCGGTCGGCGGCGATCTGACGGAGGGGGACTGGCAGCTGCGTACCCCGGACGGCGCGGCGGTCCGGGACCGGCCGGTGTACGCCGAGATCGGCGCGGTGCTGATCGACGCGGACGGCCTGCGGATCGAGGGCCGCCTGATCGGCGCGGTGGCGGCCGACCCGGTGCTGGAGCTGCGGAGCGCCGCCACCCGGGAGCTGCCGGGCTCGATCACCGGTACGGGGTTCGCGGTACGGATCGGCGCGCTGCCGGCGGGCACGTGGCAGCTCTGGCTGCGCTACCCGCCGGGACGACCCGCGGTCCGGCCGGGCCGGTTCCTGGACGACGTGGCCCGCAAGGACGTCGCGTACGTGCTGCCGCCGATCACCACCGGCGGTGTCACGATGCAGCCGCACTACGACGCGAACAACGAGTTCTCGATCCGGGTGACGCGCTGAGATTGGTGCCCGGCGGGCGCAACCGCCCGCCGGGCGTTCGGGAGGAGTGCGGTCAGGAGCTCGTGATCGCCTGCTGCGGCGCGGCCTCGCTGGTGACCGCGGGCGTGCCGGTGGCGATCTCGATGCGGCGGGGCTTGGCGGCCTCGGCCACCGGGATGGTCAGGGTCAGGACACCGTCCTGCCAGGTCGCGGCGACCTTGTCGAGGTCGAGACCGTCGCCCAGGGTGAGCCGGCGTTCGAAGGTGCCGGTCGCGCGCTCGCGGCGTACCCACTGCACGTCGGCGTCGGTGCGGGCACTGCGTTCGGCGCGGATGGTCAGCGTCCGGTTGTCCACGTCCACCTGGACGGAGCCGGGGTCGATGCCGGCCAGATCGCAGTGCAGCACGAAGTGGTCACCCGAGCGGTACAGGTCCATCGGCATCGCCATGGTCGCCGAACCGCCTGCGGCGGCGCCGAACACCTGCCCGGCCAGCCGGTCGAACTCGCGGAAAGGATCAAAAGTCAGCACCACGGGATCCACCTCCTCGACGTGACCCGCCGGCCTGTCCGGCGGGCTCGTGGCGCTCGGCTCAGATCAGATCTGCCGAGGTCGCGCCGCGCATCGTGGTGGTCCATCACCGCGGTGAGCAGCAGCGACAAGACATTTTTTAGCACTGTCACCGGATGAGTGCCAACCCTTTCCGGAAAAAATCACGGCTCTGGCAAGATCGGGGGCATGCTTGTGGACCGCGCCGGGCGCCGCTACCCGCTGGACGAGCCGCGCTGGCGCGGCGACGACGGATCGCCGCTGCTGGTCGAGCCGATGCCCGGCATCACCCGCGACGACGTGGACAGCACCGTGCGCTCCCAGTGGCGGTACGCGGCCGCCCTCCCGCAGCCGCTCGGCCGGCGGATCACCCTCGGCGAGGGCCTCACCCCGCTGCTGGACTTCGACGTCGACGGGGTGCCGCTGGCGGTCAAACCGGAGTGGTTCAACCCGACCGCCAGTTTCAAGGACCGCGGCACCACCGTGATGATGTCGGCCCTGGCCACGCAGGGCGTCACCGCGATGCTCGAGGACAGCAGCGGCAACGGCGGCTCGTCGGTGGCCGCGTACGCCGCGGCGGCCGGGATCCGGGCCACCATCCTCGCGCCCGAGTCGACCTCACCGGCGAAGATCCAGCAGAGCCGGGTGCACGGGGCCGTGGTGGAGCTGGTGCCCGGCAGCCGGCAGGCCACCGCCGACGAGGCCGTCCGGCGTTCGGCTGCCACCTTCTACGCGAGCCACAACTGGCACCCCTACTTCCTGCAGGGAACGAAGCTGCTGGCGTACGAGATCTGGGAGGACCTCGGCTTCCGCGCGCCGGACGCGGTCGTCCTGCCCGCCGGGGCCGGCAGCCTGGTCCTGGGTTTCCACCTCGGCTTCGGCGAGCTGCTGCGCTCCGGCGCGATCGACCGCCGTCCCCGCCTGCTGGTCGCCCAGCCCGAGCACTGCAGCCCGCTGGTCGCCGCGTTCGCGGCCGGGGCCCCGGCGGTCTCGCCCGGGCCGTGGAGCCCGACGGTGGCCGAGGGCACGGCGATCGCGGTCCCGGTCCGCGACCGGGAGGTGCTCGCGGCGATCCGCGAGTCGGACGGCGACCTGGCGGCCGTGCCGGAGGCCGCCATCGCCCCGGCGACGTTCGAGCTGGCCCGCCGCGGCCTGTACGCGGAGCCGACCAGTTCCATCGTGGTCCCGGCGATCCGCGAGTTCGTGCGCCGTGGCACGCTGCGTCCCGGCGGGACGACGGTGGTCATCCTGACCGGCTCGGCCCTGAAAGCGGGGGACGCGGTCGGACGCCTGCTGGCCGGGCCCTGAGCGACCGGCCCGCGCGGGTCAGCACCCCGGGCATCGTCGGATGCCGGCCCCACGCCGGCTGGTCGGCGGGGCCGGGCCAGGTCCGGCTCGTCGGTCCGGGTGCCGTCGCGGTGGACCAGACCGGGCGCGCCGGCCGGGTCACCCCCGGCGGCGACGAGGTCGCGGTCTCGTGCTGCTCGAGGGCGCCGAGCAGCACGGGGAACCCGTACGTGACCGCCTTGCGGTAGCGCAGGTCAGCACCACATCCATGCCCCGGCATCCTGCCGGGCGCGGGGGCGGCCCGGTTCACGCCGGACCGCCCCCGATTCGGTTCACCCTCCGACGGGGGTCGTGGCCGGGCTGCTGGAGGTGGCGAGGGCCTGCTCGTACCGGACGACGTCGTCCCGGCCGTGGTCCACGCCGAGCTGGGGGACGGCCAGCCGGACACCCGCGGTCAGTCCCGCCTCGAGCGTCCACTGCGGCGTCCCGCCGAGGCGGACGGACGCGCGGGAGCTCAGCCGTGGCCCGGGGACCCCGGAGATCAGGAAGCTGAACTTCGGCGACACCCCGGCCTGCGCGGTCGCGTTCCGGCTCACCGTCGGCGGCTGGTACGTGAACCTGGCGCTGAAGTCGGCGACCGGGCGCACCGTACCGTCGCGGTAGGCCAGGCCCGCCGTGACCGACGCGGTCTGCCCGGCCGAGGTGGCCAGCGCGGCCCGCACCGAGCCGGTGGCGTCCAGGTACAGCTGCAGTTCCGGGGTGATCACGACCGGCACCGGGCCGACCGAGAACGTGACCGGCTGGAAGCGGATCGGCGCGGCCAGCAGCGCCGTCTCCTTGAGCGAACAGGATCCGCTGCCGTTGATCGAGGTCTTGAGCTGCACGTCCTCGGTCAGAGTGCCGGTGAAGGACACGGCCGAGACGCCGCGCGAGGTCCACGAGGCGTCGAGGTCGAAGCGCGGCGCGATGCTCACCGAACCGGTGATCTCCGCCGTCGCCCCGCCGGAGCAGGGCACGGTCTGTCTGATCGGCTGGACCACCGGGTCGCCGGCCGAGCGGGCGGTGACCCCGCCGGCCCCCAGGGTGAACGTCTCGTCGATGGTGCCCTCCGGGATCGCCTCGGTGAGCCGGGCCGGCATGGCCTCGACCGTGCGGCCGTCGACCGACCGCACCTTGACCAGCAGGCCGTGCGGGGTGACCGGGGTGCTGGTCGCCGCGAGGATCTCGCCCGGCCGGGGCAGGCGCGCGTCCGGGGCGAAACGCAGCGTCTGCCGACCGGCCGGGTCGCCGGTCACCGCGGTGACCGCGGTCTCGGGCAGCACGGTGGCGGTGCTCGCCGCGATGAGGCGGAAGTCGCTCCACCGGCCCGACCGCAGGCTGCTCTGCACCGCCCGCCCGTCCAGACCTAGGGCGGCGATGTCCACCGTGCCGGCCGCACCCGAGGCGGCGGCGATGCCCGAGCCCAGGCGCCCGTCGAGGCGGGTGGCCCGGCCCCAGGTGCGGGCGCCGTTGACGGAGACCCGCGCCGAGGGGGTCAGGTCCCGGTTGCGGGTGATCAGGTGCAGCCGGCCGGTGCCGGGCTCGGCGGCCAGGCCGGGCGTGGCCGTCGAGACCACGCCGGTGTCGCGCCAGCCCGACGGCCGGCCGCCGGTGACCACGGTCGTGCGGACCTTGCGGTCCCGGCCCGCCACGGCGATCACCAGGCTCCCCGACCGGCCCACCGCCGCCGGCGAGGTGCTGAACCGGCCACCCAGTGACGACCAGCCGCTCCACCGGCCGCCCCGCAGCTGACGGACGCGCACCGTACCCTCGTCGTCGCGGACCACGACGGCGAAGGCGCCGCCGCCGAGACCGGCGACGGCGGGCGCGCCGGTGGCGGAGCCGCCGAGGCCGGACCAGGGGCCACCCGCAGCGGTACGCACCCAGACCTGCTCGTCGGCGACGGTCGCGGCCAGCACCTGACCTGAGGCGGGGTCCGCGCCGAGGCCGACCCCGCTGGTGTCGTCCAGCGGCCGGGCCCCGGTGAACGTCGTCGCCTCGGCCCAGCGCCCCAGCGTCGAGACCTGCTCGTGCAGCCGGCGCGGCGCGGAACCGTGCCAGACCACGCGCAGGGCATCGGTTCCGGTGGCGACCAGGGCCGGCGTGGTGTCCGGTACCGCCGAGGCCGACGCGTGCGGCAGGACCAGCAGGGCGGCGCCACCGAGACCGGCCAGGGCCAGCAGGGTGAAGGTACGTCTCACAGCACTCACATCCACGAGGTTCGGGCGACTACGCACGTCGAACGCCCGAGAGCCGCCGGCGACGTGCCCATCGGCCGGGTGGACGGCAATCCGGGCGGAACATCCGACCCCGAACGGCTGAGACGAGCCTCACCGCATCAAGATCGGCGAAGTGAGTCATGGTTTTCACCGTCGTAACACGTCTTACCCCCGGAGGTAATGGCTGGTGGAGAGCCTGCTGCCATGGCCGACTCGACCGGGCCGGTGACGCCCGCGGGCGTCGGCGGACCCGCAACCCCCGCCGCGCCCCTGGCCGGCTTCACCGTCGCCGTGACCGCCGAACGGCGCCGGGAGGAGCTGTCCGCCCTGTTCGAACGGCGTGGCGCCAAGGTTCTGGTGGCGCCCGCGATCACGATCGTGCCGCTCGGTGACGACCAGGCGCTGCACGCGGCCACCGAGGCCTGCGTGGGCCTGGCCCCCGACATCGTCGTGGCCACCACCGGGATCGGCTTCCGCGGCTGGCTGGAGGCGGCCGAGGGCTGGGGGATGGGCGACACGCTGCGGGCGGCGCTCAGCCGGGCCCGGCTCATCGCCCGCGGCGCCAAGCCGTGCGGGGCCATCCGGGCCGCCGACCTCACCGAGGACTGGTCGGCCGTCTCCGAGTCGTCCGAGGAGATCCTCGAACGGCTGCTGGAGCAGGGCATCGCCGGCCGGCGCATCGCCGTGCAGCTGCACGGCGGCCCGCAGGCGGAATTCACCGGCGCCCTGCGGGCCGCCGGCGCCGCCGTCGTGGAGGTCCCGGTCTACCGGTGGACGCTGCCGCCGGACCTGGCCCCGGTACGCCGTCTCGTCACCCAGCTCGCGGCCGGCCAGGTCGACGCCGTGACGTTCACCAGCGCCCCCGCCGTCCAGGCGCTGCTGGAGATCGCCGGCGACAGCGCGCACGAGGTCCTCGACCGGTTCCGCGGCGCCACGATGGCCGCCTGCGTCGGGCCGGTCACCGCCGCCTCCCTGGTCGAGCAGGACGTCCCCGTGGTCACCCCGCACCGCTCCCGGCTGGGTGCCCTGGTCAAGGTGGTGACCGACGAGCTGCCACGCCGCGCCGTGCGGCTCGGCGTCGCCGGCACGGTCCTGGAGATCCGCGGACACGCCGTCCTCATCGACGGCCGGTTGCAGGCCCTGCCCCCGGCCGCGATGGCCATCCTCACCGCCCTGGCCGGCCGGCCCGGCGCCGTGGTCTCGAAGGACCGCCTGGCCGCCGCCCTGCCGCGCGGCACCGACGGGCACGCCGTCGACGTCGCGATCGCCCGGCTGCGGACGGCCCTGGGCCCGGCCGGCCACATCGAGACCATCATCAAACGCGGCTACCGGCTGCGCGTCGACGAGCCGGCCGGATGACCGCCCCGACGGACCGGCCGCCGGTCCTGCTGGCGGTCGCCCACGGTACGCGTTCGGCGGCCGGCCAGGCGCAGATCCGCGACCTGGTCGACCGGGTGGCCTGCCGGCGCCCCGACCTGGACGTCCGGCTGGCCTATGTGGACGTGCAGCAGCCCCGCGTCGGCGAGGCGATCCAGGGCCTGCGCGCGGTGGCCGTGCCGCTGCTGCTCTCGGCCGGCTACCACGTCCGGGTCGACATCGCCGAGGCCGTCGCCGCGAACGACGCGGTGGCCGCGCCCCCGCTGGGACCGGATCCGCTGCTGGCGCGCAGCCTCGAACGCGGCATCGCGGGGGCGGACGCGGACGCCGTCGTGCTGGCGGCCGCGGGGTCCTCCGACCCGGCGTGGCGGGCCGACATCGCGGGCGTGGCCGCGCAGCTGGGAGCCCACGTGGCCTATGCGTCCGGCGCCGAGCTGCGGGTGCCCGAGGTGGTGGCCCGGCTCCGCGAGCAGGGCGCCCGGCGGATCGCGGTAGCGGCTTATCTGCTGGCGGAGGGGTTGTTCTACCGGTCACTGCACCGGGCGGGTGCGGATCTGGTGACGCCGCCGCTGTGCGCCGACCCGGCCGTGGAGGACCTGGTGCTGCGACGGTACGAGGACCTGGCCGGCACACCGCTGCGGACGGCCGCCGCCGGGGTGGTGACGGCGAACCGCACGTCATAGACGTCTGCGTCTCGGCCGGGTGCGGGCGCTGGCCTGGGACCGTGCGACCGGTTACCTCGCCAGTCTCGGCGGAGACCCTCATGACCGCACCCTGCGCCTGTGGGATCCCGCCTCCGGCCAGTGTCTCGGTGTCCTGGACCTGCCGGGCGCCGCCGACGCGCTGGCGATGATCTGGCACAGTGAGCGCCGGAGCATCTCCGTCACGACGGCCGACGGGTGGATCTTCACCTGGTCCGTCGCGGCCGATGACGGGTCCGCCGATGCCGAGCTTCTCGCCCACCCGGTGCGCGCTCTCACGACCGAGGAGCGGCGCAGCGCCGGCCTGCAGGCCGACTGACCTCGCCACGATCTTCCTCACAACGGCGCCGGGCCCCTTGTAGGGTTTTCTGAACGCTGCGGCAACCGCGGCGGTCCGGTGAGGAAACGGTTACCGGCAAGCATCTTCGGTGTGACGGTGACCGAGACGCATTGCCCGTACTGCGCGCTGCAGTGTGGCATCGCGCTGACGCCTGAGATCCCGCGGGTCCGGCTCGAGCCCACCGAGTTCCCGGTGAACCGGGGTGGTCTGTGTGCCAAGGGCTGGACCGCGGCCGAGCTGCTCGACCACAAGGACCGGCTGCTCACGCCGCTGGTGCGCAAGGATCCCGCGGACCGGGGGAGCCCCCTGCGGGAGGCGAGCTGGGACGAGGCGTACGAGCGCATCGTCGCCGGCATCGAGCGGTGCCAGCGGGAGTACGGCCCCGACAGCGTCGGCGCCTTCGGCGGTGGTGGCCTGACCAACGAGAAGGCGTACACGCTGGGCAAGTTCGTCCGGGTGGCGTTGCGGTCGGCGTCGATCGACTACAACGGGCGTTTCTGCATGTCGTCGGCCGCCACCGCGGCCAACCGTGCGCTGGGTGTCGACCGGGGGCTGCCGTTCCCGCTGGAGGACGTGGCGCAGGCCCGCACGGTGCTGCTGGTGGGGGCCAACCCGGCCGACGCGATGCCGCCGTCGATGCAGTACCTCGATGCCGGGCGGGCCGAGGGTGCGCGGCACATCGTCGTCGACCCGCGGCGAACGCCGACCGCCGCGGGCGCGTACCGGCATCTGCAGCCGCTGCCCGGCACGGACCTGGCGCTGGCCAACGGCCTGTTGCACATCGCGGTCCGGGAGGGCCTGGTCGACGAGGACTACATCCGGGACCGGACCACCGGCTTCGAGGGCGTGCGCGCCGCGGTCGCGGCCTACTGGCCCGAACGCGTCGAGCGGATGACCGGGGTCAGCGAGGCCGACCTGCGCGAGACCGTCCGGCTGCTGGCCACCGAGCGCCCCTCGATGATCCTCACCGCCCGCGGCGCCGAGCAGCACAGCAACGGCACCGACACCGCGCAGGCGTACCTGAACCTGGCCCTGGCGCTGGGCCTGGTCGGGCGGCCCTACTCCGGTTACGGCACCATCACCGGCCAGGGCAACGGGCAGGGCGGGCGCGAGCACGGGCAGAAGGCCGATCAGCTGCCCGGCTACCGGCGGCTGGACGACCCGGCCGCGCGGGCGCACGTGGCCGGCGTCTGGGGCGTCGACCCGGACGAGCTTCCGCAGCCGGGCAAGTCCGCGTACGAGATGCTCGACCGCCTGGGCACCGACGGCGGGGTCCGGGCCCTGCTGGTGCTGGCCAGCAACATGGCCGTCTCGGCCCCGCACGCCGGGCACGTCATCGAGCGCCTGCGGGCGCTGGACCTGCTCGTCGTCTCCGACATCTTCCTCTCCGAGACCGCGGCGCTGGCCGACGTGGTGCTGCCCACGGCCCAGTTCGCCGAGGAGGAGGGCACGATGACCAACCTCGAGGGCCGGGTCATCCGCCGCCGGATGGCGCTCCCGCCGCCGCCGGACGTGCGTACCGACCTGCAGTTTCTCAGCGGGCTGGCGGACCGGCTGGGCCGCGGGCGGTTCTTCAGCGACGACCCGCGGACCGTCTTCGACGAGCTGCGCCGGGCCAGCGCCGGCGGGATCGCCGACTACGCCGGCATCACCTACGAGCGGATCGAGGCCGAGCAGGGCGTCTTCTGGCCGTGCCCGGCCGAGGACCACCCGGGTACGCCGCGACTGTTCGCCGACACGTTCCCGACCGCGGACGGGCGCGCGAGGTTCGTCCGGGTCGAGCACCGCGACCCGCACGAGATGCCCGACCGGGACTACCCGTACGTGCTCACCACCGGGCGCAACATGCAGCAGTACCAGAGCGGCAACCAGACCCGCCGGGTCTCCGCCCTGACCGTCTCCCTGCCCGAGCCCCGCGTCGAGCTGCACCCCGACCTGGCCCGCCGGCTCGGCATCGCCGACAGCGACATGGTCGAGCTGTCCAGCCGCCGCGGCCGGGCGGTGTTCCGGGCCCGGCTCAACCCCGGCATCCGGCCGGACACCGTCTTCGCGCCGTTCCACTGGGGCGGCGACCAGGCCGTCAACCTGCTCACCGACCCGGCCCTCGACCGGCACTCCAAGATGCCCGCTTTCAAGGCGTGCGCGGTCGCCATCACGAAAGGAACACCTAGGTGAACTCCACACCCCGCTTCCTGCAGGGCGTCCTGCCCTTCGAGGGCAAGGGCCTGGACCAGCCGGCCCCGATCGGCGTGCCGGGCTACGTCGTGCCCGCCGGCGTCGTGGCGCAGGCCGTCTACTTCCGCGGCGGCAACTCGGCCGACGAGCTGATCTGCGTCGTGCTGATGCGCGACGGCAAGCAGATGCGCTACTTCCCGATCGGTGCCAAGTCCGATGTGCACGTCCCGCTGCGCGTCGTCGAGGATCTGGACTCCGGGACGGCCGTCGAGCTGTGGCTGGCCGCACCGGCCGGAGTGACCGGCACGGTGGTCCTCGATCTCGGGCTGGTGGAGGTCTGATGGCCCCGCGCCTGGTCGTCATCGGCAACGGCATGGCCGGCGCCCGGACGGTGGAGGAGATCCTCAGCCGCGGCGGCGACTTCGACATCACCATGTTCGGCGACGAGCCGTACGGCAACTACAACCGGATCATGCTGTCCAACGTCCTGGCCGGGGTCGAGGACGAGTCCGGCATCTTCCTCAACGACCTGAGCTGGTACGCCGACAACGGCATCACCCTGCACGCCGGCCGCCGGATCAGCCGCATCGACCGGTTCGCCAAGCAGGTGTACGCCGAGGACGGCACCGCCACGCCGTACGACAAGCTCATCATCGCCACCGGCAGCCGGGCGTTCGTCCCGCCGATCCCCGGCATCCACCGTCCCGGCCGCGGCTACCACCAGGGTGTCTTCGCGTTCCGCACGCTGGACGACACCCGCAGCATGATCCGCTACGCCCGCGAGCACGAGCGGGCGGTGGTGATCGGCGGCGGCCTGCTCGGTCTGGAGGCGGCCCGCGGCCTGCAGAACCACGTCTCCCAGGTGACGCTGCTGCACGCCATGGGCCACCTGATGAACACCCAGCTGGACGCCCAGGCCGGCGCGATCCTGCAGCGCAGCGTGGAGAAGCTGGGCATCGAGGTGGTCTGCGACGCGATGACCACCGAGATCCTCGGCAAGCACGCGGTCACCGGCGTCAAGCTCTCCGACGGCCGGGTCATCGACTGCGACGTGGTCGTGGTCGCCGCCGGCATCCGGGCCAACACCGAGGTGGCCGCGGCCAGCGGGCTGGTGGTCGAGCGCGGCATCGTGGTCGACGACCAGATGCGCGCCCAGGACGAGCCGGACATCTACGTGGTGGGGGAGTGCGCCCAGCACCGCGGCGAGACGTACGGCCTGGTCGCCCCGCTCTGGGACCAGGCCAAGGTGCTCGCCGACCACCTCACCGGCCGGGACCCGCAGGCCGCGTACCACGGTTCCCGGATCGCCACCAAGCTCAAGGTGGCCGGGGTCGACGTCGCCTCGATGGGCCTGAAGGAGTCCGACCGCGAGGACGACGAGACGCTGGTCTTCAGCGAGCCGCGCAAGGGCATCTACAAGAGCGTGATCATCCGCGACGGCCGGCTGGTCGGTGCGACGCTGGTCGGCGACGTCAAGAAGGTCGCGTTCCTGATGCAGGCCTTCGACCGCGGGCTGGCCCTGCCCGAGGACCGCGTGGAGCTGATGTTCGACCTGGGCGGTCCGCCCGCCGAGGTGAGCGCGGCCGAGCTGGCCGACGACGCCCAGGTCTGCAACTGCAACGGCGTCACCAAGGGCACGATCGCCGAGACCGTGCACGGCGGCTGCAAGACGGTCAGCGGCGTGATGGACAGGACCCGGGCCGGCAAGGGCTGCGGCACCTGCAAGAGCCTGGTCGCGCAGATCGTCGAGTGGGCCGCCGGCGGCGCCGTCGAGGAGGACCCCAAGGCCAGCTGGTACGTGCCCGGCGTCCCGATGCCCAAGCCCGAGCTGATGGCCGCGATCCGTAAGTACGACCTGCGTTCGGTGTCGTCGGTCTTCGCCAAGCTCGTGCCCGGTGGCGAGGAGGACGCCAAGAGCAAGATGGGCCTGGCGTCGCTGCTGAAGATGATGTGGGGCGACCGTTACATCGACGAGCGCGACGCCCGCTTCATCAACGACCGGGTGCACGCCAACATCCAGCGCGACGGCACGTTCTCGGTGGTGCCGCAGATGAAGGGCGGCGTCACCACCCCGGCCCAGCTGCGGCGGATCGCCGAGGTGGCCGAGAAGCACGCCGTACCCATGGTCAAGCTGACCGGCGGGCAGCGCATCGACCTGCTGGGGATTCCCAAGGAGACGCTGCCCAAGATCTGGGCCGACCTGGACATGCCCTCGGGCTACGCCTACGGCAAGAGCTTCCGCACGGTGAAGACCTGTGTGGGCTCTGACTTCTGCCGCTTCGGCGTCGGCGACTCCACCGCGCTGGGCATCGCCCTCGAGGAGCGCTACCAGGGCATCGAGGGGCCCGGCAAGATGAAACTCGCGGTCACCGGGTGCCCGCGCAACTGCGCCGAGGCGTACGTGAAGGACCTCGGCGTGGTGGCCATCGACGGCGGCCGCTGGGAGCTCTACGTCGGTGGTGCGGCCGGCGCCCACGTCCGCAAGGGCGACCTGCTGGCCACGGTCGAGTCGCCCGAAGAGGTCATCACGCTGACCGGGCGCTTCCTGCAGTACTACCGGGAGAGCGCGAACTGGCTGGAGCGCACGTACGCGTGGGTGCCGAGGCTGGGCATCGAGCACATCCGCGCGGTGGTCGTGGACGACGCCGAGGGCATCGCCGCCGACCTGGACGCCGCGATGGCCGCCTCGGTCGCCGCCTACCGCGATCCGTGGAAGGAACGCGCCGAACCGGCCACTCCCGGGCAGTTCCGTACGTCGCTGCCGCTGGTCGTGCTGCCGCAGGTGCCGGTCCGATGAGGATCCTGGGGCCGGTCACCGACATCCCGCTGGGCGAGGGACGCACCTACGAGGTCGACGGCGAGATGGTCGCGGTCTTCCGGCTGCGCGACGGCTCGGTGCGCGCGCTGTCCGCCGTCTGCCCGCACCGTGGCGGGCCGCTGGCCGACGGCCAGATCGACAACAAGGTGCTGGTCTGCCCGCTGCACCTGATGGCCTTCGACATCACCACCGGCTGCTCGCTGTCCGGCATCAGCGACCTCACCGTCTACCCCGTCACCGTCGACGCCGACGGTCACCTCGTCATCTCGTCGCTCACCGCTTCGGAGGTCCCGTCATGACCGCAAGCACCCTGGAACGTCCCGCGGCGAAAACCGTCCGCGGACACTGGATCGACGACTGGCGGCCCGAGGACCGGGCGTTCTGGGACACCACCGGCGCCCCGATCGCCCGGCGCAACCTGGTCTTCTCGATCTTCTCCGAGCACATCGGCTTCTCGGTGTGGACGCTGTGGTCGGTGCTGGTGCTGTTCCTCGGCCCCGCGTACGGCATCGACCCGGCCGGCAAGTTCCTGCTGACCGCCGTGCCCGCGCTGGTCGGCGGGGCGCTGCGGATCCCGTACACCTTCGCGGTGGCCCGGTTCGGCGGCCGTAACTGGACCATCATCAGCGCGTCCCTGCTGCTGATCCCGGCGGTGCTGGCCGCTTTCCTGATCGAGCCCGGCGTGTCCTACACGACGCTGATCGTGCTCGCCGCGATCGCCGGTGTGGGCGGTGGCAACTTCGCGTCGTCGATGGCCAACATCAACGCGTTCTACCCGGACCGGCTCAAGGGCTGGGCGCTGGGCATCAACGCCGGCGGCGGCAACCTCGGTGTCGCGGCCGTGCAGCTGATCGGCCTGTTCGTGCTGGCCGTCTTCGGCGCCGGGCACCCGGGCATCGTGGCCGGCATCTACATCCCGCTGATCGTGCTCGCCGTGCTCGGCTCGGCGCTGAAGATGGACAACCTGACCCAGGCCCGCAACGAGAAACGCGGCATGCGCGACGCCGCCCGTGAGGGTCACACCTGGATCATGGCGCTGCTCTACATCGGCACCTTCGGCTCGTTCATCGGCTTCGGCTTCGCCTTCGGCCAGGTGCTGCAGGTGCAGTTCGCCGAGGACTTCAACACCCCGGTCAAGGCCGCGTACCTGACCTTCCTGGGCCCGCTGCTGGGCTCGCTGATCCGCCCGGTCGGCGGGGCGCTGGCCGACCGGCTCGGCGGCGCCCGGGTCACCTTCTGGAACTTCGTCGCGATGGCGGCCGGCGCGAGCATCGTGCTGCTGGCCTCGCAACTGCGCTCGCTACCGCTCTACCTGGTCGGCTTCATCGCGCTGTTCATCTTCAGCGGGATCGGCAACGGTTCGACGTACAAGATGATCCCGCGCATCTTCGCGTTGAAGAACCCGGCCGACGAGCACGAGGCCCGGCGGCTGTCCGGCGCGGTGATCGGCATCGCCGGGGCGATCGGCGCCTTCGGCGGGGTGCTGGTCAACCTGGCGTTTCGGCAGTCGTTCCTGACCTACCAGACCGCGGACGCCGCGTACATCGCGTTCATCGCCTTCTACGCGCTCTGCGTGCTGGTCACCTGGGCTGTCTACCTGCGCTCGTCGAGCCGCAAGCTCGCCGGCGTCTGACCGGGACGCACGTCCGGCCCGGCCGTCCGCTGTGGACGGCCGGGCCGCGCTCACTCCGGAGGCGCGCCGGCGGGGCGAGCGCCGGGCGCGTGCAGGGCCCGGGGCAGTCCGGCTGCGCGTAGCGCCTCGGCGGCCGCGGCGTCGTCGGTGACCACGGCGTACAGGTCGGTGACCGGCGCGACCAGGTACGGACTGATCGAGCCGAACTTCGTGCGGTCGGCCAGCACCACCGTGTGCCGGGCGGCGCCGGACATGGCCCGCTTGACCTGGGCGTCGGGGTCGGATTCCGCGGTCACGCCGACCTGCGGGTCGATCGCGCAGGCGCCCAGGAACGCCCAGTCGCCGCGGCGGGCGCCCAGGGCCGCCAGCGTGGCCGAGCCGGTCAGCAGGCGACCCTCCGGCTGCCAGTCGCCCCCGGTGACGGTGAGCTGGACCTGCCGGTCGTCGGCGAACACGGCGGCGATGTCCAGGGAATTGGTGATCACGGTCAGCGGGCGGGTCGTGAGCTGCCGGGCCAGCTCCCGCACGGTCGAGCCGGCGTCCAGGAAGATCGTCTGCCCGGGGGAGACCAGCGGTGCCGCGACCGCGCCGATCGCCGCCTTGGCCTGGGTGTGCAGGTCCGAGCGGGCGGTCCAGGCCATCCGGGCCGGATCCAGGGCGACCGCGCCCCCGTGCGTCTTCTGCAGGTAGCCGCGGTCGGCCAGGACTTTGAGGTCGCGCCGGACGGTGTCCTCGGAGACGCCCTGGGCGGCGGCCAGCGCGGTCACCGTGACCCGGCCGTGGGCGACCAGCTCGGCCAGGATCCGGTCCTGGCGCTCGGCTGCGAACATCTGCGGTTTCCTTCCGGAAATTCTGAGGTTTCTTGCTGGAATCTGCGGTTCTCTGCATACTATGCCCGTGGCCGAGACTTTCGCACCCTCCCGAGCGCCGTCGCTCGCCGGCCCGCCGTCGCTCCGGGTCGCCATCGGAGGCGGTGCGGCATTCTTCCTGATCGGGCTGCTCGTCGCGGTGTACGGGCCGCTCATACCCGTCCTGCGCGCGAGCTTCGGCGGCTCGGCCACCGCGGCCGGCCTGCTGGTCAGCGCCCACTTCGCCGGATCCGTCCTCGGCGTGCTGGCGGCGGGCGCGGCGGGGCGCAGTACCTCCCGCACCCGGTTCCTCGTCGCGCTGGCCTTCGTCGCTGCCGGCGCCGTCGTGCTGGCGGCCGCACCCTCCTGGCCGGTTCTGCTGGGCGGGGCGTTCCTGCTCGGGCTGGGCTTCGGCGGGCTCGACCTCGACCTCAACGTCTACTTCGCGTCCGCGTACGGCGAGCGCGGCGCCGTGGTCCTCAACCTGCTCAGCGCCGCCTTCGGGGTGGGCGCCGTCGCCGGTCCGCTGCTCGTGGCGGCGACCGACGGCAACAGGCTCGTCATCGGGCTCACGTACCTGGTCATCGCCCTGGGGACGATGCCGCTGCTGGCCGGCGCCCGGAGCCTGCCGCCGGCCGGCCCGGCCCGGGGCCGGGGGACAGTCGTCGGCCGGCCCCTGATCGTGGCCGCGTTCCTGGTGCTCTTCCTGCTCTACGTCGGCGCCGAGACCGGCGTGGCCAGCTGGGCCGCCACGTACCTCATCGAAGTCGTCGGTACCGGCGCGGACACCGCCGCCGGGGCCACCGCGGCGTTCTGGGTCGCCTTCAC
The DNA here is from genome assembly GCF_018332655.1 of Actinoplanes auranticolor. Classification (GTDB taxonomy): domain Bacteria; phylum Actinomycetota; class Actinomycetes; order Mycobacteriales; family Micromonosporaceae; genus Actinoplanes; species Actinoplanes auranticolor. Next base: position 118,874 of record NZ_BOQL01000024.1, on the reverse strand, counting down.
CGTCGGCCGCCTGCTCGCCGCCCCGCTCAGTCTGCGGCTGCCGCCGGCCCGGCTGGTGCCCCTGACCCTGCTCCTAGCCGCGGTGAGCATGGCCCTGGCCTGGTGGCCACCGGCCGCCGGTTACAGCTTCGTTCTGACCGGCCTCTTCCTGGCCCCGGTGTTCCCCACCGCCCTGTCGTGGTTCGTCCAGGCCACCCCCGCGGCCGGCCCGTCGACCGCACTGGTGATCGCCGGAGCCAGCTTCGGACCGATCCTGATCTCACCGCTGATCGGCCTGACCCACGACCGGCTCGGGCCGGCCGCCATCGCACCGGCCCTGGCCGCGGTCATCATCCTCGACCTCGGGCTGGCGGTTGCCCTGCGCCGCCCTCGGTGAGCCCTCCTACACCGGGCCGGTCAGCTTCTGCGCGACGGCCGGCGCCAGCATCGGCGTCAGCGGCAGCCGGGCGGTCAGCGTCGCCTGCAGGCTGTGGTACAGATCCGGCTTACCCGGCCACACCGTCTCGGTCGGCACGTTCTCCGCGTCGAGCTGGTGGAACCAGGAGCCATGCTCGTGGTCGACCTGGTACGCCGCCGCGTAGTCCCACCAGGTGCGGTACCAGGTCGCGTACTGCTCGTCGCCGAAGCGCCGGTGCAGGGCCGCGGCGGCGCTGATCGCCTCGGTGGTCACCCAGTGCATCCGGTCGCGGACCACCGCGGCGCCGGTCCAGTCGGTGGTGTAGACGAAGCCGGGCCGCCCGTCGACCGCCCAGCCGTCGCGCACCGCCCGGTCGAACAGGGACCGGGCGGCCTCCGCGAGCCAGGACTCCGCCGGCCGCGCGGCCTCGGCGTGCAGGAACAGGCGCGACCATTCCAGGCCGTGACCGACCGTGGCGCCGTACGGCTTGAACGGGTGGTCCGGCTGGTCCCGGTGGAACTCCGGCAACGGCCGCCAGTGCTCGTCGTAGTGCTCGGGGATGCGCCAGTCGTGCGCCCGCGCGGTGTCGGCCACGAACCGGCAGACCCGCAGCGCCCGCTCCAGCCACGCGTCGTCGCCGGTCACCCCGGCCACCGTCAGCATCGCCTCGACCGCGTGCATGTTGCCGTTGACACCCCGGTAGCCGTCCAGGACCGTGAAGCCGGCGTTCCACGTGTCCACGCAGCGCCCGGCGTCCTCGTCCCAGAAGCGCCGCACGAAGACCTCCTCGGCCGCGGCGAGCAGGGCGGGACCGCCGGTCAGCCCGGCGCTGGTCGCGGAGGCGCCGGCGAGCAGCACGAACGCGTGGTCGTAGCACGCCTTGACCGTGCGGTCGCCGAGCGCCGGGAACCAGCCGCCGTGCTGCTCGTCGCACAGCCGGCCGGTGAGCCCGCGCAGGGCCAGCTCGGCGATCGGGGCGGCGCCGGGCACGCCGAGCAGGGTGCCGACCGCGTACACGTGGGTCATCCGCGAGCTGAGCAGAGTGGAGACCGGCTGCCGCGGATCCGGCCGGCCGCGGGCGTCGAGCCAACGGGCGCCACCGGCCGGATCGGCGGTCCGGCGCCCGAACGCCAGCAGCTCCCGGGTGTGCTGGTCCAGCCAGCGGTGATGGGCGGGGTTCGTCGGCCAGGAGGACATCTGAATCACTGTAGGGGGACCGGCGCCGGAACGCGGGAGCTATCCCCGTGGCCGGGCCGGTCGACGCTCAGGGCCATCAGCGCGACGTCGTCGTCGAGCTCCTCGAACGTGCCGAGCAACTCGGCGAACGCCGCCAGGGCACCCGGCGCGTCCGTGGGCGCCAGCGTGCGCGCGAACGCCTCCAGCGCGTCGCTGCCGTAGCGCTCACCGCCGGTCCGCGCGTCGGTCAGCCCGTCGCTGTACAACACCAGCGTGTCGCCCGGATCCAGCCGCAACGTGCGGGTGACCAGCCGGGGATCGGCGATGATCCCGATCAGCGTGCCGCCGGTGGTGTGCTGGTAGCCGGCGGTGCCGTCGGGCCGCAGCAGCAGCGGGGGCGGGTGCCCGCCGCCGGCGATGGTGGCCGTCCAGCCGGTCGCGTCCGGTGTCAGCACGCCGAAGACGACTGTGCAATGCCGGTGGGCCTGGCTGCGGTACTCCTGGTAGAGCACCGAATTGAGGTTGCGCAGGACCGCTTCCGGCGTGGGGTCGTAGACCGCGGCGGCGCGCAGCGTGTAGCGGGCCGCGGCGGTCACGGCCGCCGCCTCGACCCCCTTGCCGCAGACGTCACCCAGGAAGAAGCCCCAGCGGCCCTCGCTGAGCGGGAACAGGTCGTAGAAGTCGCCGCCGACCTCGTCGGGCGAGGCCATCCGGTAGTGGCCGGCCGTGCGCAGGCCGGCCGGAGCGGGCAGGCTGACCGGCAGCAGGCTGCGCTGCAGGCCGGAGACCAGGCCGCGCAGGCGTTCCCGGTCACCCTCGGCGTCGCGGCGGGCCCGCAGCAGTTCCTGCTCGTACGCGCGGCGCTCGCGGGCGTCGAAGATCGTGATGCGCACCACCAGCGGCGTGCCGTCGGCCCCGTTCTTGACCGTGGCGGTGACCAGCACGGGCAGCCGGGTGCCGTCGGCGGCCCGCAGCTCCAGGGCGATGCCGTTGATCTCGCCGCGCATCCGCAGCAGCGGCGCCAGGTGGGTCTCGTGGAAGACCTGTCCGCCGACGGTCAGCAGGTCGACGAAGCGCCGCCGCCCGACCAGCTCCTCGCGGGTGTGCCCGAGCCAGCCCAGCAGCGTGGAGTTGACCCGCACGATCGTGCCGTCGGGCAGCGTGGCGAGATTGCCGCAGGGCGCGTTGTCGTAGAGCTCGTCGGTGTCGTCGCCCACGAGGGCGGCAAGCTCCGAGGGGTTCCCGGCGGAGCGGGACGAGACCGCGTCCATCAGGACAGTCTTTCATCCCACCCGGCTGCGGGCGACCGGAGGCGGGTCAGCGGCGGTGCCGGCGTACCCCGCTGCGCTGGTGGTCACGCCGGCGGCGGCGGTTGCCCAGGACCAGGGCCGGCACCGCGCCGAAGCCGACGACCACGAAGGTGGCCAGGGCCGTGCGGACCACGGGATCGGCACCCGGGCCGCGGACCGCGGCGGCCAGCGCGCTGTCGTCGGACGCCGGAGCGCTCGGGGTGGCGGTCACGGGCTTCTTCGCCGGAGCCTTGGCCGGCTTCGGGGCGGACGCCTTGGGTGGGGCCGGGCGGCCGATGATGCCGGTGATCCAGCCGGCGATGGTGTCGACACGCCCGCTCAGGTCCACCTTCGCGTGCGGGCACGACGGCCCGCGGCTGACCACCGACACCAGCACCGCCTCGTCGCCCCGCTGGGTGAAGTAGGGGCCGCCGGAGTCCTGCGAGCAGGGGCTGGTGGTGGACCGGGGGGCGTGGCCGCGCATGCCGACGTACCCGCGGCTCAGCGAGGCGACCTTGAACTGGCCGGTCTGCAGGTGGGTGGCCAGGCTGGACGGGTCGTCGTCGACCGTACGGCCGTAGCCGGCGAGCCGCACGAGCGTGCCCATCTTCGGGGCCTTGCGGTTCAGCGTGACCGGGGCGATGTCGGTGATCGGCTCGGCCAGACGGGCCAGCGCGACGTCGGTGACCGGCGACTGCTTGACCGCGATCACCTTGACCTTGTGCCCGCCGGTGCCGGACAGGTCGGTCCGGCCGGCGGTGGCCGTGGTGAGCCGGGCCACGACACGGGAGACGTGGGTCCCCCTGGTGTTCTTGAAGCAGTGCCCGGCCGTGATCACCCAGCGTGGCGCGACCAGCGCGCCGGTGCAGGAGCTGTCGCGGCGCCCGCCGCCCGCCACGGGGATCCCGGTCATGGTGAGCTTCACCGCGAAGCCGTACCGCCCCGGCACGGCGTCCTCACCGTTGGCGATCGCCGGTGGTGACCCGCCTGCCCGGGCCGGGGCCGCCGGGCCGAGCACGAGCCCGGCGGCGACCGCGGGCAGCAGCAGGAGCACCAGCAGCAGCGTCGTGGCGGAGCGGGGTCGCAAAGGGCGGTCCTTCCGGAGAGCGGCTGTGCAACAAGACGTAGGAAACGTAGCTTAAGTTGCACGCGCCAATACAAATTGCTCTCCGGAACGGTTCGCTGACCGTCCGCTAAACAGGCGAGGAATGGGCGGCCAGGAACAGCCGGGCCAGATCGGCGAAATCGTCCGCCCGCTCGATCTGCGGCATGTGCCCGGTGTCGGCGAACAGATGCGTCGTGGCGTGCGGAAAGGCCGCCCGGGCGGCGGCCAGGTGGGTCGCCGGCAGGATCAGGTCACGGTCACCCCAGACGATCAGGGCCGGCTTGGCCTGGGCCGCCACCTGGCCCAGCAGGGTCTGCCGCCAGGGCGCGCGGATGCCGCGCAGGGTGCCCAGCTCCCGGGCCGTCTCCAGGTAGACCCGGGCGTTGTGCGGCCGGGCGGCGACCCGCAGGGCGAATTCCACCCGCTCCTGGGTAACGTGCGCCCGGTCGTGGAACAGGCTGCGTTCGATCCGGTACGCCGAGCGAGCATCGAGGCGCCGCAACAACGTTTTCCCGAGACCCGGAACGGCGAGAATGCGCAATGCCAGCGTGACTTCCTTGCCGAAGCCGGCGCTGTTCACCAGGGTCAGCGTGGCGATCCGGGACGGGGCCACGGCGAGCATCCGCATCGCCACTGCGCCACCCAGGGAATTGCCCATCACGTGCAGGGGCCGGTCCTCGCCGAGCGCGTCGACGGTGGCCGCCACCCCCTCGGCCAGCGCGGCCAGGGTCACCCGGCCCGGCAGCGGCTCGGACAGCCCGAAGCCGGGCAGGTCGACGCTGATCAGCCGGTGGTCGCCGGCCAGCCGCTCGTGCTGCGGATCCCAGTCCTCCAGGCTGCGGCCGATGCCGTGCAGCAACAGCACCGGCGGGTGGCCGGGGTCGCCGCTCTCCCGCACCCGGATCCGCGCTCCGCGGACGGTCACCTCCCGGACCGGGCCCGGGCCGCTCACCGGTGCACCGCCGTGCGGGCGCGCCGGCCGGCCGCGGCGGTCAGCCGCCCGATCAGCCGCATGTGGCCGACCGGCATGAGCCGGGCCAGCAGATCGGGGATCTTCGCACTCGCGGCGATCAGCAGCCGGGCGCGGCGCCGCTCGACCGCGTCGAGGATCTCCCGGGCCGCCTTGTCCGGCGGATACGTCAGCAGCGCGGCGAACACCCGCTGCTGCGGCTCGACGTCGGCCGCCGGCACGCCCGCGCCGATGAGCGCGGTCTCCGCGATCCGGGTACGGATGCCTCCCGGATGCACCGTCGTCACACCGACGCCCGACTCCAGCAGCTCCCCGCGCAGCACCTCGCTGAGCCCGCGCAGCGCGAACTTGCTCGCGCTGTAGGCCGACTGTCCCGGTGGGGCGAGGAGCCCGTACAGGCTGGAGACGTTGACCAGGTGGCTGCCCGGCGCAGCGGTCAGGGCCGGCAGCAGGTGGTGGATGAGCAGCATGGGCGCGGTGAAGTTGACCGCCATCACCTGCTCGAATTGCGCCACGCCGAGCTGGTCGAACCGCCCGCCCAGGGCCATCCCCGCGTTGTTGACCAGCAGGCCGATCGCCGGGTGCCGCTCCCGGATGCCGGCGGCGGTGCTCAGCACGGCCTCCCGGTCACCGAGGTCGGCGACCAGCGCCTCGACGGCGCGCTCAGGATGCGTGGCCCGGATCTGCTCGGCGACGGCGTCGAGCCGCAGCGCGTCGCGGTCCACCAGCACCAGGTCGCTGCCGCGGGCGGCCAGGCCGTGGGCCAGTTGCTCACCGATGCCGCTGGCGGCTCCGGTCAGCACGGCCGTCCGGCCCGGGAAACGGTACGGGGTCAGCCCGGTCATCGGATCTCCTCCAGCACGGGTGCGGTCGAACGGGTGAACGTCATGTCCCGGCGGACGTCGGCCCGCGGGGTGGTGAGCACGTCGAGCAGGTAGTTCTGCCGGACCGTCCACGGGTCCCGGTCGCCCTGCTGCGGGAAGCGGTCCAGCGCCCGCTGCACGTAGCCCGACGTCAGGTCGAGCAGCGGCCGCCGGTGGGCGGGCCCGTCGTTGGGCGTGGCGCTGACGTATCCGGACTTGTCCAGGAAGGCCAGCAGCCGGCAGACGTAGCGGTGCGACAGGTCGGCGCGCAGCGTCCACGAGGCGTTGGTGTAGCCGATGCAGTAGGCGAAGTTCGGCACCCCGCTGAGCATCACGCCGCGGTAGGCGACGCTCTTGCCCGGCTCGACCTCGCGGCCGTCGACGGTGAGGGTGACGCCGCCGATCGGCAGCAGCGACAGCCCGGTCGCCGACACCACGACGTCGGCCTCCAGCGTGCGGCCCGAGCGCAGCCGGATGCCCTCCGGCACGAACCGCTCGATGTGGTCGGTGACCACCGACGCCGTTCCCTTCCTGATCGCCGTGAACAGGTCGCCGTCCGGGATCACGCACAGCCGCTGGTCCCACGGCTGGTAGGCGGGGGTGAAGTGCTCGTCGACGTACGCCGGGTCGGCCAGGTGCCGGACCGCGAAGCCGCGCAGGATCGCCTTGACGCGTTCCGGGCGGCGCCGGGCGAGCTGGTAGAAGGCCTGGGAAAGCAGAACGTTCTTGGCCCGGGCCACCTTGTGCGCGACCCGGGCGGGCAGCCGCCGGCGCAACAGGTCGGCGACCACGTCGCGGCCGGGCAGCACGGTCAGGTACGACGGGGAGCGCTGCAGCATGGTGACGTGCGCGGCCGTCTCCGCCATCGCGGGCACGAGCGTCACGGCGGTCGCCCCGCTGCCGATGACCACGACCCGCCGGCCGGTGTGGTCGAGATCCTCGGGCCAGGACTGCGGGTGCACGAACCGGCCGGTGTAGTCGTCCAGCCCGGGGAAATCCGGCTGGTGGCCCCGGGCGTAGTCGTAGTAGCCCGCGCAGGCGTACAGGAATCGGCAGGTCAGGGTCTCACCATCGGCCAGCCGGACGGTCCAGTGGCCGGCGCTCCAGTCCGCGGCGACGACCCGGGCCGAGAAGCGGATGTGCGGCGTGATGCCACCCTCGTCCGCCGTGTCCTGGATGTACTCGCGGATGCTCTCGCCCGAGGCCAGCGAGCGGTCACCCTGCCAGGGACGGAACGGGTAGCTGAGGGTGAACATGTCGGAGTCCGAGCGCACGCCCGGGTAGCGGAACAGGTCCCAGGTCCCGCCGACGGCGTCGCGGGCCTCGAGGATCGCGTAGCTGGTGCCTGGCCGCTCCTGTTGCAGCCGCCACGCCGCGCCGATCCCGGACAGGCCGGCGCCGATGATGAGCACGTCGAAGTGTTCGGCCATGGCGCCAGTCTCGGTCACCGCGCCTGGCGCCGACTTGTCTTCAGGCGACACTCATTTACCTCTGCGCGACACCGCGGTTAGGGTGCGGCATGGACTCGATGGTGCGCGCCGCGTCGCTGCGCGGACTGCCCCAGCTGGTGGACGGCCTGGGCGGCGACGGTACCGCCCTGCTGGCTCGGTTCCGGGTGCCGGCGCCGGCGCTGGACTCCGACGACGCGGTGATCCCGGCGCCGGCCGCCGGGCGCATCCTGGAGACCGCCGCGGCCGAGCTGGACTGCCCGGACCTGGGGCTGCGGCTGGCCGGGGAGCAGAACGCCACCGTCCTCGGCCCGCTCGCCCTGGCCATCGAGAATTCCCCGACCTTCGGCGCCGCCCTGGAGACGGCCAACCGCTTCCTGTTCGTGCACAGCCCGGCGCTGACCGTCTCGCAGATCCCGGATCCGGCCGGCCGGCCCGGCGTGGTGGGACTGCTCTACCGCGGTACGGACGCCGAGCTGCTGCCGCCGCAGGTCGTCGACCTCGGGCTGGGCCTGTTCCACCGGATCATCGTGCTGCTGCGCGGCGGCCCGTACGGGCTGCGCTCGGTGCACCTGCCGCACGCGCCGCTCGCGCCGGTCGGCAGCTACACCGCGTTCTTCGGCGCCGATGTGCGCTTCGACCGCCCGGACGCGGTGCTGCGGGTGCCCGGCGGGCTGGCCACCATGGCGGTGCCGGGCGGCAACCAGGTCCTGCGGGACATCGCGGTCGACTACATCACCAGCCACTTCCCGGCGCCGGGGCGGTCCGTCGCCGATCGGGTGCGCCTGCTGCTGAGCCAGGCGCTCGGGACCTCGCCGGTCGAGGTGGGCGCGATCGCGCGGCTGCTGCGGACCCATCCGCGCACCCTGCAGCGGCGCCTCGCGGCCGAGGGCACCACCTTCGAGGCCATCCTCGACGACGTCCGCCGGGTCACCGCGGTCCGGCTGATCACCCAGACCGACCTGCCGCTGAGCCAGGTCACGGCGATGGTCGGGCTGGCCGAGCAGTCCGCGCTGAGCCGGGCGGCGCGGCGCTGGTTCGGGGTCAGCCCGCGGGAGTTGCGTGCCACGGCGGCCGGCCCGTCCCGGTGAGGCGTACCCCGCCCCAGGGGTCCGGCTCGCCGAGCCGGGCGCGGGCCGGTGAGCCGCCGATCCGTACGGTCGCCTCGCGCAGCCCGGCCCGCAGCCGCGCCGTCAGGGTGTCGTCGGGCGCGGCCCGTCCCGCCCAGCGGTAGCGGCCCTCGATCGGCTCGAAATGCGCCGAGAGCCGCACCGCGACGGTGACGCTGAGCTCGCCGGTCTCGATCGTCGCCTCGCCCCGGTAGTCCTCGTCGCGCCCGTCCTCGCCGGGAACGTCCTCGGTCATCGCCCCGTCACCGCCAGCCCGCCCGGAGTGTCGGCGGCGGTGCGGATACCCGCGATGCCGCCCCAGAGGAATGTCGTCAGATACTCCGCCAGCGCGGTCCGGCTGATCGGCTGCTGCTGGCGCAGCCACCAGTCGGCGACGGTCTGGACGTAACCCACGATCCCGTACGCCCACGGCAGCGCCGGCCCGGAGTCCAGGCCCAGCGCCCGTAGCCGGTCGCCCAGGATCCGGGCCAGCCCGCTGGCCACGGTGTCCATCGCGTCCGCGACCACGTCGGTGTCCCGGGCGATGCCACGCTGGTGCACCACGAAGCGGTACACGTGCGGGTCCGCCTCGATGAAGGTCAGGTACGCGTCGATCGCCGCGGCGACCACGTCGCGTTCCTCCCGGACCGCGGCCACGGCCGGCGCGATGGCCTCGACCACTGCCGTCGCGGCCTGCCGCCCCACCGCCAGCCACAGTCCGGACTTGTCCTCGAAGTAGCGGTAGAGCACGGGTTTGCTGACCCCGGCGTGCGCGGCGACGGCGTCGATGCCGGGCTCGGGCCCGAGCTCGCGGATCGCCTCGATCACCGCCTCGACGAGCTCGGCGCGGCGGCGCTCGCGGTGATCGGCCCAGCGGCGGCTGCGCCCGTCGGAACGGTTGACGCCCTCATCGGCAGAGTTCATAGTACGAGAAGTAGCTGTTACTTCCGGTAACGTCAACCCCTGGGAGGTTCTCCATGGTCGTCTCCGACCGCGACCGGACCGCGAACCGGCTGCTGCGCTCGTCGGCCGAGCACTCCTACGACCCGGAAGTGGAGATCGACTGGGACGCGCCGCTGGCGAGCGACCGGTTCTACACCCCGGAGCACCGCTCCAGCCTCTACGGCACCGACCTGTGGCGGGGGCTCAGCCAGGAGCAGCGGATCACCCTCACCCGGCACGAGGTGGCCAGCATCGCCGGGCTCGGCGTCTGGTTCGAGACCATCCTCATGCAACTGCTGATCCGCGAGTACTACCGCGCCGACCCCACCGCCGCCCACTCCCAGTACGCCCTCACCGAGGTCGCCGACGAGTGCCGGCACTCGGTCATGTTCGGCCGGATGATCGCCAAGCTGGAGTGCCCGGTCTACCGGGTCGGCGCCTTCGACGACGCCCTCGGCAAGTGGATCGCCGCCACCGCCACCGGCCCCCGGATGTACGCGGCCATCCTCATCGCCGAGGAGATCCTGGACGCCCTGCAACGCGAGGCCGCCGCCGACGAGACCGTGCAGCCGCTGGTCCGGATGGTGTCGCGGATCCACGTCATCGAGGAGGCCCGGCACGTGCGCTACGCCCGCGAGGAGCTGGCCCGCCAGGTCCGCGCGGCGGGCACCCGGCGGCTCGCGTTCGACCGGGTGGTGATCGCCCGGGCGGCGTACCTGACCGGCACCCGGATCATCTCCCCGCAGGTCTACCGGTCGGTCGGCATCGAGCCCGGGGTGGGACGGCGGGCGGCCCGGGCCAACCCGTACCACCGCGAGACGATGCGCTGGGCGGGGGAGCGGATCGTCGCGTACCTGCGGGAGCTGGACCTGATCGGCGGGCCCGGCCTGGCCCTGTGGCGGCGCTCCGGCCTGCTGTGAGCCCGGCGGCCGGGCCGTGCCGGCTTTCCGGTGCGGCCGGGGCGCGCCGGTCCACCCCGGCGCGGCGCTTGGCACGATGGCAGCGTCACGAAGCCGACCAGGGGAGACGACGTGCCGTTCGCCGACGAGCTCATCGGGGACCAGACCGCGCAGGCGTTGATCGCCGCGCTCGCCGCCGCGGCGCCCGGCAACGGGCTGCCGTCGCTGCGGGCCGCGGCCGGTGACCTGGCCGGGCGCCCGCTGCGCGAACGCAGCGACCTGCTGCGCGATGCCCTACTGGCCGACCTCCCGGGTGGCTATCCCGGGCTGGCGGCGACGGTCCGGGCCGCCGCGGCCGGCCCGCTGCCGTTCGAGGGTTGGCTGATCTGGCCGGTCACCGGCGCGGTCGCGGCCCGCGCGGTCGCCGACGGCGGCGGTACGGCGTTCGACGACGCGATGGCGCTGCTGGCCGCCCTCACCGGCCGGCTGACCGCCGAGTTCGCCATCCGGACGCTGCTGGACCACGACCCGGACCGGGCCCTCGCCATCGTGGACACCTGGACGGACTCGCCCGACGAGCACGTCCGCCGGCTCGCCTCCGAGGGCACCCGGCCGTTCCTGCCCTGGGCCAAGCGGGTGCCCGCGCTGCTGGACCGCCCCGGGCACACCCTGGAGATCATCGGCGCTCTCTACCGCGACGACAGCGAGTACGTGCGCCGCTCGGTGGCCAACCACCTCAACGACCTGAGCCGCCACCACGGCGACCTCGTGGTCCGCACCGCGGCCGGCTGGCTCGCGGAGCCCGGCCCGCACACTCCCCGGCTGGTCCGGCACGGCCTGCGCACGCTGGTCAAGCGGGGCCACCCGGGCGCGCTGGCCCTGCTCGGCTTCGCCCCGGCCACCGTCGAGGTCGCCGGCCCGCTCCTCGCGCTCGACGAGGTGCCGTTCGGCGGTGAGCTCGCCTTCACCGCGACTGTGACGAACACCGGGGACGCCGCGGCGACGCTGGCCATCGACTACGTCGTGCACCACCTGAAGGCCAACGGCAAGCAGACCGGCAAGACGTTCAAGCTGACCACGGCGACGCTCGGGCCGGGAGAGCGGCTGACGCTGGATCGGCGGCACTCGTTCCGAGAGATCACCACGCGGCGCTACCACCCCGGCGCGCACGCCGTCGAACTGCAGGTCAACGGCGTGCGCTCGGGCCGGGCGGACTTCGTGCTGGGCCGGCCCACGGGCTGACTCAGCGGGCCGGCGCCGCCTCGTACGCGGTGCGCAGCGCCTGCAGGAACACGTCGGCGGACTGGGCGCCGGAGACGCCGTAGGCCTGGTTGAGCACGAAGAACGGCACGCCGGAGGCCCCGTACCGGCGGGCCTGGCGGATGTCGTCCTCGACGTCGGCGGCGTAGTCGTCGCCGGCCAGCACCCGCTGCGCCTCCGCCGCCGGGACGCCGATCTCGGCGCCCAGCCGGACCAGCGTCGCGGTGTCCAGCGTCTCGCCCTCGATCAGGTTGGCCCGCATCAGCCGCTCGTGCGCCTCCGCGCCCAGGCCGTGCGCCTTGGCGAGGTGGATCAGCCGGTGCGCGTCGAATGTGTTGATGCTCACCGCGCTGGCGAAGTCGTAGTGCAGGCCCTCGGCCTCGGCGAGCGCGGCGACCTGCGCCGTCATGGCCTTGACCTGGTCCTTCGACCCGCCGAACTTCTTGGCCAGGGCGTCGTAGACCGGCTCGGTCGTGCCCTTTCCGATCGTCGGGTCGAGCTGGAAGCTGCGCCACACCAGCTCGACGTCGCCGGCGTGCTCGAACGTGCGCAGCGCGGTCTCGAGCCGCCGCTTGCCGATGTAGCACCACGGGCAGACGATGTCCGACCAGATCTCCACCAGGACGCCGGCCATCTCAGCCACACATCCCGTCGGTGCAGGTCGCGGCATCCTCGGCGCCCAGCACGATCAACGGCTGCGGGGTGCTCGCGGGCTGCGCCGGAGGCGGTGGGGGCGGGGGAGCGGGCTGCTTCTGCACATCGGTCACCGATCCATCATGCGCCGGGAATCGGAGATCGTTAAGAAGGCACTTCCGGGTAACCGACCCTCCGGTGTGAGGCATTCGCCCGATAGGTCGGGCGGTCCTGTCATTCGACCGCGGGTGGGCTAGCGTCGAGCTTTCGTGCCGAGCTGTCAGGGGGAGTCGTGGCGAAGGCCGGGGGAGTGTTCTGCGTCGAGGGTCAGTGGGAGGACGACCTGAACAACCGCGGGTCTGTGCTGCCCACGCTGGAGCTGCTCGAACGCCTCAACAGCATCCGCTACATCCACCGGGACACGGCCACCGCCGAGGAGCTGCACTACTACCTGGACACCTGGCTGTCCCGCAAGTACGCCGACTACAAGGTGGGCTTCTTCGCCCTGCACGGCCAGCCGACCCAGCTGTGCCTGACCAGCAAGCAGACGGTGGAGCTGGACGAGATCGCGGCGTGGATGTCCGGCCGGTGCGCGGGCCGCATCCTCTACTTCGGCAGCTGCCTGGTCCTGCGCGCCTCGGACCGGGTGCTCAAGGACTTCCTGCACGAGACGAAGGCGGCCATGCTCTGCGGCTTCACCAAGTCGATCGACTGGGTGGAGTCGGCGGCCTTCGAAACGGTGGTCCTCAACACCCTGGTCAACGGCGGCAAGATCGACAGCGCGGAACGCCTGATGCGTTCGTCGCGCTGGACGGCCCTGTCGGACCACCTGGGCTTCCGCGTCGTCTACGCCAACGGCCGCAGCTGAGCCAGGAGTCGTGAATTGGCCGCAGCCGGGGGCGGTCGCGGCGCTCTACGGTACGGCCATGGATCACAGCGGGAACGTCGGTTTTCTGGGGCTGGGCATCATGGGCGAGCCGATGGCCCGCAACCTCGCCGCGGCCGGGGTGCCGGTGGTCGGCTGGTCGCGTACCCCTCGGCAAGTGCCCGGGGTGAGTCTCGCGGCCCGGCCGGCCGAGGTCTTCGCCCGGGCCCGGACCGTGCTGCTCATGCTGGCCGGCGGCGAGGCGATCGACGAGGTCCTAAGCCGCGGCGGCCCGACCTTTGCGGAGCTGGTGCGCGGGCACACGATCGTGCACATGGGCACCACCGCGCCGGAGTATTCGGCCGCCCTGCGCGACGACGTGGTGGCGGCCGGCGGGCGGTACGTGGAGGCACCCGTGTCCGGGTCGCGGACCCCGGCGGTGGCCGGGGAGCTGGTCGCGATGGTGGCCGGCGACCCCGCGGCCGTCAAGGAGGTACGCCCGCTGCTGGCTCCGATGTGCCGCGAGGTGGTCGAGTGCGGCCCGGTCCCGCAGGCGCTGCTGATGAAACTGTCGGTGAACCTGTTCCTGATCAGCATGGTCACCGGCCTGGCCGAGGCGACGCACTTCGCCCAACGCCACGGGCTCGACCTGGAGCGGCTGCGCGGCGTGCTGGACGCCGGCCCGATGGCCAGTGCCGTCTCCCGGGTCAAGGTGGACAAGCTGGTCAGCCGGGACTTCAGCGTGCAGGCGTCGATCCGCGACGTGCTGATGAACAACCGGTTGATCGCCGAGGCGGCGCGCGCGGCGGGGATCGCGTCGCCGTTGCTGGACGCGTGCCATCAGCTGTTCGGGGAAGCGCTGACGCTCGGGCATGGCGCGGAGGACATGGCGGCGGTGGTGCGCGCGATCGAGGCCCGTACCGACGGCTAGGCGGGTGGCCGTTTCGCCCCTTTGCTGACCCGGCGGGCCTGCCTGACCGTGCTGCGTGCCGGTAAAAGACCTGGTCAGGCCGGGTCTTACGGGCGTTCGGCGGACGTCGGGGCGGGCGGGCGCGGGCATCGTGGGGTCGGATGTGAGCGCCGCGTCCGCGTACCGGTGAGAGGAAGTCCGCCATGACCGCCGAATCACCCGGCGGCCGCGGGCTGCCCCGTCGCCGGCTGCTGGCGCTGGCGGCGCTGGCCCTGCCGGCGGCCTGTTCCACCGCGCCGTCCGCGGCCCCGCCGGCCGCTCTGCCCGCCATCCCGGCCATCCCCACCACCGCGGCGTCGGCCCGCCTGCCGTCAGCCCCTCGCCGTCGCCTTCACCCTCACGGAAGCCCTCACCGTCGCCCACCGGGGAGGCGGCGACCCGGCGGGGCGGACCGGTGCCGGCCGAGACCGGCAAGGCGATGTTCGGCTCGTAACTGGCGCTGGGCGGCATGTCGCTCCGGGAGAGTCTCGCGCTGCGCCGCCGGCAGCTGGGCCGCGAGCACCGCATCGTGCACGTGTGCGACTACTCAGGTTTGTGTGGGCATTGGAGCGGCTACAGGATCCCGTGACGGACGGCGATAGGTGCCATCCGGATAGTCATGGTTGTCAACGCGATCGTGACGCGTCGCTGAGTCGTCTACGGATCCAGACGTGCCGCCACGGACTCAGCTGGCGCTTGCGGCGATGGCCGCGTATTTGCGGTCCGGGACCTGCTGTTGCAGGCGCTGGAGTTCGGTGAAACCGGCCTTTGCTAGTCGGGCGGAGAATTCGTCTACTGGCCAGCGGTACGCGGTGAGGACCTTGTGGTCGAACTCGGCCACCTCGTCGTCGCTGTCGAAGAAGCCGATCACCAACCTCCCGGAGTGAACCAGCATCCGGCGGAACTCGGTGAGCACTCGGTCCAGCTCCTGTGGCGGCAGGTGAATTGTCGAATACCAGGAGAGGATGCCGGCCACCGAATGGTCGGGAATGTCTATTTCGGTCATCGAGCCAAGCCGGAACTCCGGCCCAGGGAAGTTCGTCCGGGCATGGTCGATGAACTCACGGACGAGGTCGATGCCCGTCACGTCGGCGCCGAGCGAATGCAGGTAGGCGGTCCAATGACCGGGGCCGCAACCGAGATCGAACACCGTGCCGTCCAGGCCGGCGAGGTGATCCCGGACAAGGGCAGTGTCGCTCTCGGGGGAATGCCAGTCACCGTCAAACAGGGCGATGTACTGCTCTGACATGGACGAATAGGCATCACGTACCAACTGCTTGCGCACGGCGACACCCTAGACCCAGCGTGAGATACATCGGCACGGTTGAGTACGGCGGCTCACGCGGCGGACGGGCATCGATCCGCCCGACCACGGCGGGCGTCTGGCATTGCCGGGCACTCGTTGATCAACTTGTGCGACTTACCACGGCATTCAATCGAATCCTTCGCCTTACCGGGGCGACAGTGCAGGCGGTGGCGTTTTACCGACCGGGGACTCGTGATCGGGTTGCGTCGGCGCCGACGACGTCTGATCTGCCCGTGCGGGGCACCGACGATGGCCCGCTACGACACGTCGCGGCGCCGGTGGCGGCATCTGGACTTCGGTGCCTGCCAGGCCTGGCTGGAAGCTGACATCCACCGCATCGACTGCCGCTCCTGCTCGCGAGTGCGCACCGAGCAGGTGCCGTGGGCGAGGCCGAACGCGCGGCACACCACCGACTTCGAGAACGTCGCCGCGTGGCTGGCCCAGCGCATGGACAAGGCAAGCATCGCCCGGCTGCTGCGCTGCTCGTGGGAAGCGGTCGACGCGATCGTCACCCGGGTCGTGGCCGACCACATCGACGACCGACGCCTCGACCAGCTCTACCGCATCGGCGTAGACGAAATTCCACGTGATCAAGTGGACCGACGAGGTCGTCGAATCGGTCTACCGGGCCGAAGCACCCACCATGCCCTGCGGTCCCGGCATGCCCGAACGGCGCCACTGGCGCCGCGCCCGCTTCGCCGTACGCGCCCGCCGGGAGAACCTCGACGACGAGCACCGGCAGATCCTGCGCCTGCTCCGGCGTCACCGCTACCGGCTCTGGCGCACCTGGGAACTCAAAGAGCAACTCCGCGATCTCTACCGCACGACCGATCCCGCCGAGGCCCGCGCATACCTCAAACGCTGGGGCACCGCCGCGAAACGCAGCCGGATTCCTGCCTTCCGCAACCTCGTCCGCCGGACAGAGAAACACGCCGACGCCATCGTCGCCGCCGTCGAACTCGGCCTGTCCAACTCCCGTCTCGAAGGCATCAACGCCAAGATCCGGCTCATTCAGCGGCGTGGCTTCGGCTTCCGCAACCTCGACGCCCTCACTGCAGCCATCTACCTCTGCCTCGGCGGAGTAACCCTAAAACTGCCCACAGAAACCTGAGCAGCCGCGCACGTGTTCTACCCGTGGGGCGGCTACGTGCCCTCGTCGGAGCCGGCCGTGGCCGCTTCCAGCACGCTGATGGTGTCGTGGCACGGGGCGCCGTACCGGCGGATCATCGACGGCTCGTCGGACCGCGTCATCGCCCGGGTGGCCCGCAAGCTCGCCGGGATGAAGCGGCCCGTCCTGCTGCGGTGGGGCTGGGAGATGAACGGCGACTGGTTCGAGTGGGACGGCAGCCACAACGGCGACGACCCGGCCGGCTAGTACTACCCCGGCGACGACCACGTCGACTGGGTCGGGGTCTCCGGCTACGACTTCTTCTCCGAGTCGCCGCGCACGCTGTTCAGTGCCGTCGTCGCGGCGTACGGCGAACGCAAGCCCATCATCCTGAGCGAGACCGCCGCGGTGGACCACGGGCGGGGCAGCAAGGCCGCGTGGATCCGGCAGCTGGCCTCCTGGGTCGAGGACACCCCGGCCGTCGGCGCCGTGGTCTGGTTCGACACCGACATCCAGGCCGGCAGCCCGCACAACTTCCGCCCCGACACCGACAGCGCCGCCCTCGCGGCCTACCGGGCGATGGCGCGCAGGTCCCGCTTCGCCGGCTGAGGCACCCCGGCGACGTCCACCGGCCGGGCGTCGGAGCCCCACCGCGCGGTCATCCACCGGGCGGCCCGGCGCCCGAACCGCTGGCCGGGCACCTCCACGAACCGGTGGGTCAGCCACGAGATCCCGATCACCAGGCCCAGGTACGCGGCCACGACCGGCGCCTCGGCCGGCGCGGGCAGCCGCTCACCGAGACCGGCCAGCACCGGCCGCAGCAGCTCGATCAGCACATAGTGCACCAGGTAGACGGAGTAGCTGATCAGCCCGAGGCGGGCCAGCCAGCGTGGCGTGCGCCGGTGCCGGGTGAGCCGGCCCAGAGCGAATGCGCCGGCGATGACGAGCAGGGTGACGAAGAAGCGGGTCGCGGACCGCAGGGTGAGCCCGCCCATGGACTCCAGCGCGGCGATCCAGTTCACCAGCAGCGCGGCGGCCACCACCGCGGCCACCACCCCGGCCTGCCACCAGCGGATCCGGCCGTGGTCGGCGCGGTGGAGCGCCGTGCCGACCAGCATGACCGAGACGATCAGCAGGCCGTCCCAGACGTGTGCCGGGTCCTGACCGGCCACCAGCAGCGTCACCGCCACCCCGCCGAGCAGCAACGCGCCGCTCACCACGGCGGCACGCCGCCCGGTCGCCACCGCGCCCAGCCCCAGCACCAGGACGAGCGCGACGACCAGGGTCACCTCCCGCGCGGCCTCCGGCGTGGCCACCAGCAGCTTCGGCGCCAGCGGAGCGGTGCCGACGGCCGCCACGGCCAGCACCACCGCTGCCACCACGGACCCGGCGCGGTGCCGCCGCACCGCGAAGAGAGCCCCGACCAGCAGGTAGAACGCCATCTCGAAGGTGAGCGTCCAGATCACCGGAGTGATCAGCGGTACGCCCAGCAGGTGCGGCAGCATGGTCACATGGGCCACGGCCGCGGTCAGCGGATCGGCCCGCAGGACGGGGTCGAGCGGCATCAGCCCGGCGGCGCCCAGCGCGACCACGAGAGCGCACACCGCCAGGTACAGCGGCAGCAGCCGGCAGAGCCGGCTCACCCAGAACGTGCGCAGGCTCCCGTGCCGTTCCAGCGAGGCTGGGATGATGTAGCCGCTGACCAGGAAGAACAGCATGACGCCGGCGGTGCCGGCGTGCAGCCACTCGGCCGAGACCTCCCGCGCGCCGCGGAACAGCACACGGCTGAGGTGGGCGTAGACGACCAGCAGAACCGCCCCGGCGCGGAGTCCGTCGAGCCAGGCCAGCCGGTCGGTCGCCGGCGTGGCGGGGGCATACGGCTCGGCGGGCACCCGGGAACGATAGCCCGGTGCGCGGGCTATCTCACCAGCGTGACCCGGCCGGTGTCGAGGTCGTAGCGATCAGCGGGCTGCCGAACTCCTCAGCGCGGCGGCGCCCCCGGTGAGCAGCAGGGAACGGCGGGACAGATCGGGCATCACGACTCCTGGGGTGCTGCCGGCGCCGCCGGCTGTCCAAGAGGGACAGACGCCGTTCTATCAGCCGGTGCGCCCCCGACCGGTCCGGTCGGGGCGGCTGTCCTGCATGACCGGGTTGCCGGTCCGAAGGCCCGCTGCCCGGCACCCGGAGTCAGGGCAGGGTCCAGGTCTGGGTCGCCGCGCCCGTGCAGTCGGTGACGGTGACCGGCGTCGCGAGGGCGCCGGGGTCGGTCAGGCACCGGCCGGTCTGCGGGTTGACCAGGGAGCCGCCGGGTCCGGCCCGCCACTGGGCCGCGGGCCGGTCGTCGCAGTCGCCGATCCGTACGGAGCCGTCACCGCTCACCGCGGCGCACCGGTTGGCGACCATGAGTGTGCCGTCGGTGGCCAGCGTCCACCGCTGGTAGCTGACGTCGGCGCAGCCGGAGGTCTGCACGGGAGCGCCGTCGAGCCCGAGGATCCCGCCGAGGAACAGGCACCGGCCGCCCGCCGCGGTGATCGCCCCGGTCCTGGCCGTGCCGGGCGGCGGTGACAGCGTCGGACTCGGCGCGCCGGGTGCGGGCGTCGTGGTCCTGGCCGGTCCGGGTCCGGCGGCTCCCCCGACGGCGGCTCCCTCGGTGCCGGGCGTGGCCGTGGGCCGGGTGGTCGTGGCCGGCCGGCTGACGATGCTGCTGCCGGCGGAGGCGGTGATGGTGCCCGCGCTCGCCACCGGCGCTGCCCCGGCCGGCCGGGTCACCCCCGGCGCCGAGGGAGCGGGCCGGGCCGTCGCGGGCGGATTCTCGTCGCCGGACGGCTGCAGCAGGAACAGGCCGGCCCCGCCGAGCAGCGCCAGCACTCCCGTCCCGGCCAGCACCAGGAGCTTCTGACGGCGCAGCGCAGTGGTCTTGGCCGCCGGGTCGGGAACGGTGGCCGATACGGGGGCAACGACGCCGGGCAGCTCCCGGGTGCCGTCCTCGGGCAGGTCGGCGGTCGCCGGCCAGGTCGGCGCGGGCCGCTCGTCGGGCTCGAGGGGTTGGGTGGTGATGTACGGGCGGACCAGCACCGGGTCGTCGCGCTCGGAATCGTCAGCCATCTCGTCGTCCTGCCGTGGGGAATGCCGGTGGCCACGGGGCCGACCGGTACGTCAAGATACGCGAGCCGGCCCACAAGAGATCATTTGCTGTCCCCCCTTTCTGGACCTTCGGGCGGAAAGCCAGGTCAACGCGGGCAGAGCTGCCGGGCGCCCGGGCCACCGCCGACGCCCCCCGGCCGGCCCGGCCGGGGCCTACGCTGAGCAGACCGGCACCGGCGAAGGTGAGCACCCATGGATCTCGTGACCCGGATGACGCGCCGGCTGCCGCGCCTGCTCGCCGCGGAGCCGCGGCCGTGAGCCGGGTGATCGCGGCGGCGCTGGAGGCGGCCGGGTCGGCCGCGCGGGCCGCGCGTGTGCTGGTGCGCCCGGTGAGCAGCCTGGCCGAGCTCACCACGCTGGACCGGACGCTGGCCGGGATCTGGCAGGAGGACACGAGCGCCCCGCAGCTGGGCACCGAGCTGCTGCGGGCGCTGGCGAAGTCGGGCAACTACGTGGCCGGCGCCTTCGACGGCGGCACCCTGGTCGGCGCCGCCGTGGCGTTCTTCGCCGCGCCGGGCGAGCGGGAGCTGCACAGCCACATCACCGGGGTGTCCGCCGCCGCGGCCGGGCGCAGCGTCGGTTTCGCGCTCAAGCAGCACCAGCGGGTCTGGGCGCTGCAGCGCGGGATCAGCACGATCAGCTGGACCTTCGACCCGCTGGTGGCCCGCAACGCCTACTTCAACCTGGCCAAGCTCGGGGCGATGCCGGCCGAGTACCTGCCGAACTTCTACGGCCCGATGCACGACCGGATCAACGGCGACGACGACAGCGACCGGCTCCTCGTGCGCTGGGACCTGGCCGCCCCGGCCGTCGTCTCGGCCAGTGCCGGCAAGCCGGTGCGCTGCGTACGGCCGCCGACCGCCACCGTGGCGCTGCGCCGCTCCGGCACCGGCGGGCCGATGCCCGGCTCGTTCCGTGGGCAGACGCTGGTGGTGGCCGTCCCGGAGGACGTCGAGGCACTGCGCCGCCGGGCTCCCGGCGCGGCCAAGGACTGGCGGGTCGCGATGCGGGAGACCCTGAGCACTCTGCTCGCCGACCGGCTGCGCTTCGCCGGTTTCGACCGGGACGGCTGGTACGTCCTCACCCGCGGCACCGGGGAGTACGGGCGGTGAGACTCGAGGGCGTCGAGCTGCGCCGGGTGAGCATGCCGCTGGTCACGCCGTTCCGCACCTCGTTCGGCACCGAGACCACCCGCGACGTGCTGCTCGTGCGCGTGGTCACCGGCGAGGCGCAGGGCTGGGGCGAGTGCGTCGCGATGGCCGATCCCCGCTACTCCTCCGAATACACCGAGGCCGCCGCCGACGTGCTGCGCCGTCACCTCGTCCCGGCGCTGGCCGCCACGCCCCGGCTGGACGCGTACGCGGTGGGCCCGGCCCTCGCGCCGTTCAGGGGCCACCGGATGGCCAAGGCCGCTCTGGAGACCGCCGTGCTCGACGCCGAGCTGCGTGCGGGGGACCGGTCGCTGGCCCGAGAGCTCGGCGCGGTGCACGAGCGGGTCCCGTGCGGCGTCTCGGTGGGCATCATGTCCTCGATCGGGGAGCTGCTCGACGCCGTCGCGGGCTATCTGGCGGCCGGTTACCTGCGGATCAAGCTGAAGATCGAGCCCGGCTGGGACGTGGCGCCGGTGCGGGCGGTGCGGGAGCGTTTCGGCGACGAGGTGCTGTTGCAGGTGGACGCGAACGCGGCGTACACGGTCGCGGACGCCCGGCACCTCGCCCGGCTCGATCCGTTCGGCCTGGTGCTGATCGAGCAGCCGCTGGACGAGGAGGACATCCTCGGGCACGCCCGGCTGGCCCAGCTGATCACCACCCCGGTCTGCCTGGACGAGTCGATCACCTCGGCCCGCACCGCCGCCGCGGCGATCAGCCTGGGGGCCGCCGCGATCGTCAACGTGAAGCCGGGCCGGGTCGGTGGTTACCTGGAGGCCCGCCGGATCCACGACGTCTGCGCGGCCCACGGCGTACCGGTGTGGTGCGGTGGCATGCTCGAGACCGGCCTGGGCCGGGCCGCGAACGTGGCCCTGGCCGCTCTGCCGGGTTTCACCCTGCCCGGCGACACGTCGGCGTCCGACCGTTACTTCGGCACCGACCTGACCGAGCCGTTCGTGCTGCGGGACGGCCACCTGAGCGTGCCGGCCGGGCCCGGTCTCGGCGTCGAGCCGCTGCCCGAGGTGCTGCGGGCCGTCACCACGGCCACCGAGTGGCTGCCGCTGTGAATCCGACCCCTTTGACCGGTTTCTGGCCAAGATCAAAGGTGGGCAAAAGCTGAGAACAACGTCACGTTGGGCCTTCTGAGGTTGGCCCTGGGGCGGTCAACGTGGTTACCGTCGGCCGGTCCGCTGACGCGGGCCCCGCGGTCGGTAACGCCGAGTCCTGCCGCCGACCGGCCGGGACACGAACTCAGGCATGGAGCGGGGGACCCACAGGTTCTCCGGCGCGCTCATCGCGCGCCTCGGGGTGAAGCCGCGGCACCACAGCGGCCGGGCAACCTCAGCCCGAACCCGACAGCTGACCTCGCAGGCGTGGAGGTTCAATCGATGGCACAGATCCACAAGCAGTCCCTGCGCGCCCTCGGCCTGGTCGTGGCCGGCGCCGCGGGCACCGTCGCCCTGTTGGGCCCGGCCTCCCCGGCCACGGCGCAGTCCAGTGTGAACTGGGACGCGATCGCGCAGTGCGAGTCCGGTGGCAACTGGAGCATCAACACCGGCAACGGCTACTACGGCGGCCTGCAGTTCAGCCGCAGCACGTGGAAGGCGTACGGCGGTGGCAAGTACGCCGGCACCGCCAACAAGGCGAGCCGCGCGGAGCAGATCCGCATCGCCGAGAAGGTGCTGGACGGCCAGGGCATCGGCGCCTGGCCGACGTGCGGCAAGAAGGCCGGCTCGACGAAGTCCTACAAGGCGAAGAACACCGGCGGCTCGTCGTCGGGCGCCAAGAAGTCCACGGCCTCGCGGACCAGCACGCACAAGAAGTCGGCGGCGACCAAGCGCACCTCGGTCAAGGCCACCGGCAAGCACTACACGGTGAAGTCCGGCGACACGCTCGCCAGGATCGCGTCGGCCCAGCACGTCAAGGGCGGCTGGCGGGCGCTGTTCCAGCTCAACCGCGCGCAGCTCGGCGGCAACCCCAACCTGATCTTCCCCGGTCAGCGGCTGTCGCTGTGATGAGCCGGCCCGGCTGCCTTACCCCCGTGGGGCAGCCGGGCCTCCCACCGGCGCTCACGGCTTGCGGCCCACCGCGACGAACTCCGACACGACCTCGGTGATGCCGGGGTGCTCGAGGTCCGGCCGCCACGCCGTGCACGTCACGACGCCGGGGTCGAGCAGCTCCAGCCCGGCGAAGAAGCCGCGGATCTCCTCGACGGTGCGGGTCCTGATCGGCGCCGCGCCGCTGGCGTTCCACTGCCGCATCGACTCCTCGACGGCTGCGCCGTTGACCTCGGTGGTCGGATGCGAGATCACCAGGTAGCTGCCGGCGGGCACGGCAGCCAGGAACTGTGCGGCCACCGACCGGGCCTCGGCGTCGTCCATGACGAAGTTGAGGATGCCGGACAGCACCACGGCGGTGGGCCGGCCGAAGTCCAGAGTGGTGGCGGCGGCCCGCAGGATGGCCTGGGGATCACGGACGTCGGCCGCGAGGTAGTCGGTGGCTCCCTCCGGGCTGCTGGTCAGCAACGCGCGGGCGTGCGCCAGGACCAGCGGGTCGTTGTCGACGTAGACGACGCGGGCGTCCGCGGCGACGCCCTGGGCCACCTCGTGGGTGTTGTCGGCCGTGGGCAGCCCGGTGCCGACGTCCAGGAACTGGCGGATCCCGGCCTCGCCGGCCAGGAAACGCACGGCCCGGCCGAGGAACTGCCGATTCGCCCGGGCCGACAGGATCAGCTCGGGCATCAGCCGGACGGCGTAGTCCGCCGCCTCCCGGTCCGCCGCGAAGTTGTCCTTGCCGCCGAGCAGGTAGTTCCAGACCCGTGCCGAGTGCGGCACGTCCGTGTTGAGCTGCGCGGGATCCGTCATCGGGCTCGTCCTTCCGCTGCCGGCGGAGCATCAGCCGGTGGCCGGAACCCTATCGCGCGGCACAGCGGGGCGGGCGCCCCGCGGCGCCCACCCCGCTGCCCGGTTCAGCGGGACCGGAACGTGATCGCCAGCGGCGTGGCCAGGAACACCGACGAGTACGTGCCCACCACGATTCCCACCAGCAGCGCCACGGCGAAGTCCACCAGCGACGCGCCGCCCAGGATGGCCAGGGCGGCCAGGATGAACACCGCCCCCAGCCCGGTGTTGACCGTCCGCGGGACCGTCTGCAGGCACGCCGTGTTGGCCAGCCGCGGGAACGGCACCCGCAGCTTGGGGCTGATCTTGCGCTGGCCGCGGACCAGCTCCCGGATCCGGTCGAAGACCACCACGGAGTCGTTGACCGAGTAGCCGACCACGGTCAGCACCGCCGCCAGGAACACCCCGTCGACGGGTTTGCCGAGCCAGGCGAACACCCCGATCAGGATGACCACGTCGTGGACCATCGCCAGCACCGCCGCCGCGCTCCAGCGCCACTGGAACCGCACCGACAGGTACGCCATCTGCGCGCCCAGAGCGATCGCCAGCGCCAGCAGCGCCTTGTCGCGCAGTTCGGCGCCCAGGCTGGGCCCGACCTTGTCGTCGCGCACCGGCTCGACGTCGCCACCGCCGGCGGTGCCGAGCGAGTCGCGTACCCGTTGCTCGGTGGCGTCGTCGAAGGTGCCCGCCCGGACCGAGACGTTGCCCTGGCCGACCTGGGTGACCACCGCCCGGTCGACACCCGCGGCCGCCACCGCCGCCCGGGCCGCATCCGTCGACAGTGGCCGGCTGGTGGTGTACTCGACCATCCGGCCGCCGGTGAACTCGACCCCGAGGTTCAGCCCGCGGGTGGCGACGCCGCCGAGCGCGAGCAGCACCGCCGCCGCCGAGACGGCCAGCCACAGTCGCCGGCGGCCCATCAGGTCCGGGCCGCGGGACTCGATGGCCCGGCGCACCCGGCCGGCGTGGGCGATGCCGCTCCACCGGGGGCGCAGGACCAGCCACCGCCGGTGCAGCAGGGCCTCGGCCGGCAGCCGGGTCAGCACCAGCGCGGTGAACATCGACGCCAGCACGCCGATCCCGAGGGTGATGCCGAAGCCGCGTACCGGGCCGGAGGCGAGCAGGAACAGCAGGGCGGCGGCGACCAGCGTGGTCACGTTGGAGTCGATGATCGCCGACCAGGCCCGCGCGAAGCCGCCCCGGATCGCGCTGCGCAGGGTGGGCCGGCCGCCGTACTCCTCTCTGGCCCGTTCGAAGACGAGCACGTTCGCGTCGACGGCCATCCCGATGGCCAGTACGAACCCGGCCAGGCCGGGCAGGGTGAGGGTGGCGCCGATCGCGAGCAGCGCGGCATAGGAGATCAACCCGTACGCCACCAGCGCCACCGCCGCCAGCGCACCGACCACGCGGTACACCGCCACGATGAACGCGATGGTCAGGAGGGCACCGATGAGCGCCGCCTGCGCCGACGCCTCGATCGCCTGCCGCCCCAGCGTGGGCCCGACCACCTGCTGCTGGATGATGTCCACGGGTACCGGCAGCGCGCCCGCCCGGATCAACAGGGCGAGGTCACGGGCCTCGGCCGCGCCGAACGAGCCGGTGATCCGCATGGCCGCCCCGGCGAAGCCGACCTCGCAGGTCGCCTCCGGGCTCACCTCGGGCGAGCTGATCACCTCGTCGTCCAGCAGGATGGCGACCCGCCGGGCCGGGTCGCCCACGGGGGAGCAGGCGGCCGCGGCGGTCAGCCGCTGCCAGTCCCGGGCGCCGTCCCCGGCGAATTCGACGGCCACCTCCCAGCCACCCGGTGGCTGCACACCGGCCTGTGCGCCGTCGATCTGCCGGCCGGACAGCGCCGCCGGCCCCAGCCGCAGCGGGTTGCCGCGCTCGTCGGGCCGGACCAGCTCACCGGTCGCCGGGGTCGCGGTGGGCGAGGCGGCCGGTCCCAGGACCGGCCGGAAGGTCAGTTGCGCGGTCCGGCCGATGACCTCGGCCGCCTCGCGCGGGTCGGTGACGCCGGGCAGTTCGACGATGATCCGCCGGTCGCCCGAGCGGACCAGGCTCGGCTCGGCCACGCCGAGTTCGTCGACCCGCCGGCGCAGCACCTCCATGGCCTGGTCGGTGGTGGCGGCGTCGGCCTTGCTCTGGTCGCCGTCACGGGTCTGGAGCACGATCTGGGTTCCGCCGCGCAGGTCCAGCCCGAGCCGCGCCGGCCGGGTGGCGACGAGCCACCCGGATACGACGAGCACGACAAGGGCGAGAAATGCGCGCACGGCAGTAGCGCGCGTCACGATGGGGTTTCTCCTCGGGCAGGGTGGCGCGCTCGACCGCGCGCCGGGATCAGGACGGGGCGTCTACCGCTCGCCGTCCCGGGGGTCCCCGGCCCGGGTAGGTCTCCCGGCGCGCCTGCGCCCGGTGCCCGTCGACGTCCTGCCGCTGCTGCCACCACGCGGCGACACCGGTGCCGGCCCGGGTCGGCAGCCAGGCGAGCGCTCCCAGCAGGGGTGCGGCGATGCCCGACGCGTCGCGGACGGCGAACCTGACATCGAGACCGTGCCCGATCGCCGGCTGGGCCGAGGCGCTGACGGCCTGCAGCGCCATCGGTACGCGGCCCGGGCCACTCGCCGTCGGTGTCTCGGCGCCGGCGGCCACGGCCGTCGTGACGAACAGCAGCGCCACGAGGACCGGCAGGCTCGCCCACCGGCGCCACCACGCCGTGGGCCGTACGCCCTGTGCCGACATGGCTGCACCGTACCGTGGCCGGGCCCGGCCCGGGGGTCAGCCGCGGCGGGAACCGGGGGGCGCGGTGCTGGCCCGCACCACCATGCGGGTCGGCACGAGCACCGTTCCCGGGCCTTCCGGCTCGTTGCGGATCTGCCGCAGCAGGCCCTGCACGCAGCGCCGGCCCACCTCGGCGAAGTCCTGGTGCACCGTGGTCAGCGGCGGGATGAACGACGACGAGTCCGGGATGTCGTCGAAGCCGACGATGCTCACGTCCCCCGGGACCGTCCGGCCGCGTTCGTGGAACGCCCGCAGCAGACCGAGCGCCATCTGGTCGTTGGCCGCGAACACCGCGGTGCACTCCGGTTCCGCCGCCAGCGCCAGCCCGGCGCGGTACCCCGAATCCGCCGTCCAGTCCCCGCGCTGTACCGGCGGCACCGCGCGGCCCGCCTCCAGCAGGGTGCGGCGCCACGCCTGGGTGCGGCGCTCGCTCGCGAACGACTCCGCCGGCCCGGTCACGTGCCAGACCGTCTCGTGGCCCAGCTCGAGCAGGTGCCGCACGGCCTGGCGGGCGCCGTCGGCCTGGTCGGTGTCGACCACGGGGTAGCGGTCACCGGCGTCGGAGTCCACGACCACCACCTGCACG
This sequence comes from Actinoplanes auranticolor, assembly GCF_018332655.1. Lineage (GTDB taxonomy): Bacteria > Actinomycetota > Actinomycetes > Mycobacteriales > Micromonosporaceae > Actinoplanes > Actinoplanes auranticolor. Next base: position 91,999 of record NZ_BOQL01000024.1, on the reverse strand, counting down.
CCCGGCGGCAGGTTCAGGTTGGCCGCGTCGAGCAGGTGCACTTCCATGATCACGATGATGCCGTCGACCGCCAGCTCGCCGAGCCGGCTGAACGCGCCCAGCACGCCGTCCTGGGTCGGCGCCGCCACCGGGATCAGCGTGATCGCGTACCCCTCCTTGGCGGCGTAGCCGGCGATGGCCTCGACGGTGCGGCTGTTGCCGGTGGTCGCCAGGGTGAACAGGATGACGCCGAGGGTGCGGAACTCGCCCCGCTTCAGCGCCCGCGCGGCGCTGTTGGGGCGGTAGCCGAGCTGGCGCATGGCCGCCAGCACCTGCTGGCGGGTGGACTCCACCACGCCGGGGTGTCCGGTGGAGACGCGCGAGACCGTCTGCGACGAGACGCCGGCGAGCCGGGCGACGTCCGCCATCGAGACCCCTCGTCCCGGGCGGCGGGTTCGGCCAGCGGTCATCGTTGGCAACTCCTTCTTGACGAGCCGGAAACGCAGTGAAACTATCACCCCGATGTTTACGTAAACATCTCTTCGCTCATCTCCATGAGACATCGGCTGGCGGAGCTCGTGCGGAGCGTGATGTTAACGCAAACATCCGGGAGTCGCTGCGGCACCGGCCGAGCGGCGGGAAGGATGACAACGCATGGCCGACACCCTCGTCGTGGGCCGGAAACGCCGCTCCTGGGCCGGCTGGAAATTCGTCGGCCCGTTCATGGCGGTCTTCGCCCTGGTCTTCCTGGCCCCGATCGGATACTCGATCTACCTGAGCCTGTACCGCAACCGGCTGGTCGGCGGGAACTCGTTCGTGGGGCTCGACAACTACACCCAGGCGCTGCAGGACACGCAGTTCTGGTCCGGGTTCGGCCGGGTCACGCTCTTCCTGGTCGTCCAGGTGCCCATCATGCTGATCCTGGCCCTGCTGGTGGCCCTGGCCATCGACAGTGGCCGGCTCTTCGGCAAGGCGTTCTTCCGGGTCACGATCTTCCTGCCGTACGCGGTGCCCGCCGTGGTCGCCACGCTCATGTGGGGCTTCATGTACGGCCCCCAGTTCGGCCTGGTCGGCAACATCAACGACGCGCTGAACGTCACGTTGCCCGACCCACTGAGCGGCAGCCTGGCCCTTGCCTCCATCGGCAACATCGTCACCTGGGAATTCGTCGGCTACAACATGCTGATCTTCTACTCCGCGCTGCGCGTGGTGCCGGCCTCGCTCTACGAGTCCGCCGAGATCGACGGGGCCGGGCAGTTCCGGATCATCACGGCGATCAAGCTGCCGGCCATCCGCGGCGCGCTGGTGATCGCCACCATCTTCTCGGTCATCGGCAGCTTCCAGCTCTTCAACGAGCCGGCCATCCTGCGCCCGCTGGCCAAGAACGTGCTCACCACCAGCTACACCCCCAACATGTACGCCTACCAGCTGTCCTTCTCGGGCCAGCAGTACAACTACGCGGCCACCGTGGCGATCATCATGGGCCTGATCACGATGGTCATCGCCTATGTCGTGCAGCTGCGCGGCACCAGGGAGAGCTGATGACCACCACAGTGCAGTCGTCGTCCTCCGGGCGTACCGCCGCCGCCCCGCGCAGGAAGGTCCGGCCGTACCGCCGGGCCCCGCGGCGCAGCACCACGCTGACGCTGCTGACCGGGCTGGTGGCCGTCTACAGCCTGATCCCGCTGGTCTGGCTGGTCATCAACGCGACCAAGACCCAGCAGGGCCTGCTGTCCTCGTTCGGCCTGTGGTTCGCCGACGGGGAGTTCGCCCTCTGGTCGAACCTGCGCCAGACCTTCACCTACGACGACGGCGTCTTCCTCCGCTGGCTCGGCAACACCGTGATGTACGTGGTGGTCGGCGCGGGCGGCGCGACCCTGCTGGCCACCCTGGCCGGCTACGGCCTGGCGAAGTTCGCCTTCGCCGGCCGGCGCGCGGTCTTCGCCATCGTGATCGGGGCCGTCGCCGTGCCCGGCACCGCGCTGGCCGTGCCGACGTTCCTCATGTTCAGCAAGATGGGCCTCACCAACACCCCGTGGTCGGTGATCATCCCGTCCCTGGTCTCGCCGTTCGGGCTCTACCTGATGTGGACCTTCTCGGCCCAGGCCGTCCCGGACGAGATGCTGGAGGCCGCCCGGGTGGACGGGGCGGGGGAGTTCCGCACCTTCTTCCGGATCTCCGTGCCGTTGCTGGGTCCCGGCATCGTCACGGCGCTGCTCTTCAACATGGTCGTCACCTGGAACAACTACTTCCTGCCGCTGATCATGCTGAAGGACCCGGACTGGTACCCGCTCACCATCGGCCTGAACGCCTGGAACGAGCAGGCCCAGACGGCCGGCAGCGAGGCCGTGTTCAACCTGGTCATCACCGGATCGCTCCTCACGATCCTGCCGCTGCTCGCGGCGTTCCTCCTGCTGCAGCGCTACTGGCAGTCCGGCCTGGCGGCCGGCAGCGTCAAAGAATGACATTCCCCCGAAAGGACACCAGATGACACGATTCCTCAAGGTGGTCGCCGCGGCGACCGCCGCGACGCTGGCGCTGGCCGCCTGCGGCGGCAACGACGACAGTTCCGGCACCGGTACGTCCGGCGGCAACGTCTCCGCGGCCGATGTCGACGCCGCGCTGGCCAAGGGCGGCTCCCTGACCGTGTGGGCGTGGGACAACACGCTCAAGAACGTGGTCTCCACCTTCCAGAACAAATACCCCAACGTGAAGGTCGAGCTGGTCAACGCCGGCACCGGCGACAAGCAGTACACGGCGTTGCAGAACGCCATCGCGGCCGGCAGCGGCGTGCCCGACGTGGCGCAGATCGAGTACTACGCGCTGCCCCAGTTCGCTCTGGCCATGTCGATCGCCGACGTGGGCGGATACGGCGCGTCCGGTCTGCAGAGCACCTTCACCCCGGGCCCGTGGAACGCGGTGACGCTCGGCGCCGACAAGGTCTACGCCCTGCCGATCGACTCCGGCCCGATGGCGCTGTTCTACAACAAGGAGGTCTTCGACAAGCACGGCATCACCGTGCCCGCCACCTGGGCGGAGTACGTCGAGGCCGCCCGCAAGCTGCACAAGGCCGACCCCAAGGTCTACATCACCGGCGACAGCGGTGACGCCGGCTTCACCACCAGCATGATCTGGCAGGCCGGCGGCAAGCCGTTCCAGACCTCGGGCACCGACGTCACCATCAACCTCGCGGACCCGGGCTCGGCCAAGTTCGCCCAGACCTGGCAGCCGATGATCACCGAGAAGCTGGTCGCGTCGATCCCGCCGTGGTCCGACGAGTGGTTCAAGGCCCTCGGCGACGGCACCATCGCCAGCCTGCCCACCGGCGCCTGGATGCCGGGCAACCTGGTCACCGGCGCGGCGGCCGCGTCCGGCAAGTGGCGCGTCGCCCCGATGCCGCAGTGGGAGGCCGGCGGCAAGGCCAGCGCGGAGAACGGCGGCAGCTCGCTCGCCGTACCGGAGAAGTCCGCCGACAAGGCGCTGGCCTACGCGTTCCTGAAGTACGCGGCGGTCGACGAGGGCAAGGACTCCCGGATCAAGGAGGGTGCGTTCCCGGCCACCACGGCCGACATCGCCAAGCCCGAGTTCCTCAACGCCGAGTTCAAGTACTTCGGCGGCCAGAAGGCCAACGAGATCTTCGCCCAGTCCGCCCAGAACGTGGTGCCGGGCTGGTCGTACCTGCCCTTCCAGGTGTACGCCAACAGCATCTTCAACGACACCGTGGGCAAGTCCTACGTGTCCGCGACGCCGCTGGCCGACGGCCTGAAGGCGTGGCAGGACCAGTCCGCGAAGTACGGCAACGAGCAGGGCTTCACCGTCAAGTGACGTCCCCCCGAGGAGATCGCGTGCAAACCCCCTACCGCTGGCTGCGCCTGCACGACCGGGCACCCGCCCTGGCCTACGGCGCCGACTACAACCCGGAGCAGTGGCCGCGCTCCACGTGGGACGAGGACGTCCGGGCCATGCAGGCCGCCGGCGTCACCATCGTCTCGCTCGCGATCTTCTCGTGGGCACGGCTCGAGCCCGCCGAGGGCGAGTACGACCTCGGCTGGCTCGACGAGGTCATGGACCTGCTGCACGCCGGTGGCATCGCGGTCGACCTGGCCACGGCGACGGCGTCCCCGCCGCCGTGGCTGACCGCGAAGCATCCGGAGATCCTGCCGGTCGACGCGCACGGCGCGACGATCTGGCCGGGCGGGCGCCAGCACTGGCGCCCGACCTCTCCGGTCTTCCGCGAGCACGCGCTGCGGCTGGTCCGCACCATGGCCACCCGCTACGGCGACCACCCGGCCCTGGCCGCCTGGCACATCTCCAACGAGCTGGGCTGCCACAACGTCTACGACTACTCCGACGACGCGGCGGCGGCGTTCCGCACCTGGCTGATCGAGCGCTACGGCGACCTGGACGCGCTGAACGCCGCCTGGGGCACCGCGTTCTGGTCGCAGCACTACAGCGACTGGGCGCAGATCCTGCCGCCCCGCCAGGCGGCCACCCACCCCAACCCGACCCAGCAGCTCGACTTCAAGCGGTTCTCCTCCGACGCGCTCAAGGACTACCTGCGCGCCGAACGCGACGTGCTGCGCGAGCTGACCCCGCAGATCCCGGCCACCACCAACTTCATGGTGATGGGCGAGCAGAAGCCGATGGACTACGCCGACTGGGCGGCCGAGGTCGACTTCGTGGCCAATGACCACTACGTCCAGCGCGGCCCCCGGGCCCAGGACGAGCTGTCGTTCTCGGCCAACCTGACCGGGCACATCGCCGGCGGCCGGCCCTGGTTCCTGATGGAGCACTCGACCAGCGCGGTCAACTGGCAGCCGATCAACGTGGCGAAGAAACCGGGCGAGCTGGCCCGCGACTCTCTGACCCACGTGGCGCACGGCGCCGACGCGGTGTGCTTCTTCCAGTGGCGGCAGTCCCGGGCCGGGGCCGAGAAGTACCACTCGGCGATGCTGCCGCACGCCGGCACCGACAGCGAGGTCTACCGCTCGGTGGTCCGGCTGGGCGAGACGCTGCGGCAGCTGGCCCCGGTCGCGGGTACGGCGCAGACCCCGGCCCGCGCGGCGATCCTGTTCGACTGGACCTCCTGGTGGGCCAGCGAGCAGGACTCGCACCCCACGGACCGGCTGCGCTACCGCCAGGAGGCCCTGGACTGGTACTCGGCGTTCCTCGACCTGGGCGTACGCGCCGACGTGGTCCCGGCCGGCACGGACCTCACCGGTTACGAGCTGGTGGTGGCCCCGGTGCTGCACGTCGTGCCGGCCGCCCTGGGCGAGCGGCTGGAGGCGTACGTGTCCGGCGGCGGCCACCTGGTGACCACGTACTTCTCCGGCATCGTCGACGAGCACGACCACGTCTGGCTGGGCGGCTACCCGGGACCGCTGCGCGACCTGCTGGGCATCCGGATCGAGGAGTTCGCCCCGCTGGCCGACGACGAGCGGGCCGAGCTGGACAACGGCCTGACCGGCACGGTGTGGACCGACGGCATCACGGTCACCGGGCCGGACGTGGAGGTGCTGGCGTCGTACAAGGGCGGCACGCCGGCGATCACCCGGCGCACGGTGGGCCCGGGCTCGGCGGCGTACGTCTCCACCCGCCTCGGCCCGGACGGCCTGGCGCCGGTGCTGCGCGACCTGCTCAGCCGGGCCGGCGTGCCGAGCGAGCTGCCGGCGGAGCTGCGCGGACGGGTGGAGCTGGCGGTCCGCGGCGACTTCCACTTCCTGATCAACCGGACGGCGGAACCGGTCGAACTGGCCGGCCTGCCCGGCGAGGTCCTGCACGGCCACCCTGACCTGCTGGAACCCCGCGGCGTGACGGTCCTGCGCCGCCCGTCCTGAGCGACGGATGCCGCGGGAGAAAAAACTTCGCCGGGGCCGGCAACCTTTTGCCGCCGTGCGCCCACTAGGGGGCAAGTGACCTGCGAGGAGGCCGTTCCATCAGGACCTCACCCGGCCTCCTCGCGGGTTTCTTGACGCCGTCCCCCGTACCTCGGAGTATTTCGTGTCGATCCACTGAACCCCGGCTGCTCCGGTTCCGTTTACCCCCACAGCCGGGGCAGCCGGCCTCCACCCGCACCGATGACCGGAAAGGAACGTGTGACGGACCTGGACGACGAGCGTGCCTTCCGGCGCTTCTTCGAGCAGCACCACGCGGACCTCTCACGGCTGGCGTACCTCGTGACGGGGGAGTCCGGCGTGGCCGACGACCTGGCCGCGGACGCGTTCGTCGAGGTGTGGCGGCACTGGGAGCGGGTCCAGGCGGCGGACAGCCCGATCGCGTACGCCCGGGGCATCCTGGCCAACCTGGCCCGGCAGTGGATCAAGCGGCAGAGCCGGGAGCGGCTGGGGCTGCTCGGGCTCGGCCTGCTGCGCCGGGACCGGGCGGAACCGGACACCCCCGCGGTGCTCGACGTGCGGGCCGCCCTGCGGCACCTGCCCCTGCGCCGCCGCGAGTGCGTCGTGCTGCGGTACGCGTTCGACGTGCCGGAGCGTGAGGTCGCCGAGATCCTCGGCATCTCGGTCGGCGCGGTCAAGAGCCTGACGTCGCGGGGAGCGGCCCAGCTCAGCCAGTACCTGAAGGATCTGCCAGTGACGACGGGAGGACTGAGTGCGTCAGCACGACGAGCGTGACCTCCGCACGGCACTGCGCGAGGAGGCCGACCGGCACCGGCCGGACCGGCAGGCGATGCTGGACCGGATAGCCCAGGGCCGCGCCGCGTACGCCCGCCGCCCGATCGACCGGCTGTTCGCGCTGGTGCGTCCGGCCGCGGCGGCGCTGGCCGTGGCGGTGGTGCTGGTGCTGGCCGTCGCGGGGGTACGGCTGAGCAGCCGGGAGCCTGAGGTGGACGACGCCCCGGTGGCGGCCCCTTCGGCCGTACCGGCCACGACTCCGGCGCCGGCCACCACGAGCGCGCCCAAGCCGTCCACCGCGACCGCGACGTCGACGGCGCCCAAACCACCCCGTACCACCACGGGCACGTCGTCCCCGGCGTCGACCACCCCGGCCACGCCGTCCAGCCGCCCGGCCGAGACCGACCGCGACGGTTACCTCAGCTCCACCGGCCAGCTCGACCCGAACACCAGCGACGGCTGGTCGCAGGACAGCGTGACGCTGGAGTCGGCCCGCAAGCTGACCGCCCTGGACGTGACCGTGGAGGTCGCGCTCACCCCGGGCGTCGCCGAGACCGGCAAGTGGACCACGGTCTCCACCGAGCTGCTGACGATCAGCATCAACCGCACCAGCAAGCACCTGGTCTTCCGCTTCACGCTGCGGCCGGGCGCCACGCTCGCGCCGGGCAAGTACACGTTCGCGGGGCAGTTCAACCACGCCGCCGGCAAGCGGCCCCCGACGGCCGACAGCTACCGGGCGAAGGTCACCGGGGACGGCAAGGACGCGAAGGTGAGCGGGAACTTCACGCCGCAGCAGTGACCGCCTTCCTCCAGCGTGAGGACACTGCGAAATCCCATGGCGTACAGGTCCGGAACAGTGGCCGTATGGCCGGCGGCACGTCCGTGGCGGGGGTGGTCGAACGAGGAGCGGCCCGGTCCGGGGGTGACGGACCGGGCCGCTGTGGGAACCCCGGTTGGCACGGGGCGTCAGGCGGCCGCGCAGGCGGCGGTGGTGACTGGTGCGGTCAGGGAACGGCGGTGCCGGCCGGGGTCAGGCAGCCGCGCAGGTGACGGTCGGCGCGGTGTTGGTCCCGGTGGAGCTGGCGGTGAAGCCCCAGCTGGTGCTCGCGCCGGCCGCCAGCGCACCGTTGTACGGGGCGTTGCGGGCGGTCACCGCGTCACCGGAGGTGGTGACCGTGGCGTTCCAGGTGTTGGTGAAGCGCTGGCCGCTGGGCCAGGTCCACGTCACCGTCCACGAGGCGATCGCGGCGTTGCCGGCCTTGACGGTGACCGCGCCCTGGAAGCCGCCGCCCCACTGGCCGCCGACCGTGTAGGTGGCCGTGCACGCCTTGCCCGTGGGCGGCGGGGTCGACGCGCTGGGAGTGGGCGAGACCGGCGGTGAGGTCGGCGGTGAGGTCGCCGGGGTCGTGGGCTGCACGCCGCCGAAGACCGACGCCTCCCGGGAGGTCGCCTTGATGCCGTTGGCGCCGTTGAACAGCCGCTGGCCCCACGAGGTCAGCGCCGCGGCGTTGAAGCCGGTGACCATGTCCAGGTACTCCACGCCGCCGCCGTTGCCGCTCCACGACCAGCCCAGATAGCCGATGCCGCGGGCCTGGGCGGTGGCCAGGATGGTGTCCTCGTCCGGGTCGCCGTCGGAGTGGTTGTGGCCGAACTCGCCGACCACGATGGGCAGCCCGGCGGTGATGAACCGGCCCAGGTAGTCGTTGATCTCGGCGGCGGTGTCGAAGACGCCGTACATGTGGACCGAGAAGATGGTGTTGCGCTGCGGGTCGGCGGCGAACACCGAGGCCGCGTTGTCGCGCATGGTGAAGGACCAGTCCTGGCCCCAGTTCGGGGCGTCCACCATGATCGAGTGCTCGAAGCCGGCGGCGCGCAGCCGGACGATCGCGTCCTTGGTGTCGGCGACCCAGCCGGCGGCGTTGGTGTTGCCGTACGGCTCGTTGCCGATGTTGAGGATGACGTAGCGCTCCTGGCCGGCGAGCGCGCTCTTGATGCTGATCCAGTAGTCGACCGCCTGGGCCAGGGTCGCGGCGCCGGCCTGCTCGCCGTACCCGGTGGTGTCGTGCACCTCCAGCACGCAGATCAGCCGGTTCGCCTTGCACTGGGTGATCACGGCGGAGACGTTGGCAGCGTTGTCAGGTCCCCAGCGCTGCCCGCTGCCGAGCACGACCCGCACCGTGTTGGCGCCGAGGGCCTTGATGTCGGCCAGCGCCTGCGGGGTGCGGTCCTGGTACCAGGTGTGGGCGTGGTTGACGCCGCGCATGACGAACGTGTTGCCGTTGGCGTCCAGGATGCGGCTGCCGCTGACGGTGAAGCCGGCCGCGGCCTGCGCGGGCTGGGCCGCCACGGTGACCAGGCCGGTCACCGCGATGAGGAAGGCGGCCAGGCCGCCGAGAAGTCTGCGTCGCGTGGATCTGGGTCTCATATGGTCCTCCATCGATGTCGGAAGCGCTCCCACGATCGATCGACCGACATCTTCCTACCTACTCGGTTCAGTGCTTGTCAACACGGCGGAAACCATGGCGTGACCGAAGGGTCATTTGTTTCCGGCTCTTGACAACGAAATGTCAACGGCCCACATTCATGGGAGCGCTCCCATGTTCATGACCGTCGATGGCGCATCCGCGGCGTCCCAGCCGTGCCCGGAGAGGAACCCCTTTGCGACGACGCAGATTCACCACGGTGGCCGCCGCCGCGCTGCTCATCGGCGTGACGAGCTTCGTGGCCACCGCGGCCGACCGGCCCCGGCCGGCCACCGCGGCCGTCGCTGTCGACGCGTACAGCTGGAAGAACGTCCGGATCGACGGCGGCGGCTTCGTGCCGGGCCTGATCTTCAACCGCACCGAGAAGAACCTGATCTACGCGCGCACCGACATCGGCGGCGCGTACCGGTGGAACCAGGCCGGGCAGAACTGGGTGCCGCTCCTGGACTGGGTGGGCCAGGAGAACTGGGGCTACAACGGCGTCACGAGCATCGCGACGGACCCGGTCGATCCTGACCGGGTCTATGCGGCCGTCGGCATGTACACCAACAGCTGGGATCCGAACAACGGCGCGATCCTGCGCTCGGCCGACCGCGGCGCCACCTGGCAGATCACCACGCTGCCGTTCAAGAACGGTGGCAACATGCCGGGCCGCGGCATGGGCGAGCGGCTGGCCATCGACCCGCACGACCACAGCCGCGTCTACTACGCCGCCGAGGGCGGCAACGGCCTCTGGCGCAGCACCGACCACGGCGTCACCTGGGCCAAGGTCACCGCGTTCCCGAACGCCGGCAACTACGTGCAGGACCCGGCCGACGCCAACGGCTACCTGAGCCAGAACCAGGGCCTGACCTGGGTCACGTTCGACGACGTCAGCCGCGACGTCTACGTCGGCGTGGCGGACAAGGAGAACCCCGTCTACCGCTCCACCGACGGCGGGGCCACCTGGGCGCGGGTCCCCGGGCAACCCACCGGCTACATCCCGCACAAGGGGGTCCTGGACTCGGTCAACCACTACCTCTACGTGGCCACCAGCGACACCGGCGGCCCGTACGAGGGTGGCAAGGGACAGGTCTCGCGGCTCAACACGGTGACGGGGGAGTGGACCGACGTCAGCCCGGTCAAGCTCAGCGCCGGTGACGACCTCTACTTCGGCTACTCCGGCCTGACCGTCGACCGGCAGCGGCCCGGCACGCTGATGGTCGCCACCCAGATCTCCTGGTGGCCGGACGCGATCTTCTTCCGCAGCACCGACAGTGGCGCCACCTGGACCCGGATCTGGGACTTCACCAGCTATCCGAGCCAGTCCAAGCGCTACACCATGGACATCTCGGCCAACCCGTGGCTGGATTTCAACGCCAGCCCGCAGCCGCCCGAGGCCACGCCCAAGCTCGGCTGGATGAACGAGTCGGTCGAGATCGACCCGCTGGACTCCGACCGGCTGCTCTACGGCACCGGTGCCACCGTCTACGGCACCACCCAGCTGACCAACTGGGACCGGAACACCACGTTCACCATCCGGCCGATGGCCGAGGGTCTCGAGGAGACCGCGGTGCTCGACCTGGCCAGCCCGCCGTCCGGGGCGCCGCTGGTCAGCGCGCTCGGTGACATCGGCGGATTCCACCACGCCGACCTGGACACCGTGCCGGCGAGCTTCCACGACACCCCGAGCCTGGGCAGCAACACCAGCCTGGACTTCGCCGAGCTGAGCCCGGCCTTCTTCGTCCGGGCCGGCAACGCCGACGCGGCGCCGCACCTCGGCGTCTCCAACGACGGGGGCAAGACCTGGTACAACGGCCAGGAACCGGCGGGCGTCACCGGCGGTGGCAAGGTGGCCGTGGGGGCCGACGCCAACGCCGTGGTCTGGGCTCCGGCCGGGGCCGGCGTGCACTACTCGACCACCCGCGGCAGCTCCTGGACCGCGTCCACCGGCATCCCGGCCGGCGCCGAGATCGTCAGCGACCGGGCCGACCCGAAGAGCTTCTACGGGTACGCGGCCGGCAAGGTCTACGTCAGCAAGGACGGCGGCGCCACCTTCACCGCCTCGGCGGCCACCGTACCGGCCAGCGGGAACGTCAAGCTGCACACCGTCGCCGGGCGTAGCGGAGATGTGTGGCTGGCCGGCGAGACGGGCCTGCTGCACTCCACCGACGCCGGGACGACGTTCACGGCGGTGGCGGGCGTCAGCAAGGCGATCAACGTCTCCACCGGCAAGGCCGCACCGGGCGCCGGGTACCCCGCGCTCTTCACGATCGGCACGGTCGGCGGCGTGGCCGGGGTGTTCCGCTCCGACGACGGCGGCTCGGCCTGGGTCCGGATCAACGACGACGCCCACCAGTACGGCAACGCGGGCGAGGCGCTGGCCGGTGACCCCCGGGTGTACGGCCGGGTCTACCTCGGCACCAACGGCCGCGGCATCCTCTACGCCGACCGCACCGGCGGGTCCACGCCACCGCCGGTGACCCCGTCCGCCTCGGCTTCGGCAAGCCCGCCGCCGTCCACGCCGCCGCCTGCCTCCGGTTGCGCCGCCACTTACAAGATCACCGGCTCGTGGGGCGGTGGCTTCCAAGGCGAGGTGACGGTCAGAAACAGCGGCAGCACGCCCACCAAGAACTGGTCCGTCGGCTGGAACTACTCCTCCGGCCAGGTCGTGTCGCAGGTCTGGGGCGGCACCGGCGGTCAGACCGGCACGGCCGTGACCGTGCGCGACGCCGGCTGGAACGGCGCGCTGGCCGCGAACGCGACCACCACGTTCGGCTTCCTCGCCACCACCACCGGCACCAACCCCCTTCCGTCGCCGATCACCTGTGCGGCCACGTCATGACCCGCCCCACCCCCAGGAAGGACCCGCGATGAGATCCCCCCTGTCCACCCGATCGCGTTATCGACGCGGTCTAGCGGCCTCGGCTGCGGTGTTACTCGCCGCCGGCCTGGTCGTCGCCGGGTCGTCGCCCGCGCAAGCGGCCGCCGGCTGCACGGTCGTCTACCGTGTCCAGAGCCAATGGAGCGGCGGCTTCACCGGTGACATCGCCATCACCAACTCCGGTGACCCGCTGAGCAGCTGGAAGCTGGAGTACGACTTCCCGGACGCGGCGCAGAAGGTCAGCCAGGGCTGGAGCGGCACGTACGCACAGAGCGGCCAGCACGTGACGGTCTCCAACGTGGCGTGGAACGGCACGCTGGGCACCGGCGCCTCGGTCAGCACGGGTTTCAACGGCACCTTCGGCTCGGCCAACCCGGTCCCGACGGCGTTCACCCTCAACGGCACCGCCTGCAACCAGACCGCCGCCGTACCGACGGTGTCGATCAGCAGCCCGGCGGCCAACACCCGGTTCACCGCGCCGGCCTCGATCCCGATCGCGGCGACCGCCACGGCGACGAGCGGCCGGACCATCAGCAAGGTCGAGTTCTACCACGACGGCCTGCTGCTGAGCACCGACACCACCGCCCCGTACGCGTACACCTGGGACAGCGTCCCGTCCCAGACGGCGGCCTACCGCCTGCAGGCCATCTCCTTCGACTCGACGGGGGCGAAGAGCGCGACGGCCGACGTGCCGGTGTTCGTCGACCCCTCGACCTCGCCGGCGGTCGTCGCCGACGCGACCTCGCTGACCGTCGCTCCCGGTGAGACCGCGACCTTCAAGGTGGCCCTCTCCAAGGCGCCGACGGCCGACACGACCGTGGCGATCGCCCGCACCACCGGAGCCACCACGGTGTCGGCGACGCCCGCGTCGCTGACGTTCACCCCGGCGAACTGGAACACGGCGCAGACCGTGACCGTCGCGGCGACCGCCGCAGCGGCTCTCAACTCGACCGCCACCATCTCGGCCACCGCGACCGGCCACACGGCCGCCGGTGTCGCGGTGACGGTGGCCCGCGCGGGCGACGCCCAGGCCCGGTTCGCGCAGCTCTACAGCGACATCAAGAACCCGGCCAACGGCTACTTCAGCCCGGACGGCGTGCCGTACCACTCGATCGAGACGCTGATCGACGAGGCGCCCGACCACGGTCACGAGACCACCTCGGAGGCGTTCAGCTACTGGCTGTGGCTGGAGGCGCAGCAGGGCCGCGTCAGCGGTGACTGGGCGCCGTTCAACGCGGCGTGGACGACGATGGAGAAGTACATCATCCCGTCGCACGCCGACCAGCCCACCAACGACAAGTACGACCCCAGCAAGCCGGCCACGTACGCATCGGAGTACCCGCTGCCGTCGCAGTACCCGTCGCAGCTGGAGCCCAGCGTCACGGTCGGCAGCGACCCGCTGGCCAATGAGCTGAAGGCCGCGTACGGCACCTCCGACATCTACGGCATGCACTGGCTGCTAGACGTCGACAACGTCTACGGCTTCGGCCGCTGCGGTGACGGCACCAGCAAGAACGTCTACATCAACACGTTCCAGCGGGGCCCGCAGGAGTCCACCTTCGAGACCGTGCCGCAGCCGTCCTGCGACACGTTCAAGCACGGTGGCCCCAACGGTTACCTGGACCTGTTCACCAAGGACACCAACGCCCCGGCCAAGCAGTGGAAGTACACCAATGCGCCGGACGCCGACGCCCGTGCCGTGCAGGCCGCCTACTGGGCGCTGACCTGGGCGACCGAGCAGGGCAAGCAGGCGCAGGTCTCCACCGCGGTGGCCAACGCCGCCAAGATGGGTGACTACCTGCGGTACTCGTTCTACGACAAGTACTTCAAGACGCCGGGCTGCACCTCGAAGTCCTGCCCGGCCGGCTCGGGCAAGAACAGCTCGAACAACCTGATGTCCTGGTACTACGCGTGGGGCGGCGCGACCGACACCTCGGCCGGCTGGGCCTGGCGCATCGGTTCCAGCCACAACCACTTCGGCTACCAGAACCCGATGGCCGCGTGGGTGCTGTCCAACAACACGGCGTTCACCCCGAAGTCACCGACCGCCAAGGCGGACTGGGCGGCCAGCCTCAACCGGCAGGTCGAGTTCTACCAGTGGCTGCAGTCGTCCGAGGGTGCCATCGCCGGCGGTGCGACGAACAACTGGAACGGCAACTACTCGGCGCCGCCGGCCGGCACGCCGACCTTCTACGACCTGGCCTACGTCGAGGCCCCGGTGTACGAGGACCCGCCGTCGAACCGCTGGTTCGGCATGCAGACCTGGTCGCTGGAGCGGCTGGCGGAGTACTACTACCTGACCGGCAACGCCAAGGCCAAGGCGGTCCTGGACAAGTGGGTGCCGTGGGCGCTGTCGCACACCACCCTGACGGCGACCAGCTTCCGGATCCCGTCGGACATGGAGTGGACCGGCGCGCCGGCCACCTGGAACGCGGCCAGCCCGGCCGCCAACACCAACCTGCACGTCGAGGTCACCAGCTACGGCCAGGACCTCGGTGTGGCCGGCTCGTACGCCAAGCTGCTCACCTACTACGCCGCCAAGTCGGGCAACGCCGAGGCCAAGGCGGCCGCCAAGGGCCTGCTGGACGCGATCTGGGCGTACAAGGACCCGAAGGGTGTCTCGGTCGCCGAGACCCGGGCCGACTACAACCGGATGGACGACCGCTACGACGCGGCCACCGGTCAGGGCATCTACATCCCGCCGGGCTGGAGCGGCAAGATGCCGAACGGCGACGAGATCAAGCCGGGCGTGTCCTTCCTGGACATCCGGTCCTTCTACAAGAACGACCCGGACTACCCGAAGCTCGAGGCCTACCTCAACGGTGGCCCGGCCCCGACCTTCAACTACCACCGATTCTGGGCCCAGGTCGACGTGGCCACCGGCTACGCGGACTTCGCCCGCCTCTTCCCGAACGGCTGAGAGGACCGAGATGAAGAGAAAACTCCTGTACGCGGCCGCGGTGCTGCTCGCCACCGGCGTCGGCGTGACCGTGGTGCAGTCGCAGGCGCAGGCGCACGGGGCCATGATGGTCCCCGGTAGCCGCACCTACTTCTGCTGGAAGGACGGCCTGTCCGGATCCAACGGCGGCATCGTCCCGAAGAACCCGGCCTGCGCCGCTGCGGTGGCCCAGGGCGGCACCACCCCGCTCTACAACTGGTTCGCCGTGCTGCGCTCGGACGGGGGCGGCCGGACGACCGGCTTCATCCCGGACGGCCAGCTGTGCAGCGGCGGCACCGGGGGCCCGTACAACTTCACGGCCTACAACGCGGCCCGCACCGACTGGCCGGAGACCCACCTCACGGCGGGCGCCAGCTTGCGGTTCGACTACAACAACTGGGCCAAGCACCCGGGCACGTTCTCGCTGTACGTCACCAAGGACAGCTGGAGCCCGACCCGGCCGCTGGCCTGGAGCGACCTGGAGTCCACCCCGTTCTCGCAGGTGGTCAACCCCGAGTCGATCGGTGGCCCGGGCACCAACGACGGCCGCTACTCGTGGACGGCGCGGCTGCCCTCGAACAAGAGCGGCAAGCACATCATCTACTCGGTGTGGTCGCGGTCGGACAGCCAGGAGACCTTCTACGGCTGCTCGGACGTGAACTTCGACGGTGGCAACGGACAGGTGACCGGCATCGGTGACGGGACCACCCCGACGACCCCGCCGCCTGGCCCGACCACCCCGCCGCCGGGCCCCACGACCCCGCCGCCGGGCCCGACGACCCCGCCGCCCGGCCCGACCACCCCGCCGCCGGGCACCGACAGCGGCTGCTCCGCGATGTACAACGTCACGGGCTCCTGGGGCGGTGGCTTCCAGGGCGAGGTCATGGTCCATGCCGGCACCACGCCGGTGAGCAAATGGAAGGTGTCTTGGACGTTCCCCGGTGGGCAGACGGTCAGTCAGCTGTGGAGCGGCAAGTACTCCGGTAGCGGATCCCTGGCCACGGTGTCGAACGAGTCGTGGAACGGCTCGATCGCGGCCAACAGCCACACCACGTTCGGTTTCACCGGTACCGGATCGGTGCCGGCCACGGTGCAGAACCTGAGCTGCACCACCGCGTGAGACGAGGGGGCCCGGGGCGCGGAAGCGCTCCGGGCCTCCGCGTGTCCGGCCGCGCCTACCGGCGGGACCGGCGCTTGGGCGGGGCGGCGGTGCTGGCCCGCACGACCAGCTCGGGGGTGACCACGACATGGGCCGGGGACTCGGGACCGGCCATGTGCTGCAGCAGCAGGGCCAGGCTGAGCCGGCCGAGCTCGGCGAAGTCCTGGCGCACCGTGGTCAGCGGGGGCAGGAAGTATCCCGAGTCGGGCATGTCGTCGAAGCCGACGACGCTGACCTCCTCGGGCACCTTGCGGCCGGCCTCGTGCAGGGCCCGCAGCACGCCCAGGGCGATCCGGTCGTTGGCGCAGAAGATCGCCGTCACCGCCGGGTCCCGGGCCAGCGCCTGACCCTGGACGTAGCCGGTCTCGGCGTTCCAGGACTGCGGCAGGATCGGCGGCACCTCGGCGCCGGCCGCGGTCAGGGTCTCGCGCCAGCCGGCGATGCGCTCCTGCGCCTCGGGCCAGTCGCCCGGCCCGGCGACGTGGTGCACCGTACGGTGGCCCAGGTCCAGCAGGTGCCGGGTGGCGAGCTGAGCGCCGCCGGCGTTGTCCACGCGTACGGTCGGGACCCCGTCGCCGCCGCCGGCCCCGCCGACCGCCACACAGGACAGGCCGGCCGGGGCCTGCGTCAGGGCGTCGGTGACCGCGTGCTTGGGGGCGATGGCGATGATGCCGTCCACGGCGTGCTGGCGCAGCCGGTCGACCGCCTCGAGCACCGGCCGGCGTTCCAGGTTGCGGAAGGTGGCGATGCTGACCAGGTAGCCGGCGGTGCGGGCGGCGTCCTCGATGCCGTACAGCATGGAGGCCGGCCCGAACAGAGTGGTCTCGAAGCCGATGATGCCCAGCGTGTGCGACTGGCGGGTGACCAGCGTACGGGCGGCCAGGTTGCGCCGGTAGTCCAGCGACTCCATCGCCTCCAGCACCCGGGCGCGGGTCTCCTGCCGGACGTTGGGGTGCTCGTTGAGGACCCGCGACACCGTCTGGTGAGAGACGCCCGCGAGCTTGGCGACGTCACGCATGACCGCCGCCGGCTTCTTCGATGGCACGCAGTTCCCCTTGTCGCTCCCGCACCGGTGTCGGCCACAGTGTAGTTCTTTCAAGTTTCCGAACAGTGCCCCTGACCTCGGTGTCGGCGACCGCTCGGTGCTTTCTGGGTCACGATACGGAACGATCTCTTGACGCCGGGATTGGGAACGGTAACACTCCTGAAACGCACCGTGTGACGGGAGCCACTGCATTGAGCGGTGTGGCTGTCGTCTGGCTGCTCCGCGCGTTCCCACCCCCGGACGTTGCGGGGTGGTCGCTCTCCTTCCTGTCAATTGAACACCAGCTTCGCGAAGTTCAGATTGTGAACGCTAACAAGTGAGATACCTGGAGGACGTTGTGCTCAAGAAATGGTCCGCTGCGGTCCTGGCCGGCGCGCTGGCGGTCGGCGCCCTCGCGGGATGCGGTGGCGGTGACGACGCCGGTAGCGGCGACAGCGGCGGCGGCGGTGGCAAGATCACCATGGGCTTCTCCCAGGTCGGCGCCGAGAGCGGCTGGCGTACGGCGAACACCAAGTCGATCCAGGAGTCGGCCGCCACGGCCGGTATCGACCTGAAGTTCTCCGACGCCCAGGGCAAGCAGGAGAACCAGATCAAGGCGATCCGGTCCTTCATCGCCCAGCGCGTCGACGTGATCGCCTTCTCGCCGGTCGTGGAGTCCGGCTGGGACACCGTGCTCAAGGAGGCCAAGGACGCGAACATCCCGGTGATTCTCACCGACCGTTCGGTGGACTCGCAGGACAAGACGCTGTACAAGAGCTTCATCGGCTCCGACTTCGTGCTCGAGGGCAAGAAGGCCGGCGAGTGGCTGGTCAAGGAGTACGAGGGCAAGCCCGAGCCGGTCAACATCGTGGAGCTGCAGGGCTCGCCCGGCGCGGCCCCGGCCAACGACCGTAAGGCCGGCTTCGCCGAGGTCATCAAGGCCGACCCGAAGTTCAAGGTCATCGCCTCGCAGACCGGTCAGTTCACCCGGACCGACGGCAAGGAGGTCATGGAGGCCTTCCTCAAGGCCCACCAGGACATCGACGTGCTGTACGCGCACAACGACGACATGGGCCTGGGCGCGATCGAGGCGATCGAGGCGGCCGGCAAGAAGCCCGGCACCGACATCAAGATCATCACGGTCGACGCGGTCAAGGACGGCATGACGGCGCTCGCCGCGGGCAAGATCAACTACATCGTGGAGTGCAGCCCGCTGCTCGGCCCACAGCTGATGGACCTGGCCAAGAAGGTCAAGGCCGGCGAGACGGTGGAGCAGCGTGTGGTCACCGAGGAGACCACGTTCACCCAGGAGCAGGCCAAGGCCGCTCTGCCGGACCGCAAGTACTGAGCGGTCCGTCGGTACTGAGCACGTACGAGCGGCACCGCCCCGGCCGGCAAGCCGGGGCGGTCCGCCGTCGACAAGGAGCAAAAACGATGGGTGACCCGCCGATCCTGCAGATGACCGGCATCCGCAAGGCCTTCCCGGGCGTGGTCGCGCTCGACGGCGTCGACTTCTCCCTGCGTCCGGGCGAGGTCCACGCCCTGATGGGTGAGAACGGCGCCGGCAAATCGACCCTGATCAAGGTCCTGACCGGGGTGTACGACATCGACGCCGGCGACATCCGGCTCAACGGTGACCCGGTGCGCTTCGGCGGGCCGCTGCAGGCCCAGCAGGCCGGCATCAGCACGGTCTACCAGGAGGTGAACCTCTGCGCGAACCTCTCGGTGGCGGAGAACATCTTCATCGGCCGGGAGCCCCGGCGGTTCGGCAAGATCCGCTGGTCGGAGATGCGCCGCCGCTCGACCGCTCTGCTGGCCGGGCTGGACCTGCACCTGGACGTGGCCGCGCCGCTGAGCACGTACTCGCTGGCGATCCAGCAGATGGTGGCGATCGCCCGGGCGATCGACGTCTCGGCCAAGGTGCTCATCCTGGACGAGCCCACCTCCAGCCTGGACGCCTCCGAGGTGGAACGGCTGTTCGAGGTGATGCGCCGGCTCAAGCGGGACGGCGTGGCCATCCTGTTCATCTCGCACTTCCTGGACCAGGTCTACGCCGTGGCCGACCGGATGACCGTGCTGCGCAACGGCACGCTGATCGGTGAGTACGCCACCGCCGAGCTGACCCAGATGCAGCTGGTCACCAAGATGATCGGCAAGGAACTGACGGTGCTGGAGCGCCTCGAGGAGGAGCCGCGCGAGGTCGCCGCCGACGCGCCCCGCGAACCCGTCGTCGAGGCCCACGAGCTGGGCCGGGCGGGTGCCATCGAGCCGTTCGACCTGGCCATCCACGGCGGGGAGATCGTCGGGCTGGCCGGGCTGCTGGGCTCCGGGCGGACCGAGCTGGCCCGGCTGCTGTTCGGCGCGGACCGCCCCGACCAGGGCACCATCAAGATCGACGGCAAGCCGGTCACCCTGCGGACCCCGCGGGTGGCGATGAACCACGGCATCGCGTTCTCCTCGGAGAACCGCCGCACCGAGGGCGTCGTGGGCGAGCTCAGCGTGCGGGAGAACATCGTGCTCGCGCTGCAGGCGTCCCGGGGCTGGTCCCGGCCGATCCCGCGGCGCAAGCAGGACGAGCTGGTCGAGCGCTACATCAAGACCCTGGGCATCCGCCCGGCCGACCCGGACGTGGCCGTGCGCAACCTCAGCGGCGGCAACCAGCAGAAGGTGCTGCTGGCCCGCTGGCTCATCACCGAGCCACGGCTGCTCATCGTGGACGAGCCGACCCGCGGCATCGACGTCGGCGCCAAGGCCGAGATCCAGCGGCTGCTGGTCGAGCTGGCCGACGGCGGGATGGCCGTGCTGTTCGTCAGCGCCGAGCTCGAGGAGGTGCTGCGGCTCAGCCACAAGATCGAGGTGCTGCGCGAGCGGCACCTGGTCGGGGAACTCGACAACACCGGCGGCGGCGTTGATGCCGACCGCGTCATGCAGGCCATCGCGAGTGGAGCCAACCCGTGACCGCCATCGTCAAGCACCGGCTCTTCTGGCCCGCCGTCGTGCTCGTCCTGCTGCTCGTCAGCAACGTCTTCTTCGCCCCGCGCTTCTTCACGATCACCCTGCAGGACGGCCACCTGTACGGCTCGCTGATCGACGTGCTGCGCTCGGCCACCCCGCTGGCGCTGGTCGCCCTCGGGATGACCATGGTCATCGCCACCGGCGGCATCGACCTGTCGGTCGGTTCGGTGATGGCCATCTCCGGCGCCGTGGCCTGTCTGTTCATCGGTGACCTGAGCAATCAGGGCAGCGTCGGAGGCGTGCTGCTGGCCGTCGGCCTGGCCCTGGTCCTGGCGCTCGTGGCCGGGCTCTGGAACGGCGTGCTGGTCTCGGTGATCGGCATCCAGCCCATCATCGCCACGCTGATCCTGATGGTGGCCGGGCGGGGCATCGCCCAGCTGCTGACCGGCGGCCAGATCATCAACGTGTCCTCACCGCCGTTCCGGGTGATCGGCGCCGGCTACGCGCTGGCCATCCCGGTCTCGGTGATCATCGTGGCGGTCGTGGTGGCCGCCGCCGTGCTGCTCATCCGCCGTTCGGCGCTGGGCGTACTGGTGGAGGCCGTGGGCGCCAGCCCGACCGCCAGCCGGCTGGCCGGCATCCGGGCCCGCGGCCTGACGATCGGGGCGTACGTGTTCGCCGCGGTCTGCGCCGGCATCGCGGGTCTGATTTTCAGCTCCAACGTGGCCAGCGCCGACAGCAACGCGGCCGGCAACCTCATCGAGCTGGACGCCATCCTCGCGGTCGTGATCGGCGGTACGGCCCTGACCGGCGGCCGCTTCTCGATCGCCGGCAGCGTGCTCGGCGCGGTGCTGATCTCGGCGCTGGACATCACGACGTACACCATCGGCGTGCCGGCCGAGACGACCCTGTTGTTCAAAGCCGTCGTGGTCGTCATTCTGTGTCTGAGCCAGTCCGCCGCCTTCCGCGCCGCGGTGTTCCGCCGCCGGCGTACCCCCGCCGTCACTCCCGCAGCCGAGGTGCCCGCATGACCGACGTGAAGGCTCCGCCCCAGCCGGCGGTCACCGTGACCGCGCCGCACAAGCGGCGCCGGGCCGACCGGCGGCACATCCCGGTGCTGGCCACCCTGGCCCTGCTCGCTCTGATGTACGGCCTCGGCGTCGCCAACTACGACAACTTCTCCGACACCCAGGTCCTGCTCAACGTCTTCGTCGACAACGCCTTCCTGCTGGTCGTCGCGGCCGGTATGACGTTCGTGATCCTCACCGGCGGCATCGACCTGTCGGTGGGCGCGGTGGTCGCCCTGACCACCGTGGTCGCCGCGACGCTGCTCAACGACGGCTGGCCCGCGGCGCTGGTGCTGCCGCTGGTGCTGCTGATCGGCACGACGCTGGGACTGGGCATGGGCGCGGTCATCCACTACTTCAAGGTGGAGCCGTTCATCGCCACGCTGGCCGGCATGTTCCTGGCCCGCGGGCTGTCCCTGCTGATCAACCGCAACTCCATCCCGATCACCGACCCGTTCTGGACCTCGATGGCCCAGGAGCGGATCCGGTTCGGGCCGGGCATCTTCATCTCCACCAGCGTGGTGATCGCCCTCGTGGTGGTGCTGGCCGGGGCGTTCGTGCTGGCGTACACGCGGTTCGGCCGCACCGTCTACGCGATCGGCGGCAACGCGGACTCGGCCCTGCTGATGGGTCTGCCGGTGGGCCGGACCCGGATCGCGGTCTACACAATCAGCGGCTTCCTGTCGGCGCTGGGCGGTGTGCTGCTCAGCTTCTACATGCTGTCCGGGTACAGCCTGCACGCCCAGGGCATGGAGCTCGACGCGATCGCCGCCGTGGTGATCGGCGGCGTGATCCTGACCGGCGGCTCGGGCTACCTGTTCGGCACCGTGCTGGGTGTGCTGGTGCTGGGCCTGATCCAGACCATCATCACCTTCCAGGGCACGCTCAGCTCCTGGTGGACCCGGATCGTGGTGGGCATCCTGCTGTTCGCGTTCATCGTGCTGCAGCGCCTGGTCACGAGACGGTCCCGCTAGCGGTGACACGTGAACTGCCCGGCGGACCGCCATCCGCCGGGCAGTTCCCGTTTGCGATCAATCGCCCCGCACGCGAGCGTGCAGGTGCATGTCGTGCCGGCCGTCGTCGTGCACGGCGGCGCTGCGCCTGGTGCCCTCCAGCCGGAAGCCGGACCCGGTGGCGACCCGGCAGGACGCCCGGTTGCCGGTCGAGTGGTCCAGCTCCAGGCGGTGGAACCCGGCCGGGCCGAGAGCCCAGTCACTCGCGGCGGTGAGCGCCCGGGAGGCCACCCTGGCGCCCCGGGCGGCCGGCAGGACCCAGTACGCGCACTCGGCCACACCGTCGGCGAAGTCGAAGCCGCGCAGGGCGATACGTCCCAGCACGACACCACCGGCACGGGTCACCGCCCAGTGCGCGCCCCGCTCCTGCGCCCAGTCCTCGCCGTACTGCGCGAACCACTCGTGGACCTGGTCCGGCGACGAGGGCCGGCGGGTGTGCCAGCGCCGGATCTCCGGGTCACTGTAGGCGTCGAGGAAGACCCCGGCGTCGATCGCCTTCCAGGGCCGGAGCAGCAGGTCACCAGGGGCGGACAGGACGGGCTGCGGGCCGGCGGCGAGGGCACCGGCGACGATGGTGGGCGGCGTGGAGAAGAGGGTCACGTCATTCAGCTTCGCAGCGCCCGTACGGGATGGCACACAGGTCGTCTTTCCCGGCCGCGCCCGGGCGGGGGAGAATCGGCCGGGGTCACGCTGCTCGCACCCGGAGGCGGACATGAACGAAGCGGTCACCCGCCGCCGGCCGCGGGGCCGGCCGGCCTGGCTCGGCGCCGCGATCGAGGCGCTGTCCTCCCGATCACCCGCGGCGCCCGCCCCGGCACCGCATCCGGCCCCCGGCAGCCACCGCCACCAGGACGCCCTGGCCGTGCTGACCGCTGCCCGCGCGGTGGTCCGGCGCGGCTGGACCCAGCACACCTGGTACGTCATGCGGACGCCCGCCGGACGCCGCCGGACCATGTCGTCGGTCCTCCCCGGCCGCCTGGACCGCACCCGGGTCGTCGAGGCCTGCCTGGTCGGTGCCGTGGTGCACGCGGCCTGGCAGCAGAGTCCCCGGCCCGAGCACGCCTATCCCGCCGTGGATGCGCTCTGGTGCACCCTGCTCGGCGGCGGCACCCCGGGCGCCGACCCGGTCGGACCGCTCTCCGCGCCGCCGGTGCGCGTCGCCCGGGTCCGCGACCTGACCACCTGGAACGACCGGCCCTACCGGACCCGGGAGGACGTGCTCGACCTGCTGGACCGCACCGTGGCCCGGATCGCCGACACGGACCGCCGGCTCACCGCACCGTGACCCGGGCCCGGTGGTCCCTGGCCAGGCCGTGCCGCGGGCACGGCTCCCGGGGCTCCCGGGGGCACAGCACCCACAGGTCCGACACCGTCGCCCGGTAGAGGCGGTACGCCGAAGGCGCGGTCACGTCCTCCCGGGTCACCGGTGCGGCACCGTCGCCATCGGGCCGGGGATAGCTGCGCAACGCGTGATCGAGATCCGCACCGGACACCTCGCGCGCCTCCCCGACCGCGTACACGGCCCGGCCGTGATAGGGCGCGACGGTGGAATCGAAGACGACCATGCTCACCCGCGGATGCCCGGCGAGGTGGCCGGAGTGGACGGCGTCCCGCTCGGACACCCAGAGGAAGTCCCGGTCACCGGACGGGGCGAAGTAGACCGGCGAGGTCCACGGATGCCCGTCCGGCCCGGTCGTGCCGAGCACGAGGTAGCGGTTGCTGGCGATGATGCCCCGCGCGTGGGCCAGGAGATCGTCGTCGGTCATGCCAGCACTCTGCACCATGCCTGGGTCACCGGCAGCGCCACACCACAGCCTGGATCGTGCCGGTCGCGTCGTCCGACTGGCCGCCGATGGTGCGGCCGTCGTCGCTCAGGGTGTTCGGGATGTTGGCCAGGCCGCCCGGCTCGTGCGCGGCCAGATCCGGCAGCACCACCGTCTTCCCGTCGGCTACGAGCACCGCGCGGCCCTGCTTGTCCGTGCCGACCTGCCAGCCGTGGGCGTTCGCCGTGTTGGCGCCGATGTCCAGGCCGTCGATCAGCCGCACCTCACCGGTGCGGACGTTCCAGCGGACAGCCGTCATGCGGTCCGGCGCCGTCTTCCCGCCCGCGCCAGTGGTCTTCGGGTAGGGCTTGCTCCCGTCGCGGCCGCCGCCGTCGGTGGCCACCCCCGTCGCCCAGCCGTTGCGGATGCTGAAGGCCCGGGCGGTGGCGGCCGGCTTCCCGCCGAAGTCCGGCATCGGCAGCTCGCGGTGGGTGCCGTCCGGGAACCAGACGTACGGCCGTTCGTTGTCGAGGGTGCCGACCGCGGTGCCGTCCTCGTCGATGTCCGTCGCCTGGGCCCGCGACGTGCCGGCGGGCACCGGCAGGCGGACCGCCTCGGCGGTCGCCGACCGCCACATCAGCGCGGCGTTGCCGGTGTCGTCGTCGCCCACGATGGCGCCGGCCTCGTTGATCGCCAGCGCCGATCCGCGCCGGACCCCCGCCAGCTTGGTCACCTTGCCGTCGCGGTAGGCGTACGGCACCGGGCCGCTGCCGGCGTAGCTCCACCCCACCGCGGTGCCCGACGAGTTGACGTCGCGCAGGGACTCCTCCAGGTCGCCCGGCAGCATCACCTTGCGGGCCCGGCCGTCGTGCCAGATGACCGCCTGGTAGCCGCCGGCCTCGGGGTACGAGCGGCCGACGAGGTAACGCCCGGTGGGATCGGCCCCGGAGACCAGGGCCATCGGTGCCCCGTCGGGCACGGGCAGCCGGTGCAGCGTGCAGCTCGTCGGCGGCGTGGCCGGAGGGGCGGTCCAGCCGGCCGCCCCCGGAATCGTGTACAGCGCCTTGGGCTTCATCGAAGCCGAAGCCGAAGCCGAAGCCGAAGCCGAAGCCGAGGTCGGGGCGGCCACGGTCGGCGGGGTTCCGGTCGTCGATCCGGCCGCGACCGACGCGCCGGCGACGGCGAGCGCGGTCACCGCCGCAGCGCCGGTGTAGCCCGCCGCCCGGCGGGTGCGGTGCCGGCGGCGCCCGTCGGCGATCGCGCGGTCGATGTCCACGGTGGACGGGGTACGCGGTTCGTCGTCGAGAGACCGCAGCAGATCGAAGTCGGACGGCATCATCGGCTCCTCAGTTCCTGGGTGGAAAAGCCCGTCAGTTCCCGCTCGCCGAGCAGGCGTCGCAGGGTGGTGAGTCCCCGGGAGGTGTGGCTCTTGACGGTGCCGGTGGAGCAGCCGAGGATCGCGGCCACCTCGTCGACCGGCAGGTCGTAGAAGAAGCGCAGCACCAGCACGGCCTGCTGCCGGCGGGGCAGCCGGGCCAGGGCGACCCGGACGACCTGGCGTTCCTCGATGCCGCCGGACCCGGTCACCGGCAGCGGTTCCGGTGGCTCGCGCAGCAGCCGGACCCGGGCCCAAGCCAGCCGCCGCTCGTCGACGAACGTGCGGACCAGCATGGTGCGCACGTAGCCGTCCAGGTGCGTCGCGGCGGACGCCCGCTGCCATTTCACGTACAGCGTGGTGATGGTCTGTTGCACCAGGTCGTCGGCGCGGTGCTCGTCGCCGGCCAGCAGGAACGCCAGCCGCCGCAGCGTTGGTATCCGCGCCGTGACGTAGTCGACGTACTCCGCTTGCGAACCGTCCCGCATCGTGCCGCCCTCCGTCGGGTCATCACCTCTCAGACGGGCGCGGAGGACCACCCGGTTGTCCGGTCACCGGAGGCGATCGTCTCCCGGGCACAATCGCTGACGTGGATGTGCCCGGACTCCTGCGCCAGGCGGCCGGCGAGCTGCCCGCCGGGCTGCCCCGGGCCGACCTCGACGGGTACCTGGCCGACCACGAGTGGGAGCTCGCCCTGGACGTGCTGCTCGACCGGGGCGACGACCATCCGGCGACCACGTCCTACTTCCAGATCCTCGAGGAGGCCGCGCACCTGATGGGGCTGGCCCGCAGCGCCGCCTGGTGCGCGTGGCGGCGTCGCGAGGTGCTGCACGGCGTCATCCGGGCCGAGCTGCGGCTGATCCCCGGCACCCGGAGCACGGCGATCCCGGGTGACGCCCGGGTGCGGCCCCTCTGGGACCTCGGTCTGGTCACGCCCGCCGGTGCGCCGGACCTCGCCGTCGCCCTGATCTGGGTCGAGTACGCCCAGGAGCTGCCGCCGGGCGGCGCCGGTCCGGTCCGGCTGGCGCCGCTGACCGCCGTACGCTGGCATCACCTCGAGCCCGGCGACCGGATCGCCATGCACGAGCGGGGCGCGACGACCGGCACGGCGACCATCACCGAGGTGGTGTTCCCGGCATCGCCAGATCGCCGATGACGGCATCGAGCGCGGCCACCGTCGCGGTCAGCTCGGTGATCTCGGCGACGATCCGTTCCCGCTCGGCGCGCAGCCGGTCGGTGAGCCACGGCGTCCGGATCGCCGGATCGCTCAGGCAGGGCAGCAGGTCGGACATCGTACGGCTGCCGATGCCCGCGTCGAAGAGCCGCCGGATCAGCAGCACCCGCTCGACCGCGGCCTCCGGGTACGTGCGCTGACCGCTGCCCGAGCGCACCGACGTCAGCAGACCCTGCTCCTCGTAGTAGCGGATCGAACGGGTGCTCGCGCCGGTCCGGGCCGACAGCTCACCGATCCGCATCACAACTCCCTTGCCCCTCACACCGATGTCAACTTCTAGTCTCATCGGATGACCACCGTTGATGTCAATGCGCTGATCGGCGTTCCGCTCGACGAGGGGGCGGCGCTGGCCCGTACCGTCGAACTGGCTCTGCACCAGGCGGCCACCGGCCGGCTGCCCTTCGCCGCGCTCGTCGTGCGCGGCGGCGTCGTGCTCGGCGGCGGCGCCAACACCGTCGTGGACGACCACGACCCGTCCGGGCACGGCGAGGTCGTCGCCGTCCGCGACGCCACCCGCCGGCTCGGCACGGCCGACCTGTCCGGCGCCGTCGTCTACTCCAGCTGCGAGCCGTGCGCGATCTGCCGGCTGGTCGCCGCGGCGGCCGGGATCGGCGAGATCGTGTACGCCGCGGACAAGTCCCTGGTCCCGGCGGCGATCGACGGCGACGCGGCGACCACGGCCCGGCTCATCGACGCCGTCACGGCGGTCCTGCCCGGCATCGCCCGCCCCGGGCACACCGACGCCGACGCCGCCGCCCCCTTCCGGATCTACGAGCAGGCGGTCGCCCGATGATCCGGTTCGGCGTGAACGTGCCCAACTTCGGGCCCGAATCCAGCTACGACGCGCTGCTCGGCTGGGCCCGCTTCGCCGAGGACGGCGGCTTCGACACCCTGGTGGTCTCCGACCATGTGGTGCTCACCCCGGAGGTCGCCGCGATCTATCCCGAGCCGTTCCACGACCCGTTCGTGCTGCTCGCCTGGCTGGCCGGGCAGACCTCGACCGTGCGGCTGGGCACCTCGGTGGTGCTGCTGCCGTACCGGCATCCGCTGCACACCGCCCGGATGAGCGCGATGCTGCACCTGATGAGCGGCGGCCGGTTCGTGCTCGGCGTCGGGGCCGGCTGGTCGGCCACCGAGTTCGCCGCGCTGGGCGCCGACCACACCCGGCGCGGCCCGGTCACCGACGAGTACCTGGAGATCATCACGGGCGCGTGGGCCGCGGCCCGGGTGGACGGGCCCGGATACGAGGGGGTGCAGACCGGGCCGCGGCCGCCGGAGGGCCGGGTGCCGGTCTGGGTCGGCGGAGCGTCGCGCCGGGCCGTCCGGCGCGCGGTCCGCTCGGGCAGCGCCTGGCATCCCATCAACCCCGACCTGGACTGGCTGCGGGACAAGGGGCTGCCGGCGTTGCGCCAGGAGGCGGCCGAGCAGGACCGGCCGGTGCCGGAGCTGGTCGTCCGGGTGAAGGCGCGGCTGCAGGCCGAACCGGCCGGACCCGGGCGTCCGGCCGGGGTCGGCACGCTGGACCAGGTCGTGGGGGACGTGCAGGCGCTGGCCGAGCTGGGCGCGAGCGAGGTGATCCTCGATCCCAACCCGGACGAGCCCCGCCCGCGGGACTACGCCGCCGAGCAGCGGCAGCTGGCCGAGATCAGGCAGGCGTACCGGGCCGGAGACGCAGAACCGGCGGCCACCCGGTGAGGGGTGCCGCCGGTATCCGGTGACGTGCTACTTGCCGCCGCGGGCCCGGGCGTACTTGGCGCGGAACTTCTCGACCCGGCCGGCGGTGTCGAGCAGCCGCTGCTTGCCGGTCCAGAACGGGTGGCTGCCGCTGGAGATGTCGACGTCGAGCACCGGGTAGGTCTTCCCGTCGCTCCACTCGACCGTCTTGTCGCTGGTCGCCGTGGACCGGGTCAGGAACGAGTAGTCGGCGCTGCGGTCGCGGTAGACGACGTAACCGTAGGTGGGGTGGATACCGGTCTTCATGTCTCAGTCCTCCCAGTGGATCCAGCGGGTAGAACGCAGGGGGAGGCCGGTTATTCCACGTCCGGACTACCGGTAGACGCTCGCGATGGCCCGGACGTCGGCGTGCGGCACCGGCGCCGGCTGCCCCGCGAGCAGCTCCGCCGCCTTACGCCGCTGCCGGCGCGGCACCCCGCCGTTGAGCCCCAGGTACGCCAGCGTCGGATGCCCCTGCACCGCCGCCACCAGCCGCCGGGCGCCACGCCCGCCGATCTCCGTCCGCCGCAGGTCCAGCCGCTGCAACCGGGCCCCGGCGAGGGCGTCGGCCAGCGCGTACGCGCCCTCGTCGCCGACCACGTTGCCGTGCGCGCCCAGCGAGCGTTCCGACGGCGGCCGGGCCAGGTCGAGCGCCGTCCAGGCGCCCAGGTGCCGGGCCAGCGCCGCCGTCCCGGCCGGGCTCAGGCCGTTGCCGCCCAGCCCGAGGGTCAGCGCCACCCCGTCCGCGAGCTCGGCCAGCGCCGCCGCCCCGGCGTCACCGAGGTGATTCGCGGCCAGGTAGATCTCGTGCACCCCGGCCTCGTGGATCAGCGTGCCGAGCGCCGGGACGACGTCCGGCCCGAAGCCGTTGCCGCCCAGGTAGAGCCGCTGCAACCGGGCGGGGCGGGCGGCGAGGGCGGCGGCCAGCACTCGCAGGCCGCGGCCGGTCATGCCGACGTTGACCAGGTCGAGCGTACGGATCGTGGTGTTGGTGGTCAGTGCCGCGGCCAGCCGGGCCACGCCCTCGTCACCGACCGGGTTCCGCTTGAGCCAGAGCGCCCGCACGGTGTCGTCCTGAGCCAGCCGGGTGGCGATCGCGTCCACGCCGTCCGGGTCGATCAGGTTGCAGCCGAGGTAGAGCGTCTCGACGTGGTGGCCGGGCCGCAGAGCGCCGGCGACCGCGCGGGCGCCGTCGGGACCGAGGCCGTTGGTGCCGAGCAGCAGGTGGCGTACCAGCGGCGAGCCGACGGCCGCCGCGAGGATCCGGGCTGTCTGCGCCGGGCCGAGGCCCTGCTTGCAGAGGTCGAGCCGGCCGTCGGGCTGGACCGTCCCGCGCGGGAACTCCTCCGGCTGTGCGACCGCCGCGGTGTCGGCGAGCCGGGCGAGCAGGGGAGTGAAGTCCCCGGGATCGGCCAGGCCGGTGCCCGGGTCCGTGATGGCCGGGCAGCGCACCGGGGTCGCGTCGCTCACCAGGGCACACTCCGGTAGTCCTTGAGGAACTGGCCGCTCACCGGGGTGCCGCGCACCCCGCGCACGATCGGGTCGTAGACCCGGGCGGCGCCGTCCACGACGTCCAGCGGGGGACGGAAGCCGGCCTCCCGCACGGTCACCTTGGCCGGGTGCGGGCGCTCGTCGGTGACCCAGCCGGTGTCCACGCTGTTCATGTGGATGCCGTCCCGCACGTAATCTGCGGCCACCGTGCGGACCAGCATGTTCAGCGACGCCTTGGCCATGTTGGTGTGCGGGTGCCGCACGGTCTTGCCCCGCCGCGAGAAGCTGCCCTCCATCGCCGACACCTGCACGACGTGCCGCTGCGGCTGCCGGGCGGCGGCCAGCAGCGGGCGCAGCCGCGAGGTCAGCAGGAACGGCGCGAACGCGTTCACGACGTGCACCTGCAGCCACTCGTGCGGGCTGACGTCACCGTCGTGCAGCACCCAGGAGTTGACCGCGCGCAGGTCCAGCTGCTGGCCGGTCTCGTCACGGTGCCCGGCCGGGAACAGCGGGTCGCCCGTGGCCACCGGCACGCTCGGGTCGCCGGCGGTGATCGCGATGCGGGCGGCCGGTCCGGACAGGGCCGCGGTCTCGGCCTCGCGCACCTCACCGTGGTACGCCTCCGGCCGGTACAGCGTCTGCGCGGCGTTGTTGACCAGGATGTCCAGCCCGGCGAAGCGCCGCCCGGCCAGCGCGACGAACTCCAGGGTGGCGTTCAGGTCCAGCAGGTCCAGCTCGTGCACCGACAGCCGGTGGCCCCAGGACGCGAAGTCGGGCACGGCGGCGTACCGGCGGGCGGCGTCGCGGGGGAAGCGGGTGGTGACGACGACCTCGGCGCCGTCGCGCAGCAGCTTCAGCGCGGTGTGGAAGCCGATCTTGACCCGCCCGCCGGTGACGATCGCGGTACGCCCGGACAGGTCGCAGCGGGCGTGCCGGCGGACCCTGTTCTCCTCCGCGCACGGCGGGCAGAGCAGGTGATAGTCGGCGTCGACCGCCCGGTACGCCGACTTGCAGACGTAGCACCGGCGCTCACGCCGCAGGGTGCCGGCGGGGGTGGGCGCGGCCGGGGAGGGGCTGGGCAGCACCGGCGGGATCTCGGTGTGGAAGCGGGTGGCCGCCGCCAGCACCGCCCGGTCCGCGGCCCGGGTCTCCCCGACGCGGCGAGCCTTGGCGCGGCGCTTCACATCGCGGGCGGCGGCGGTGACGGCGCGTTCCAGCTCCAGCCGGGTGGCGTCGTCCAGCCCCGGGTCGCCGAGCCGCGAGAGCACGGACAGGCACACGGCCAGCTCCGTACGGTCGACCGACACTGCGCCCTCCTGTGGCCGGGGGCGAGACCGACCGGAATCGAACCGGCGTCCCCCCGCTTGAGAGGCGGGTGCGTCGACCTCTGCGCTACGGCCTCGCCGCGCGGAAGCATAACCAACCGCCGCTACGGGCCGCGTACCTCGGCCAGCACCCGCGCCGGGATCCGTCCCTGCTGGTCACGGGAATCCGGGTCGGCACCCGCGGCGATCAGCGCCGCCATCGTGGCCTCGGCGCACGACTCGGCCGCGGCGTGCAGCGCCGTACGCCCCTCGTGGTCGCGGTCCTCGAGCGACAGCCCCGCGCCCAGCAGCACCGGCAGCAGCCGGGCGTGGTCCAGGTGGGCGAGCCAGTGCAGCAGCGTGCCGCCGCCCGGGCCGCGCAGGCCGGGGTCGAGACCGTCCGCCAGCCGCGCGAGCAGCCCGTCGGTGTCGCCGTGCAGGGCCAGGGCGAAGAGCGCCTGCCGGTCCCGGCGGACGTCCTTGGGCATCGGCCGGACGCCGGTGCGCCAGCCCCGGACCGCGGCCGCGCAGCCGTGCATGGGCTCGTCCGGAGCGGCGTCGCCGTGGTGCGGGGTGCGCAGGTGCCCGCCGGTGGCGACGACCGTGTGCCACTCGGTGCCGCAGCGGACCTGGATCAGCTCCGGCACGTGCGGGACCTGCGCCCGCCACTGCTGGACGCGATCGGGGAACAGCGCCTCGTGCACCAGCGGATGCAGCTCGTCCGGGCCGAGGTCACCGAAGCGCAGCAGGCTCACCTCGGCCGGGGCGGGCACGTCGAACATCCAGGGACCGGAGTCGGCGCGGGAGTAGTCCTGCCGGCGCACGGTGAACCGCGAGATGCCGACGAGGCCCCATTGCGCCCGGAAGCGCTCCTGCTCGTACCGGCGGGTCAGCCGGAGCAGCTCGGCCCGGGCGACCGGCAGGGCCCGGCCCATCCGGGCCAGCAGCTTGGGCAGCTCCGGGCCGTAGTGGCGGGTCGGGGTCGTGTCGACCTCGAAGCCCGCGACCTCGAAGGCCTCGACCGGCCGCCCGGCGACCAGCGCCGCGGCGATCCGCTCGATCTCACCCGTGCGGTCCGCCGCCTGCTCCGGGGGCGTCACGGTGCCCTGGGGGTACGGCGACCCGTCGGCGAAGTGCCACGGCAGGCGGTCCGGGCCGGCGCCGTACACCCAGCGCCGGTCGGCGACGGCGTCGGCGCGCCAGGTCCACTCCGGCATGTCGTGGAAGTGGGTGGGCAGCTTGTGCAGCACCTGCAGGGTGAGGCCCTGCCGGACGACCTGCCAGCTCTGCGGCTGGGTGGCGACCAGCACCGGGCCGTGCCGGCGGGAGCCCTCCCGGGCGCCGCGGCAGGGCTCGTCGAAGCGGGACAGCACCACGGCGGCCCGCGGCACCAGCCGGCCCTCCGAGCGGGGCAGGAACCGGCGCAGCAGTTCGGGGGCGAAGCCGAGGAGCTCGGCCTCGATCCGCTCGGCGTGCCCGGCGCCGTAGGCCGAGGCCACCTTCCGCAGGTCGAGATCCACGTCGACGAGCGCGGCCGCGCAGGCTCCCCGCCAGTCGCCGGCGAGCCGCCGCTCGGTGGCCGCGGCGATCATCGCGGGCGGCGCGCAGAGGTTCAGCTCGCGCCGGTACCGCAGGCGTTCCCGTCGCCGCTCCACGCCGATCTCTCCCGTCGCCCGCCCGCCTGCCGCAGGTGGCGGACCGGCCGGAATCGAACCGGCGTCCTCCGCATCCGCAGTGCGGCGCGACGACCTCTGCGCTACGGCCCGCCGCCGCAGGACTCTAGCGGCAGCACGACCGCGCTGTCGCCCGACTCGATCCGCCTGTTCGGCGCCGAGCCGCTGGCCGCCCTGATCGCAGCCCATCCGCAGGTCGTCGCCGTGCTGACCGGACACGCGCACACCGCGGCGGTGAGCACCTTCGCGGGCCGGCCGTTGCTGGTGGTGCCCGGGGTCATCTCCACGCTGCGGATGCCCTGGAAGGGCCCGAGCCCGCTCGCCACCCGCAGCCAGCCGCCCGGCGTGGCCTTCCACGTCCACGACGACACCGGCCGGCTCACCACCCACTACCGCGTCGTGATCTGAGCCGTGCGCGACGGTCCGCCGCCGGGAACCGCCGCCCCGGCCGCGGCGCGTCGGCCTGCGCCACCCGTACAGCCAGGCGCTGCTCGGCAACGTGCTCAATCCGAAGGTCGCCGCCGTCTACCTGACCCTCGCGCCGCAGTTCCCGGTGCCAGAGCGCCCGGTGCGGGCGCCGATGATCGTCCTGGTCACCGCGCACGCGCTGTTCATCGTCCGCTGGCTCGGCGCCTGGGTCGCCGTCTCGTCGGCCGGTGCGCGCTTGCTGCGCACCGACCGGGCCCGGCGGGTGATCAACCGGGTCGGCGGCGCGATCCTCGTGGCGCTCGACCTCCGCTCGGCGGCCTCACTGACCTGACAGCCACCGGTACGGCGCCGCCAGCTTCTTGGCCGCCGGCGGTCCCCACGAGCCCTGCGGGTACTTCGCCAGCCGGGGCGGCGTGTCCAGGACCGGCTGCACCGCCCGCCACGCCGCCGACAGTCCGTCGGGCCGGGTGAACAATGACCGGTCGCCGAGCAGCACGTCGTGGATCAGCCGCACGTACGGCGGCAGCGGCTCGGCGTCCGGCAGCTCGGCCAGCGGCAGCTTGATGGTCGCCGGCTCGACCCGCAGCTCGGTGCCCGGCTTCTTGGCCAGCAGCCGCAGCTCGATCTGCCCGTCACCGGACAGCGCGAAGGTCAGCGCGTTCGCCTGGGCCGGCAGCCCCGGCAGCGGCCGGTCGGGGGTCCGCAGCACGATGGTGACCCGCTGCTCGCTCGCGGCCATCCGCTTGCCGGTGCGCAGCAGGAACGGCACGCCCTTCCAGCGCGCGTTGTCGATCCACAGCTTGGCGGCGACGAAGGTGTCGGTCTTCGACCGGCGATCGATGCCCTCGATGTCGCGGTAGCCGTCGAACTGGCCCAGCACCACCTCGGCCGGGTCCAGCGGCCGGAACGAGCGGATCACCCGTTCCCGGGCGGACTGCAGGTCGCCGGCGGCGAGACTGGCCGGCGGCTCCATGGCGACCTCGGCGGCGACCTGGAACAGGTGGGTGACGAGCATGTCGAGCACGGCGCCGGTCGCGTCGTAGAAGCCGGCCCGGTCGTCCACCCCGAGGTCCTCCGGCACGTCGATCTGCACGCTCTCGATGTGCTCGCGGTTCCACATCGCCGCGAACAGCTCGTTGGCGAAGCGCAGCACGTGCAGGTTCTGCGTGGCCTCCTTGCCGAGGAAGTGGTCGATCCGGTAGACCTGCGACTCGTCCAGCACGCTGTGCACGGTCCGGTTGAGCGACCGGAAGTCGCGCGGCGAGGTGCCGAACGGCTTCTCGTAGACCACCCGAGCCCCCTCGGCCAGGCCGTGCCGGCCGAGCGCCCGGGTCAGCTCGGGGAAGGTCTGCGGCGGCACGGCCAGGTAGTGCACGAGCTCCGCCTTCGGGCCCAGCTTCCTGCGGGCGCCGTCGATCACGTCGAGCAGGCTGCCGGGGGAGTCGGTGGAGAAGCCGCCGCCGGCGAAGAGCAGCCGCCGCTCGAACTCGCGCCACGGGCCCTTGTCCGGGTGCGGTCCGAACTCGACCAGCACGTCGTGCACGTGCTTGCGGAAGTCCTCGTGGGCGACGTCGCCGCGCCCGTTGCCCACCAGCACCCAGTCGGCGGGCAGCAGCCCCTCGATGGCCAGGGTGTAGAAGGCGGGCAGCACCATCCGCTTCGCCAGGTCGCCGGTGGCCCCGAACAGTACGAACACGGTCTTCGTCGCCATGGTCTGAGCATTCACCGTTCGGGGCCCGGCTAATCGCGGATCGGCGTATCGCGGGTGTGACGCCGGACGCGTGCGCAGATTGTGCCGAAAAAAGTCGCCGATATTTTGAACCGGCTGAATTCGCCGAAGATCTGAACCCGATCGCGGTGCGGTCGCGTACTTGCTGCCGGAACGACATTGATGTCCGACGACGAGGAGTGCTGATGAGACTGCGACAGCGACGACGCATCGGAACCGGCAGGACCGGGATCAACCGTAAGGCGATCGGCGGCGCGGTCATCGCTGGCGTGCTGGTGGTGGGCGGTGTCACCGGACTGCAGCTGGCCTCGGCGGGCGAGCAGGCGCAGGCGTCGGAGATCGTGGTGGTCGACGGCCAGGACTTCGACGTCGCCGGCTGCGAGAAGCTGGAAATCAACGTGGGCGCCGTTGTCTGTGACGGCGAACCATTGGCGCCGGAGGAAGAGATCGGTGCCGCCGAGGCGGCCGCCGCATCGGCGCAGGCGCTCGAGGATTCATGCGACCAGTTCGCGATCGATCAGGCCGCGGCCGATTCCGAAGCCGCCGGCGCCGCCGAGGACGACGCTGCCGAAGAGGGCGCCGCCGGGGACGAGGCCGCTCCGGCCGAGATGTCCAAGAAGGCCAAGAAGGCCGTGGCCAAGAAGTACGCCAAGGGCATGGGCGAGGAGAAGGCAGCCGGCAAGAAGAAGGGCGCCGCCGCTGAGGAAGGCGCTGCCGAAGAGGGCGCTGCCGAGGAGGGTGCCGGCGCCGAGGAGCTCGACGCCGCTGTCACGGACGCTCGTGCGGCTCTGCTGGTCGCCTGCCTGGACCTCTCCGCCGCCAAGGCCGCCGCGGGCGAGGCCGCCGGTGACGCGGGTGCCGGCGAGGAGGCCGGTGCCGGGGACGAAGCCGGTGCCGAGGAGCAGCAGGGCGCTGAGGAGCAGGGCGCCGAGGAGCAGGGCGCCGAGAAGAAGAACTGACGTCTGAGCACCGAACGGCTACCGGCCCGTTCCGCGGTCATCCCGCGGGCGGGCCGGTGCCGTCACTGCCGAGTTTCAAAATCTGTCCGGCGTACGCACACCGTCGGTGGTGGGCTTCCAGTCGCCGCTGTCCCGGCTGTCGAAGGTGAGCCCGGCGCCCGAGGCGATGGCGATGGCGACGAAGAAGAGGAGGATGGCGATTCCCATGACGTTCACACCCTTGTTCCGGCGGTTCGTTTGCCGGTGCGCACCGGGTTGCTTGTTACCAGCATGGACCCGCGCCGGAGTCCCGGACAGTGGCAGGGATGCCATACATCTTCAAAATCCTGCCAGTGCGCCGTAGGCTGTCCGCATGTTGCGCAGTGTCGCTGTGATCGCCCTTCCCGACGTGGCCGTCTTCGAGCTCGGCGTGCTCTGTGAGCTGTTCGGCTACGACCGCACCGCCGAGGGACTGCCGAGCTACGAGTTCGCCGTCTGCAGCGTCGACGGCGCTCCGGTCCGTACCCATGCCGGCTTCTCCATCTCGCCCGCCCACGACCTGGGCCCGGCCGACCAGGCCGACCTGGTCGCGGTCGTGCCCGGCACCAACGACCGGGAACCGCCGGCCGCGGTCCTCGACGCACTGCGCCGCGCCCACGCCCGCGGCGCCTGGGTGATGAGCGTCTGTACCGGCGCGTTCACGCTCGGCGCGGCCGGGTTGCTCGACGACCGCCGCTGCACCACCCACTGGCGCCACGCCGACGCGCTGGCCGCCCGCTTCCCGCTGGCCAAGGTCGACCCGGACGTGCTGTACGTGGCCGACGGCAACATCGTCACCAGCGCCGGCACGGCCTCGGCGGTCGACTGCGGCCTGCACCTGATCCGCGAGGAACAGGGCTCGGCGGTGGCGACCCAGCTCGCCCGCCGGATGGTCGTGCCGCCGCACCGCGACGGTGGCCAGGCCCAGTTCATCGAGACGCCGGTGCAGCCGATCGACTGCGAGACGTTGCAGCCCCTGCTCACCCACGTACTGGCGACCCTGGACCAGCCGCACACGGTGGACACCCTGGCGGCGCAGGCCCACATGGCACCGCGCACCTTCGCCCGCAAGTTCCGGGCCGAGACCGGCGCGACCCCGCACGACTGGCTCACCGGCCAGCGCGTGCTGCTGGCCCGCCGGCTGCTGGAGGAGTCCGACCTGGGCGTCGACACGATCGCGGTCCGGGCCGGCTTCGGCAGCGCCGCGACCCTGCGGCACCACTTCGGACACCGGCTGGACACGACCCCGCAGGCATACCGGTCGATGTTCCGCACTCGCACCCACTGACCCGCCGCGGCCACCGGCCGTGGTGGCGGCCCGGACGGTGATCGGCACTCGATACCATGACCCCCGCATCGGAGGTGCATGGTGACGGACGCGACGCGGTCGCTGCGGTGGTACGGCGGGCTCGCCGTGCTCTTCTTCGGCATCGGGCCGGCGGTGATGCTCACGCTGCTCGTCGTGCAGGGCCGGACCCCCGGCTCGGTCGGGGTGCTGCTCATCTTCGGCATCCCGCTGGTGCTGCTGGCCCTGGTCATCGCCGGGCTCGGGCTGACCGGCTCCGATCCCGAGCTGACCAGCCGCCGGATGCACCTGGCCATGGCCCTGGTCGCCGGGGCCGACGTGCTCATGCTCGGCGGCAACGCGATCATCCGGATGATCGCCGAATGATCTTCCGCGGGCCCTGCCGCTGGGGCCCGCGCTGCGCGACCGGCTGGGCCGGCCGCGGAGCATCGCCGGCAGCCCGCGCTCGCGGGCCGGGTTCGCCGGTACGCCCGCCGTCGTCGAACAGCTCGTCGGAGGCGCCGGCGCGGCCGGCCGCTTCGACCGGGAACTGACCGCGTTGCGCCTGGCCGGGGCCGCCGGCCCGGCTGTCGTGCCCGAGGTGCTCGCCGCCGTGCCGGTGCTCGAACATCGTCGGGGCACCATGACCGCGCGCGAACGGGTCACCTACCGGCTCGGGGTGGCGGCCGCCGCGGCTGACGGGCGCACCGACCTCGCGGCCACCGTCCGGCTCTGCCCGGCGATGCGGGAGGCCCGCGCCCGCCGCTGAAAAGAATCTTGATCGTCGATGTCACGCCGACCGGCTCCCACGGACCTAACTAGGTGGGAGTTCAACGGCGAACGGAGACATCGGTGCCCGACGCGCACGGCACGCACGACACGCCCGACGTGGAGAGTGCGACAGCGCCACCGCTGATTCCGGAGCCGCCGCCCGCCGCGCAGATCGAGGAGTTCTTCCGGCGCTACTGGGCGGGCCTCGTACGCAGCCTGATGCGCGAGGGCGCCGACCGCTGGGAGGCCCAGGACGCCGTTGCCGAGGCGATCCGGGAGGCGCTGCGCCGCTGGCCGGAGCTGACCCACCCGGTCGCCTGGGTGCGGACCGCGGCCCGGTCGCACTGGCTGAAACAGCGGCGCAGCGCCGGGCGCGGCGACCTTGAGGTGCTGGTCGCCGACCTCGGCGAGCTAGGCACCGGCCGCGCCGACCCCGAAC
Organism: Actinoplanes auranticolor; assembly: GCF_018332655.1. GTDB lineage: Bacteria > Actinomycetota > Actinomycetes > Mycobacteriales > Micromonosporaceae > Actinoplanes > Actinoplanes auranticolor. The sequence goes on along the minus strand of NZ_BOQL01000024.1, from coordinate 53,706 downwards.
TGGTGGCCTACGAGCTGCAGGAGTGGTTCGCGGGCGTGCTGGCCCAGCTGCCGCCGGCCCGGCGGGAGGCGCTGGAGCTCTCGGCCGAGGGCCTGACCCCGACGGAGATCGCCCGGCAGGTGGGCAAGACGCCGGAGGCGGTCCGGACGGCACTGAAGCTGGGCCGCAAGCAGGCGGTGGCGATGTGGCAGGCGGTGCCGGCGCAGCGCGGCCACACATCCGAACCCGTCGCCGAGCCGCAGCCGGCTGAGCCTCGGTCCGGCGAGGGTTCACCCGGCGAGGGCCGGTCCGCCGCGGCCGGGCCGGGCGGGTCGCAGCCAGATTCCGGGAGCGGGCCCCGGCCCGAGCCCGAGGGAGGCCGGTCATGACGCCGCACGACGATCCGTTCCCGCCGGACGAGGGCGGGCTGACCCACGCGATGATGATCGCCGCGCTCAACCAGATCCTCGCCGAGTGCGGCTACGACCCGGTGCCCGAGGAGGACGAGCCGGCCCCGGCCGACGCGCCCGCGGACCGGCTGATCGAGGACGCCCGCCACCGCGCCGACGGCATCGTCGCCGCCGCCCTGGAGACCGCGGTGCAGTACACGGATGCCGCCCTCGATCAGGCCGCCCGCACGGTGCTCAGCGCCCGCCGTACCCTCGCGCCGCTGCCGGCCGCCGCCGGCCCGCTGGAGCCGGCGCGGCAGCCGGTCCCCGGCGCCCGCGGCCAGAGCCTGGGCGACATGTGGTTCGCCGCCGCGGCGGCCGCGGGGGTCTACCTGCCGATCGCCGAGGACGCCGCGACCCGCACACTCGAGGCGTACGCGAACTGCCTGCGCGTCGCCACCCAGGCGAGCCCGCCGGATCTCGAAGCGGCCTACCAGGTGGGGGTGGAGGTCGTCGCCCTGGGTGTCAGCCGGCCCGAGGCGTTGCCGGCCAGCATGACGCTGTTGCTCGACCACCTCAGCGACGGCGACTCCGTGCCCCGCCCGGCCCGCCAGGTCGCGGGCGCGTTCGCCGCCGGATTCGCCGCCGCTGTCCAGGCCCGCACTCTGGCCCAGCAGGAGTCGCTGCACCGCGCCACCCAGCGGGCCGCCCGCGAGTTCCAGTCCGCCCTGCAGCACAGCGAGGCCCGCTACCACCGGCTCGCCTACTACGACCCGGTGACCGGGCTGGCCAACAAGGCCTGTCTCGGGCAGCGCCTGCGGCAGTCCGCGAACGGCGACGACCCGGCCCGGCACGTCGGGCTCTGCCTCATCGACCTGGGCGGCCTGGTCGCGGTGGGCGAGCAGTTCGGTGCCGACGCCGCCGACCACGTGCTCACCGAGGTGGCCCGCCGGCTGCAGCGGGTCGCCCGGCACCCGGACTACCTGCTGGCCCGGCACAGCGCGCACACCTTCGCGCTGCTGGTGCAGGACAGCGGGGGCCTGGCCCATCTCGCCGAGCTGGCCGAGCGGCTCACCCGGGAGCTGGCCGAGCCGGCCTCGCTGCCCGGGACCGGGCTGACCGCCCCGCTGCACGCCGCGGTCGGGGTCGTCGACGTGCCGACCGCGGGTCTCGACGTCACCCGGGTCCTGCTCGACGCCGAGATCGCGCTGCGCCAGGCCCGGGCCGGCACCACCGGCTGGGCCGCGTACGACCCGCTGCCCGCCGGTCCCGGCCGGTCCCGCACCGCCACCGGCGTCTCCGGTCTGGTCACCGGCCCGCCGTCCTACCAGCCGGTGGTACGGCTGGGCACCGGCCTGGTCGCCGGGCTGCACGCCCGGATGGCCTGGCGGCACCCGCACCTGGGCACCCTCGACCTCACCCGGATCGGCCAGCTCACCGGCGACCGCGACACCACCACCCGGCTCGCCGGGTCCTTCCTGCGGCAGGCCTGCCGGCAGGCGATGACCTGGGACGGCGGCCGCAAGGGCCCGTTCATCGGCCTGGAGCTGCCGGTGCACCAGATCGGCTATCCCGACATCGCCGACCTGGTGCGGGAGGCGCTCGCGGACAGCGGCCTGCCGCCGCGGCGGCTGCACCTGCACCTGTCCGGACTGGACGCCGTGCCGGCCGGCGAGCACAGCCACACCGTGCTGACCGCGCTGGCGGCGCTCGGCGTCCGGCTCGAGCTGGACGACTTCGGCACCGGGCACAGCAGCCTGCCGTACCTGCGGGAGCTTCCGCTGTACGGCCTGCGGACGCCGGCGGGTCTGCTGCGGTCCCCGGCCACCGGGCCCGACGCCGACCGCGACCTGCTGACCGGGATGGCGCGGGTCGCGCACGCGCTCGGGCTCACCCTGACCGTGCACGGCGTGGACGACGAGGGCGTCCAGGCCCGGCTGGCCGGGACGGGCGTCGACGGCGCCCAGGGGCTGCGGTACGGCCCGCCGACGACCCCGCACCAGGTGCCCGCACTGCTGCGCGGGCCGGCCCCGCTGGCCGCCGTCGTCGACCGAAGGGTGGCCTCATGACCGACCACAGTGGAGTAGGCTTCCTCGGCATGGGGAACGCGGACGCGGACTATTCCAGCCGGCCCAGCAGCGCCCGGATCTACGACGCCCTGCTCGGCGGCAACCACAACTTCGCGGCCGACCGTGAGGCGGCCAAACGGCTGCTGGCGATGATCCCCGCGGCGGGCGAGATGGCCCGGGCCAACCGCGCGTTCCTCAACCGGGCCGTGCAGTTCATGCTGGACGCGGGGGTGCGGCAGTTCCTCGACATCGGCAGCGGCATCCCGACGGTCGGCAACGTGCACGAGATCGCCCAGCGCCGGGTCGAGGACGCCCGGGTGGTCTACATCGACATCGACCCGGTCGCGGTCGCGCACGCCGGCGAGATCCTGCGGGACAACCGGTTCGCCACCGCGGTGCAGGCCGACATGCGTTTCCCCGAGGCGATTCTGGCCCATGCCGGCGTGCGCCGGCTGCTCGACCAGCAGGAGCCGATCGGGCTGCTGCTGGTCGCGATGCTGCACTTCGTGCCGGACGACGACGCCTACCCGGCGGTCGAGCGGCTGCTGGCGAGCCTGCCGCCGGGGTCGTACGTGGCGATCTCGCACGGCGTCTCGGAGACCGCGGCCGACGCGGCCGGGGACGGCGTCGCCGACCTCTACCGGCGGACGGACGTGTCGACGGCCACCGGCCGCACCCGGTCGCAGATCAAACGCTTCTTCGGCGACACGGAGCTGGTGCCGCCCGGACTGGTCTGGGTGCACGAGTGGCCGGCCGGCCCGCAGGGCGACGGCGATCCAGGCGACATGGCGGTGGTCGCCGCGATCGGCCGCAAATCCTGACCCCGGCCCGCACTCCGGCCGCCCGGCCTCAGTCCTCGTTCTCCAGCAGCTCGCGCACCCGGGGGATGACCTCGGTGCCGTAGAGGTGGACCGCCGTCATCATCGCCTCGTGCGGCAGCGTGCCGGCCGAGTACTTCAGGTCGAAGCGCTGCACGTCGAGCACGCTCACCGTGCGGGCGATCTTGCGGGCCACGGTGTCCGGCGAGCCGACGTGCCAGGCGCCCTCGGCGATGTCGGCCTCGAAGCGTTCCCGGGTCAGTGGCGGCCAGCCCCGTTCGGCGCCGATCCGGGTGATCGACGCCCGGGCGTGCGGCCACAGGGTCTCGACGGCCTCCTCGTCGGTGGCGGCGATGAAGCCGGGCGCGTGCACCGCGATCGGCAGCGGCTCGCGCTCGTACTGGTCCAGGGCCCGGTGGTACAGCTCCACGTAGGGCGCGAAGCGGGCCGGGTCACCGCCGATGATCGCCAGCACCAGCGGGAAGCCGTAGCGGGCGGCGCGGACCACCGACTCCGGGCTGCCGCCCACGCCGACCCACGTGGTGATCCGTCCCGAGGCGGTCTTCGGGTACACCTGCTGGCCTTCCAGCGGCGGACGGACGGTGCCGTGCCAGGTCACCGCGTCCTCGCGGAGCAGCTCGGCCATCAGGTCGGCCTTCTCGGCGAAGAGCCGGTCGTAGTCGTCCAGGTCGTAGCCGAACAGCGGGAACGACTCGGTGAACGAACCGCGGCCCAGGGTGATCTCGGCCCGCCCGTTGGACACCGCGTCGAGGGTGGCGAACCGTTCGTAGACGCGGACCGGGTCGTCGGAGCTGAGCACCGTCACCGCGGTGCCGAGCCGGATCCGCCGGGTCCGGCTGGCGATGGCCGCCAGCACGATCTCCGGTGCCGAGACCGCAAAGTCGTCGCGGTGGTGCTCGCCGAGCCCGAACGCGTCCACCCCCACCTCGTCGGCCAGCACCGCCTGCTCGACGACATTGCGGATGACCTGCGCATACGACAGCGGCTCACCGTCCGGGCCGACGGTGACGTCGCCGAACGTGTCCAGTCCGAACTCCACGGGCAGCATGTGTCGATCATGCCTCACCGTCGCCGGGGCACCGCGCAACCCTGGCCGATAGGTCCCGGACCCGCTCCCTATGCGGGCGGCTAACCATAGCGGTTGACCTGCCGGTATAGGGATTCCGGATAGCCGGGCAGTGCGTCTCGGACGCGGTAATGATCTCTGCAGCCGGGGTTCTCTTGGGTGTCAGTTGCCCCGATGCGCTGGTTGGCCGGCTGGTCGAGCGAGGGGTCCAGGTGATCCGGTTCGATCATTTGGGCACCGGTCGGTCCAGCGTCGTGGACTTCGACGCTCACCCGTACACGATCGCCGACCTGGGCCGCGACTGCCTGGCCGTGCTGGACGGCTATGGCCTGCAGTCCGCTCATGTGGCGGGGGTCTCGCTGGGCGACATGATCGCGCAGTGGCTGGGGGTGCACGTACCCGGGCCGGGTCCGGTCCTTGACGATGATCTCCAGCTCCCCGGTCCGGGCGCTGGCCGGGGAGCCGACCGACCTGGATCGGCTGCCGCCGCCGTCACCGGCGTATCTCGCGCATCAGGCCGCCGGACTGCCGCCCGGGGTGGAGTCCGATGTGGCGTTGTTCCGGATCTACAACGGGCCGGCGCGCCCGTTCGACGAGCCGGCCGCCTGGGCGATGCTGGAGCTGGCGTTGTCGCGGGCCACCGACCCGGCGGCCGCCGCCAACCATGAGCGGGCCGCGTGGCGACCCGAATCCGACCTGCTCGCCCCGCTGTGGCCGATCACCGCGCCGACCTCGGTCGTGCACGGCGACCAGGATCCGCTTGATCCACTCGGTCACGGCGAGGCCCTGGCGGCCGCGATCCCGGGCGCAATGCTGCACGTCGTACCCGGGATGGGCCATGTCATGACGTCACCCGGCCTGCCCGAGGAGGTCCCCGATCTGATCCGACTGTGACCCGTGCCCAGGATGCGGGAACAGGGTCAGCGTCGTCACCTATCCGGTCGGGTGAGAGAACGTCGTGCTGGTCGACCACCGGCACGGTGCGGGCAGTCAGAGTCGCCAGCCGGAGTCCATCCGGGGAGCTTGGTGGCGAGGACCGCGACGAAGCGGGAGATAACCATGTCAGCCGGCCCGAGCTGGCCGCGACCTCCGACGGCTGAGGCTCGGGCGCTCGGTACGATGGACGGCCATGAGCGACGGCAGCACCGATTCCGCGTTGGCGCCGTACCAGCAGGTCGTGCCGCGCTCGCGGATCGTGTTCGGTGACCTCGCCCCGGGTGAGCAACTGCCGTCACAGCACGACCCGTGGACCTGCCCGCAGCGGCTTGCCCGCCGCGCCCGGCAGAGCGCGGAGAGCGACCCTGCCGGGTGGGTCGTCTCCACCAGCAGTTCTTCACCAGATGACATCAGCACACTCCCCTCAGCTGCCCTTGTGGACCAAGCCGTGTTCATGCGCGAACACCACGATCTGTACGCGGTCACGCAGGGACAGCTTGCGCAGAATCGCCCCGACGTGGGTTTTGACTGTGGACTCGCTGGCGAACACGTGTGCGGCAATCTCGACGTTGGACAGGCCTTTCGCCACGGCAACAAATATCGCGCGTTCCTTCTCGGTCAGGCTGAGGTAGGGGTCGGGGACCGGTGAAGATGTCGGGAACTGCGCTTCTATCAACGTCGACAGTTCCGCGGGGGCGAGCACGGCGTTGCCGATGTGCACGCTGCGGATCGCGTCGCGGAGCATGGCCGGTGTCGCGTCCTTGAGCAGGAATCCACTGGCGCCGCACCGGATGGCGGCCGCCGCCCGGTCGTCGAGGTCGAAGGTGGTGAGCATGAGGACGCGCACGACATGCTGCCGTTTCTCGGTCCGCTGCGGCGACAGGATCTGCCGGGTTGCTTCGACACCGTCGACGGTCGGCATGCGCACGTCCATGAGAACGACGTCCGGGTGCAGTTCGTCGGTCCGGCGCACGGCCTCGGCGCCGTCGGCGGCCTCACCGACGACGGTCATGCCGTCCTGCGCATCGATGATGACCTTGATGCCGGCGCGGAAGAGTTCCTGGTCGTCTGCCAGCAGGACGCGGATGGGCGGTGTCACGGCTGTCGTCCCACCGGGATCCGGGCGGTGACGGCGAAGACGTCGCCGCGTCTTTCGGCCTCCAATCGCCCGCCGACGGCCTGCAGGCGTTCACGCATGCCGGTGAGTCCGCGCCCGGGGCTGAACGGAGTATCCGTGTCCGCGCCGTTGCGGACCTCGATGCTGAGGTCGGTTTCGCCGGGCCGGTGCGGCCAGTGCCGGTGGACGACGATCGCGCCGCCCCGACGGCCGTGCCTGATGGCGTTGGTCAGCATCTCCTGCAGGGCGCGGACGGCGGCGATGGTCTGCTGCGGTGCCAGCGGCAACGGCGTACCGGCCTGGGTCGAGATGATGTCCAGTCCGCCGGAGGCGAGGTCGTCGATCAGCCGGTCCAGTTCCCCGGCGGCTGGTACGTCGCGGGTGGCGGTGAGCACCTCACGGATGTCGTGCAGGGATCGGCGCGCGGACGTGGCGACCGTGGCGAAGGTGGCCTTGAGCGCGGCCGGGTCGTCGGGCAGGTACTGCGCCGACTCCGCCTGGGCGAGGATCACGGTTAGGGAGTGCCCCACCACGTCATGCACGTCGCGGGCGAGGCGGGCCTGTTGCTCACGGAGTTCGGCGATCTGCTGGGCCTGCGCACGGCCCGCCTCGGCCCGGACGATCTCGGTGTGCGCCGACGCGGCCCGGGTACGGGCATCCTGCGAGATCCGCACGACGAGGCCCAGCAGCCACGGCACGAAGAGCACCAGGGTGAGCACGCCGGTGGCGCTGAGCCGCCAGTCCTCGCCGAGAAGGCTGAGCCCGTCGGCCAGCCGGTCCAGGTCGGTCACCCCGAAGAGCGCGTCGACGATGGCGTTGTCGAGGAACCGCACGGCGATGTACGCGCCGACAGGCAGTGACAGTCCGCTGAACACCAGCGTCGTGGAGCCACCCCACCGCGCGGCACCGAAGATGATGACGAGCACCGCCACCTGGGTGAGCAGGACCGGAGCGGTGACGCTGTCGTGCAGCACGGCCCACAGCTGAAGGCTTACCGTTGCCCACACCAGCAGGACGGCCGGCCCCGGCGCCCGGCGGATCGCGCCGATCGCGGCCGCGGTGCCTGCCGCCACGGCGAGACCGCCGGAAGCCACTCCCGCCGGGTGGGGCCGGCTCCCCACCAGCTCGGCCACCGCCAGTAGGAACACGACCAGGCCCACCGTCAGATCCGGCAGCCACCCGCGCATCATGCCGGGGCCCGCTGTCAACTCCCGCAGCCACCGGGGCATCATGCCGGGATCCGCCGCCGCATGCGCAGGACGGGCCGCTCGACGAAGTGCCAACTGAGGGCAGCGGCCACGACCGTGCCGCCGATCGCGAGGACGGCGGCGACCGGCCCGCCCAGCGGCCGCAGCAGCAGCGTGAGCGGATAGTTCCATAGGTACGCGCCGTAGGAGACGGTGCCCAGCCACACCAGCGGGCGCAGCGCCGTGTGGTGCACGCTGGTCCACCGGCTCCAGTGCAGCACCAGGACCCCTGTGAGCGTGGCGATGACCGGGCCTCCCAGCACGTAGGTGAGAACGTGACCCCGCAATGGAAGCATGCTGAGCACGGCAAGGGTGGCAAGAGCCAGCGCTGGGGCCCATCCGGGTACGCAGAGCCGGGCCTGGTGGACCCGTACCGCCGAACCGAGGACGAAGCACACCGCCCAGGTCGTCGGCAACGAGTAGGCGGCGTCCGGTGCGGTGTGCAGCCAGGCCACGGTCAGCGCGCACGCCAGCAGCGCGACGGCGGTGGCGGCCACCAGCAGCCGGGTCAGGCGGCCCCGCCGCCATGCCACAGCGACCAGGACGGGCCACAGCAGGTAGAACTGCTCCTCGACGGCGAGGGTCCAGAGGTGGAAGGTGGCGTCGCTGCCGTGACCGAACGGGAGATCGCCGGTGAACGTCAGCGCGGCCAGCACCGTACGGGGCAGCAGCGTCCGGTCGCCGAACGGATCGAACACGACGATGACCGCGGCGACAGCCGTCACCAGCACGACCAGCGCAGGCACCAGCCGCCAAGCCCGGCGCAGGTAGAAGCGCCGCAACCGCACCCTGCCGTGACGGGCCAGGTCGCGCTCCAGCACATCGGTGATGAGGTAGCCGCTGAGCGCGAAGAACATCACCACTCCGGTCACCCCCGCACCGGCGAACACGCCCGGCCAGGTGTGCCGCAGGATGACCAGGGCGACCGCGATACCGCGTAACAGATCCAGGCCGTCGCTCCTCACGACCGCCCGGCCAGCGCGTCACCGATGAGCAAATCGAGCAACATCGGGTACGCCGTCCCGGCCGCGGCGAACATTCTCGGCACCTGCGAGTGCTCGGTGAATCCCGGCGCGGTGTTGACCTCGTTGAGCACCGGCCCGGCCGCCGTCAGGAAGAAGTCGATCCGGGCGACACCGCCGCAGCCCAGCGCGTCGTACATCACCAGCGCCGCATCCTCCAGCGCCGCCTGCTCGTCAGTCGTCAGCGGCGCGGGTACGAGGAACCGCGCGGATCCGTCGTACTTCGCGGTGTAGTCGAAGAAGCCGTCGACCGCGATCTCAAGCGCCGGTGACACCACCCGGGTCCCGTCCGCGCGGCCGAGTACCGCCACGTCGATCTCCCGGCCGGTGATCATGTCCTCCACCAGGATCCGATCGTCGAACGACAGCGCTGACCGCACCGCCAGGGCCAGACCGGCCGGCTCGGACACCAGGGTGACGCCCTGACTGGACCCGGCGGCCACCGGCTTGACCACGACCGGGCCGGTCAGTCGGTAGCGTTCGGCGGTGGCCGCGGTCAGCACCACTCCAGGGGCTGTCGAGATGCCCTCAGCCTCGGCGATCACCTTCGTGGCCCACTTGTTCATGGCGAGCGCACCGGCCTGCACCCCGGAACCCGCGTAGGGCACGCCGGCGAACTCCAGCAACGCCGCGAGACTGCCGTCCTCGCCGCGCGGGCCGTGGACCATGGGCACCGCCACGTCGCAGCCGGCCAGCACCTCGACCGCCGCGGCCAGGTTCACGACCGGACCCGTACCCTTCCGCCACCGGCCGTCGCGCTCGATGGTGAGCCGTACGACGTCGTAGCGACCGGGGTCGAGGGCGTTGGCGACCGCGGCCGCCGACCCCAGGGAGACGTCGTGCTCCCCGTTGCGGCCGCCACCGATGACCGCGACCCGGATCGGCGTCACCACGACGCCAGCTCGCGTGCCATGCGGCGGACCGGGCTACCGACGGCCGTCACGATTTCGTGCTCGATGGTGCCCGCCCAGCGCGCCCAGTCCGCGACGGTCGGCTCGCCGGCATCCCCCGGCCCGAACACGGTGACGACCTCTCCGGGCACCACAGCGGCGTCGCCCACGTCGACGACGATCTGGTCCATCGACATCCGGCCGACGATCGGCCGGCGTTCACCGCGGATGAGTACCTGCCCGCCCGGAACAGCGGCTCGGGGACGCCCGTCGGCGTAGCCGATCGGCACCAGGGCCAGCGTGGTCGGCCGGGGCGCCCGCCAGGTGTGGTCGTACCCCACCGGTGTGCCGGCCGCCACCTCGCGCACCGCCACGACAGGTGCCGTCAAGGTCATCGCGGGCCGTAGCGACGTCCGGCCGGACGGGTCGATGCCGACGAGCCCGGCACCGACCCGGACCAGGTCGAAGTGACTGGCCGGATCCGTCAGTGCGGCGGCCGTGGCGGCGAGATGCCGCAGCGACGGGCGCAGGCCGTGGCGTTTCGCGAGTGCGCAGCCACGCAGGAATGCCGCTCTGCCCGCGTGGTTGGCCGCGTCCGCCGGGTCGTCGGCACACGCCAGGTGACCCATCACCCCGACGACGCGGACGTGGCCTGCGGTCTCGGCGCGCCGCAGCGACGCGCACAGCGCATCCCAGTCCGCCGGCGGTGCACCGTCGCGGGCCATCCCGGTGTCCAGATGCAGGTGTACCCGCACACCCGCGCCGTGGGCGATGATCCGATCCAGGTGGGCGACGCTCGCGACGGCCAGGTCGACGTCATGGCGTACGGCGGCGGCGTCCACCTCGACGGGATTGAGCCAGCTCAACACCGGTGCCCGCAAGCCCGCCTCGCGCAGCGGCACCGCCTCGGCCAGACTCGTGACGCCGAGCCAGGTGGCACCGCCGTCCAATGCGGCGCGGGCCACGTCCACCGCGCCGTGGCCGAAGCCGTCTGCCTTCACCACTGCCATGACCTGTGCTCGGGTACGGCTGCGCACGGTACGGATGTTGGCGGCGATCGCCGCCGGATCCACCGTCAGCGACGCGGCGTGCCGCACCGCGGTTTCCAACACATCGATCATGATTTGATGATCGACTGGTGACACGGGCGACGGCCTCCTCCTAGGGTGCCGATGACCGGTACTCAGGTATCGCGAGGATGGTCTCAAGATTGATGTCGTGGGCGGTGCGGGTTGGCAGCATGTCCGTATGACGCAAATCGACCATGAGGTACTACGACGGCACCGCGGCCTGACCACGGTGGTGCTGACCGTGGTGGCCTGCGGGATTCTCCTCGGCGTGGTGGACCTGCTGCTGCAGCGCAGTCTGCCGTACCCCTGGGCGAACCTGGCCAACTCCAGTGCCGTCTGGGCGCTCGGTGCGTTCGGCATCGGCTGGTGGCTCCGCGCCGGCTGGTGGCGGTCCGCTCTTGCCGGGATCGTGCTGCTGGTCGTCGCCGTCGAGGCGTATTATCTCGCGGCGGTCGTCCTGATGAACGACGACGCCCAGAACTTCTGGTCCCTGACGGCGATGATGTGGCTGTTCCTCGGAGTCATCGCCGGCGCCCTCTTCGGCGCAGCCGGTGGGCTGACCTGCGACGCGCGACCGTGGCTGCGGGTCGTCGCCGTTGCCATGCCCGGCGCGGTACTGCTCGCCGAGGCGGCCATGCTCGTCAACCGCAGCGACAACCCCGGCGGCGGACCACACTACCGGACCGACAGCCTGCAGACCGCCGCGATCGAGGCCGTCCTCGGCATCATCCTGATCCTGCTCGTCGCACCGACCCACCGGGTGCGGCTCCAGGCGCTCGCCGCCGCGACGGCGCTCGCCGCGATCGGCTTCGCCGGGTTCACCGTCGCCGGCTTCGGCAACTGACCCGCCGGCGAGCCGACCGGCCCGCCGCCGGCGGAGTGGGCGTACCGGAACGAGAGCAAGCCGCGTCCCGATAACGGTCCTGGGCTCGACCGGTGAACGCACCATGACCACGATCAGGGGTCAGCGTAGTCCCGCGGCTGGCGTGAACGGCGGGACTTCCTCAATCTTGTGCTGCTACCCAGACAAGAGTCCTTACCACTTGAACCCGCCTCGCCCTCTGCTTGTTCTTTGACCTGTGCGCTTGGTGCGTTCGTTGAGTGTGATGCCGCGTTTGGTGGCCCGTTTGCCGACGTCGTAGCGGGTGGCGGGCCGACGGTTCTTGGATCCTGCCGGGAGTCCGGGACCGGCGGTGGTGGATTTCGGTGCACTGGCCGGTCGGGTGGTCTTCGCGCGTAGCTTCCGAAACCCACGACGACGCGTGCCGGGGTGAGCCGGCCCGCGGGTGCGCGACGTTCCCATGGCGATCGCCAGCACCCTCGTCACCCTGGGCATGGCGATCACCCACCTGGTAGCTCTGGCACGAGCGGACAACTACCTCGACGGGTCAAGGAATTCGTCCACTACATCGACGACGCCCTACACCACGTCGAGCGAACCTTCCCGTCGTTCATCGGCAAGAGCCCGCCCGGCGAGTACAAGCCGGAGCTGGGGGCCGACCAACGACCGTTGCACCGCCTCGTCGATGACAACCTCAAGGGCCGCGACCGCACCGAGGCCGGCAAGGTCTGCACCGACGTCTGGGGCCCAGGAGGCAGCACTCCCAACCTCAACTGCGACGAGTACCCGTTCGCCTCGACCCGCGAAGGCGCCTACACCGGCAGTTCCGCATCCACCGGCAACGCCAACGGCTGGCTCACCTGGCAAGGCTCATCGCGTCTGATCGGCGAGGTCGACAACCAGGACTCAGGACGCGATTACCTCTTCAACGGCTTCTGCACCGTGCAGAGGATCCTGGACAACGACCCGTTCTTCGTCGCCATCAACCGCTGACCCACCGCAGGGCGTCCCGGCACTGCCGGCCGAGACGCCCTGCCCTACCACGAGGAAGTCCGCCGTGCCGACCATCGAAGCCATCACACCGACCGCCAACGGCGTCTTCCTCGTCCGTGACATCTGCGCCGACTCTGCTGAGGCACAACGGCAGGCAGCCGACGCCGCACGAATCCCCGGCAGCCGAGGCGGACGCCTCTACGGCGCCGCCGGCGCCGTCCTGCTCATCCGCTGCGCCCACCAGTACAGCCGACCACTCGTCCGCATCCAGACCACCGATACCGGACAGCACCCACTCCTGCCCTGGCAATGGGAGCCACCCGTCAGCCTGGACGTGCCCACCGGACGCATCTGCATCAGCGCCGCAGACAACGACATTGCCCAGCCGCTGACCGACATCGCGCTTGAACAAGGCCCCGGCACCTACACCGTTGCCTTCGCTCACCTCGGCCGCACCGACCTCCAAGACGCCGCCGCCCGTGTTGAGGCCGAGACGCTCTTCAGCACCTCCGACGCCACCACGGCAGCATGGAAGACGCTGGACGGAACAGAGAAATATTTCATCCATCTGACTCGACGGCGGCGGTTGCAGTAACGGCGAAACGGCCCAGCCACCACGCGGTGACCGACAGGGCGCCGGCCAGAAACAACGCGAAGACCCACTCGATCTCACCGTCTCGCCACACCCAGTCGGCGCCGGGTCCGCTCGCCCTGGCGTTCACCGCGGGCCCGGGCGGCCCCTCGGAGTGCATGAAGAGCCTGACCCGACGCAGATGCAGCCCATCGCCGTCAAAAGGGCCGGTGCAGTCCCAGCCGTCGGTCCGAACTGCGGATCCTTGGTTGAGGTGCTCTCCGAACACGAGGCGATGGTCACCGTGCCCGTGGTGCCGATCGTCAGGGCCCGCAGGGCATCGACGCCGTCACGTCCGGCCAGCACCGCGAAGAACAGCGAGAGCCCGGCCAGCGCCACACTTGCACTGGCGAAGAGTCGGTCCGACCACTCGGCATCGATAAAAGCCGCGAGCACCACCGCCGGCGTCTTCCGTACCCGCTTATTGCGCGCCGGGGTCCCGCGCGACCGCTCCTTGCGCCCAGCCCTCGTCCGCACAGCATCCGCGGGACCCGCCCGGCAGGACAGCTGCGAGTCTGCGCCTTTGCGTAGGCTCGTACTCGTGCCTGACAAGTCGGAGCGACGAATAGCTCGCTCGGTGGTCGCGGAGTATCACCAAGCCGAGCTGGGGGACCTCGTTGCCCGCGTTGGTGAGGCCGTCGATCGTTACCGCGCCGGCGAGCTTGACGCCTTCGACGTCGACCAAGTTCTGTTCCAGTACTCCCGAGCGGCGAAGGAGCTGTGGAAGTACTGCAATCACCTCCAGCCGGAGATCGCAGCGGCGATGATCCGGGAGCGGCCACCACACGACTGGTGGGAACGCGGTGCTCCAAGACAGCAGTGATGGCTGACGGCTCTGCGGCCCCGGCGCGCACTCTCATGCCGCGACCAACGCACGTCCCCTGACCAGCACTCGTCACCTCGCGTAGCAGTCGGCTCAGCTGCCCAGCGGATCTCGTTACGCACCGGCCGCGGACGCCGCAGCACTGCGACTGCGTAACCTGCGTGCGACCCAGCACGGTGGCGACCGCGGGAGCCCTTGGCTTTGCGGTGGGCGTCCTGATCTTTCTTGCTCGGGATGCCGGCTTTGATCCCGCATGAGCGCAGATAACGACGGTTGGCGCGGCTGGTGTAGGCCTTATCGGCCAGCACCAGCACCGGACGTGACCGGGCCCGGCCGACACCGAGCCGGCTCACCCGGATACGGTGCAGGACCGGGATGAACTGCGGGCTGTCACCGCGATGGCGGCAGTCACGATCGGCGACAACACTTTTGACTCTGCTCACAGGCCAGATGCGTCTTGGTCGTCAGCCCGCCCCGCGAGCGGCCCAGCCCATGATCGGCCGGCTCGTCGTGGACTCCGCCGGGTCGTTCCTTCTGCAGATGGCTGTCGGTGCGGGCACCCGCGGCGTGCTGATGAGCGCGGCTGGTCCTCGAGTCCACGCTGACCGTCCAGTCGATGCGGCCCTCGGAGTCGCCACGGGCCTGCAACGCCGACAGGATCCGGTCCCAGGTCCCGTCACGCTGCCAGCGACGGAACAGTCCGTAGATTGTGGGCCAGGGCGCGTACTCGGCCGGCACGTCGCGCCACGGGGCGCCGATCCGGATCCGCCACCGGATCCCGTCGATGAGCTGCCGTCTGGTCCATTTCGGCGGTCGGCCCCGGACCGGCGGCGCAGGCAGCAGCGGGGCAAGGGCCGCCCATTGCGCGTCGGTCAGGTCGTGCCGCCTCGTCACCGTTAGGGTGGCCACGAGGTCTCCGGTGCATGGTGCTTCTTGGTCGTTGTACCAACTACCGGAGACCTCTTCAGTAATCGATACCGACCTGACGTGGTCGGAGTCGTGACGACCAGGACCCTGGCACCGATCTCGGACTGGGCGGTGATGCCGCGGGTCGCTTCGATCCCGTCAGTGCCGACCATCCACACGTCCATGAGCACCACGTCAACATCGCCGGCGGCGCACCGGTCGACCGCCGCAGCTCCGTCACCCGCCTCACCGACAACGCCCAGACCGGGTTCGGCGGAGAGCGGGACGCGCAGGCCGCTGCGCACCACCGGCGCCGGGTGTTTTTCAGACGCCGGTGCGACGTAACCGGATCAACACCGCCGCGGTGACGCCTAGTGCGGCGAGCAGCACCGCCCAGATGATGACTGGATTGACCGGTGCCGAGCTTCCGACGTTTGCCTCGGCGAGAGCCAGCCGCGAGGTGTCCTGAGCGGCGGGTATCGCCGCCGGCGGAAGATCCTGGTACCGCACCAGCCCGGTGCTCTCCAGCATCTGCATGTGGTGCATCACGAACTCACTCGCGTCGTCGGCCAGCTGACGAACAACCGGGTTACGAGTGGAGGCACGGACCGCCCCGATCACCGGGAAGATCTTGCCGTGTGCCTCCCGCAGCCGGGTCACGAACGTCTGGTCGAAACGATCGCCCTCGGCCTCCTCCATTTCCTTGAGCCAACCCTGTTGATCGGCCGACGGCGTCGACGGAAGGGCCACTCCAAGCTTGTTCGCGGCGTCGACGGCGAGCTGGTCGAGCTCCACATGCTCCTCGGCGATCATCGCGCCGACCTGCCGCACCTTGGCGCTGTTGCCCTTCTCGACCGCCATCTGGCCGGCAGGTATCTCCCACAGGCCGGCCAGGCGGACCCCGTTGAACAACGTCATGTCGGCGGCGTTCAGCTGCGTTGGCGTCACCGGTGCAGCGAGTGCGCCGGTCGGCGCCCCCGCTAGGCCCACCAGGGCCGCCGCCAACAGAACAGCCGTCCGGGGGACGACAGACGCACGGATCTCTTTCATCAGGATCTCCTAGGGATGAGACGGTGGATGCTCCGTGCCGGAGCACCGGTTGCGTCATGAGGTACGGCGCCCCGCCTGTCACCGATGAGGGTGACCTCCATGCGTCACCAATCGGTAAGAAGTCGCCGGCGAACGGCGAACGGCGAACGGCGAACGGCGAACGGCGAACGGCGAACGGCGAACGGCGAACGGCGAACGGCGAACGGCGAACGGCGAACGCGGTAACTCACTGCTCAAGACCACCGTCAAAGCCCTGCGCAACGTCAGCCTCTGCCCCTGGGCCATCGGCCGGATCACCGCGGCAGCCCTGGTCATCCTGCACATCGAACACGGCCGCACCACCTGATCCGTCACCCAACGTCAACGACCGTTACTCGGAAAGGCTCAGTGGGCGGCGACGCTCCCTGGCGACTTGCTGCTCTTGGTGCCTTCCCTGGTTCCGCTTTCGATGAGGACGTCCGGCGCACCAGCCCGCTGACCGCTGCCTAACCTCGGCGATACACCGTCGGCCGTTCTCGGATGCCCGGCCCGCGGCGCCGGCCGAGGCGTCCCGGCTTCTCCCTCAGCAGATGATCGCCCACCACATCGGCGTGATCACCATGACCCGCTCGGCTCTGCGCGACGGTGGCAACGCCCACGTGCAGACGCCGGC
This sequence comes from Actinoplanes auranticolor, assembly GCF_018332655.1. Classification (GTDB taxonomy): domain Bacteria; phylum Actinomycetota; class Actinomycetes; order Mycobacteriales; family Micromonosporaceae; genus Actinoplanes; species Actinoplanes auranticolor. The sequence goes on along the minus strand of NZ_BOQL01000024.1, from coordinate 37,186 downwards.
CGCGCACATCATCAACGAGCAGGCCGCCGAGAACGACGCCCTGCCTGCCCCGCCGGCTACACCGCCTCCAGGCTGAGGGCCGGGCCGCGCAGCAGCATGGCGTGCATGTCGTCCGGCGTGAGTGGCCGGCTGAAGTAGTAGCCCTGGATCGCCGGGCACTCCGCCGTACGCAGCGCGTCCCAGTCCGCGATGTCCTCCACGCCCTCGGCGACCACGGACATGCCCAGCGAGCGGGCCAGCCACAGCACAGCCGAGATGATCGACGCCTTGCGCGGGTCGGTCGCCAGCCCGGCGACGAACGAGCGGTCCAGCTTGACGATGTCGGCCGGTACGGACTGCAGCCAGGTCAACGAGCTGTACCCGGTGCCGAAGTCGTCCAGCGCGATCCGTACGCCCAGCGCCTTGAGCGCGTGCAGCCGGTCCTGCAGGTCCACGGAGTTGGACAGCAGGGCTGTCTCGGTGATCTCCAGGACCAGCCGGGACGGGTCGTCCAGGCCGCTCGCGGCGAGCAGGCCGGCCAGCATCGGCACGAAGCCGGGCTCGGACAGCTGCCGCGGGCTCACGTTGACCGACACGTAGCCCAGCTCGTCGCGCCAGCGGTGCAGGTGGCGCAGGGCCTGGGCCAGTACGTGCTCGCCGAGCGGGACGACCAGGCCGTCTCCTCGGCGGCGGCGATGAAGTGCCCGGGCGCGAGCAGTTCGCCCTCGGTGGTCCACATCCGGACCAGGGCCTCGGCGCCGACGATCCGCCCGGTGCCGGGGACACGATGGGCTGGAACCAGACCGGCAGGGTCGCCTCGCGCCGGCCGTCCAGGGCCTGCCGCAGCCGGGACTCGGCGGTGATGCGCTGCTGCACCGCCACCCGCATGTCGTCGTTGAACAGCTCGATGCGGTTGCCGCCGGCGCGCTTGGCCGCGTACATCGCGGTGTCGGCGGACAGCACGGCCTGCTCGGCCTGGCGTGGCCCCTGCGCGACGGCCAGGCCGATGCTCACCGCGATCTGCAGCTGGGCGCCGGCCACCGGGAGCGGCTCGGCCATTGCGGCCAGCACGGCCCGGCCCACCCGCAGGCCGGTCTCCACCGGGCCGGGCAGTGCCCACCACGAACTCGTCACCGCCCAACCGGGCCACCAGGGACCCGGCCGGCACGGTCCGCGACACCCGGTCGGCCAGGGCGCACAGCACGTCGTCGCCGGCCGAGTGCCCGGAGCCGTCGTTGATCGTCTTGAAGCGGTCCACGTCGAGGTAGAGCACCGAGGCGGGGCCGGCGTCGGCGGTGAGCAGCGCGAGCAGGTCGACCTCGAAGGCGGCGCGGGACAGCAGCCCGGTCAGCGAGTCCTGGCGGACCTGACGGCGCAGCGCGGCCTCGTGCTCCTGCTGCCGGGTGACGTCCATGCAGTGCACGAAGATCAGCCGCAGCTTGCCGTTGCGGTCGCGCACCCGTTGCTGTGCACCTCCACGTGCATGACGGATCCGTCGTCGTGCCGCCGGTACGCGCTCGTGAACGTCACCGCGTCGGTGGCCCGGGTCAGCGCCTCGAAGATCCCCGCCTCGGCCGGGTCCACCGGCGTCATCGGCAGATCGGCCACCCCGAAGCCCGGCGGCAGCTCCGCCGGCAGGCCCAGCCAGGACCGGTACGCCGAATTGGTCCGCAGCAGCCGTCCGTCGGCGCGAGCATCGCCATCGGCACCGGCGTCTCGTCGAAGGCGACACTGAGCTGCGCCCGGCTCTCGGCCAGGTTGTCCTCGGCGCGCCGCTCCTCGGCCTCGGCCAGCCCTCACGCGACGACCTGGAACGTCGCGGCCAGCAGCACCGCCAGCCCGTGCAGCAGCGCCCACAGGAACGGGTGCACCATGGCGCTCTGGTGGTCGTAGGTGTGGTCGCTGACGAGCGTGCCGAAGACGGTCAGGCCGGGCACGGTCGAGGTGAGCAGCATGTCGGCAGCCGGTGGCGACGAGCCCGGTCCCCGTCGCGCAAGCCGCCGCCGGTCGGCAGCCAACCGCGCAATGTCGAACTCCTGTCTCGTCAACGTGGGCACACTGATCGACGGCCCGCGCACGGGCGGGGGCGGTCGGCCGGGCCGGGTGGCGTATTCCGCTGGACGCGCGGGTCATCATGATCGGGTGGGAGTCACCCTGTCCGGCGGTATCAGGCCGAAACCGGGGCACCGCGTGGTCGCGGCGGGCCCGGTCCGCGAGCCTGCCCGGCCGGCGCCCGGCACGCCGGTCGCGGTGGGCCCGGCTGCCACGACCGATGTGACCGAGGTGCTGGCCCGGCTGCGGGAACTGGTCGCGGCGGGCGGTGTGGTCGCCGCCGGCGCGGACGTCGACCTGGGGGCCGGCTTCCGGTCGGCGCGGATCGCCGGTGGCGCCGGGGACCGCCGGGACGCGGTGCTGGCCGCGCTGGCCGTACCGGATATCGCCGGCCGGGTGGGCCCACCGCCCGCGCTGCTGGTCGCGCTCTTCGGCCCGGATGCGACCAGGCCGCTGGGTGCGGCCGCCCGCGAGGCGATCACCGCCGGCCGGTGGCCGGTGCTGCGGTACGCCGTGGCCGCCGCCGACCTGTTGGGGCCCGAGCAGCTCGTCCGGCTGCTCGCGCTGCGGGCGCCGCCGGGGGTCGACCCGTTCCCGTCCGGCCTGCCCTCGGTCGTCGGCTCGCATCTGGGCCGCGTCCTCGGCCCGCTGTCCGGGGCGCGACGGCTGCGGCTGCTGACCGACCTGTGGGAGCAGGTCTGCGCGGCCGGCCTGGACCGGCTGCGCCGGGACCGCCTGCGCGACAGCCAGCGCACTCCGGCGGGCCACGACGACCTGCGGGCCCGCGCCCAGCAGTTCGAGCGGGACGAGATCCTGCTGCGGTTGCGCCGCCGGTTCGGGCCCGAGCCGACCCTGGTCCAGGCCGCACTCTGGGAGCCGCCGCCGGACGTCTGGTCGGCCCGCGCGGCCCGCGTGCTCAGCGACGCCCTGGCGGCGACCGTGCTGGCCCGCCTGGCCACGACCGCGGTCGACCAGGGCTACCCGGAAGCGCTGCACCGGCACAGCGACGAGATCGTGGCCGCGATCGGGACCCTCACCAAGCGGGAGGCCGTCGACGCGGGCCGGCCGGTGCCCGGCCTGGTGGAGCACCCGTCGCGGCCGGTCAGTTACCTGCGCGACCTGCGGCGCATCCCGGCCGGCGGGCCGCTGAGCCCGAAACAGACCCGGTACGTCCGCGACCGGCTCGCCCTGGCCCGCGACTACGGCATGCTGGCCCTGGAGAACGCCCTCACCTATGTCGTGCAGGACCGGTACGACGAGGACAAGAGAGCCCACCCGGCCCGGCGGGCCTGGGCTGCTGGTGAGCTGGGCCCGTGGCGGGAGCAGGTCGGCTACTTCTCCCCGGCGCGCCTGGCCGGCTGGGAGCAGGCTCCGGACGGCGGCTTGTCGGCGGGCACGGAGACGGTCGGCCATCTCTTCTGGTACGCCGAACTCGCCGACGCCCTGGCCCGGCTGCGCGGCAACCCGGCCGCCGAGCTCACTTTCAGCCCGAGCGGCCCGTACGCGGATCCGCAGGCCGACCCGCCGGACGACCCGCTGGCGCCGCGCCTCGACGCCGTCGCCCCGGCCGCGGCCGGCACCGCCCAGCTCGCCGAGCTCGGCGGGACAGTGCCACCACGCCCGCGCACGTGGGCCGACGTCGTCGGTGGCCTGCTCACCGGGGTCGCCGCCGCGGAGGCCCAGCCGGGCCGGTTCGCCGTCCCGGAACCGGCCGAGGCCGCCGACGGCACCCTGCTGCCCGGCACCGACCTCCGGATCGAAGTGGCCCGCACCGGGCGGCAGCTCGCGCGGTGGGCCGGCTACATGGGCAACTGCATCGCCGGCCCCGAGTACGCCGACGGTGCCGCGGTGGGCCGGCAGGTGCTGGTGGCCCTGTGCGCACCCGGCGGGCGGATCGTCGCCAACGTCGCGGTCCGGCTCACCGGCAAGGGCTGGCGGATCGGCGAGATGAAGGCCCGGTTCAACGAGGACCCCGACGACGACCTGGTACGGCGGACCCGGGAGTGGATCGCGTCGCTACCGGTGCCCGAGGAGGAGTTCGCGCCGGCGAGGGCTGAGCCGCTGTTGCCCGTACCGCCGCGGCGAGCCCAGCGACCGGCCCCGGCCGCCCGGCTGATGGCCGAGGTGGGGGAGCGCCTGGGTGAGCTGGCCGAGGCCGCCCTGCGGCCGTCGCCGCTGCTCGCCGCCCTGATCGACGCCGAGCCCGGGCCGGAGGCGCTGGTGGCCCTGCGACGCAGCAGCCCGGCGACCCTGATCCGCGGCTGCCGGCGGCTGCTCACCGGCGTGGAGATCGCGGACCTCTGGGAGGCGAGCGCGCACCGGCCGCTGTCCGAGGCCGTGGCGGCCCTGCCCGCGGCGGTACGCGACCGGCTAGCGCCGCTGGGTGCGGATGTGCCGATCCCGCGGACTCTGCGCCGGGTGGCCCGGCTGCCGCAGGTCGCACCCGCCCGCAACGCGGAACTGGTGGCGATCCGGATGCGCGCTGCTATCGGTGAGCTGCTGCGCGAGGACGCGCCCGAGCTGGCCCGGGCCATGGCGGGACGGCCGCCGCGGCAGCTGCTGCGCGCGGGTGTGCTGACGGTGACCTCGTGGGGCGGCCTGAGAACGGCGGGTCCGGTCACCGCGGTGACCGGGCGGCGGCGGATCCGGGTGCCGGGCTACCCGCAGTCGTCGCTGAAGGACGAGAGCTGGCAGGCGGCGTGGCCGGACGCGGTCGGGCTGGGTGCGGTGCCGGAGGACTTCTGGGACCGGATCGCCGGGCACGGGGCTCTGGTGCCGTCCTCCTGGCTCGGCGGCGGCGACTGGCCGGCGCTGTGGGGACGCGCCACCCGCTGACGGCTCACCCTGGTGTTCCAGGCCGGGCACATTGGCGAACCATGGCCACGATCACGGCGGTCATGCCGCGTTCCGGTCAGGTCCCCGTCCGGTTTCAGACCGGGGCGAGCTCCCGGATCATCACCATGGTCGCGGCCTCGGGTGAACAGGGCACGGAGGCCACGCCGCGTGCCGGCCGGGGCCGCGTCACCCGTGCGGCGCCGTAGACCGGGCGGGCCGCGGCGGAGGCCGGACGGACGACGCGAGCCGCGGCACCCGGCCCGGCGGCCCGGGTGGGGCAGAGGGCCGACACGGCCGCCCGGGCCGGGCGGACGACGCGGGTGGTACTGCGAGTCGTCCGGGCGGCGGGGACGATCGTCAGGGGGACGGCGGTGGCCGGGACGACGGTGGCGGGGGCGGCGGTGCGGGTGCGGCGGTCGGTGAGCAGGACCCAGCAGACGATCAGGGCGCTGCCCAGGCCCACCAGGGCCGACAGCCAGACCGCGGGCTGACCGGTCGCCAGGCCGTAGGTGCACCATGAGCTGCACGCGGCCGCCGCGAGCCACCAGCGCAGCGGGGACAGCCCGGCCAGGTCCTGGTTGCGGTCGCGCAGCAGGGACAGCGGCTGGGGGATCGCGCCCAGGATCGCGGTGCACGCCAGCACCGCGCCCAGGAACGCCGCGGCGCGGGTGACGCCGATGTCGGTCAGCCGGCCGGCGGCCGCGCTGCCCGCCGCCGCGGTGAGCACTCCGGCCGCGCCGGCCGCGCTGACCAGCAGCTTGCGGCCGGTACGCAGCTCGCTCTGCTTCAGCAGCACCGTCACCAGCACCGCCAGGCCGGCCACGCCGGTCACGGTGTTGGTCACGACCTGCACGGTTTCCCCGGTCAGCAGGCCGTAGGTGATCCAGCCGACCGGCATCGCCGTGCCCTGCCAGCAGGCGGTCGCGGACAGTCCCTTGGTGCGGCCGCGGGCGACGGACCGCCAGACCTGGGGCCAGGGGAGAGCGATGGACAGAGCGGCGCCGAACCAGCCGAGCAGAGCGATGGAGTGCATGATCCAAATCCGGTCGTCGGGGAAGGAAGACGGCCGGAGCGTCCCGGCCACCTGTGCCCCATCGGCGCTGCCGCCGGACCGGCTGACAAGATCCATCCGTGAGAGGGGCCACGGCGGGAAACCACCGTTTCGCACCCAAGTTCCGGAGGGACCGAACGATATGGCGACGCGCCCACTGATCGACCTGCACCGGCACCTGGAGGGCTCGATCCGGTCGTGCACGTTCCTGGACGTGGCCCGCCGCGACGGCCATCCGCTGGCCGCGCAGCCCCGGCCCCGGGACCTGCTCGTCGCCGGCGGGCCGCTGGGCGGGCTGCTGCCGTACCTGGCCGAGGTCGACGACCAGATCGGGGTCTTCCGCAGTCTCGACGACTGGCGGCGGGCCGGGCGGGAGGCCGTCGAAGACGCCTTCGACGACGGCCTGGCCCGCGCGGGCGTGACGCTGGAGGTGGCCCTGACCAGCAACACCCAGACCGGAGCCGCGCCCGGCTACCGTGACCACCGGATCCACACCCTGCTGGCGGCGGTAGTGGCAGTCACGCTCAACACCGACAACCCGCGCGTCAGTGACGTCCACCCTGTCCCAGGAGCACGGCCTGGCCCGCTACGCCACGGGCCTCATCGACGAGCAGCTACTGCTGGTCGCCAGGCAGTCCGCGACGGCCGCTTTCACCGACTTGAGGTTTCCGACCCCCTGAACCGAACGGCAACCGTGGTGCGCCCGTTCTGCGCTCCCCGGCTTCTGCGGAAGCCCGAAGGGGATGGCATGACGGACACGCAGATCGTTGAGCTGGGGCTGCAGGCCATGACCATCGCCGCGAAGATGTGCGCGCCGGTGCTGTTGACGGCGCTGCTGATCGGTTTTGCGATCTCGTTGTTCCAGTCGGTGACCCAGATCCAGGAGGCGACGCTGTCGTTCGTCCCCAAGGCGGTCGGCGTCGGCGCCGCGATCCTGTTCTCGGGGAACTGGATGCTGCACGAGATGGTCACCTTCACGACGCAGCTGTTCGAGAAGATCCCGACGCTGGTCGGCTGACCGCAGCGCACAGAAAGGGCCGCCCATCGGGCGGCCCTTTTCGTCTGCCCGGGTCACGCCGCCGAGGACGCCGCCTTCACCAGCTCCACGGTCTGGTCGACGGTCGCGCGCCGGTCGGCGGAGAACGCCTCATCGATGATCACCAGCGGGTCGGCCGGGTAGACCAGCGCCGAGATGTGCAGGTGCCCGCCCGGGAGGTCGGTCGCTCCCAGCGCCAGCCGCAGCCGGTTGGACCTGTACATGCTTTCGTTGGACAGGTAACTGCCGCCGCCGCCGGACTGCGCCTGCGACCCCGGCGTCGACCCGTCGTTGTGGCACCGGACGGCGGCCGGGTCCGGGCGGGTGCCCGCCGGCCACTCGCAGAGCCGGGGATTCAGCGCCGTGGGCCACGGGCCCGTGCCCGCCGCGACCATCGCCGCCCACGGCAGGGTCGTCTCGATGAACTCGGGCTGCGGCTCGGGCTGGGGCCAGCGGGGCGCCGGCGGCACCGGCTCCGGCTCACCCTCGTCGTTGTTGTCCGGGGAGCCGCCGCGCCAGGCGCCGGCCCACTGCTCGATGTTCATCACGCCGCGGTTGCCCTGGCTGATCGTCATGATCAGGTCGGCACGCTGGCGGGACCGGGCGGTCAGGTGCGGCCCGAAGGCGTCCTCGACGATGCCGGCGTCGAAGCCGCTCCACGTCACCGGCAGCGCCACCGCCTGCACCTGCACCCGGCTCCCGGCGACGGTGAACCGCAGGCCGTCGAGCTGCAGCGCCGACGCCCCGGACGGGTTGGACCGGCGGATCTCCCCGTTCAACTGGTACGGGTCGAACCCGCTGACCAGCACCCGCCGCACCCCGGGCCCGAAGTCGGTGGAGGAGATGCCGCGGGCCGCGTATTCGTACGTACGCAGCAGCTCGCCGCGCTGCGCCTCGGTGAGCGGGAAGGCGGGCTGCCACTGCCGCAGATCACGTGTGCCCATCAGCCGGGTCCAGTACAGCGGGCGGTCGTCGTACCGCTCGATCGTGCCCAGGTGCACCTTGCCCTGCGCGCGCAGCACAGCTGTGCGCCACAGCCGGTCCCCCTCGCGCCGCAGCACCCGCTGCGCGTCGGCGACCGACCGGATCCGGCACAGCGCCCCGGTCACCGCCCGGGCGTACGGCGTGAAGCCACCCGCCTCGACCAGCTCGTACGGCACCCGCGTCCCGCCGGGCAGCGCCGGGGTCTCGATCCGGCTCTCCTCGTAGGTGACCGGGGCGGTGCGGTCGTAACACTCGGCGGGACCCGCGGCCGTGGCGGCCTGGGGAACGGCCAGAAGGGCCGCGCTGACAGCGATCACGGTGACCAGACGCATCGGACCTGCCTTCACCAGAGGGCATCGATCTGGGTGACTATATCGTGAATCCGGGCGCTTCCCGGGTGAGAACGGACACCCGTACGGCCCCCAGGGCGCCGGCCAGCGCGGCCGTGAGCCGGGTGATGTCGGCGTCCGCCCCCTCGTGCAGCGCCTCGGCGACGATGAGCGCTGTCGTGGTGCCGGGGGAGACCGCGGAGAGCCCGCTCTGCCGGTTGGTCCACCGCCGGGCGTGGGCGTTGCCGCCGGTGTCGGCGAATGTCACCTCGCCGGGCGCCGGATGCTCCCGGTCGCCCGCGAAGGTCAGGTAGTTCTCGGTCCCGGTGGCCCGGCGGACCTCGAGGTCACCGTCGATCCTCGCGACGTCGAGCGCGGCGACCGGGATCGCGAAGGCCGCCGAGACCGCGTTGCAGACGTCGACCAGCGGATGCACGGTGGGCAACTCGCCGTCGCGGCGCAGCCGGCGCAGCAGCGACTCGGAAGCGCAGCGGTACCGGGTGGCTCTGAGACCCATGGCGGTGAAGGCGCGCCGCCACGCCTGGATCTCCGGGAACTGACCTTCGGGACCGGCCGCGAGCCGTTCCCGGGCGGTGGCGAGCTGCCGCGCGACCACCTCGGCGGCGTGTGCGGGGACGGGCGGGGCCGTGACGAGCAGGGCGCCGGCGGCGAGGCCCGGGAAGTCCCGCCGGATGTCGTCGTGATGCCGGAACCTCATGCGATCTCCCCGGTGACGTCCGGCCCCGCGCCGACGCCCGCGAGAGCCCGGCCGGCGGCGGGGTCGGGAGGCGGGGGCGGCGTTGCCGGGGCGGTGGTGCGCAGCCCGATGGCGAGGCCCAGGGCCACGACGGCGATGCCCGCCCAGACCAGCGGGCGCGGGGCCGGGCCACCGAGCGCCATCCCGGCCAGGGCGGCGGCGATCGGCGCGATGCCGGTGAGCAGCCCGGCCCGTCCGGCGCCGAGCCGCGAAACGCAGGCGTACCAGAGCACGAAGGCCACTGCCGTCACCGCGACCGCCAGATACGCCCCGGCGAGCAGGTCGGTACCGGTCAGCCGGAGCGTCGCCGCGGGCCCTTCGTGCAGCACGCCCAGCACCGCCAGCATCACCGCGGCCAGCCACGTCGCGTGCACGGACACCCCGACCGGACCGTGCCGGCCCAGGACCGGCACCGCGAGCAGCGTGAACGCCGCCTCGCAGCCGAAGGCCACCACCGCCCAGAGCAGCCCGGTGCCGTCCGTGCGGCCCAGGCCCTGCACCAGAGCGGCCCCGAGGGTCACCACGACCGCGCCGGCCAGGACCGCCGGCGCCGGGCCGCGGCCCTCCAGCAGCGGGCCCAGCACGGCGAGCAGCACCGGTACGCAGGCGACCGCCACGCCCACCACCGCGGGTTCGGCGTGCTGCGCGCCCTGCACCAGGGCGAGGTTGAAGATGACCAGGCCGGTGGCGGCGATACCGGCCAGCCAGAGCCACTCGGTGCCGCGCGGGCGCACCGGACGGGACCGGATCAGCGCGGCGAAGCCGAGCAGCAGCAGGCAGGCCAGCGCGTACCGCAGGGCCTGGATGGTGAACAGCGGGGCGCCGGCGATCTCGGCGGAGACGGCGACGCTGCCGCCGACACAGGACATGGCCGCGGACCCGGCGGCGAGGGGAAGGAAACGGGACACGCGATCCATGCTCGGCGCGGGTATGGTCCTGCAGGAAGGACCAATCCCGGGTGCGAGGAGTGGACCAAATCGACTTCCTGGAGCTGCATCCCGGCGCGGCACCGGCCAAGGGCGTCACCGCCTGGCTGGTCGACGCGCTGCGCGCCGCGATCGCGGACGGCCGGCTGGCCGCGGGGGCCCGGCTGCCGGCGACCCGGGCGCTCGCCGCTGATCTCGGGCTGTCCCGGGGTGTGGTCGTGGAGGCGTACCAGCGGCTGACCGACGAGGGGCTGCTCAGCGGGCGGACCGGGGCCGGCACCGTGGTGACCGGGCTCGCGGCGCAGCCCCGGGAGCCCAGCCGGCCCCGGGAGGCGTCCGCGATGCGGCTGCCCCTGCCACCCTCGGCCGGCGTCGACCTGGACCTCTCTCCCGGCGTACCGGATCTGTCGGCCTTTCCCCGGGCGGCCTGGCTGCGCGCCGAGCGGGCGGTGCTCGCGACCGCGACCAACGCCGACCTGGGCTACGGCGACCCGCGCGGCAATCCGCGGTTGCGGACCGAGCTGGCCGGCTGGCTGGCCCGGACCCGCGGCGTGCAGACCGGCGCGGACGACCTGATAGTCGTCAACGGCGTCGCCCAGGCGCTCGCCCTGCTCGCCCAGACCGCACGGTCGCAGGGCGTCACCGAGGTGGCGGTGGAGGACCCGGGGTCGCGCGGGACCCGCGACGAGCTGGCCCACTGGGGGCTGCAGCCGGTGCCCGTCCCGGTCGACGGCGAGGGACTGCGCGTCGACCGGCTGGCCGCCACCGGGCTGGACAGCGTGCTGCTCACCCCGGCCCACCAGTTCCCGACCGGCGTGGTGCTGAGCCCGGCCCGGCGGCGCGCGCTGCTCGCCTGGCCCGGCCTGATCATCGAGGACGACTACGACGCCGAGCACCGCTACGACCGGGCCCCGGTCGCCGCGCTGCAGGCCTCGGCGCCCGACCGGGTCGCCTACACCGGCAGCGTCTCCAAGTCGCTGGCCCCGGGCATGCGGCTGGGCTGGCTGATCGCCCCGCGGGCGCGGCACGCCGACCTGGTGACCGCCAAGCACGCCAGCGATCTGGGCAATCCGGCGCTGCCCCAGCTGATCTTCGCCCACCTGCTGGCCGGCGGCGACTACGAACGCCACCTGCGCACGGTTCGCCGCCGTCAGGTTCGCCGCCGCGACGCCCTGCTGCACGGGCTGCGCGAGCACGTGCCCCAGGCGCGGGTGGAGGGCGTCGCCGCGGGCCTGCACCTGCTCATCACCCTGCCCGGGCCGGCCGACGACACCGAGCTGGCCCGCCGGCTGGAGCAGGACGGCGTCCGCGTCCATCCACTGTCCTGGCACCGGCAGCTCGACGGGCCGCCGGGCCTGGTGCTCGGCTACGCCGCACTGCCCCCGGACCGGCTGCTGGAGGCCGCCCGCCGGATGGGCCGCACCCTGGGCGCTCAGCGCGCCCGGTAACGGGTCCGGCTGCCGAAGGTCCGGTCCTCGAGCTCGACCCAGGCCAGCTGCGGGACCACCGGGGACAGCTCACCGAACACGTACCGGGCGACCAGCTCGAAGGTCGGCCGGAAGGCGAAACGCGCCGTCCAGACGTCGGCGCCGAGCACCTGCGCCCAGCCGTCGAGCCGTTCCGCCAGCTCGTCGGTGTCGAAGAACCAGCCACGCGCGGTGAGCTGGGCGTCGTCGAAGGCGACGGCCGCCCGCAGCACCACCTCGACGTCGGCGCCCGGACCGAGCGGAGCCAGCCCGCGGCGCTGCCGGACCGGTGACGGCAGGCCCTGCCGGGCCCGGAAGACCCGCTCGACCTCGATTTCGTACGCCATCGCCCCCGCCTTCAGCCGAGCAGACTGCTGTGGTCGGCGACGGTCAGCGGGTTGTCGGCCAGCGCGCCGTCGGCCACGAAGGACACCGTGTCGGCGAGACCGCCGACCACCCGTACCCGCAGCCCGGCGCGTCTCATCGCGGTAGCTCGTACCCCTCGTCCTCCGCTGACATGCTCTGCATCATCCCCGCACGCCCGCGTGCCGCCGAAGGCGGGCGCGGCCGGGACCGGACTGTCACGCAACCGTCATACGGCTGCGGAGCACCCGCCACACACCAGGACGAACCTTGCGGGGTGAGCGGTGAGCACGCGAGGCAGGAGACGACCGTGGTCGTCACCGAGGCGCTGGCCGGTGCGACGGTCGAGAGGTGGCAGTCGCGCCTGCGGGACGCAGCCGCCGGACGCCCGGCCCGGCTGATCGTCGACCTGCGGCACAGCCCGCGGATGGACGCGGCTGCCATCGTGCTGCTGCTGCAGCTGCACCGGGAGCTGATCCGCGCCGATGCCCGGCTGACGCTGCGCGCCCCGGTGGCCCAGGTCCGCCGGATGCCGGGGCCGGCCCGCGTGGACCACGTGCTCGAGGTCGAGGAGGCCCGATGACCGCGTCCGAGGTGGAGCTGGACGTGCGGCTGGACGCCGTGGTCGTGCACGGACGGGCCGGGACGGACGCCACACCATGCACGTCGACGGGCTCTTCCCGATCTTCGACGACTGCGCGGCCGCGCTGGAGTGGCTGGGCGCCGAATATCCCGGCTGACCGCCGGTAGGGGATGCCGCGGCCGCGGGCGCCGCCGCTCGCGGGGGCACACGAGCGGCGCGGCCACGCGACCGCGTCATCCGGGCCCATGATCAGGTACGCACATGGCGGTCCGCCCGCGGCCGCATGACGGTTGTGTGACGGCTACGGTGGCAACCGTGCGATACGTGCAGGCGCCGCAACGGTACGACGGGCCCGGCCCGGTGCTCTTCCTCGCCGGCGGCATCACGGACTGCCCCGACTGGCAGTCCCAGGCCGTGGCCCTGTTGCGCGACACGCCCGGCCTGACCGTCGTCGATCCCCGCCGCGCCACCTTCGACCTGGCCGACCCGGACGCGGCCACCGAGCAGATCACCTGGGAGCACGCCCACCTGCACCGCGCCGACGTGGTGCTGTTCTGGTTCGCCCCGGGCGGCAGCGTCCAGCCCATCACCTTGTACGAGCTGGGCGTGCACGTCACCCGCGGGGTCCCGCTGGCGGTCGGGGCCGACCCGGGATATCCGCGCCGGCTCGACGTCGAGGTGCAGCTCGCCCTGGCCCGCCCCGGCCTGCGGGTGCATGACACGCTGGCCGCCACGGTGCGGGAGGCCGAAGAGCTCAGCTCGCCCGGCCGGGTGCCGATGAGCGGAGTCCACGAGGCGTAGGCGGATGCACTACGGTCGGTTGATCACGGTGGCGAAAGGAGCGCGGGTGACGGCCTCCGATCCGCAGCTGCAGGCCCTGCGTGCCCTGCACGCGGTGACCAAGCGCGTGCACGCGAGCCTCGACCTCACCCAGACCCTGGACGCCGTCGCGAGCGGGGTCGTGGAGGCCTCCGGCTTCGGCCTGGCCGCCGTCAACCTGGCCGAGGAGAACGGCGACTACACCACCGTGGCCGTGGCCGGCAGCGACGACCTGCGCCGGGAGCTGCTCGGCATGCGCGGCTCGGCGGAGAACTGGCGGGAGCTGTTCCGCCGGGCCGAACGCTGGGGCTCGCTCTACTTCGTCGACCACCGCAACGGCGTACCGGAATCGCTCTACGTCTGGGTCCCCGACATCGAGCCGACCGACGACCCGGAGCTGTGGCACCCGCTGGACTGCCTGTTCGCGCCGCTGATGGCGCCGTCCGGGGAATGGGTCGGCGTGCTCAGCGTCGACCTGCCGCACGACGGGCGCCGCCCGGACGCCCAGCAGCAGGAGATCCTGGCCTTCTTCGCCGAGCACGCCGCGATCGCCATCCAGCACGCCCGGCTGCACTCGCAGCTCGAGCGCAGCCAGGCCGCCGCGGAGTACGCGGCCACCCACGACAGCCTCACCGGCCTGGCCAACCGGTCCCTGCTCAAGACCAGCATCGAAGCCCTGCCCGGGCGGGGCGCCCCGCACGTCGGGGTGCTGGTGGTGGACCTGGACGGCTTCAAGAAGGTCAACGACGCCGCCGGGCACGAGGCCGGCGACGAGGTGCTGCGGATCGTCGCCCAGCGCCTGCAGCACCACCTGCGCCCCGCCGATGTGCTGGCCCGCACCGGCGGCGACGAGTTCGTCGCGGTGCTGACCGGCGAGGACCTGTCGCGGGCCCTGCCGGAGGCCGCCCAGCGGCTGCGCGAGGCGATCCGGGAACCGATCTGCGGGCGCACCGGCGTGTACCGCATCGGCGCCAGCGTCGGGTACGCGATCGGCCGGGCCGGTGAGGACTTCTCCCGGCTGGTGGCGACCGCGGACGCGGAGATGTACCGGGAGAAGCGGCGGGCTAACGCGCCGGTCTCGTGACCCGCAGATCGGCCGTGATCCGCTCGGCGGTGGCCAGCAGCGGCGGCAGCAGCTCGGCCCGCATCGCGGCCACGGACGTCCGGCTCGCGTGCACCGAGACGTTGACGGCGGCGGTCACCGCACCGGACCGGTCGAACACCGGGGCGGCCATCGACCTCAGCCCCTCCTCCAGCTCCTGGTCCACGATGGCGTAACCCTGCTTGCGGACCCGCCCCAGCTCGGCCCGCAGCTCCGCGACCGAGCCGACCGTGCGTCCGGTGAGCCGCGTCAGCCGTACGCGGGCCAGGTAGGCCTCCACCCGCTCCTCGCTCAGGTGGGCGACCAGCACCCGGCCCATCGAGGTGGCGTAGGCCGGGAACCGGGTCCCCACGTTGATCGCCACGGTCATGATGCGCCGGGTCGGCACCCGCGCCACGTACACCACGTCGTCGCCGTCGAGCACCGACACCGACGACGACTCGTGCACCTCGGCGGAGAGCTGTTCCAGGTGCGGCTCGGCCACCTCGGGCAGCGACAGGCTGGACAGAAACGCGTAGCCCAGCTCCAGCACCCGCGGGGTCAGCGAGAACAGCCGCCCGTCGGTGCGCACGTAGCCCAGGTCGGTGAGGGTGAGCAGGAAGCGCCGGGCGGCGGCCCGGGTGAGGTCGCAGATCCGGGCCACCTCACTGAGGGTGAGCTCCCGGTGGTGGGCGTCGAACGCCCGGATGACGGCGAGCCCGCGTTCCAGGGACTGCACGAAATGCGGCTCACGCGCGTCGTCACTCATCGCCCGGACCACGGCGTCACGCCCCGGACCCGTCGTCGGCCAGCACGGCTTCGGCGATCTTGAAGGCGGCGTTGGCGGCGGGCACGCCCGCGTACACGGCGGTGTGCAGCAGGACCTCGGCTATCTCGTCCGGGCTCAGCCCGTTGCGGCGCGCGGCGCGCACGTGCATCGCCAGCTCGTCGTGGCACTGCAGCGCGGTGAGCAGCGCGAGCGTCACACACGAGCGGGTACGCCGGTCCAGGCCCTCGCGGGTCCACACCTGCCCCCAGGCGGAACGGGTGATGTACTCCTGGAACGGCGCGGTGAAGCCGGTGGTGGCCGCCACGGCCCGGTCGACGTGCGCGTCACCGAGCACCTCCCGCCGTACGGCCATGCCGTCGGTGTAGTCGTCAGCCATCGAGCGCCTCCAGGATCAGTCGGTTCGCGGCCGGAGCCTGTTCGAAGCTGGCCAGATGGGCCGCCCCGGCGACGACCTCGAGCCGGGCGCCGGGGATCGCCGCGGCGATGGCGGCCCCGTGGGCGGGCGGGGTGGCCGGATCGTCGGCCCCGGCGACCACCAGCGTGGGGGCGGTGATGCCGGGCAGGTCCGGCCGCAGGTCCAGCTGCTCGATCGCGGCGCACGCGCCGGCGTACCCGATCGCCGGGGTGGCCGCGACCATGTCCCGCAGCCGCCGCACCTCGCCCGGGTGGGCCGCCGCGTAGCCCGGGGTGACCCAGCGGGCGACGACCGCGTCGGCCACGGCGGCGGTGCCCCCGGCCCGGACCGTCGCGGCCCGCTCGGCCCAGGCGGCCGGCGGCCCGAGCCGGGCGGAGGTGCAGAACAGGACCAGCCGGTCGACCCGCTCGGGGGCGTGCGCGGCGAGCCACATGGCGGTCATCCCGCCCAGCGACAGGCCGACGACAGGGGCCCGCGCGACCCCGAGCCGGTCCAGCAGGGCGAGCGCGTCGCGCCCGAGATCGGCCAGGGCATACCGGCCCGGGGGTACGGGCGAACGACCGTGACCGCGCGCGGCGTACCGGATCACCCGGCGGGCGCCGAGCGCGGGCAGTTGCGGCTCCCACATGCTCAGATCCGCGCCCAGCGAGTTGATCATGAGCAACGGGGGAGCGTCGGACGGCCCGTCGACGCGGTGATGCACCGCGACCGCGCTCATCGCCGGGCCGCTGTCAGGGCGCGGTCGATCAGGGCGTCCGTGCTGCCCAGGTAGGTCTCGGGCGTGAGCAGCTCGGCCAGGTGGGCCGGGTCCAGGTGGGCCGTGATCGCGGGGTCGGTGCCCAGGTCGCCGCGGGCGACGGCCGCGCGGACCACCGCGTGCGCCCCGGTGCCCAGGGCCGGGCGCAGCGCCCCGGCGACCCGTTCGGCGAGCAGGGCGCCGTGGGTGAGGTCGAGGTTGGCGCGCATCCGGCCGGCGTCCACCCGCAGGCCGGTCAGGGCCCGGCGCAGCTGGTGGGCGGCTGAGCCGGTCGAGGCGAGCAGGGCCCGCAGCGGCTGCCACTCGGCGTGCCAGTCACCGGCGGCCCGCTGATGCTCGTGCGCCATGGCGGCGAGCAGGGTGGCGACCAGCCCGGGCGCCTGGGCGGCCGCGGCGGCGGCGCTGATCGCGGCGATCGGGTTGTGCTTGTGCGGCAGCGTCGACGAGCCGCCGCCGTCGCCGGCCTCGGCCACCTCACCCACCTCGGTCTGCGCGAACAGGACAAGGTCGCGGGCGACCTTGGCGATCGCCCCGGCCGCGGTGCCGAGCGCCCCGGCCAGGTCCGCGACGCGGGTGCGCTCGGTGTGCCACGGCAGGTCCGGCTCGGCCAGCCCGGCCTCGGCACTGAACGCGCCCAGCATGCAGACCCCGACATCACCGGCGTCCGCGCCGCCCCGGACTTCTCCGGCGAGCGCGGGCTGTCCGGCGTCCCCGCGGTGCGCGGCCTCTCCGGTCCGGCCGGCCGGCGGATCGCCGGGCCGGAACGCGGCCAGGGTCCCGGCGGCGCCGCCGAGCTGGGCGGCGAGCCGGTGGTCGCGGACCTCGACCAGCCGCCGCCGGGCACTGTCGAGCCCGGTCAGCCACCCCGCCGCGACCAGGCCGAACGTCGTCGGCAGCGCCTGCTGCAGCAGCGTGCGCCCGGCCACCACCGTCCCCCGGTGCCGGTCGGCCAGCGCGGCGGTCAGCTCGGTCACCGCGGCCAGGTCGCCCAGCAGCGGCACCAGCGCCCGCTGCGCGACCAGCATCGCCGCCGTGTCCACGATGTCCTGGCTGGTGGCACCCCGGTGCACCAGCGGCGCCACGTGCTCCGGCACCGCCGCGCGCAGCCGTCCGATCAGCGGTACCACCGGGTTGCCCGTGCCGGTCGCCTCGGCGCCCAGCTCGCCCGGGTCCACCTCCAGGCTCGCGCAGGCGGCCGTGACGGCCGAGGCGTCCTCGGCCGTGGCGATCCCGCACCGGGCGGCCGCGCGGGCCAGCGCGGCCTCGGCGTCGAGCATCGCCCGCACCCAAGCTGCGTCGGCGACGGCCGCGCGCACCTCGCCGGCGGCCAGGACCCCGTCGAACAGGCCGGGCGCCGCGCGGTCAGACGGAGAAGAAGACGGTCTCATCGGGCCCCTGCAGGGTGATGTCGAAGCGGTAGCCGTCCGGGGATCTCTCCGCGATCAGGGTGCCGCGCCGCTCGGCCGGGACGCGGACCAGCACCGGGTCCGCCTCGTTGGCGGCCGGTTCGTCGGCGAAGTACACGCGGGTGACCACCCGGTGCAGCAGACCGCGGGCGAAGACCGACATGTCGAGGTGCGGCGCCTGGTCCTGGACCACACCCGGCTTCACGGTACGGATCGCGTACCGGCCGTCGTCGTCGGTGGCGCAGCGGCCCAGGCCGCGGAAGCCGGGCGTGTGGAACCGGCCCGAGGGGTCGCTCTGCCACGTCTCCACCAGCGCATCCTTCACCACGTCGCCGCTGCCGTCGCGGATCTCGCCGCGCAACCACACGGCCCCGGGCGCGTCGGCCGTGACCACGTGCGGGCCCTCGTCCCAGGTGAGCCCGATCGACAGGTACGGCCCGACGGTCTGCGACGGCGTCGCGCTCGTGCTCATCGGGTCTCCATCGGCGTCGCGGCCGCCCCGCTGAGCACGATGTCGAAGCGGAAGCCCAGCGCCCACGACTCGACGGTGGCGCCCAGGTCGAAGCCCGCCACCAGCCGGTCGCGGGCGAACTCCGGCACCGAGTGGTAGATCGGGTCGTAGGCGAACAGCGGGTCGTCCGGGAAGTACATCTGGGTGACCAGGCGCTGGGTGAACGCCCGGCCGAACAGCGAGAAGTGGATGTGCGCGGGCCGCCACGCGTTCGGGTGGTTGCCCCACGGGTACGCGCCCGGCTTCACCGTCACGAACCGGTAGTTGCCCTGCGCGTCGGTCATCGTGCGGCCCACGCCGGTGAAGTGCGGGTCCAGCGGCGCGTCGTGCCGGTCCCACTTGTGCAGGTAGCGGCCGGCCGCGTTGGCCTGCCACACCTCGACCAGGGTGTCCGGCACCGGCCGGCCGTCGGTGTCCCGGACCTGTCCGTGCACCACGATGCGCTGGCCCTGCGCCTCGCCGGTGCCGTCCACGGTCAGATCGGCGTCCGCGGCGGCCACCGGGCCCTCGCCCAGCACCGGCCCGGTCAGCTCGGTCAGCGTGGGCGGCAGCAGGATCGGCGCCTGGTGCGGGGCCCGCAAAATCGTCGACTTGTAGCCGGGGGACAGCAGCGGCGGGTGCACGGTCATGGGTTCTCCTTCGCTCCGGTCAGTGCGCGCAGGGCGGTCAGCTCGTCCTCGCTCGGCGGCTCGGTGGTCGTCACCGCCGCGGCGGCGCGCAGCGGCCAGCCGGTGGCCGCGACGGCCTGCTCGGCGGTGACCCCGGGGTGCAGCCGGGTCAGGATCAGCTCCCGGGTGTCCGGGTCCGGCTCCAGCACTCCCAGGTCGGTGATGACCAGCACCGGTCCGCGCCCGCGCAGGCCCAGCCGGGCCCGGTCGCCGGGGCCGCTGCCGTGACCGAACGACGTGACGAAATCGACCCGGTCGACGAACGTGCGCCGGCTCTGCCGGACCACCACGATGACCTCGCCGCAGGACGCCGCGATCTCCGGGGCGCCGCCCGCGCCGGGCAGCCGTACCCCCGGGTCGGCGTAGTCCGGGCCGATCACCGTGGTGTTGATGTTGCCGTGCCGGTCGATCTGGGCGGCACCGAGGAAGCCGACGCCGATCCGGCCGGGCTGCAACCAGTAGTTGAACATCTCCGGGACGCTGACCACCGCGTCGGCGGTGGCGGCGAGCACGCCGTCGCCGATGGACAGCGGCAGCCGGTCCGGCTTGGCGCCGATGGTGCCGGACTCGTAGACCAGGACCAGCTCCGGGGCATGGGTACGGCGGGCCAGGTTGGCAGCGGTGCTGGGCAGACCGATGCCGACGAAGCACCGGGTGTCGCCGCGCAGCGCCCGGGCCGCCGCCACGGTCATCATCTCGTCCGCGGTCCAGCTCACGCCCGTACTCCCGTCAGCCACTCGCCGAACGTGTCCCGGTCCCGGCTGATCCTGTCCCAGGCCTGGTAGTAGTCGTTGTCACGGTCGCTGTAGCCCATCGCGTACGAGGGATGGGCGCCGCCGGGCACGGGCGCGACCCGGGTGACCGCCCAGCCGGGCAGCACGACCGCGCCGGGCACCGGCGTCAGCTCGTCCACGATCTCCTCGACCGTCACCAGGGAGCGGGCCGAGGCCAGCACGACCTCCTTGTGCACCCCGGTGATGCCCCAGAACTGCACGTTGCCGGCCCGGTCGGCGCGCTGGGCGTGCACGATGCCGACGTCCGGGTTCAGCGCCGGCACCGCGGTCAGCGTCTCGCCGGTGAACGGGCAGGTGATCGGGGCGATGGTCGCCGTGTGGGCGGGCAGGTCGGTGCCGAGGTAGCCGCGCAGCACGGCGAACGGCAGGCCGGACGCGCCGGCGACGTACCGGTTGGCCATGCCCGCGTGGCTGTGCTCCTCGATCTCCAGCGGTGCCGGCCAGCCGTGCTGGACGGCGTCGCGGAAGCGGTGCAGCGACCCGACGCCGGGGTTGCCGGCCCAGGAGAAGACCAGCTTGGCCGCGCAGCCGGCCCCGATGAGCTGGTCGTAGACGATGTCCGGGGTCATCCGGACCAGGGTCAGCCCGCGCCGGCCCTGCCGGATGATCTCGTGGCCGGCGGCCACCGGGATCAGGTGGGTGAAGCCCTCCAGCGCGACGGTGTCGCCGTCGTGCACCAGCTCGGCGATCGCGTCGGCGAGCGGGACGATCCGGGCGCTCACCGGGGGAGCCCGACGTAGTTCTCGGCGAGCGTGGTCGCCGCCGCGGTGGAAGTGGTCACGTACTCCAGCTCGGCGAGCTGGACGCGGTGGCCGAACTCGTCGTCGCCCTCGTGGCGGTGCAGCATCGTGGTCATCCAGTTGGAGAAGCGCTGCACCTGCCACACGCGCTTCAGGCAGGTCCGCGAATAGCTGTCCAGCAGCTCGTCCGTGCGTTCCCGGTAGTGCGCGGTGAGCGCCTCGGCCAGCACCCGGACGTCGGCGATGGCCAGGTTCATGCCCTTGGCGCCGGTCGGCGGGACGATGTGGGCCGCGTCGCCGGCCAGGAAGAGCCGGTTGTGGCGCATCGGCTCGACGGCGAAGCTGCGCATCCCGGTGATGCCGCGTTCGAGGATCTCGCCCTCTTCGAGCGGCAGGTCGAGCCGGGTGCGCAGTTCGTCCCAGATCCGGGTGTCGGGCCAGGCGGCCAGGTCGGTGTCCCGGGGCACCTGCAGGTAGAGCCGGATGACGTCCGGGGTCCGCATGCTGTGCAGGGCGAAACCGCGTTCGTGGTAGGCGTAGACCAGCTCCTCGGCGGCGGCGGGGGAGCGGGCCAGGATGCCGAGCCACGCGTACGGGTGCTCGCGCTCGGCCGTGCGCAGGGCGCCGTCGGGCACGGCGAGGCGGGCCACCCCGTGCGAGCCGTCGCAGCCGGCCACGAAGTCGCACTCCAGGCGCTGCCGGACGCCGTTCTGTTCGTACTCCAGGACGGTGCCGTCGACGGCGGTCACCTCGGCCTCGAAGTGCAGCGGGAGGTCGTCGGCCAGCCGGGCGGCGATCAGATCCTTGACCACCTCCTGCTGGCCGTAGACCGTGATCGTCTTCCCGGTGAGCGCGGCCAGGTCGATCCGGTGGCTCTCGCCGCCGAAGCGCAGCTCGATGCCGCGGTGCACCATGCCCTCCCGGCGCATCCGCTGCCCGACGCCCAGCTCGTCGAGCAGCTGGGCGGTGCCGTGTTCGAGCACCCCCGCGCGGACCCGGCTCTCCACATAGGATCGCGAGCGGCGTTCCAGGAGCACCGCGTCGATCCCGGCCCGCTGCAGCAGCCGGGCCAGGACGAGCCCGGCCGGTCCGGCCCCGACTATGCCGACCTGCGTGCGCATGGGCGACCTCCGAATCGATGGTCGTCGTTGACGTGAGGCAGAGCACACCTTACGTTCTCCATAAGAACGTACGTGCGTTCTGCGCACAAAGACAACCTCCAGGAGGTCTGCGGAAATGCGTCGGTTCATCACGGGGATGACCGTGCTCGCCCTCGTCGCGGCCGGGGCGGGCTGCGGATCGTCCGGGGACTCCGGGGGCGGCACCACGGACGGCGGGGTCGCGAAGGTCAAGGTCGGGATCATCCCGATCGTCGACGTCGCGCCCATCTATCTGGGTCAGAAACAGGGCTTCTTCGCCAACCGCAAGATCGACCTGACCATGGAGAGCGGCCAGGGCGGCGCGGCGATCGTGCCCGGCGTGGTCAGCGGCCAGTTCCAGTTCGGCTTCAGCAACATCACCTCGCTGCTCATCGCCCAGACCAAGAACGTGCCGGTCAAGGTCGTGACCAACGGCGTGGCCTCCACGGGTACGGCGGGCAAGGACTTCGGCGGCGTCACGGTGCGCAAGGACAGCCCCATCACCGAGCCCGCCGACCTGGCCGGCAAGAAGATCGCGGTCAACACGCTGAAGAACATCGGCGACACCACCGTGCGCGAGTCGGTCCGCAAGGCCGGCGGCGACCCCAGCGGGATCACCTTCGTCGAGATGCCGTTCGCCAACATGCCGGCCGCCGTGGAGAACGGCCAGGTCGACGCGGCCTGGGTGGTCGAGCCGTCGCTGTCGGCCGTGACCGCCGCCGGGGGCCGGGTGGTCGCCTGGAACTACGTCGACGCGGCGCCGGACCTGACCGTGGCGGCCTACTTCGCCTCCAGCAAGCTCATCGCCGACGACCCGGACCTGGTCAAGCGGTTCACCGAGGCGATGAACGAGTCGCTGGCCTACGCCGACGCGCACCCGGACGAGGTCCGCGAGATCCTCGGCTCGTACACCAAGATCGACCCGAAGGTCCGCGAGGCGCTGACCCTGCCCAAGTGGCCCACCGAGATCAACAAGCCGTCGGTCGAGACGCTCAGCAAGCTCGGCGCCCAGGACGGCATCTTCGGCTCGGCCACGCCCGACCTGGCCAAGATTCTCCCGTGACGGCGGTCGGGGCGGCGGCGCCGCGGACGGCGCCGGGTGGCCGGGCCCTGCTCGGCCTCTCCGGCCTGGCCGGCCTGCTCGTGCTGGTCGAGCTGCTGCCCCGCACCGGGATCGTCTCGGACAGCTACCTGCCGCCCACCAGCCGGATCCTGGCCGCCCTGGCCGACGAGGCAGCCACCGGCGCGTTCTGGGTGGCCGTCGGTGACACCCTCACCGCGTGGGCGATCGGCCTGGCGATCGCGGTGGTGGCCGGGGTGGGCGCGGGCGTGCTGATCGGCGCGGTGCCGGTGCTGCGCGCGGTCACCGCCTCGACGGTGGAGTTCCTGCGGCCCATCCCGTCGGTCGCGCTCATCCCGCTCGCGGTCCTGCTTTACGGCTCGGACCTGGGCTCGACCCTGCTACTGGTGGTCTACGCGGCCTTCTGGCAGGTGCTGGTCCAGGTCCTGTACGGCGTCGCCGACGTCGACCCGGTCGCCGACGAGACCGCCCGCAGCTTCCGTTTCGGCCCCTGGGCCCGGATCCGGTACGTGCTGTGGCCGACCGCGCTGCCATACGTCTTCACCGGCGTCCGCCTCGCCGCCTCGGTCGCGCTGGTGCTGGCGGTCACCGCCGAGCTGGTGATCGGCGCGCCCGGCCTCGGCGCGGTCATCGCGGTCGCCCAGACCTCGAACGCGATCACCACCATGTACGCCCTCATCGTCGTCACCGGCCTGCTCGGCGTGGCCATCAACCTGGCCGCCCGCTATGCCGAACGCCACTTCCTCGCCTGGCACCAGTCCGTCCGCGGGGAGGCGCCCTCATGATCAAGCGGCTGCTGCTGGTGCTCGGCCTGCCGGTCGTGCTCTTCGTGACCTGGTACGCCGCCAGCGCGAACAGCGAGAACTTCTACGCACCCCCGCTGCGGCAGATCCTGGCCGCGTTCGTGGACACCTGGACCCCCGAGCGGCTGCGCGCCGACGTGCTGCCCAGCCTGGCCCGCCTCGGCGCCGGTTACCTGCTCGCGGCGCTGATCGGCATCGCGGCCGGCGTCGCGATCGGGGCGAACCCGCGGCTGCGCGCGGCGGCCGAGCCGGTCCTGGAGTTCTTCCGGGCCGTCCCGCCGCCGGTGCTGGTGCCGGTCATCATGCTGTTCGCGGGCATCGGCAACGGCATGAAGGTCATCGTGATCGTGTCCGGTTGCGTCTGGCCGGTCCTGCTCAACACCGTCGAGGGCGTGCGCGCCACCGACGGCGTGCTGGCCGACACCGCCCGCGCGTACGGGCTCACCGGCGCGGCCCGGCTGCGCCACCTGCTGCTGCCCTCGGCGTCCCCGCAGATCATCGCGGGTCTGCGGCAGGCCCTGTCCATCGCGATCATCCTCATGGTGATCAGCGAGATGTTCGCCGCCAGCAACGGGCTGGGCTTCACCATCGTGCAGTTCCAGCGCAGCTTCGCGATCCCGGAGATGTGGAGCGGCATCATCCTGCTCGGACTGCTCGGCTTCGGCCTGTCCGAGCTGTTCCGCCTGGCCGAGCGCCACGCGCTGGCCTGGTACCACGGCCTGCGTGACGCCCAGCGGCGCTCGTGACGAAGGAGACGACGATGCTCGAGGTCAAGGGCCTGCGCAAGGTCTACCGGTCCGGCAGCCGGGAGGTCGAGGCGCTGCGCGACCTGACGTTCACCGTCGCCGCGGGGGAGCTGGTCTGCCTGGTCGGCCCGTCCGGGTGCGGCAAGACCACGCTGCTGCGCTGCATCGCGGGGCTGCTCGGCCCGACCTCCGGCGAGGTCACGGTGGGCGACCGGAGCGGCCTGGCGATCGTCTTCCAGGAGTACGGCCGCAGCCTGTTCCCGTGGATGACGGTGCGCGACAACGTCGACCTGCCGCTGCGGCAGAAGAAGGTCCCCAAGGCCCGCCGCAGGGAACTGGTCGCCGAGGCCCTGACCGCGGTCGGGCTGGACGGCACCGAGTCCGCGTACCCGTGGCAGTTGTCCGGTGGCATGCAGCAGCGCGTCGCGATCGCCCGGGCCGTGGCCTACGAGCCGTCGATCCTGCTGATGGACGAGCCGTTCGCGGCGGTCGACGCGCAGACCCGGGCCGATCTGGAGGATCTGGTCCGCTCGCTGTGGCAGCGGCTCGGCATGACGATCCTGTTCGTCACGCACGACATCGACGAGGCGGTCTACCTCGGTCAACGGGTGCTGATGCTGTCCGCGTCGCCGACGGTCGTGCAGGACGAGCTCACCGTCGACCTGCCCGCCGAACGCGACCAGCTGCACACCCGGGCGGATCCGCGCTTCGTCACCCTGCGGACCCGCGTCTACTCCCAGATCCAGGCGGCTAAAACGGGTACTGCTTCGGGCGCTGCTGGAGAGTTATCCAGCGCAGATCGGTGAACGCTTCGACGCCGGCCCGGCCCCCGAAGCGCCCGTAGCCGGAGTCGCCCATCCCGCCGAACGGCGCGGTCGGGTCGTCGTCCACGGACTGGTCGTTGACGTGCGCGATGCCGGTGCGCAGCCGCCGGGCGACGGCGAAACCCCGGGTCACGTCCCGGGTCAGCACCCCGGCGGTGAGCCCGTACGGGCTGTCGTTGGCCACCGCGACCGCCTGGTCCTCGTCGGCCACGGTCAGCACGGTCGCCACCGGCCCGAAGATCTCCTCGGTGTGGATGCGCATGTCCGGGGTCACGCCCGCGAGGACCGTCGCCGGGTAGTGCGCGCCGTCCGGCGTACCGCCGCCGCTGAGCACCCGGGCGCCGCCGGCGACCGCCTGGTCGACCAGGCCGGCGACCCGCTCGGCCGCGCCGGCGTTGATCAGCGGCCCGATCACCGTGTGCGGGTCGGTGGGATCCCCGGCGGGCAGCCCCTCGGCCTTCTCGGCGAGCCGGGCTACGAACTCGTCGGCCAGCGACCGGTGCACGATCACCCGGTCCGCGGACATGCAGATCTGCCCGGAGTTCAGGTACGCCCCGAAGGCGACGGCGTTCACCGCGTACTCCAGGTCGGCGTCGTCCAGCACCAGCACCGAGTTCTTCCCGCCCAGCTCGAGCACCGCCGGGGTGAGATGGCGGGCGGCGAGCTCGCCGATGCGCCGGCCCACGCCGGTGGAACCGGTGAAGTTGACCCGGCGCACCCGCCGGTCACCGATCAGCGTCTCGGCGACGACCGCCGCGTCGGCCCGGTCGTTGGTGAGCACGTTGAGCGCGCCCGGCGGCAGCCCGGCGTCGCGCAGGATGTCGGCCAGGAACAGCGCACAGGCCAGCGGCGCGTCCTCACTGGCCTTGACCACCACGGTGTTCCCGACGGCCAGCGGCGCGGCGACCGCCCGGGCACCCAGGATCAGCGGCGCGTTCCACGGCGCGAACGCGGCGACCACGCCGGCCGGCTGGCGGATGGCCAGCGACAACGCGCCCGGGTCGGCCCCGGCCAGCACCTCGCCCACCGGCAGGGTGGTCAGCGCGCCGGCCTCACGGAACATGCTCGCGGCCAGCCCGACGTTGAACAACGACCAGCCCAGGGCGCCGCCGGTCTCGGTGGCCATCAGCGCGGCGGCCTCGGTGGCGCGCTCCTCGAGCAGGTCACCGGCCCGGGTGAGGATCCGGCGCCGCTCGGTGGGCGCGGTCGTGGACCAGCCCGCGAAGGCGGCCTCGGCGGCGTCGACGGCCCGGGTGACGTCGGCCGGCCCCGCGGCGGCGACCCGGGCGACGACGCCACCGGTGTGCGGATTGAGGTCCTCGGTGGTACGCCCGTCCGCCGCGGCGACCTCGTCGCCACCGATGAGCAGGCTTCTGGTCTGGGTCACGGGCCACCTCCGGCAGTGTTCGGCATGCGAACACATGTTCGCCCCGAAACGTGCCCGAAACGCTAGTGCGGCCGGGACCGGCTGTCTACAGGTCGGCGACGTCGAAGTCGGCCGCGTCGATGTCGGCGCCCACCACTCGGTGACCGGCGGCGGGAAACGCGCTCTCAGCTTTCCGGCAGAGTGTCGTCCGGCCTGACCATGTGGTGCTGGTAGGCGATGACCACCAGCTGGGCCCGGTCGCGGGCGTTCAGCTTGATCATCGTGCGGTTGATGTGGGTCTTGACCGTCAGCGGAGACAGGTGGAGCCGCTCGGCGATGTCGTCGTTGGACAGCCCGTGCGCGACCAGGAGCAGGATCTCCCTCTCCCGGTCGGTGACCAGCGCGAGCTCCGGCAGCTCCCGCATCGGTGGCTGGAGGTGGTGGATCAGCCGGCTGATCAGCCCGCTGGTGGCCCGCGGTGACAGCAGCGCCTCGCCGCCGGCGACCACCCGGATGGCGTTGACCAGATCGCCGGGCGCCACGTTCTTGCCGAGGAAGCCGCTCGCCCCGGCCTGCAGGGCGTAGAGCACGTTGTCGTCGTCGTCGAACGTGGTGAGCACCAGTACCCGTACGTCGGCGAGGCGCTCGTCGGCGCCGATGCGGCGGGTCGCCTCGATGCCGTCCAGGAACGGCATGCGGATGTCCATCAGCACGACGTCGACCCGGCCCCGGTGGCACAGGTCGACGGCTTCGCGGCCGTCGGCGGCCTCGCCGACGACCTCCAGTCCCGGCTCGGCATCGATGATCATGCGGAAACCGGCGCGGATGAGCGCCTGGTCGTCGGCCAGCAGCACGCGGATGCTCACGTCACACGTCCCTCAGGGCGACGGGCGGATGGACCGGCAGTTGCTGGCCGTGGGGGTTGAGGCGGTTGACCGCCCGATCATCGGTGGGCAGCTCGGCATGAACGCGGAACCGGCCGCCGTCGACCGGTCCGGCGGCGATCGTGCCGTGTGCGGCCGCGGCCCGTTCCTGCATGCCGAGCAGACCGAAGCCGGAGCCGGGCCGGCGGCCGCCGGACCCGGCCACCCGGTTGGTGACCTCGATGCTCACAGTGTCGATGGTGTACTCCAGATCCAGGGTGGCGTCGCCGTCGCCGTAGCGGTGGGCATTGGTCAGAGCTTCCTGCACGATGCGGTACGCGGCCAGGTTCACCACCGCCGGCAGCGGCCGGGGCTCGCCGCGCTGCCGGTGCCGTACGGCGAATCCCATGGCCCGCAGCCCGGCCAGCAGTTCCTGCAGGCGGTCCACGCCGGGCGCCGGTTCGGTGCTGCGGACCTCGTCCGGGTCACGGAGCACACTGATCACCGACTTGATCTCCTCCAGCACGGTGTCGGCGGCGGTACGGATGTGCCCGAGCACGGGCCACACCTTGTCGGGTTCGTTGCGCAGCACGTGGTTGGCCGCGCCGGCGTGCACGCTGATCACCGTGATGTGGTGGGCGACGACGTCGTGCAACTCCCGGGCGATACGCAGCCGTTCGTCCATCACCCGGCGGCGGGTCTCCTCGTCGCGGTTCATCTCCGCCTGCCGGGCCCGCTCGGTCACCTCCGCGATGTACGCCCGGCGCATCCGGATCGAGTCGCCCGCCGCGGCGCCACCGAAGATCAGCGCGAACGTGGTGAACTGGTCCGTGCTCCACCAGTCGGCGAGGTACACCACCGAACCGGTGACCATGAGCGAACCCCACATGAGCCAGGCGTAGAGCCAGGGCCGGCGCAGCGGGCTGGCCAGCGCGGCCGAGTACGTCAGGACGCCGGCCACGATGAACATCCCGTCCGGTGGCCGGCTCAGCGCGGTGGTGAGCATGAAGACAGCGCCGGCGGTCAGCAGGACCGGCACGGGATAGCGCCGGCGGGCCAGGATCAGCACAGCGCACACCGCCGCCAGCAGCGCCGTACCACCGTGCACCGGAGTCGGGCCCACGTACAGCACCATCGCGACCCCGGCTGTCGCCAGCACCACATCGCCCAGCGGGCCGCGGTAGCGGTCGAGGTACCGGGGCCGCCACTGGCTGATTGCCGCGTACATGATCACGACGGTAGTGCGGTGAGCCGGTTCCTATCGACCTGTTCCCGCGGTATCGCCACGCCGCGCGGTTACTGCGTCCGCAGTACCTGGTCGCCTGCGCTGGCGGGACGACGTGACCCGGCGCCGGCCGCGATCGTGGAACCGCTCCCGAACCGGGGCCCGACCACCGACGGAGGACATTCGTGGCGACCATTCTGTACCGGCTGGGGCGATTCTCGTTCCGGCGCCGTCGGCTGACGCTGGTCGTGTGGGTGCTCCTGCTCGGCCTGTTCGGCGTGGGGGCAGCCCAGCTGTCCGGGCCGACCAGTGATGAGTTGTCGATCCCCGGCACCGAGTCGCTGCAGGCGTTGGATGTGGTGGCGGAGAAGTTCGGTGAGGGGGCGGACACCGCCTCGGCCAAGGTGGTGTTCACCGTCCCCGGCGCGGCCACGCTGACCGGCCGGGACCAGCAGGCCGCGGTGCAGGCCACGGTCGCCGCGCTGCGCAAGGTACCGCAGGTCACGACGGTCGCCGACCCGTACCGGGCCGGAACGGTCGCCCCGGACGGGAAGACCGCCTACGCCGATGTCGACTATGCGGTGGACGAGACCGAGGTGAACGCCGCCTCCCGCGCGGCGCTGGTCGCCGCCGGCGACACGGCACGGCAGGCCGGCCTCGGCGTCGAATACTCCGGAGACGTCACCGAGCAGGCCGAAGCGGGCAACGCCACCGAAGGGCTCGGCATCCTCGTGGCCGCCGTCGTCCTGCTCATCACCTTCGGCTCACTCGTCGCCGCGGGCCTGCCCGTGCTCACCGCCGTCATCGGGGTCGCCGTCGGCATGCTCGGCATCCAGGTCACCACCGGCTTCCTCGACCTGACCTCGAACACCGCCGACCTCGCCACCATGCTGGGCCTGGCCGTCGGTATCGACTACGCGCTGTTCATCCTGTCGCGCTACCGCTACGAACTCGCCGCCGGCCGTGACGGCGAGGAGGCCGCCGGGCGCGCCGCGGGCGCCGCCGGGTCCGCCGTGGTCTTCGCCGGCCTGACCGTCATCATCGCCCTGGCCGCGCTCGCGGTGGTCGGGATCCCGTTCCTGGCCGCCATGGGCGTCGCCGCCGCCGGCACTGTGGCCATCGCCGTTGTGATCAACCTGTCGCTGCTGCCCGCCCTGCTGGGCTTCGCCGGCCGCAAAGTCCTGCCCCGGGCCCAGCGCAAGACCGAGGACAACCGGCCCGCCAGGACCCCGTACGGCGAGCGCTGGGCCCGCGGGGTCATCAAGCACCGCATCTCCGCCCTGATCCTGTCGGTCGTCGCCGTCGGCGTTGTCGCGATCCCTGCGCTCGACCTGAAGCTGGCACTGCCCGACGACAGCACCGCGTCCCCGGCATCCACCCAGCGCAAGGCGTACGACCAGCTCTCCGAGGGCTTCGGGGCGGGCATCAACGGCCCCTTGCTGATCGTGGTCGACGCCGCCGCCGGCACGGTCACCCCCGCGGGGGAGCGGGCCCGGCAGCTCATCTCGGGTCTCGAGGGCGTCGTGCTCGTCACCGCGGCCGAGCCGAACCAGGCCGGCGACACCGCCACCCTCAACGTCATTCCCCGCAGCGGTCCGACCAGCGAGGAGACCAAGAAGCTCGTGCACGACCTGCGGGCCCGGCAGGCGGACTTCAGCGCGGCCACCGGCGGTGCGACCCTGGCCGTCACCGGCCGGACCGCGGTCGACATCGACGTATCGGAGAAGATCAACGACGCGCTACTGCCCTACCTGTCCGTTGTGGTCGGTCTCGCGTTCATCCTGCTGATGGTGGTGTTCCGCAGCATCCTGGTGCCGATCAAGGCGACCGTGGGGTTCCTGTTGTCGGTGGCCGCCTCGTTCGGCGCCCTGGTCTTCATCTTCCAGCAGGGCAACCTGGCCGGCCTGGTCGGAATCGCGTCGACCGGCCCGATCGTCAGCTTCATCCCGATCTTCCTGATCGGCATCCTGTTCGGCCTGGCCATGGACTACGAGGTGTTCCTGATCATCCGGGCCCGGGAGCAGTTCGTGCACGGCGCAGCCCCGGACGAAGCCGTCGTGTCCGGCCTGAGACACGGCGCCCGGGTCGTCACCGCCGCGGCGCTGATCATGATGAGCGTCTTCGCGGGCTTCGTCTTCGCCGAGGACATCATCATCAAGTCGCTCGGGTTCGCCCTCGCGTTCGGCGTCGCCGTCGATGCCCTGCTGGTCCGGATGACCATCGTCCCGGCTGTCCTGTCGCTGCTCGGCCGGTCCGCGTGGTGGCTGCCGCGGTGGCTGGACCGGATCCTGCCGAACGTCGACGTCGAAGGTGACCGGCTGGCCGAGCAGCTGGCCCGGAGTGACCACTGACCGAGGAGAGCGGCGCCGACAACGTCGCCGAGACCCGCGCCCCTTGTGGCACGGAAGGGGGAGCAAGGTCATCGTCGTTCCCCCTAGCGTCTACCAGGACACGCAAGCACGACTTCGGGGGAGCAACGGATGCGCAACATCGGTCGGGGAACACTGCTGGCGGCCGGTGCGCTGGGGCTCACGCTCGCGGCGGCGCCCTCCGGGGCCACGGCCGGCACCTTCACGGCGGGCAACTCCGGGATGCTGGACCTCGCGGCGGTCTCCGCCACGGCGTACACGCTGGTGCTGCCCGACGCGGGTGCGGACTACGTGGATCCCGCGACGGGCGAGCCGCCCTCGCGGTGCCGCACCGGCGAGCTGCGCATCACCGGCGATGCCGGTTCCCTGGTCTTCGAGAACATCACCGGACACGCCTGCTCGCTGCGGGGCCACCCCGGGGTCAAGACCGCGGCCGGTGCGTTGACCCCCGCCGGCGCGGCAGCGCCGGCCATGCTGCTCGCGCCGGGCGACCACGTCCGGGCCGCGGTCCTTCCGGCGACCTGCGAGACGACGGTACGGGTGCCCGGCTTCCAGGTCGCGGCCCCGGAGGACAGGAGTACGACGTTCGTCGGCGCGCCGCACGAGGCCTGCGCCGCGGGTTCGGTGGCCGCGTTCACCGCGGCTGGCTGAGGCCGGCTCAGGGGTGGGCGGGCTCGGAGATCTGCCGCATGAGGCCCATCATGTCGGGTGACACCCACTCCTCGGCGAGCTTGTCACCTTCGACGCGGTAGATGTCGATGCTGGAGAACGCCACTGCCGGTGAGTGGCTGGTACATCCTGGAACGACCCGGTGTGGGTGCCGGTGAAGAGCATGCGCACCGCAACCCTGTCACCGGCGCCGGAGATGTCCTCGATCGTGATGCGAAGGTCGGGGAACCCGTCGAGCATGGCCTGCACGCCCGCCTTCCAGATCTCGCGGCCGTGCAAGGGTTCGGGCAGTCCGGGCAGGTTGATGATGAAGTTCTCGGTGAGCAGTTCGGCGCACGCGTCGAGGTCGCCCTGCTGCACAGCATCCAGACCAGACGCCCGTCCTCCCAGTCGTGCCCGTAGCCATGGCGGCCAGCGCCAGGTCGGGCTCGGCGACAGTGCGCAGGCCGGCGTCTGGCTTGGTGAACAGATTGATCAGCCCGTCGGGACGCTGCATACGCAGGTGCCGTTCGGCCGCCATCGCGTACACCTGGCGAAGGGCGGGTCCGGCCGCCGCGCCGGAGCGCGGGTCAGCCGCCGCCACCCGATGGCGGATTGACCGGCGCGCCGGTGATGGCGGCCTCCTGCCGCAGCAGGAGGTCCTGGATCTGCAGGTTGTCGTCGTTGCTCAGGACGACACCCACCCAGCCGGTGTCCGGGTGGATACTCCAGTTGGCACCGATGCCGGCGTCCGCGCCGCCGCGCCCGATCACCCATTGGCCGTTGCTGATGCTGATCGGCATCGTGTATCCGTGGAACGACATGGGCTCCGGACCGGGGAGCTTGGCCCCGGCGAACAGGTCGGCGTAGGGCCGGTCCAGCACCGTGCCGTCGCGCAGCGCTTCGGCGAACCGGACCAGGTCCGGCGCGGTGGCGAAGCCACCACCCGAGGCGTGACCGATGAAGCCGCGGCCCGGATTCCTGCCCTTTGTGTGCGGGTCCACGCTGCCCTGGTCCAGGTGGCGGACGGCGTCCACGAGGCTGCCGTCAGCCTGACGCATGTACGGGTGCGCGATGTGCTTGCCGGTGAGCCACTGCTCCCTGGTGTAGAACGCCGACCGTGTCATACCGCAGCGCCGGAAGACGTGCTTGTGCACGTAGTCCCAGAACGTCATGCCGGACACGGCCTCGACGATCTGCGCGGCCATGGCCAGACCGACACCGCCGCCGGGGCGGTGGCCATTGGACTCCGCACCGGGAACCCCCACCAGCGTCGCCTCCCGGACCCACTGCTTGTGGTACTCGTGCACCTCCGCGCGGCTGTGGAAGACGCGTTGCCAGTCCGGCATCGGGGCGTCCAGCCCGGAGGTGCTGGTGAGCAGGTGGTGGATGGTCACCTTCCCGGCGATCTCCGAGGAAAGGTCCTTCAGGTATCGGCCCACCGTGTCGGACAGCGTCACCCCGCCCTGCTGCACCAACTGCAGGACGGCCACCGCCAGGAAAGGCTGGCTCGCCGACGAGAGGTTGAACGCGATGCCTTCGTGGTTGCGGATGCCCCTCTCCCTGTCGGCCATGCCGTGACTGCGCGACAGCACCGTCCGGCCCCGGTACGCCAGCAGCACCACACCGGAGAACTTGCCCTTGGCGGCGAGCTCGGCCACGTACCGGTCGAAGGCTCCACCGGGCCGGGTATCCGGCGGAATCCGGTGGCGCCCACCTGAGCCGGCCGAGTGGGCGTGGGCGGTCCCGGCGCCCAGCAACGGCGCTCCGGCCGCCACCACACCGGCGGCGGCCAGTCCGCCGGATGTGACAAGTCGCCGCCGGCTGATCCCCCGTACCGAATCGGAATTCATGATCACAGTCCTTTCCCGGTCGACCGACCCGGCGCTGACAATGAAGCGCTGTGTCCCATGCCTCCACTGAAGACGAGTGACCGTTGCGGTGACGTATGCGGATTTCCATACGCCCGCAATACAGCGAATTCCGCGCATGATCTGATTCTGCGCTCAGCCGCATGTCGTTGACGGCGCCGGTGACGCGCGTCGCACGCCAGCCATTTCCGAAAGGGGCCGATCCAGCAGCTCGGTAAGAGCCCCGTCCGGGCCGTCCCGTCACACACCGGCCCGCTTCATCGGCGAGCGGCACAGCGGATCCGGTCGTGCCCGCGTCAGAGGGACAGAGACCGTTTCGCACAGGAGGCCGGATGCAATTCGAGGAGTTCGTGGCGGCGCGGTCACCCGCCCTGCTGCGGTACGCCGTGCTGCTCAGCCACGATCCGGAACAGGCCCGGGACCTCGTCCAGGAGGTGCTGACCCGGGCCCTGGTCAAGTGGAACCGCATCGAGCGGGTGGACGAGCCGTACGCGTACGTGCGCCGCATGCTCACCAACGAGTTTCTGTCCTGGCGGCGCCGGCGGCGGGTGGCGACCGTGCCGCTCACCGGCGCCCACGATCGGGCCGTCGAGCACCGGGCCAACCCCGGGGACGACCTGTGGAGCCTGCTGGCCGAGCTTCCTCGCCAGCAGCGGGTGGTGCTGGTGCTCCGTTACTACGAGGGGCTGACCGACAACGAGATCGCCGACGTGATGCGCTGCCGGGCGTCGACGGTCCGGGCGTACGCCAGCCGGGCCCTGGCCACTCTGCGCGTCGAGATCACCACCGAGACGATCCGGAACCAGCAGGAGGCACAGCTGTGAACACCGTTGACGATCTGCGCCGGACCCTGGAGGACCAGGCCGGCCGGGCGCCGGACGAGCGCGGGCTGATCGAGGGCGCCCGGGCCGGAGCGGCCCGGATCCGCCGGCGGCGCCGGGTGACCGCCGCAGCCGGTACCGCCGCCGCGGTCCTGGTGTCGGCCCTGGTCGTGCCGTTCGCCGTACGGCACGAGTCCGCGCCACCGGTCGCACCGTCCGCATCGTCCGTATCGCCTGTCCCGGCCGGCCCGCGCCGGGGATCGGACCTGACCGTGGCTTTCGCTCCGGGCAAGGGACTGACGGTCTCGGCGTACACCGCCGATACCCTCACCCAGGATCTGATGGCCGTCCGCGACGACGGGATGAAGTTCTACCTGCACGTCTCCAACCCCGGGACTTTCGGGCGCGACCCGATCGAGGGATCGAAGCGGGTCAGCGTGGGTGATCGGGACGGGTGGTACCTGGTCCGGCAGTCAGCAGGCGTGACGTCCTCGAAGCCCGAAACGGTGCACAGCCTGCTCTGGGAGACGCGGGACGGGTTCGGGCTGAAGTTCAGCAGCGTGTCCGGCCAGGCGGACCTGCTCGCCACCGCGCGGGCGATCCGGTTCGTCCGGCCCGCCCCGCCGAGTGGTCCGCTGCAGCTGGGCTGGGTGCCGGACGGGCTGATTCCGACGTCCGTCGACGTCCGCGCCGACAGAAAGACCGGGAGCGTCCACCTGTTGCCGCCCGTCAGCGAATCTTCGGAGGACACCGGCATCTTCCTGAGTGCGGAGCCCGTGTCGCCCGACTGGCTCACTCGCTGGACCGAGGGGGCGCCGCCGACTCACACCATCGCTGGTCGCCAGGCGTGGTATCGGGAGCTTCCGTTCGGCCGTCGCGGCACTCTACGCGCCATCCTGGCGGTCACGGCCGGCGACTGCGGAATCACCGTCCAGGCCACCGGCCCGATCAGCTTCGCGGATCTCGAGCGGCTGGTCGGGGAGGCCACGATCGGCAGCTGCACCAGTCAGGACGGCTGGGGCCCGGTCGTACCTTAGGCCGTACTTCGTCGGTCTCGGGACAGGTGCGCCTCACCCCAGCTGTACAGTTGCGCGACGAGGGGCACGAGGGTCCGGCCGTACCCGGAGATCGAGTAGGTGACGCGTGGCGGTACCTCCTGCGCGTCGTGCCGGTCGATGATGCCGTCGGCCACCAGTTCCTGCAGGTGCCGGATGAGCATCCGTTCGGTGATCTCAGGAATGCTGCGCCAGAGTCTCATGAGGGGCATGACTCTGGCACTGGCCGTTGCTGCGCTCACCGTTGTGGGCGTCATGGTGGGCGGGGAATTCTGCGTCGCCGTCTTCGTCAATCCCATCCTCGACCGGCTACCGGGCGACGCCGGTCTGGCGGGACGGGCGGACGGCGGGCGTGTGCTCGGCCGCGCCATGCCGTTCTGGTACGTGGCTTCGCTCGTCCTCACTGTCGCGCTGGCCGTGACCCACCGCCACGACCCGGGCATCGGCGCCCTGGTGGGCGGGGCGGCATTGTTCGTGCTGAGCATCGTCATGTCCCTCGCCGTGCTGGTGCCCATCAACAACCGCGCGAAGACCTGGACGCCCGACCGGGCGCCGGACAACTGGCGCGAGCAACAGGCCCGTTGGGACCGGTACCACTACGCCCGCGTCGGAGTCATCATCACGGCCTTCGCCCTCGTCGCGGTCGGCGTCATCCAGAGCTCCTGAGCCGTCCCAGGCGGCTTGCTGAGAAGGTGGACCGGTGGATCCCGCGTTCCTCCTCGTGCACAGCCTGCTGCTGGGCCCGCTGACCTGGACCCCGGTGGCAGCGCGGCTGGCAGCCTCCGGAGCGGCAACCGCAGTGCCCTCCCTGATCGACGTGACCGATCCCGACGATCCGCCGTTCTGGCCGCGGGTCACGACCGCGGTCAACGACGCCGTGGACCGGCTGCCCGCGGACCGGCCGGTCGTGGTGGTCGCGCACAGCAACGCCGGGCTTCTCGTCCCGGTCATCGCGCAGGCGGCCCGGCGCCCGGTCGCCGGGTGCCTGTTCGTCGACGCCAGACTGCCGGCCCGCACCGGCCCCTCGCCCGCGGCGACGCCCGAGCGGCTGGCCCTCCTGCGGGCCCGGACGGGGACCGACGGCCGGCTCCCACCGTGGACGACCTGGTGGGACGAGACGACGTGGCCCGCCTGTTCCCCGACGCGGACACCCGAACGGCGGTCTCGGCCGAGCAGCCCCGGCTTCCGATCAGCTACTACGAGCAACGGATCCCCGGCCCCGCCGGGTGGGACGACCGGCCGTGCGGGTACCTGCTCTTCGGGCCGCCCTACGACCTCGAGGCCCGGGATGCGCGGGAGCGCGGCTGGGCGGTCGACCAGATCAGCGGCGGGCACCTGCACCAGCTCGTCGACCCGGACGCGGTGGCCGCCCGCCTCGTCGCCATGACCGAGGATCGTGGCCCGGCGCGCTGAGCCGACGTGCTCGTCGGCCCCCGCCGCATGACCGACGGCGACCACCGGCAGCGGGCAGAGTTCGTCCCACCTCCCCACTGCATCCCACCAACCACAGCTGTCGGTGCGCCCGGCAGAAATTCGCCTGCGGTTTCCGGGAACGGCTGACCTCGCATCAGCGTGGTGCTGTGCTGGGCGGGTCGAACCAACCTCTCGAAGGGATTGTCATGAAGAGCGGAATCAGGCGCCTGAGCCTGGCGGGAATGGGCGTCGCGACCGGCGCGGCGTTGGCACTGGGCCCGGCTTCGGCAGTGCTCGCGCAGGACGACGCCGGGCGGGCTGACCTGCGCGGCACCACGGCCTGCGCGCTGACCCGGACCGACACGCCGGTCGCGTCCTGTCCGGGCCAGTCCTCCGGCAGCCTCAGCGGTACCCTCATCGTCATCTTCCATGGCCACCTGCTCTGGCCGTGGACGCCGGGCGGCCCGCTCGGTGGTCTGCTCGGCAGTGGCCAGCAACCACCCGCGACCGGCGGCCCCACGCCCGCGCCCACCGACCCGACGACGGCTCCGACGCCCGAGCCGACGACGAGCGAGCCGACGACGGCGCCGACCGCAGCCCCGACGGCCGAGCCGACGACG
>NZ_BOQL01000023.1 GCF_018332655.1 Actinoplanes auranticolor | reverse complement strand
AGGGAGGCCAGATGTGAGCAAGGACAAGGAAATTGAGGCGCTCCGTGCCCGGGTCGGACTGTTGGCCAAAGAGGTACGGGCGTCTCGCTCGGAATCAGAGGCGCTTCGAAGAGGCGCGACGAGCGCGAAGAACTGGATCACCAAAACCGAGTACGCCAAGGCGACGACAGCTCTTGACCGTGGGATCAAGACGGCCGATGGACATCGGAAGAAGGCCGACGAGTACCGAGCCGCTGACGAGGGATAGCGACCGCGTGGCAATCCGGACGTGCCGCCAGCTATATCTCGAAATTCCCGCCGTCTATCGCTGGCAATCGCCGTCCGACCGCAGCTCAGCGTCGCCCTCTTCCGCCACCTATCGCTGGTAGTCACAGTGACGCCCGCCGTCACGGCCGGGTCACCCGGTAGCCGGGTGTGCGGACAGTCGCCCGTCCGGGCCGTACACATAGGCGTGCACGGTGCGGAACGGGGCCGGTAGGTACACGGTGAATCCGTGCGCGGGCAGGATCATTGACCGGTAGGTGCGGGTGATGCCCAATGTCCACCCGTCGGGTTTGTTCCCGTGCGCGCCGGGCGGCATGGTGCCCGCGCTCGGCCGGTCAGCGCGGGCGCGCCGGTGCCGAGCGAGGGCGATATGCGGGCACAACGTCAATGCCGCGCGAAGGCACTCGGGGTGTCCGGGCGGGTCGGTGTACCGGAGCAGCTCGGCGGCACGAGGGGTGCCCAGGAACGCCACCCAGTACTCCATCGACTCGCCGCACAGAGAGCACCGGCGGCCGGCGGCGAGCTGAGTCGAGATCGAGGTGTTAATCGTCGTGAAGTCCACGTGCGCCTTCCGGCTGCCGTGCGGGTCGGGGTGCACATTCACCGGCGGGATTGGCAGGCCGCGCCGCGCGTCGCGGGGACGCGCGGCCAGCGCCTCGGGCATGTCGGCGGGGATGCCCGGCGGCGGGGCAGACGGCCCGGTCATGCCGTCTGCCCGGTCGCGTCGGGGCGTGCGTCGCTGATGACCAGGTCCGGGTGTTCCGCGCGCAGGATTTCCCGCGCGATGTCCCATTGCCCCGGGGTCAGCGCCGAGGCAATGGTGTCGAGCCCGGCCGCCTCCATCACCATGCGCTGCGCCCCGGCCGCGTCGGGGTTGTCGAACACGGCCACCATGTCGCCTCCGGCGACCACATACACCCGTGCCTCGGTGGCGGTAGGCGGCGCGGTCGGCCGGGCGGTGCGGCGGTGCTCGGTGAGCCATCGGTCGATGACTTCGGCCGGGTCACTGTCGATGGGGTCGGTGTCGTATCCCTCGCCGTCGAGCCACGCCACATGATCCGGGACGGTCCACTCGGGATGGGCGAGCCAGTTCTGACGGACGGCCTGCCAGATCGCGAGCCGGGCCGGTGCGCCCACCGGTTCGGCCGGTTGCGCGCCATGCGGGCCGTACACCGGGCACAACGCGGTGCCGTCGAGGTGCGACGCACCGGGACGTGCGGCGAATCCGGCGAGGGGCCATTCGCGGGGCGGCACCGGGCGTGCCGGTTGGTCACATTCGGGGCAGCGTAGCGAGCCGGGCTCGGCAGGGCGGTCGTGGTGGTGCGGTGGGGTGGTCATCGTTGGGTGCCTTCCGTTCAGGGTGGATGTGCGGGTGCCGGGGCCGGGCGTGGTGCCCGGCCCCGGCGGGGTGATAGGTCAGGCCGCAACCGGCACGGCGTCGGTCTTGGCGTCGGCGCGGGTGTCGTCGGCCGCCCCGTCGTCCGTGCTGTCGTCGGCCGCGTCGGCGGTCTCGGCGGTCTCGGCGGTGTCGGCGGTGTCGGCGGCGTCGGCGGCGTCGGTGTCGTCCGTGCTGTCGGCCTCGTCGGGCGCGTCGTCGGTCAGCGGCCGGGTCATGAAGGCGACCACGTCGGCGGTCGGCTCTGGCGCGGTCTCGGCCAGGGCGTACTTCACCGGGGCCTCGCTGACCAGGACCAGCACACCGGGCTCGGTCAGCCGGGCCATGGCGTTACCGACCGCGCCGGAGCTACGCCCGCCGAGCTGCCGGGCGACAATGCCGGGGGTCACGTCGTGGCCGGTGCCGAGGTCACGCATGAACGCCTCAACCTGGTTGCGCAGCCCGTTTTTCGCCAGCTTCGCCGACCCGTCAGAGTTGATCTCGCCAGTGGTGCGGCCGGTGCCGGTACCGGTGGTGCGCCGCGCCGACGGGCGGCGGATCTTGCGGGTGTGCCCGCACGTCGGGCACGTGCTGGTCGTCGGCGCGTTCGCCGGGTCCACCGTGGCGAGGTCAGCGTCCGCGACCACCACCCAAAACTCGGTACCGTCCTCAGCGGTGGGCAAGCGGCGCGCGGCACCGGCCGCCTCCATCGCGGCGAGGACCGTGTCACCCATCGCGACCGACAGGCCGCTCTCGTTGATCGCCGCGTCGGCGGTGATGCCGTCCGGGTGACCACCCAGCACACCAGCCATGATCAGAACCCTCAGATCGGGCTGACGCGGGCCGACCGGCGCACCCGACACCGGGGCAACCTTCGCCGCCGTGTCGGCCGGGCTGTCGTCGGCCGGGGTGGCGTCGGCCGGGGTCTCGTCGGCCGGGCTGTCGTCGGCCGGGCTGTCGTCGGCCGGGGTGGCGTCCGCCGGGGTCTCGTCGGCCGGGCTGTCGTCGGCCGGGGTCTCGTCGGCCGGGCTGTCGTCCGCCGGGGTCTCGTCCGCCGGGCCAGCCGGGGTCGCGGTGACCGGGTGCCAGATGTCGGCGGGCTTGCGGTTGCCGTTGGCGGGGCCGGGGGTGCGGGTGGCGGTGCCAGCGGCCTCCATCGCGGCGAGGGCCTTCGCGACCGATGACGGGCTCACGCCCGCCGACTCGGACAGTGCGCGGGTGGTGATGCCGTCGGCGTGGGCGGCAAGTGCGGCGGCGACGGTCTCGGCGGCGGTCGGGGCGGGGGTGGTGGTCGTGGTGGTCATGGCTGAATACCTCCGGTAATAGGGTTGGTAATGGCGTTCCGCGTTATGCGGTGCGCTTTTGTTTGGCGGTTCCGGTAGGGCGGTTGTTGTTGCCCACGTCCATGGACCCTCTGCACCGGGCCATTGTCAACCCACATTTCCAAGACTCTTTCCGGCGGCCGTTCCGGAAACCCGTTTCCCTCGTCGCGCGGTGCGCCCATCGGCCCGGTATCACGTTTAACGGCATTGTGCGGGCCGCTCGGCGACTTTCTGGCCGTGCCGGGTGGGATTGGTAGGGGTGAACGCCTAGCGGGCGTGTCGGGCGTTGTGGCGGTGCCAGCAATTCGGGGCCGCAACGCCAGCGCGCCCGGCCGTATGGCCGGGCGCGCGGGGTGGGGTCGGTCAGTGGGTGGCGGCGGTGATCATGGCGGCGATGCTGTCGATCATGGCGTCCCACCGGTCGGCGCGTAGCGACTCGGTGGGGACTCCGGGGAGTTGGATGTGGTGCGTGACGCCGGTTCGGTCGGCGGCGAACGCGAAGCGTTCACCAGGCAGGATGACCGCGTATCCGGCCACGTCGGCGGTCAGCATGGCGGGGTGTCGGGCGATTAGCCGGGCCATGGCCGCGCACGTGGCGGCGATACTGTCGGCGGTCTGTGCGCCGCCGGGCAGCGTTTCCGGGCGGGCGGTCACCGTGTCACCGGCCGCGGTCAGGGTGGCCAGCGTGGGGCCGTCACAGCGGGCCGCGAGCCCTTTCACGGCGGCGGTAACCGATTCGGTGCGCAATACCGGGGCGGTGGCGGTCATAGCGTTTTCCTTTACCGTGGCGAATTGCTTACCTATTCATGGACGCTCTATCGCACGGTGAAGTCAAGTCGACGTATTGAGCTCAATGTCACTTCACGGGTGCCGGCGGCCGGCGGAGCTCGACTTCATGGAAATGTCAAGGGTCAGCTCGGCACGATGCGACGTATTGCCGCTATCTGATTAATCCAGGAGGACAGTTTGCTGATCTTCACCACGTCGCCGGTTTTCGGAGCTTGCACAATGAGGCCCGAACCGAGGTACATGCCGACGTGGCCGGGGTCGGCGCGGGTACCGCCGCCACCGGGGATCAGGATCAGGTCTCCGGGGTGAAGGTCGGCGGGGCCGGGCACGGCGGTACCGGCGTGGACCTGATGAGCGGTGGTGCGCGGGATGCGGATTCCGGCGGCCCGGTACGCCTGTTGCATCAGCGAGGAGCAGTCACACTGACGGCGCGGGTTGCCCGAGTGCGCGGCGGTGCAGTCTCCGCCGAAGGTGTACGGGGTGCCGAGCTGTCCGAGTGCCCACCCGATCGCGGTCACCACCGGCGGCGGCGTGCCCACCGGGAGGGTGAATCCGGGCGGCAGGCTGGCGGCGGCCTCGGGCGGGAGGTTGTCGCCCCCGTCGCACACCACACCGCCGGTGTAGGCGGCGACGATGGCGGCGGCACGCGTCTCGTGTTTGGCGTAGGCGTCCGGGTACGCCGAGCGTTGCACGGCCTGTGCGGCGTCAGTGAGCGGCAGTGTCTGCCACCGGGGCACCCGTTTCAGGTGCTGATAGAACGAGGTGGCCGCGTGCTCGGGGTTCATGATCTCGGCCGGGGTGCCCCACCCTTGCGACGGGCGTTGTTGGAACAGCCCGAGCGAGTCATGGTCGTTGGCCGCGCCGAGGTTGCCGAGGTTGACCAGACGGGACTCTTGCAACGAGGTCGCGACGGCGATCACCCACCCGCGCGGCGGGATGCCCTCGCGCTGACCAACTCCGATGATCACCGCCGCGTTGCCCGCCTGTTCGGCGGTCAGCCCGGCCGGGGCGGTGCCCGGGGTGGTGACGGTGGCCGTACAGGCGTAGGCGGCACTGCCACCGAACAACGCGGACACGGCCCCGGCCCCGGCGGCGGCGATGACCACGAGCAGCAGCACGAGGCCGCCGACCGCCCACGAGATCACCCGTCCCATACCGCACCGCCCGAGGTGCTCAGCTCGGCCAGGCTGACCCGGCCCGGCTGTCCGGCTACCCGCCAGACCGGCCCCGCCGGGCCGCCGGTTTCGGCCGTGTTGGCGGCGTCGGCGGTTGCCACGGTCACCCCGTCGGGCACGCGCGTGCGGGTGAGGCAGGCGTGGAAATTCACCTCACGGACGGCGGTGAGAAACCAGAACAACACCGGATACGCGCGCGACGGCGGGAGCGCGGCGTAGCCGGTGAGCTTGCCGACCACGCGGGACAGGGTTTCGGTGCCGAGGTCGGTCTCCAGCCAGAACGGCACCGCGTGCCCGCCGCCGACCCACACGCCGTGCCCGTCGGGGCGCACCACCGTCCCGACCGCCTCCCGGCACGCGGTCTCGTTCCACCAGCGCGCCAACCGGGTTGCCGGGTCGGTGCGGGCGTACGCGCTGAGCGCGACGAAAAACCCGTTCGTGGTGATGAGGTGCGTCAGTGTCGGAGACAGGGCCAATCGGGCGGTGGCGTCGCGTACGGCGGACGGGCGGGGCAGCGTGTCACCGTTTCCGGCCGCGACGATCGCCGCGCCGACCGGGCCGAGGGTCCACCTCCAGGCTTGCGAGCCGGGCCGCTGGTAGTGCCGGAACCGGTCGAGGATGTCGCGCTCGAGCAAGGTGTTGAGCCGGTTGCGGGCACGACCGGCGGAACCGAAGGTGAGATCGACGAGCTGGTCGGTGGTGAAGGTCTTGTGCTGATCGAGCAGGTTGAGCAGGAACCGGTCTCGGGGGGTGAGTCTGGTCAGTTCGCCGGCCACGACGGACG
Organism: Actinoplanes auranticolor; assembly: GCF_018332655.1. GTDB lineage: Bacteria > Actinomycetota > Actinomycetes > Mycobacteriales > Micromonosporaceae > Actinoplanes > Actinoplanes auranticolor. The sequence goes on along the minus strand of NZ_BOQL01000023.1, from coordinate 21,482 downwards.
CCGTCAGGCGAGCACCGTTAGGGGCAGAAGCATGAAGGCTAGAAGGAGTGATATCTCTTACCAGTCGGTTCCGGTCCACCAGTCCTCCTCAACGCCGTTGACCTGCAGGTATGGGCTGTCATAGGGGGCGTTTTCCAACGAGTCCTCGGACTCGTTGGAAAACTCGTTGGATTGCTCGTTGGACGGCTCGTGAGGGGTCTCGTTGGACCACTCGCCATGAACTGCGAAGGTGTTACGACCGACCAACGGCTGTGCAGGAACCTGCACCGAACGCTGCGATTCGGTGCTCGCCGGGACCGTTGCCGCCGTGCCGAGCAGCTTCCTGCGGTCCTCGTGCGACAGCCCGGTGTGCTCGTGTGCCGCTTGACGCAGTACCTCGGACCTGCCGTTGACCGGTGGTCGGGGCGGCTCGGTGTCGGCGGTGACCGGAGGGACCACCCGGCCGCCGGCCACCGGCCGGAGCACGACCTCGTAGCCACCGAGCCGGATCAGGTCCCCGTCGTCCAGGTACGGGCGCAGGTGGCGGGCCTGGTCGACAGCGTCGCGGGGGGCGAGCGCGAAGTACACCTTGTTGCGGGCGTTGGCGTCGATCGCCTCGACCATGTCGCCGGACAACTGGCCCAGGTATTGATGTGCCAGGACGAACGAGGTGTGCAGGCCGCGGGCCTCGGCGAGGGCGTCATCGATACCGATGGGCAGGTGCAGGAAGTTGTGACACTCGTCCAGCACGACCATCGCGTCCGGGCGATCGTGTTCGGGGATGCGAGCGCGGGCGGTGGTGGCCTGCCACAATCCCGCGAGGAGCAGCGAGCCGATCAGGCGGGTGCCGTCCTCACCGATGACCCCCTTGGGCAGCCGGGCGAGCAGGACTCCACCGTCGAGGATGTCGGCGAAGGAGAACGTGGTGGCCGCCACCCCGAACAGCGACGTCGCCATCGGATGCGCCAGCACCAGACGAAGCCGTGACAGCAGCGGCGCGGTCAGCCCGGCCCGCTGCCCGGCCGAGAGGCCGTCGAAGCCTTCCCAGAACTCGCCGAGGGTGTTGCCCTCCCACGCCTTCAGCGCGTTGGTGACCGTCGCGACCCGCTCGGCCCGCCATTTGGAGTCCGACAGCAGGCGCGGCAACTGCACCAGGGTCGAACCTTCCAGGTGGGCCAGGGTGAGTAAGGCGTGGTAGCAGATGTCGGCGGTGCGGTGGCCCCACCAGCGCGCCCACACCTTCGCCATGACGGCGGTGAGGTTGGCGGCCACGTCGTGCGGGGTGCCGCCGTGCACGGCCGGGTCGAGCAGGTTGATCGCCGGGGGGGTGCGTGCCGCTCGTCGGGGTCGATCAGCACCAGGCGGTCCCCGGCGGACGTGGGGAGCCTGTCGAGCAGGTCGCGGATCAGGTCGCCCTTGGCTGGGTCGAACGCGGCGACGCCTCGTCCGGCTTCGACGTCGTCGAGGATCATGTTCATCAGCAGGGTGGTCTTGCCGGTGCCCGTCGGGCCGAGCGCGTGCACGTGGTAGCGGCAGTCGGTCAGCGAGATCCCGATCCTCGTGCGGGGGCCGGCGTTCGCGACGCCGATCACCTTGCCGCCCAGCCCGTGCCGCTGGTCAAGGGGGACGAGGTTGAGGCGCCTGGTCGGCTCCGGCGCGCCGCTGGTGGTTTCGGTAGCGGGTGTGGTGGTCACGGGGCGCTCCACGGAGTCGTCCGGCTGGAAGGGGTGGAGGCAGGCCCGGCGCGGAAGACGTCGCGGCCTCCGGGCCTACGCCGCGACGCGGCAGCGGGTAGCCCGTGAGCGGCCGGTTCGGCGGGCAGCCCGGCCAGAGCGGCGGCTTCACCGACAGCGGCCAGACTCATCCGGGCCTCGGGCACCCACCGCTGCCCCGCCGCCGTGGCGCCTCGGCGCAGGCGCCGGCGGGTGAAGTGCGCCGACAGCAGCCCGAACCCGCTCGTGATGTCCGCGGCGGCGGCCAGAGCGGCGGCCTTGGTAGGGCCGGTTCCGGTGGCGTACACGGCGACGAGCAGGTGCGGGGCGGCGGCGAGTTTCCCGCGCGCCTGCCTCGCCAGGTCCGCCATGTACGGGTCAGCCGGGCCGGTACGCCGCCGGGTACTACTCGACGGGCCTGGTGTTACCAGGCTGAGCACGCCGAGGATTAGCGCGCGGAGCCCGTCCGCGAGTAGCCCGGCGGCGCGGGCGGTCCCCTGGGATTTGCGGGCGCGTTCCGGGTGGGTGGTGGCGCGGCGCAGCATCCGCAGCCGGTGCGCGGGGGCGCGGCTGATGTGGACTTGCAGCAGGCCGCCGCCGGTGCGCCCGGCCGAGGCGAGACCGTCGAACACCGCCCGCAGCCGGTCCTCGTCCGGCGGGGCGCTCTCCCAATGCCGGGAGCTGGCCGTGGAGGTGTCCTCGACCAGGGGAAGCCAGTCCGGCTGCGTCGGCCGGACGATGAGCGTGGTCGTGGTGCCGCCGGTGGAGATGCGGGGTGGCCGGGCCTGTTCGGCGCGGACGCCGGGCCAGCCCCGCTGCAGCATCCGCAGCACGGCGGTGGGGTTGACGCCCGGGGGTAGCCACAGCCCGGCGCGCATCCCGTGCGGGTCGGCCTCGACTTCCCACACGATGCGCGGCGGGCGCAGCGCCCACCGGCCTGGTGCGGGCAACGCCGTCGCGAGGAGCCGCCAGAGGCCGACGGTGGCGGCCGGGGTGGCGGTTACCGGTGGGACGATCTGCAACCAGCGAGCCTGCGCGGCGTGCTGGCGCCACACCCGCCGCCGCCACGCCCGCCACACCCAGATGAGCCCGACGAGGACGGCCAGCCCGGCGAGCAGCAACGGCCACCGGTCACGGATCAGCTCCCACACGGCGGCGGGGGCCGTGCGGCCCCAGGTGCCGCAGGCCATCTCACCGAATACGGAGTCGGGGATGCCGTCACGGCCGGGCACACACCCGGGCGAGAACGGGGCCGGGGATGGCGCGACCAGCAGTAGGGACGAGGCGTTGAACACCAGCGCAGAGGCAGACATGCGGGACTCCCGGTCGGTCGGGCGGATCACTGGCGGGTCGTGGATGGGCCGGTGATGACCAGGTCGTGTTCGACGTCGTCGGCGAGGCTGTGAAACGCCACCCGCGACGACCCCGACGCCAGGAGGGCGTCTCCGCGTGTGCAGGACAGCAGGAATGCCTGCTCGCCGTCGGTCAGCCCGAACGCCTCGGTGACCGCGTCGATGGCCTGCGGGGCTTGGCGCAGCAGCACCTGCGTCGCCGCGTTGGACACCACGGCCCGGCCGACGTCGGTGCCGAGCACGTCGGCGGCGTCCTGGGTGATCACGGACAATCCGGCGTTGTACTTGCGTGCCGATTTCGACAGCCGGAACAGGAACTGCGCGCCGAGGCCGGCGCGCAGCATCAGCCACGCCTCGTCCACCAGCACCAGCCGCCTGGTCGGCGTGCCGGTGCGGTTCGCTGTGCTGACGGTGCGCCAGATGGCATCCAGGATGAGTAGGGTGCCGACCGGCTTCAGTTCCTCTGGCAGGTCCTTGATCGCGTAGACGACCAGGTGCCCGTCCGGGGCGGTGGAGGTGGGGCCGTTGAACAAGCCCTTGAAACTGCCGGACACGTACGGGTACAGCCGGGCCGCGAGGACTCGTCCCGCGTCGCCCGCGTCCTGCAACGCGGCGGCGACGTCGGCCAGCAGCGGCGCGGGCCGCCGCCAGGTACGCGGGTCGGTGGTGATGCCCTTGCCCCGGTACGCGGCCAGGACCGCCACGTCCAGGGCGGCAGCTTCCTCCGGCGACACCCCGGACCCGCCGGTAAGCACCGCGACGAACGTCTGCAGGAACAGCGCCCGCCGCACGAGGGCGTCGTCGCCGTCCCCGGCGGACAGATCCAGGGGGTTGATCCGCACCCCGGGCACGCCGGGCCGGATGATCGTCCCGCCGACCGCCTGAGCCAGGCGCACGTATTCGTCTTCGGGGTCGATGACGAACGCCTCCACACCCAGGTACAGGTTGCGCAGCAGGTCGAGTTTGGCCAGGTAGGACTTGCCTTCACCGGAGCGGGCGAGGATGACGGAGTTGTAGTTCGACTGCGCCCACCGGTCCCACACCACAACACCCGGGCTGTGCAGGTTGAGGCCGTAGAGCACTCCCATGCCGGTCTCGGCGGCGGTGGTCGGCAGGTCCGGCGACGTGAACGGGAACGCGGCGGCCAGGGCGTCGGTGTCAAAAACCCGCTTCATGTTCAGGGCGTCGAAAGCCAAGGGCAGGCCGGTGATCCAGCCTTGCAACTGCCGCCACGTCGCCGGCGCGACATCCAGCAGCAGCGACGAGGCGAGCGCTTTGACCTCGGTCAGCCGGTCGGCCAGCTCCGACCCGCTGGCGGCGTGCACGGTCAGGTACAGGCCGAGGCGGAACAAGCGGGCCTCGCCCCGGGCGACACGGGAGGCCAGGTCCGCGGCATCAGCCGCCGCGGCGTCCAACTCGGGGTCATCGAGCCGGCCCTTGGTCGCGGTCTGCCGGCGGGACGCCTCGAACCGGCCCCGCTGCTTCCGCAACCGTTGAGAGGCCACGACCGGGGGGACGGGCTCGATATGCAGGGACACGTCCACCCGTCCCGGATAGGACAGCAGCGGCTCGAGCCAGCCGGGACCGACCTCGGCCGGGTAGCCGGTCACGGCCACGGCGGCGGAGTAGTCGTCCCCGACCCGCACGGACCGTCCCCCGACTTCGACGGCGTCGGGGCTGCCGGGGACGACCGTCCCCGTCGCGGGGACGGCGGCGGGACGACGGCGTGACAACAGATTCACAGCTCCTCACTTCCATCAGAATTCGGGACGGACGGTCCCCGCAGCGGGGACGGCGCGGCGGCGGGGTTGAGGGCGTCGGCCAACGTGGTGCATGCCTCGGCCGACCCGAGAACGGTCGCCGCGACTTCGCAGCCGGACAGCGCCCGGACGGTTTCGGCAGCCTGATGTGCGGTGTGGCCGGGGCTGCGGGTGCTGCGCACGGCGACGGTGACCTGCCGGTGCAGCAGCTCCCGCCGTGCGGCGAGGTCGTCGAGGAACCCCACGTGAGAGCGGGCCGCCTCTTCCAGGGCGGGGTGCGGCAGGCTCGGCGCCCGTGACAGCAGCCGATCGGCCAGATCAGTCAGGTCGACGCGTTGGGCGCGGACGAGGATCTGCGCCGGGCCGTCCAGGCTGTGCAGCCAGCGGGCGAACCCGGCGACCAGGCCGTTCTGCTCGGCCGGGGTGCGTAGCCCGAACGCCACCGTCGACGCGGCCACCAGGCCGGTGGTGCCGTCCGGGCCGAGGTCGATCAGACCGTCGGGCGTGATGCCTTTGGCGGGCAGGCGCAGCGGTGCGGGCAGCGGGAGCCGGTCACCCGGCCCCCGCGTGGTCGACACCCACCCGGGAGCCGGAGTGATCGGGCCGTCTGCCGGGACGAGCTGGTGCGGGGCACGCCGGTGACGCTCGGCGGCGAGCAGCCACCGGTCGAGGCTGATCCCGTCCCGGCGGCCGACCGCCAGGAAGAACCCGGTACCGGCGATCGGCAGCGCGCAGGCAATGAAGACCAACGGCGGCACCACCGTTGCCAGCGCGGTCCACGCCGCATAGAGCAGCAGGCCGATGACGGTCAGGATGACCAACTGCCGCCAGGTCAGATTGAACGCGACCCGGTCCTCCCGCTCGACATCAGCGGGCACGCGAGCTCTCAACGGTGCCTCGTCGCTCCGGCGACTCATCACTTATCTCCTCGGGGACGGCGCGTGGCAGGCGGCGGGGACGGCGGGGACGAAGCCGCCGGGGACGGGGACGGCGCGGCCGAGGGCGGGGACGGCGGTGCCGGGCGAAACACCGGAGATGCGCTGCCGGTTGGTCGCGGCCGAGACGGCGGCGGGCTTGCCGGTGAAGGTGCCGGGCGCGGGGACCGCCGCGCTGCTGAAGCCGGAGCCGGTGACGCCGTCGGTGTCCCGGTCACCGGTGGCGGACCGCCCGCGCTGGACGGGCGGGCAGCAGCCGCCCTTCGGGCCGCCGTGGGCCGCGTCTTCGGGGTCGGCGGTGCGGAGGAGAACACCGGCGTGACCGGGGCCGGGGGCCGGCGCGGCGCGCTCTGCGGTGCCTGCGGCGCGGAGAACGTCGGTGCAGATGCCGGGCCGGACGGTGTCGGGCTCGCCGGGGTCGGCGCGGCGCTACTGAAGGCCACCGGCGTCGGGCCTGCGGCGGGTCGTGACGAAGGCGGTTGGGCGGGGCTGGGGTGCGAAAACGATGCGGCCGGGGCCGGGCCGGTAGGGGCCGGGGCCGGGGTGCCCGGCTGTGCTGGATGACTGAACGCCGGTGCCCCGTTGGTGCCAGCAGGCACCGCCAACGGCGTCTGCGTGGTGGGGGCGTTACTGAACACCACTGGCCCGGTCGGGGACGGCCGGGACGGGGCGGGGCGCGGGGTAGTCGGGCGTGCGCCGCGTCCGCGCGGGGCGGGGACGGGCCGAGCGGTCCTCGTCGCAGTCCTCGTTCCCGACTGCGCTGTGCTGGTGGCGGCTCGGCCGCCTGCCTTGGCCGCGCCGGTGAGCCCGGCGGCGGCACCAAGGGTTTTGATCAGGACGAATGCCTGGATGAGTTGCCCGATCAATCCGCGGCCTTGGCTTTGCATCCCGATCGGGGCGAGGACGAACTGTTTCATCAGGCCGGGCACTTTGATCAGCAGCCACAGCATCGTGACGCAGACCAGCACTCCGAGCAGGCCACTCGTGGTGGCCGGCACCCCGAGCAACACCAGCCCGGACGGGGTGAGGAACACCTTGACGGTGCCCACCACGATTACCGCCTGGCCCATCTGCAAACCGAGGCACGCGGCGAAGGCCCGCCACCAGGTGTAGGCGATGCCCTCGGTCTGCGGACTGGCGTGACACACCATGGCCAGAGGTGCAATACCGAACAGCAGGACCAGCAGCGCCACGCGCAGGATGAACGTGATGACCACGACCAGGCCGAGGACCGCTACGGCGATGACCAGCAGGATGAGCAGGATGTTGGGTGAGGTGCCGGTCAGGGGTTGATCGAGGATGCCGGTGATGGCTTTGGCCGCGTTCGGGCCGTCGATCTCTTGCCCGGCGATGGCGGCGGTCAGGGCGTTGGTCGCCTCGATGGCCTTGCCGCACAGGATCAGGCTGATGTTCGAGACGACCGCGCCCACGGCGAGCCGGGGTGCGATCTGTTTGAACCCGTACTGGCTCTGCAAGGTTTCCCGGGACGCGAGGATGAACCCGCCGAGGACCACGAACAACACGTAGATGCCGTTCGCGACGATCAGACTCGTCGTCCAGACCGCCTTCACCTGCGGGTTGCCGGTGATATCCGGGGTGGACAGCGCGGTACTACCGAGCGCGTTCATGACCGGCTGCAGGCCGGTCTTGGCGACCCACAACAGGAACTCGTTAATGGCCTTACGAATCTGACCGGGGATGTCGAACATGCCCGGCTCGTCGTCCCCGGCATCGTCGGCGGGGACCGGGGACGGGGACGGCCCCGGGGACGGCGAGGGCGCGGGCGGGGACGACGGGACGGTCGGCGTCGGCCCGCCCGGCGGCGGTGCCGGGATCGGGGACGGAACGACCGGTGCGGGTGTCGGGGACGGTGCGCCCGGCGCGGGGACGGGCGCCGGGGACGGGTCGGCCCACGCCGGTACCGCGAAGGCGAGACCGAGGATCACGCCGACGCTGAGGACGGCGAGCCCCAGCAGCCGTACCCGGCGGCGGGACGGTGAGGTGGGGATCATCAGGCCACCCACCCGCCGACGATGGTGACGATCAGCGGTGCCAGCAGAGCTCCGGCGTAGCCGATCGCGGCGCTGCGGAAGGCGAGCTTGCCGCGCTCGACCTCGCCGGGCTCACCGCTGATGTAGCGCAGGAACCCGACGGTCAGGCACAAGGTGGCCCAGCCACCGAGGATCCCCATCAGCCAGACCCGGATGTTATTGACGACCTGATCGATCGAGGCGGCGGCCAGCACAACCGTTCCCGGGTCAGCGGCAGCTTGCGCCGTTCCGGCGCAGGTCAGGACCACCAAGGCGGTGATACCGGTCGCCGTGGTGAGCAGTCGCACGGTGCGGGGCAGACGTCGCCCGCGCCGGTCGGTGACCGGCCGACGCGGGGTCGGGGTGGGGCGGTGCAAAGGGTGGCGGTTCATGGAACGTGGGCACCTCCAGGCAGCCCGGCCCCACACCCCCAAGGTGTGGGGCCGGGCGAGCGAATGTGCGAAAGAGGTGGTGACCTCGTGACCGGCGCGGTGGCCGTCCTCCTTCGAGAGGTGTCGGCGGGCCGTTGCGGGTGTCAGCGCCGTCAGCGGGGCCGGTCGAACGAGGTCACCAGGTGCGGAAAAGTCCCGCACTAAGAGATACAGATTTGGGCCTTGTTTTCGACATCGGGCTGTAACAGCGCAGGTCAGAAGCCTTGCCCCGGGTCGGATGCGAGGGTCATCGTGGCCTCGGCGATCACGGCTGCGTCCTCGTCGGACAGCACGCCTGCGCGGATCGCGGCGACCAGGCGCTCCTCGGCGCGGTCCCGGGCCTTGTAGACCGCCTTGACCGCCTTGCCCAGGCCCTGCGCGTAGCCGGCCACCGACACGCCCTCCAGGCGGGTCGCACCGATCAGCTCCGCCTCGAAGGCCGTAATCACCCCGACCGTGACCGCACGGGCCAGCGCCAGGTCCGGATTCCCGGCCGTCGGCGCGGACACCGGCAGCTCCACCGGCGTCTTCGGACGCGCCTGGTCGGCGCGCAGCGCCGCGCGGGCGGCGGTGAACGTGGCGCTGAGCAGCCTCTGCGCCACCCGCGGACCGCCCACCTTCATGCTGCGCAGCGCGACGACGAAGGCGGTCAACAGCTCGGCCTGCACGTCACCGGACAAGCCACGCAGCCGGTACGCCGCCGAACGCAGCCCCGGCAGGGCGACTCCGACCACGCCCACGACCCAGGCCGGGCCGTCGGTGCGGGCACGCTCGATCAGCAGCCGCCACACCCGGTCACTCGCGGCGTAGCCGCAGGACGGATGCATCAGAATCGCGGCCAGCTCCGACAGTGCGATCCGCCGGGCGGGAAGGCCCCCGTCGAGGGCGGCACCGTCGACCGACAGCGGCCCGGGGCCGGTGGTGATCAGCCGAAACGCGGTCGCGGCGACGTCGAAGGGCTGCTCACCGAGCACCAGAGCCGGTGCGTCCGAACCGGTGGTGGGCAGCAGGGAACGGATGGACTCAGACATGGAAGATCCCCCGAGAACGTGGGTGTGGGATGCCGGCGCCTCGAAAGGGCGTCCGGCGGGAACTGCTCCCATCCCGCCACTCGGGTGTCACAGATCTTGAACACTGTGGATCTTGTTCAAGGGTCACGCCATGTGTTCAACCCCCGTGCTAGCGCACGGGCCGGACCTCCAAAGGCGACACGCTGCCCGCCCACCGGTACGCAGTGCGGTGACGGCTGACCAGCGTGTTCAACCCCTGTCACACGAGCACGCATCGCTGACCCTCGGTCGCCGCAGACATGCCGTGAACATCAATGCCCGCCTCCACCACAGGTGGCCCTCGGCGGCCCCGAGCGCGCCGAGTGGGTGGGATGTGTTCAACCCCCGAGCGAGTGACGAGCCCGCTCCGGCAACCCTAGATGATCTTGTTCAACCCTCAAGTCGATCTTGTTATAAGTGTTGTTGATCTAATTCGATCTCGAAGGTGATCTTGTTATAGGAGACGCCTGATCTTGTTCACGGTGGTGGCGGTCACCGCCTCCCGGCAGACGGAGAACCGACACCGCGCCCGGAGCCTGACCTGCGTGTTCAACCCTGAGTCGATCTCGCTACAGATACCTCGACCGCGGTGTTGCCGGGTGCGGGCGAGCGTCCGAGGCACGGGCCGATGTCGAAAACGGGCCCGGAATCTGTATCTCTTTATGTCAGCGTTCGTCGGCGGACATGGCCCACCGCACTCATGCCGCAGACCCACCCCACCGACACCCGCCCGACCCGGGCACCCGTCGGACTGTTCCTGCACCCGACCCACACATACCGCCCCACCGACTCGGCCGGGCGAGCCTTGCCCGACTGGTACGGCGTCCACCCGGACCACGTCGCGCACCTCATCGCCCGCTACACCCGCGCCGGCGACACCGTGCTCGAAACCGACGGCCACCCGACCGTGGCCGCCGCCGCCGAGCACCTGCACCGCTACCCCGGCATCGCGGTCACCGATGGTGAACACCCGCCGGTATGGCCGGAGACCCTCGACGGCCAGTCGGCGGTCACCATCCGGCACGACGCCGGGCTCGTTCTGGCGACCCTGCCGCGCCTGGACATCGACACCCGCGACGTCCACGACCTGAGCCGGGCGCTGCATTCGTGGCAGGAGCTGCTACGACCCGGCGGGTTCCTCGTCGTGCTGCTCGCCGCCGGGCTGGGCAACGGAGCCCCGGCACCTCGCTCGACCGTCATCGCCGCCGCCCGCACCGCCGGGCTGCTCTACCACCAGCACATCCCGGCCCTACTCGTGCGCCTGCCCGAGGTCGAGCCGCGCACCGACCCGCGCCCGGCCGACCGGCCGCCGCTCATCGGAGGCCGTCACGTTCGCGCGCACCGAGATCTCGTCGTCTTCGCATCGATCACCCCGGAGGCCACCGATGCCTGATTCCCCCACGACCGGCCGCCTCACAGGTCCGGCTGAGACGGCCGTCCTCCTCGCCCAGGGCTACCCCGGCTCGGTGTGGCTCACCGGGCAACAGCCCTCCCGCGAGCTGCGCAAGGGACGGTACGGCCCCGAGTCGATCACCCACCCGGGCAAGATGCTGCCCACCATCGCCCGCTACGCCATCAACACCTACACCCAGCCCGGCGACACCGTGCTCGACCCGATGGCAGGCATCGGCACCACCGTGGTCGAAGCCATGCACCTCGACCGCCACGGCATCGGCGTCGAGTACGAGGACCGGTGGGCGAAGCTGGCCGCCGTCAACATCGCCCTTGCCATCACCAACGGGGCTACCGGAACCGGGCAGGTCTACACCGGCGACTCCCGGCATCTCCCCTCGCTGCTACCGCCGCAGATCCGCGGGACGGTCGCGCTCGTCGTGACCTCACCGCCATACGGGCCGTCCACCCACGGCCACGTCCGCACCCCCGGTGCCCGGCGCGGCAAGGTCCGCAAGCTCCACCACCGTTACGGCGACAGAGACAACCTCGCCTACCGCGACCACGACACCCTCGCCGAAGGCTTCACCGACATCCTCGCCGGATGCCGGACCGTCCTGCGCCCCGGCAGACACGCCGCCGTCACTGCCCGCCCCTACCGCCGGCACGGCGAACTCGTAGACATCCCCGGCATGGTCGTCGCCGCCGGACAGACGGCCGGGCTCGAACTGGTCGAGGAATGCGTCGCGCTGATGGCCGGCGTCCGCAACGGGCTCCTCGTGCCTCGCGCCTCGTTCTTCCAGCAGAAGAACGTCCGCGACGCCATCGCCACCGGCGATCCGCAATGGCTCTCCCAGCACGAAGATGTGCTGATCTTTCGGCGGACACACTGATGAGCCCAAGCCGAGAACGCGAACTTGCCTCCGGACGCCACGCGGCTGGAGCCCAGACGTCCTCAGCAGATGCCCCGGTCGATGGTCGGCTCTACACAGCAGAGCAAGCTGCCGCATTCCTTCAGGTCAGCCCGTGGTGGTTGCGCAAGAAGGCAACGGCCCGCCAAGTGCCGTGCACATTCGTCGGCCGCTACCTGCGCTTCTCAGCAGCAGACCTACACCACATCATCCGAGCCGGCGGCCGTCTGCCCACGAACTGAGCCGTCTGCCTCTGCCCTAGATCAACAGGCTTGATCCCTCCCCCGTCCGGCACGTCCATGGACCTGACCACTACCACGGTCACCCCACCATCCGTACGACATCAGGGAGCTCACATGGCATGGGCTGAACGACGCGGTGACGGCTACCGGGTCCGCTACCGGCGACCCAACGGCACGGTCGGCACCGACAGCACCCATCCCACCAAAAAGGCTGCTCAAGCCCGCGCCAATGCCGTCGACACCGAACAACAGCAGGACACCTACGTCGACCCCAGCGGCGGCAAGATCACCCTCCGCGAATGGGCCGACACGTGGTTGGAGGCTCACCACGTCAGCGCCAACACCACCGCGAAGTACAACACCTACCTCCGTGTCCACATCCTGCCGCGGTTTGGCGACACGTCGCTCAACACCATCAGCCGAATGATGGTCAAGAGTTGGATCAAGGACCTGAGCCAGCATCGAGCATCCGCCACCGTGACCGATATCCTCGCGTTGCTGTCCATGCTCATGGGCGAAGCCGTCGAGGAACGCCGCATCGCCGTCAATCCGTGCCGACGACTCCGCCCCGCGGCCGACCTCAAGCCCGAACGCCCCTGGGCCACTCCCGCACAGGTCCTCGCCATCGCCAGCCACCTCAACACAGCGGAGGCCACCCTAGTCATCACCGCCGCCTACACCGGCATGCGCTGGGGCGAACTCGTCGGCCTCCAACGCCACAACTGCAAACTCGATGCCGCCCGCATCCACATAGATCCACAGCAGGGCGCCCTGCACGAGATCGCCGGCAACCTCGAACTAGGAGCGCCGAAGACCCCAGCCGCCGTCCGCACCATCCTGCTGCCACCATTCCTGGTAGCCCGGCTTCGCGAGCACCTTGACAGCCACGACCACTCCCACGTATTCGTAGGCGCCGACGGCGGGCTCTACCGCCGGTCCAACTTCAGCCGCCGCTACTGGCGCCCCGCCACAGACGGCGACCCTCGCAAGGTCATCGCTCCCGTCATCCCCGGCATGCACTTCCACGACCTCCGACACACCCACAAGACCTGGATGATCGAAGACGGCGTTCCCGAGGTGGCCCAGGCCAAGCGACTAGGCCACCGGCTGCCCGGAATCCGCGGGATCTACAGCCACGTCAGTCCCATCGTCGAACAGCGACTCGTCGAAGGCCTACAGAAGCGATGGGAGACAACCGCCCAACCCCGGCCCGAACGATGACCACGTTCACGACATAGTGGCGCTCACCCAGGGAGCGTACAAATCAACCTCAGGAGAGGTCACCCGTAGATGACCGGCGCTGCTCCCCAGCTGCTCCCAAAACCATGACAAAACACCCGCCATCATGATTCATGATGGCGGGTGTTTTCGCAGGTCGATCTAGGTGTGGGCGATACTGGGATCGAACCAGTGACCTCTCCGGTGTGAACGTAGGTGTCATACCGGCAGCGGGGGTCGACCGGCCAGGTGGCGGTGCGGAAAGCCGTCCTGGCCGGCCTGCTGTCACCGCGGACCCGTCCGTCCACCCCGGCCTAGAAGTACAGGTACGCCTTCGTCACGAGCTGGCACAGGTAGTCGAAGCGGATGATCCGGGTCGAACCTGGGCCAGCCGGAAGCCGGATCGATGATGGAGACGATGCGCCTCGTGGGCTCGTAGCCGGAGATGACGAACCAGTGGTCGACCGGGTCCCTGGACGTGTTGGTCCAGTCGTCCGGCTCGTACGGGCTGTCCGCCGGCGCCACCACGCTCACGATCGGCGGCGTCCAGTTGCTGACACCGTTCTCGATCCGGCGCCAGAACTGCTCACGCAGGGCGACCGACCTGTGCAGCCCGCCCCGGGACTCGATGTCCTCGAGGCCGTAGACGTTCTCCCCGAACCAGCGGTCCGCGCCGTTGAGCATCTGCCAGCGGTCGGTGCCGCCCGAGTCGGTCCCGCCATACGACGCGATCGTTCCCTGGCTGGGCAGGCTGTCGTACCAGGCGGAGAGCGCGATACGCAGAGCCGCCGGCCCGCATCAGTTGTCGTACGTCTGCTTCTGCCAGACCAGCGGGATCTTCACCGGTGCGGCAAGGGCCAAGCTGGGAGGACTCAACGCACCCGTGCCGGCGGCGGCCGCTCCCAGCAGCGGAAGGGTCAGCAATCAGCGTCGGTTCATCGACGGCATCCTCTCGACGAACGTCGTCGGCGGTTCGGACAAGTGCTTGAGGCGGCGGGTCGCGGCGTGTTGCGCGGTGCGGGCGACGGCCGTCACCTCTTTGCCGAGTCCGTCGCCGGGGATCACCGCGATGCGCTTCACGCAGCTCACCCCCCGAGCCCGACGAGGGCGATCATCAGTGGCAGGAGGAGCAGGATGAGGATGGCGCCGAGGACGTCGAACGACGCGCCGGAACGGATCATCGTGGTGATCGGCACGACGCCGGAGCCGTAGACGACCGCGTTCTGCGGCGTGGAGACCGGCAACATGAACCCGAACGACGCGGCGAAAGTGGCGGCGAGCGCGGGCACCAGCGGGTTGATGCCCGCCGCCGCGGCGATCGGGATGATGATCGGCACCACCACGGCGGCGGAGGCCGTGTTGCTGGTCGTCTCCGAGATGACGATCGCCAGCACCACCGCGAACGCCGTGATGGCGAACGTGCTGGCCAGGCCCAGCGCGTTGGCGCTGGACGTGCCGATCGTCTCGGCCAGGCCGGTGTCGTCCAGCAGCGAGCCGAAGATGATGCCCGTGCCGAACAGCACGATCGTGCCCCAGTCGATGCGCGCGGCGTCGCTCCAGTTGAGGGTGAACTCACGCTTGCCCCAGTCGGTGGGCAGCAGGAACAGCAGCGACGCGCCGAGCACCGCGACGATGCCCTCGTTGAGCCGGCCGCTGACCGTCTCGTACACGGCCGAGTCGTTGCCCGCGACCACCGCCACGATGCCCGGGACGATCCACAGCGTGACGGTGACCGCGAACGCGACGAGCGTGTTGCGTTCCGCGCGTGACAGCGGCCCGAGCTTGGCGCGCTCGGCCGTCACGTACTGCTCGACGCCCTCGATCCGCCGGATCTCCGGCTTGTTGAGCAGCAACAGGACCAGGGCGAGGACGACGAACATGCCCAGGCAGATCGGCGCGGCCACGGCCATCCACTGGGCGAACGAGATCCGGGTCCCGGTCGCCTCCTCGATCAGGCCGCGGCCGATCAGATTGGGCGGGCTGCCCACCGGGGTGAGCAGCCCGCCGACGCTGGCGCCGTACGCGAGCATGAGCATGAGCGCGGCGCCGACCCGCAGCCGGGTCGGGTCGAAGCCCTCGCCGGCCAGGCCACGGTCCTGCATCAGCTTCGCGATGACCGCGAGGATGCCGAGCGCGGTGGGCAGCAGCATCGCGACGGTGGCGGTGTTCGACACGAAAGCCGACAGGAGGGCGGTGATGACGCCGAACGCCACGATCACCCGCGCGGTGGTGCGCCCCACGCCGGGAAGAGACAGCACCCGGAACGCGAACCGGCGGGCCAGCCCGTGCCGCAGCATGGCCTGAGCGAGGATGAACGCCCCGATGAAGGTGAAGACCGTCGAGGAACCGAACGGCTGCAGCACCTCGGCGGCCGGGGCCACCCCCATGATGACGATGAAGCTGACGCCGATCAGTCCCCCGATCGGGATCGGCACCGGCTCGGTGATCCAGAGCACGATGACGCCCAGGAGCAGGCCGGCCAGCGTCTGCTGGCTGGGCGAGATGCCGAGCGGCAGGGCCAGGAAGATCAGGGTGACGATCGGCGCGAGAAACAGACCGACGGTACGCCGGCCGCGCTCGAAGCGCTCCTCCTTGTCGGACAGCCGTTGCTCACCCAGGCTGCGGTACGTACCGCCGCCGAGCAGCGCCTGATCGACATCCACCCTGGTTCCGGATTCATCTGTTGCCGACATGATCACCACCAGCAGTGATGGGCGTCACTTGATCCCTGATGGTAGTGCCGATCGGGTCTTCCCGCGATGCGGCATGAAAGTAGGGCTACTCGGCAACAGAGATGACGGCCGGGTGATCGGCCGCCGGCCGGCAGCTGGACACCGTGGATCATGAGTCGCTGCTGTCGATCAACGGAAGAGTCACGCTCGGATCGCGCATCCCTGGAACACGGTCAACGACGCTGCCGACCAAGCCGTCCCAGGACTAAAGCGCTTCGTCAGGCTCGGCGTCAGACCTTCTGCGGTTGATGGCGGCACTGACGGCGGTGCCGATGCGGCGCAGTGCCGCCAGTTCGTGCGGCTCGAGCTGGTCAATCAGGTATTCGCGGACCGCGGCGACATGCCCCGGCGCGGCAGCCACCACCTCGCGGTAGCCGGCCTCGGTCAGCGTGGCGACGGTGCGGCGCCCGGCGCCGGGAACCCGGGCCCGTCCGATCAGTCCACGTTTCTCCAGCCGTCCGACGACGTGCGACAACCGCGACAGCGACGCCGAGGTCCGGGCGGCCAGGTCGCTCATCCGCAGTGTGCGTTCCGGTTGCTCGGACAAGACCGACAGCACCATGTATTCGAAGAACGTCAAGGGTGTCTCACGCTGCATCCGGGCGTCCAGGGCGGCCGGCAGGCTGATCATGATCGCGGAGTTCGCCCACCACGCCGCCAGCTCGTCCTCGTTCAGCCAGCGCGTTCCGGTAGCCGGCTCCTTGGACTGACCCGCACCCGACTCCGGTTCGGTGGCCCTCTGCGTCGCCGACGCCTCGCTGGTGGCACCCGGCCCCGGGTGGGCACGCCTGCTGTGCGCTGTCGTCTTGGCCATGCGACAACCATAACGCACGTTGTTGACGTATCAAGTTCAGGCATGCTTTGATGTTGACGCATCAAGTTCGCATCTCGGCACGGCGTGATGCGCCTCGACCGTCCGCCACCACTCACCGCCGCAGAACGCGGCGCAATGATCAAGAAGAGGGACCGAACATGCAGATCACCCGTCTAGGCGGACTCGAGGTACCGCGTATCGGCCTCGGCACCATGGGGATGTCGGCGTTCTATACCGGCGCCGGGCGCGACGAGAGTGAGTCGATCCGCACCATCCATCGCGCCTTGGAACTCGGTGTCATACATCTGGACACCGCCGAGGTGTACGGGCCCTATGTCAACGAAGAACTGGTCGGCCGCGCGATCAGGGGCCGCCGGGACGACGTCGTTCTCGCCACCAAGTTCGGCCTCGTCTCGCACACCGGCAGGCCGGGCATGGACAGCACGCCCGCCAACATCCGCGCCGCGATCGACGGTTCACTGCGGCGGCTCGGCACCGATCGCATCGACCTGTACTACCAGCACCGGATCGACCCCGGCACACCCGTCGAGGAAACGGTAGGAGCCCTCAGCGAGTTGGTGGCCGCCGGCAAGGTACGCCACATCGGGCTGTCCGAGGCCGGCGCGGCGACGATCCGGCGGGCTCACGCGATCCATCCGCTGGCCGCCGTGCAGACCGAGTACTCCCTGTGGACGCGCGATCCCGAGGCCGACATCCTGCCGACCCTGCGTGAGCTCGGGATCGGTCTCGTCGCCTACTCCCCTCTCGGGCACGGCTTCCTCACCGGCACCATCCGCACACTCGACGGCCTGGACGCCGGCGACTGGCGTCGCACCAACCCCCGGTTCACCGGTGACAATCTCACCCGCAACCTGCGGATCGTCGACGAGGTGCGCGAAGTCGCCGCCGAGATCGGTGCCACACCCGCACAGGTCGCCCTGGCCTGGCTGCTGGCTCGAGGAGACGGAATCGCACCCATCCCGGGCACCAGGCGGGCCGACCGGCTCGAGGAGAACACCGCCGCCGACAGCATCCCGCTCACTGCCGGCCAGGTCGCCCGTCTGGACCACCTGGCCCCGGCATCCGGCGATCGCCACGCCGAGGCCGACATGGCCGTGATCGACCACTGACACAGCCGAAACCGGGTGGCACCGAAAGGTCGTGCCACAAACCGCAAGAAGACAAACGGAGCGTACTTCCATGTCAGACACAGTGATTCGCGTAGGCATCATCGGGGCGGACACCAAGGCGAGCTGGGCCGGGGCATCGCACATCCCCGCGCTGGCGGAACAGCCGCAGTACACCCTGGCCGCCGTGGCGACCCGCCACGAGGAAAGCGCCCGCGGCGCCGCCGAAGCCTTCGGCGCCGAGCGCTGGTTCGCCGATCCCCTGGAGCTCATCCGCGACACGTCGATCGACCTCGTCACCGTGGCCGTCAAGGTTCCGGCCCATCGTGACCTCGTGCTCGCGGCCCTCGCCGCGAACAAAGCCGTCTACTCAGAATCCCCGCTCGGTGCGACCGTCGCGCAAGCAGAAGAAATGGCCGCCGCGGCGGGCCCGCTGCACACCGCGATCGGCCTGCAGGGCCGTCTGAACCCGTCGGTGCGCCGCGCGGCCGAGATCATCGCAGGTGGCCGGCTCGGACGGCTGCTGTCGGCCCGGGTCGCTGCGACGACCTTCGGCAACGGCCCGGAGTCGACGAGCGCGTACGAGTACTTCGACAAGGCAGCGGCCGGAGCCGGCTTCCTGACGATCGCCGCGGGCCACGTGCTGGACGTGCTCGAAGCGGTCCTCGGTGAGATCACCGACATCGACGCCCGCACGGAAATCCTCTGGCCCCAAGTGAAGCTGGCCGACACCGGCGCCACCTCCGTCCGAGAGGTCCCGGATCACCTCGACGCCATCGTCAAGACCGCCTCGGGCGCCCCTGTGGGGGTGCAGATCCTGGCCGGCGTCCCCGTACCCGATGCCCACTTCAGCCTCGAAGTCCGCGGGTCGGACGGCTGGCTGAACCTGACCGGCAACCACCCCGCGGGCGTTCAGGTCGGCGACCTGACGCTGTCGTCAAGCGTGGATTTCGAAGCTCCCGACCGCCCCGTCGCCACCGGCGCCGGCCCGGCCGCAGCCGACATCTGGACCGGAGCATCCATCAACGTGGGCGAGGTCTACGCCAGCCTGGCCCGCGATATCGCGAACGGGACTCACCACACCCCGGGCTTCCACCATGCCGCCCACAACAGCCGGCTCATCGCACGAGTCGAACAGGCTGCCCGCACCGGTATCCGGCAGTGACGGTGTCTCCCATGTCGAACCGGCGGAAGGACGGAAGGACGGACCATGCTGCACCTGATCCCCTGGTAGCCGTCCGTGGCCAACCTCCCGCACCGTCCGGTGTCGGAGATTGAGGGCATCCGCCGTTGAGAGAACCGCCGAAGCCGCCGACGGAATGCCGGATGAGCGGTAGCGTGCGCTACGCCACCGTTGTTGCCGAGGCAGACTTCGGTCTGCCGGCTGTCGTCTTTCGGCCGCTGCGAGCGCGCTCCGCACGAGCCTAGGGTCGGCGCCATGACCGGTAACCGGGCACGTCCCCACCGTCTGTTGCTCGTAGGCGGGTTGTTCCTGCTCGCGCCCCTGGTCGGCGAGTACCTGTTCGGGAACATCGCCATCACCGAACTGCCGTTCGTCCTCGTGCTCGCCTCGTTGTACGGCGGCGGCGCGGTGCTGATCCGCGAAGTGGCTCGCCGCACCGGCCGCGGGTGGCCCACGATGCTGCTGCTTGCCCTCGCCTACGGGCTGTTCGAGGAGGGCCCGGTCGACCAGATGCTGTGGAACCCGCACTACGGCGGCATCAAGGACTTCGGCCTGTCCTACGCAGGCACCTACGTGGAGTGGCTGGGCACGAGCGTGCAACTTCTGCAGGACGTGGTTTCGCTGCACACGGTGTGGAGCATCTGTGTGCCGATCGCCCTCGTGGAGGCGTTCGACAGGGGCCGGCCGAGGCCGTGGCTCGGCCGGACCGGGCTGATCATCGTCGCGTCGGTATTCGTCCTCGGCTCGTTGTTCCTGGCGGTCGCGCAGATCGATGCGGACGGGTTCGTCGCCTCGGCCGCCCAGTACGCCGGGACCAGCGCCGTGATCCTCACGCTGGTGGTGGCGGTCTTCGTCGTCGACCGTCGGCCGCTGCCCCGCCTCGATGCCACCGCCCCGAGCCCATGGCTGGTCGGCGCCTTCTCCTTCGTGGCTGCCGGCCTGGTGGTGGCACGTCAGTACCTGCCCGAGTCCGTGTCTGCCTGGCTGGTCGCGACCGGCTGGTTCGTGCTCGTCGCGTTCGCCGGAGCGCTGGTGCTGCGGTGGTCGCGCAGTCGCGGCTGGGGCGGCCAGCACCGGCTCGCGCTCGCCGGCGGTGCGCTGCTCACCTACGCCTGGCTCGGCTTCCAGCAGGCGAGGTACCTTGACGTGTCTCGAACGACCGCCCTGATCGGCAACGCCGTCTTCGGCATCGGCGCGGTCGGGCTACTGATCCTCGCGGCACGCCGGCAGAGAAGCGAAGGCGCACAGCCGGTGGCCGATCAGCCCGACGTCACCCCGCCCGGACGGGATGCAGGCTCGCCGTCGCCACCAGCCCTCTGACCGTCGACCGCAGGGACTTTCCGGATTCATGAGACGCCACCCGGCCGTGAGCGCTCTCAACGCGCAGCCCGCACCCCCCGTGGTGGAAGAAGCCGTCCGCGTTCGGGATCATCCGGTTCGGTCACCGCTGGCTGCTGGACCTTGCGCGCCGAGTCAGGCAGGATGTCGGCGCTCCGACACCGCGGCCAGGAGCCAGCCCCGTGCGAATGGCAGACCACACCGCCCGAATATGCACCCTGTCGCCACTCAACGGCGGGCCTGGACGGCAGTCGCCATCGAGGCGGATTCCACCGATCTGCCAGAGCTACCGCCGGAATCACCTGCGGCTGCATCGGCCCGCTCACGACGAACCCCCGCACGGTTCAGCGGCGGAATCTCCTCAGTGTCACCTCGGACAAGCCCGCGGCACCGCAGACCCTTCGATCCGTCACCGCTGCGCGTCCTCCGGCCAATAGCCCTCCCGGTCGGCGACCGCGTACAGGTGATCCACCATCGTGGTGACGACCGGGTCGAAGTCGCGGGCGGTGCCCATCCGCGCGTACGTCTGCTCCCGGCGCGTTCCGTGCTCGCGCCAGTCCCGCCCGGACGAGAGGATGCTCTGGTTGAATGCCTGAAGCCGGTCGAGTGACTTGGCGAACCGCGCCTCCGGCGTAACCGCCTCCTCGAACTCCAGCCACCAGCCCTTGACCTTTGCGCCGAGATCGGGCGGGAGCATCCCGAACAGTCGCTCCGCCGCCGCGAGTTCCTTGGCGTACTGGGTTTCGCCGGCGTAGTCGAACGCATACGAGTCCCCGGCGTAGATCTCGACCAGGTCGTGCACCAGGATCAGTGCGAGCACGTGCGCCCGGTCGACCTTCACGTTGATCTCGTCGGCCAGCAGCAGCGCGAAGAGCGCCATGTGCCAGGCGTGCTCGGCGTCGTTCTCACGCCGCCTCCCGCCGGTCAACCACCCCTGCCGCTCGATCGTCTTGAACTGATCGCAGACCTGGAGGAATTCGAGGATCGCTCGATGCCGGTCGTTCAACACTTCATGCTCCTCAGCCGGTGTCCCGCGCGGTGCGGGCCCGGCATCGTGGTCAGAACAGATCGGAACATGCTTGCGCAGCGTCTCCTGGACCGGAGCCGCAGGGTCAGGGAGGACACGTCGTGTCGCGGTCGGCGTCCGCTTCCCCGGAGGGGATCGTTGTGGCTGTGCGCTGGTACCCGCGCTACGGGCTGAGTACCAGCCACTCAAGGACCTGCGCCGCCAGCACTCTCGCCTCAGGGCGGGTCTCAGTGCCTGTCCGGAAACTTGT
>NZ_BOQL01000022.1 GCF_018332655.1 Actinoplanes auranticolor | reverse complement strand
CATCAACGGTGATCTGACGGTTCGCTGGGGTAATCCGGTGGAGATCGGTCAGGGGTGGACCGGCGCGGATGGTGCGGTGTACTTCGCCGACATTTCCGGTGATGGTTTTGCGGAGGTGATTCGTAAGGATGGCGGGAAGTTGTCGGCGTACTACAACAACGGCATCAATGGTGATCTGACGGTTCGCTGGGGTAATCCGGTGGAGATCGGTCAGGGGTGGACCGGCGCCGACGGTGCGGTGTACTTCGCCGACATCTCGGGTGATGGTTTTGCCGAGGTGATTCGTAAGGACGACGGGAAGTTGTCGGCGTACTACAACAACGGCATCAACGGTGATCTGACGGTCCGCTGGGGCAGCCCGGTGGAGATCGGTTCCGGATGGACCGGAGCCGACAGTGCGGTCTACTTCGCCTGAGTGAGCTCAGGTCCGGTCCCGGGCGGCGAGGTAGCGGCCGAGATGCGGCTCGAAACGAGCCGGGTCAGCCGCCGCCAGCTCCGCCCGGGACCACCACCGCGCTCCGGCGAACTCCCGCTCGTCCACCCGCAGCTGCTCGTCGCGGCCCACCGCGGCCGGGTACCACAGGCTCACGTCCGTATGTCCCGCGTCCACCCCGACCGTCCGGGTCACGGTCAGGAAGATCGGCTCGGCCGCCGCGCCGGTGCAGCCGAGCTCCTCGTCCAGCTCGCGGGCGGCCGTCAGCGCCGGATGCTCACCCGGCTCGACGTGGCCGCCCGGCGGCAGCCACAACAACGCGTTGCGGTGATCCACCAGCAGCACGTCACCGGTCGCCGGGTCCGTCGGCACCACGTAGGACACCAGGTGCTTCGGCGGTGTGGCGGGCTTGACCCGGCGGTACACGTCGTCCGTGCCGGCCAGCCAGGCCAGCGCGTCGGCCCGGTGGGCGGCGGCGAGATCGTCGTGCGGGCTCAGGGCGGCGACGAGAGCCCGGAGGTCGGTCGGCATCCGGCGATGATGTCAGGCCGCGAGCGGGACGTCCGGCCGAGGCCGTCAGGAGCGCAGGCAGATGTCGAACGGGTGGCCGCCCGGGTCGAGCAGCACGCGCCAGCGGTCCGGGTTCGGCTGTTCGTCCGGCTTGGTGGCGCCCAGGGCCAGCGCCTGTTCCTCGGCCTTGTCCAGGTCCTCGACGTAGAAGTCCAGGTGGAAGCGCTTCGGGGCGGCCTCCTGGGGCCAGCCGGGCGCGGAGTAGCCCGGCAGCCGGCCGAAGCCGATGCTGGTGGAGCCGTCGCCGATCATGGCGTACTCGGCCTCGCTGTGCAGGACCTCCCAGCCCAGCACCTGCGAGTAGAACGCCGCCAGGCCGGCGGGATCCGCGGCGTCCAGGTTGAGCATGGCGAGGGAGGCGAAACCAGGCATGGCGGGAGCCTTTCGGGTACGGGCGGCGCTGATCGTCGCCGACGCCACCGATCCTGCCCCAGGTACCTGACACCCTCTGTCAGGTATCGCGTTGCGCCGCCAACCAGCCGGCCACTTGCGCCCGCGACGTGAAGCCGAGCTTGCTCAGGATGTTCTCCACGTGACCCTCCGCCGTACGCTGGGCCACCACCAGCCGGGCCGCGATCTCCCGGTTGCTCAGCCCCTGCGCGATCAGCGTGATGACCTCGCGTTCCCGCCGGGTCAGCCCCAGCTCGGCCAGCCGGGTGTCCGCCGTGGCCGCCGGCTCGGCCGCGGCCGCGCGCGGTGCCGGGACTTCGGGAGCGGCCGGGCGCTCCAGCGCCATGGTCAGCGCCTCGGCCGTGCTCAGTTCGCTCCCGCGCCGGAACGCCGCGTCGAACGCCCGGTCGCCGAGCCGCGCCCGGATCGTGGCGACCGCCTCGTCGTGGTGGTCCTGCAGGCCGTGGAACGACGCCAGCGAGGCGTGCATCGCCTGCCACACCCGCTCGGCCGCGCCCAGCAGCACGGCCGCGCGCTGGTCGCGCTGCTCAGTCGCGCACACCCAGCCCAGGCTCTCCAGCGACAGGCCCACGCTGAACTGCTCGTCCTCGACCAGCTTGCCGACCGCGAGGCTCTCCTTCGCCGCCTCGGCCGCGCCCGCCAGATCACCCGCCATCCAGCGCAGCACACTGAGCGCCCACATCGCGAACGAGCGCCACCACACCTCACCGTTGGCCGCCGCCAGGTCCCGGCACGCCAGCAGGTCCGGGTAGCCGTCGGTCGGGTCGTCGTCGGCCAGGCCGCGGGCCAGTCCCAGCACCGCCAGCGTCCACATCTCGCCGCTGAGCGAGCCCAGCTCCCGGAACCGGGTCAGAGCCTGCTCGAACAGCGGCAGCGCCTTGGCGTGGTCGCCGCCGAACATGGCGATGTTGCCCTCGATCAGCGGGATGAACGCCAGCTCCGGCGACGGCGGCAGGGTCATCGCCAGCGACCGGGCTTCGGTCAGCAGGGTCTCCGCGCGCGACGGGTCGCTCTGCACGCAGGCGATCCAGCCCGCCACCCGCAGCGCCTTGACCCGGGTCCAGTGCCGCGGCGCGGGCATGGCCAGCGCCCGGTCCAGCCAGTGCCGGCCCTCGGAGAGGAAACCGCGGACGAACCAGTGGTTCTGCAGGTCGGCCGCGAAGCGCAGGGCGGTCCCGGGTGCCGCCGCGGTGACCGCGTACTCCAGGGCCACCCGCAGGTTGGCCTGCTCGTGGCGCAACCGCAGCATCAGCGCGGCCTGGTCGGGACTCACCCAGTGGGTGTCGCCGTACGCGGCCAGCCGGGCGAACCAGTCGCAGTGCCGGCGCGCCACCCCGGCCTGCTCACCGGCGGCGACCAGGCGGGCGGCGCCGTACTCGCGGATCACCTCGAGCATCTTGTAGCGGGCGCGCGGGCCGTCCCCGGTCCGGACGATGATCGACTTCTCCACCAGCGACGCGACCACGTCCAGGATGGCGTCGGCCGGCAGTTTCTCGTCCGCGCCGACGTACTCGGCGGCGTCGAGCTCCAGGCCGCCGGAGAAGACCGACAGGCGGGACCAGAGCAGCCGCTCCGGCTCGGAGCAGAGGTCCCAGCTCCAGTCGATCAGGGCCCGCAGGGTCTGCTGGCGGGCCGGCGCGTTGCGGGCACCGGAGGTGAGCAGCTTGTACCGGTCCGTCAGGCGGTCCAGGATCTGGTCCAGCGTCAGTACCCGCAGCCGGGCCACGGCCAGCTCGATCGCCAGTGGCATGCCCTCCAGCGCCTGGCACAGGGCGCTGATGGTGGCGCAGTTCGCCTCCGTGACGGCGAAGCCGGGCAGCACCGCGGTCGCCCGTTCGACCAGCAGGCTGGCCGACTCGTAGCGGGACAGGTCGGCCGGGGTGCAGTCCTCGTCCGCGTCGGGCACCGAGAGCGGGTGCACGGTCAGCGTGGCCTCGCCCGCGATCCGCAGGGCCTGCCGGCTGGTCACCAGGATGCGCAGCCCGGGGCAGCTGCGCAGCAGGGTCTCGGCGAGATCCGCGCAGGCGCCGACCAGGTGTTCGCAGTTGTCCAGGATCAGCAGCGCCTGCTGGTCGGCCAGGAACGTGACCAGTCCGGGGGCGCCGGAACTGACGGACTCCTCGCGTACCCCCAGGGCCTCGGCCACCGTGACCGCGACCAGGTCCGGATCGCGCAGCTCGGCCAGCTCGACCAGCCACACGCCGTCGGCGAACGCCCGCCGCATGTCCAGCCCGATGCGCTGGGCCAGCCGGGTCTTGCCGACGCCGCCGGCACCCGTCAGGGTCACCAGCCGGCTGGTGGCCAGCATCCGCCGGACCCCGGTCAGCTCGTGCCGCCGCCCGACGAAACTGGTCACCTCGGCGGGCAGGTTGCCGGGGGAACCACGCGCGGTCGTGGCGGTGCTCATAGGAGCACGTTAGTGGGTGTGACCTCCGGTTGCCGCCGCGTGGATGCCCACGGACGCCTCGGGTCGCGTCGCGAGGGCGAGCCCGGCGCAGACCCGCGGCGCGGTGACGCGGCCGTCGGGGAGCAGCTCACCGTTGTCGTCGAAGGTCACCACACCGTTGCAGAGCAGGCTCCACCCCTGCTCAGGATGGGTGGCGACCACCCGCGCGGCCTCGTGGTCGGTCTGGGTCGCCCCGGGACAGGGCGGCACGTGCACGCACAACATGTCGGTCCTCCAGCGACCAACAGTTCACCTGGGCGCGGCGCGCGGACACGGGGGAACTACCTGATCCGTACCCGAATACCTGATCGTGGGTACTTCTCCCGTGTCCGCGGGCGGTCCGGCGGCCCAGCATGGAGGTCGATCACCGCATCAGAGAGGGGCACCCATGGGCCGCCACGCGGCCGACCGGCCTCGTAAGCCTCCGCTGCACGCGGATCTGTTCGTCCCGACGCCGGGCAGTGCCGCCGCCCGCACCGCGCAGCAGCGCGCCGGCTCGGCGTTCGACAGCCTGGTGGAACCGCACCGGGAGGCGCTGGAGACGTACGTGCTGCGGCTGACCGGCGGCGACGAGGCGGCCGCCGAGAGTCTCCTCAAGGAGACGCTCTACCGCGCCGCCCAGGACCCGTCGCGCTATCCGCAACGGGCCTCGGCCGTACGCCCGTGGCTCGTGCTGACCGCGCGGACGATCATGCGCGACGGTGCCCGGATGGCCGGCCACGACGACCGGCAGTCGCCGGAGCTGCCGCCGGCCCCACGGGCCGGCACGACCATCGTCCGGGCCATGGACGACCTCGCCGCGGCCCACCGCGACGTGCTCGTCGAGCTCTTCTACCAGGGTGTCTCCCTGGAGGACGCGGCCGCGGCCCGGGGCGTCCCGGTCGAGACGCTCAAGTCGCGGCTCTACTTCGCCATGCGGTCCCTGCGGGTCGTGCTCGATCAGCAGCTCGCCGACCGGCCCGACCCGCAGGGTGGCGGTCACCGCAGGTAGACCAGCCCGTCGGCGATCACGCCGGGGCGCCCTGCGGTGCCCTCGACGACGATCCGGACCGTGTGCTGCGCGCTGTCGGGCCAGGCCCGCGTCCACACCGCGCGCCGGTGCAGCGTGTCGGGCGAGCGCAGGTCGATGATCCCGGCCGGCGCATCGTCGACGAAGATCTGCACCCGGCCGGACACCGCGGTGCGGGAGACCGCCAGAGCGGCCGACCGGCCGGTGAAGGTCCAGCTCAGCGCGGACTCCGCGGTCGTGCTGCGCAGGGCCCGGCCGCCCAGGTACGCCGTCCCGGTCACCGTGCTCCAGGTCCCGGTCCGCTCGCCGGCCGTCTCCGCGATGACGGATGCGGTGCGTTGCACAGCCACCGAGCGCGCGTTCCCGGCCCGGTCCGTGGCGCGCAGCCCGTACGAGGTCTCGGCCTGGGGCTTCACGCTGCCGGCCCAGACCGTCGTGGTGGTGGTCAGCTTGACCGGTGCCGGGGCGGTCAGGGCCAGGCTGCCCAGGCCGCCCGCGTCCGTGACGCCCCAGCGCACCCGCACGGGCACGATCCCGTTGAGCGACCCGGTCCGCAGGGACACGCTCGGCCCGCTGGTGAACTCGGGCAGGGTCTGGTCCACCAGTACGGCCACGCTGGTGACCGTCGTCATACCGTTCAGGCCGACCGCGCGGACGCGGAGAGTGTGCCGGCCCGGGCTCAGGGTCAGCAGCTGCTCCCGGTCACCGCGCGGTGCCGACGCGGTGAGCACGTCGTCGACGAACACGTCGAACCGGTACAGCATGCTCGTCGGGGTGCTGACCTGCCAGAACGGCCGGATCGTGCCCCGGGTGTAGTAGGTGGCGCCGACCTTCGTGGCGCCGTTCACCTTGGTCACCGCGAGGCCGCTCGGTGCGGCGCCGGCGAGGCTGCGGATGGAGCCGAGCTGCGCGTACAGGGTGTTGCCGGGGCATTCGGTCTTGCCGGTGTCGCGGTGCCCGGAGACCCGGTTCAGCATCGCGGTGCTGCCCCTGGCGTAGCGGTCGCTGCCGCTGGAGGTCATCGCGACCCGGCCGCTCGGCGGGTTGCCGTACGCCCCGAGCTTGTACGCCGCGACCTGCGCGATCACCCGCTTCACCGGCGCCGGGACACCGACGCCGGAGTAGTTGCCCAGCACCGCGATGGCGCTGCTGCGGGCGTTGAAACCGAGCGTGTGTGCGCCCAGCACCGGACGCGAGAAGCCGCCCGCGCGGCCCTCGAACAGGGTTCCGCACTTGTCGACCAGGAAGTTGTAGCCGATGTCGTCCCAGTTGTTGCTCTTCACGTGGTACGCCTGGATGCTCCGGATGATCGCCGGCGACTGGGCGCAGCTGTAGTTGTTGGTCCCGGCCGTGTGGTGTACGAAGACCACCTGCACGTCGGGGGAGTATTCGGGGGCGCCCCGCACGATCTTCTCGTTGGCGCCCCACCGGGTCCGGCTGAACACCGCCGGCGCCGGTCGTGGCGGCACGGTGACGTCGGCGCGGGCCCGCCCGGCCGGCGCCGGCAGCGCATCGGCCGCCGGGGCGGTGGGCCGCGGAGCCGGCGTACCGGGGTCACCGGGGTTGATCAGGTCCATCCGCAAGCCGGCCGGCAGCGGGCGGGCCCGGCCGGCATCGGCGATCCGCGCCTGCACCCCGTCCGACTCGCCGACCCAGAGCGGGTCGGTGCTGCCCCGGGCCGCCCGGGCGTCGCCCGAGCCGGGCTCGGCCGGCGACGCGCCGTCGGACTCGAGCTGCTGCCAGCCGGTCCAGGCGCCGTCGGCCGCCCGCCGGGTACGGATCTCGACCACGCCGCCGAGCTTGCGGCGCGGGTCGCTCCAGGTGACCCCGACCATGCTGAACCGCCCGGTGGTACGCGGCGCGACGGCCCGGGCACCGGCGGCTGCACTGCGTCCGGTCACCGATGATCCGGTCACCGAGGTCAGGTCGATCGTCTGCAGAGTGGGCCCGGTGGCAGGCGTGCTCACCGCCTCCGGACGAGCCGCCGCACCACCTCCGGCGGCCAGTACGGTCACCGCTGCGCTCAGCGCCAGCGCCGTGCCGGCAACGGCGGCCATGACTCGTCTCTGGGTCTTGTTCTCCACGCGTTTCCCCCCGCGAAAGGCTTCGGACCAGGCCAGATCAGGATGAAACGTATGCGGCTCTCATGTGTGGGGTTGCCGATTCCCGTGACACCGGTCACCCTGTTCCGGGTGCCGGGCACGGGGTTCGTTAATGCGTCGCACCGTTCTGCCGAAGGTAGGACGTGACCTCCGTGCTGGCGCCCGTCCGAGCCGGCGGCGACGTGGACGCGCCGACCGAGGCCTATCCCGTGCTGCCCCGGCGCAGCGCCGTGCTGGCCTGGTCGTACATCGCCGCGGCAGCCCTGGCCATCACCCTGTTCGCGGCCGGGCCGGCGTCGTGGCAGCTGCCGCTGATGCTGACCGCGATCATCGGCGGGCTGTGGGCGACGACGTACGCAGTCCGCCGCATCGCCGTCCCCGCGCACCGCAAGCCGTGGCGACTGCTGCTCTGGTCCGCCTGGATGTTCTTCGCCGGCATCGTGCTGCGGGTGGTCGTGCCCGGCGCCGGCGCCTCCCCGCCGACCTCGATGGCCCTCATCCCGGACGCCTTCGTGCTGCCCGGCTACCTGCTGATGGGCTACGGCTTCGCCGACATGCTGCGCCGCCGCCGGGCCGCCGACGACGACCCGGCCCGGGTGGACGCGCTGCTGGTCGGGCTGGCCGCGGCGTTCATGTGCTGGACGTACCTGATCGTGCCGTCGATGGCGCAGACCGATCTGACCCCGCTGCGCATCGCCAACTCGTTCTTCCCGATCATCGACGTCGTGCTGGTGGTGCTGGCTGCGCAGCTGGCGATCTCCGGCGGTGCCCGCCAGCCGTCGCTGTGGCTGCTGCTGTCGGCGTCCGCGACCATGTTCGTCGGCGACTTCCTGTTCATGCTGCGCGACGGTGCCCTGGCCGACGTGCCGCAGCATGCCGTCGACGTGCTCTTCATGGCGACGTTCCTGCTGGTCGGGGCGGCCGGCCTGCACCCGTCCATGCGCACGCTGACCGAGCCGCAACGCGTGGTCGTCACTGACCTCAGCAAGCTCCGGACCGGGCTGATCGCGCTGCTGGTGGTCGTGCCGACGATCATCACCACCATCGTGCCCGCCGGCTCCACCCTCAACGGCGTGGTCCGGTCGGTCCTGTGCGTCCTGCTCATCCTGGCCGTGTTCGGCCGGGTCGTGCGGTCCAACAACTCCCGGGCCCGCGCCGAACGGGCCACCCGCCGCCGGGCCACCCATGACGCCCTCACCGACCTGCCCAACCGGGAGCTGCTGGCCGAGACGATCGCGCAGTGGGGCGACCGGGCCGCCGCCGAGCAGCAGGAGATCAGCCTGCTCTTCATCGACCTGGACCGCTTCAAGATGGTCAACGACCACTGGGGTCACCAGGTCGGCGACGAACTGCTGTGCGCGGTCGCCGGCCGGTTGAGCGCGCAGATCCGCGGGGCCGACCTGGTCTGCCGGATCGGCGGGGACGAGTTCGTGATCGCGTCGGCCAGCCCGTCGCACTCCGCGCTGGCCGAGTCGCTGGCCGACCGGGTGCTGGCCGAGTTCACCCGCCCGTTCGAGCTCTCCGTGGGCAACGTGGTGATCTCCGCGTCGATCGGGGTGGCCAAGTCGCTGGGCGGGGCACAGGCGCTCGAACTGATCCGCGACGCCGACACCGCCATGTACAAGGCCAAGGGCAGCGGGCGCAACGCGTACGCGCTGTTCGACACGTCCCTGCGCGACGAGGTCCGGGACCGGATGAACCTGGAGCAGGCGCTGCGCCGGGCCCTGCCGCGTGGCGAGCTCTCCGTGCACTACCAGCCGATCGTGGACCTGGCGACCGGCGAGCTGGACGGCTTCGAGGCGCTGATGCGCTGGCAGCACCCGACGCTCGGCGCGGTCTCGCCGGTCGACTTCATCCCGGTGGCCGAGGAGACCGGCCTGATCGTGCAGAGCGGAGCCTGGCTGCTGCGCGAATCCGCGGACCAGCTCGCCGCCTGGACCGCCGAGCGTGGCCCCGGCGCCCGGCAGCTGCACGTCTCGGTCAACGTCTCGGTCCGCCAGCTGCGCGACGGTGCGCTGGTCAGCGTGGTGCACGACGTGCTGGCCGACAGCGGGCTGGCGCCGGAGCAGCTGTGGCTGGAGATCACCGAGTCGGGCGTGATGGAGGACATCGACGCCGCGCTGATCACCCTCAACCAGTTGCGCGGCCTCGGCGTGACCCTGTGCATCGACGACTTCGGCACCGGCTACTCCTCGCTGAGCTACCTGAACCGGCTGCCGGTCGGCATCGTCAAGATCGACCGTTCGTTCGTCAGCCGGGTCGGTGAGGACGGCGCCAACGAGCCCATCGTGCGCGCGGTGCTGGCCATGACCCGGGCGATGAACCTGCGCGTGGTGGCCGAGGGTGTGGAGACCGAGCTGCAGCGCGACTGGCTGCGTGAGCAGGGCTGCGATCTGGCCCAGGGCTGGCTCTACGGCAAGGCGGAACTGCCCGCGAACCTGGAGAGCTGGATCCACCGCCCGGCTGTCGCCTGAGCTCGATGGAAGGGGGCGCGAGAGGAGAACCCACTCTCCGCCACTTCTAACGTATATCGCACCCCGGGGCTTGTGGCAAGACCCCGTCCATGCCGCAGAATCGTCCGCCGAGACCGGAATCTGCGCAATCGAGGTGTGAATGAATCCCCTGGCGACCAGCGCCTTCGATCTTCCCGGCCGGCTGGCACCGAAGGCCGACCCGAAACTGATCGCCGCCGACGAGCGGCACTTCGCGGCCATCGCGGAGAGCTTGCGGGAGTCCATCGCCGACCTGTCCGACCGCCTGGAGACCGAGCGCCGGGCGCCCGCGGGCAAGGGCCGGCAGGCGGTGGACCGCGACACGGAGGTACGGCGGCTGACCGCCCGCCTGCGGGCCCTGCGCCGTTTCGGGATGGACCTGTGTCTCGGCCGCATGGTCAGCGCCGACGACGCCGAGCCGGTGTACGTCGGGCGGTTCGGCCTCACCGACAGCGCCGGCCGGCGGCTGTTGCTGGACTGGCGGTCACCGGCGGCCGAGCCGTTCTTCGGGGCGACCCACGCCAACCCGATGGGTCTGGCCAGCCGCCGCCGCTACCGCTGGACCCGCGGCCGGATCAGCGACTACTGGGACGAGGTGTTCACCCCGGACGGGTTCGAGGGGCATGCCGCGCTCGACGACCAGTCCGCGTTCATCGCCAGCCTGGGCGGCAACCGGTCGGACCGGATGCGCGACGTGCTCGGCACCATCCAGGCCGACCAGGACGCCATCATCCGCGCCGGGTCCGGCGGCGCTCTCGTCGTCGACGGCGGTCCCGGTACGGGAAAGACCGTCGTCGCCCTGCACCGCACGGCGTACCTGCTCTACTCCGATCCCCGTCTCGGTAACCGCAGCGGTGGCGTGCTGTTCATCGGCCCGCACCAGCCCTACCTGGCCTACGTCGGCGACGTCCTGCCCAGCCTGGGCGAGGAGGAGGTGCAGATCTGCACCCTGCGCGACCTCGTCGCCGAGGGTGCCGCGGCCGGACCCGAAGCCGACCCGGAGGTGGCCCGCCTCAAGTCCTCGGCCGAGCTGGTAGGCGCGATCGAGGCAGCCGTCAGGTTCTACGAGGAACCGCCGACCGCCCCCATGACGGTCTCCACCGGCGAGGCCGACATCCGGCTGAGCGCGGCCGACTGGGCCGAGGCGTTCGAGGCGCCCGGACCCGGTACGCCGCACAACGAGGCCCGGGACGAGATCTGGGAGGAACTGCTCACGATCCTGGTGGAGAAGTACGACGGCGACGAACCGGAGAACTTCGTCCGCCGGTCGCTGGGGCAGAACCGGGAACTGGTCACCACCTTCAGCCGGGCGTGGCCGGTGCTCGAGGCGGCCGACCTCGTCGCGGACCTGTGGGCGGTGCCCGCGTACCTGCGCAAGTGCGCTCCCTGGCTCGGCCCGGACGAGCTCCGCAAGCTGCGGCGGAACGCGGGGCCGGCCTGGACGGTGTCCGACCTGCCGCTGCTGGACGCGGCCCGGCGGCGGCTCGGCGACCCGGAAGCGTCCCGGCGCAGCCGCCGGCACGACGCCACCCTCGCCGTCGAACGCGAGCGTATGTCCGCCGTCGTCGACGAGCTGATCCACGCCCACAGCTACGACGACGGGGAAGGGGTGCTGTCCAGCCTGCGCCAGCTCGACCTGCAGGACGCCCTGGTCGACGAGACCGCGGTGCCCGGCGCCGAGCCCGACCGGCTGGCCGGCCCGTTCGCGCACATCGTCGTGGACGAGGCCCAGGAACTGACCGACGCGGAGTGGCAGATGCTGCTGCAGCGCTGCCCGTCCCGCAGCCTGACCATCGTCGGGGACCGGGCCCAGGCCCGGCACGGCTTCACCGAGTCCTGGCCGGAACGGCTCGACCGGATCGGGCTCGACCGGATCACCATGTCCTCGCTGACCATCAACTACCGGACGCCGGAGGAGGTCATGGCGGAGGCCGAGCCGGTCATCCGGGCCGCGCTGCCCGACGCCAACGTGCCGGCCTCCATCCGCAGCAGCGGCGTTCCCGTCCACCACGGATCCGCGGCCGAGCTGAGGTCCATCCTGGACAGTTGGCTCGCCACGCACGCCGAGGGCATCGCCTGCGTGATCAGCGCCGACGGCAGCACCGTCCCGGCCACACCCCGGGTCCGGTCGCTGACCCCCGAGCTGTCCAAGGGACTCGAGTTCGACCTGGTCGTCCTGATCGACCCGGAGACGTTCGGCCGGGGGATCGAGGGCGCGGTCGACCGCTACGTCGCGATGACCCGCGCCACCCAGCAACTCGCCGTTCTCACCACCACCGAGGGAGATCGATGACGCCGGCCACCACCCCGCCCGCCGCCAGGATGTCGCACCGGGAGGTCGTCCAGGCGCTGTCCGGCCTCATGCTCGGCCTGTTCGTGTCCATCCTCGCCTCCACGGTCGTGTCCAACGCCCTGCCGCGGATCATCGCCGACCTGGGCGGCTCGCAGTCCGTCTACACCTGGATCGTC
This sequence comes from Actinoplanes auranticolor, assembly GCF_018332655.1. Classification (GTDB taxonomy): domain Bacteria; phylum Actinomycetota; class Actinomycetes; order Mycobacteriales; family Micromonosporaceae; genus Actinoplanes; species Actinoplanes auranticolor. The sequence continues at coordinate 134,311 of NZ_BOQL01000022.1, read as the reverse complement.
ACCACCGAACTGCTGGCCATGACGGCGACCGTGCCGCTGTGGGGCAAGATGGCCGACCTCTACAGCAAGAAACTGCTGATCCAGCTCTCCCTGGGCCTGTTCGTCGCGGGCTCACTGATCGCCGGGCTCACCCCCGACGTCGGCATCCTCATCGTCAGCCGGGTCGTGCAGGGCGTCGGCGCGGGCGGGATGGGCGCACTCGCCATGATCGTGATGGCCGCGATGATCCCGCCGCGTGAGCTGGGCCGCTACTCGGGGCTGTTCGGCGCGGTGTTCGGCGTCGCGACCATCGCCGGGCCGCTGATCGGCGGGCTGCTGGTGGACACCTCGTGGCTGGGCTGGCGCTGGTGCTTCCTGATCGGCGTGCCGTTCTCGCTGGCCGCGATCGGGCTGCTGCAGAAGACGCTGCACCTGCCCCCGACGCCGCGCCGACCGGTCTCGATCGACTGGCTCGGCGCGACCCTGATCACCGCGGGCGTGTGCGACCTGCTGATCTGGTCCACCCTGGCCGGCAACCACTTCGCCTGGGGCTCATGGCCGACCGCGCTCTTCGTCGCGGCCGGACTGCTGCTGCTCGCCCTCGCCGTCCGCGTCGAATCGCGGGCCAAGGAGCCGATCATCCCGCTGAGCATCTTCGGCAACCGCACGGTGTCTCTGGCGATCGTCGCCAGCGTGCTGGTCGGCCTGGCCATGTTCGGCGGGACGGTGTTCCTGTCGCAGTACTTCCAGATCTCACTCGGCAAATCCCCGACGGTCGCCGGCCTGATGAGCCTGCCGCTCATCTTCGGGCTGCTGGTGTCGTCCACCGTGGCCGGCCAGCTGATCACCAGGTACGGCCGGTGGAAGGCGTACCTGGTCGCGGGGGCGGTGGTGATGACCGCCGGCATGGTGCTGCTGAGCACGATCGACGCGCACACCAGCGTGCCGATGCTCGCGCTGTCCATGGTGGTGCTCGGGGTCGGCGTCGGCATGCTGATGCAGAACCTGGTGCTCGCGGCGCAGAACGACGTACCGGCTCAGGAGCTGGGGGCGACCACCTCCGCGCTGACGTTCTTCCGCAGCATGGGCGGCGCGATCGGGGTGAGCGCGCTGGGCGCGGTGCTGGCGTCGCGGGTGACCTCGATGCTGGCCGAGCGTCTCGGCCCCGCCGAGACGGGCGGCACGGCCAAGGTGCCCGACCTGGCCACCCTTCCACCGGAGGTCCTGGCCGTCGTCCGCGACGTCTACGGCGAGGCCACGGCCCGGCTGTTCCTGATCGGCGCCCCGATCGCCGCCCTGGCCGTGATCGCCGTCCTGTTCATCAAGGAGAAGCCGCTGCACACGCTGAGCGGCGACGAGCGCCGGGCCCAGGAGGAGGAGGCCGCCGCCGGCGCGCCGCTGACGTGACCGGTCCGCTCAGGGCTGTTCCGGCTCGACGATGAGCACCACTTTGCCGCGGCCGTGCCCGGCCTGCACGGCCGCGTGCGCCGCGGCGACCTGGGCCAGCGGGTACGCCCGCAGCGGCATCGTCAGCACCCCACGGGCAGCCAGCGCGATCACCTCGGCCAGCCGTACGGGGGAACGGGGCGCCCGCACCACCGGGGTGCCGAACTCGGCGGCGTCCTTGTCGTCGGCGATCGTGCCGATTCGCTCCCGGGGCACGCCGAGGGCCACCGACGCGGCGACGGCCCCGCGCCCGGCCGCGTCCAGGGCCACCGTCACTGGGCCGGGCGCGACCGCACGGACCGCCTCGACCAGGCCGTCGCCGTACGCGACCGGAACGGCACCCAGCTCCCGCAGATAGTCGTGGTTGGCCGGGCCGGCCGTCCCGACCACGGTGGCGCCGGCCAGCCGGGCCAGCTGCACCGCCAGCGTGCCCACCGAACCCGCCGCGCCGTGCACCAGCAGCACGTCGCCCGCGGTGACCTCCAGCTGGGCCAGCGCCCCGGAGGCGGTCTGCCCGGCCGCCACCAGCGCCGCGGCGGCCGGGAAGGACAGCTGCGGCGGCTTCACGACCAGGTTCGCCGCCGGTACGACGACGTGGGTCGCCTGACCGTTCATCATCGTGGAACCCAGCACCGCCGTGCCCGGGACGGGGCCGGTGACACCCTCGCCGAGCAGGTCGACCACCCCCGAGAACTCCTGGCCGACCTGATGCGGGAAGTGCCCCGGCCCCGGTCTCATCCACCCCTCACGCACGCCGACGTCGAAGGGCTGCACTCCGGCCGCGCGTACCCGGACCCGCGCCTCGCCCGGACCCGGCACCGGATCGGGCAGCTCGGCCACCCGCAACACCTCGGGCGGGCCGTACCGGTCGAACACCGCTGCTCTCATCGGGCCACCTTGCAAGCTCAAGCCGGGTTGAGGTCAAGAGCCACACGCGGACTGCACGCGAACCGCACGCGGACGGGTCCACGGTGGTCCCATGACGACCGCAGAGAAGACCGCCGAACGCCTGCTGGGCGCGCTGACCGCCGCCGCCGAACTGTTCACCGTCGAGCTGGGCCGCGAACTCGGCCTCTACCCGGCCCTGCGCGGAACCCGGCTCACCGCACCCGAACTGGCCAGGACAACCGGCATCGACGCCCGGTACGCCCGCGAATGGCTCGAACAGCAGGCCGCCGCCGGACTGCTGACCGCATTTCCCACCGACGGGGATGACCCCGACGAACGGCGGTTCACCCTGAGCGAGGAGGTCGCCGCCGTGCTACTGGACGAGACCGGGCCGGCGTACCTGGGCACGGCGGGACAGTTCGCGCTCGGGCTCGGCCTCACGGTCCCGGCCGTCACGGAGGCGTTCCGGACCGGGGCCGGCGTCTGCTACGCCGACTACGGCCGGCACATTCGGCACGGCATCGCCGCGTTCAACCGGCCCATGTTCACCCATCAGCTCACCGGCGAATGGCTGCCGGCGGTGCCGGAGATCGACCGGCGGCTGCGGGCCACGCCGGGCGCCCGGGTGCTGGACCTGGGCTGCGGGCTGGGACATTCGTCGGTGGCGCTGGCCCTGGCCTACCCGGCGATCACCGTACGCGGGGTGGACCTGGACGAGACCTCCGTCGCGGAGGCACGCCGGACCGCCGCGGCTGCGGGCGTCGCCGACCGGGTGAGTTTCACGGTGGGTGACGCGGCGGTGCCGGCCGGCCCCGGCGTGGACCTGGTGACCATCTTCGAGGCGCTGCACGACATGGCCGACCCGGTCGGCGTGCTGGCCGCCGCCCGCGCGGCCCTCGCCGACGGGGGCAGCGTCCTCATCGGCGACGAACGCGTCGCCGACGAGTTCACCGCGCCGGCCGGCGAGATCGAGCGCCTGCAGTACGCCTTCAGCGTCCTGCACTGCCTGCCCGCCACCCGCGCCGAGGGTCCGGCGGTGGCCAACGGGACGGTGCTGCGCGCGCCGACGCTGCTCGGCTGGGCCCGGGAGGCCGGCTTCGCCCAGCCGGAGGTGCTCGACATCGCCCACGATTTCTGGCGTTTCTACCGGTTGCGGGGCTGACCGGCGGCCCGGCTGCCGGAAATCCGACGGCACCGGGCGGTCCGGCCGCCCTAGGGTCATCGCATGCAGGTGCGGGTGCTCGGGCCGTTCGAGGTGGACGGCCCGCACGGACCGTGCGTCGTGGCCGGCGCACGGCAACGCACTGTGCTCGCCGTCCTGGCCCTGCACGCCGGGCGGCCCGTCGCGATCGGCCGGCTGATCGACACCGTCTGGCCGGACGATCCGCCGCCCTCTGCCCGCAACAGCCTGCAGTCGCACGTGACCCGGCTGCGCGCGGCGCTGCCGGACGGCGTCGTCCGGCACGAGCCGGCCGGCTACCGCCTGGTCCTGGCACCGGAGCAGGTGGACGCCCTGTGCTTCGAACGACTGCTGAGCGAGGCACGATCCAGCACCGACCCGGCCGGGCGGGCCGAGCTGCTCGACCGCGCGCTGGCTCTGTGGCGTGGGCCGGCGCTGCCCGAGTTTCCGGCCGGGCCGCTGGCGGGCTGGGCGGCGCGGCTCGGTGCGGCCCACCGCACGGCGCTGGCCGACCGGGCCGAGCTGGGCGGCGGGAGCGGCCGGCTGGCGGCCGAGGTCGCCGCCGACCCGTGCTGGGAACGGGGTGCGCTGGTGCTGGCCCGGATGCTGCCGGTGGCCGAGGCGACAGCGGTGCTGCGCGGCCACGCCGAGGCCGTGGTGGAGGCCCTGGGACTCGACCCGTCACCCGCGGTCCGCGAACTGCAGGCCCAGCTGACCCGCGGAGATCACCGGCCCGCCGCACCCGCGGCCGACCCGGGCTCAAGCCCGGCGGTGGCGCAACGGCCCGGGGACGGTCCGGAGGTCGCCTTGTCGCGGCGGGACCTGGCTGTGGGCGTACCCCGGTATGTCTCGTCCTTCCTCGGCCGCGAGGGGGAGCGGGCCGCGTTGCTCGCCGGCGACGGGTTGGTCACTGTCGCCGGCCCCGGCGGGGTCGGCAAGACCCGGTTGGTCGCGGAGGCGGTCCGCGAGCTGGCCGTCGCCTGGGTCGATGCCGCGGCGGTCCGCGGCCGGGACGATTTCCTGCAGGCTGTCGCCGCCGGTACGGGCGCCCGCCCGGCCCCCGACGACGACGTCGTCGCAACCATCGCCGCCGCCTGCCGATCCCGGAGCGGCAGCGTGCTCGTGCTGGACAACTGCGAGCACGTCCTCGCGCCCGCCGCCGAGGTCGTCGAGGCCGTCCTCGCCGCCGCGCCCGGCGCCCGGATCATCGTCACCAGCCAGGAGCGGCTGCGGATCGACGGCGAACGCGTTCTCGTCCTCCCCCCGCTCTCCGCGGACGCCGCCGCGGCGATGTTCGCCGACCGCGCCGACGGCACGGTCGACCTGGGTGATCCCGCTCAGGCCGCAGCGGTCGGCGCGGTCGTCGAGGCCCTCGACGCGCTGCCGCTGGCCATCGAACTGGCCGCCACCCAGGCCCCGGCGCTCGGCGTGGCCAACCTGCGGGACCGGCTCGACGACCGGCTCGACCTGCTGGTCCGGGGCCGGCGCACCGGCGAGCCCCGGCAACGCACCCTGCGCTCGGTGGTCGACTGGTCGTTCGGGCTGCTCGGCGACGACGAGCAGCGGATGCTGGTGCGGCTCGGCGTGTTCGCGGGCCGGTTCACCGTGGCCCTGGCCGAGGCCGTCGTCGCCGACGCCACGCTGCCGCGCTCGCACGTGGCCCGGGCGCTCGCCGCGCTGGTCGACCGCTCGCTGGTGAGCCGGGCCGGGCCCGGGAGCTTCCGGCTGCTGGAGACCGTGCGGGCCTACGTCCGGCAGCATCCGGCGGCCGGCGCCGCCGAGCTGCACCGGCGGCACGCCGAGGCCGTCGTCGCGGCGACGGAGGTCCTCGATCTCGCGCTGCGCGGACCGCGGGAGGCCGAGGCCGCGCGTGACCTCGACGCCCTGCTGCCCGACCTGCGGCAGGCGGTCGAGACCGCCCGCGACGATCCCGCGCTGATCGCCCGGCTGGCCGCCGCCGTCTACCGGTACGGCTACCACGGCCAGCGCTACGAGGTGCTGGCCTGGGGTTACGCCGCCACATCGACGGGCTCGGCGGGCGCTCTGGCGGCTGCCGCGACCCACGCGTGGGGGCGCGGAGACCTGACCGCCGCCCGTGAGCTGCTCGCCGCGGCCCCGCCGCACCCCGCCGCCCAGGAGGTTCTCGGGGACATCGCGCTGGTCTCCTGCGACGGCGAAGCCGCCCTGACCCACTACCGGGCCATGACCGCGCTGGCTGCCGACGGTGCAGTGCGTGCTTCCGGCCTGGCCTGCGAGGCGCTGGTGCTCGCCTGGACCGACCAGCCGGAGCAGGCCGTCGCGCTCGGTGCGGCCGCGGTGGACGTGGCCGACCTGACCGGCAATCCGACCGCCCGCGCGATCGCCCGGTACGCGCTCGGCGAGGCGCTCGGTGATCTCGACCCGCCCCGGGCCGTCGCCCTGCTCGACGAGGCCGCCGCGCTGGCCCGCAGCGTCGACAGCCGGCTGTTCGTCGGCGCGTCCATGGCCGCCGCCGTCGCCATCCGGTCGCGGCACGCCGATCCGGCGGACGCGTTGCGGAGCTTCCGCGAGGTGCTCACTTTGTGGCGCGAGGCGGGCAACGACACTCTGCAGGTGGCCGCGCTGCGCAACCTGGTCGTGCTGCTCGCCCGGATCGGTGCCGACGACACCGCGGCGCTCGTCGATGCGGCACTGCCGCCGGCGCGGGTCTATCCGGCCGAGGCCGCGCGTCTGCGCCGGGCTCGGGCCGCCGTCGCCGAGCGGCTGGGGCCGGCCGGGATCGTGGCCGCCCGGCGCCGGGCCGCGGTGCTGACCAGCGGCCAGGTGGTCGAGGCGGCGCTGGCCGCGATCGACGCCGACCTGGCCCATCGGCCGGATCCGGCGGACGCCAGGTCACGATCCGGGCCTCGGGCGGGACCCGGCGGACCGGCATCGCTACCGTTGGCGGGTGTCTGAGATCCCCTGGTGGGCGTTACCCCTGGTCGCCGTCGTGTTCGCGCTGGCCGGGGCCGGTGTGACCCTGCTCGTGGCGGCCCGCGACGAGTACGCCCGCAGCCGCGCCAAGCGCACCAAACGGTGGTACGCCGAGCGCAAGGAGGCCTACATAGCCCTGATGACGGAGTTCGAACGGGCGACCTACCGGTTACGGGCCGCGCTGGACAGCGGTCAGCCCCCACCCGGGCCGTTCACCTACGTCGACGCTGTCGGGCCCGCCCTCATGCAGGTCCGGTTGCTGGCGTCGGGGCAGGTCCGCAGCGCCGCGCTGGCGGTGCACCTGCTGATCGAGAAGCTGTACACAGAGCAGCCCACCCCGCCCCGCGGCGTCGACCCGGAGAAGTCGGTACGGGAGATGCTCGGACACGTGCCCCTGGTCATGCAGCAGTTCGAGGCGGCCGTCCGCGAGGAGCTCGGCATCGAGGCCACTCCGCCTCCGCCGCCGGTGGAGCCGCCGTCGCGGGGACTGCGGTCGTACATCCGGCGGGACGCGGCGCCGGCGGAGTCCCGCGTCACTGGTTGATCTTCACCCGGCCGGGGAGTATGGAGGCATCGGCGGGATCCTGGGGAGGCCTCCATGTCAGACGAATCGGTTACCGAGGCAGTGGTCCGCAGCGGCGTGGTGGCCGTGCTGCGCGCGCCCACCGCTGATGCCTTCGCCGCGGTCAGTGACGTGCTGGTCGAGGCCGGCATCACCGCCCTCGAAGTGACCTTGACCTCCCGCGGCGCGCTGGAGGCGATCGCCGGGCTGCGCCGCCGGCTGCCGGCCACGGTCGCGGTGGGCGCCGGCACCGTGCTCACCCTCGACGACGCCAAGGCGGCCGTGGACGCGGGCGCCGCCTTCCTGGTGTCCCCGGTGTGGGTGCCCGCGCTCGACGGCTTCGAGGTGCCGGTCTATCCGGGGGCGTTCACCCCGACCGAGATCTTCAACGCCGCCCGGGGCGGGGCGCCGCTGGTCAAGCTCTTCCCGGCCGGCACGGTCGGCCCCCGCTTCCTCAAGGACCTGCGCGGCCCGCTGCCCGGCGTCCGGATCATGCCCACCGGCGGCATCGAGATCGCCGACATCGCCACCTGGCTCACCGCCGGCGCCGCGGCGGTCGGTCTCGGTGGCCCGCTCATCGGCGACGCGGCGAGCGGCGGCAGCCTGGCCCAGCTCGCGGTGCGCGCCCGGCGGGCCGTCGACGCGGTCGCGTTCGCCCGCTCATGAGCGCCGGACTGGTCACGCTGGGCGAGACCATGGGCCTGGTCGCCGCCGAGGGCGTCGGCCTGCTGGAGCACGCGCACGGCTTCCGCTTCGGCATCGGCGGCGCGGAGAGCAACGTGGCGATCGGGGTCTCCCGCCTCGGCGGCCGGGCCACCTGGGTGGGCCGGATCGGCCCGGACGCGACCGGCGACCTGATCGAGCGCCGGCTGCGGGCCGAAGGCGTGCACACCGTGGCCATCCGCGATCAGGCCTACACCGGCCTGATGGTCAGGCACCGCCGCACGGGCGCCCTGACGACCGTCGACTACCACCGTGCGGGCAGCGCCGGCTCCCGGCTCGGCCCGGCCGACGTGCCCGTCGACCTCCTGCGGTCGGCGGCGATCCTGCACGTCACCGGCATCACCCCGGCGCTGAGCGACACCGCCCGGGCCGCGACCTTCCAGTCGGTCGAGACGGCCCGCGCCGCCGGGGTCACGGTGTCGGTCGACATCAATTACCGCGGCAAGCTCTGGTCCCGGTACGACGCCGCGCCGGTCCTGCGCGACCTGGTGTCCCGCGCGGACGTGGTCTTCGGCGGACCGGACGAGGCGGCGCTGGTGCTCGGTGCGGACGAGGCGGTGGCCGACGGGCTGGCCGCGCTCGGCCCCGGCGAGGTGATCGTCAAGGACGGTCCCCGCGGGTGCACCGGGCTGATCGCGGGGGAGCGGTTCGCGCTCGAGGCGCTCGACGTGACGGTGGTGGACCCGGTCGGGGCGGGGGACGCGTTCGTGGCGGGATATCTGGCGGACCGGCTCGCCGGGGCCGCGCCTGCGCAGCGGTTGGCCACGGCGGTGGCGGTGGGCGCGTTCGCGGTCACCGTCCCGGGCGACTGCGAGGGCCTGCCGTTCCGGGCGGACCTCGCTGCGCTGCTCTCGGCCACCGACGACGTGGCGCGGTAGCCGGTCCGCGCCCGCGACGGTCAGCCGAAGAGGGCGAAGCGTTCCCGCCCCGCACCCCCGATCCGGGTGAAGGCGCCACCCGCGGCGATGCGCTGCCGCGGCGGGTGGGTGGCCAGCACGTGGGTGCCGATCGTGCCGTTGGCCCGCGGGTTCCACCGGGTCAGCCGCCCCCGGCCGTCCAGCGCGGCCAGTTTCACCCGCGCCGTGTAGCCGCCGAGGCAGCCCAGCTGGCGCACCGTGCTGGTCCGCCGGCAGGCCCGGTCGAAGTGCCCGCCGACGTAGGCGACGCCGCCCATGACCGCGATCGTGTGCACGTCGCCGTCGAAGAGGTGGGTCCAGCGGACCGCCCCTGAGCCCGAGTATCCGACGGCCCGGCCGCCCGCCCCGCCGGTCGCCGTGTAGACCCCGCGGGCGTCGGCCGCCACGTCCATCACGGTCGCGGGCGCGAACGGGCGGAAGCCGCGCACCAGCGCGCCGGTGGACGGGCTGACGGCGGCCAGCCGGCGCGCCGAGCGGGAGCCGTTGACCTGGTGGAACTCGCCGCCGAGGTAGATCCGGCTGCGGGTGACCGCCAGCGACCGGACCCGGCCGCCGGTGCTCGCCCGCCACGACCGGTCGAGGGCGCCGCTGGTGTGCGAGAAGGCGGCGACGTTGCGCCGGGCGACCCCGTCGATGCTGGAGAAGCTGCCGCCGACGTACACCCGCCCGTTGCCGATGGCGAGGGTCGCCACCTGGCCGGTCACGCGGTGGGCGAAGCGGGTGGGCCGGCCGGACGACGCGTCGATCCGGGCGACCGCGTCCCGGCGCTGCCCGGAGACGGTGTCGAAGTCACCGGCGGCGTAGACCGCCGAGCCGGCGACCGCGAGGGCGCGGACGGTGCCGTTCGCCGCCGGCTGCCAACGCAGGACCGCACCGGTACGGGCATCGAGCGCCGCCATCCGCCGCCGCTCGAAGCTGCGTCCCCGGTAGGTCACTGTGGTGAACGACCCTCCGACGTAGACGACGTCGCCGCGGAACGCGATCGCCCACACCGTGCCGTTGAACGAGGGAGCCGCTTGGGCGCGGGCACCGACGGCGGCCGCCGGTGCCGCCGTCGGGACAGCGCCGCCGGCGACAGCGCAGACCAGTGTCAGGAAGACCGACAACTTTCGCATACCGTGATCAACTGCCCAGTGCCCGGAAAGTGTCGGTAGCCGGAACCACCGTAGGTCCGGCGCCGTCGGAGGGGGAGGGCAGAGACGCGTCACGGAGGTGCGCGATGAGTCGGCATGGTGTGGGTTCTGTGGTCGCGGCGGTGCTTCTCGGCGCCGTCGCGGCTTGTGCGGGTCAGACCGGAGGTGGCGCGGAGCCGTCCGGGAAACTGCGGATCGAACCGGCCTGGAGTTCCTGCGCGGACGCGGGCGCGGAGTCCTCCGGGCCCGCCTCGGGCGGTGGCGACCTCGCGGGTCTGCCCTCGCTCGACGACAGTTTTCAGCCGGTGGCGGTGGTGGTGTGCACTTTGCCGACGCTGCGCCCGCCCAGCGGCGGGGCGAAGGTCGCCGCCACGGAGAGCCGGGCTGACGACGTGACGGCGCTGGTGGCCGCGCTGCGGCTGCCGGACGAGCCGATGTCCGGCGACGCCTGCAGCCTCGAGTTGTACCTTCCCCCGTTCTTCGCCCTGCTCGACGAGCAGGGCCGCTGGGTGCGTCCCGGCCTCCCGCACGACGGGTGCGGCAAGGTCCGGTCCGAGGTTCGCGAGGCCCTGGGCGGGCTGCGGCTCACCCCGGTCTCGCCCGGGCCGGCCCCGGAGACCGGGTCGTCGCAGGCGGCCGCGGCCGGATGTACCCGGCAGTGGGCGGACATGGTCTGGGTGACGGCGCAGTGGGGCACCAGCGGCGAGCCGGCCGTCGTCCCCGAAGGCTTCGACGGCCCGGTGCGGGTGCGGCTCTGCGCCTACCGCGTCCCGGCCGATCAGCAGCGCAGCGGCAAGCCGGCCGGTGAGTTCGCCTCCGGTCGCGAACTCAGCGACGAGCAGTGGACCGCCGCCCGGAAAGAGGTCGAGGCCGCCGCGCCCGCACCGGCATGCTCGGACCCGGCGAGCGAGTTCGTCGTGCTGCATCTGGGGTCCGGACAGATCTATGTGGAGCGGGACGGGTGCCGCCGGCTGCTGGCGCAGACGGCGGACGGGCTCGACACCATCCGGCAAGCCTCGCCGGAACTGCTCGCCCAGCTCGCCGGGTGACAGCTCAGGCCAGGCCACCGCCGGCGTGGATGTTCTGGCCGGTGATCCAGCGGCCGTCCGGGCCCGCGAGGAACGCCACCACGTCGGCGATGTCCGCCGGCTGACCCAGCCGGCCCAGCGGGGTCATCCCCGCCGCCATCTCGAGCGCCTCGGCGCTGTTGGTCGACCGCAGCAGCTCGGTGTCCGTGGCGCCCGGGGAGACTGTGTTCACCGTGATGCCGCGGGCACCCAGCTCCCGGGACGCCACCGCGCTGAACTGCTCCACCGCACCCTTGCTGCCCACGTAGAGGCTGCCGCCCGGGGCGGGGGACGTCGTGTTCAGGGTCGAGATCGTGATGATGCGGCCGTGGTCGCGCATGTGCCGGGCGGCGTACCGGATCGCCTGGAAGGTCGCCTTGGCGTTCACCGCGAAGATCCGGTCGTACTCCTCGTCGGTCACGTCGGCGATCGGCGCCGGGACGAAGCTCGCCGCCGCGTTGGCGACCAGGATGTCCAGCTGGTCGGCGCATTCGAGCAGCTCGAGGACCGCCCCGGGCTCGGCCAGGTCGGCCCGGAAGCCGCGCGCCGCGGAAACCGCGTCCTCGACCGCCTTGGCCTCGTCGTCGCGGCTGCGGTAGCCGAAGACAACCGTGGCGCCGTCGCGCGCCAGCCGTTCGACGATCGCCCGGCCGATGCCCCGGGAACCGCCCGTCACCACTGCCGTCCTGCCCGTCAGAGGCCCTGTCATGCCCTCCGACCTTACCGGAGCACGCCGGTGCCGGCCCGGCCCGCGTGACCGGATCGTTCCGGTCCGGGTCCGGTCGATGCCTTGGCCCGGCGTCGCGCCGGCCACCAGGATGGACAGCATGACCAACGCGCTCGTCGTCATCGACGTCCAGGAGTCCTTCCGGGTCCGGCCGCTCTGGCAGGCCGTCTCCAACCCCGCTGTCGTGGAACGGGTCGGTGTCCTCGTCGACGCCGCCCGGGCCGCCGGCGACCTCGTCGTCTGGGTACTGCACGCCGAGCCGGGCAGCGGCGGCGAGTTCGATCCGGTGCGCGGGCACGTCCGGGTGATGGCCGGGCTCGAGCCGGCGGCCGGGGAGCCGATCATCACGAAGACCTCGCACAACGCGTTCACCACGACCAATCTCCAACAGGTCCTCACCGAGCGCGGGATCCGCGACCTGACGGTCTGCGGGATCAGGACCGAGCAGTGCGTCGAGACCACGGCGCGGGTCGGCTCCGATCTGGGGTACGCCGTCACGTTCGTCACGGACGCCACGGCGACGTTCCCGATCCCGCACCGGGAAGCCCCGGCCGGCCAGACCGTCGCCGAACTGCTGGCCGACCCGCGTACGCTGGCCGCCGAGGACGTGGTGACCCGCACGGAGTACGCGCTCGCCGGCCGTTTCGCCACCGTCCGTACCGTCGCCGAGCTGACCGGGAGTTTGACCGGATCGTGAGCCAGGTGGTCTTCGTCCTCGTGCCGCGGCTGCACCTGCTGGACCTCGCCGGGGCCGCCCAGGTCTTCTCGACAGCGGCGGACCACGGGCACCCGTACCGGCTGGTCCACGTCGCCGAGCAGCCCGACGTGCCGACCCATCAGGGTGTCACCCTGCGCGCCGAGCTGACCTGGCCCGAGCTCACCCCGGGCGACCTGATCGTGGTGCCCGGCTGGCGCGCGGCGAAGCTAGCCGGCACCGGGCAGCTCAGCCCGGAGACGCTGGGCCGGCTCGTCGCCCACCACGCGGCGGGCGGCACGGTGGCCAGCGTCTGTGCCGGTGCCGATGCGCTGGGCCGGGCCGGCCTGCTGGACGGCCGGCGCTGCACGACCCACCACGACGTGCAGGACGAGCTGGCCCGGCGCTATCCGGCCGCGACCGTGGTCCGCGACGTGCTCTACGTCTGCGACGACCGGGTGGTGACCTCGGCCGGCATCGCCAGCGGTATCGACCTGGCGTTGCACTTGGTAGCAGTGCGGCACGGCCCGGCGGTCGCCGCGCAGATCGCCCGGCAGATGGTGGTCTACGCTCGACGCAACGGTGACCAGCAGCAGGCGAGCGCGATGCTGCGGCACCGCGCGCATCTCAGCGACGCGGTGCACCGGGTGCAGGACCGGATCGACGCGAGCTTCGCCGAGCCGCTGCCGCTGGCCGAGCTGGCCCGCTCGGCCGGGGTCAGCGAGCGCACGCTGACCCGCCGCTTCGAGGCCGCGACCGGCCGGACGCCGCTGCGCTACCAGCAGCTGCTGCGGGTCGAGCGCGCCGAGTATCTGATCGGGCACGGCGCGACCGTCGACGCAGCCGCCCACGCGGTCGGCTTCGTGGACGCCCGTATGCTGCGCCGCCTGCGCGCCCGGCCGGCCTGAGCGGGTCTCAGTGCCCGTCGGGAAAACCGAGGCTGTCGTCGGACTGGACGTTCTACCTGGTCGACGCGGCCCCGCCTTCCCGTCGGACACCACCGACGCGGATGTCGGACGGGTCGGCGACGCGGTAGACGTCCGGTCAGCTCCTCCCACGAGGACGCACTCATTCCAGGGCCTCCGCGATCCGGTCCCAGTCGTCCTGGAATCTGTTGCTAGCCCACGTCACCGTTACGGCGGACTCGAGATTTCTGATCAGGACGGTGGAATCCTCCAGGCGCCAGCGCACCGTCGGTGGTTCCGTGTGCTGCCGATCTGTCGGTTCACCCAGGACCGCTAACCCTGCGTCGACGGCGTCGGCGAACGTGTCGCGGATGAAGCGGTCCCGGTCGGCCCCGCTGTCGCTGACAAGCTGGGTGATCTGGATGCTGATGTCGTTGATGTGGCCGTCACCGGCCAGCATCCGGATCTCGTCTCCGGGCACACCCAAGCCGGCGTCGGCGAAGGCGCCCTTGCCGTCGATGGCCTCGAGCAACACCCAGCCCATCCGCCGGCACAACTCCTCCACGTCGGTCTCCTGCCAGGACCAACGAGTGTCCCGGATTCCGGTGATCAAGGACCGGACCGCTTCGGAGCTGCCTCGTTGCCAAGTAGTCATGTGTCTCTCCTCGCGGACCATCATTGGTTCTGCCGACCCGCGGTCCCGCAGAACACCTTGACCGCGATCCCCATGATCTCCTCGGTGGACGGGTTGCGGAGGGAAGGGTTGATCGACAGGGTCAAAGACTTGCCGGCGTCCGAGCGGAACGCGAACGTGAGGTAGCCGATCAATTCGCCGCTGTGCCCCCATACGGTGCCGCACGGCAGCCGGTAGGCCTGGAGCCCGAGCCCGTAGTCGAACCCGGCTCCGGTCTCGACGGTCGTGCGCATCGCCTGCAACGAGGCCCTGCTGACCAGCTCACCGCGGAGTAGTGCCGACAGGAAGTGCTCCAGGTCGGCTGCCGTCGAGATCATCTCTCCTGCGGCCCAGTCCAGCGAGGGGTTCATGCGGGTCGCGTCCACCAGGGCGGGCAGCGGCTCGTACCCCCTGGCATGGGGTGACGGCATCCCGGACCGGTCACCTGGCACTACCGTGTGGCGCAGCCTGAGCGGGCGCAGGAGGCGGCGGGTGACCTCCTCGCCGTAAGGGTTGCCGGTCAGCCTTTCCACGAGCAGCCCCAGCACCACGTAGTTGGTGTTGGAGTAGTGCCATTTCCCGTCCTCGGGGAGCTTCTCGGCAAAGGCCACTTCGAGCAACTCGCGCGGCTGGTAGGAGCGGAACCGCGCGTCGCCGCGCCAGCGGTTGGTCGAGTATCCGGGCTCGCTCATGTAGTCGTACAGGTGGCTGGTGTGGTTGAGCAGTGCGCGGACCGTGATCCGCTCGCCGCCCGGCACCAGGCCGGGCAGGTGCCGGTCGATGGGGTCGTCCAGCCGTACCTTGTTCTCGTCCACGAGCTGGAGCACCACGGTGGCGACGAAGGTCTTGGTGACGCTTCCGATCCGGAAGTGCCCGTCGGGAGACGGACGGCCCCCGCGTTCGATGTCGCGCACTCCCGCGACGGCCGACGAGGTGCGGCCGCCGTCGGAGATCCGGACCAGGGCGGCGGTCGCCCCGCCGCCGCTCACGATGTTCTCCAGGTCAGGGCGGAGGTCCACGCTGTGATCACCCGCCGCGACAGCCATCGCTACCAGCACGTTCATCATCGTCTGCAGCATGCGCTCCACGCTATGAAGATCGATGTGGCGGCGGAATGCGGTAATCCGCACACTCCATCTGCGGAAAACCACAGCCGGTCGACGCGCGCGCCATCACCGCACCTGAACCGGTTTCCGGACGGGCCCTCAGAGGGCCGGATGGCCGAAGAGCCCGGGCAGGCCGCCGCTGTGCAGGAAGACGACCTTGCCGTCCGGCGGGCTCGCCCGCAGCCCGGCCAGCGCCCGCCCGGTGTAGGTCGGGTCGAGGAACAGACCCTCCGTCCGCGCGGCCAGGCTCAGCGCCTCCTGGACCGGGCGGGTCAGCTCCGCGTATCCGGCGCCCACATGGGAGCCGTCGATCTGCAGCTCGCCGGGCTTGACCGGCACGCCCATCGCGTCCAGCAGAGCGGCGACGGTCCCCCGCGCGTCCGGCAGCGCCCCGGTGTCCACCCCGAAGACCCGGGCCGGGCCCAGGGCTGCCACCAGCCCGGCCATCGTGCCGCCCGAGCCCACCGCGACCACCACGGTGCTCAGATCCGGCAGCTGGGCGGTCAGCTCGCGGGCACAGTCCACATAGCCCAGCGCGGAGAACGCGGACGTGCCGCCGAACGGGATGACGAAGCCCGGCTGTGCGGCCGCCACCTCGTCGAGCGGGGCGTCACCGGCCCACACGATGCGCGCGCCGGCCAGCCGGTCGAGGATCAGGTTGCCGCGGACGGCCGGCGGCTCGTCCCCGCGCAGCACCAGCACGCACTCCAGCCCCAGCCGGGCGGCGGCCGCGGCCGTCAGCCGGGCGTGGTTGGACTGCGGCGCACCGGTGGTGACCAGCGTCGTGGCGCCCTCGTGCAGAGCCTGGGCGCAGGTGTACTGCAGCTTGCGGACCTTGTTGCCACCACCGCCCAGACCGGTGAGGTCGTCGCGTTTGAACCAGAGCTCGTCCAGCCCGAGCGCGGTGCTGAGCCGGGGTGCCGGCTCGAGCGGTGTCGGCCAGGTGCCCAGGGCGATCGGCGTGATGTCCACCCGGGAAGTCTAGGATCCTCGACGTGAATCCGCGTGGCGTCCTGCTCGACCTCGACGGCACGCTCGTCGACCACGAAGGTGCGGCCGCCGCCGGCCTGCGGGGCTGGCTGCCGACCATCGGCCTGGTGGCGACGGACGAGGCGGTGGCCCGCTGGTCCGCCGTGCAGGAGCCGCACCTCGCGGCCTGGCGCGACGGCCGGATCAGCTTCGCCGAGCAGCGCCGCCGCCGGGTCCGCGACTTCCTGGGTACGCGCGGCAGCGACGCCGAGCTGGACGAGATCTTCGCCGGCTACCTGACCCACTACGAGAGCGCCTGGTGTGCCTACGACGACGTGGCCGACGCCCTCACCGCGCTCGCCACGGCCGGTCTGGCCACCGCCGTGCTGACCAACGGCTCCCGCGGCCAGCAGCTCAGGAAGCTGGGCCGGACCGGGCTGGGTGACCGGGTCGGGCCGGTCTTCACCGTCGACGACCTCGGCGTGGCCAAGCCGCACGCGGAGGCGTTCCGCCGCACCTGTGACCGCTGGGGTTTCGACCCGGGCGAGGTGCTCAGCGTCGGCGACAACCACGCGCTGGACGTGCTCGGGGCCCGTGCGGCCGGGCTGTCGGCCGTCCACCTGGACCGCCACGACCGGGGCCCGGCCGGCGAGCCGCGGCGGATCACCTCGCTGCGCGAGCTGCCGGCCCACCTCAGCGCAGGCTGAAGACCGGACCCCGGGGCGGGAACGGGAGCTTCGCGTGGCGCGGCATCAGGTACGCGTGCGGCCGGCGGATCCGCAGCACGTCGCAGTACCCGTCGGTGATCACCAGCAGCGGGCCGGCCGGCGGGAAGTCCGGTGCCCGTTCCAGCAGGTCGACACCCGGCTGCAGGACGGTGCCGCCGCGCCCGCGGACCCGTACCCGGCCGGCGATGTCGTGCACCGCCAGGTAGCCGGCGTCGTAGGCGGCCGCGTCGCAGAAGACGACCCGGGCCGCGGGCACGTCGCGGGCGGTCGCGTACGACGCGATCGCGCCCAGCGCCTTGCCCATCAGCTCGTGGCTCATCGACCCGGAGGTGTCCAGCAGCACCCCGAAGGTGTGCTGCTGCCTGACCTCCTCCGGCAGGTGCCGGCCCGGCCGCGGGATCCCCGGCGTGGCGGCCTGCCGCCGGGACGGCCGCGAGTACGTCCGCTGCCGCTCGGGCGCCGGCACGTGCTCGTCGAACCACCGGGCCAGCTGCACGTCCCAGGGCGGCGGCGGCTGCTCCAGCACCCGGATCTCCTCGGCCAGCCCGGTGGGCAGTAGACCGCGCCCGTCCCGCAGGTGGTACCGGTAGCCGGTGAGCAGCGCCCGCCGGTAGAAGTCGTCCAGGTCCACACCCCCGGAACGCGGGCCGCGCCACGGCAGCGGCTCGCCCAGCATGTCGCCGCGCCCCCGGCCCCGCAGCGTCGCGAGCTTGCGCAGGCGGCGCAGGTCGACGGCGATCCGGTCGTACACCTCCTCGGCGGACGCCCCGGCCAGCGCCGGATCGAGCAGCAGACCGTCGGGGACCTCGCCGACGCCCATCTCGACGAGCCAGCCGTTGACCACGTAATCGCAGGCGACGTTCCACAGGTACGGGTCCCGCGGCCCCACCCGGTCCGCGTGCCGCAGCGCGGCGTGCAGCATCTCGTGGGCCAGCACGAACCGCCACTGCGCCTCGCTCAGCTCACGCAGCGGGTTGACGTAGATCTCGCCGGCCTCGCTCGACACCGCCGCGACGCTGATGTCCCAGCCCCGGGCCAGATCGGCGTCGGCGACCAGCGTGAACCCGGCCGCCACCCCGCCCAGCAGCGGATACGAGCCGACGAACCAGCTCAGCGCCCGGTCCCACGGCTTGCGCGGGGCACCCGGATCGGTCAGCGACGTACGGGCACCACCGGCCACGTCGACCGCGGCGGTCGCGGCGGCCGACAGGCCCAGGGCGAAACGGTCCGGCCAGGCCGGCTCGTGACCGGGCGCGGCCTCGTCCGCGCGCACCACCAGATCCGGGGCGCCCGCGCCGCAGCCGGCGAACTCCACCGGTACGCCGTCCAGCCGCCACTGGCGGACCAGCGCCGCCTCGTCGGCCTTGGGCAGCACGACCGGGAACAGCTCCGGCTCGGTGCCCAGCTTCACCGCCCGCTGGAACCGGGTCACCGCGATGCAGGCGGCGTCGCGGAACGCCGGGTCGTGGCCGTGCCGCGGGTCCAGGTGGCCGAAGCCCAGGTGCAGCAGGCAGTGCGCCAGCACCCAGGTCCACTGTGCCGGGTCGAGGCGCTTGCCGCGGTTGGCCCGGATCGAGCCGTCCGTCGCGACCTCGGCGAAACCCAGATCCGAACTGTCCACCAGCGTCACGCGGGCGCTGGGCCGGGGCCACGCGTTCGCCGTCAGGGGGCGGAACATCGGGTGTGCCGAGAGCTCCTGCCATGCGGCGGCGAAGGCCAGGGCGTTGGGATCCTGCTGACTCATGGGTGGTTTCTGCATGGGTTTTCCGCCGCGGGTGAGCTCTGCTCGGCCATCTCAGGCGCGGGCCGCGACCAGGCGCGGCAGGTCGCGGCTGACCTCGACCAGGAACCAGGCGGGCAGCACCGGTGCGCCGTCGGCGTCGGCGGCGATGACCAGCCGGCCGCACTCGAGGGAGAGCTCGGCCAGTTCCACGAGCAGGGCCTTGGCCCGGTGCGCGAAACGGCGTACCGCTGCGGGGGCCTTGTCCTTGTCGGCCGGCAGGTCCTTGACCAGCCGGGCCCGGAACGTCTCGGCCAGGAAGTAGAGCAGGTCCCGGTCGTCGCTGCCCTGCGGCCAGCCGGCGTCACCGCGCAGGATCGCCTCCAGGCCGTACCGGTGCCGCACGACCTTGAGGTAGCCGCAGAACGCCGCCGCGTGCGCGGGGCTCAGCGTGCCCGCCGCCAGCAGCCGCAGCGTCTCCTCGGTGATGTCGTCGCCGTAGGAGTGCAGCGCGTCGCTGAGCATGTGCCAGCTGCGCGGAGTGGAGAAGACCTCCTCGGTCTTCGGCGGCGCGGCCCACAGGTGGTCCGGGCGCTCGTCCAGGTACGCGAGGACCCACGGGTGGATGCCGGCACCCAGCGCCCAGTTCAGCCAGTCGGCGTGGGTGGCCCGCAGGTGGATGTGGACCAGCCGGTTGATCAGCGCGGAGGCCATCGGCCGGGCGAGCGCGTTGTCGCCGGCCCGGTTGCCGGCGCCGATCACGATCGAGCCCGCCGGCAGCTCGTACCCGCCGATCCGGCGGTCCAGGATCAGCGAGTAGAACGCCTTCTGCACCTCCGGGCTGGACGAGTTCAGCTCGTCCAGGAACAGGCAGTACGGCTCGTCCCGGGCGATCGACTCCGGCGGCGCGAAGCGGCTGCGGCCGTCGCGCAGCTCGGGCACGCCGATCAGGTCCTCGGCGGCCAGCTGGGTGCCGACCAGCGTGACGCAGTCCAGCCCGAGCGACTCGGCGAACGCGCGGACCAGCGAGCTCTTGCCGATGCCCGGCGCACCCCACACGAAGACCGGCCGCACGACCGCTACGTGCAGCAGCAGGTCGGGCAGCTGGGCGGGGGTCACCGTGACAGCGGAATGCACGCCCGGAAGTGTCCGGCACCGGGCGCCGCGGGCGCACTCGAATAAACGATCAGCGCACCCGCGGCGGCAGCGGTCACTTCAGGTAGACGATGCCGTCCGTGGTGACCTTCGGACGGCCCGCGGTGCCGACCACGACGATCTTCACGGTGTGCTTCTTGGCGCTGGTCCACGACTTGGCCCAGACGGCCTGGCGGTACGTGTTCTTGCTCGCCCTCAGGTCCACCGTGGCGACCTTCTTGCCGTCGACGTACACGTACGCCTTGCCGGCCGTCTTGCCCTTCATCGCCAGCAGCGCCACCGAGCGGCCGGTGAAGCTCCAGCTCAGCGAGGCGTTCTTGGTCGAGCTGGCCAGGGCCGCCTTGCCGAGGTGCGCACTGCCCGACGCCTTCGCCCACTTGCCGGTGCGCTTGGCCTTGGTCTCGGCCACCAGTACGGGGGTGCGGGTCACCGGGGCGGTGGCCACGTTGCCGGCGAGGTCGGTGGCCTGCAGACGCCAGGTGGTGGCCGCGCCGGGCTTGGCCGTGGTGTTCCAGCTGCGGGCGCCGGTGGCGAACGTGGTGCGCCGGGGCGAGGTGAGCTGGACGGCGGACAGCCCGACGGCGTCGGCGGCCTGCCACTTCAGGGTGACCGGGGCGGCGGTGGTGCTCACGGTGCCGGTCCGCAGGCTCAGCTCCGGCCGGCCGGGGAAGGTGGGCCGGGTGCTGTCGGCGATGACCGCGCGGGTGTCGCTGACCGAGATCGGGCCGCCGACGCGGTTCATCTGCACCTGCACGGTGTGCCGGCCGGGGGTCAGCTTGACGGTGGCGGACCGCGCGGTGGCCGTGGCGGTGCCGGCCGTACGGCCGTCGACGCGGACGTCGAAGCCCCCGATCTCGCCCCCCGGCGTGCTGACCGACCAGGAGACCGTGACGCTGTCGCGGACCACGCCGCGGCGGCCGCTGAGCCCGGTGATCCTCAGCCCGGAGAGCACCCCGGCGGCCTCGGTGCGCAGCGCGGGGAGCCGGCCGTAGAGGACGTTGCCGGGGCACTCGGTGGCCTGCACGTCACGGTGCCCGGCGATGCGGCCCATGGTGACCCGGTCGCCGGTCTTGACCTTGTCGTTGCTGCCCTGCGCGGTGGTGGTGAACCGGGCGAGCGGGTCGTGGCCGTACTTGCCGAGCTTGAACACCGCCAGCTGGGCGATCTTGGTGGTGACGGCGGCCGGCACGGCGGTGGTGCCGTACTCGCCCAGCACGGCGACGGCGGCGTAGTTGGTGTTGAACGGCGGGGTGTGTGCACCGACGACCGGTTTGTCCACGCCACCCTTGCGGCCTTCGTAGAGAGTGCCGCACTTGTCGACGAGGAAGTTGTACTCCATGTCGTTGAGGCCCTTGCCCGTCACGGCGTACGTGTAGATGCTGCGGATCACCTTGCCGGCTTCCGCGCACGTGTAGGCGTTCGACCGGCTGCCGCTCTGTGCGGTGTGGTGCACGAAGAGGGCGTTGATCGTGCTGCCGTACACCGGGGCGTCCTTGACCAGCGACTCGTCGGCGCTCCAGCCCTTACGGTTCACGTAGGCCGGCATCGTGCTCTGGGCCGGGACGGTGGGCACCGGGGTGGCGGCCGGCGTGGTCGGTGCCGGGGCGGCCGTGGTCGTGGCCGGGGCCGAGGGGGTCGCGCTGCTCGAGCTCTCCCCGGCCGGGTCCTCGGGCAGCACCGGGGGCTGCTCCGGGTCGGGCGGCGGCTCGGTGCCGGTGGTGGGCGGGTCGGCCGGCGCGGACTCCTCCGGGTCGGCCAGCGGCATCCCACCGCCCTGGCCGCCGCTGGTGGCGGGGCCGGGGTCGACCAGGGTGAGCCGCAGGCCCGCGGGCAGCCGGCTCGAGGTGCGCCCGGCGGGGGAGACCACCTTCACCTCGACGCCGTTCGACACCCCGACCCACAGCCCGGTGCTGCCGCCGCGGGTGCGCCCGGCGACCAGATCCGGGTCGCCGGCCGCGACCGAGTGCTCCAGATCCAGGCTCTGCCAGCCCGACCAGTCGCCGGAGGCCGCGGACCGGGTGCGGACGGCGGCGTCGCCCTTGAACGACAGCAGGGCGTCCGTCCAGGTCACGCCGAGCAGGCTGAAACGGGAGACGGTGCGCCGGGCCAGCCGCAGGGTCTCCCGGCCGTCCTCGATCGTCGGCTTGCCGTCCAGCTCCAGAGACTGGGACGTGACCGGCGGCGGTGGGGCGCCGGAGGGCAGCGGTGCGGCGGCGGCCTCGGCCGCGGTCGCGGCGAGCGGCGCTGCGGCCGGGTCGCCGGACGACCGGGTCAGCACGACCCCGGTCACTGTCAGTGCCGTCGCAGTGACTGCCGCGGTGGCCCCTGCCACCATCCGTGACCTGGTGATCCTCACGCCTGACGCCCCCGTGTCCTTGCGGCGACCACGATCGAAGTCACCGGCGGAAGCGCCACCATACCGGTCGGCGGGCGAGTTGTGTGTCCGTCCACAGTGGCAGGCCGGAACGGGGTCAGCGGCGGCGTCCGGCGAACCGCTGCACGGACAACGTCAGCACACCGGCCGCGACGATCGCGGCGACGTTGATGAGCAGTTGCAGCGCCGAGCCGGCCGACTCCTCCCACACCACGGCGTCCACCCCTGAGGCCGGGCACCCGCCGCTCGGCCCGGTCGGCCGCCGCCGACAGCGTGGTGTCGACCTTCTCCAGCAGGATCGAGCCGTCCCGCTCGACGCCCAGGTCGCGCAGCCGCCCGATGATCGCGCTGGCGCCCTCCCGGACGACGTCGCAGGAGACCAGATCACCGACCGGTTCCACGGCCGCGCCGGGTAGCACCACCACGTGGGTCACGGCGTCGTTGCCGGTGAGCAGATCCTGGACGGCGGCCCTGCGGTCGGCCGGGACGATGGTCCTCAAGTGCAGCCCGCGGTCATCAAACCACCGCTCAGGAGTGGATCGGCCCCGTGGTGCCGGTGAGCCGCCCGCCGGTGCCGTTCCACCGCGCGGCGACGATCTCGGCCGCGATGCTCACCGCGGTCTCCTCGGGGGTACGCGCGCCCAGATCGAGCCCGATCGGCGACGCCAGCCGGGCGATCGCGGCCGGGTCCAGCCCGGTGTCCCGCAGCCGCGCGAGCCGGTCGTCGTGGGTGCGGCGGGAGCCCATCGCGCCCACGTACGCCACCGGCAGCCCGAGGGCCACCTCCAGCACCGGCACGTCGAACTTCGGGTCGTGGGTCAGCACGCACAGCACGGTGCGCGGATCGACGCGGCCGGCCGCGGCCTCGGCGGCGAGGTAGCGGTGCGGCCAGTCGACGACGATCTCGCCGGCCCCGGGGAAGCGCCGGGCGGTGGCGAAGGCCGGGCGGGCGTCGCACACCGTCACCCGATAGCCGAGGAACGCGCCGATCCGGGCCACCGCCGCGGCGTGGTCGGTGGCCCCGAACACGATCATCCGGGCGGCCGGCGCGAACGAGGTGACCAGCACGGTGAGCCCGGTGCCACGGCGTTCACCGGCCGGGCCGTGGTGCAGCAGGCCGGTCCGCCCGGCGGCGAGCAGGCCCCGGCTGTCGTCCGTGGCCGCGTCGTCCAGCCGGTCGCCGCCGAGCGAACCGTGCCGGGCGTCACCGGTGACGACCAGGTGCCGGCCGAGCTTGGCCGGCGGGCCCTCGACACAGGTCAGCAGCGCCACCGGTCGGTCCGCGGCGACCGCCTCGGCCAGCACGGGCAGCTCGGGGAAGCCGGCCCGCTCCACGAACAGCTCGATCGTGCCGCCGCAGGGCAGCCCCACCTCGAAGGCGTCGTCGTCGCTGATGCCGTACCGCACGGTCCGCGGGATGCCGGACCCGGCCACCTCGCGGCACAGTTCGTAGACCGCGCCCTCGACGCAGCCGCCGGAGACGCTGCCGACGGCGGTGCCGCCCGCGCTGACGAGCATCGCCGCGCCCGGCTGCCGGGGCGCGCTCGCCCAGGTCGCGGTCACGGTGGCCAGCCCGGCCGGCTCGCCCGCACGCCACCAGCCGAGCAGATCGGCCAGGACGTCACGCACCGGCCGCCTCCGGCACGTCGAGGTCGGTGTCGTCCGCGAGGTGGCCGACCGGGACGACGCGCACCTGGCCGGCGTGCGCGCGCAGATAGTCGCGGGCGCCGCGGTCACCGGTCGCACTCCGCGCGACACCGGCCCAGTGCTCGCGGCCGAGCAGGACCGGATGCGAGCGGCGGTCGCCGTAGCCGCCCATGACCAGGGCGTCCGGGGCCGCGCCGGCGGCGATGGCGCGTACCGCGGCTGCCGTGACGCCGGGCATGTCGACCAGCAGGACCAGCGCCGCGCCGGCCGGGCCGCCGGCCAGCGCGGCCAGGCCGGTGCGCAACGACGAGGCCATGCCGGACGCCCAGTCCGGATTGTCGACGTAGGTCAGCGCCGGGGCGACCGCGCGGACCTGCGCCGCCCGGGCGCCGATCACGACCACCGGCTCGGCCACACCGGCCTCCCGCAGAGTGCCGGCGGCGCGTTCCACGAGCAGGCTGCCCCGCCAGGTCACCAGGGCTTTCGGCATCCCGTAGCGACGGCCGGCGCCCGCGGCGAGAACCAGCCCGGCGATCTCCATGGGCCGAGCCTAGCCCGGTGACGGGACGCCGACTCAGGGCCGATCACGGTCGTGGACCGCGACCCCGGCCCGGCACCCGGCGGCGAGTGGCAGCGCCGAGGCGTCATGCAGTTCCACCATCCGCACGGGCTGCGCCGGCAGGCGGGCGCCGCTGCCGTCCGGCCCGAGCCACGACGAGCTGGTGTCGCTGATCAGCCGCGTGGGGGTCTAGGCAGCGCGGCCGGCAGGCCGCGGACGGCAGCCAGCCCGAGCACCGTCCGCGGCTGGTAGGCGGCCCGCCACAGGCCGCCGTGGGCCGCGCCGACGGTCTCGTCCGTCCAGGCGCTCGGCGCCGCCGGGCGTGGTTTGCGGAGCTGGTGCACCAGCAGCGCGGCCATGAGCCGGTTGCTGGTCGCCGGTTCGAAGATCTCGACGCCGAACACGTGGGCGCCCGCGTAGGCCGCGGCGAGCAGCCGGTTGCTCAGCACCGACCGGGTCCGGGTCGGCGGGGCGACCGAGAAGCTCACCGTGGTGCCGTCGTGCCGGGCCACCGAGGCCCGCCACCGCTGGATCCGTTTGGCCAGCGCGTAGTTCGGGCCCTGCTGCGGCACCAGGCTGTCGGCGATGCCGGGGTCGGCGCCGGGCGGGTAGTTGGGCTGCAGCAGCCGGTTGCCGGACATCGCGGCGAACGCCTTGGCCGCGGCCGGGCGCTCCCGGAACCGTGTCGTGGCCTGGACGACGGCGGCGGCGGGCACCGCGAAGGCGTCGGTGGGCGTGGCCAGAAAGGCCAGGGCTGCGCCGGGACGCTGGGCGCGCACCTGCTCGGTCAGGGCGTCGACAGCGGCCGAGAGCCGGGGGTACGCCGCACCGGGCGCGTACACGTAGTTGCCGAGCACCAGCCGGCCCTCGATGCCGAGCAGCCACTGCGCGGCCGCCGGCAGCCCGGTCAGCAGGTCCACGCCCGCGCTCTCGATCGTCCGGCCCGGCGCGATCAGCGTGCCCGCGCTCTGCCGGGCGGTGGCCGCCACCCGCTCCCAGACCCGCGGCCGGGGCAGGTCGATGCCGATCACCGTGCCACCCCAGGCCAGTACGGCGGGCAGCGGTCCCATCTCGGCGCCGGCCCCCAGCACCACCAACCGCTGGTCGGACAGGTCCAGCCAGTCCGGCTCGGCGGCCACCTCACGGACCGCCTCGGCGCACGACTCCTCGATCGTGCCGTCCCGCACCCAGGCGTCGAGCCGGCGCAGCAGAGCGTCCCCGCGCAGCAGCTCACCCCGGTACGGCAGGACCAGCTCCTGCTCGGGCTTGCTGTCGCCGTGGATCGTGACGGTGTCCAGCGGCTCGGCGGCGGCAGCGAACGCCTCGCCGAGCGGGATCTCGTCCCCGCCACTGGTCACCCGCATCCGGCTGTGCACGGACGCCAGCCCGGCGCGGGCGATGTCGTAGCCGCCGTCCAGCCCGGCCTCGACCAGGGCCCGGAAGTGCCGCAGGTAGCCCGTACGCCAGTCGCTCTCCCGCTCGGCCGCGGCTGCCGCCGCGGGATCCGCCACCCGCAGAGCGTCCGCGACCACCGCCCGGCCCAGCGCCGAACCGCTGCGCCGGCCGTCCTCGGCCCGGGGAAACACGACCTCGTTCACGCGGACAGTATGGCGACCTCCTACCCAGGGAGGAGAGGGGCTCCGACCACCGGCCGCCGGACCGGCCCGCGGACGGGCGAAAGCGCCCGCCGGGACCGAAAGCATCGAGGCATGACAAACGTGCTGCGCTGGCACCGCCCGCTGATGATCTTCGCCGCCGTGATGGGCGTCCTGGCCCTGGTCGCGGCGGTCGGCACCCTCGCCGACCCGCGCGTCCTGACCGGCGCGCCGATCTGGCTCAAACCGTTCAAGTTCGCGGTGTCCTTCGCCCTCTACACCGCCACCCTGGCGTGGATGCTCTCCCTGCTCCCGCGGCGCAGCCGCCTGGCCGAACGGACCGCCACCGTGGTGGTCGCCATGTCCGTCGCCGAGATGGTCGTGATCGTGACGCAGGTGCTGCGCGGGCAGACCAGCCACTACAACGAGACCTCCCCGCTGAACGACGCGCTGTGGCAGGTCATGGGCACCGCGATCATGGTGCTGTTCGTGGCGCACTTCGTGATCGGCATCGTGGTGCTCCGGCAGCGGATCGCCGACCGGGTGGCCGCGCACGCCGTCCGCTGGGGCCTCGGGTTGTCCCTGCTCGGCCTGGCGGCGGCGATCCCGATGGTGCAGCCGGCCCAGATGGGGCACAGTGTCGGCGTGAGCGACGGCGGACCGGGGCTGCCGGTGACCGGCTGGAGCACCACCGGCGGCGACCTGCGGATCGGGCACTTCGTGGGCCTGCACGCGTTGCAGGCGCTGCCGTTGCTCGCCCTGCTGCTGGGCAACCGGCTCGACGAGCTCACCCGGATCCGGCTGCTGCTGGTCGGCGGGGTCGCGTACGGCATCCTCACCGCGCTGCTGACCTGGCAGGCCCTGCGCGGCCAGCCGCTGCTGCAGCCCGACGCCCTGACCCTGACCGCCTGGGCCGCCCTCGCCGCCGCCACGGCAACCGCCACAGTCGCTGTCGTGAGCCGTCGCCGGCGGCCGGCCCTGGAGCTGGCGGCATGACCACCGGCACCGAGCGGCACCTGGTCGCGGCAGACGACGGCACGTCCGAGGGAGGCTCAGCATGACCGGGGTGTTGTTCGGGTTGACCTTCGCGGTCGCCGCGCCGTTCTGGGCGCTCATGATTCTGCTGCCCGGCTGGTCCTGGACCCGGCGGATCATCGCCTCACCGCTGATCGTGCTGCCGGTCGTGGTGATCTATGCACTGCTGGTCATCCCGGCCTTCGGCGAGGTGCTGCCGGCCGTGGCCTCACCCACCCTCGGCGGCGTCCGCGAACTGCTCGGCACGGCCGACGGCGCGGCGGCGGCCTGGGCGCACATGATCGCGTTCGACCTCTTCGTCGGCCGGTGGTCCTGGCTCGACAGCCGGTCCCGGGGCGTCCCCGCCCTGATCATGGCGCCGGTCCTGGTGCTCACCATCCTGCTCGGCCCGCTGGGCCTGCTGGTCTACCTGCTGGTACGAGCCCGCTACGGCCCCGCCGAGAGCGCCTAGGGTGGCGCTGTGGGATGGATGGCACGGCTCTTCGACGCGCGGGACACGTTCGTGCGGATGCTGCTGCTGGACCTCAGCGGCCTGAGCTATCTCCTGTTCGGCAACCAGGCCGGCCGGGCCCCCACCCCGACGCAGTGGCTGCTGGCGGTGGCGGCCTTCGCCCTCGCCCTGATCCTGCACCGCCGGCAGCTGCCCGGACTGCTCGCCCAGACCGCCCTGCTCGTCGTGGCCTTCTGGCTCATCGACGACACGACGATCAACCAGGTCGGCACCAGCTGGCTGCTGCTCGAACTGGCACTGTGGGCGCCCCGGCCGCGCATCCTGTGGTCCGGCGCGGGCCTGGTGGCGGCGGTCTACCTCGCCTTCACCCTGGGCCGGGATCCGTCGCGGATCTCGGGGGCGGTCTTCGGGCTGTTCATCGTGATCGGCGTGCCGGTGCTGCTCGGCCTGGTCATCCGGACCACCCGCGAGCTCGGCGTGCAGGCCCGGCGCCGGGCCGAGTCGGAGAGCCGGGCGGCGCGGGCGGACGAACGCTCGGCCATCGCCCGCGAACTGCACGACGTGGTGGCCCACCACGTGGCGTCGATGGTGCTGCGGGTCGGCGTGGCCCGGCACGTGCTGCCGGACGTGGACCCGCGGGTGACGGAGGTGTTCGACGACGTGCACAGCACCGGTACGGCCGCGCTGGCAGACCTGCGGCAGCTGGTCGGGGTGCTGCGGGACCCGTCCCGGCGTACGGATGCGGCGCTCACCGCGATCGAGCCCGGCGCGTTGCCGGCCGCCCTCGAAGCCGCGGTCGAGACGGCCCGGCGGGCCGGGCTGACGGTGGACGCGACGATCGCGCCGGAGGCCGGATCGCTGGACGTGGTCCGCGGCCTGGCCGTGCTGCGCCTGACCCAGGAGGCGCTGACCAACGTGGCCAAGCACGCCGGACCGGCGGCCCGCGCGATCCTGCGGGTCGAGGTGCAGGACGAGGACGTGCTCTGGTCGGTGACCGACGACGGCGGCGGCGTGGCGCCCGGGCTGCCGTCCGGCGGCGGTCACGGTCTGACCGGGATGCGCGAACGGGTCGAGGTGCTGGGTGGGCAGCTGACCGCCGGACCGGCGGCGGGCGGCTGGCGGGTCGAGACGGTGCTGCCGGCGCGCCGGTCCACGGAGCCGGTGTGATCCGCGTCCTGCTGGTCGACGACCAGCCGCTGATCCGCGCCGGCCTGCGGATGCTCTGCGACGCCGAGGCCGACCTGACGGTGGTCGGCGAGGCGGAGAACGGCCGCGACGCGGTCTCCCTGGCCGCCCGGCTCACCCCCGACGTGGTCGTGATGGACCTGCGCATGCCGGGCGTCGACGGCATCACCGCGACCGGCCGCATCCTGGCCGAACGCCCGGGCGCCCGGATCGTCGTGCTGACCACCTTCGGCGACGACGATCACCTCTACCCGGCGCTGACCGCGGGCGCCTGCGGCTTCCTGCTCAAGGACGCGCCGCCGGTCGAGCTGCTGGACGGGATCCGGCGGGCCGCGGCGGGGGACAGCCCGTTCAGCCAGGAGGTGCTGCAGCGGCTGGTGCGGCGGGCGGTCGCGGCCCGGGTGGAGCAGCCGCGGCCGGTGGCGGGGCTGACCGCCCGGGAACGGGACGTGCTGGAGCTGGTGGCCGAGGGCCTGTCCAACACGGAGATCGCCGACCGGCTGCACATCGGCGTGACGACGGTGAAGACGCACATCACCAGCCTGATGACCAAGACCGACAGCCCGAACCGGGTGCGGCTCGCGCTCTTCGCCCGCGGCTGATCGCCCGCGGCTGATCGCCCGCGGCTGCGGCCGCTCGGTTGCGTCAGAGGCCGCGGGTGGCGAGCCAGCTCTCGACGCGGGTGATGACCCTCTCGGGGGTGCGGCGGGCCCACAGGAAGTGGTCCGGGACCGCGTGGACCGTGGCCCGGTCGACGTCGGAGGGGAGCCGGGCCGCCAGGTGGTCGACGGCGGCGCGCGGGATCATCCGGTCGCCCGCGATGTCGACGAGCAGCGCGGGCACGGGAAGATCGGCCAGCGCGGCCTCGTAGTCGGTGCGGTCGCCCCGCAGCCGGTAACGGCCGTAACGGGCCTCGTAACCCCAGTCGGACATCAGCGTGCGCGGCTGCCGGCCCGCGAAACCGAGCCGGTGACCCGGCCAGTAGCCCAGGGAGCAGGTGACCGCGCCGACGAAGCGGACCCCGGCGGCGCGCTGGGCGCGGGCGAGCCGGCCGCTGCGGGCGAACGGGGAGCTCGTACCCGTGCCGAGGGTGACGACGGCGTCCGGGCGTACCGTGCCGGCGGCGCCCGACAGCAGCGCGAGCTGACCGCCCAGGCTGTGGCCCACCAGCACGACCTTGTCCGCGCCGGCCACGGCGGGATCGGTGAAGACCGCGGGCAGGTCGTGGCGGACCAGATGGGCGTAGCCGAACGAGTCGCGGCGCAGGTCGGCGACCGGGCTCTGCGGCATGCCGCGCAACTCCACGCCGACGACGTGCCGGCCGGCGGCCGCCCAGGCCCGGAACAGCGGACCGTAGTAGGCCACGGGAACCCCGAGGGCGGGCAGGAAGACCACGGAGGCGGCGGGTCCGGGCTCGCCGTACTCCTCGACGGTCAGGGTGACACCGTCGGTGGACGGGACAGGATGCACGCGAGGTTCCATCGGATCAGTGTCGGCGTGGACGGACCCGGCCGCATCGTGATCTCCCGCACGCAAAAGACCGGGAACCCGTGGCGGCGGGTTCCCGGCCTTGGTGCCTTCTCACGGTATCGCGGGATCAGCCCTGACGGCCGTTCCAGCGGGGGTTCTTGCGATTGATGACGACCATCCGGCCCCGCCGGCGGGTGACCACGGAACCCGGCTTGCTCTTGAGGGACCGGAGCGAGTTGCGAACCTTCATGATGCCTCCTCGGTCCTGCCAACGCCGCCGGTCACCCCGGCATTCCGGAACCTGACGGGCTCAGGCCGGATCGTCCGGGATGGTGCCGACGCGGATCGGGGTGTGGTCCGTACGCCACTGGTGCCGCGACCCTGGCGGCGGCATCTCCACGCCCGCGATTCCGGCCGGGGCGGCGAATTCCTGGCGCAGCCGCTCGATCAGCTCCCGCGCCTCCCGGCGTTCGGCCGGCGAGTTGCCGGGGTCGTCGATGCTCAGGCCCAGCACGGCCGCGTCGTCCTCGGTCATGGTGATCATCGCCCACGGGTGGTTGCGGCCGTGCAGGTACAGCGTGAAGGCCCCGGTGCCGTCACTCGGGTGCAGTTCGGCCAGCGCCGCGGCGTCGGCCCCGCCCGGCGTGCCGGTGATGTAGGTGCGCCGGAACGCCGGGAGCCGGTCGTCGCCGGGGGCTTCCGGGTCGACGTAGCGGTCGACGAACGCCCGCAGGAGCTCCGGGTCGCGCCGCGGCAGCCACACGTAGACGTCCCAGCAGAACGACATGTCAGGCCGGGCGGGCGCGGTCCGTGGCGAGGTGGACGGCGAGCGCGCCGAGCACCGTACCCATCAGGTAGCGCTGGATCCGCAGCCAGCCCGGCCGCCGGGCCAGGAAGACCGCGATGCCGCCCGCCGCCGAGATGATCAGCAGGTTGACCGTCAGGCTCACCAGGATCTGCACGCCGCCGAGCACGAAGCCCTGGACGAGCACGGGCCCGGCGTCGGGCCGCACGAACTGCGGGATCAGCGACAGGTACATGATCGCGGCCTTCGGGTTGAGCAGGTTGGTGAGCAGGCCCATGGTGAACAGCCGCCACGACGAGTCGGCCGGCAGCTCACCCGGGGCGAAGACCGACGTGCCGCCCGGGCGCAGCGTCTGGAACGCGAGCCAGCCCAGGTACGCCGCGCCGGCCAGTTTGAGCACCGTGTACGCCTCCGGGACGTGCACGAAGATCACCGAGAGGCCGAGGTTGGCGGCGGTCAGGTAGACCAGGAAGCCGATCGCCACGCCGCCCAGCGAGACCACGCCGGCGCGCCGGCCCTGGGTGATGCTGCGCGACACCAGGTACATCATGTTCGGGCCGGGGGTGAGCACCATGCCCAGGGCGACGGCCGTGACGCCGAGCAGCGACGCGAGACTGATCATCCGTCCAGCCTCGCCGCCGGGTCCGGCCTCCGGCGAGAGCCAAAACGAGGCCCGTGGTACGCGACCGCCACCGCGACCACCGCCCCGGTCATGTCCTTCTGGGCGTCCCACAGATCGCCCTGCGGGCCGTTGTATGCCTCCGCCGCCCCGGGAGCGAGCGTCATCGCGATGGCCCACTCGAACAGCTCGTACACCGCACTCGTGGACAGCACCACGTCCACCGCCACCAGCGCCGCCCGGCGAGCACGATCAGGAAGACGCCCAGCGTCCACCGGTACGCGAGCGGGAACGTGGGCACAGGCGCACTCTAGGCGGCCCGGTCCAGTCTGGAGGGTTGACAGTCACCCCCGGGGTGACACATGCTGGTCCCATGAGCAGTCAACCCGGGGGTGACAGCGGCTGGGACATCGTCCTGGCGCACCGTACCCCCGACACCCGGGCGCCGGTCCGCGAGCGGTTCGCCTCGGCCGGCGTCTCCCCTGAGCAGGTCCGGGCCGCCCTCGCCGACGGCGGCGACGAGATCTTCGCCGCCGCTGCCGGTGGCGCCGCCGACTGGGCCGCGCCGTTCGGCGGACCGCTCGCCGTCGCGCTGATCGCGGCCGAGGTCAGCGCCCTCGCCGCCCACCTGACCTCCCGGGCCTCCGCCGTCCGGGCGCTCGCCGTCGAGGCTCTGCTCGACGACTTCAGCGCTGTGACGGTCGCCGCCCGGCTCGGCGTCTCCCGGCAGAAGGTCTACGACATCGCCCGCCCCAACCCCACCAGCTCCTTCATCGACCACGCGCCCTGGAGGCTGCCGTGACGACCCTGGAAGAGGCACCGACCGCCATGGAAGAGCTCGTCGACCTGCCCGACCCCGAGACCCAGCCGCTGGTCCACCCGCTGGACCTGCCCGCGGCCCGCACCGACTTCCGCAACGGCTGGCTGGTCGGCGCGGCCACCAGCCTGCCGGTGGCCGCCCTGGTCGCCGGCATCATCGCCTACCTGACCCGCAGCGTGGTCGCCCCGATCGTCGTCTTTCTCGCGCTGAGCATCTTCGGGGCGCTGGCGAGCCGCTTCGCCATCAACCGGGCCTGGGACCACATCCCGCGCAAGCGCCAGGACCGGGAGCGGCCGCTGCCGCGCAGCTGGGACCTCGGCGCCGCCGCCATTCTGGCCCTGGCGCTGGGCGTTGCTCTGCTGCTCGTCGTCTACCGGCTGGACGACGCGGACGTGCCGCTCGACGTGCGGTCGTTCACCTTCGGGATGAGTGCGGTGGCCGCGCTGCTGGTGGTGGCGGACGCGCTGGTCGGACTGGTGCGGCCGGCCGGGCGGGACCGGGCGCTGGCGAGCCTGCCCGGGGTCCTGGTGGTCGCAGTCGCGACCGTGCTGGCCTACGGGGCCTGGTTCGACGGGAACGCCGAGGGCTCGCTGGTGTTCTGGGGAGCGGTCTCGATGGCCGCCGCGGGATTGCTGGTCGGTGCCGGGAAGCTGCGGGAGCGTCGCGTCAGCGCCCGTGCCGCGCAGCAATAGCGTCGACCGCGTTCTTCGCCTCCAGCAGGCTGGCGCCGGTCTCGTCGCGATAGGCCTTGACCGCCGCCACCCGCTGGTCCGCGAAGATCAGCCGGAGCACCTCGGGCAGCTCCCGCTCCCGGACGGTGATGCCGAGATGCCCGACCACCGCGTCGAGCTTCTGCTCGATCGCGGTGAGCCGGGCAGCTGTCCGCAGTTGTTCCCGGCGGGAGTTCGCCGAGGAGGCCAGGCCGAGCAGGATCAGGCCGACCAGCAGCACGACGAGCGCGACGGTCACGAGGATCTCCATGGGAATCATCGTGACAAGCCCCCGCCAATCACCCGCCGTGCAACGCCGCGTACTTCTCGGCGATCACCACCGACTCGGGCAGGTCCGCCTCCACCACCGGCAGCGCGGGCGCGACCTCGGCGCCGAGCTCGGCCAGCAGCTGCGACAGCAGGGCCGCGGCGGTGGCCGCCTGAGGGGCCACGCCCGCGCGTGGTACTCGGCGATCCGCTCGGCGACCTCGGCGTGGCTGCCGACCAGCGCGGTGCCCGCGCCGGCCGGACCAGGCCGAAGCCGGCCCACAGGTTGGGGGAGACCTCGAGCGAGTCGCCGCCGGCCAGCCGGGCCATCCGGCGCTGACCCTCCGATTCGGTACGGGCGAAGCGCTCCCGCGCCGCGGTGACGGCGGCCTCCGGCACCCGGTCGAGCAGGGCGCGCGCCGCCGCCCAGGCCTCGCCGGCGGTGTCTCTGGTGATGACGTGCAGCCTGATCCCGTACGTGAGCCGGCGGCCGGTCAGCGCGCGCACCGCGGCGAGCTTGGCGTCGACCGCGTCCGGCGGCTCACGGGATTCGGCGGCTCCCGCGTCGTCGCGCCCTCGATCCGGTAGTGCTCGCCGGTGAAGCCGAGCCGTTCGGCCGCGCGGGCCACCAGCGCCAGGTAGCCCAGCTCCGGCGGGCGTTCGGTGCGCACGGTGGCCGCGGCCTGCCCGCCGGTGGTGATGCCGTGGCGGTCCCCGGCGGTGGGCAGGAACCAGTGGACCTCCATCTACGCCGACCGCTGGAGGTGCGCGTACGTGCCGTCGTGGTAGACGAGCGGGGTGACCGTCGTGTCCTCGTGGTGCTCGCCCAGCTCCGGCGCGGCCAGCACGATGGTGTGATCGCCGGCCTCCACCCGCTGGGTCACCCGGCACACGATGCGGGCCAGTACACCGTCGAGCAGCGGCACCCCGTCCGGTCCGGGCCGCCAGGTGCCGTGTGCGGCGAAGCGGTCGATGCCGCGGGTCGCGAACGTGCGGGCGACGTGCTCCTGCTCCAGGGTCAGCACGTGCACCGCGATGGTGCTCGCGGACTCCACGGCCGGCCACGCCGAGGCGGTCTTGGCCAGGCAGAACGAGACCAGCGGCGGGTCGAGCGAGACGGACGTGAACGAGGTGGCGGTGAAGCCGGCCGGGGGCTCACCGGGGGCGGTGATCACGACGACGGCGGCGGCATGGCGACGCAGCAGCGCCCGGAAGAGGTCGGCGTCCACGGCACGGTCCTGGTGGAGAGGGGTGACAGTCATGGTGGTCCCCTGAGCAGCGACGAGGGAGCGGTGGGCTAGTTCCTGCCTGACGAGCGGGATGAGGTGCCGGCCGTAGTCGACCGCGTCGTCGACGGGGTCGTAGCCGCGGATCAGGATCGTGGTGACGCCGAGGTCGACGTAGTCCAGCAGGACCCGGGCCACGGTCTCGGGCGAGCCGACCAGGACGGTCGAATTGCCCCGGGCGCCGCCGGCCCGGGCCGTGGCCATCCACAGTGCCCGGTCGTGCCGGTCGCCCTTGGCGGCCGCCGCGTGCAGGCGTTGCGAGCTGGCGTTCTCGGGGTGCGGCCCGCCCAGCACGCGGGTCTCGTCCCGGTGAAGGAGCCCTTGCCGCCCTTGCTCTCGGTGATGGTGGCCAGGATCCGCTCGGCCCGCTCCCGGGCCAGCTCGTCGGTCGCGGCCAGGATGAGCCGGAACGAGACGCTGATGCCCAGCAGGCCCCGCCCCGCCGCGGCGGCCGAGGCCCGCACGGCGGCGATCTGCTCGGCGGTCTCCTTCAGCGGTTCGCCCCAGAGGGCGAAGACGTCGGCGACCGCTCCGCCGGTGCGGTACGCCGCTGGTGAGGAACCGCCGAAGTACAGCGGGATCCGGTGGGCCGGCTGGGCGAGCAGGGAGAAGTCCTCGAAGCGGTAGAAGCGGCCCTCGTGCGTGAACGGCTCCGGCGACGACCAGGCGCGGCGCAGGATCCGCAGGTACTCCTCGGTGCGGGCGTACCGGTCGTCCTTGCCCAGGTAGTCGCCGTCGCGGCGCTGCTCGGCGTCCGAACCGCCGGTGACGGTGTGCACGGCGACCCGTCCACCGGAGAGCTGGTCCAGTGTCGCGAAGGTCCGCGCGGCGGTCGTCGGGGCGACGAAGCCGGGCCGGTGGGCGATGAGCAGCCCGAGGCGCTCGGTGTGCGCGGCGGCGTACGCGGCCACCTGGGTCCCGTCCGGCGTGGACGAGCCGTAGCCGATCAGCACCCGGTCGAAGCCGCCGTCCTCGTGCACCCGGCTGAACCGCCGCACGTACCCCGGGTCGATCGGTGGCCCGGTGGGGCCGCGGGTCTCGGACACGTCCCGGGTGCCGATCATGCCGACGAACTCGACGGTCATCAGGAATTCCTCTCGAGCAGGGCGCGACCGGCGGCGGTGAGGACGACGTCGTCCTGCGGGGTGTGGATCAGGGCGACGGAGGGATCGCCGTGGCCGAGGGCGGTGAGGACGCGGACGGTGTCGGCCAGGCCGCCGCCCGGCCCTCCGTGCCCGGTGCCGACGGTGAGGGTGAGCAGGCCGGCCTCGTGCACCACGGCCAGGCCGGCGTGCGGGAGGTCGGCGGTCCGGTCGTGCTGTTCGGCGTGGGCAGCCAGGGCCGCGGCCACGTCCACCAAGTGGGAAAGCCGGGGCGTCGGCAGAGCCTGGGCATCCGCGGCGGGGGTGGGCATGGTCCAAACCGTGCCCTCCTTGCAGCACGGGTGTCAACGGTGATCCCATATCCTAGTGAACCTATGGGCTTTGTTTAACATGCAGAACTTGGATGGGTCAGAGTTCCGGCCATGTCCACTCCCACCATCGCCGCCACGGTGAAGGCCGGCGGCGCGGCGGGCAACTCCACCGCCCTGGTCGGTACGCCGGACACGGTCGCCCGGGCCCTGCTCGACTATCACGACCTCGGCGTGACGACATTCCTCATCCGCGGTCACGACCCGCTGGACGACGCGATCGACTACGGCCGCGAAGTGATTCCGGCCGTCCGCGCGGAAATCGCCCGCCGGGAGGCCGCCGCATTAGCGGTGATCGCCTGAATGGCATTGTGCCGATCATCACTGAATTGGTGACTCCCGCATCCTGGATTTGTTTTGACCCCCGGCCATCGAGTGTGAAGGATGAGGACATGCAGCTGCGCGACGTACGACTCACGTCCCGCCTCGCCATCGACCTCCTCCGGTGCGCGAGCGCACGCTGTCGGGCCTATTGATCCACCGGCGTCCATGTGCCCGCCGCGACCCCGCGGTGCGAGAGCCACGGTAGCCCGAAGGAATGATCCTCGACGCCGTTCCGCGTCTATAAACCTATCCCACACATGGGAAAAGTATTGTTCAGGCGCCGGTCGGGACCCGGTCGGCGGCCAAATCTCCGGAGGGCAAACATGTCCGTTCTCGCCGTCGCCGATCCGTCCCTGGCCCGCCCCGCCCCGGTCCGCCGCGGGGCCGGCCGTCCCCGCGCCGCCCGGCTGCGGGCGCTCGCCACCCCCGACTCGTCGGTCACCGTCACCATCACGCTGGGCGCGCCCGGCTCGGAGGAGAGCGAGCGGGTCCTGACGGCGCTGCGTGACCTGGTCGCCGCCGCCGGTCCCGGCGCGGACATCGACCTCGCGCCGGCCGCGGCCCCGCCGGTCGTGCTGCCGGACGCATCCGGCCTGCAGCTCGACACCCGCGCCCGCACGGTGGCCCTGGACGGCAGGCGGCTGGACCTGAGCCGCCTCGAGTACGAGCTGCTGGTCTTCCTGTCCCGGCACCCGCGCCAGGTGTTCAGCCGCAGCCAGCTCCTCGGGCACGTCTGGGGACACGCGCACACGACGGTCCGCACGGTGGACGTGCACGTGAGCCGGCTGCGCACCAAGCTCGGCAACCCGGAGATCGTGACCACGGTCTACGGCGTCGGCTACCGCCTGTCCGACGACGCCCGCATCACGATGGCCGACGCCTGACCCGGGCCGGCCTCCGGCTTTCGCCGGCGCGGCGTACCTCGGCCCTTTGCCGTCGCAGCCGCGATGGCAGTCGCCGGCCTCGGCGCGTTCGCCGCACCGGCACCAGCCCCAGCGCACTGGAAGGCCCGGCCGTCACGTCATCGAGCGGTGACGAACTACGAAAACCGCACCGCCCGCTGAGATCGGGCGTTCCGGCGGCGGCTCTGTTCCTGATGCCCTCATCGGAGCGGTTCCGCTGCGGCGCGCCACTGGCACCCATAACCTGTTTTGCCTATCGTGTTGATAGGAGAGAGGGGGCCTCATGGGGCGTGTGGTGGCAGTGGTCGGGGGAGGTTGTTCGGGGGTCCTGGTGACCCGCGAGCTGCTGCGCGGTGGCGATGACGACGTGGTGCTGATCGAGCCCGGCAAGCCGGGCGGCGGGGTCGCGTACGGCGCCGCGCGCCCGTGGCACCTGCTGAACTCGCGGGCGGGGGCGATGAGCGCCGACCCGGACGACCCGGGCCACTTCGTCCGC
Source organism: Actinoplanes auranticolor (assembly GCF_018332655.1). GTDB lineage: Bacteria > Actinomycetota > Actinomycetes > Mycobacteriales > Micromonosporaceae > Actinoplanes > Actinoplanes auranticolor. The sequence goes on along the minus strand of NZ_BOQL01000022.1, from coordinate 96,771 downwards.
TGGGCCGGCACCACCCCGGCGGCCTTCCGTCCCCGCGCGGAGTACGGGCGCTACCTGCGCTCGGTCATCGAGGAAGCCGACCGTGCCCACCCCGGCCGCCTGCGGGTGCGCCGGGCCCGGGTGGCGGCGCTGGGCCCGGACGGCACTGTCGCGCTGGACGACGGCGGCGCCCTGCACGCCGATCACGTGGTGCTGGCCACCGGCGCCCCGGCGCCCGCGCGCCAGCCCATCGATCACCCCCGGTACGTGACCGACCCGTGGCGCCCCGGCGTGCTCGACGCGCTGCCCGCCGACCGGCCGGTGCTGCTCATCGGCACCGGGCTCACGGCCGTCGACGTGGTGCTGACCCTGACCGCCGACGGGCGCCGGACCGCTCCGGTGGTCGCGGTCAGCCGGCGGGGACTGCTGCCGTTGACGCACACCGCGGACGCCGTTCCGCCGGCCGTACCGTCGCTCGACGACTGCGCCACCCTGCGCGACGTGGTCCGGGCCGTGCGCGCCGCCGCCGGTGAGGCGGGGGACTGGCGGCCTGTCGTGGACGGGTTGCGTCCGCTGCTCGATCAGCTGTGGACCGCCCTGACGCCGGGCGAGCAGGACGCGTTCCTGCGGCACCTGGCGCGCCCGTGGGAATGTCACCGGCACCGGATGGCGCCCGAAGTGGCGGCCCGGGTGGTGGAGCTGCGCGCGGCCGGCCTGCTGGAGATCCGGTCCGGTGGGGTCGCGGCGTGGCCCGGCCTGGCGGATTTCGCCGCGGTGGTCAACTGTGCCGGCCCGGGGCGGCTCCCGGGTGCGGGCGGCCCGCTGGTCGGCGGCCTGCTGGCGGCCGGGCTGGCCCGGGTGGGCCCGCACGGCCTCGGCCTCGACATCGACGAGGCGGGACGGCTGGTCGGGGCCGACGGCCGGGCGCACGACCGGCTCTGGGTCATCGGGCCGCTGCGCCGGGGCGCGCGCTGGGAGACCACCGCCGTCCCGGAGATCCGGGCTCAGGCCCGGCGGCTGGTCACCGATCTGCGCGCCGGGACGCGCATCGCCGCCGCGTTCCCGGCCGCCGCGTAGCGCGCTGACCGGCCCGGTCGGCATCCCGAAACGGGCATAGCCTAGTGATATGACGACCCTGTTTCCGCAGCTCGGGGTCGGTTTGAGGGGTGTTGCCTTCACATTGTGGAAACAATGCCCGACCTTGAGTCCACATCGAAACAGCTCAATACTCAGGGAGGCACCGGTACACCGGAGACCCGGCGTACCCCCCGTCCCCCTGGGAGGAACCTGTGCGTAACCCCGGCTCGAAGCTCGGCCGACCGATCGTCGGCCTGGCCGCCGTTTTGCTGGCGGGCAGTGCGTTCGCGTCACCCGCGTCCGCCGCCCCGACCGGCCCCGCCGCCGACCCGTCCTTCGCCCCCTCCGCGCTCGCCACCACGCTGGACACCCGGCTCGGCGCGTCCGCGGCCGGCTCCTACGTCGACTCGGCCGGCAAGCTCGTGGTCAACGTGACCGACGCCGCCACCGCCAAGTCGGTTTCCGCGGCCGGCGCGACCCCGCGCTACGTCACCCACAGCGGCGCCGCGATGGCTGCCGCCGACTCCACCCTCAAGGCCGAGCTCAAGACGCCTGGTACCTCGTTCGGCCTGGACCCGGTCAGCAACAAGATCGTGGTGACCGCCGACGAGACGGTCACCGGCGCCAAGCTCGCCGCGGTCAAGGCGATCGTGGCCAAGCTCGGCGACAAGGCCACCCTGGAGTCGGTGCCCGGCAAGCTGCAGCCGACCATCTCCGGCGGTGACGCCATCTACTCCGGCACCGGCCGGTGCTCGCTGGGCTTCAACGTCCGCAGCGGCTCCACGAACTACTTCCTGACCGCCGGGCACTGCACCCGCGGCAGCTCCAGCTGGAACAACGGCTCCGCGACGCTCGGCACCACGGCGGGCTCCAGCTTCCCGGGCAACGACTACGGCATCGTGCGCTACACCAACACCACCATCACCAAGACCGGTGGCGTCGGCTCGCAGGACATCACCTCGGCCGGTACCCCGGCTGTCGGTGCGACCGTCTACCGCCGCGGCAGCACCACCGGCACGCACTCCGGCCGGGTCACCGCGCTGAACACCACGGTCAACTACCCCCAGGGCTCGGTGAGCGGCATGATCCGCACCACCGTCTGCGCCCAGCCGGGTGACAGTGGCGGCCCGCTCTACGCCGGCACCACGGCGCTGGGTCTGACCTCGGGCGGCAGCGGCAACTGCTCCTCCGGCGGCACCACGTACTTCCAGCCGGTCACCGAGGCCCTGAACGCGTACGGCGTCTCGGTCTTCTGATCCGGCTCCACACCGAGAAAGGCCCCACCCGGGAAGGGTGGGGCCTTTCCCATGAGCCCGGTAGCGACGAGAATCGATGCATGTCAGCTGAGACCCCGGTCGAGTCCGCCCGCAAGATCGCACGAGGGGACCTGGCCCCCGGCTGCCCCGCCCACGCCGGCGCCGACGAGGTCTGGCACGTCCAGGACTTCGCCGGCGCCCGGTCGGTGCTGCGCAGCACCGAGACCCGGCAGGCCGGCTTCGGCGTGGAGAACGCCGTCAAGCTCGAGGGCCGGATGCGCATGCCCGTCCTCTACCGCGACGGCCCGGAGCACCGCGAGCACCGGCGGCAGACCGCGAAGTACTTCACCCCGAGACGGGTCGAGACGGCGTACGCGTCCCTGATGGACCGCCTGGCCGAGGAGCAGTGCGAGACGCTGCGCCGGCGCGGCACCGTGGATCTCTCGCAGTTGTCCTTCCGGCTGGCCGTGGCGGTGGCCGCCGAGGTCATCGGGCTGACCGAGAGCGGCCCGGGCATGTCCCGCCGGCTGGACCGCTTCTTCGAAGAGAAGGAGAGCCCGCACCGGCTGGTCAGGTCCTGGAAGGAGATCCGCTCCAACGCCAACATGGCGCTGTTCTTCTGGCGGGACGTCCGCCCGGCGATCAAGGCCCGCAAGCAGCACAGCCGCGACGACCTGATCAGCCATCTGCTGAGCGAGGGCTGCACCAGCGGGGAGATCCTCGGCGAGTGCGTCACCTTCGCGGCGGCCGGCATGATCACCACCCGCGAGTTCATCACCCTGGTGGCCTGGCACCTGTTCACCGACGACGAGCTGCGTGCGGCGTACACCCAGGGCGACGAGAAGCAGCGGGTGGCGATCCTGCACGAGATCCTGCGCCTCGAGCCGGTGGTGGCCAACCTGGCCCGCTGGACGACGGCGGAGCTGCGGACGGGCGACGCGATCATCCCCGCCGGGGCGCGGGTCGACATCGGCGTGGCGGCGGCCAATCTGGACCCGGCGGCGGTGGGCACCGATCCGGGTGCGGTCTGCCCGGGCCGGTCGCTGGCCGACGGCGTCGGTGACGCGGGACTGTCGTTCGGGGAGGGGCCGCACCGCTGCCCCGGGGCGTACATCGCCATCCAGGAGACGGACATCTTCCTCAGCAAGCTGTTCGCGCTGCCGGGCCTGCGCATGGTGCGGCCCCCGAAGGTGGGCATCCGCAAGGAGATCGCGTCGTACGAGCTGACCGGTCTGATGATCACCACCGGCGGCTGATCGGGCGGGTGTGCGTACCCGGAGAAGGCGCGCACACCCGCCGCCGGTCACGCCGGCAGGGTCCAGCGCTGGTTCGTGGCGCCGGTGCAGGCCCAGATCTGCAGCTTGGCGCCGTCCGCTGTGCTGTTGTCCCTGATGTCCAGGCACTTGCCGGAGGCGGCGTTCACCAGCGTGCCGCCGGAGGTGGAGCTCCACCGCTGGTTGGCCCCACCGGCGCAGTCCCACAGCTGGACGGCGGAACCGTCCGCGGTGCCGTTGTCCTTGACGTCGAGGCACTTGCCCAGCCCGCGGATCGTGCCGTCGGCGGCGACGGTCCAGCGCTGGTTCGGCCCGGCGGTGCAGGCCCACATCTGCGGGAGGTTGCCGTTGGCGGTGGAGCCGTCGGTGACGTCCAGGCACTTGCCGTTGGCGCTGGTGACGGCCCCGGTCCGGCCGGTCGGCGGGTTGGTCGCGGGGGGCGTGGTGCCGCCGCCCGTGCCCGGCCAGGTGAAGGTGGCCATGGCGCCCGCGGGCAGCCGGTAGCCGAACGACGCGCCCTGGTACGAGACCCGGAAGTCCTGGTCACCGCCGGTGTTGATGGCCACGAGCGCGATGCTGCCGTCCGGGTTGCGGAACGCGACGTTCTCGATGCCGCCCTGGCCGTACCCGGTGGAGTCGATCCGGACCGCGCCCGGCTTGACGAACTTGCTCAGGTGGCCGAGGACGTAGTACTCGGCGTTGTAGGTGACGCTGCCGCCGTTGACGGTGACCACGCCCATGCAGTTGGTGCAGCTGCCGATCACCGGCCCGTGGTTGGCGTCCAGGGCGAGGTTCCAGAGCGAGACGGTACGGGCCCAGTTGCGGGTCGCGCCCACGGCCAGGTTGCGGCCCTGCCACCGCAGCGAATCCGCGAAGGTGCTGGCCGACTCGACGCCGGAGCACTCGGTGAAGAAGACGTCCTTGGCCGGCTGGGCGTTGTGCACGACCGACTGGGCAGCGGGGTCACCGGCGTAGCAGTGCCAGGCCGAGCCGGCGACGTTGCTGCCGGCGGCGTTGTTGACCGTCTGCGGGTACGACGTGTTGTCCCAGTTGTGGTCCCAGCCGAGGATGCGGGTGCTCAGCCCGGCGGCGCGCAGCTTCGGCGCGAGCAGGTTGATGACGCGGGCCTGCTGCTCGGCGGACATCAGCATGCCCGGGTAGCCGGGCGGGGAGAACTGCGGCTCGTTCTGCACGCTCAGGTAGCCGATCGGGATGCCCGCGGCCTGGTACGCCTGCACGAACTTGACCAGGTAGTCGGCGTAGACGCCCTCGTTGGCCTGGGCCAGCGACCCGCCGATGAGGTTGTTGTTGGTCTTCATCCACGCCGGCGCGCTCCACGGCGCACCCTTGAAGGTGAGCTGGGGATTGAGCTGCCTGGCCTGCTGCAGCAACGGCAGGATGTACGCGTTGTCGTGCGCGGTGGAGAAGCGCGACAGCGACGGATCGGCGGCACCGTCGTCGTAGGTGTAGAACGACCGGGAGAAGTCGCTGGCCCCGATCGGCTGCCGGACGAAGCTCAGGCCGATGCCGCTGCCGGTGCCGAACAGCGCGTTCATGATGGTGTTGCGCTGTGACGAGTTGTAGACGTTGTACGCGGCCGCGTCGGTGAACGACGCCCCGAAGCCCACCATGGACTGGTAGGTGGTGCCGGGGTTGACCGTGATCGTCGAGCCGCTGCCGGTCGTGCCGAAGGCGACGGCCGGTTTCTGGGTGAGCAGGTTGCCGCGGTCCGGGGTGGTGAGCCAGACGTCGGCGCTCGTCGCGGCGAAGGAGGCCGTGCCGGCCGCGACCACGTAGGCCGCGGCGCCCACGGTCACGACCGCGGAGGCGGCCAGGGCCAGCAGTCGTCGGCTGCGTTCTGCCATGAGATGTCCTTTCGGGGGCGGGGACAGCTGTAACAGTGTGAAACAAGTTCGTAACACTGTTGTTCTCAGAACACCGGCCCTCGGCCTGGTTGTCAACCGGGCAGCATGGGTCAACGTCGATGAAACAAATGAAACTCAAAGTGGGTGATCATGCGCAAAGACGCGTCCCGGAGGCGGTCCACCCGTTTACGTTGACGAGGTCCGAGCCGCTCGATCTCTGGAGGACCGTTGCCCGTCCTACCCGCTCTCGGCGTCGCCCTGGTGGCCGCCGGTGTGCTCGCTGTGCCAGTTCCCGTCCAGGCTGCCGTCGCGGCGGAGTGGACGCAGCCCGGCTACGGTGCCGAGGACGCGTACTACAACCCCGGCGAGTCGGTGATCAACGCGACCAGCATCAACGCGGTGCGGCGCCGGTGGACCGTCGCGCTGCCCGAGGCCCGGGAACGGTGTGCGCGGGCGGCCGTGCCCGTGGTCGCCGGTGGCCGGGTCTTCGTCGCCCAGGAGACCGGCGTGTCGGCGTACCAGGCCGGGACCGGGCGGCTGTCGTGGCGTTTCACCTGGCCTTCGCCCGAGGACGAGAGCACTCCGTACCTGGCGGTCTCCGGCGGCCTGCTCATCGTGGCCAACCAGGACTGCCAGTCACAGAGCGACCCGGACGGCACGGTCCGCGCGCTGCACACCGGCTCCGGCCGGCTCGCCTGGACCCGGCAGCTGCCGGCGCCGGTGGAATCACTGGTCGTCGACCGGGGAATCGCCGTGGTCTCCGGGAAGTCGATGTCCGACACCGCGGCGGTGACCGGCCTCGCGGTCAGCGACGGCACCCAGCGCTGGCAGGTCACCGAGCACGCCTCCGCCGGGGTGTCGGCCGGCGGCCGGGTGCTGGTGAGCCGGGTCGGAGCCGCCGGCACGTCGGCGCTGTCCGTGACGACCGGCGCGGTGGTGTGGACCAAGAAGACCGCCTGGACCGGGCAGGCGGCGGCCCCGGCCGGGGACCGGTTCTTCGCCTCGGGCAGCCGCAACGAGATGGTCTGCGTGGACGCCGCCACCGGCGACGTGCTGTGGACCGCCGCGCGCAAGGCGAGCCCGCTCGTCGCCGCCGACGACAGCCGCGTCTACCGGTCCATGGGGAACCGCGTCGAAGCCCTGGACGCCCTCACCGGCCGGCGCCGGTGGACGGTGTCCCTGCCCGGCCAGGCCGGCCAGCCGGTCCGTGCGGGCGGGCTGCTCTACGCCACCGTGGACGGTCGCAGGCCGCTCGGCATCCTGCGCGCGTCGAGCGGCGCCCGGGCCTCCGCCGGCACCCAGATCGGCGCGATCGCCGGCGGCAACGTCATCGTGACCGGCGGCTGGATCTACGCGCTGAAGGGCAACACCATCTCCGGGTACGCGAGCTGACCCGGTTGACCCGTTCCCCGCGTTCGCCAAGGATCTCGGGGTGGAAGCAGACCAGGGCAACGCCGGTTCACTCGCGTCCCGCCTCGACCGGCACCGGGCCGTCGCCGCCGCCCTGACCGCGCTGGACGACGGCGACCTGGCCGCTCGGGTCGACACCGCGACGCCGCTGGGCGTGGGGATCGGCGGCCGGACCGCCCGGCTGGACGTGGCCGGGGTGCCGGTGTTCGTGAAGCGGATCCCGCTGACCGACCGGGAACGCCGTCCCGGGCACGTCGGCTCCACCGCGAACCTCTTCGGCCTGCCCACCTGCTACCAGTACGGAGTCGGCTCCACCGGCTTCGGCGCCTGGCGGGAACTGGCCACTCACCACACCACCACGCAGTGGGTGCGTGGCGGGGTGTCGGCCCGGTTCCCGCTGTTGCACCACTGGCGCGTCCTGCCGTCCCCGCCCGCCACGCTGCCGGACTTCGGCGACTGGGACGGCGACCCGGCCGTGGCCGGCCGCATCGCCGCGATCGAGGCCGCCACCGCCGGGGTGGTGCTGTTCCTGGAGTATCTGCCGCAGAACCTGCACGAGTGGCTGACCGAGCGGTTCGACGCCGGCGACGGTGCACGGGCCACCGCGTTCGCCGAGCGCGAGCTGAGCGCTGTCACCGACGTGCTGCGGGCGCACGGGATGGTGCACTTCGACGCCCACCCGGGCAACCTGCTCACCGACGGCCGCCGGCTCTACCTCTCGGACTTCGGGCTCACCCTGGACGGCGCGTTCGCCCTGTCGGACGCCGAGGCGGCCTTCCTCGACCTGCACCGCGACTGGGACCGCTGGGACACCCGGAGGTACCTGGTCAACTGGCTCTGCCACCGGCTCGCGCCCGGAGCCGGCCGGCCGGCGCTGATCAGCGCCGGCGGACCCGGCCTGCCGGCCTGGGCCGGCGCGGTCCTCCGGCGGTACGGGCCCACCGTCACGCTGCTCAACGACTTCTACGGCCGGCTGCTCGACGGGCCGGCGACCGCCCGCTATCCGGCGGCGGAGCTGCTCACAGCCGGCCGAGCGCGGACGCCAGCAGCGTCGCCGCCGAGGCGATGACCGCGTCGTCGCGGGTGCCGTCCGGCGCGGTGCGGTTGGTGTAGATCGCCAGGATCAGCGGGGCGCCCGTCGGCGGATGGACGATCGCGATGTCGTTCGCCGCGCCGTACGCGTCGGCGGAGCCGGTCTTGTCGCCGACCGTCCAGGACGACGGCAGACCCGCGCGGATCCGGGCCGCGCCGGTGGTGTTCGCGCGCAGCCAGCCGGTCAGCCGGTCGCGGTCACACGGGTGCAGTTCGTGCCCGGCGGTCAGGTTACGCAGGTTGCGGGCCATGGCGGCCGACGTGGTGGTGTCCCGCGGCGAGGCCGGCGACCAGTCGTTCAGCTCGGTCTCCCACCGGTCCAGCCGGGTCACCGGGTCGCCGAGGCCGCGGGCGTACCGGGTCAGGCCGGCCGGGCCGCCGATCCGGGCGAGCAGCAGGTTGCCGGCCGTGTTGTCGCTGTACGCGATCGCCGCGTGGCACAGCTCCGCCACGGTCATGCCCTCCGCGGTGCGCGGCTCGGTGATGGGGGAGTATTCGACCAGGTCCGCCTCGGTCCAGCGGATGACCCGCTCCAGCAGGCCCGGCTCGCGGCCGCGGGCCCGTTCCAGCACCGCCGCCGCGGCGAGCACCTTGAAGGTGGACAGCAGCGGGAAACGCTCGTTCGCACGGTGCCCGACGGTCCGGCCGGTGCCCGTGTCGATCGCGACGGCACCGATCCGGCCGTCGTAGTCCCGTTCCAGCCGGCGCAGGCCGGTGGCGGCCTGCGCCGGGGTGCCGGGCAGGAGCAGCAGGGCCGCGGTCGCGGCGCCGCCGGTGAGCAGGGTCCGTCGAGTCAGGTGATCACTCATGCGACCCACCCTGCCGTTTTGTCCGTGAAAGGGACGTGAAACGGCAGGGTGGATCACGCGGTCAGGCGGTCGCCCAGAGCGCCGGCACGTTCGTCGGCTCCCAGCCCACCAGCGACGTGTGCGCCTGCAGGCACCGGTAACGTGCGCCGTTGTAGGTGACGATCGCGCCCACCGGGTAGGCGGTGCCGGCCGCCCACGCGGTACCGGCCGGCGCAGTGGTGGGCGGGTTCGTGGTCGGCGGCGTCGTGGTGGGCGGCGGGTTCGTGCCGGGCGGGGTCGTGACGGTCCCGCAGGTGCCGAACACCTTGAACTCGAACAGCGAGTAGCCGTACGGCGTGCCCCGCTCGGTGCCGGACATGCGCACGTAGCGGGCGGTGCCGGAGATCGCGTGGGTGACGTTGCCGCCGGTCCCGGCGGTCACCGTCGCGGCGTTGGTCCAGCTCGTGCCGTTCGTCGAGGTCTGGATCCGGTACGCCCTGCCGTACGCGGCCTCCCAGCTCAGCTCGACGCGGCCGAGCGGCTGCGCCGTGCCGAGGTCGACCTGCAGCCACTGGGGGTCCGCGAACGCGCTGGACCAGCGGGTGCCCGTGTCGCCGTCCACCGCGAGATTCGCGGGGTAGCCGGCCTCGATCGAGGACGAGGTAGCCGTCTTACCCTGCGAGAGCAGCGGCCCGGTGGTGCAGGCGGGCGGGGTCGTGGTCGGCGGGGTGGTCGGCGGCGTCGTCACCGTTCCGCCGCCGTTGGCGTTGCCGCCGCTCCAGTTGTTCGCGCCGCTGGCCACGGTCTTGCCGGCCGGGACGCTGAGCGAGCGGCCGTCCGAGAAGGTCACCGTCAGCGCGGTGTTGGTGATGTTCGACGCGACGTACGTCTTGGCGCCGTTCTTGCTGAACACCTTGGCCAGCGGGTGGTTGGCCGTCACGCCGGTGTCGACCTGGCCGAGCGCCGCGAGGTTGCGCAGCCAGTGGAACGTGTGCGCCTTGCTCTCGCCCTCCTCGGAGGTGTACGAGCTGTTGGCCCGGAACTTGGCCAGAGCCGCGTCCGGATCACCGAGCGCGAGGTACTGCCACAACATGTCGCGCCACAGTGTCGGCTCACCGCCGTTGTTGCGCACGAGCTCGGCGTACGTGCTCTTCACCGACTCGGGGTAGTCGCCCAGGTAGAGCTGGCCACCGGTCATCGGCAGCATGTTGATGCCCACGATCAGGGCGTGCTCACCGGAGAACCAGGTCGCGTACGCGCCGCCGGAGCCCCAGACGATGGCCGAGTAGTTGTGGCCCCAGTTCGCCGGGAAGTTCTCGTTGCGCACGTCGAACCAGTACTCGTTGATCGCCGCGGCCTGGGTGGTGTGGATCCAGATGCCGGCGTCGCGCACCGTGGTGTTGCCGGTGGCCTGACCCCACTGGATCAGCGCGTTCGCGAAGTTCTGACCCTCCGAGGAGGACTCCTGGTTGTTGCCCGCGCCGAACGCGCCGTGCCCGGAGGCCCAGTCGTGGCCCGCGTAGATGTCGAAGTCGCGCAGGTACGGGAAGCGGGTGTCGTTGCGGTCATAGTTGTTGGCGTCGCGGATGAGCAGGTCGACCATGCCGCCGTAGCGGCCGGCCGAGGCCCACTGCGGGTCGAACTTGGCCAGGGTGGCGGCCGCGGCGATGAAGTAGCCGTAGTGGAAGTGGTGGTCGTTGAGGTCCTCGTCGGAGGCGTACGAGGCGGGGTAGCCGATCAGCGTGCCCCACTTGTTGTCGTAGTAGAAGACCCGCGCGGCCTTGCCGGGCGACGCGGTGAACCAGTCGGTGATCCGGGTCCGGATGACGTTGAGCGCCGAGTCGCGGACCGCGGTGAGGTTGAGCTGGTCGGCGATCTCCGCGATCCGGGCGGCCCGGCCCAGGCCCTTGCCGGTCCAGTAGGTGTCGTCCCCGCGGAAGTCGGCCGGGTTGTTGAGCTCGTTGTTGAGGTACGTGGTGATCTGCGACAGGTCCGCGCCGGAGGAGTCGCCGACGGCGGGCACCTCGGGCAGCACACCGGTGTACTTCATGGACGTCTGGAACGACGTACCGATGAGGGTCTTCATGGCACCGCGCGGCGAGACGTAGGTCTGGGCGAGCGGGGAGCCGCCGGACAGGTAGCGCCACTGGTGCGGGTAGAGCGAGATGACCGTGCCCGAGCCGCTGCCCTCGCGGGCGGTGGTGGTGAAGCCGTACGTGGTGTTCACCGTCCCGCCGGCCTGGTTGTAGGTGTACGAGACCCGGGTGCCGGTGACGTGGTTGTGCGCGACCGCGCCGTAGCGGTCGGCCAGCGCCGTCTTGTCAGCCGTGCTGGTGCCCGAGGTGGTGGGCAGCACCGCGACCGAGAAGTAGCCGCGACCGGCCAGGCTGGACCGCAGGGTGTTCCCGCTCAGCGCCCAGGTGGAGCCGGCCGGGCCGTACGCGACGTAGTCGTGCCCGCCGATCGACCAGCCGACCCGGTTGCCGCTGTTCTGCCACACCGTCGGCGGCCCGACGACGGAGATCAGCGCGTCGCCGCCGGTCACCTGGTAGTAGGACATCGGCAGGCCGTGGCCGATGGTCGCCTTCAGGGTCCGGGCGCCGTCGCTCCAGGACGGCGTGACCGTCCAGTCGCTCCAGCCGTCCACCAGGGCCCGCGGCGCGTTCAGCCCGGCCACTCCGACCACCACGTGCTGGGCGTACGGGAAGTGGTACTCACCCAGGCCGGTCGGGCTGCCGCTGATCGCGGCCTGCGTCTGGTACGAGAGCCCGAGCCCGCTCGCCACCGGCTTGTACGCGGCCGGGTGGGCGTACAGGGGCTGGGAGAAGTTGCACTCGTCGCCCTTCTTGAACACCAGCGAGGACCACCAGTCGTTGGTGGGCACCGCGCCGGCCGGCGCGTTCGCGGTGAGGAACTGGCGCGGGTTGGTGGCGATGTCGCCGCAGCCGGTCGGCAGCTTGGCGCCGGCCGGGAGGGTCTCGGTGTAGCTCCCGGCGCCGATGGTCCCGGCTTCGGCGGAGCTGGTGACGACGACCGCGAGGGCGCCGGAGCCGAGGGCGACCACGACGGCGGTGGCCAGGCCGGCGAGCCGGCCGGACCGGCGCCGCCGACGGGGTACGGGGGAAGGGGGGAGCGGGGATTTCATAGCCAGTGCCTCCGATGGGGACGGGGGTCGCCGGAGCCGCGGCAGGGGACCGCGGACGAGCGTGAGAGCGCTCTCAGGGTGTCGCGAGATTAACCGTCACCCTGTGTTTCGTCAATGTTTACAAACGTGAATAGGTCCTGGTCAGCGAGGATTTGCCGACATTTGTGCGAGCGCGCAGCCCACCGCAGCGATCGAACGGGCCCTAGCGGCCGTTGGTGGCGTCGTCCTCGGCCACGCGCTCCTCGCCGCGGCGGCGCAGCATCTTGAGGCCCGGCAGCCCGATGATCGCCAGGTGCAGGTCGTTGGTGACCTCGAGCAGCGAGTGCAGGTCGGGACCCACCTGGTCGAGCTTGCCGAGCAGCGGCATCACGTCCTCGGTGAGGTGCTTGCGCAGCTGGGGCAGCTCGTCGATCATCCGGATCGCCGCGGTGACCTCCTCCGGCGTCAGCTCCTCGATGAAACGCACCGCCAGCGGGGCTGCCCGGCGCAGCGCGGGTGCGTACCCGTCGAGCAGTGTGCGGGCCTCGACCGAGGTCGCGGACGCCTGCTGGACCACCCCGGACGCCGCGTCGGTGATCCGCCCGGCGTCGCTCACGAGGGCGGAAGCGCCGGTCACGGCCGCGGCCGCGCCGTCCACGGTCGCCGAGGCGCCGTCCACGACCAGCGCCGCCCGGGCCGCCACGGCGGTGGCCTCGTCGACGGCCAGCGCCGCCGCGGCCATGATGACCTTGGTGTCGCGCAGGGTCTGCTCGATGTCGCCCACCACGCCGTCGACCCGGCCGATCAGGCCCTCGGCCCGTTCGGCCAGCAGGGTCATCCGGCTGACCAGCAGTTCGGTCTGCCCGAGCAGGCCGAGCAGGCGGAAGGGGATGGTGGCCGCCGAGGCCGCCGTCTCCACCACCTGACCGACCGCGTACCGGGTGAGCTGGACGAGGGCGACAGGTGACGGGAGCAGGGCCATGAGCCCATTGTGCCCGCCGGGACCAGTGACAAACCGTGAGGGAGATCAAGCAACCGGTAGTAGCTTTTGGCATCCCGCGCCGGGCACGGCACTATGCATGGGTGCGACGAACCCAGCTCTGGATCTTCGCGATGGCGGCACTGGTGATCGTGGGCGGCGCGTCCCTGATCGGTTTCGGTATGCGCGACGACAGCGGCGGCGCCGGCGGCGGTGTGCTGCCCCGCTCGCTCACCTTCGGTGACGACCCGTCACCGAAGGCCTCGCCGACCCCGACCGGCCCCAGCCCGGAGGAGCTCGCCGCCCGGCAGCGCGCCAAGCGCGTCAAGGCGCTCGACGCGGCCCTGAAGAAGCTCGACGCCACCTCCCCGGAGTTCTCCGTCGCCGTGCTCGACAAGAAGACGGGCCAGCGCTATTCGTACCGGGGATCCGAAAAGTACGACACCGCCAGCATCGTGAAGGTGCAGGTGCTCGCGTGCGCTCTGCTGCAGGCCCAGGACGCCGGCCGCAAGCTGTCGGCCGGTGAGCTGGCCCTGGCCAAGCCGATGATCCGGCTCAGCGACAACAACGCGACCACGTCGCTGTTCACCAGGCTCGGCAAGGTCCCGGCGGTCAGCAAGTGCAACAAGCGGCTCGGCCTGAAGCAGACCGCGGTCAACAGCGCCTGGGGCCTGACCAGGACCACGGTCGACGACCAGGTGAAGCTGCTCTCGGAGCTGGTCGACACCAAGGGACCGCTGGACGCCGGCTCGCGCAAGGAAGCGTTCAACCTGATGAACACGGTCGACGACACCCAGGACTGGGGGGTGCCGGCGGTGGCCGAGCCCGGTGAGACGACCACGGTGAAGAACGGCTGGGACACCCGGTCGGCGGACGGCGGCCTGTGGGCGGTGAACACGGTCGGCCGGGTGACCTCGGACGACGACGTGGACGTGTCGGTGGCGGTGCTCTCGCACAACAATCAGTCCATGGACGGCGGCATCACCCTGGTGGAGAAGGTCGCCAAGCTGACCCGCCAGCACCTGAAGTACTAAGCGGTCTCGGCTTCCGCCTCGGTGGCGGCCTGGCGGGCGGCGCGGCGTTTGCTGATCAGGCTCACGATCTGGCTGATGATCAGGACCAGCAGGATCGCCGCGACCACGCCCTCCCACGGCTCCGGGAAGATCGAGCCGCCCACCACGCCGATGGCTGCGTAGACCGCCGACCACAGCGCGCACGCCGGCACGTTCGCCACCACGAAGGTGCGCCAGCTCAGGCCCAGGAACGCCGCCGCCAGCAGCACCGGCACCCGGCCGCCGGGCAGCAGCCGGGAGACCAGCAGCACCGGGATCTGACTCTTCTGCAGCCGTTCCTTCACCGCCGCCAGGTGTTCCTCGTCGCGCAGCCAGCGCAGCCGGCGGGCCAGTTGCTCGCCGCCGGCCCGGCACATCGCGTACATCACCAGGTCGCCCGCGTACGCCCCGCTGGCGCCGGCCGCGATGGTCAGCAGGATCAGCAGCGGGTGGTCGTGGAAGGCCAGCGCGGCGGCTCCGCTCACCGCCGCGCCGGTGGGCACGATCGGCACGATGGCGCCGAAGGCGACCACCAGCGCCAGCCAGCCCATGGCTCCGAGCTCGGAGATCACGTGGCCGGCTCGAAACTGAGCGTCTCGCCCTGGGCGAGGACCCGGACGTGGGTCTCCGGGGCGGCGGCAGCGGCGCGCCGGGCGAACTCCGTGCCAGGGTCGTGGAACATGTGGGCCCGGAAACGGCCCATGCCGGCCGGCCAGAACGTGCCGTAGTGCACCGGGACCGCCCAGGCCGCCTTCACCCGGCGCAGCGCCTCGGCGCCGTCGGCCGGGTCCAGGTGGCCGTGCGCGCCGAGCGTCGGCCCCCAGCCGCCGACCGGGACCAGCGCCAGGTCCAGCGGGCCCAGCGAGGCCATGCCGTCGAACAGGCCGGTGTCGCCGCCGTACCAGGTGCGGGCCGCGCCCTCCACGATGAAGCCCATCGCGACCGAGCGGAGCTTCGACCACGGGCCGCGCCCGCCGTCGTGGGCCGCCGGCACCGCGCGCACGGTGACCGCGCCGACCGTCGTCTCCTCGCCCGGCTCCAGCTCGACGCAGCGCTGCGCCCACTCGCGGCCCAGGCCCCTGGCGACGAAGCCGGTGGCGCCGCGCGGCAGGATCAGCAGCGGCTCACCGGGCACCGCGCGCAGCGACGGCAGGTGGAAGTGGTCCGCGTGCAGGTGCGACACCAGCACCGCGTCCGGCGGGCCGGGCAACCGCGGCGTCGGCCCGGCCATCCGGCGCAGGTGGATCAGCCGGTCGGTGAGCAGTGGGTCGGTGAGCAGGGAGACACCGGAGTCGGCCAGCCACATCGTGCTGTGCCCCCACCAGGTGACGCTCGTGTCGCTCACGATCCAACCGTACGGGACCGGGCACAGAGCCGTTTGACGGCACGGCCGCACAGCCGGGCGTACCCGTGCTGGGCCAGCACCGCGACCGGACCGCCCAGCCGCATCGGCAGCCGGGCCGGGACGCTGAACGCGGTCACCGCGAACCAGATCCGGCCGTCGGCGTCCCGTTCCACAGTGAAGGACTCCTCGCCGCGGGCCTGGTGGCCGGGCAGCGTGCCGTAACCGAAGCCGGCCCGGTCGCGGTCGTCCGCGGCCCACACCACCTGGCACGGCACGACCAGCGGGCCGAGCCCGACGGTGACGCCGACGCCGGGCGCGGCACGGTCGGCCGTCGCGCGGATCCGGGCGCCGGTCGCGCGGTGCATGCGGAAGGTCAGGATCGCGTCGGCCGCCGCGGCGAAGTCGGCCCGGTCCAGCTCCGTGCGGTAGTGCAGGTGCCGGTAGCCCGGCGGCAGCGGCTCGTGCCGGGTCGCGCCGACCTCGGCGTAGGTGAGCTCAGTCATGGCGTCCCTTCCTCGTGTCCCAGGTATGCCCCGGCGCGGTGCCGGCCCACCATGGCGCAGACCGCGAATCCCAGCGCGTTCGCCACTCCGTGGGTCGCGGCCATCCAGGCCAGCGACGGGTGCGGCAGCCCGGTGGCCTCGCCCAGGGCCCAGCTCACGGCCAGCGCCATGGAGGCCGCCAGCACGACGGCCGAGCAGCCCAGCAGCAGCGCGGTGAGCCGGTCCGGGGCGGTGCGCGCGTACCGCCAGGTCAGCCAGCCGACGGTCCACATCCCCGCGGTCAGCACGATGGCCCCGGCGAGCTCGACCGCCTCGGCGGTGAAGTAACCGAGCAGCACCAGCAGCGTGCCGGCGGGAACGGTGAGCGCGGCGGCATCGGCGGCCCGGCCGGGCGTCAGCTGACTCTGCCCGTCCGACCGCCCCGCCGCCACCCTTGACCGGACTGAAGACTCCAACCCGGCGATCAGGGCCGCGGCGAACCCGGCGAAGTGGAAGTGCGCCACGGTCAGCGTGAGGATGCCCAGCTCGAAGCCGAACAGGTGGTAGCCGGCGCGCTCGGCGATCAGGGCGCTCGCCGCGACGGCCGGGCTGATCAGGGCGGTGAGCACGGCGGCCTCGGTGGGCCACTCGCGGCGGGGGCGGACCGGGCGGCTGAGCGCGTACGCACACAGCACGGCCGCCGCCACGGCGTAGACCGTCGCCAGGCTGGTGGCCACCGTCCCGCGCGGCAGCCAGAGGCTCACTGCGCCGGCGACGGCCCCCACCGGCCAGCAGCGCCGGGCGAAGGCCAGCGCGGGGTCACGGATCAGCCGCAGCCCGGCCGGCACGACCACCAGCATGCCGACGGCGACGAGCAGGTTGACGAGCACCCACACCGACCCCACCCCCTCATTCTTGAACGCGTTCAAGTAACTGAATTCACTCTAACGCACGCGCACCCGGGTCGCCGTTGTGATGTGTGTCCTGCACACTGACGGCCGTGACAGGACTTCGCTCTGCCGTGATCTACAACCCCGTCAAGGTCGACGACCTCGACCTGCTGCGCCGCATCGTCCAGGAGGGCGTGGCCCGCGTCGGCTGGCCCGAGCCCACCTGGCACGAGACGACCCCGGAGGACGCCGGCCGCGGCCAGACCTCCCAGGCGGTCAAGGACGGTGCCGAGCTGGTGTTCGTCTGCGGTGGCGACGGCACGGTGATGGCCGCGGTGACCGCGCTGGCCGGCACGGACGTCGCCCTGGCGGTGCTGCCCGCCGGCACGGGCAACCTGCTCGCGGCCAACCTGGGCCTGGGCACCGACGCCGCCACCGGGGTGGAGGTCGCGATCGAGGGCGGCCGCAAGCGCATCGACGTCGGCGCCGTCGGCGACCAGTGCTTCGCCGTGATGGCCGGCATGGGCTTCGACGCGCAGATGCTCGAGGGCACCTCGGACACGGCCAAGAAGCACATCGGCTGGCTGGCGTACGTCGGTGGCGCTGCCAAGCACTTGCGGGACCGCCCGATGCGGGTGCGCATCGTCATCGACGGCGGCGCGCCCATGCCCCGGCGCCCGCGCTCGGTGATCGTCGGCAACGTGGGCCGGTTGCAGGGCGGCGTCCGGCTGCTGAGCGAGGCCGAGCCCGCCGACGGCAAGCTCGACGTGGCCATCCTGAGCCCGCGCAGCCTGCGGCACTGGGCCGAGCTCGGCTGGGCCGTGGTGCGCCGGCGCAAACGCGTGCCGTTGATGGAGACGTACTCCGCCGAGCGCGTGGAGATCTTCAGCAACCGGGCGCAGCCGCGCCAACTCGACGGCGACCTGATCGATCCGGGCAAGACCCTCAAGGTCCACATCCGGCACCGGGCGCTGCTGCTCTGTGTGCCGCAGCCCGCCGGCGACCCCGACCTGGCGTACGACAGCAGCGCGGCGAAGCGGGCCGCCGAGGGGGTGCGCGCCGCGGCTGAAGAAAAAGCATGAGCAGCACGGAGCCGGTCCCCGAGACCAGGATGATGCCGGGGGACGAACTCTCCGCCGACGACGCGTTCCTGGCTCTGCGGCACTACGGACGCTGGCCGCTGGTGCGTGACGCGTTCGTCCGGTTCCGGTACGGCGACGGATTCAGCCACTCCCGGGCCTTCGCCCTGCAGCTCTGCCTGGCCATCGTGCCGTTCCTGATCGCGCTGTCCGGCCTGGCCACCGACCTCGGCGTCGAGGAGGGTGGCCAGGTCGTGGCCGACACGGTCATCGCGCTGACCCCGGGCGCCAGCGAGCCGCTGGTCACCGAGCTGCTCGAGGACGACGAACGCACCGAGGAGGCCGGTGAGCTGGCCCTGGCCCTGGGTCTGATCACCGGGCTGTTCGCGCTCACCACCGGCATGGCCCAGATCGAGCGCGGCGCCAACCGCATCTACGGCGTCGAGCGCGACCGGCCCGCCCTGCCGAAGTACCTGCGCTCGGTGGTGCTGGCGCTGATCGCCGGCCTGCCCGCGCTCTTCGGCTTCCTGCTGCTGGTCGCCGGGCACTCGGCCGGCGAATCCATGGCCCGGCAGTTCGGGTGGGGCGACGGCGCCATGACGGCGTGGACCCTGGTGCGCTGGCCGCTGAGCCTGCTGCTGATCGTCTTCGCGGTGGGGCTGCTGTTCCGGCACTCGCCGCGGCGCAACCAGCCCGCGCTGACCTGGCTGCTGTTCGGGGCCGCCCTGTCCACGATCCTGTGGTGGCTGGCCAGCCTGCTGCTCGCCGGCTACGTACGCGTCAGCGACGGCTTCGGCGCCACCTACGGCCCGCTGACCGCGATCATGGCGCTGCTGCTCTGGGCCAACCTCACCGGCATCTCGCTGTTCTTCGGGCTCTCCTTCGCCGCGCAGCTGGAGGCCCAGCGGGTCGGGGTCGTCCGGCCGGCTCAGCACGACCAGTGGGAGCCGGGAGGGGACACCGACCTGAAGGGCTTCGACTCCCCGGCGCCGGACGCGGCGGACGGGGAGATGCCCCGTCAGCGCGACCCCGGTGTGAGCGCGGAGTCGAAAGGGTAAGTCCCGCCGCACCACCGCGTGACCCCGATACGAGCAGGAGCCGACGATGTCCACCGACGAAGGCAGGATCCACAAACGGGTCGGCTGGGCGCCGTTGCGGCACTTCACCGAGCGCAGCGTCCTCGGACTGCTCGCCGTCATCGCGGTCGGGCTCGGCTTCGGCCTGCTCCTGCTGCTGGTGCGGCTGCGCTGGGCACCCCTGCAGAGCTTCGACCGGAGCGTGGCCGACGCGCTGAACGAGCTGGTCGCCCCGCACCCGCCGCTGGTCACCGTGCTGGAGGCGCTGACCGATCTCGGCGGCCGGCCGGTGATGATGTGGCTGGTGACAGTGGCCGTCGTGCTGCTGCTGATCCGCCGGCGGACCCGCCTGGCCGTTTACCTGGTCGTCACCGGCGTCGGTGCGCTGCTGCTCGACCCGTCGCTCAAGACGCTGGTCGGCCGGCTGCGCCCGGTGGTCGACGTGCCGGTGGCCGGGGCGCCGGGCAACAGCTTCCCGAGCGGGCATGCCCTGGGCTCGTTCGTCGCGTACGGCGCGCTGCTGCTGGTCTTCCTGCCCGCGGTGGCGCCGCGCTGGCGCAAGGCGGTGATCGCGCTGGTCGGGCTCATCATCGTGACGGTCGGCGTCACCCGGATCGCGCTCGGCGTGCACTACCTGTCCGACGTGCTGGCCGGCTGGCTGCTCGGCGCCGCCTGGCTGGGTGTCACCGCGTACGCGTTCCGGGTCTGGCGCCGCGAGGTCGGCCAGCCCGTCCGCCCGCTGGAGGAGGGGCTCGAGCCGGAGGCGGCCCGCGACGTCACCCCGGCGCCGGACGAGGAGAAGCTGCTGCCGCACCCGTGGGCCAGGGCGGCCGAGCTGATCGTCGGCTGGGTCTTCGTCTTCGGCGTGCTGTATCTGCTGGGCTGGGCCGTCACCAACCACACCCGGGGCACCTGGATCCGGTCCGCCGACGAGGGTTTCGTGCGCTGGCTGCAGACCTTCCGCACGCCGGCGCTGGACGACTTCAGCCACCTGTGGAGCAAGGCCGGCGACACCCACATGATCCTGCTCGTCTCGCTGGTGTTCTGCCCGCTGGTGCTGGCTCTTTGGCGGCGCTGGCGCCCGGTGCTGTTCGTGGTGCTGGCCATGTTCGGCGAGCTGAGCCTGTTCCTCACCACGGCCGCCGCGGTGGGCCGCCCGCGTCCGCCGGTCGAGCAGCTCGACGGGCAGATGCCCACCTCGTCGTTCCCCTCCGGGCACATCGCCGCCACCATGTGCCTCTACGTCGCCATCGCCATCCTGCTCGTGCCGCGGATCCGGGCCTGGTGGCGCTGGGCCTTCGTGGCCCTCGCGGTGATCATGCCGGCCGGGGTCGCGCTCTCGCGGATGTACCGCGGCATGCACCACCCCACCGACTTCCTCGGTGCCGGCGTGCTGACCGCCTGCTGGCTCACTCTGCTCTGGTACGTGCTGCGGCCCAACGCCGACGTCGGCGACGGCAACCGGGCCGACGCCGGTGAGCTGACCGAGCGGGACGCCCACCGCGACCTGACCGAGACGACGGTGCCCGCCGGTACGCCCGAGGCGGTGCGGTGACGGTCCGCTTCCTGACCTGGAACATCCGTACCGGGGGCAGCGGCGGCCGGCTGGACGCCGTGGTGACTCTGCTGCGGCGGGAGAGGCCGGACGTTCTGTGCCTGCAGGAGCTGCGCGGTTTCCCGGGCCGGCGGATGCGGGAGGTGGCCGCCGCGCTGGGCATGACGCCGTTCCTGGCCCGCTCGGTGTTCGGGCAGAGCGTCGCGGTGCTGGTCCGGCCGCCGCTGCGGATCGTGGACTGGTCCGGCGTCCGGTGGCGGCTGCACCACGCCGCCGCGGCTGTCCGGGTGCCGACGACCGCCGGTCAGCTCACGGTGGTCAGCACGCATCTCAACGCCATCTCGCCGTACCGGCGGCTGCGCGAGGCCCGCTTCCTGGCGGCGCGGTACCGGCCCGGCAAGGGGCCTGTGCTGCTCGCCGGCGACCTCAACTCCCTGGACCCGGGCACGGACCACACCGGGCGGCTCGCGGCCCTCAGCGGGCCGTACCGCCGCCGGCACACGACCCCGGACGGTACGGCGGACACCCGCGCGATCGCGGCGTTCACCGGCGCGGGCTTCGTGGACCTGTGGCCCAGGGCCGGGCGGGGCGACGGGCACACGGTGCCCACGACCCGCGGTGGCGGCCACGAGTTCTCCGCCACCGGGATGCGGCTGGACTACCTGATGGCCTCCCCGCCGGTCGCCGAGCGGGCCACCCACGCCCGGGTGCTGCGCGGCGCCGAGGCCGAGTACGCCTCCGACCACTACCCGCTCGCCGTCGACCTCGAGCTATAGGTCCGCCACGACCCGGTCGCGGCCCTCGCGCTTGGCCACGTACAGGTTGCGGTCCGCCAGCGACATCAGCGACGACGGGGTGGCCCGGCCCTCCGGCGCCGTCGTGACGCCGATGCTCGTGGTCACCGGCATCGTCCCGGTCAGCGGCTCCCAGGCGTGCGCCCGGATCCGTAGCCGCAGCCGCTCGCAGCAGTCGGCCGCCTCCTCGGCGGTCATGCCCGGCAGCACCAGCAGGAACTCCTCGCCACCGATCCGCGCGGCGATCATCGGGCCGCTCACCGCGTCGGTCAGCAGCCGCGACACCTCCTGCAGGACGGTGTCGCCGGTGCTGTGCGACAGCGTGTCGTTGATCCGCTTGAAGTGGTCCAGGTCCAGGATCGCCAGCGACAACGGCGTCCGCCGGGCGACGGCCTCGCTCAGCAGGGCGGGCAGCCGCTCGTTGACGTACCGGCGGTTCCGCAGGCCGGTCAGCGCGTCGCGGTGGGCCATCTCCCGGAAATGCTCGCTGGCCCGGCGCGCCTCGGTCGCCTCGAAGACCGCCTGCAGCGCCCGGGCCTGCGCCTCCCGCTGCCTCGAGTTCAGGGCGTTGGCCGCGGCGTAGAAGGCGCGGTGCTCGTCGTAGGCCTCCTGATACCGGCCGGTGGCGGCGAACAAGGCCGCCTGCTCCTCGCGGATCTGGGCCCGTACCCGGTCCAGGCCGCGCTCCTCGGCCAGCGCCACCGCCGCGTCCAGGGCCTCCTGGGCGGCCCCGTAGCGGCGGCTGAGCCGGCGCGCCTCGGCCAGGGTGAGCATGCAGACCGCCGGGGCGTCGCCCTCGTGGCTGAGCAGCGCGGAGGTCGCGCCGTCGAGGATGATGTGCAGAGCCTGCTCGGCCGCGTCGTAGTTGCCGCTCATCATCTCGATCCGGGCAATCGTGTCGATCTCCAGCGCCCCGAAGTCGCGGCCGCTGCGTTCCCGGACCTCGTGCATGTGCCGGATGAGTTCCCGGGCCCCGGGCTCGTCGCCGTTCTCGAAGGCCGTGTAGGCCATGTTGTTGAGGATGTTCATCGTCAGGTCGAGGTCGCCGATCTCCGTGGCGATGGTGAGCGCCTCGCGGAACCGGCGGTCACCCTCCTCGGTCGAGCCGCTCTCGTCCAGCGCGACGGCCAGCCGCATCAGGTGTAGCGCCCGGACGTTCTGCGGCTCGTCGTCGGTGAGGTTGGCGACGCACTGCACCGCGTGGCTGAGCCCCTCGGACAGGTCGCCGATCTGCCGGTAGAACAACGACAGCACCCGGTGCGCGCGGGCCAGCAGGAACGGGTGGTCGTGCTGCTGGGCCCAGGCCAGCACCTGGTGCGCGCGCCGGCCACCCTGCTCGGACCGGCCCTCCCGGACCAGCGACATGGCACGCAGCAGCCGTGCCCGCATGGCGAGATCCCCGGCACCGAGCTCGTCGGCCCGGCGCTCGATCAGCGCGGCGGGCGTCGCCAGCGAACGGAACTGGGACGGCGGACGGTCCTCGAGCTCCGCCAGGGTGGCCTCGAGCGTCGTCCGCTCGTGCACGGCCACGGCGCCGGCTGTCTCTGCCGCCTCCGTCGTCACTCGCGTTCCCGCTTTCCCCGTTGAGTCCCCGGTGGGTCCTCGGCAACCGTTGCGATCGGACGCCGGCGGTGATTGCTGAGGTGTTGCCGGGTTGCAAGTCGGTCACTACCGCTTCGTGCACACGGCCTCGGACGCCGCGACCTGGTCGACGGTATAGACGACGGCCACGGAGAAGCAGTAGTTGTTCTGCCGGTTGAGCCCGTACACGACGTAGTCGGTGGTGCCCGCGGGCAGCTGCTGGAACGCCCGCTGCTCCTGGCCGGTCCGGCCGCCGGAGATCAGCACCGGGCCCTCCGAGCCCTTCGGATAGCGCCAGGTCAGCGCCACGCTGTCCCGGTTGTCCTGCAGCGTCACCCGGGTGGGGGCGACAGCGGCGTTGCTCGGCCGGGCGGAGGCCGGGGCGGCCGGGGGCGCGGCGGAGACCTGCGCGGAGGCCACCGCGGTCGGGGCCGCCGCGGGCTCGGCGTCCTCGCGGGGCCAGGTCGCGACGACGATCGCGGCCGCGGCCGCGATGCCGGCCACGAGCACGGCGGCGAGCACGAGAGGCTGCTGGTTCCGCTTCTCCACCGGTACGGGCAGACGCCGCCGGTCCGGCACCGGCGAGATGGGCTCGTCCACCGGGAGCCGGGGGCCGGGCGGATAGGCGTGGGGCGCGTGGGCGGCGGGCGGGAACGAGTCCGGGGGCCAGGGGCCCGGGGGTTCCACGGCCCAGCCGTGCGGTGGCTGCTCGACCGGCTGTTCGATCGGTCGCTCGATCGGTCGGTAGGTCGGCGGGGCGGGGGTGGCCATGGCCATGTGCGGTTGGGTGGTCGGTTCGGGCCAGGACTGCTGGACCGGGGCCGGC
Organism: Actinoplanes auranticolor; assembly: GCF_018332655.1. Classification (GTDB taxonomy): domain Bacteria; phylum Actinomycetota; class Actinomycetes; order Mycobacteriales; family Micromonosporaceae; genus Actinoplanes; species Actinoplanes auranticolor. The sequence goes on along the minus strand of NZ_BOQL01000022.1, from coordinate 73,247 downwards.
GGGGGTGGTGCGGCCCAGGCGCCCGGCGCCGGCTCGGCCCGCGCTGCTTCCTCGGTCCGCGTTGGTTCCTCGGCTCGTGCTGCTTCCTCGGCCCGTGCTGCTTCCTCGGCTCGCGTTGGTTCCTCGGCTCGCGTTGCTTCCTCGGTCCGCGTTGGTTCCTCGGCTCGCGTTGCTTCCTCGGTCCGCGCTACGGCCGCGGGCGGTGCTTCGTCTTCGGGGGGCGCCAGGTCCTCCGGCGGTGCTCCGTCCTCGGGCGGGACGGAGATCGCGGCGGCGGGGCGTCGGGGGGTGAAGCCGTGTGCCTGCGGCGGCGGGATCACCTCCAGCCGTGGCGGGCCGGCCTCGGGCGCCTGAGAGGGGGCGGTGTTCTCGGCCGGCCAGATGGTCTCGGCCGGTGCGGCCGTCCCAAACGGCGGAGCGGTCTCGTCCGGCTCAACAGCCTGGCCCGGCGGAGTGGTCTGGCCCGGCGGACTGGTCTGGGCCGGCGGATTGGTCTGGACCGGCAGGGTGCGGTGGGACGCAAGGGTGGGCTGGGGCGGCTGAGTGCCGGCGGCTGGCGGCGTGCTCCGGGCCGGCGGGGTGCGGGCGGCCGGTGGGGCGCTCTCGGCCGGCGGGACAGTGTTGGCCGGCGGGACAGTGTTGGCCGGCGGGACATTGGCGGCCGGGGCTGAGGCAGGCGGGGTGGGTTCGGGGGGTGGGGCCGGGGATGTCAAGGGGAGGGGGATCGGTGGCTCGGGGCGGGCGTGGCGGCCGGTCGGGTCGCCCGGTGCCGGGGGCTCCTGGCGTACCGGATGGACTCCCGGGGTTGTCGCCGGCACGCGGGTGACGCCCGCCGCCGGGCCGTCCGCCGCCGGGCCCGTTGAGCGTTGCACCCGGCCGCACGTGTGCCGGTCCGAGGCCGGGGCCCCGGCCAGCCGGGCGACCTGGCGGCCCAGCGGGTGGTCCGGCGGCAGGTAGCGGGCGCACAGCTCCTGGGCCCGGCTGAAGTGCTGTTGCGCGTCGCGCTCGTGGCCGCATTCGCGTTCCATCGAGGCCAGCCGGGCCAGCATCTTGATGCCGGCCGGGGCGTCCTCGCCGTGGGCCTGGGTGTGCCGGGCCCAGGCGTCGGCGAGCCGGTTGCGTGCCGCCGTGCACTGCCCGGACGCGTGCTCGGCGGTCGCCAGGTCCGCCTCGGCGGCCAGCACCCGGGCCGACAGCCGGCCGTCCACAGCGGTCAGTTCGCCGACCAGGTCGTGGTAGAGCTGGGCCGCCCGGCCGTGGTTGCCCACCCGGTGCAGCACCGCGGCGTGGGTCGCCGCCGCCGCGATCGTGCGCTCGTCGCCCGGGCCGTGCAGGCGTTCCTCCGCGGCGTGGGCGAAGCCGGCCCAGGTGCGGGCCGCGTGCGCGTCGCCGAGGGCGATCAGGATCCGGGCGTGCAGGGCCGCGGCCAGTGCCAGGTCGGGCGACGCACGCTGCGGATCGGCGTCGGCCGGGTCCAGCGCGTCGGCGAGCACGTCCCTGGCCCCGGCGAGGTCGCCCGCGGAGGTGAGGATCTGGGCCTGGGCGGTGAGGTCGGCGAGCGGAGGTGCCACGTGCCTCATAGTGTCTGCTCGGACACCCACGGTACAAGACCCGGCTTGCGGTGACCCGGGCCTGCGCTCGCCGCGGTGACGCCGTATAACGAGGTCATGACCGCCGACAGCGTCGCCGACGTCAAGCGTGAGATCCTCGTCCGCCACCTCGAGGCCTGGGCGCCCGCCGCGCTGCACCGGGCCCGCCGCGCCACCTATGTGCACGGTTACGCCGATGCCGGGCCGGAGCTCGCGCAGGCCGCGCTGCGGGTCTTCGTGGACCAGTCGGACCTGGTCAGGGGGCGGGAGCTGACCATGCTGGCGGTGGGTGAGGACGTCACCGGAGTGGGTGCGCGGCTCACCGCGATCCAGCAGGAGGCCGGCGCCGGCGCGGGGCTGACCGTCCATGCCGTGTCGGGTGGCACGGACGCGCGGCTGGCGGTGGCGCTGAAGGCGGTGGGGGCTGGGCGCGTACCGCTGCTTGCTTGTCTGGATGCGACCGCCGCCGGCGGGCCGCCGCTGCCGGCCACCGTCGCGGCGCTGACCGCGGGCAAGCCCGCGGAGGCGGTGATCGTGGTTCCGGCTCCGGGTTTCGTGGCCGACGACTACCGCGCCGAGCTGCGGGCCGCCGGGTTCCCGCTGGTGGCGGCGGTGGAGCTGGCGACCGGTGAGGAGCCCGGGCAGGTGCTGGTGTTCGCCACCCAGTCGGGCAAGAACCTCGAGGGCTTCAAGGACGCGCTCTGGGCGGTCGACGAGTACGCGGGGGTGCGCTACCGCGACCCCGGGGATCCCGAGCGCCATCTCATCGACATCTCGCTCAGCCCGCATCCCGGGCCGCTGCGCCGCGAACTGCTGGCGCATCTCGCCGGGGTGGGCGAGGCCACGGTGACCGAGCTGAGGACGTTCGCGCTGACCGAGACGGTCTACCGGGCCGCCGACGCGACCCGGGTGCTGCAGGCGCTGCTGACCGCCGGATCGGTGACCCGGCGGCCGGAGCACGGCCGGCTCGGCGGCGACGTGGTGATCGCCGCGGCGTGAGCCGTCAGGGACGGATCAGGACTTGTCCTGCTTCCACGACAGCGGACCGGGCAGGTCCACGCGGTGGGCCTTGGCCTTCGAGTTCCAGGACCAGCGGCCGATCTTGATGGACCAGGACGAGAATCCCCGCTGCGTGAAGTTCAGGATGAACGGCCCGAACTTCTTGCGACTGCGGTATTGAATGCCCATCGGGTGAGTCCTTCCGTGGAGAGCCAGGTGGCCGGAAGATTCCCGATGGTGGATTTCCGCAAACCCTCAGCGCGGCTGCCAGGCGTCGGGCCTGGTGGTCAGCTTGCGGACGTGGGCGGGCATCCGGCCGCTGATCAGCTCGGCCAGGCTGACCTCGTCGACGACCTCGCGGACCGCGGAGCGTACGGCGACCCAGAGATTGGGGAGGTTCTCCGCCGCGCCCGAATACTGGGTCTCCTCGGGACGCAGGCCCCGGACCCCTGCGAGTGGACCGTCGACCGCCCGCAGAATCTGACCGATCGTCACGTCTCGCGGACTCTGTGACAGGGTGTAGCCGCCTTCGGCGCCGCGTTGAGCTCTGACCACCCCGGCGCGGCGCAGGTCGGCCAGTACTGCCTCGAGGAACTTCCGGGGCATGTTCTGGTCCTGGGCAATGGCCTGGGCGGACATCAGGGCCGGGTAGGCGTGGGCCAAGCTCAGCGCCGCCCGTACCGCGTAATCGCCGCGCGCGGAGATCTGCACCCCTCCATCATGCCGCCTCGAAGCTCGAGACCCTCGCGCACCCCGGGAATAATGGGAATTCGGGCATCACACTCAGTCAGCGGCCAGTCGCTGAGTCGGAACCCGGGCCCCGATGTCGGCCACGTCGTCGGCCACCTGGGCCGGCATCGCCGCCGCCGCGCCGGCCCGGAAGGCGCCCGGGCTCAGGCCCGCCTCGCGGTGGAAGAAGCGCCCGAAGTTCGTCGGCTCGCCGAAGCCGAGCCGGCGGCCGATCTCCGCCACGGACAGCTCGGTGCAGGCCAGCAGCCGCCGCGCCTCGAGGGCGACCCGGTCGTCGACGACCTGTTTCGCGGTGCGCCCGGTGACCGCCAGGCAGGCCCGGGTCAGCGTGCGGACCGAGCAGCCGAGGCGCGCGGCGTAGTCCTCGACCCGCCGGCTGTGCGGATGGCCGTCCTCCAGCTCGCGGCGGAACCGCGCGAAGGTCCGGCTCTCGGCGCTGGTGGTCCCGGCGCGCCGGTCGTCGCTGCTGGGCAGCAGTGCGATGCGCAGCAGCAGGACGGCGAGCTGGTGGCGCAGCAGCGCGGCGGCGACCGCCCCGGAGGTGTGCCGGGCGCAGTCGACCCCGAGCTGGGCGACCTCGGTGATGACCGCGTCCTCGTCCTCGCCGGCGAGCTGCCAGCGGTTCGGCCCGGGCAGATCATCGACCGGTACGCCGGTGACGTCGGCCGCCGAGAGCAGGTCGCGGTCCCAGGAGACCAGGGTGGCGTCCAGTCCCGGCTCGATGCCGAAGCGCAGCGCCTGGCCGGGCCGGACCCAGAGCAGCGTGCCGGGACGGCAGCGCTGCAGGACGAAGTCGATCTCGACCGTGCCGTGCCCGGCGGTGGTCAGCGCGAGCAGATGGTACGGCAGCCGGCGGGGAGTCGGGGCCGGTGTGGCCAGGCCGGTCTCGGGCAGCGTGTACATGCCCACGCCCGCCCAGTTCGGGGCGGGTGCGGACCTGCTCGCACGTGCGGTGGAGGTGACCATCGAGCCGACCGTATCGGGCCGTGACCAGGGATGCACGTGTGAGTGCCGGTGCCGCCTGATATCGGTGTCACGGGGCAGAAATCAAGGGGCAAAACGGACATTAAGTACGGTCGGTGGCGCTATTCGCTTTGTGCCCGGGATTCGGCGGCAATCGCCGGCTGTCCGTTTCCCGGACCCGGGCGGCAAAAAGGCGACCCGCGCGGACCGGCAGTGTCCGCGCGGGTCGCCCCGGGTAATTCCTGTCGCTATCGACCGGCCAGCAGCCGGTTGACCGCCGCGTCCACGTCCAGGTGATCGGACTCCCGGCCCCGCGGCACCACCACGTAGGTGCGCCGGAGGAACCGGACCAGGACACTGCGGGGCACTTCGAACAGTGCGTTGCCGTCTGGTGACGACAGCGCGAGGGCCACGAAGTCGCCCCGCGGCGTGGCCCACGGCCACACCCGGACGTCCCCGATACCCGCCGGCTCATCGAGCCCGGTCACGAGCAGTTCACGCGCGAAGGACCAGCTAACGGCTTCCCCACCGGCTGATTCCGCGTGGAACAACACGTGCACGGCATACGGGTCGGCTGGGTCGTACCGCAGACTGGCGCGCACGGGCAGAGCCGTGGCATCTGGCGCTACGAGCCGCAGCGAGGTTTCGACCTCGACGGTCGTTGGACGAATGGTACTCATGGACGAACTCCCCCCGGCACCGCTGCGAGGCTGGTGAACCCCGCGTTTCCCATACTCAGGTGATCCCTGTCATTACGCTCCGCCATACGCTGATCTCACCCAGTAGTGGGAAGACGGTTCCGATAAGCTCTCCGAACGAGGCGTTAAACGGTATCTTGTCCTGTTCTGCCCATGTACTTGGTTCCGCCCGGCGTCGGGTGGTCCAGCAGTTGACTCACTCCGGTAACGTCCATTCCTCCCGGGTAGTGACGGGGGCGGGGAACACTGGGGGATGAAATGACCGGGAGCCCGCGATCTTTGCCGCGAAAGTGAACGAGATGTCCCAATCGGAACCCCTGACCGAATCGCCACCCGAGAAACACTCGCCTCTGGGGGCCCTGGACCGGATCCGCGCCAACCCCAGCGGCCGGCTCGCCCTCAAGATCGGCGTCGGCATCCTGGGCACCGTCGTGGTGGCGGTCGGAATCGTGCTGATCCCGTTCCCGGGACCCGGCTGGGCGATCGTGATCCTCGGCCTGGCGATCCTGGCCGTCGAGTTCGCCTGGGCCAGACGGCTGCTGCACTTCACCAAGAAACACGTCCAGGCCTGGACCCACTGGGTGCTCCGGCAGTCCCTGCCGATGCGCGCCCTGATCGGCCTGGCCGGCTTCATCTTCATCTCGGCGGTGGTCTGGCTCTCGGTCAAACTCACCATGGGCGTCGACCTGGCCGCGGTGATCTGGAAGTTCGTCACCGGAGGCTGACGCGCCGGGACCCTGGTTCGCGCAGGCGCCCCGGGGTCCGGTACAGTCTGACTCCGTTGAGGGCGATTAGCTCAGCGGGAGAGCGCTCCGTTCACACCGGAGAGGTCACTGGTTCGATCCCAGTATCGCCCACTCAGATTCGCTCGCGATCATTCGCGAGCCGGCATTGTGCCCCGGTCGAGATGTCGGCCGGGGCTTCTTGCTGTTCGCCGCTCTGACAGTCGTCTCCGGATCGCTCAGTATGAAGTAGGCATCGCCGGACGACGCGGGTCTCGGTCTCGCCGGCATGGCCGAACGCGCCGCGCTTCACCGCGGCAGGGTTCAGCGCCGGCCCGTACCGGACAGCCGCGACCCTGGAAGGCAGCCACTCATGATCTCTGTGCTCGTGGCGGACGCCCAGCCGCTGCAGCGTTTCGGGTTTCGCACGCCGCTGGAGAACACCCCGACACCGGCGCATCGTCGCTGCCGGTGGGCGTTCGCGGGTCCTGGTGCTGACGACGTTCGACTCGGACCGGTACGCGTTCGCCGACCAGCTCGACGATGACCTCTGCGGGCCCGTGCGGGAGGATCCCCGGTCGGACTTCCTGACCGACCGCGAACGCGAGGTCCTCGTCGCCATCGGCCACGGCCTCACCAACGGCGAGATCGCGCAACGGTTCACCCGGCCGATGTAGCGGGTGGGAGTCCAGCGCGGACGTGTGGGAGCTCAGAGCTGTTTCCGGCTGGTTGACCTCCGTGAGCTCACACACGTTCGATGCTTCGTCAGGACTTGCCGGGGGAGACAGTCATGATGCCGATGCACATCTCGTCGCCGGTACCGTCGCCCCACACCACGTAGCGCGGCGGCAGCTTGCTCAGCTGCGGCAGCTGTTTGCGCAGCCCCGCGTCGTGCGTACACGTCGTCCGCAGCGTGTCCCCCGGACTGTGGCCGGCGTCCTGGGTGAGCAGCGTCCCCGTGGCACCCGGCGCCCAGGTGTCCACCCAGTTCGGCCGACCGCTCCGAGCGCTCGATTAATGATCGTCTCAGATTCGCTCGGTACGAAGTGGGCGTCAGACAAGCGATGTAACTCGTATGTAGGAGGCCAGTGATGGCAGTCAACGCAGCGCCGTCCGGGGAAGCACCGCCCGGTCGGTTGACAGGTCGGTGGGTGCCGTGGCTGGTGATCGGCTTGTGGCTGGTGCTGGCGGCGGTCATGGTGCCGTTGAGTGGAAAGTTGAGCTCGGTCACCACCGACAGCGCCGTGGACGCCCTGCCGGCCAGTGCCGAGTCCACCAAGGTGGCGGTGCTGGAGGACAGTCTCCCCGGCGGTGAGGACAACACGTTCGTCTTCGTGTACCACCGCGCCGGCGGCCTGACCGACGCCGACCGTGCGACGGTCGAGCGCCACTACAACACCTTTGCCAAGCGGTACCCGCCTAAGGCGGCGGCCCCGGCCGACGAGGACGAGGGCCCACCGACGAGCCGCTCCACCGACGGCAAGGCGATGACGTTCACCCTCGATGTGAGCACGACCTACGGCCCGCCGGAGGACCTCGTCGGCCCGTTGCGTGACGACGCGAAGGACCGCCCCGCCGGCCTGGAACTCGAGGTGACCGGCCCGGCCGCGATCGACGGCGACATGGACGCCGTCTTCGACGGCATCGACCTGCAGGTCTTTCTCACTACCGTCATCGTCGTCACGGTCCTGCTCATCCTCACCTACCGCAGCCCGGTGTTGTGGTTCGTCCCGCTGATGGCCGTGGGCGTGGCCGCACTGACCTCGATGGCGACCGTCTACCTGCTCGTCAAGGGCTTCGGCATCGTGGTCGACAACCAGAACTCGGCGTTGCTGACGATCCTGGTGTTCGGTGTCGGCACGGACTACGCGCTGCTGCTCATCGCTCGATATCGGGAGTCACTGCACCACCACGAGAACGTCCGGGTCGCGATGGTCCACGCGCTACGCGGCGCGGCGCCGGCGATCGTCGCGTCCGCGGCCACCGTGGTCGCCGGTCTGCTCTGCCTGCTGGTCGCGGATCTGAACAGCATCAGCGGGTTGGGCCCGATCGGTGCGGCCGGCATCCTGTGCGCGCTGGTGGCCATGCTGACGCTGTTCCCGGCGGTGCTCGTGGTGCTCGGCAGGCGCATCTTCTGGCCGGCCATCCCGCGGTTCAGCACGGCCGTGGAGGAGAAGGTGGGGCTGTGGGGACGGCTCGGCGCCGCCATCAGCCGCCGCCGGTGGGTGGCGACGCTCGGCTCGCTCGGAATCCTCGGTTTGCTCGCCGTCGGACTGGCGGGCAACACCGGCGCCCTGCGGGAGCAGGACCAGTTCCTGTCCGCGCCGGAGTCGGTCACCGGCTTCACCGTTCTCCGTCAGCACTTCCCGGAGCTCGGCGGCCAGCCGATGACGATCTACACGCGGCCGGCGTACGAGGTGCGGGTGCTCAACGTCGTCAAGGGCACCCCTGGTGTGGTCCAGGCCTTCCCGGGTGAGACCAAGGGTGGCTGGGTCGACATCTCCGTGTTCCCGAAGGATGCGCCGGACACCGTCGCGGAGTACGACACGATCAAGCGGGTGCGCGCCGCCGTGCATGCGGTGAGCGGGGCGGAGGCGATCGTCGGCGGGCCGAGTGCGGAGAACCTCGACACCGAGGTGACCACCAGCCGCGACGAGAAGCTGGTGATCCCGCTGGTGCTCGCCGTCGTCCTGATCGTCCTCGGCCTGCTGCTTCGAGCGATCGTGGCCCCGCTGATCCTGATGGCCACCGTGGTCGTCTCGTTCGCCGCGGCCTTCGGCGGCAGCGTGTTCGTCTTCGACACGATCCTCGGCTTCAAGGGCATCGACTACTCGGTGCCGCTGCTGGCATTCCTGTTCCTGGTGGCGCTCGGCGTCGACTACAACATCTTCCTGGTCAGCCGGGCGCGGGAGGAGACCGTGCGTCTCGGCACCAGAGACGGCATGCTCAAAGCCCTCTCCGCCACCGGTGGCGTCATCACCTCGGCCGGCCTGGTCCTGGCGGCCACGTTCGCGGTCCTGGTCTCACTTCCGCTGGTGATGCTGATCGAGGTCGGGTTCCTGGTCGCGTTCGGCGTGCTGCTCGACGCCCTGCTGGTGCGGTCGGTCCTGGTGCCCGCCCTCACCCTGCTGATCGGCCGGCGAATGTGGTGGCCGAGCCGGCTGTCCCGACCGGTGGAACTGCCGGACGGTCAACGGCCGCTCGTGGACGATGAGGAGCCCGCGCTGCAACGGTGAGCGCGGCGGCACGTACGAGATCCGGGACGGGGACCCAGACCCGTCCCGGATCTATTTTCGTCGGCCTGACGGCCGCCGTCCCTTGTCCTGTGCCGCGCCGCCGGGCGGGTCAGCGCACCGCGGTGTCCTCCCCGGCGGTGGGCCGCGCGCTCAGGGCGGGCGGGGCCGCGGCCGGAAGGTCGACCCGCAGCAGCGCGCCACCGCGGGCGGAGCGGGCGACGGCGGCCCGGCCGCCGTGGGCGTCGACGACCCGCTGCACGATCGACAGCCCCAGACCGGATCCCGGCAGCGCCCGGGCGCTGTCGGCACGGTAGAACCGGTCGAACACCCGCGGTACGTCGGCGGCGTCGATGCCCGGCCCGGCGTCGTCGACCTCGAGCACCGCCGACGCGCCCTCGGTACGGAGCCGGACCTGGACCGGCTGGTCCGCGGGGGACCACTTGCCGGCGTTGTCGATGAGGTTGAGCACCGCCCGCTGGAGCGCAGCCGGTCGGCCGCTCACCCACACGGAGGTCACGTCGAGCGCGACCTCGATGTCGGGCACGCGGGAACGCGCCCGGGTCGCGGCGGCCACCACCACGTCGGCAAGGTCGATCAGCTCGGTGCTCTCGTCACTGACGTCACCGCGCGCCAGGTCGGTCAGCTCGGCGGCCAGAGTGCTCAGCTCGGCCAGTTGGGCGCCGAGATCGTTGAGCAGCCGGGTCCGGCTCTCCGCCGGCAGTGCGCTGTCCAGGGTGCCGCGCCGATCGAGCCGGATCAGCAGCTCGACGTTGAGGCGCAGGCTGGTGAGCGGGGTCTTGAGCTCGTGAGCGGCGTCCTCGGCGAGCAGCCGCTGGGCCCGCCGGGAATCCCGGAGCGCGGCCAGCATGTCGTTGATCGCCTGGATCAGCCGCCGGATCTCCCCACCGCCCTCATCCGGGATGTCCGCGTCGAGATCCCGGGTGTGCGCGACACGGACCGCGGCGGCGGTCAGCCGGTCGATCGGTGCCAGCGCGGTCCGCGCCACGGTCCGCCCGACAAGGGCGCCGCCGCCCACGCAGAACAGCCCGATCAGCAGCATGCCGAACCCGAACTGGTTGACCGGGCTGTCGTCGGCGAGGTCGGCCACCTGGACCGCGCCGTCGACCGCCCGCAGCGTGTAGATGCGGTAGCCGTCGTTCCAGTCGGTCGACTCCAGCAGGTCGGTCGACGCGCCCTGCGCCACGCGCCCGGCGCGCTCGCTGACCGGGGGCAGCGCGGGTTGGCCGGCCGGCGTCCGGGTCGAGCCGTCGGGCAGGATGACCCGCACCAGCCGACCGGATCCGGGATACGGCGGTAGCTCGACCTGCGCCAGACCGGCGCGCTCCGCGTTCGTGGCCAGCACGCGGGAGTCGGCGCGCAGCTGTTCCTCGGCGGTGTCCCGCAGCTTCCGGTCCATGAGCTCGCTGGCCACCTGGAAAGCCACAAACACGCTGACCGCGATGGCCGTCGCCGCGATCACCGTCAGCCTGCTCCGCAGGGACCGCCGGCGCCACCAACGGGCCAGCCGGCGCTTTTCCCGGCCACCGGGCCTGCTCACGGAGGAGTCTCCCGCAACGTGTATCCCAGGCCGCGCAGTGTGTAGATCAATCGCGGTTCACCCTCGGCCTCCATCTTGCGGCGCAGGTAGCTCACGTACACCTGGAGATTGTTGGCGGTGGCGCTCATATCGAAGCCCCAGATCGCCTCGAACAGCGCGTCGCGGGTCAACACCCGCGTCGCGTTGCGCATGAGGACCTGCAGCAGAGAGAACTCGGTCCGGGTCAGGCGCAGCGGCCGCCCGCCCCGCCACGCCTCGAACCTGTCGGGATCGAGCCGGACGTCGGCGAACGACAGGACCTGCGAATCCCCCTCGCCCGGCGTGCGCCGGCGCAGCAGGGCCCGCACCCGGGCCAGCAGCTCCTCGGTGGCGAACGGCTTGGGCAGATAGTCGTCGGCGCCCGCGTCCAGCCCCGCGACCCGGTCGGTGACCTGGTCACGGGCGGTCAGCATGAGCACCGGCAGATCCCGGCCCGCGGCCCGCAACCGCCGGCAGGTCTCCAACCCGCCGAGGCGGGGCATCATCACGTCGAGAATCAACAGATCCAGCGCGTCACCGCCGGCCCCACCCACCCCCTCGAGCACAGCGAGACCGTTGGCGACGCTGCTGGTGTCATAACCCTCAACCTGGAGCACTCGCTCCAGCGACTCACGGATGGCCCCGTCGTCATCCGCGATCATGATCCGCACGCCGGCCCGCCCCCCTCCAGTCGATACTTTGCCGCTTACTCTTTCCGATCAACCTGAGGCCAGGATTAGAGCCGTCGCCGCTGTGGTGCCCCCGGGCCGTGCTCTTACGGATGCCCGCGCTGATTGTCCGCCCCCGGCCCCGAGAAGTGGCGCTCATCTGAGATCCAGCCGGGCGAGTCGGTCCATGGTCCCGCCGATGTCGATCGCTGCACCGGTCAGGGCTTCTCGTGGTTGTTCTGGCTTTCGGTCGTGGGGATGGCTGTGGCTATGCAGTCCAGGACCCGGGTCAGGCCCTGGTGGAATTGGGCGTCGGAGGTCAGGCGGGGGTGGCGGGCTTCCAGGGCGATCTTCGTGAAGAGTGGGTAGTCTCCGCTTTCCAGTAGCTGCTGGACGTACGGGTGGGTGCGGGCCAGCCATTGCTGCTCGGTGAGGCCGCTGCGGCGGAGTTCTTCGGCTGCGGTGACCTCGTCGCGGGCGACGCTTTCGACGTAGCCGTTCAGAATCGACATCAGGACGAGGTTCTCGTCGACGGAGACGTGGGGGTCGAGCACTCCCATGATCTGTTCGATCAGGAGCAGCTGGTTGGGGCCGTAGCTGTGCAGGGACCGGTGCACGGTGGCGATCCACGGGTGCCGTAGCCACATGGCCCGTACCTCCTCGGCGTAGCGCGTCAGGTCCGCGCGCCAGTCGACGGAGGGGATTCCCCTGAGGTTGATCTCTCCCATGAGCAGGTCGGCCATGAGCACGATGAGGTCGTCGCGACCGGGGACGTACCGGTAGAGGGACATTGCGCCCGCGCCGATCTCGGCGGCGATCCGCCGCATCGTGGCGGCCTCCAGGCCCTCGGCGTCCGCGATGCGCACTGCCGCCCGGGCGATCTGGGCCCGGCTGTAGGCCGGTTTCGGCCCGCGGCTGGTCTGCTCCGGCCGCATCCAGATACTCACGTATGCCTCGTCGGTCACGTCCCACCCTCCGTTGCGTACACCGTACCAAGTAGCCTACGGTTGTTTCTGCGTACAACATACCCAGTGGAGGGGTCATGACCGATCCGATCGTGGTCGCCGAGGGACTGCACAAGTCCTTCGGCACCACCCAGGCGTTGCGGGGCCTGGACTTGAGCGTCCCGAAGGGGACCGTCTGCGGCGTGCTCGGGCCGAACGGCGCGGGCAAGACGACCGCCGTACGCATCCTGGCGACACTCTCCGATCCCGACGCCGGACACGCCCGCGTCGCCGGATACGACGTCGTCCGCGAGGCCGGCCGGGTACGGGAGAAGATCGGGCTCGCGGGCCAGTACGCCGCCGTGGACGAGGTGCTCACCGGCCGGAGCAACCTGCGTATGTTCGGGCGCCTCTACCACCTGTCCCGGCACGAGGCCCACCGGCGGGCCGACGAGCTGCTGGAACGCTTCGGCCTGATGGAGGCTGCCGACCGCCAGGTCGCCGGCTACTCGGGCGGTATGCGCCGTCGCCTCGACCTGATCACCTGCCTCATCCTGCGGCCCGAGGTGCTCTTCCTGGACGAGCCCACGACCGGCCTCGACCCCCGCAGCCGCGGCGAGATCTGGGAGAGCATCCGGGAGCTGGTCGCGGACGGCACCACGGTGCTGCTCACGACCCAGTACCTGGACGAGGCCGACCACCTGGCCGACGACATCGCCGTCATCGACCATGGGCGGGTCATCGCGACCGGCCCGCCCGAGGAGCTGAAGGCCACGATCGGGGACCGCCTCGACGTCACCCTCGCCGACCCGGCCGCGCTGGGCTCGGCGGTCACCGTGCTGAGCTCGCTGGCCGGGACCGAGCCCACGACGGCGGACTCCGTCCGGCTCAGCGTTCCCCTGCCCGGCAGCGGTTTCCGCCTCGCCGAGATCGTGCGCGAGCTCGATCGCGCCGGGGTCGCAGCCGCCGACGTGAGCCTGCGCCGACCCACCCTCGACGAGGTGTTCCTCCGGCTCACCGGGCCGAGCGACCAGAAGGAGCACGTCCGATGACCGTTTCCCCCTCGCCCCTGGGCCGCCTGCGCTGGACCCTCGCCGACGGGATGACGCTGGTCGGCCGGGAGCTGGGCCGGCTGCGCCAGGCGCCCGGGCAGATCATCGGCCTGCTGGTCTTCCCGGCCGTGATGGTGCTGCTCTTCGGATACGTGTTCGGCAGTGCCATCCGGGTGCCCGGCGGCGACTACCGCGAATACCTCATGCCCGGCCTGTTCGCGATGGTGACCTTCACGGCGCCGCAGGGCGTCATGGTGCGGATGGCCGGCGACGCCTCCCGCGGTGTGATGGACCGGTTCCGCTCCATGCCCACGGCGCGGCTCGCGGTGCCGTTCGGGCAGACCGGCTCCGACGTGCTGGCCGGCCTGCTGCTCGTGGCCATCATGGCCGGTGCGGGCCTGCTGGTGGGCTGGCAGCCGCACCGCGGCCTCGCCCTCACGGTCCAGGCGTTCCTGCTGATCGTCGTGCTCCGGTACGCGCTGAGCTGGGCCGGCGTCTACCTGGGCCTGCTGACCAAGGACGAGCAGACCGCGAACAACCTGGCGCCGCTGTTCCTGCCGGTCACGATGATCTCCAGCGCGTTCGTCCCGACCGGCGGCATGCCCGGCTGGCTGCGTTTCCTGGCCGACTGGAATCCGGTCAGCGCGCTCACCGCCGCGCTGCGGGACCTGTTCGGCAACCCCGGCGGGTCGGCCGGGAGCACGGCCTGGCCGATCGAGCATCCGGTGGCCGCGGTGCTGCTCTGGTCCGCCGTGCTGCTGGTGGTGTTCGTCCCCCTCTCGGTCCGCACCTACCGGCGCTGGGGACGATGACGATCCAGCTCGGTGCGGCGCGACCCCCTCGGCTGAATCCCGAACCGGAGGACGTCCATGCCTGCTGATGTGACCGGCCCGCACGCCCGTGCGCAGCGGCTCCGCGAGCCGCACAGCACGGAGATGCTGGTGCTGCCCAACGCCTGGGATGCCGGGGTGCGCCGTGGCCGGAGATGTTCGCCGCGGCCGAGCGCATCATCCGGGCCGGGCCGGTCCCGGTCACGGTCGATGCCGAGGCGCGGTACGGCATGCAGCCGCACGAACTCGTGGACCGGTTGCTGGACATCGGTGCCGTCGGCTGCAACCTGGAGGACTCCGACCACCGGGCCGGCGGTCTGCGGGAGGCCGGTGCCCACGCCGAATGGCTCGCGGCCGTCCGCTCCGCCGCGGACGACGCCGGCGTCCCCCTCGTCATCAACGCCCGGGTCGACACCTTCCTGCCCACCGCGGGCATCCCCGGGCCGGACCGGGTGGCGGAGGCGATCCGGCGGGGCGCGCTCTACCGCGAAGCCCTGGCCGGACTCGAAGCCTCGGTCCGCGCCCTGCGGACCGAAGCCGGGTGACCGTACTGCACCGGCAGTAGCTTCCCGGCGACTGCGGCGTCCGCGGTAGCCGGGTACGCCGGCGACAGCAGCCCGAAGTGCGTCCGGCCGCTGGATGACCGGCGGTGCGCCCGGCGACATGATCGGGCGGAGCCGGAAAACGCCGAACCGGACGCATCAGGGAGGACGCAGTCATGAGCTGGTCACGAGCACTGAGATCCATCGCCGGGGTCGGGATCCTCCTGCTGGCGGTGGTCGGTCAGGCGGCGCCGGCGGCCGCGTACGCAGCCGGTCAGCCGATCGCCGCCGAGGTCACCACCATGAGCTCCGGGCGGCTCGGGGCGAGCGTGGGCGGCATGCTGGGACTGCTGGGCGTGGTCTTCGGCTGGCTGGCCCTCGCCCGGCCCGCCCGTCGTCTCGGCACCGGCTCCGGGCCCCTGGGCGCCGGCATCGCACTGACCGCGGGCCTGGTCGGCGTCGCCCTCGGCGGACTGGTCATCGCCACCTCGGACGGTGGCGTCGGCACCGGCAACGGGCTGGCCGGCGCCTTCGTGGCGGTGGTGGTGGGACTGATCGCGGTCGGGCTCGGTGGGCTCGCGCTGGTCCGCTCCCGCCGTACCGGTCGCAGTGTCCCCGGCCCGCAGCGGTCCCGCTAGGTCCGGTGCTCGACGACCACCGCGGTCAGCACCAGGCCGCGGTCCACCAGGAACGAGCCGGACAGCGCGGTGAGTGCGGGTCCGTCGTCCAGCCGGTCACCGGGGACGAGCAGGTGTGCGGTGAAGGTGCGGGCCCGCGGGTCGATCTCCAGGCGCGCCTCCTCGAAGCCCAGCCACCGCCCGGTCAGCGGGAACCACGCCTTGTAGACCGATTCCTTGGCGCTGAACAGCAGCCGGTCCCAGTGGGTCGCCGGGTCACCCTCGGTGACCCGGCGCAGGGTCTCGGTGTCCCCGGGGGCGACGACCGACTCCAGGACGCCCTCCGGCAGCGGGCCGTGCGGCTCGGCGTCGATCCCGATCGACGACACCTGCGCCGCCCGCGCGACTGCCGCCGCCCGGTAGCCGGCACAGTGCGTCAGGCTGCCCACCACGCCGGCCGGCCACAACGGTTCCCGTTTCGGCCCCGGCCGGATCGCCGCGGGCGGCAACCCGAGCAGGCCCAGCGCCTGCCGGGCACAGCGCCGCGCGGTGATGAACTCGCGGCGCCGGCTCTCGACCGCCCCGGCGATCAGATCGGCCTCACCCGGGTACGGCGGCTCGTCCGGCTCGTCGCCGTACGCCTCCACGCTCCGCACCGCCGGCGGCAGCAGCTCGCCGATCACCGCGGGCCGCCCAGGATCCGACGCATCGGCGCGGGTGAGTCCGGCCGTTGCTTCCACTCCCGCGGGTAGCCCAGCGACACCTCCTCGAACGGCACGCCGTCGTAGGTCGTCGAGCGGGGGATGTGCAGGTGGCCGTAGACGGCGGCGACGGCCCGGAACCGGGTGTGCCAGTCCGCCGTCAGCTCGGTGCCGCACCACTGGGCGAACTCCGGGTACCACAGCACGTCGGTCGGTTGGCGTACCAGTGGCCAGTGGCTGACCAGCACGGTCGGCAGTGCCGGATCGATCGCGGCGAGGCGGGTCTCGGTCGCGGCGACGCGCGCCCAGCACCAGGACTCCCGGTTCGGGTACGGGTCGGGGTGCAGCAGCGACTCGTCCGTGCACACCACCCCGGCGGCGTACGCCAGCTCGAGCGACTGCTCCTTGGTGGCCGCCCCGGCGACCCGGAACGAATAGTCGTAGAGGGGGAACAGCGGCGCCACCACCACCGGACCGTCCGGCCCCGGCCAGACCGGGTAGTCGTCCTCGGGTGTGAGCACGCCGAGGTCGCGGCACATGCGTACCAGGGCGTCGTAGCGCGCCACCCCGCGCAGCCGCACCGGATCGCCCGGGTGGGTCCACAGCTCGTGGTTGCCCGGCGCCCAGACCACCCGGTGGAACCGGTCGCGCAGCCCCCGGAGCACCGCCTCGATGTCGGCGAACTTCTCGCCCACGTCACCGGCCACGAGCAGCCAGTCGTCGTCGGACTCGGGCACGAGCGCGTCGGCGATCCGCCGGTTCTCCTCGTAGGCGACGTGCAGATCGCTGACTGCGAACAGGGAGGTGGGCACACCGGATTCTCCCACTGCCGAGGCTCCGCCCGCCCCGGGGTGAGCGTCGCCGGCTCCACTCTGGACCTGCCGACCGTCTTTCTGCCCGGGCTCACACCGAAGGTTGCGATGAGCGCAGGCAGCGACAACGTCCCACCGACGGCGGTTCCGTCCGGGGACAGCCGACGTGTCCGGGTTCACGTACCCGAGTCGCTGGACTTGCTCCTCCGACGGTGCCCGGCAGGGCAGAATGAGCCCGGTGTTCCGGCTCCGCATCCGGAAATGCGGATGCCGGCAGCCGGTGACGGTGGCACGATCGTCGCCTTGCGCACGGCCTGCGCCCCGACATCCAGCACGTCGGCGCGGCCGCACCGCCCGACAGAACCTGGAGCTTCCCGTGACTGGTCAAGCCGCCGCGACGCCTGACAAGCTGGACGCCGCCGTGCTGAAGATCGCCGGAGTGGTGGTCCTCGGCGCCATCATGTCGATCCTCGACATCACCGTCGTGAGTGTGGCGCTGCCCACGTTCCAGACCGAGTTCGACGCCACGTACGCCGAGGTCGCCTGGACCATGACCGGCTACACCCTGGCGCTCGCCACGGTGATCCCGCTCAGTGGCTGGGCCGCCGACCGGTTCGGCACCAAACGGCTCTACATGCTCGCACTCCTGCTGTTCACGCTGGGTTCGGTGCTCTGTGCCACGGCTGACTCGATCGAGCAGCTCGTGGCGTACCGGGTGCTGCAGGGCCTCGGTGGCGGCATGCTCATGCCGCTCGGCATGACGATCATGACGCGGGCCGCCGGTCCGGAGCGGATCGGCCGGCTGATGGCCGTCCTGGGCATCCCGATGCTGCTCGGTCCGATCGGCGGGCCCATCCTCGGCGGCTGGCTGATCGAGGCGGCGAGCTGGCACTGGGTCTTCCTGATCAACCTCCCGATCGGCGCGATCGGCCTCGTCTACGCCTTCTTCGCGCTGCCCAAGGACAATGCCGAGTCCTCGGAGTCGTTCGACTTCATCGGCATGCTGATGCTCTCGCCGGGCCTGGCGCTCTTCCTGTACGGCGTCTCGTCGCTGCCCGAGACCGGCACGATCACGGCCACCAAGGTGTGGGGCACCATGCTCGTCGGCGCCCTGCTGGTGATCGGCTTCGTGCTGTACTCGTTCAAGCCGCAGCACCCGTTGCTCGACCTGCGGCTGTTCCGCAACCGCAACCTGAGCGTCTCGTCCATCTCGCTGTTCGTGTTCATCATCGCGTTCATGGGCGCCGGCCTGTTGTTCCCGAGCTACTTCCTGCAGGTGCGCGGCGAGTCCACGCTGAACGCCGGTCTGCTCATGGCACCGCAGGGTCTCGGCGCGATGCTCACCATGCCGATCGCCGGCACCCTGGCCGACCGGATCCCGGTGGGCCGCACGGTGCCGTTCGCGATGGCCCTCATCGCCGCCGGCTTCTTCACCTTCACCCAGGTCGGCACGGACACGTCGTACTGGCTGCTGTGCGGGTCGCTGTTCGTGATGGGCCTGGGCATGGGCGGCACGATGATGCCGATCATGACCTCGGCGCTGCGCACGCTGACCAGCCAGGAGGTGGCGCGTGGCTCCACTCTGGTGAACATCCTGCAGCAGATCGGCGGCTCGATCGGTTCGGCGATCATGTCGGTCATCCTCACCAGCCGGCTCAACGGCTCGGAGCCCATCCCGGGCCTGAACAACCCGCGCACCGGTGAGCCGATCACCGAGGCCGGTGCGGCGATCGCCAGCCAGCACGGTCAGCAGCTGCCGGTGGAGCCCTCGGTCATCCAGCGCGGCCTGGCCTTCGTGGCCGACTCGTTCGCCACGACGTTCTGGGTGGGCTTCGGGCTGGTCCTGCTCACGTTCATCCCGATCGCCTTCCTGCCCCGTAAGCGCCGGCCGGCGAAGCTGGGCGGTCCGGCCGAAGAGGGCGACGGCCGCCTCGACACCCCGGTGATGATCCACTGAAACCGCGTCGCGGCGGGCTGTTCCCAGCCCGCCGCGTCGCGCCGGGAAACACCGGCTGCGGAGCTCAGACCCGGCCGGTGGTCAGGCCGATGGGCTGCGCATCATCCGGTACGCCGGCAGCGTCCGTCACGCCGGCAGCCTCCGGCGCGTCCTGCGGTGCGGAGCCTTCCATCCGGACCGCCGCGATCCCGCCCAGGATCAGCGCCCCGCCCACGAACTGCAGCGGCGTGAGCTTCTCGCCCAGCAGCAGCCACGCGAACAGCGAGGCCGACACCACCTCGAGCAGCCCGATGAAGGACGCCAGCCGGGAGCCGAGGATGGCCGAGGCGGCGATTCCCGACGCGTACGCCACTGCCGTGCCGATGACCGCGACGACCAGCAGCGGCGTCCACCACGGCACCGTGATGTCGAAGAGCGACAGGTCGCCGTAGGTCGCGCTGAACGGCAGCAGGCCGGTCGTGCTGATCAGGGCCAGGACGACGCCGGCCAGCAGCAGGCCCGAGCCCGCCAGCGCGACCGGCGGCAGACCGTCGGCGGGCCGGGCCGCGATCAGGAAGTACGCCGCGCAGCCGACCGCCGCGCAGAAGGCGATGGCCAGGCCGATCGGGTCGACCGCCTGCAGAGCGCCCGGCCCGATCACCAGGACCAGGCCGCCGACCGCGAGCACCGAGCCCAGCAGCACCATGGCCCTCGGCCGCCGCCGGGTGGTCGCCCAGGCGAGCGCCACCAGCAGCAGCGGCGCCAGGAATTCGATCAGCAGGGCCGTCGCCACCGGGATGCGCTGGATGGCCGCGAAGTAGGCGGCCTGGGTGAACGCCACGCCGACCAGGCCCATGCCCAGGACGCGCCAGCGCGCCCGCCACAGCGCGGCCCATCTGCCGCGCAGCGCGAAGAGCACGAACGGCAGCAGGACGAGACCCGCGGTGAGCGCCCGGGCCGTGACCGCCGCGACGGGCGACCAGCCGGCCTCCAGCAGTGGCTTGACGAAGGCGCCGGACGTGCCGAACGAGACGCAGGAGATCAGCGCGGCGATCAGGCCCGCCGACATCGACGACGATTTCATGCGGCTCCTCGGGCTGGTTCGCTGTCATGGGCTAAATTGGCTTACGGTCCTGACGCTAGGCCGGTCCCTGTGAGGAGTCAAATTGCTTTTTGCCCCTGACACCGAGGAGTCGCTGGCCTTCGTCGTGGCTCTCGGCAACACCGAGGCCGGAGCGTCGCGCACCGGCGCCGACGAGCTCGTGACCGTCGACCAGCTCGCCGGCCTGCTGACCCGGTTCTCCTACACCGGCCGCATCGACCACGACGAGGCGGAGCTGCGCGAGGTCCGGCAGGCGCGCGCCCAGCTGCGGCGGGTGTGGACCCTGCAACGCGACGAGGCCGTCGAGTCCGTCAACGGGATGCTCCGCGACGCCAACGCCCTGCCCTTCCTCACCCGGCACGACGCGCTGGACTGGCATCTGCACGCCACCTCGCCCGACGCACCGCTCGCGGAACGCATCCGCGCCGAGGCGGCGCTGGCTCTGATCGACGTGATCAGGATGAACGAGATGCGCCGGCTGCGGGTGTGCGAGGCCGACGACTGCACCGGCCTGCTGCTCGACCTCTCCCGCAACGGCCTGAAGCGGTTCTGCAGCGTGCGCTGCGGCAACCGGATGAACATGATCGCCTTCCGGGAGCGCCGCTCGGGGTCTGGCCGGCCGTCCTGAAGCGGCCCCGGCCGCTACCGCGGCGCGGCCGGGGGAGATGACCGGCGGCCAGGGTGCGCATCGCGGCGCGGGCCGGGGCGACCGGTAGCCGGCCGGCCGCCACCGCGGCGAGGGCCGGAGAAGCAGGGCGGTCAGCCGGTCGCGGCCGCGTAGCAGGCGCCGTAGCCGTCGGCACGGGCCACGATCCGGCCCGCCGCGACCCGGACCGCGAACTCCGTCGCATCACTGCAACCCGCCAGACCCGCAGCGGCCGCGAGAGCGCCGGCGTCGTCGTGCACGATCTGCAGCCGGGGCCGAGCCGCAGCCGGGAACGCGGCACGCAGATCCGCCCGCAACTCGGCGACGACCAGCCGGGCCAGGGGCGACGGTCGGTCGGCGACGAGCGCGAGGGTCACCTGCGCCCCGGCCGGCGCGGCGCGGACCGCTTCTTCGACCGCGCCGAGGCGGTGCAGCCCCAGCACCGCCACCACACCGTCCCCGTCGAGCCGGGCCGGCTCGGCGCGCAGGGCGTCCGGCAGCACCGGGGGTGACCACGGCTCGTCGACCCTGGCCGCCTTGGGCACGAACGGCAGGTGCGGCGGGCGCCAGTCGTCGTCCAGGCGCAGCCCGGCGAGCATCTCGCAGACGGCGACCATCGCGAAGGGCTCACCGAAACCGGGTGCCGCCGCGGCGAGCTGGCCGGCGCCCTGCAGCGTCGTCAGGGCGGCCTCGGCCACCCGGACCATCCGGGGCGCGCCGGGCGGCAGATTCTCCAGAGCGAGCCCCAGCACGATCGCGGTCAGGTTGCTCAGCTGGGCGTACGCCTGGCTGGTCCGCTCGTCGGCGAGGACCTCCGGGAGCAGGTCGCGGCCGAGCCGGGCCGGGCTGCGCTGCTCGTCGGTGGCCAGCGGGAGGCGGGCCAGCCAGGCCCGGGCGAAGTCGCCCAGGGCCGCCTCCGCGGTGCGGGCGGTCGGCGGGTACGCCGGCTCCGGTGCCTGCTCGGCCGCCTCGGCCAGGACCGAGAAGTACAGCGCCTGCTTGCCGGGGAAGTGGGACTGGACGGCGTCGCCGGTCAGCCCGGCCCGTGCGGCGATCAGGCCGAGCTCGGCGCTGCGGTAGCCCCGCTCGGTGAACTCGGTCCGGGCGGCTGCCAGCACCCGGGCGCGGTCGTGCTCCGGTGACGTCATGCCCGGTGCCAGCCCAGGGCCGGTCCGGGAGCGCCCGCGATGTCGGTGAGGATCTGCACGTAGTCATCGTGACTGAAGGTGAACGGCAAGGCGAAGGCGACCTCGTCGATCTCGCGGAACGCCGCGTGGGCGTAGAGCCGCTCGGCGATCTCGGCCGCGGTGCCCACCAGCACGCGGGCGCGGTCGCCGTCGGGGTGATGGGCCCGGAATTCGCGGATGTGCGACAGCTGGATCTCGGCGAAGTCCGTCGACTCCTCCGCCTTCACCATCACCATCAAACGGCACGACCACCAGCTACGCCATCCCGTCGTCGTTCAACCCGTACCGGATGTACTTCAAGGCGGGCTCGTACAACCCGCTCACTGTGACGCACAGCTGATTGTGCCCGGGGCGGCTCGGGGCATAGTGATCCGTTGTGACGGACACACCAGCGCCGAGCTGCCCCACCTCCACCCGGCTGTACGAGGCCGGGGAGGTGGTGGCCGAGGGTTTCGACCCGCACGAGATCGCCGATCAGTTGCAGGCGCACCCCAAGGCGGTGCTGTGGCTGGACCTGTTCGATCCGGACGAGAACGACCTGAAGGTCGTCGCCGCGGAGTTCCGGCTGCACCCGCTGGCCGTCGAGGACGCCGTGCACGACCATCAGCGGCCCAAGGTCGACCGCTATCCCGGCCACCTGTTCATGAACGTCTACGCCGTGCACGTCGACACCGCGGCCCCGGGACCGGCGATGCACAAGACCGAGATCAGTTCCTTCATCACCGAGCGGGCGCTGATCACCGTCCGCAAGTCGCCGAGCGACCTCACCCCGCTGATCGAGCGCTGGGACACCGACGCGGGACTGGCCCCGGACGCCGGGGTCGGCTTCCTCGTCTACGGCCTGCTCGACGTCATCGTGGACGGCCACTTCGCGGCGGCCCGCCGGCTCGACGAGGCGATGGACAAGACCGAGGACGACATGCTGGAGGAGGGCGGCGCGCCCCGCAGCGTGCGGATGTACGGCTTCGCCCTGCGCAAGACCCTGGCCGCGCTGCGCCGGCCGGTCGCGCCGATGGCCGGGCTCATCGCCGACGTCATGCGCGCCGACACGGAGATGGTCGCTGAGCACCTCGAGCCGTACTACCGCGACGTCGACGACCACGCCCGGCGGGCCATCGAGACCATCGACAGCGCCCGCGACCGGATCAACGGACTGCTCGAGGCAGACCTCAACGAGCAGAGCAACGCGCTCAACGACGTGACCCGCAAGCTGGCCGCGTGGGCCGCGATCATCGCCGTGCCGACGGCCCTGACCGGCTTCTTCGGACAGAACGTGCCGTACTGGGGATACGAGAAGTTCTGGGGTTTCCTGCTCAGCCTGGGCCTGATCCTCGGCTCCGCGGCCGGACTCTATCTGTACCTGAAGCGGCGCGGATGGTTGTGACATCGCGTACCCTGCCCGAGGATCTTCAACGGGGGAGGGCTCGATGCTCGCGCTGGTGCTCGGGGCGGTCCGCGCCCGTACCGCGCAGGTCCTGACCGTCGGCATCCTCACCGCCCTGATCGCCGCGGTCGCGGCCGCGGGCCCCTGGTATGCGATCGCCGCCTCCTCCCGCGCCGCCGACGGTGACGTCGCCGCGGCCCCCGCCGGGCAGCGCATGCTGTCGGTGCGGCAGACCGCCGAGACCGACGGCACACCGCAGCCCGCCCTCGACACGTTCCGGGCCTCCGTCGACCGGCTGCTGCCCATCCCCGGCCTGCGACCGGTGCTCGGCATGACCGTCGCGCTGACCGCCAACCGCGGGGACAGCAGCCCGACGATGTCGATCAGCTACCGCGACGACTTCTGCGCGCACGTCGTCCTCACCGGCCCGTGCCCGGCCGCCGCGGGTGAGGCGGCGATCAGCCAGGACACCGCCGAGCAGCTCGGCCTGGCCCCCGGCGACAAGCTGGTGCTGCGCGCGTCGCAGGACACCGCGCCGGTCACCCTGCGGATCGTCGCGCGCTACGTTCTGACCGATCCGGCCGGCGAGTACTGGAGCAACCGGCTGTTCCGGGCCAACGGCGGTCTGGAGCCGGCGTTCACCCCCGTCGAGACCTTCACGATCGACCAGCTCGCCGACCCCACCCTGACCTACGACGTGGGCGTGCCGCAGGAGCTGATCCGCGGCGACGACGGCTACGACCTGGCCGCGGCCATCCGCACGGCCGAGCCGGACTTCGACGCGGCCGGGCTGCGCCTGGTGAACCCCACCGCCGAGCTGCTGCGCACCATCGCGCGTGACCGGCAGACGATCCGGGAGGCCGTCGTCGTCGCGCTCTGCCAGGTGCTGGTGCTCGGGCTCTTCGCGATCGGCCTGGCCGGCCGTTACACCGGCCGTGAACGACGCGGCGACGCCGCGCTGCTGAAGCTGCGCGGCAGCACCCGCGGCGGCATGCTGTGGCTGGCGCTGGGCCAGCACGTGGTGCCGCTGCTGGCCGGTGCGCTGGTCGGTGCGCCACTGGGTTTCCTCACCGCGCGCCTGCTGGCCGGGCCGGTGCTCGGCAGCGCGGACCGGCTGCAGGCCCTCGGGCTCTCCGCCGCCGCGGTGGGCCTCGTCGTGGCCGGTGGCCTGCTGGTGCTGTTCGCGGTGGAGGCTGCCGTGCTGCGGCTTCCGGTCGGGCAGCTGCTGAGCCGGGTCTCGGCCGGCCGCCGCGACTGGCGGGCCGACGTCATCGATCTCGTGCTGATCGCCGTCGCGGTCGGGGCCGCGTACCAGGTGCGGGCCGGGCGCACCACCGGCGGCCTGGCGCTGGTCGCGCCCGCGCTGGTCGCCCTGGCGGTGGCGCTGCTGCTGGCCCGGCTGTTCGGCCGGGTGGCCGACCGCGGCGGCAGTGCCGCCCTGCGGGCCGGGCGGCTGCGACTCGGCCTGGTGGCCGCGCAGACCGCCCGCCGGCCGGGCGCCCACCGGGTTTTCGCCCTGGTCGCGGTGGCGGTCGCGATCTTCACCGGTACGGCGGGCAGCTGGTCGGCCGGCCGGGAGGCGCGCACCCAGCGCAGCGAGGTCGAACTGGGCGCCCCCCGCGCGCTCACCGTCCAGGCCACCAACCGCACCGCTCTGCAACACGCGGTCCGGGCCGCCGACCCGGGCGGCACCCACGCGATGGCCGTGGTGATCAACCGCAACAGCCTCCCGCCGGTCGTGGCCGTCGACAGCTCCCGGCTCGCCGCGATCGCCGCCTGGCGGCCGGAGTACGGCCC
The DNA here is from genome assembly GCF_018332655.1 of Actinoplanes auranticolor. GTDB lineage: Bacteria > Actinomycetota > Actinomycetes > Mycobacteriales > Micromonosporaceae > Actinoplanes > Actinoplanes auranticolor. Next base: position 48,496 of record NZ_BOQL01000022.1, on the reverse strand, counting down.
CCTCGGCACCCTGGGCGCCGCCGTACGCGCCACCCCGTTACCGCCCGCCGTCATGGTCACCGGCAACCGGCTGACCCTGCGGATGCGCAACGCCGACCGGGAGCCCGTCGTGGTCACGGCCGTTCTGCAGCACGAGGCGACCGGCGTGAGCCGCACAGTCGAGTTCGGACCGGTCCGGCCGGGCGAGCACCGGGTCCGTGCCGCGGTCAGCGGTTGCACCGCGGCGCCGGGATGCCGGCTGGTCCGCTGGCAGCTGTCCGCGCCGAGCGGCAGTGACGGCCGGCCCGGCTTGCCGTCGGCCGGCGCCGCGGTGACCATCCGTGGCCTTTCCCAGCAGGGGCCGTCCGCCGAGATCCTGGACGCCGCCGCGCTGGGCGACCCGCGGCGGTGGCGCCCCGACTTCACCGCCGCGGCCGTGGACGTCTTCGCGAACGCGGGCACCCTGACCATGCGGTCCGACCGTAACGAGAGCGGCTCCCCGCCCGGCAACCGCGTGTTCGCGGTGGACGCGGCGCTGCCGCTACCGGTCGTGATGGCCGGGCCGCAGCCGCCGAACTGGCAGTTCAGCGACGCGGTCGTCTACGCGTTCGGCGGCTCGGCGGTGCGGGTCCGGGTCGCCGGGACGGCGCCGGTGCTCCCGGTGGTCGGCGGGGCCGGGATCATCGTGGACCTGGACACCGTCCGCCGGATCTCGGCCGAGTCCGATGTCGACGGCACGTACCAGGTCTGGCTGGCCGCGGACGCCCCGCCGTCGGTGCTCGACGCGCTGCGGGCCGGCGGGCTGACCGTGCTCGACGACACCGCCGTGGCCGAGCAGGCCGCCCGGCTCGAGGACCAGGGCACCGCGGTCGGCGCGACCTTCGCCATGCTCGCGGCGGCGGTCGGCCTGCTGCTCGCCGCGGCCGCCGTCGCGGTGGCCGCGGCCGTCGAGCGCGGCCCGCAACGCGACCAGCTGTCGGCGCTGCGGCTGCAGGGCCTGCCGCTGCGCGCAGCCGTCACCATCGGGTACGCGGGCAGCGCCGCCCTGATGGCCGCGAGTCTGCTGGCCGGTCTGCTGGCAGCGGCGGTGGCACGCCCCGCCGTGGGTGTCACCGTCCGCCCGTTCACCGACGACTGGACGCTGATCCCGCCGCCGGGTGCGCTCAGCCCCGGCGCCCTGGCCGCGGCCGGGCTGATCGCGCTGCTCACGCTCGGCGTGACCAGCTGGCTCGCCGTCCGCCCGCTGGTTCGTGAGCTGCACGGGAGCGGCCGATGATCGCCCTGGTTCTGGCGATGGTGTGGAGCCGGCGGGGCCAGGCCGTCACCCTGGCGCTGCTCGCCCTGGTCAGCGTGGCCGCCGCGGTCGCCGCGCCGGCGTACGTGCAGGCCGCCGACCGGGCCGTCGCCGCCGGGCAGGTCGACACCGCCCTGCCCCGGGAACGCAGTTTGGTGGTCAGCAAGATCGAGGATGCCCGGAACGCCGAGGGCGACGCTCTCAGCTTCACCAACGTGGGCCCGGCGCTGATCGCCTTCCCCGGCTTCACCAACGTCTTCGCGGCCGAGTATCCGACCCTGGGCATCGAGCCGGACACGAAACTGCGGACGCGGTTCGTCTACCGGCAGGACGTCTGCGCCCACCTGAGCATGGTGGCCGGGCGGTGCCTCATCGGCGAGGGTGAGGTGGTCATCGGCGAGCAGACCGCCAAGCGGCGGTCGCTGGCGCCCGGCGACGCGCTCGAGCTGACCTACGCCGAGTTCAGCCCGGATCCCCGTACCCCGGTCTTCGAGCCGAAGGGGCTGCCCAAGCGGCTGACGGTGGTGGGCACGTACCGGGTGCCGGACCCCGCGGAGGTGTACTGGGGGACGCACGGCTACTTCGCCGCCGATCCCGGACCGCGCCCCGGCGAACCGGTGTTCGCCGACTACGCCAGCTTGTCCACGATGGACCACGGGCAGACGTCGCTCTCCATCGACAGCGCCGCCCAGCCGGGCGCGCTGGACGTCGACAAGCTCGCCGGGGTCCAGGCCGCGCTCGACGGCCTGAAGAACATGATCATCAAGATCGGGGCGCCGATCCGCACCGAGACCGGCATCCCGGACCTGCTCGCCCGGATCGAGGCCGGGCGGGCGGCGGCCCGGGTGATCGTCCCGGTCATCGCCGTGCCGCTGGTCCTGCTCTCCTGTTTCGTCATCTTCCTGGCGGTCGGCTACGGCACCGAGGGCCGCCGCCCCGAACTGGCCGTCGTGGCCCTGCGCGGGGCGCGCTGGTGGGAACGCTGGTGGCTGGCCACCGGTGAGAGCCTGCTCGCCATCCTGCTCGGCGCGCTGCTCGGTTGCCTGGCCGGGCAACTGCTGGTGAACGCCATCGCGGCCGTCCGGTTCCCCGGCGTCGGGGTCGCGCCGGCCTGGTCCTCGCTGCAGTACGCCCCGCTGGCCGCGCTGGCCGCGGTGCTGGCCGCCCTGCTGGCCCAGCGCCGGCAGTTGCTCAGCCCCGTCTCGGCGTTGCTGCGCCGGCTGCCCGTCGGCGGCCGCCGGCCACCGGTCCTGGACCTGACCGTGGCCCTGCTGGCGATCATCACCGGGGTCCAGCTCAACCTCTCCGGCGACCCCACCGGGGCCGGCCTGTTCGCGCCGGCCCTGATCGTCTTCGCCTTCGCCCTGCTGGCCGGCCGGGCCCTGCTGCCCGTCGTCACCCGCTTCGCGGTCCGCGCGCTGCGCCGGGGCCGGCTCGGCGTGGCCCTGGCCGGCCTGCAGCTGTCCCGCCGTTCCGGCGCCCGGAGCCTGTTCGCGATGCTGGTCGCCGCCGTGGCCGTCGCCGGATACGCGGCCTGCGCCGCGGACGTGGGTGCCCGCGACCGTGTCGTGGAGGCCGGCCTGGGCACCGGCGCCGACCGGGTGCTGACCGTCGAGCCCGGCACCCCGCAGGAGCTCCTCACCGCGGTGCGGGCGGTCGACCCGGAAGGCACGTTCGCGATGGCCGTCGCCCGCACCCCGGGTAACGGTGTGGGCGAACAGCCGGGGCTGGCCGTGGACAGCACGCGGCTGGCCACTGTGGCCACCTGGGCCGGAGGTCCGGACGCCGCCGAGGTCGCCCGGGCGTTGCGGCCCGCCGCCCCCGAGCCGATCGTCATCGCCGGCCAGGACCTCACCGTCAACGCCACCGCCACCGGGCTCGAGGACAGTCCGCCGCTGCGGATGACGGTCACGGTCAGCTCGGTCACCGGGCTGGGCTCGGCCACCGTCGCGTTCGGCCAGCTGCAGGAGGGCCCCTACACGTACGGGCAGAGGGTCCCGGTGTGCCGGCAGGGCTGCCGGGTCGACGGCATCCAGATCACCGTGATCGGCGGGACCAACGCTGTGCGCTGCCGGCTGATCCTGACCGGGCTGGGCAGCATCAACCCGGTCCGGCCGGCGCTGCCGGTCGCCGGGCTCGCCGACCCGGCCCGCTGGCGGATGCCCCGGTTCGGCACCCTCACGGCCGTCCCCGCCGGTCTGCAGGTCGACGTCGACGCGCCGGGCGGACTGCCGGACGGGGCCTGGCTCCAGCCGGCGGACACGCCGTCGCCGCTGCCGGTGGCCAGTGCCGGGCGGCGCACCGGCGACTCGATCACCGGCCTGGACGGGCAGCCGGCGCCGGTCACCCGGGTGGCCGATCTACCGGCCGTGCCCCGGCTCGGGCTGCGCGCCAACCTGTCCGACCTGGAATACCAGGACCGCTACGCCACCGCCGCGACCACCACCACGCTGCCCGAGGTCTGGCTGTCCGCGGCGGCGCCGGCCGACACCCTCGACCGGCTGGCGGCGCAGGGCCTGGTCATCCTGGGCGACACCCGGGCCACCGAGGTACGCGCCCAGCTCGACCACCAGGGGCCCGCGCTGGCGCTGTGGTTCTACGTGCTCGCCGGGTGCCTGGCGACGGTGCTGGGGGCCGGGGCGCTGATCCTGGCGGCGGCCGTGGACCGGGCGCGGCGGGTCCAGGACCTGTCCGCGTTGCGCGCCCAGGGACTGAGTGGCCGGACGGCGGGGCAGGCGACGCTGTGGACGTACCCGATCCTCGCGGTCATCGCCGTGCTCGCCGGCCTGGGCATCGCCCTGGCCGGCTGGGGACTCACCGGCTGGACCCTGCCGCTGGCCGGGCTCCGGCCGGCGCCGCTGCCGTTCCCCGGCTGGCCCCGGCCGCTGGTCCTGGCCGCAGCCGGGCTGGCGATGCTGATCGTGCTGGCCGGGGCGGCCCTGCTGACCGGGCGGGACCTGCGGGGCCGGGTGCGGGCCGCCGGCGTGAACGAGGGGGAGGGCCGATGAGGACGCTCACAGTGGAGGCGGCGCAGGTCGCGTACGGCGACGGGGTGCCGGTGCTGCGCGAGGTCAGCGTGACGGTGCGCCCAGGCGAGATGCTGGCGGTGACCGGCCCGTCCGGGGCGGGCAAGACCACGCTGCTGGCGGCGATGGCGGGCCTGCTGCCGCCGGCCGCGGGCCGGGTCCTGGTCGACGGCGGCGAGCTGACGGACCGGGATCAGGGCGTGGCGCTCGGCGTGGTGCTGATCCCGCAGGAGAACGGCCTGGCGGCCATCCTCACCGCGGCCGAGAACATCGCGGTCGCCATGATCGCGACCGGTGGCACCCCCGCCGACGCCCGGCGCGGCACCGCGGAGTCCCTGGAACGGGTCGGCCTGGCCGGCCAGGCGGACCAGCTCGTCGACGAGCTCTCCGGGGGCCAGCAGCAGCGCGCGGCCATCGCCCGTGGACTGGCGCTGCGCGGCGACGTGCTGCTGGCCGACGAGGTGACCAGCGAGCTGGACGCGGCGAACCGGCAGAAGGTGATCGAGCTGCTGCGCGCGGAGGCACAGCGGGGCGCCGCGGTCGTCTTCGCCACCCACGACCCGGAGGCCGCCGCGGCCTGCGACCACGAGCTGCACCTGGCCGACGGCGAGGCGACCCTGCTGCGCTGAGCCGGCCCGCCGGGTGACTCAGTCGTTGAGGGTTTTCAGGTACGTGTCGAGGGCGGCCGCACCCGACAGCATGGCTCTGCCCCGGGCCGTCAGCCGGGCGCGCCACTCCCGCAACGTCGCTCGCAGGGGCTCGGATCCGCCCGCCGTCCGCACCTGGTCCAGCACCTGGGCGATCCGATCCAGCCCGTGCCCGCCGCGGCGCAGCTGATGGGCCAGCAGCACGTCGCGTACGTCGGCGGAGGTGTAGACGCGGTAGCCGGTGCGGGGATCGCGCCGGGGCGTGATCAGGCCGGCCCGCTGCCACTTGCGTAACGTGGCCGGCTTGATGCCGAGCCGGCGCGCGAGCGGCCCGATGAACGTCGCGCCCGGCGCCGGTGCCGCGGGTGGTGTCAGCTCGCCCAGCGCCAGGTCCACGGCCTCCAGCGTGCGCCGGTCCTCGGCCAGCTGCGCGTGGCTGCCGTCGATGAGGCGCAACGCCTCCTCGACCGCGCCGCCGTTCACCGCCCGCATGATTGCGGTGGCTGTCGCGTGGCCGTACCCGGGAATCAGAGCGAGGAAGGTCCGCAACGCCGCGGCATGGCGCGGGGCGTAGCCGCGGTAGCCCGACGGCGAGCGCTCGGCCGGCGGAAGGATGCCCGCTGCCTCGTAGTTGCGCACCGCCTGCGTGGACAGGCCGTGCTCCCGGGCCAGGTCGACGGGTCGCAGCCGCATTCCGGCGGAGTTTACACAGAAGGTTCAACGATACTGTTGAGGGGCATGACGACCTCTATCCGGGACGCCGCTCAGCCGTTCAGCGGCGGTGCCCTCAGCTCGCTCCTGCCTCCCGGCCTCCGCCTGCTCGGCCTCGGTGAGCCCACCCACGGTGTCGAAGCGTTCCCCGAGCTGCGCAACGAGATCTTCCGCCACCTCGTGGAGCATGAGGGCTACCGCTCGATCACGCTGGAGAGCGACTGTCTGGCCGGCCTGGCCGCCGACGCGTACGTCACCGACGGCATCGGGACTCTCGATACGGCGCTGAGTCAGGGCTTCAGCCACGGCTTCGGTGCCTCACCGGCCAATCGCGAGCTCCTGCGCTGGATGCGCGCCTACAACGAGCAGCGCCCCCGGCCCGAGCGGCTGCGCTTCTCCGGCTTCGACGGCCCCCTGGAGGTCATGGGTCCGGCCGGCCCCGGCCCCGCGCTGACCGCGCTGCACGACTACCTCGCCGGGCATCTCGACCTTCCCTGGAGCCGCGAGCAGCTCGACCAGCTGCTCGGCCCCGACGAGCGCTGGACCGATCCGGCCGCCACGATGGATCCCGCCCGGTCCGTCGGCCGCAGCCCCGAGGCCAAGGAGCTGCGCCTGCTTGCCGACGACCTGCGGGTGCTGCTCAGCACGCATGCTCCCGACCTGACCGCCGCCACGTCCACCGACGACTGGTGGCGAGCCGACCTGTACGCCCGCACCGCGACCGGCCTGCTGCGCTACCACGCCGGCATGGCCGACCCCGCGCCCACCCGCGTCAACACGCTCATGGGCCTCCGCGACGCGATCATGGCGGACAACCTGGCGGCCATCGTCAGCCGGGAGCGCCGGCGCGGACCCACGCTGGCCTTCGCCGGTAACCGCCACCTGCAGCGCGACCGGAGTCACCTGCAGTTCGCCGGCCTGCCGCTGCAATGGTGGAGCGCCGGGGCGATCGCCGGCACCCGCCTCCCCGGCGAGTACGCCTTCGTCGCCACCACCTTCGGCACCCGCGGCTCCGACGTCCCGCCGCCCGACACCCTCGAAGGCGTGCTGTCAACGCTGCCGTACGCCCGCGCCGTCATCGACCCCGGACGCCTGGCCGGGATCGCCGACCAGCTGAAACCCCGCATCCCGGCCGACCACACGTACCTTGCCCTCGATCCGGCCACCACCGGCCGGCTCGACGCCGTCGTCTTCGTCGCGACCATCGGATGACGGACCCATGGTGCGGGGATCGACCGGTGGACTGATCAGGCGGTCGGGCGCCACCAGTCGTCGAGGGGCGTCACCGGCAGGGCGCGCTTGTGCCGGGTCGCCTGGTGGATCGACTCGATCCTCGCCGCCACCTCGGGGGCGACGTCGACGCCCTCCAGGTAGTCGTCGATCTGGTGGTAGCTCAGGCCCAGCGCCTCCTCGTCGGGCAGCGCCGGCCGGTCGTCCTCGAGGTCCGCGGTCGGCACCTTCTCCCAGACGCTCGCGGGCGCGCCGAGCTCCCGCAGCAGGGCGGCGCCCTGGCGCTTGGTCAGGCCGGTCAGCGGGGTGATGTCGACGCCGCCGTCGCCGTACTTGGTGAAGAAACCGGTCACCGCCTCCGCGGCGTGGTCGGTGCCCACGACGAGCATGTTCAGCTGCCCGGCGATCGCGTACTGGATCACCATGCGTTCGCGCGCCTTGATGTTGCCCCGGACGAAATCCCGCAGCTGCGGCTCACCGCCCAGCAGCTCCCGCAGGCCGAGCGCCGCCTCGGCGGCGACAGCCTCGGCGCCGGGCCGGACGTTCACCGTGATCGACCGGTCGGGCCGGATGAACTCGAGCGCGATCAGCGCGTCGTGCTCGTCGGCCTGCACACCGTGCGGCAGCCGCACCGCGACGAAGGTGGCCGACCGACCCTCAGCCCGCAGCTCCTCGGCGGCGAGCTGGCACAACCGGCCGGCCAGCGTGCTGTCCTGGCCGCCGCTGATCCCCAGCACGAAGCCCTCGCCGGGGGTCGAACGCAGATAGTCCTTGAGGAAGCCGACACGCTGCCGGATCTCCGCGCCGGGCTCGATCACCGGTTGGACGCCGAGCTCGGCGAGGATGCGCTGCCGTAGGTTCGCCATGCCCGCACTGTACTGAACCGAAGATCGGGATGAGCCGGTTGCCCGGCCGCTGCGGTCAGAAAGTGACCGCAATAGTTGGCAGGATGACCGCATGACAGCGACGTGGAAGATCGAGCTCATTCCCGTACCGGTGACCGACGTCGACCGGGCCAAGGAGTTCTACCAGCGAATCGGCTTCAACGCCGACCATGACCACCGGGTGCACGAGGGTCTGCGGTTCGTGCAGCTCACGCCGCCCGGCTCGGCCTGCTCCATCGTGCTCGGCGACGGCATCACCGGGATGACCCCGGGGACGCAGGAGATCCAGGTCGTGGTGGCCGATGCCGGGGCCGCCCGCCGGCAGTTGCTGGAGGCCGGTGTCGAGGCCAGTGACATCGATGTGCAGCCGTGGGGGACCTTCGTGCACTTCCCGGACCCGGATGGGAACAGGTGGTCGTTGCAGGCCATCGAGTCCCGGCCGAATGGCTGATTCGTCGGGTCGGGTGTTCTTCTGCGGTTGGACGGTGGAGGGCCGGGGGTGACCAAGACGGCTGGTGGAGCGTTTTCATGCCGTTCTTGGTCACCCCCCCGGCCCTCCACCTTGCATGGTGGCCTGTTGCGGCAGGGTTTTGGTTCTTCGCTGCTGGGTGGCTCTCTTCGTGAGCGGTCCCCTTGCGGGGGTGGTCTCGCGGACGTACCTCGCCGGTTGCGGTCGGTGGGCTGGGTAGCTTGTGGTCGTGGGTGTTGAGGCGTACGTGTATTGCCGGTGTTGGCAGGACGGTGTTGCGGCTCCGGCGCCGGCTGGGCCGATCGGGTTCGACGAGGAGGGCCGGCTCGGTCTTCTGACGCCTTGGGATCGCAGTGTCGCGGACGAGTACGCCACCGTTGCGGACTGGCTTCGGCATGGGTGCTCGCACAAGGACATGGAGTTCGCTGAGGAGCCGTTGGGTTCCTGGGCCGGTGTGCGGTATTTCCAGCAGGCGTTGCGGGAGGCGGGCGAGTCGCACTTTCCCACGTTGCTCAGGTATCTGCCGGAGACCAACGACGGGTGCATTCCGGCGGCGGAGGTGGCCTTCGTGCTGGCCGAGCTGGATCATTTCGAGAAGCGGGCGCGGTTGCCGGATGAGGTTGTCCTGGTCGACGAGGCGACCGGAGAGGCGATGTACGGCTACATCGAGGCTTATCACGGCGTGTTCATCTGGGGTCGCTACAACGTGGGTGTCGATCCGGATGGGTTCTTTGTGGTCGACATGCGGGTGGATCCGGCGGTCACGCTGTTTCGGGCCAGCCGGTTCGACCAGCGGGTGTTGTCCGGGGGTGAGCTGGAGTTCAGCGGTGATGGGCGGACAGTGCGGTTGGAGCTGCCGCCGATCGGCGGACAGTCGCCGGTGCCGCCGCAGCGACTGGCCGTGCGGACTGCAACGCGGCCGGCGGCGGACTTCGCCCGCATGGTGGCGACTCTGCGGCGGCTGTGTGCCGCGTCGCTGGCGACGGGGAATCCGGTGAACTGGGTCTGACGGCGTCGCGGGTTCGCGGGTCAGCGCTGCCAGAGGAATGCCGCGGTGTTGCATTGCCGGCATCGGTAGCCGTAGGCGCATCCTCCGCCGCCGAAGTTGGCCGCTGTCCGGTGGTTGTGGCCCTCCTCGAGCCGGATCGCGCAGGTCTCGTCCAGCAGCGTGATGCCCTCATCGGGCGGGGTGGCAATTTCTCCGGCGTCCGGTCCGAACCCGAACGCGCGATGCGCTCCGCTGGTGGGGTCCCATTCGTCGCACAGGCCGGGGTCGTTCTGGCACATGAAAATGGACAGCAGGCCGGCGGCGCCGGCTTCGACGTCGGCCAGGCTGATCTGCGCCAGGAACTGCATGGGACCGGCGCAGACGCGGCACCGGGGCCAGACGAACCCCGGCGGCGTAAGCGGGACGCCGCCTGTTCGAGTTCCCGGCGCGTCCTCCGCGGCCGGACCGGCGTAGGTCCTGAGCTTCACCACGTCGGCAGGACACGGGTATCGCGTAGTGATAGATCCTGAGGAATCTGTGTCGTACCAGCCTCCGTCTTTCATTGAGGCGTGAGGGTCGGCCGGGGTTCTGGTCGCGGCGGGTTTGGCGGTGGTTCCTGTTGTCAGGTCACGGGTTCGGGTAGCACTCCGCCGCCCACCGGGCCATCGACCCCCTCGGCCCGCTACTCGCACTCGCGCCAGTACGCCGCCGGCCCAAGGACCAGGTCGCGATCGTCGACGGCACCCTGATCCCGACCCGTGACCACCAGCTCGCCGCGCAGAGCAAGAACCATCGGTATTCGGCGACCTCCAGTCGCCATCAACGCCAACACCCGTCTGGTCATCGCCCTGGGCGACCCGCAACCGGGCAACCGCAACGACACGATCGTCTACCGCGTCAGGCATCGCCATCTGCACAACATCGCTCTGGCCGACCGACGCCGCCCACCCGTTTGCCCGGCAACGCCCGCACCGAGTTACGAGTCATCACTGAGGAGATCGTGTCAGGAGCTTTCTAACGGTCGTCTCAGATTCGCTTGGTACGAAGTCGGCGTCAGATGAGCGAGGCAACCCGCGTGTAGGAGGTACTGATGGTTGTCAATGTAACGATGTCAGGGAAAGCGCCGCCCGGGCGGTTGAGATTCGGGGTGGACGCCATGGCTCTGGTGGCGGCGTTCCCTCTCGCCGCCCGCAGGTCGCACGCCGACAACAGTGCGGGGCCCGGCGCGGCTGGCCCGCACCGCGCGCACGCGGGCGAGTCGTCAGCTCCACCACAGCCACCGCGCGCCGGCGAGCGTTCCTCGCGGTGCCGCCGGTCGGCGCTGCCGCGCCTGGTAACGACGAAGGGTCGAACGAAGCATCTCGCAGACGGATGCCGTACGGATACCACACCACACAAAAACCGGAAGAGAGACTGACATGAAGTCCATGGGACGCCGCAGCTTTCTAGCCGCTGCCACGGCACTTGGCGCTGGTGCCGGCTTGTCCACGTATGCCGCGGTTTCGGCAGCGGACGGGAACAAGACTCCGGACACGACTCCGGACACGACTTCGGACATTGCATTGCGAGACCGGGACCTGCCCTTCATCGGCACGGAGGAGACCTTTACGACTCCCACGTTGTTGAAACTGAACTCCATCAACAAGGATCACATAGCGTTCCTTGAGGAAATTGGTCTTTCGGATCTAGGCGAACGCCGCATCGGCGATATGGACGCGGGGGGACTCAACGTTCAAATCCTCTCTGCTCATACACCGTCCGTACAGAATGTCCCTGGGAAAAGGGGCATCGACCTTGCCTATGGTCTTAACCGGCAACTTGTAGAAGGGCCAATCGCCAAATATCCGGGCCGCTTCAAGGCTTTCGCCACGTTGCCCTTGCAGAGCCCGGAGGCGGCGGCGGACGAACTGGAACGCTCGGTTAAGGAAGATGGCTTCCTGGGCGCACTGACCAACGGACACATCGCGAAGAAGTATCTCGATCATCCCGATTTCGAGCCTGTGCTGGCACGTGCCCAGGCTCTCGATGTGCCGATCTACCTGCATCCCGGCTATCCGGCTGACGAGGTCTTCAAGATCTACTACAGCACCACACGGTCTGAATACACGGAAGAGTTCCAAGACTACATTTTCAGTGGGTCTGGATATGGCTGGCACCAGGAGGTGCTGACCCAGTGCATTCGGATGATCGCGTACGGGGTCTTCGACAGATTCCCCAAACTGAAAATCATCATCGGCCACATGGGCGAAGGTCTTCCCTTCTACTACAAGCGGATCATCGAAGACATGGGCGAGCCGACCGAAAACTCGCTCGAGAAGCCCTTCGGGCAATACTTCCAGGACAACTTCTGGATCACAACCAGCGCATTCCCCCAGACCGAACTGCTCGATCTCCTGCTGGGGTACATAAGCGTGGATCGGGTGATGTTCGCAACCGACTACCCGTTCGCGGACATAAAGGCGCAGACCGACTGGTTCCGCGGAGTCGATCTGCCACGCGAAGACAAGGAGAAGATCGCGTTCCGAAATGCAGAGAAACTGTTCCGAATGAAAGTGCCCGTGAAGTGACGCGCCAGCGTCGGCCGGAGTGAAAGAATGCTTTGCTGTAAGGCCAGAGTACGGCCGAATTATGCGATGCGCGGCTGCCCATGACGCGGTCTCATGCGGGCTCTTCTAAGATTGAACGGGGTTCGCGGCTGGAGGCGACCCGAATGTGAAGGGCTCGCAGCCCATCGGTGATTATCTGAGTGCCTGAATCGGATGGTCACAAGTGGACCTTTTTCAACGTGGCGAGGCCGTGTCCGGGACTGATCGACGGCCCGGCCCCGCCGCGCCCGTCTGCTCACCGATCTGGCTGACAAGACCGGGTTGACCAGCGGCTTCGTCGACACCGCGCGGCCTTGGCCCGACTGCGGGCGGCGCGCGCCGTCGCCCGGGGAACTGGCCTGGGCGCAGGTCCTCGAGACCCGGCGCTCGCTGCCCGCCACCATGGTGCCCGGCCAGGCGTTGCCCGGGTTCGTGCCGGACATCGACGCGACAATCGTGGCGGCGCATTCGGAGAAGGAATCGGCGGCGGCGACCTGGAAACACACCTTCGGCTATCACCCGCTGACAACAGGAACCACCGCCCACCCACGACCAGGAACCAGGAACCAACCCGGCCCGCGGCCGGGCGGCACCGCCTGCCCGAACCCCCAGCGTCAACGCCAAACCCGCCGCGACCAGACCCCCGGCCGACCCTCACGCCTCATGAAAGACGGAGGCTAGGGTTTGCGGCATGGCCCTGTCTCCGGATGAGTTCTTCGACCATGCCGTGAGTGTTGCTGATGCGGAGCGGCGGCTTCCGCTGGCGCGGATGACCGGGTGGGACGTCAGCCCGTTCGAGCAGGACGGGTTGCGGGTCGCGCCGTTGCGTCCGCCGGTGCTGCCCGAGCCGGCGCGGCACGGTGAGGATCCCTCGGATTGCCGCAGCTGCCGGGACCGGGACGACGGGATCTGGTTCAACGATCGGTGGCGGCTGGCCCGGGTCCCGGGGGTCGGTGTGCCGCTGGTGCTGATGCTGTATCCGCGTGACCACTACGACCTGGCCGACCTGCCCGACGAGCTGGCCGCCGAGCTCGGCCTGCTGACCACCCGCATCGTCCGTCATGTGCAGGCGCTGGCGCACATCTCGCGGGCCCACGTCTACCGCATCGGCGACGGCGGCGCCCACCTGCACGTCTGGTTCTTCGCCCGGCCGGAGGGGCAGGCCCAGCTCTACGGCTCGTGGCTGGTCGTCTGGGACGACCTGCTGCCGGAGTATCCGGGCGAGATCGCCGACGCGGATGCCGCCGTCGTGGCGGACGCCCTGGTCGCCTCGCACGGGGGCCGCCGCTCGCCCCGCTAGCTTGGAGTGCATGGAGAAGTTGGGGCACACCGCCCGGCTGGCGTGGGACGGCTCGACCGGGGAGGGCTACCGCTTCTACTCGCGTGCCCACAGCGCCGCGGCAGCGGAGGCGTCGCTGCGGCTCAGCGCCGATCCGCACTTCCGCGGTGACGCCGCCCTGCTCAATCCCGAGCAGCTGGTCGTCATGGCGGCCAGTTCCTGCCAGCTGCTGTCCTTCCTGTCGCTGGCCGCGCGGCGGCACCTGGACGTGGTCCGCTACACCGACGATGCGGTCGGGCACCTCAGTGAGGATCTCCGCCGGGCCCGGATCGAGCTGATCGAGCTGGCCCCGGTGATCGAGGTCGCCCCCGGCACCGACGAGGCGCTGGTGCTCGCGCTGGTCGAGCAGGCCCACCACGAGTGCTACATCGCCAACTCGCTGAACTCCACGATCACCATCACCGCGACCGTGCGGACCGTCCCGGCGGGCTAGCCCCCGGGGACCAACGTGACCGTGCCGTTCTCGTGGTCGACCGTGAAGAGCGTGCCCGGCGGGTAGTTGCCCAGGACATCCGGGGGCAGCTGGACCGTGCCGTCCCCGGCGACCACGGCGAAGTCCTGGCCGTCGCGGCCCTCCGCGCCGACCCGGCCGTCACGGATCGTCACCGCCCGGCCCAGTCTCGCGCCGACCTCGTTGTCGTGGGTGACCACGACGATGGTCGTCTGCCGTTCGGCGTTGACCGTTTCCATCGCCGCCAGGACCTCGTTGCGGCCGGCCGTGTCCAGGCGGCTGGTCGGCTCGTCCACCAGCAGCAGGCCCGGGCCCGCCGCGATACCGACCGCCAGGGCGGCCCGCTGGCGGGCCCCCGGGGTCAGCTCGGCGATCCGCGCCCGGCCCTGGCCGGGCAGCCCGACCAGGTCGAGGATGCGGTCCGGGTCGTCGAGCTCGATGCCGCGGGTGTGCGCGGCGCGCCGCTGGGCCAGCCAGATGTTGCGGTGCAGCGACGCGTACGGCAGCAGATTGCGCGCCGCCCCCTGCAGGACCACCCCGATCTCGGTCCCGCGCAGCCGGGAGACCTCGCCGTCGGAGAGCTTGCCCATGTCGTACGTGCCGATGTTGATCCGCCCGGCCGACGGGCGCATCAGCCCCGCGAGCAGGGCGATCAACGTCGACTTGCCCGATCCCGACGGCCCGACCAGGGCCAGGGTCTCACCGGGGGCGATGGAAAGGTCGACGCCCGCCAGCGCCACCACGTCGCCGGCCTCGGCCCGGTAGATGTGCACCACCCGGCGGCAGGCCACGGCAAGTCCGTTCATGGGCTCACGCTAGCGAAGATCCGCCCGTCGGAGGTACCCACGCGCGCGCCGAGCAGGTCGCTCCGTGGTGTCGGGGCCGCAGCGCCTAGGGTGGTGCCCGTGCGTGACATCGCGGTTTTCACCGGGAGTGCCCACCCGGAGCTGGCAGCCGAGATCTGTGATCACCTGGGCGTGCCGCTGCTACCCACCAAGACCTCACGGTTCGCCAACGACTGCATCGAGGTGCAACTGCAGGGCAACTGCCGGGAACGGGACGTCTTCCTCATCCAACCCCTCGTGCCGCCCGTCCAGGAGAACCTGGTCGAGCTGCTGTTCATGCTCGACGCCGCCCGCGGGGCCTCCGCCGGGCGGATCACCGTGGTGCTGCCGCACTACGCGTACGCCCGCAGCGACAAGAAGGACGCGCCGCGCATCTCCATCGGCGGCCGGCTCGTCGCGGACCTCCTGCAGACCGCCGGCGCGCACCGCATCCTCGCCATGACTTTGCACTCTCCGCAGGTCCACGGCTTCTTCAGCGTCCCGGTGGACCACCTGCACGCGCTGCGCGAGCTGGCCCACCACTTCCGGGGCTACGACCTGAGCAACACCGTCGTGGTCTCCCCGGACCTCGGCAACGCCAAGGAGGCGGCGGCCTTCGCCCGGCTGCTCGGCATCGAGGTCGCGGCCGGCGCCAAGCAGCGCTTCGCGGACGACAAGGTGGTGATCAGCTCGGTGATCGGCGAGGTGGCCGACCGGGACGTGATCGTCCTGGACGACGAGATCGCCAAGGGCAGCACCGTCTTCGAGCTGCTGGCCCGACTGCGCGAACGCAACGTCCGCAGCGTGCGGGTGGCCTGCACACACGGGTTGTTCTCCGCGGACGCGGTGGCCCGGCTGTCGGCCGAGAAGGACATCGAGGAGATCGTCTGCACCAACACGGTGCCGATCCCCAAGGACGACCACACCGACAAGCTGACCGTACTCTCCGTGGCCCCCGCGCTGGCCGAGGCGATGCGCCGGATCCACAACGGCGAGTCGGTCAGCGCCCTGTTCGCATGAGCGAGCTTGCGAGCGAATCATCAACTCTGCGCCCGACGAATGTCATCCCCGGAGCGCCAGCGGAGGGGATGGCATGAGCCGCTCCGATGCGGTGCTCACGGCTCTGCTGGCCGTGCAGCGGCAGTCCTGGGAGCAAGGGGTCGCCGCGCAGGCCGCCCTGGACCTGGGGCGGGACGATCTCGCGCTGCTGCTGGCCGAGGCGGCGGTGACCCGGCAGGCGGCGGACGGGCGGCTCGCTGACGTGGACGAGCCCGGGGTGGTCAACGGGGCTGCCTGCGGGGAGGCCGTGCTGGCCGCTCACCGCCGTACCGGGAACGAGGTCTTCGCGACCGCGGCCCGGCGCCAGCTCGCCTGGCTGGCCGACGACGCGCCCCGGGCCGATGACGGCACGCTGTTCCACATGCTCGGCGCCCGCGAGATGTGGGCCGACACGGTCTACATGGTGCTGCCTTTCCTGGCGCTCTCCGGCCGGGCCGACCTGGCCGTGGCCCAGCTGGAGGGGCATCGGCAGCGGCTGTGCCGCGACGGGCTGTACGCGGCGATCTGGTCGGAGGAGACCGGCTCGCTGCGCCGCGCCGACCACTGGGGCGGCGGCAACGGCTGGGTGGTCGCGGGCATCGCGCGCACTCTGCGACTGGTGCCGGAGCTGCCGCGGCGCGCCGAGCTGGCCGCGCACGCCCGGGAGGTGCTGGACGCCTGCCTGGCCCTGCGCCGGCCGGACGGCCTGTTCCACGACGTGCTGGACGACCCGGCGACGTTCCGGGAGACCAACGCGGCGCAGATGTTCGCCTACGCGGCGGCGGTGGGCGCGGCCGACGGCTGGCTGCCGGACAGCTACGCGGCGATCGGCCGGGATCTGCTGGCCGCGGCCACCCGCGAGGTCGACCCGTACGGCGTCGTCCGCGGCGCGTGCGGCTCGCCCTCCTTCGACCGGCCCGGCTGGTCCGCCGAGGCCCAGGCGTTCCACCTGCTGGCGGCGTGTGCGGTCGGCCCGGGGGAGAGCTGATGCGCGGCGCGGGTCTGCTGCTGCTCGGCGCCGGATCCGGCCTGATCGCCGGGTTCCTGGCCAGCGAGCGATGGAACTCGCCCGCCTGGGTGTGGCTCGGGCTGGGCCTCGTCGTGCTCGCCTCGGTCCTGCTCGGACTCCGCCGCGGTGACGCCCGCGCTGCGACGGCGACGACGCCGGCGGCCGGGCTGGGCGGACGGGTCGAGAGCATCCTCCAGCTCGCCGAACAGCAGGCAGCGGACCACATCCGCTCGGCCGAGGAGGAGGCCGAGCGGATCATTGCGGAGGCGCGGCGGCGCTCCGGTCAGCCCCCGGGCTGAGGGACGGCCGGGGTGGCCGCCTGCGGGACCGGCTGCGGTCCGCAGAGCGAGCGGATGGCCCCCAGCAGCGTCGAACGGGTGAACGGCTTCTCCACCAGCATGCTGTTCGCGTCCAGGTGCAGCTGCGGGCCGAGCGAGGCCGCGGTGTAGCCGGACATGTAGAGCACCGGCAGGTCCGGGTGGTGCGTCCGCAGCGCCGCGGCCAGCTCCGGCCCGGTCATCGCCGGCATCACCACGTCGGTGATCAGCAGGTCCGGCTGAGCGCCCGCGGCGACCTGGGTGACCGCCGTCAGCGCGTCGGTGGCCACGGTGATCTCGTAGCCGGCCGGGGCGATCAGCCGCTGGACGAGCTGGGCCACCTCGGGCTGGTCCTCCACGATCAGCACCCGGCCGATCACCGACGGCGTGCTCTGCCGGTCCACCGCCGGGGTGGTTCGCTCCTCGGCCGCGGGCAGGTAGAGGTGGACGGTGGTGCCCATCCGCGGCTGCGACTCCAGCGAGATGTGCCCGCCGATGCCCTGGACCACGCCCGCGGCGGTGGCCAGGCCGAGCCCGGCCGCGGTGGGCCGGGTGGTGAAGAACGGCTCCAGCGCCCGCCGGCGGGTCTCGTCCGACATGCCCGTACCGGTGTCCTGGATGACCATGTGCACCAGCCGGCCGTTCGGCGCGCCCTCGGCGAGCTGCCCCGGCGCGATCACCTCGTTGGTCGCCGCCACCCGCAGCATGCCGCCGTGCAGCATCGCGTCGCGGGCATTTGCGGCCAGGTTGACCAGCGCCTGCTCCAGCGGGCCGCGTTCGGCCCGGACCGGCCAGACGTCCGGCCCGAACGCGAGATCGAGTCCGATGCGCTCGCCCAGGGTCCGGCTGAACAGGCTCTGCACGTCGGTGAGCAGGTCCGGGATCGGGATGACCTCCGGCCGGTTGCCCTCGGTGCGCCCGAACGCCAGCAGCTGGTGGGTCAGCGTCCGCCCGGTGCTGACCGCGTCCATGATGTCCTTGGCCATCTGGTGCTGCGGCGAGCCCTCGGCGGTGGTCGTCGCGATCATGTCGGCGGAGCCCTGCACGACCGTCATGAGGTTGTTGAAGTCGTGCGAGATGCCGCCGATCAGCTGGCTCATGCTGTCCAGCCGGCGCAGGTGGTCGAGCTGGCGCTTGAGCCCTTTGGCGTCGATGTGGTCGGTGGTGTCGGTGATCATGCAGAGCACGCCGAGGTGCTGGCCGTGCTCGTCGGTCAGCGGCATCATGCTCATCCGCACGCTGCGCTGCGAGCCGTCGGCGCGCATCAGCCGGGCGCCGCCGACCGTGGAGCGCCCGGCCCGGCACTCGGCCAGCCGGCGCATCAGCTCGGCCTGGCCGCGCTCGTCCAGGAAGCCGCGCAGCGACACCCCGACGAGCTGGGCCCGGGGCAGGCCGAGGACCACGCCGATGGGCTCGTTGGCGTACGTGGCCACGCCGTCGGCGTCCAGCTGCAGCACGCCCTCGGGGATGGTCTCCAGCACCCGGCGGTAGCGTTCCTCGCTGGCCCGCAGCCGTTCCATGGCCCGGGCCGACGACAGCGCCAGGGACAGCTCGCCGGCGATGTCGCGGGCCAGCTCGACCTCGGCCTCGGAGTAGGTGGAGCCCGGGGTGGCCCGCACCAGCACCAGGTAGCCGGCGTACGTGTTGTCCACGATCACCGGGCACAGCACGGCCGAGTGCACGGCCGGCGGATGGCCGCCCGGGTCCACGTACGCCTGGTGCCGGGGCTGGGGCAGCTCGGTGACCGGTTCGGTGCCCTCCCCGGCCAGCACCACGGGCCGGCGGCTGGCGGCCAGCCCCGTGGAGAAGTCGTCGTCGGGTAGTTCCCCCTGCCGGTCGAGCAGCCGGGCGTACGGCGCGTTCAGCTCGTCGTCGGGATGGTGGAACGTGATCGCGTCGTACCGGCCGTCGTCGCCCAGCAACAGGATCCCGGCGCCGTCGCCGAGCATGTCAGCGGCGGCCTGGGCCGCGGTGACGCGCACTGTCGCCGCATCCTGGGATGCGCGGCTGAGCGCCAGGGCCAGATCGGCCAGCGCGTATCGGAGGGGATAAGCCATGACACCCATGTCGTTCACTATCTGCAATAGCGCCGGGCATCGTGGGCGTTTCCCGGCAATGCAACCGTCCGGCCGAGGGTGATCCCACCCGTCACAGGCGTCCGGCGGGTCGTGTCGTGTCCCATCCACGACGTTTTCGCTGTTCAGGGGCTATCAACCGGCAGGAACGACGCGGTGCCGCGAGGGTGACGGGCGAACCCGCACCTCTACCTTGGGTGCGAACTCCGACGCATGCATTTGCCTTTTGATCCGGACAAACACCATCATTCCGCTCGATCGGTGAGGCCGGCGACGGCCTTGGTGCAGCGAAGGTTGGCAGAGCACCGCAGCGGCGGAAGGACACGACCACAGGTGGATCAGGATCCCACGGGCAGCGGCGTACGCCCGGATCGCGACGGCGCGTCGACCCTTGATCTCAGCGGGCGGTGTGTCGGCAGTTCGTACATCCTCGTCCGGCCCATCGGGCAGGGCGCGACGGGCACGGTCTGGCGCGGCGTCGACCGTGCCTCCGGCGAGCCGGTCGCCGTGAAGCTGCTGCACGAGAGCCTGCTGCGGCAGCCCAAGCTGGTCACCCGCTTCGTGCAGGAGCGGACGATCCTGCTCATGCTGCGGCACCGCAACGTGGTACGGGTCCGGGACCTGTTCAGTGTCGGCGAGTCGCTCGGCCTGGTCATGGACCTGGTCTCCGGCGGCAGCCTGCGCGAATACCTGCGCGAGCACCACACGCTCGGGCCGGGCGAGGCGGCCCGCCTCGCCGCGCAGGTGGCGGCGGCCCTGGCCGAGGCCCACGAGCTCGGGATCATCCATCGCGACCTCAAACCGGACAACATCCTGCTGCATCGTACGGACGGCGAGCTCGACACCCGCCTCACCGACTTCGGCATCGCCCGGGTCCTCAACACCCCGAGCCTGACCACGACCCACGCCGTCGTCGGCACCCCGCACTACATGGCGCCCGAGGCGTTCCACAGCGCCACGGTCAGCCCGGCGGCCGACATCTACGCCCTGGGCGTGCTGCTCTACGAGATGGTGTGCGGGCGGCCGCCGTACGACAGCGACACCGTCCACGACCTGATGCGGCTGCACCTGGAGGGCAACCCCGAGCGGCTGCCGGGCGTCCCCGATCCGCTGTGGGAGATCATCACCGCCTGCCTGGAGCAGAAGCCGCGGTTGCGCCCGACCGCCGGCGAGCTGATCGCGGACCTGAGCGCGGTGGCCCGCGCGGCGGGGGATGCACCCGCGCTGCCGCGGCCGGAGCGGTCCGCCGACGAGCCCGCGTCGTCCCCATCCGCCCGCGTCGCCGACGAGCTCGCTTCGTCGCGATCGGTTCGTGCCGCGGATGAGCTTGCGTTGTCGCGGTCGGTCCGGTCCGGCGATGAGCCTGCGTCGTCCCGGCCCTCCCGCGCCGGGGACGAGCTGAAGGTTGCGGAGAAGCCGCGCGGCCGCGACCCGGAGGTGCCGAAGCCGGTGCACCCGTCGCTGACCGGCGTGCGGCTGCCCGTGCCGCGCCGCCGCAACCAGCCGGCGAGCTGGCGCTGGGGCCGGCCCTGGGCGACCATCGCCGTGATCTCGGCCGCGATGCTGGCCTCCGGCGTGGCCACCACGGCGTGGCACCTCGTCCGCACCCCCGGCGAGCAGTCCGGGGCTGCCGCGGCCCAGCCGATGCTGCCGGCGGCGCGGCCCTCGGGCCCGGTCGCCGCGTCCCGGTCGGCCCCGGCCGTGCGGACCACCGAACCCCGCAAGCCCGCCGCCGAGCGGCGTCGTCCCGCCGGCTCCGCGGTCGCCGCGCAGGCCCTGGCGCCGGTACGGCCGGCCGGCAGCCGCAAGAGCAGCCCGAAGCCCCGGGTCAAGGAGGCCCAGCCGTACGGCCCGTACGCCTGTGAGCGGGAGTTCGGCATGGCCGGGTTCACCCCGCTGGTGGTCAGCCCCTGCCACTCGCTGGGCAGCCGGGTACGGATCCAGGCCAAGCTGACCGCCCCCACGCCGGGCGACGGCCGGATCGCGGTCGCCCTGCAGGACCTCAGCACCGGCCGTACGGTCGGCACCCCGAAGGTCTGCTCGGGCCTGACCTTCACCAAGGCCCAGCCGACCCGGCTCTGCGGGCCGCTGACCGTCGACCCGCCCAAGGGCCGCCGCTACCAGGTGATCATGTCCTGGACCTTCGGCCACAGCCGGTACGGCGGAGCAAAAGTCGCCAGGGGCAGCGCCTTCGACTGGTGAGCGGTATCGTCCGTCAACTATGCGCAGGTTGCTCGCGGCCGGGATCGTGCTCGGTGCTGTCCTGGGCGGTCTCGGCGTGGTGCGGGCGATGTCCGCCGATGCCGCGGCGCTCCCGCCGTACCACCCGACCAGGCTGGCCAAGGTCGCCGACTCGCGCCAGGTCATCGTGGTGGTCGGCAAGTCGCGCAGCTCCTCGTACGCGACCGTGTACACGTACCAGCTGGGTGCCGACGGCAAGACCTGGTCGGCGAAGTTCCCGGCGATCGCGGCGCGGGTCGGCTACGCCGGCTGGGCCTGGGCGGGTCAGCGGATCCAGGACTCCGGCACCACGCCGATGGGCACGTTCCGCATCACCGAGACCTTCGGCCTGAAGAACGGTCCCAGCACCAAGATGCCCTGGACGCGCGCCGACGCGAACGACTACTGGGTGGGCGACAACAGGGATCCCAAGACGTACAACATGTTCCAGCCCTCGGCCGCGGCCAAGCGCACCTGGCGCACCGGCGAGGCGGAACGGCTGGCCGCGTACCCCGGGCAGTACGAGTTCGCCGCCGTCATCGACTACAACCGTCCGGCGCCCGCCACGATCAGCTGGGACGCCGCCCACGGCCAGTACGTCACCCGCAAGCCGGCCAACGTCAAGCGCGGCTCGGCCATCTTCCTGCACGTCAACGGGGCCGGCTCGACCGCCGGCTGCGTCTCGCTGAGCCGGGCCAACGTGATCAAGGTGCTCCAGTGGCTCGATCCGGCCAAGCTGCCGCGCATCGTGATGGCTCCGACGGCCGAGCTCGGCAAGGTGTGAAATAAGGTCGCCCGGTCCGGCGTTACCGCCTACCGTGATCCGCATGTTCATCGCGCCCGGTCTGCAGCTGCCCGCGGGGTTCTCCCCGCTGGCGGCTCCCGCGTGCGATACGCGAATCTGACCCTTCCCCAAGCCGCAGCAGAACCCGGGGAAGGGTAGCTGCGCGGTTCTGGCGCGCGTCCCTGGGCAAGGCTCGCGTTCCACCCTCCGACCCGACCGTTTCTCGCATCCAGTGAGGACAAGTACAACCATGGCCAAGAGCCAGTTCGTCCGGACCAAGCCACACCTGAACATCGGCACGATGGGTCACGTCGACCACGGCAAGACGACCCTGACCGCCGCCATCACGAAGGTCCTCGCCGACCGCGACCCGGCCGCCAACCGGTTCGTCGCCTTCGAGGGCATCGACAAGGCGCCGGAGGAGGCGCTGCGCGGCATCACCATCAACATCTCCCACGTCGAGTACGAGACCGCGGCCCGGCACTACGCCCACGTCGACATGCCGGGGCACGCCGACTACGTGAAGAACATGATCACGGGGGCGGCGCAGGTGGACGGCGCGATCCTCGTCGTCTCGGCCCAGGACGGCGCCATGCCGCAGACCCGCGAGCACGTGCTGCTGGCCCAGCGGGTCGGGGTGCCGTACCTGGTCGTGGCGCTCAACAAGAGCGACGCGGTGGAGGACGAGGAGCTGCTCGACCTGGTCGAGCTGGAGGTGCGTGAGCTGCTCGGCGAGTACGGCTTCCCCGGCGACGAGGTCCCGGTGGTGCGCGTGAGCGCGCTCAAGGCCCTCGAGGGCGACCCGCGGTGGACGCAGTCCATCGTGGACCTGCTCGACGCCGTGGACGCCTACGTGCCGGTGCCCGCGCGGGAGCTGGGGGAGCCGTTCCTGATGCCGATCGAGAACGTGCTCACCATCAGCGGCCGCGGCACCGTGGTCACCGGCAAGATCGAGCGCGGCACGCTGCGCGTCGGCGACCCGGTCGAGGTGGTCGGTCTCGGCGACACCATCAGCACGGTCGCGACCGGGCTCGAGACGTTCGGCAAGTCGTTGCCGACCGCGGAGGCCGGTGACAACGCGGCGATCCTGCTCCGCGGGATCAAGCGCGACCAGGTGCAGCGCGGCCAGGTCGTGGCGCTGCCGGGCAGCGTCAAGCCGCACAAGACCTTCAAGGCGACCATGTACGCGCTGACGAAGGAGGAGGGTGGCCGGCACACGCCGTTCGTGGCGAACTACCGCCCGCAGTTCTTCTTCCGTACCACGGACGTGTCCGGCGCGATCGACCTCGGTGACCTGCCGATGGTCATGCCGGGTGACACGGTGGACCTGACGGTGCACCTGGGCAAGGAGGTGGCGATGGACGTCGGTCTCGGCTTCGCGGTCCGCGAGGGCGGCCACACCGTCGCCGCGGGCACGGTCAAGGAACTGCTGGACTGATCGCCGAACGGGGCCACCTGCGGGTGGCCCCGTTCTGTCATTGCCCGGGATCCTGCTTGCGGAGCTCCTCCTCGCGGCGGCGCAGGTCGGCCTCCCAGCGCTGGAGCAGGCCCTTGTCCTCACCCAGGCTCTTGAGGAACTCCGGGTCGTCGTCCGGCGCGAGCGGGGCGGCGGACCGTTCCCTCTCGGGGAAGCCGCTGCCCGGCCGCCAGGTGGTGCCGTTGCTGAGCCGCACCGGGCGGGCCGGGCGGCCGGCGACGAACCAGGCGATCGCGCCGATCGGCGAGAACAACAGGATGATGAAGACCCAGGCGATCCGCGGCAGCGCCCGGATCTCGGATTCCTCGGCGGACAGGCAGCTGATCAGCGCGATGACGAGCAGCGCCAGGTCGATCAGCACGAACAGCGAATAGAGCCGGATCATGGCCGCAGATCCTCCCAGAGCAACGCCGTCCGTGTGACCCCTTTCGCGCAGCTCCCCGCTCGCGTGGCCGGCGCCCGACGGCCCGGCAGGGTGACTGCCGGGCCGTCGGTTGCGGGCGGGTCAGTTCAGGGCCGCGTTCAGCGCCCGGAGGTAGCCGCTGCGGTAGCCCGCGGCGTTCGGGTGGAACGAGTTGGTCGCGGGAATCACGGTGAGGCCGTTCAGCCACGGGGTGGCGGCGCAGATGCCGTGGCCGGCGAACTCGTCGGTGACGTCGGAGAAGGTGAAGCCGGCCGCCGTGGCCCGGGCCGCGATCAGCTCGTTCAGCTCGGCGGCGCCGCTGTTGATGGACTTACGCTTGGCGATGCTCATGCCGCCGATCCCGCAGGTGGCCGCGGTCTCGTCGAACAGGATCGGATAGCCGAGGACGACCACCCGGGCGTTCGGTGCCTCGCGGCGTATGTCGGCGTAGGCGCCGTCGAGCTTGGCCGTCATCTCCGTGCGCAGGACCTGCATCGCCGAGGCGACGGTTGCCGCGCATTTGCTGTCGCTGGACAGGGTGCAGGTGATGACGGTCGACGCGAAGCCGACGTCGTTGCCGCCGATGGTCAGCGTCACCAGATCGGTGCCTCGGGTCAGCGGCCACAGCTGGGTGGACCGCAGCGAGGTGGTGGTGGCGCCGCCGCAGGCGACCGAGCGGTACGACTTCGGGTCGTTCGCCGCGTTCCACAGGCCGGGGTAGCCGTTGGCGCTGCGCAGGCAGAGTCCGGTCTGGCCGGACGCGCCGACGCCGGAGGAGTAGGAGTCGCCGAGCGCGACGTAGTCCCACTCGGAGCGGGGGGTGGCGGCCGCGGCGGGTGTCGCGGCGATGATGCTCAGCAGGGTGGACATGACGAGGCAGGCGAGAACGGTGGTACGTCTGCTCATCGGGGTGGCCTCCGGATCCGCGGGGGACTGGGGGCCGGAGCGCTCCGGTTACCGAACAGTAAGTCAAGGTTACGCGGAAAGAAACACAGTGACTTTCCTGTTACCTCGTAGTAACATCCGTCGATGTGAGCTGCATCTATGTCATGCGGTCATGCGGTCATGCTCCATGTGCGCACAGCGACGAACTTTCACCGGCGCCACAGTCGGTCTTCAGCGTGCGCTCAGTTATCCGCGTTAGCGTCGCCCGCATGGATGAGCAACGGGCCCGGAGAGTCGTCGAGACACTGCGCGGACGTAACGTCTTCGCCCATGTGAAGCTGCCGCACGCCGGCATCACCCAGTACGGCATCCGGGTCGCGCTGCCCGACGGGCGCGAGGCGGTCTGGGACAACGACGGCACGGCCGGGCTCGAGGCCCAGGTGATGCGCAACGGCGTCCTGGTCGGCTTCGTGTCGTCCATCCCCGGCTCGGAGAACTTCACCGACGACCAGATCATCGACGCGATCGCCGCCGCCGACTACGACCAGCCGATCGGCCGTTCCCGGCCCACGACGCCGACCGGCGTGCCGCCCCGCAGCGACCGGATCGCCACCGCACCCCGCCCGCTCGGGCTGGCCGAGCGGCTGCGCCGCACCTTCCGGGACTGAGCCGGGTCAGCCCTCGGCGACGGTGCTCAGCGGGGGCATCGCGACCTGCAGGCTGACCGCACCACGCAGATCCAGCCAGGCCCGCTCGGGGCCGCGGACCAGCCGCAGCACCACGTCGTCGCAGGACGGGCAGCGGGCCACGAGACCGGGCGCCGGCCCCCACACCCGCAGCCGCGCGACGACGCTGGGCTCGCCGCACCCGCCGCAGGTGGCCACCGCCGTGGTCACGTCGACCGCGAAGACCTCGCGCAGATCCCCGGCCATCGCGTTGCCGTCCAGCTCGTGCTCGCTCATGAGGTCCCTCCGAATCGTTCCGTGCGGATCTTCTTCGGGTCGTGCCCCAGCGCGACGAGGATGTCGGCCGCCGCCTCCACGAACGACGTCGGGCCGCAGACGAACACGTCCGGCGCGAAGTCCGGCGGCCAGCCGTAGGTGTTGATCGTCGCCACGGTGAGCCGGCCCGGCGGATCGGGCCAGCCGTCGGGGGCCTTGCGGGTGTAGACGAAACGGACGTCCAGCCCCGGGTCGTCGCGGACCCGGCGGGCCAGCTCGTTGACGTACAGCGCGTCCTGCGGGGTGCGGACCGAGTAGATCAGCCGGAACGGTTGCCGGCCGCGTACGTCGCCGCGGGCCCGGATCATCGCCATCAGCGGTACGACGCCCGAGCCGCCGGCCACCAGCAGCACCGGCGGGGGAGCGTTGCGCCACACGAACCAGCCGCCGACCGGGCCGCGCAGCTCCAGCGGCTGGCCCACCTGCAGGTCGTCGGTCAGGTAGGAGGAGACCTCGCCGTCCTCCACGCGCTGCACGGTCAGCTCGACCGTGCCGCCGTCCTGCCAGGCCGAGGCGATCGAGTAGCTGCGCTGGGCCGAGTAGCCGTCCGGGGCGGTGAGCCGCACGTCGACGTGCTGCCCGGACAGATGCCCCGGCCAGTCCGGCACCCGCAGCACCAGGGTCCGGGCGCTTGGCGTCTCCTGCCGGGCCGCCTCCAATACGGCGGCCCGCCAGGTCAATCGACGATTTGTCATGGGTTTTCCGCCGCGGGGTGGCTCAGTCGATTTGTCATGGGTTTTCCGCCGCGGGGTGGCTCAGTCGATTTGTCATGGTTCTTCCGCCGCGGGGTGGCTCAGTCGCCCTGGTAACGCTGTTCGCGCCAGGGGTCTCCGTACATGTGGTAGCCGGCTTCTTCCCAGAAGCCCGGCTCGTCCTGCTGGAGCATCTCGATGCCGTTGACCCACTTGGCCGATTTCCAGAAGTACAGGTGCGGGACGACCAGCCGGGCCGGGCCGCCGTGCTCCGGCGCGAGCGGCTCGCCGTCGAACTGGTACGCCACCCAGGCCTTGCCGTCGAGCAGGTCCTCCAGCGGCACGTTCGTCGTGTAGCCGCCGTAGCCGTGCACCATCGTGTAGTCGGCGGTGGTCTCGATGTTCTCGAAGAGAGTGTCGATCGAGACGCCGCGCCAGGTGGTGCCCAGTTTGGACCATTTGGTGACGCAGTGGATGTCGACCGTGACGTCCTCGGCCGGCAACGCCTGGAACTCCTGCCAGGACCAGCTGTGCTTGGCGCCGGTCTCGTCCGTGACCGTGAACTGCCAGCGGTCGAGCGGGATCCGCGGCGTCGGTCCGGCCGAGAGCACCGGGAAGTCATGGGTGAGGTACTGCCCGGGCGGCAGGTCGGGTTGCGAGGAGCGGCGCCGCCCGCCGAACCCGGGGGAGATGATGCTCATGTACTGCAGTAAACCCGATGATCATGAACGGGGACAGACTTACCCCACGCCGAAGGTGGCATTGCCGGCCGGCAGCTTGCGGCCGTTGTCGTCGTACGCGGTCGCCTGGCCGACCCGGCTGGCCGGTTTGACCTTGTTCAGGGGGAACCAGAAGAGCACGATCGACCGGTCCTCGCTCCAGACGGCCTGTTCCGCCCGGACTGTCCGGCCGTTCGCCACCACGGTGATCTTCGCCGCATCACCGACGTAGTAGCCGAAGGCGGGGGTCGGATTGTCGTTGACGACCATCGCCATCTGCAGGGCGTGGAAGCCCGGGGCCCGGTCCGAGCCCTCCACCTCGTTGTTCACGATGTCGACGACGAACTCACCGGCGGTGGTGCGCCAGCCGGTGGCGATGCCGAACGTCGTGTCGGGCAGCTCCGGCTCGTCGACCCGCTGCATCCAGAGCAGCCGGTCCAGCCCGCCGACCTTGATCCCGGTGTCGACGACGTCGCCGAACGGCGTGGAGGTGATCGGCTCGTCCGGATTCTCCTCGACCGCGGTGGCGGACGGGTCAGCGGTCTTCGCCGGCGCGGCGCCCGACGGCTGACCCGCGGCGGCGACATCCGGCGCCGGCGAGCCCTCCGGGCGGACCAGCTGGAAGCCGCCTACGAGCAGGGCCAGCACCGTCAGCCCCGAGGCCGCGCCGACCGCGGCCCGGCGCCGGCGGCGCAACCGGCCACCCGCGGTCATCACCGCGGCGATGTCGAGCGGCTTCGGCTCGAAGCCCGGCGTCGAGTGCATGGCGTCTCTCAGATCATCGAGGTCGTTCACGGGCGTACTCCGCTTTCCGCGCGCCGGGGTGACGGGATGGAGACCCGCAGCTTGGCCAGGGCCCGGGAGTTGAGGCTCTTGACCGTGCCGAGGGACAGATTGAGCTCACGGGCCACGTCCACCTCGGTCGCGTCGAAGAAGTGCCGGAGCACGACCACGGTGCGTTCGCGCGGTGACAGCGTCTGCAGAGCGCCGATCAGCCAGCGGCGCCGGGTGACCTCGTCGGCCAGGTCCCGGGGCAGTGGACGTTCCGGGAGCTCCTCGGTCGCGTACTCGCGGATCGGGCGGCGCCACTGGTCCGTGACGAGGTTGGCCAGGACCGTGCGGGCGTACGCGTACGGGTCCTTGCGGCGCACCCGGCCCCAGGTCGCGTACACCCGGACCAGGGCGGCCTGGGCCGCGTCCTCGGCCTGGTGCCGGTCACCGGTCAGCAGGTACGCGGCGCGCTGCAGCCGGGCCGAGTTCGCCTGCGCGAACTCGACGAACTCATCGTCGCCTCTCACTCCCACGACGGCCAAGACGGGTGAGGGTCCGGAAAGGTTGCAGCAACCTTTCCCCGCGTCGGCCCGTCTCGGTCTGCGTCATGCACCATCCGCACATCCTGATGGAGTCACGCAATGGGACTGTCCCGCCGATCGATGCTCACCTTGGCCGTGACCGGTACGGCCGCCGCCGTGGTGGTGACGGGCGCGGTGGCTGCCAGCGCCGCGCAGCGCAAGCCCGCACCGAAGCCGGTCACCGCCGCGTCCGCCCCGGCCTCCGCTCCGGCCGCTCCGGCCCCTCCGGCCGAGCCCGTCCACCGGCAGCTCGGTGCCGTGGTCGACACCGGATACCGCGCCAAGGACGGGGGCTGGGTGATCTACGCGGTGGCGATCGAGGAGAAGGCGCTGCCCGGCACGCGGTTCGGTGTGATGGCCGGACTGCGGCGCGGTGACGGCACGGTCACCGGCGTCGTCGTCGCTAACGAGACCGAGGGACCGGACCGGGTCCCCGGCTTCCACGCCGTGCAGGGCGGTATGGAGATCGACGGCCGGCCGTCGCCGTCGTTCGGCTACTACGCGGGACCCGCCGCGAAGATCACCGCGCGGATCGGTGGTCGTACCGTCACGGCCCGGCAGGCCCCGTGGAGTGCCGACGCGACGGTCAAGTTCTTCTGGTTCGACCCGGCGGCCGGCATGATCAGCGACCTGAAGGCGTACGACAAGAAGGGCCGTTCCCTGCCTGTCGGCGACAACGGCGTCGGGCTGGGCTAACCCCAGGCGGCCCGGACCCGCTCGATCACCTCGGCGGCCTGCGCGCGCCCGGCCCGCGCCGCGGGCGCGCGCCGCGAGGGATCGAGCGGGTTGCGGCCGATCGCCGTCAGCGCCGCGTCGGTCGGGCTGACGACGGCGGTACGCACACCCGGGCCCAGCGCGGCAGCCTGCGCGGCCGGCCGGTCCGCGCGCCGGGCGGCGGCGGTCAGCGGGGCGATCACCACGACCCGCTCGTAGCCGCGGGCGAGGTCGACGTTGGCCACGGACCGCACGCCACCGTCGACATAGCGCCGCTCGCCGACGGTCATCGGCGGCCACACCAGGGGCACGGCGCAGCTAGCGGCGACCGCGTCGATCAGGGAGGCGCCGCTCGCGCTGTCGAAGACCTCGACCGCGCCGGTCCGTGCCTCGACCGCGGGGATGAGCAGCCGGGCGGCCGGCCAGTCGTCCCGCTTGACCCGCGAGGCGATGGCCGCGCGCCGGACCGGCTCGGGCACCGTGCGCGCTCTGAGGGCGGCGCGGCCCAGCCGGGCCCGGCCGCGGGCCCGGTCGCCGGGCCAGACCGCGGCCAGCAGGAAGCCGAGCACCACCCGGGCCCCGATGACGGCGTCGGTGTCGCCGGTGGTGTCGGCCAGCTCGTGTTCGTACAGAGCGTCGATCCCGGTGCCGCCGGTGAGCTGGGCGGCCACGACCGAGCCGGCGGACGTGCCGACGAACAGGTCGGCGGTGCTGAGGTCCACACCGTGCTCGGCCAGGCCGTGCAGCAGACCGATCTCCCACGCGACGCCGGTGACGCCACCACCGCCGAGCACCAGTGCACGTTTCTCCATGCGCCCTCTCTACTACCGCCATCCGGTTTGTGCCACCGCCGCCTACGATCCAGGTCGATGTCTGTCTCCTGGTCCAGTTCGGTCGACCTCCTGCTCGACGTGCGCGGCCATCCCCGGCGGGCCGCGCTGGAGGACGCGCTGCGGGCCGCCGTGGCCGGCGGGCGCCTGGCGGCGGGGGTACGGCTGCCGTCCTCCCGCGTGCTGGCGGCGGAGCTGGGGCTGGCGCGCAACACGGTGGCTGACGCGTACGCGCAGCTGGTGGCCGAGGGCTGGCTGGTGGCCCGGCAGGGTTCGGGGACGCGGGTGGCCGCCGGAGGTCCCGGTCCGGCGCCCGTACCGGCCCCGGCGGTCCGGCCGCGGCCGTTGTTCGATCTGACCTCCGGTGCGCCGGACGTGTCGGCGTTCCCGCGGGCGGCGTGGCAGCGGGCCTCCCGGACGGCGCTGTCGGCGGCGCCTTCCGAGGCCCTCGGCTACCCGGATCCGCGGGGACTGCCCGGGTTACGAGCGGTGCTGGCGGCGTACCTGGCCCGGGTGCGCGGCGTGCGCACCTCGCCGGAGCATCTCGTGATCTGCTCGGGCACGACCCAGGCGCTGTATCTCCTGGCGACCGCGCTGGCGCCCGGCTCCGTCGCGGTGGAGTCACACGGCCTGCGGTTGCACCGGGAGGTGCTGGCACCGACCGGGACCGTGCTGCCGGTCGACGCCGACGGTGCCGACGTCTCGCGGCTGGGCGACGACGCCGCGGTGCTGCTGACCCCGGCGCATCAGTTCCCGCTGGGCGGGGCGCTGTCGGCGGCGCGCCGGGCGGCGGTGCTCGACTGGGCCCGGGCCGCCGGCTCGGTGGTCATCGAGGACGACTACGACGGCGAGTTCCGCTACGACCGGCGCCCGATCGGTGCGCTGCAGGGCCTCGCGCCGGACCTGGTGGCCTACGTGGGGACGGTGAGCAAGACGCTCGCGCCGGGGCTGCGGCTGGGCTGGATCGCGGTGCCGCCGGCGTTGCTGGACGCGGTGATCGCGGCCAAACGGCTCAGCGGCGGGGGCGCCGGGGTGCTGGAGCAGCTGACGCTGGCCACGTTCCTGGCCGGTGGCGGGTACGACCGGCACATCCGGCGGTCCCGGCTGCGCTACCGCAAGCGGCGCGACCTGCTGGTGGCGGCGCTGGATGGGCGCGCCTCGGTCACCGGGATCTCGGCCGGGCTGCACGCGCTCGTCCCGGTGCCCGACGAGGCGGCCGTCATCGCCCGGGCGGCGGAGCAGGGTCTGGCACTGCACGGGCTGGGTCACTTCCGCGCACCGGGCGGGCCGGCGGCGGGTGGCCTGGTGATCGGGTACGCACGTCCGGCCGACCACGCCTTCGCGGGCGCCCTGACGGCGCTGCAATCCTGTTACCCGCTGTAGAGCTTGCGGTAGATCGCCGCTGACCTCAGGTTTTTCACACAGGCTGCATCCGTGCGGAACAGACTCGACTGCACCCCGCCCGCCCCGCAGTCGGAGAAGTACGCCTCGTACGCCAGGTTCGAGGCGTGCGCCGCGAACCACTCGTGCATCCACGTCACGAACGACGGGTTCTCCTTGCCGGCGTCACCCGTCGGCACCACGCCCCACTCGCCCACCGAGAACGGCTTGCCGCGCCGGCGGGCGAAGTCGTACAGCCACGTCAGGCCCTCCGGGTCCGTCGCGGCCTTGTCGAACACCGCCTTGGAGGGCGACCAGGGATAGTGGTCGTAGTTGTCGATGCCGATGATGTCCACGTACTCGTCGCCCGGGTAGCAGTTCGTGCTCACCCCGCCGCAGGTCCCGGCCGGGGTGCCGTGGGCGTTGATCGTCCAGTCCAGCAGCACGTCCGGGTTCGTCGCGCGGATGTTCGTCGCGGCCCGGCGGTAGCAGGCGATCCAGGTCTTCGGGTCGTCGGCGCGCCACGGTGACGTTCTCTCGTTGAACTCCCAGCCCAGCCGCACCACGGAGTCGCCGCGGCCGTACCGGGTCATCAGCGAGCCGAAGTTCTTCCAGTCCTGGTCGTGGTCGCCGGCCGCGCAGGCCGGCAGGTCGGCGCTCGCGCCGATCGGCACCAGGCCCTGCGACACCACCAGCATGCCGTCGAAGTCCGAGAACAGGTCGAACGTCCAGCCCGAGCCCGCCGTCATCGCCGCCCACGAGGTCCGGTCCGTGTAGGTCTGCGCGACCCGGCAGGCCCGGCCGCGCGCGGTGCAGAACCTTCTGACGTGCGCCGTGTCGAACAGGGGGTCGCCGTTGACGCCGGACATCCCGTTGGCGCCGGGCCAGGTGCCGTCCGTGCGGGGCAGGCCGATCAGCGCCCGGGCCGACCGAGTGCCGGCGGCGGCGGAGGCAGACGGGGCGGAAACGGAGGGGGTCGCCGACACCGCGGGGACCGGCTCGTTGCGTTCCGAGGTCAGGCCGATGGCGGTGCCGGCGAGCGCAATCAGAGCCGCTCCGGCTCCGAGCCACAGCCGCTTGCGGGGCGGTCGTTCGTCGGCCATCGGGCGCGGACCTCCGGGACGGTCGGTGCGTTTTGCCCTATTCTGGCAGGTCCGGTGGGTGGCCGGGGCCGAGTCCGGCAACCCGCCGCGACCGAGGGTTGCCTTACCTAAAGAATGGTCATCCTTATTTTTGAAATCCCCGAGAATACCTTTGTACCCGGGCCGCGGAATGGCTTGTGATGGTTTATGGTCGGCATGGAGAAAAGGAGGCCCCACATGACTCAAATGATGGCCATGCCGCGCGTGCAGACCTGCACGGTCAGCGGATGCGGGTACAACCACGACGGCTGCACGGCCTTCGCGATCACCATCGGCCGGGCCAGCTCGGAGTGCGACACGTTCATCGACACCGCCGACAAGGGCGGGATGGGCCAGGCGGAAGCGCAGGTCGGAGCGTGCAAGCGGGCCGAGTGCGTGCACAACACCGAGCTCGAGTGCCACGCGCCGTCGATCATGGTGGGCGCCGGAGTGGACCGCGCCGACTGCCTGACCTTCGAAGCGCAATAATTGTTGAACTGAGCCTCACCTAAGGCCGTCACCGTTCCGTCGGTGGCGGCCTTCTTGCGGTAAAAAGCAATTCCGGTCGTAGGTCCGTGCGTGGTGCTGACCGTCGCTCCCGCCGAGGCCGGGCGCGCGGATCCAGGCGCCTTGGCGGCGCCTGAACGGATCCGCGCGCCCTTCATTCTGCGGGAGTGGCGAAGACCGGTTGACCTCAGGGTGAGAAGACGCTAGGTTGTTCTCAGATCGAGTTGTACTCAGACTGAGAACACGAGGGTGATGATGAGCGGCGAGCAGGAGTTTCTCGACAGCTATGACCCGGGGGCTTTTGCGCCGGTTGCGGTCACCGTCGATGTCGTCGCGCTGACCATCCGGGACGGGCGGTTGCATGTGCTGCTCGTGGAGCGGGGTGGGCATCCGTTCGCCGGGTGGCGGGCGCTGCCCGGTGGTTTCGTGCAGGAGGAGACGCTCGATGCCGCCGCGTTGCGTGAGCTCGCTGAGGAGACCGGGTTGCGGCCCGGCCAGGGTGTGCTGGATCGGGTGCATCTCGAGCAGCTGCGCAGCTACGGCGACCCCGGCCGTGACCGGAGGATGCGAGTCGTCTCGGTGGCCTACCTGGCGTTCGCGCCCAGCCTGCCCGATCCGCGGGCCGGTGGCGACGCCTCGGGGGCCTTCTGGGTGCCGGTCGACGAGGTCGGCGAGCTGGCCTTCGACCACGCGGTGATCCTCGCCGACGGGCTGGACCGGGCCCGCGCCAAGCTGGAGTACACCCCGCTGGCCACCGCCTTCGTCGGGGACGAGTTCACCATCGCGGAGCTGCGCGCGGTCTACGCGGCGGTCTGGGGCGAGGAGCTGCACGCCGGCAACTTCCACCGCAAGGTGCTGTCGGTGCCCGGCTTCGTGGAGAGCACCGGTGAGACGGCTACCCGGGCGGGCGAGCGCGGTGGTCCCAAGCCGCGCCTCTACCGGGCCGGCGACGCGCGCCTGCTGCACCCGGCGCTGCTGCGGCCGACCCGTGAGGACGGTGTGCGGTGACGTTCGACGAGGCGGTGGCGGCCATCACCCGGGCGGGCACCTTCGCCGATCTCGTCGCCGCCTGTGCCCGGCCGGCCTGCTCCGGCCCCGGTGGTGCGGTCGGGGACGCCGGGCACGCGTACCGGATCCTGGTCAAGATCGTGCATCCCGATGTCGCACCCGCGGGTCGCAGCCCGGCCGCGACGGCGGCCTTCGCCCGGCTGACCACCCTGTGGAGTGAGCGCGACGGCCGGCCGCTGACCACCAGGCGCGCCACCTACCGCGTCGGCGGGGTGGTCGCCACCGGGGACATCGCGCGGCTGCACGCGGTCGACGGCGACGCCGCGCTGCTCAAGCTGCCACACCGGCCCGGTGACAACGACCTGATGCGGGCCGAGGCAGCCGCGCTGAGCACGCTGGCGGCCGACGGCGATCCGAAGTTCCGCGCCTACGCGCCGCGGCTGCTGGAGAGCTTCACCCACGAGAACGCGGCCCGCGAGCGCCGCACCGCCAACGTCATCGCCCGGCAGCGCGGCTTCGTCCCGCTGTCCGACGTGGACGCCGCCTACCCCGGCGGTCTCGATCCGCGGGACGTCGCCTGGATGTGGCGGCGGCTGCTCACCGGCCTCGGCTGGGCCCACCGCGCCGGGCTGGTGCACGGCGCGGTGCTGCCCGAGCACGTGCTCATCCACCCGGCCGAGCACGGCCTGGTCCTCGTCGACTGGTGCTACGCGGTGCCGGCCGGCACGACGATCCCGGCGCTGGTCACCGAGCACCGCGCCGCCTATCCGCCCGAGGTGACCGGCAAGCAGCCGGCCACCGCCGCCACCGACATCTTCATGGCGACCGGCCTGATGCTGCGGCTCATCCGCGACCCGCCGGTCGCGCTGCGGCGCTTCGCCCGCGGCTGCCGCTACGACAAACCCCGCATGCGCCCGCAGGACGCGTGGCGCCTGCTGCGGGAGTTCGACGAGCTCCTCGACGACCTGTACGGCCCCCGCCGTTTTCGCCCCTTCGCGATGCCGGCCTGACTCACAGGAGGAACAAAATGGGAAGCGGACGCTGGTCCACCGATGTCTACTCCGCCGCCGCCGGCTACCGGGCCGCGACCGGCACGAGCGCCTTCGCCTACAGCGACAGCGGAGCCCGCAAGGCGCACCCCGCGCTGGACCCGATGAACGTCGGCCGGCGGGAGAGCCGCGACAGCGACGAACACCCGCACAGCACGCCGATCGCCGTCCTGTTCGACGTGACCGGCTCGATGGGCACCGTGCCGCGGGTGCTGCAGACCAAGCTGCCGCAGCTGCTCGGCCTGCTGACCCGCAAGGGTTACGCCACCGACCCGCACATCATGTTCGGGGCCATCGGCGACGCCACCTGCGACCGGGTGCCCTTGCAGATCGGGCAGTTCGAGTCGGACAACCGGATGGACGAGGACCTGGCCCGCATCGTGCTCGAGGGCGGTGGCGGCGGCCAGCGGCGCGAGTCGTACGAGCTGGCCATGTACTTCATGGCCCGGCACACCGACCTGGACTCGGTGGCCAAGCGCGGCCGCCGCGGCTATCTGTTCATCATCGGCGACGAGATGGCCTACCCGCGGATCAACCCCAAGGAGGTCCGGCGTTTCGTCGGTGACCACCTCCGCGAGCCGATCACGACCGAGGCGATGCTCGCCGAGCTCCGCCGCAGCTTCGACGTCTACTACATCATGCCGACCGCGGCCGGCTGGGGCGGCGACGCCGAGATCCTCGGCTACTGGCGCAAGCTGCTCGGCCAGCAGGTCATCGAGCTCGACGACCTGGACGCGGTCTGCGAGACGATCGCGCTGACCGTCGGCCTCGGCGAGGAGTCCATCGACCTCGACGCCGGCCTGGCCGACCTGGTCGAGGTGGGCTCGCCGGCCGGCCCGTCGGTGGGTAAGGCCCTGGCCCCGCTCGGCGCGGACCGCGGCACGGTCGTTCGTTCCCCGCTGGAGACGGGCGGCGCGGCAACGCCGGGCGGGAACGAACGGCTGTGAACGGCCCGGCGGGCCACGTCGCCGTGGTCGATCTCGGCTACGGCGACGCGGGCAAGGGCACGGTGGTGGACGCGCTCTGCGCTTCGGGCCCGGTCACCGCGGTGATCAGGTTCAACGGGGGAGCGCAGGCCGCCCACAACGTGGTCACCCCCGCCGGGCGGCACCACACGTTCGCGCAGTTCGGGTCGGGCACGTTCCACGGCGTGCCCACCCACCTGTCGCGCTTCGTGCTCGTCGACCCGCTCGCGCTGGCGGCCGAGGCCGCCGCCCTGGGCAACCCGTTCCACCTGCTCACCATCGACGGCGACGCGCTGCTCGTGACGCCGTGGCACCGGGCGGCGAACCGGGCCCGCGAGCGGCGGCGCGGCGGGGCCCGGCACGGTTCGTGCGGCATGGGCATCGGCGAGACCATGGCGTACGCCCTCAGCCACGCGGACGCTCCCCGGGTCGCGGACGTGCTGTCACCCGCCCGGCTGCGCACCCGGCTGGCCGCCGTCCGGGACACGCTGGGTGCCTTCGACGCCCCGCCGCTGGACGACGTCGTGGAGGCCTTCCAGGCGTTCGGCCGAGCGGTGTCCATCGTGGATGGAGGTCACCTGGACCGGTTGCTGGCCCGGGGGCGGTGCGTCTTCGAGGGGGCGCAGGGTGTGCTGCTGGACGAGTGGCGGGGCTGGCACCCGTACACGACGTGGTCCACGACGACGTTCGCCAACGTGGCGGCGCTGTGTCCGTCGTTCGAGCGGCTGGGGGTGGTGCGGACGTACACGACCCGGCACGGCGCCGGGCCGTTCGTGACCGAGGCGCCGCTGGGCCTGAGCGAGGCGCACAACGGCGTGGGGGAGTGGCAGGGCGCGTTCCGGATCGGCCACTTCGACGCGGTGGCCCACCGGTACGCGGTCGAGGTGGCCGGCGGGGTCGACGCCCTCGCCGTCACCCACCTCGACGCGCCGGCCCGGGCTCCCGGCCTGCGGATCTGCACGTCGTACGACCTGGACGGCGCTCGCTGGGACCGGATCACGCCTGGCCCGCCCCGCGACCTGGGCCACCAGGCGGCCCTGACCGCCCTGCTCGACCGGGCCCGCCCCGGCGACCTGCACCGCCCCGCGGACTGGTCCGCGACGATCGGGGACCTCCTGGGTGCCCCGGTCGCCCTGGAGTCGTACGGCCCGGCCACTACCGACAAGCGCTGGCCGGTGGCGGTGCCTCAGTAGCCGAGCCCGACGGCGTGGCCGACCGTGGCCGGGTCGCTCGCCGCGGCCAGGGTCGCGGTCGCCAGGTCTGTGCGCGAGATCGAGCTGCCGCCGGGCACGGTGTGGTCGAGCGCCGTGCGGTACGGCTTGGACCCGCCGTCGGTCAGCCGGGGAGGGCGCATGATCGTCCAGTCCAGACCGCTCGCCGCGACGATCCGGTCGGTGGCCACGAAATCGGTCCACGCGGCGCGCAGGAACCGCCACAGGAGGGGCTTGAGGATCCGGGTGGTCATGAAGCTGTCGTGGGAGTCCTCGATGTGGCCCGCCGCGGTCACCACGACCAGCCGCCGGACGCCGGTCGTACGCATCGCCCGGATGATCGACTCGGCGGCCGGCGCGCACACCGGCTCGTGGGCGCCCGGCCGGTGACCGAGTGCCGAGATGACGGCGTCGCGGCCGGCCACGGCGGGCTCGATCGCGGACGGGTCCATGACGTCGGCCCGGACGACCTCCACGCCGGCCGGGAAGTCCGCGGCCGACCGCACCACGGCGGTGACGGAGTGGCCCGCCTCCCGCGCCTGCCGCACCAGCTCGATGCCGGTGCCGCCGGTCGCTCCGAACACGGTGATCTTCATGGCCCCTCCTCGGTTAGTAAACGCTCACTACCTGGCCAGGGTGGTGAGTGTTCACTAACCTGTCAAGGGTGGGCACCCGAGACGTCATCCTGGACGCGGCGGCCGGCGTGATGCGCGAGCGCGGCCTGGCCAACGTGACGACCCGCCAGATAGCCGCGGCGGCGGGCTTCTCCGAGGCGACGCTGTACAAGCACTTCGCCGACAAGATCGAGCTGATGCTCGCCGTGCTGCAGGAACGCTCCACGGGCTACGCCGAGCTGTCCGCGGCGCTGGGCCGGCCGGGCGGCGGCAGCCCGGACGACCTCGAGGACAGGCTGGCCCTGGTCGCCCGGGCCGCGATCGTCTTCTACACGGACAATTTCCCGATGCTGGCTTCAGTCTTCTCCGACCGCACCATCCTCGCCGCCCACACCGACGGGTTGCGCAAGCACGGCCTGGGCCCGCACAAGGTCAACGAGGCGATCGAGGACTACCTGCGCGCCGAGGCGGAGGCGGGCCGGGTCCGGGCCGGCGCGGACCTCTATGCGGCGGCGGGGCTGCTGACCGGGGCCTGCATGCAGCACGCCTTCCTGGGACACATGGGCTGGGCGGACCGCCGCGACGACGACACGGCCGCGCGGTCCTTCGCCCGTACGGTGCTCGCCGGTCTGCGCGGCGAGTAGTCACCCGAGGCTGCGCCGGATCGCTGTTTCCGCCGCGGCCCAGGTCGGGGTGTGCTGCACCCAGCCGGGCGGCGGCGTGCGCTGCGGCCCGAAGAGGTAGCGGTGCGGCACGATCCCGCGCAGCGCCTGGTGCACGTCGAGCTTGTCGTCGACGAAGTGCGTGATCCCCAGCTCCGTACAGTGGACCGCCTTGTCCGGCCGTTTCAGGCAGAAGCGGAGGTGGTCGCGGGGGATGCCGGTCCGGGCGGCGAAGTCGTGGTGGTCGAGCCACTGGCGGGTGTGGTGCTGCACCCGTTCGCCGCACTTGGAGACCAGCCATACCTGGCCGAACAGCGGGACCAGGCGGGCCAGCGTCGCCATCGCCGCGGGCACGGCCGGCGTCGCGAGCATCCGGGCGGTGTCGCCGCTGAAGAACTGGGTGTCGTTGCTGCCGGGGACGGTGCCGCCGCCGATGATGACCCGGCCGATGTCCACGCCGAGGTTGAACTGCTGAGTAGTCATGCGTTCAGCCTGAATGCCCGCAGGCTAGAGCAGAACTATCGATGTCCGCGCAGCTATAGTCCGCGGTTATGGATGAGCGAGCAGTCTCGGGCGACGCCCTGGCGTCCTTCGCCGTGTTCGCCGAACACCTCAACTTCACCCGCGCGGCCGCGGAACTGCGCATCTCCCAGCCCGCTCTGCACGTGAAGGTCCGCAAGCTGGCCCAGGCGCTGGGCCGCCCGCTCTACCACCGCAGCGGCCGCCGGCTCGTGCTCACCGCCGACGGTGCGGCGGTCGCCCGTTTCGCCCGCGCGCACGACGAGCGGCTGGCGGACTTCCTGGCCGAGTTCGCCGGGGTCGTGCCGGGCCGCCCGGTGGTGCTGGCCGCGGGTCAGGGCGCCTACCTCTATCTGCTCGGTGACACGATCCGGGCGGTGCTGGCCGAGGAACCGACCCGGCTCAGGCTGATCACCTGTGACCACCGGCAGATGCTCGCCGCGGTCCGGACCGGACAGGCGCAGCTGGGGGTGAGCGTGCTCGACGTGCTGCCCGAGGATCTGACCACGGTCCGGCTGGCGACGTTCCCGCAGGTGTTGCTCGTGCCGCAAGGCCATCGGCTGGCCCGGCGCCGCGCGGTGGGCCTGACCGGCGTGGCCGGCGCCAGGCTGGTCGTGCCGCCGCAGCACCGGCCGCACCGGGTGCTGCTGGAACAGGCCCTGCGCGGCGCCGGGGTGGAGTGGACGGTCGCGGTGGAGGCCGAGGGCTGGCCGCTGATCACGCACTTCGTCACCCTCGGGGTGGGGCTGGCGATCGTCAACGGCTGCGTGCCGGCGCCGGCCGGGCTGGTCGCCGTACCGGTCGAGGGCCTGCCGCCGGTCACCTACCACCTGGTCCACCAGCCGTCGGCGCTGTCCGACCCCAGGGTGGCCGGCCTGCTCGACCGGATCCTGGCGTAACCCTCGACTCCGGACTACAGGTACATGCCGGTGGCCGGGGGTGTCACCGGGACGGTCACGGGCTGGGCGCCGGTGCGCAGCGCGTACAGCTCGGCCAGGGTGGCGCCGTACGGGCCGACGCCGGCCGGTGTGCCCAGCCACGCGACCGCCTCGCCGTACGGCAGCCGCCCGACCTCGATGCTCGCCAGGCACCGCCCGGGCCGGACCACCGCGGGGTGCAGCGAGGCCAGGTCCTCGTTGGTGGTGATCCCGATCAGCGCGTTGCGGCCCTGCCCGAGCAGCCCGTCGGTCAGGTTGAGCAGCCGCGACAGCGACTGGCCGGCGCTGGCCCTGGCGTCACCGCTGATCAGCTCGTCGCAGTCCTCCAGCATGAGCAGGCGCCAGCGCGGTTCGTCGTCGTCGCCGCTGCCCAGGGCGACGCTCATCAGATAGGCCGGGTCGCCGAAGAGGCGTTCCGGGTCGAGCACGCAGTCCACCTGGCACCACGAGCGCCACTGCTGGGCCAGCGCCCGCAGTGCGGTGGTCTTGCCGGTGCCCGGCTCGCCGTGCAGCAGAAGCAGCCGGCCGTTGACCGCCGTGCCGTCGATGGCCATCAGCCGTTCCAGGGTCTGCGCGACCGGCGCGGCGTAGTTGGCCCGGATCTTGTCCCACGGCGCCGCGTCGATCTCACGCTGCACCCGGCGCGGGCCGTGCGCGCCGTAGTGCCAGAAGCCGATCGGCACGCTGTCGTCGGCCGGCTCCGGTTCCTCGACGGCATTCTCGACCGCGACGGCCAGCACCGACTCGGCCAGCTCGGAGCTGATCGCGGTGACCGTGACCCGGGCCCGGCGGCTCTGCTTCCAGCGGGTGACGTGCAGCGTCCAGCCCTCGCCGACCGACAGCCGGCCGTGCCCGTCCTCCTCCACGGCGTCGCGCACGATCCGGGCGTCTTCGGTGGTCAGCACCGCGTCGGCGCGTACGTTCTCCAGGTACCGGGTGCGACCGAACGGCTCCCGGCCGGTGACGAAAGCGTCCAGCGCGAGCAGGTCGACCACGTCCACCAGCCGGTCACCGTCATCGACGGCACCGGACAGCGGCAGGGTGGCGGGGGCGGGCGGCGTGGCCGCCGCTTCCACCAGGCGGCTGCCGGGCCGGTCGACGGACTGATGGGGGGTACGCATTACCCCATGATCGACCCGAAGTGGGGGATGAGCACCCCGTTTTCCAGCAGGTTGGTCCGAACGGGGCCGCTATGCGGCTGCTCACTCCGGTTTCCCAAGATCCGCCAGCCTCGGTAAGGTGAGGGTTACCTAACAATCTGGAACGGAGTTCGACATGGCGACCCATCCGCTCATCTCGCGCCGGAATCTGCTCTTCGGTGCAGCGGGCGTGGCGGCCGCCGGCCTGCTCGCCGCCTGTGGCGACAGTGACAGCGGCGAGACCCCCAGCGCGGGCGGTTCGTCCGCCGCGACCGGAGGCTCGTTCCCGGCCACGGTGACCCACCAGTTCGGCAGCACCACCGTCGAGGAGGCGCCGAAGACGGTCGTGTCACTCGGCTGGGGAGACGCCGACGCGCTGCTCGCCCTCGGTGTCGTCCCGGTCGGCATCCTCGACTGGTTCCAGGCCTGGCCGACCGGCGTCGGGCCGTGGGCCCAGGCCAAGCTGAACGGGGCCAAGCCCACCGTGCTGAAGGGTCCCGAGATCAACTTCGAGAGCGTCGCCACGCTGCGCCCCGACCTGATCACCTTCACCAAGAGCGCCAACACCAAGGCCGAGTGGGACCAGCTGGAGAAGCTCGCCCCGACGCTGTCCGGCCCGGCCGGCACGGCGCCGTACGGCACCACGCTCAAGGACCAGATGCTGCTGATCGCCGAGGCGCTGGGCCGCAGGGCCGAGGGTGAGGCCCTGGTCGCGGCCAACGACAAGGCGCTCGCCGACGCCAAGGCGGCCAACCCGGGGTTCGCCGGCAAGAGCGTGGTCGTCGCGGCCGCGTTCAGCGGGCAGTACGGCGCGTACACCCGCGGCGACGGCCGGGTGCAGTTCATGGAGGCGCTCGGCTTCAAGAACTCGCAGCAGATCGAGGACCTCAAGCCGGCCAACTTCTACGCCGAGGTCTCCAAGGAGAAGGTCGGCCTGCTCGACGCCGACCTGACCGTGATCTTCGCCCTGGGCGCCGGCGCGGAGCTCAAGAAGGACGCGGTGCTCAACAGCATCCCGTCGGCCAAGGCCGGCCGGCTGCTCATCGTCGACGACGCCGACCTGGTCAACGGCTTCTCCACCAACTCCGTGCTGAGCACTCCCTTCGTCATCGAGAAGTTCGTCCCGCTCGTCAAGGCCGCCCTGGCGTGACCAGCACCGCCGCCGAGCGCGCCGGTTACACCCCGATCGAGGCCCGCGTCCGGGCCCGTGGCGGGCTGACCACCCGTGGCCTGGGGCTGGTCGCCGCGACCGGCGTGCTCGCGGCGGTGGCCGTGCTCAGCATCGTGATCGGCACCAAGCCGATCCCGCTGGGCACGGTCTGGGACGCCTTCTTCACCGCCGGGGTGACCTCCGAGGACATCCGGATCGTGCTGGACCTGCGGGTGCCGCGTACGGTGATCGGCCTCGCCGCCGGGATCGCCCTCGGCCTGGCCGGCGCGCTGATGCAGGCGCTGACCCGCAACCCGCTGGCCGACCCGGGCATCCTCGGCATCAACGCGGGCGCGGCCACCGCCGTCGTCCTCGCCATCCGGGTGCTCGGCATCGGCTCGCTGACCGGCTACATCTGGTTCGCCTTCGCCGGGGCGGCCGGCGCGTTCGTCGTGGTCTACCTGCTCGGCACCCGCGGGCGCTCGGGCGCGTCGCCGGAACGGCTCGCGCTCGCCGGTGCCGCGGTCGGTGCCGCCCTGCTCGCGGTCA
Organism: Actinoplanes auranticolor; assembly: GCF_018332655.1. Taxonomy (GTDB): domain Bacteria; phylum Actinomycetota; class Actinomycetes; order Mycobacteriales; family Micromonosporaceae; genus Actinoplanes; species Actinoplanes auranticolor. Next base: position 5,741 of record NZ_BOQL01000022.1, on the reverse strand, counting down.
CCAATGCGGTGGCCCTGCTCGACGTCAGCACCTTCGACCGCTACCGGCTGTGGACGGTCGGCGCGCTCGCCGGCCGCGACCTCGGCGTGTTCTGGGCGGTGGCACCGTTCATCCTGATCGGCGTGCTGCTCGCGCTGGCTCTCGGACCCTCACTCAACGTCATCGCGCTCGGTGAGGACACCGCCCGCGCGCTCGGCGCGAACCTGAACCGCACCCGGGTGCTGACCGCGGTCGCCGTCACGCTGCTCTGCGGGGCGGCCACCGCGGCGGTCGGGCCGATCGCGTTCGTCGGGCTCGCCGTCCCGCACATCGCCCGCACCCTGGTCGGGCCGGACCAGCGCTGGCTGCTGCCGTACTCGCTGGTGCTCGCGCCGACGCTGCTGCTGCTGGCGGACGTCGCGGGACGGGTGATCGCGCGCCCCGGCGAGGTGCAGGCGGGCCTGATCACCGCCTTCATCGGTGCCCCGGTGTTCCTCGCCGTCATCCTGCGCCGCCGGATCGTGCCGCTGTGAGGCGCCGGGTCACTGTGCGGGCGCCGGGGCTCGCCGTCCGGCTCGACCTGCGCACCCTCTGGGTCAGCGGGGCGCTGCTGCTGGCCGTTCTCGCCGTGGTGGCCTGGACCGTCGTCGCCGTCGGCGTGCGGCTGCCGATGGCCGACATCATCGAGATCCTCGACGGCGGCGGTCGGCGTGCCGACCGCTTCATCCTGCTCGACCTGCGCCTGCCCCGGGTCAGCCTGGGCCTGCTGGCCGGGGCGGCGCTGGCGATGTCCGGCGCGGTCTTCCAGAGCCTGTCGCGCAACCCGCTGGGCAGTCCCGACATCGTCGGCTTCACCACCGGCTCGGCCACCGGGGCAGTCGTCGCCATCCTGGTGTTCGGCACCGGGCCCGGCGGGGCCGCGGTCGCGGCGGTCGTGGGCGGGCTGCTCACGGCCCTGATCGTGTACGGGCTGGCCGCAGCCGGCGGAGGCGCGGTCCGGCGCATCGTGCTCGTGGGCATCGGCATCAGCGCGATGCTCGTCGCGGTCAACAGTTACCTGATCAGCCGGGCCCGGGTCGACGCCGCCCAGGCCGCCTCGGTCTGGCTGGTCGGCACCCTCAACGGCCGCACCTGGGAGTACGTACGCCTGCTGGGCCTGGCCCTGCTGGTGCTCACGCCGCTGCTGCTGCTGTTCGGCCGGCGTCTGCAGCTGCTGGAGATGGGCGACGACTCGGCACAGTCGCTCGGCGTCCGCGTGAACCGCTCCCGCCTGGTGCTCGTGCTGCTGGCCGTGGCGGTCTGCGCGGTGGCCACCGCCACGACCGGCCCGGTGGCCTTCGTGGCGCTGGCCGCGCCGCAGATCACCCGGCGGCTCACCGGCTCGCCGACGCTGCAGCTGCTCCCGACGGCGATCACCGGCGCCCTGCTGATGGTGCTCAGCGACTTCGTCGCGCAACGGCTCCTGGCCCCCGCCCAGCTGCCCGTCGGGGTGGTCACCGGCGCGGTCGGCGGGGTCTATCTGGCCTGGCTGCTCGCCGGGCAATGGCGAAAGGGAAACTGATGACCCCACGGCTGTCCGGGTCCGGCCTGACGCTGGCGTACGGCGAGCGGGTGATCGCCGACGGCCTGGACGTGACCATCCCCGACGGCTCCTTCACGGTGATCATCGGACCGAACGCCTGCGGCAAGTCCACGTTGCTGCGGGCCCTGTCCGCGTTGCTCACCCCGAAGCACGGCAGGGTGGTGCTGGACGGGGCGTCGATCGGCTCGTACCGGGCCAAGGAGGTCGCCCGGCGCCTCGGCCTGCTGCCGCAGACAGCGACCGCCCCGGAGGGCATCTCGGTGGCGGACCTGGTGGCCCGGGGCCGGTATCCGCACCAGAAGCTGCTGCGCCAGTGGACGCCGGAGGACGAGAACCAGGTCGCCGCGGCGATGGAGGCCACCGGCGTCACCGCGCTGGCGGACCGGGCCGTCGACGAGCTGTCCGGCGGGCAGCGGCAACGGGTGTGGATGGCGATGGCGCTCGCCCAGCAGACCGGCATCCTGCTGCTGGACGAGCCGACGACCTACCTGGACATCGCCTACCAGATCGACCTGCTGGACCTCTGCGCCGACCTGAACGAGCAGGGCCGGACCCTGGTCGCGGTGCTGCACGACCTCAACCACGCCTGCCGGTACGCGACCCACCTGATCGTGATGAAGGCCGGCCGGATCGTCGCCGAGGGCGTACCCGGGGAGATCGTCACGGCGGAGCTGGTCGAGGACGTCTACGGACTGCGGTGCGAGGTCATCGCCGACCCGCAGACGCGGACCCCGCTGGTGGTGCCGGCGGCCCGCGCGTCCCGGGCCGCCCGCCTGACCCGCTGACGGTCCGCCGGTCAGGCCCGGGTCAGCACGAAGACCGGGATGAGCCGGGCGGTCTTCCGCTCGTAGGTCGCGTACGTCGGGAACGCCGCGACCGCCCGCTCCCACCACACCGCGCGCTCGTCGCCGCTGACCTCACGCGCGACGTAGTCGTGCCGGGCGTCGCCGTCCTGGAGCTCCACGCGGGGTTCCTTGCGCAGGTTGTAGACCCAGACCGGGTTCTTCGGGCCACCGCCCAGCGATCCGACGACGGCATACTCACCGTCGTGCTCGACGCGCATCAGCGCCGTCTTGCGCAGCAGGCCGGTCCGGGCGCCGACCGAGGTCAGCACGATCACCGGCCTGCCGCTGATGTCACCCGCGCGCTGACCGCCGGTCGCTTCGTACGTCTCCGCCTGCTTACGGGCCCACGCGGAAGTGCTCGGGCCGTACTCTCCGGACAGTGGCATGCGGTACCTCTCAGTCGGACAGCGGGGAGAGCACGAAGACCGGGATGATCCGGTCGGTCTTGGTCTGGTACTCGGCGTACGGCGGCCAGGCCTCGACCGCGCGCTCCCACCACACCGCCCGCTCCTCACCGGACACCTCGCGGGCCCGGTAGTCGCGCTTGACCCCACCGTCCTGCAGCTCGACGTGCGGGTTGCTGACCAGGTTCCAGTACCAGACCGGATGCGTCGGGGCGCCGCCCCGGGACGCCACCACCGCGTACTCGCCGTTGTGCTCGACGCGCATCAGCGGGGTCTTGCGCAGCTTGCCGGACTTGGCGCCGACCGAGGTCAGCAGGATGATCGGCCGGCCCTGCAGGTCGGCGGCCTCGGTGCCCCCGCTGGCCTCGAACTTCTCGGCCTGCTCCCGGGCCCAGTCCGACGGGCTCGGCGCGTACTCACCGGTCAACGGCATGATTCCTCCTGATGGCGACGACGGATCACAGGGCCAGGAGACCGGCGGCTGTCGGCCCGAAGCCGCAGGACTCGACGTAGAACTGGGTCAGGTGCGGCTCGTAGTCGACGTGCAGCCACTGGCAGCCCGCCGCCCGGGCGCCGGAAACCGCGGCGGCCACGAGAGCGGTGCCGATCCCGTGCCCGCGGGCGTCCGGCGCCACCACGGTATCCACCAGAAACGCGTGCACGCCACCGTCCCAGCTCACGTTGACGAAGCCGACCAGCACCTCACCCCGGTGGGCGCAGACCCAGCCGAGGCTGTGCCGGGCCAGCCTGGCGTGCCAGTCGATTCCCTGGGCGGCGTAGCCGAAACCAGCCGCGTGCAGGGTGTCGAGGGCGGCGTTGTCGAAACCGGCCCGCCAGCCGTAGGTGATCGTCATTCGGTCAGCCTGGCCAGCGTCGCGGCCAGCTCGGCATTGCGCCGGGCGAAGCCCGCCCACGCCGCCGGAGGCTCGTCCGGGGGCCGTGCGCAGCGGCGCTGGCTCCAGGTGCGGATCCGGCCGGCCCGTACGGCGAAGGACACCAGCCAGCCGTCGGCCCAGCCCTGCACGGCGAGATCGACCGGTTCCAGCGTCGTCACCTGCTGCGCGGCCGTCACCCAGGCGAGGGCGCGGATCTCCTCCTGCACGCGGCCGGCCAGCTCGAAGGCGAGCGCGGTGGCGGCTCTGTCGCGTACCCCCTCCAGGGCCTGCCGGGCGGCCGCGACCGCTACCGGATCACGCCGCAGGACCGCCGCGACGGCCTCGGCCAGCTCCTCGCGGTCGGCGGCGGTGACGCCGCGCCGGGCGGCCAGCTCGCGCTCGGCGCCGGTCAGACCCGAGCCGGCGGCCGAGAGCGGATGGACGCGGTGCAGCGCGCTGACCGCCAGCCGGGTGCGCGTGCCACCGAGATAGGGCCCGAAGATCCGCACCCCCGCGACCGGCTGCCCGGCGTCGTGGGCGAGGCGCAGGCCGGCCGTGGCGGGCCGGGCATCGAGCCGCAGGTACGCCGGGACCTCCTCGCCGCCGGCCGTCCTATTCCACCGGGGCAGCGACTCCTCCAGCAGGTTGCGTTCCAGCCAGGCCGCCTCGTGCACCGAATCGCAGGCTACCGCCTCGATCCGGGCCACCGCGGGCACCATCCGGCGCAGGTGCCGGCGGTCGCGCAGGTCGCCACCGTAGGACCCGACGCGGGCCCGCAGCTCGGTGGCCCGGCCGACGTAGAGCACCCGCCCGCGGGCGTCGCGGAACCGGTAGACGCCCGGGTCGTGCGGAAGCCCGGCGGCCAGCCGGCGGATCTCCGGTCGCATCGCGTCATTATCCGCCCGGCGGACTCGGCTAGCCTTCCGCACATGCCAGCGATCGGTGTCGGCGACATCACTTTGCACTACGAGGAGTCCGGGCGGGGTGCGCCCGTCCTGCTCATCCCCGGTACGGCGGCCCGCGGACGCACCTGGGCGCTGCACCAGGTGCCGGCCCTGACCGCCGCCGGATACCGCACGATCACCCTGGACAACCGCGGGGCCGGCCGCAGCGGCCCGGCCGCCCCGGGCCTGACGGTCGACCACCTGGTGGCCGACGCCATCGCGGTGATCGAGCGCGTCGCCGAGGGGCCGTGCCGGCTGATCGGCACCTCGATGGGCGCGTACGTGGTGCAGGAACTGCTGCTGGCCCGCCCCGAGCTGGTCACCCAGGCGGTGCTGATGGCGAGCCGGGCGCGGCCGGACGCGGTGTCGCAGGCCCTGGCGGCCGCGGACCGGGCCATGGCCGGCGCCGGGGTCACACTGCCGCCGGAGTACGACGCGGTCACCCGGGCACTGCTGAACCTGTCGCCGCGCACCCTCGAGGATCCGCAGAGCGCCCAGGACTGGCTGGACATCCTGGAGGTGTCGCCGACCGACTGGGCCGGCCCGGGAATGCGCGCGCACCTCGACGTCGTGCTGGACACCGACCGGCGCGCGGCGTACCAGGGGATCCGCGTGCCGGTCCTGGTGCTGTCGTTCGGCGACGACCTGGTCGCGCCGCCGGCCCGGGGCCGCGAGCTGGCCGACGCGATCCCGCAGGCCCGGTACGTGCGCATCGCGGACGCGGGTCACTACGGCTATCTGGAGCAGCCGGCGGCGGTGAACGACGCGATCCTGGGCTTCTTCGCCGCTGCCTGACCCCAGCAGGTGTCGGTCTTCGGCGGGCCGGTGATCGTCGCGGTGGTCACCGGTCGCTGTACTCGCCGGCGGTGACCGGGATCTGGTTCTGGTTCGTGTGGATCGCCGGATTGGCATTGTGGGCGGCGGTGTGGCTGCTACGCCGCTGATGTGCGGGCGTTTTTCGACGGGTTGGGCGGCTCCGCGGCTTGACCGGCTTGGCCGGCTCGGGGGTTTGGCCGGCTCCGGGCCGAGCTTCGCTGACCGGCGCCGGGGCGCTGGTCCGGCCGCCCGGCCGCCCTGCCGGTCTGCCGCCCGGCCGCCCTGCCGGTCTGCCG
>NZ_BOQL01000021.1 GCF_018332655.1 Actinoplanes auranticolor | reverse complement strand
CCTCGGCGTCGTGCTCATCTCCCACAACATGAACGACGTCTTCGCCGTCTCCGACCGCGTCGCCGCCCTCTACCTCGGCCGCACCGCCGCCCAGGTCAAAACCACCGACGTCACCCACTCCCAGATCGTCGAACTCATCACCTCCGGACGCAGCGGCAACCTCGGCCTGCCCCCGGAGAAGCCCGCCGACTTCGCCAGCGACGCCATCGACATCACGCCCGGAGGGGACCAGTGACCACCACCACGACCACGGCCGGCGGCGTCCAGGTGGTCAAGCCGACCCTCGGCAGCCACATCCACGACTACTGGGGCCGGGTCCGCGGCGGCGACCTGGGCAGTCTGCCCGCCGTCCTCGGACTGGTCGTCCTGTCGCTGATCTTCGGGGTCGCGCGGGAGACGTTCTTCAGCCCGCTGAACTTCGCCAACCTGTTCACCCAGGGCGCCCAGGTGGTCTTCATCGCCATGGGCCTGATCTTCGTGCTGCTGCTCGGCGAGATCGACCTCTCCGCCGGCTTCGCCAGCGGCGTGTGCGGCGCCGTGATGGCCATCCTGCTCACCAACCACGGCGTCGCCTGGTACCTCGCCATCCCGGCCGCGCTGCTCACCGGCGTGGTCATCGGCCTGGCGCTGGGCCTGCTGATCGCCAAGGTCGGCATCCCGTCCTTCGTCGTCACGCTGGCGGCCTTCCTGGGCTTCCAGGGCCTGCTGCTGGTGCTGCTGGGCGGCGGCATCAACATCTCGATCCGCGACCCGTTCGTCATCTCGCTGAACAACGACAACATCCCGGTGCTGTGGAGCTGGATCCTGGCCATCGGCGTGGTCGCCGGCTACGCGCTGGTGCAGTTCAACCGGGTTCGCGCCCGTGCCGCCCGCGGTCTGGTCACCGACCCGATCGGCATCGTGCTGCTGCGCATCGCCGGCCTCGCGGTGCTGGTGCTGACCACCACGGCGGTGCTGTCGCAGGAACGTGCCGTCAACCCGGCGATCAACTCGCTCAAGGGCGTGCCGATCGTCGTCCCGGTCATCGGGGCCTTCCTGATCTTCTGGACCTTCGTGCTGAGTCGCACCACGTACGGCCGGCACGTCTACGCGGTCGGCGGCAACACCGAGGCGGCCCGCCGAGCCGGCATCCCGGTCGACCGGATCCGCATCTCGGTCTTCGCGATCGCGTCGACCATGGCGGCCATCGGCGGCATCATGGCGGTCAGCCGGGCCAGTTCGGTCGACCCGAACACCGGCGGCAGCAACATCCTGCTCTACTCGGTGGGCGCGGCCGTGATCGGCGGCACCAGCCTCTTCGGCGGCAAGGGCAAGGTCATCAACGCGGTCATCGGTGGTGCGGTGATCGCGGTGATCGACAACGGGATGGGCCTGATGGGCTTCTCGTCCGGACAGAAGTACATCTTCACCGGCCTGATCCTGCTGGTCGCCGCCAGCGTCGACGCCCTGGCCCGGCGCAGGGCGGCAGCTACCGGAACACGGTGAGCGAAACTTCGGGCCCGGGGACGGCGCGCTGATGCGGGCCGGCCCCAGCCCGGAGGAGGTACGCCGGTACAACCTCGGATCCCTGCTGCGCTACGTCCACCTCAACGGCGCGACGTCGCGGGCCGAGCTCACCAACCGGCTGGGCCTCAACCGCAGCACCATCGGCGCGCTGACCGCCGAGCTGACCACCGCCGGACTGGTCAGCGAGGCGGTGCCCCGCGAGACCGGGCGGGCCGGGCGGCCCTCGCTGGTGGTGCGGCCGGAGTCGGTGCGGGTCCACGCGTACGCGCTGAGCATCGAGGTCGACCGGCTCCGGGCGGCCCGGGTCGGTCTCGGCGGCCGCGTGCTGGACCGGCGCGAGTGCCGGCGCCCGCCCGGGATGCAGGTCCTCGACACGGTCGAGCCGCTCGCGGACTTCGTCGGGGCGATGCGCCGCGAGGTGGCCGACGGCGCCCGCCACGTCGGCACCGGCGTGGCGGTCGCCGGCCGGATCCGCCGCGCGGACGGCACGGTCCGGCTGGCACCCACCGTGGACTGGGCCGAGCCGCTCGGGGCCGCACTCGGGGCCGCGCTGGGCGACGAGCACCGGCTGACCGTGGGCAACCACGCGGACGTCTCGGCCCTGGTCGAGCACAGCCGCGGCGCCGCGATCGGCTGCGACAACGTCATCTACCTGCACGGCGACGCCGGGATCGGCGCCGGCATCATCGCCGGCGGCGCGCAGGTGACCGGGTACGGCGGCCACGGCGGCGACATCGGGCACATGGTGGTCAACCCGTACGGCCGCGAGTGCACGTGCGGCTCGCGCGGCTGCTGGGAAACCGAGATCGGCGAGCAGGCCCTGCTCCGGCGGGCCGGCCGCGACGGCGAGACCGGCCGCGAGGCGGTCCTGGGCGTGGTCCGGGCGGCCATGCACGGCGACAGCCGGGCCCAGTTCGCGGTGCGCCGGGCGGGCGAGTGGATCGGCTTCGGGGTGGGCAACCTGGCCAACATCTTCAACCCGGAAGCAGTGATCTTCGGCGGCACGCTGCGCGACGTCTACCTGGTGGCGGCGGCCCAGATCCGCAGCCGGCTGAACGAGGTGGCCCTGCCGGCCTGCCGCGAGCACATCCGCCTGCGGACCCCGGGCCTGGGCAACGACGCGGCCCTGATCGGCGCGGCCGAACTCGCCTTCCAGCACCTGCTGGACGACCCGCTACTCAGCTGACCGGCTCGGGCATCCACCCGAGCCGGACAGGCGCCCCGCACGACGCCGCGGCGGCCGGCCGGCTCCGGCGCCCATCCAACTCGGACCGATGCCCCGCACGATGCCGGCGGCGGCCGGCCAGCTCTACCCGGGGCCCCGGCGAGCAGGGCGCCGGGTCATCGGCAGCGCCAGTGGCCGCGGGCCCGGTGGCCGTCGCGGAAGTGGCCGGTCACCCGGTTACAGCCGGAGCGCCGGCCGCGGTCCAGTCCGTCGCCGGCGCCCGGCCCGATGCCTCCATCGGCGTCCTCGCCGCCGGTCAGGTCCTCGTCCGGGTCGTCGCCGGCGCTCCCGTCGTCGCCGCCGGTATCGGGCTGCGGCCGGGTGACATCGACCGGCTCGGGATCCCGCGGCGGCTGGTGCGCTCCCGGCGCGGTGTCCCGGGCGGGAGGTCCGGCAGCCACGCCATCGGCAGCGGAGACAGGCCGGGCCGGGCGGGCCGGGAGCGGCGGCACGGTCACGGTCGTGGCGACCACCGGCGGCGTGCGATCCCGGCGCGGTGCCGGTGGCGGGCTGTCCCCCATCACCGCGCCGGCCGGCCCGGGCCGCTCCGTCACGGCGATCTCCGGGGTCACCGCGCGGTCGGGTGGGGTGGGCGGCCCGCCGCAACCACCCATGGCGAGGGCCAGCGCGCCGAACCCGGCGAGGAGCCACTTCTTCGTCATGCCCGTAACGCTATGCACCTTTTGCCCGATATCCCGGCAACCGCCGGGCCGCCAGCGCGAGTCGGCACCTTCGGACAGACCCACCCGGCCGGGCAGCCGACCCGGTACGGCGTGCACACCCTGCGGGGTAGCTCCTCCGGCCGCCGCGGGATGGACGAAACGGCAGCTCTGCCGGGGTTGCCTTGACGCCGCGACCCGCGGACCCCAATCCTGGGCAAGCCCGGTGATTACCCCCCGAAATCACCGCTTCAGGAACGGAAATGACGCCTTGCTCCCCACCGCATCGGTGCGTGACTTCGCCAGTGATCCGTACGCCGCCTACCCCGCCGGCAGCAGGTACTCCGCCGACGTGCAGCCGGGCGGGCTGCTGGACTTCGAGGCCGCGCGGCAGTGGCTGTCGCGCATCGACCAGTGCCGGGACGCCAACGCGTACACCTTCGGGCTGCCGCTCGACGCGGCGGCGTCGGTCCGCAGCGGTTTCGCCGGCGCGGAGCTCCTGCTCTTCTCCACCTACGGCTACCTGGGGCTGAACCAGCACCCGCGGATCGTGGCCGCCGCGACGGAGGCCGCGCAGCGCTGGGGCACCACCACGGGCGGCTGCCGGCTGATGACCGGCACGCTGGAGCTGCACCTGGAGACCGAACGCGAGCTGGCCGGCTTCCTCGGCACCGAGGCCCTCGCCCTGTACTCCAGCGGGTACGACGCCAACGTGGCGGTGATCTCGTCCCTGCTCGGCCGCCACGACGTCGCCGTCATCGACGAGAAGGCGCATCGCAGCATCCTCGACGGCTGCCGCCTGTCCGGGGCCCGGACGGTCCGCTTCCGGCACAACGACATCGAACACCTCGACGCGGTCGTGGCCCGGCACCGCGCCACGGGGGCCCGGGTGCTGGTCGCCGTCGACGGGGTCTACTCGATGGACGGCGACATCGCCCCGCTGGCCGCGATCGTCGAGGTCAAGCAGCGCCACGGCGCGTTCCTGCTGCTCGACGAGTCGCACGCGATCGGGGTGCTGGGCGCCGACGGCCGCGGCACCGCGTCGCACACGGACGTGCCGCCCGGCGCCGTGGACGTCATCACCGGCTCGCTCGGCAAGGCGTTCCCGTCCGGCGGCGGGTTCGCGGCCGGTAGCCGTGGCCTGGTCAACTACCTGCAGCACGGCTCGGCGCCGTACATGTTCTCGTCCGCGCTCACCCCGGCCAACACGGCGGCCGTCCGCGAGACCGTCCACGTGCTGCTCGACGAGCCGCACCACATCGAGAGCATGTGGAAGAACACGGCCCGGCTGACCAACCTCGTCCGCGACCTGGGGCTGACCACCGGGCCGACGGAGACGCCGATCGTGCCGGTGGTGCTCGGGGACACGCTGCGGACGTACCAGTGGGCCCGGCACCTGTTGGACGACGGCATCTACGTCTCCGCCGTGCCCGCCCCCGCGGTGCCGGAGGGTCAGTCCCGGCTGCGCCTGTGCGCCACCGCCCGGCAGAGTTCCGCGGACCTCGAGCGGCTCGGCCGCGCGTTGCGCCGGGTGCTGGACCTCGAGGCCACCGCGACCGGCCGGGAGAACGGTGATGCGCCGCTCCCGTAGCGCTGCGATCATCGCCTGATGCCCGATGCCGCCGCCGTGCACGCCGCCTGCCGCCACATCGGCGAAGTGGTCGGCACGGACCCCCGCTACGCCCACACCAGCCACCTGCGCGTGCTCGTCGCCGGCGAACCCGTCTTCGACGAGCACTACCGCGGCCCGATGGTCGCCGACGTGTTCTCGGTGACGAAGTCCGTCGTGGCGACGGTGGCCGGGATCGCCGTGCGGCGCGGGCTGCTACCCGGCCTGGACGAGCCGCTGCATGCCGTGCTCCCCGCACTGCGCGACACACCCGCGTACGGGCAGACCTGGCGGCACCTGCTGACCATGACCCGCGGCGCCGCCGTCGACGGCCCCTGGGACATCGACGCGGTCACCGCCCTGCCGGGCGGGCAGGTCGCCCGGGTCGCGTCCGCGCCGCGCACCGATCCGCCGGGGAAGGTCTTCCGGTACGACAACGGCGCGGCCCACCTGCTGTCGGCGGGCCTGGCACAGGTGCTCGGCTGTCCGGTGGGTGAGTTCGCCGCCGCCGAGTTGTTCGCGCCGCTGGGCATCGCGGACGCGGTCTGGCCCACCGATCCGGACGGTGTCAGCTACGGCTTCGCGCATCTGCGCCTGTCGGCCGAGGCCCTGGGCCGGCTCGGCGAGTTGTGGCGGCTGGGCGGGCAGCCGCTGGTCGACCCGGCCTTCGCCGCCGCGATGACCACGGCCCAGTCGCCGGGCGGGCCGCCCGAGGAGCTGCCGTACGGCTTCGGCATCTGGACCGGCGACGGTCTGCTGCTGGCCGGAGGCTGGGCCGGGCAGCACGTCGTGGTTCTGCCGCACGCCGTGGTCGTCACCACCGGCGATCCCCGCTTCGACGCCGGACCGCCGGCCCGTGACGAGCTGCCGCCGGACTGGCGCCCCGCCCTGGAGTTGGTCCGCCGGCACCTGCTGCCGGTGATCGCGCGCTGAAGGACTGACCGGGCCGCCGCCCCGACGGCTTGATCATTTCGTGTGACGACGTGGCGGTTCGGGCTCTGCCGGTGAGGTCGCGCCCCTAGCTTCTGGGCTATGAGATTCCCCCGATCATCCCTGGCCGCCGCCGCGGTGCTGGTCCTGCTCACCGCGGCGCCGGTCCATGCCACTCCCCGGCCGTCGACCGCCGAGCTGCCGGCGGGTGGGGTGCCGGGCGTGCCGGTGCCCACGCTGGCGTGGAGCGATTGCGGCGACGGCGTGCACCAGTGCACCTCGGCCCGGGTGCCGCTCGACTACCGCCGTCCGGACGGGACACAGCTCACCCTGCAGCTGCGGCGCCGGCCGGCCGCCGACCCGGCCACCCGGATCGGCACGTTGTTCCTCTACGCCGGCGGCCCGGGCAGCTCCGGATGGGACTGGGTCCAGTCGTTCGCGACCTCGTCCTCGCCGGAGCTGCGCGACCGCTTCGACATCGTCGGCTTCGATCCCCGCGGGGTGCACCGCAGCCAGCCGGTCACCTGCCTCGACGGGCCGGCGTACCGGGCGCAGTGGGCCCAGGCCAGGACCCGGCCCGCACCGGACTCCTTCGGCACGGCCGTGCGCCTGGCCCGGGAGTGGAACGCCGCGTGCCGGGCGCATTCGGGTGGGCTGCTGCCGTACCTCGGCACCGCGTCGCAGGCCCGGGATCTGGACCTGTTGCGGGCCGCTGTCGGCGACGACAAGCTCACCTACTTCGGCGGGTCGTACGCCTCGTACGTGGGCACCGTCTACGCCGACATGTTCCCCCAACGCACCCGCGCTCTGGTGCTGGATTCGGGTTACGACCCGCGTAAGTACGCTGACGACCCGTACGCGTACGACTATGGCCAGTACCGCGCGACCGAGGCGGCGATGTACCGCTTCCTCGGCTGGTGCGCGGCCAACCCGCAGCAGTGCGCGTTCGCGGCGGACGTCCCGGCCCCGACCGCCAGCGACCTGGCCGCGAAGGTCCACGCCGTCCTGGACTCGCTCGACGCCGACCCGGTCCGCGACGCCACCGGGGCGGTCAGCGTCAACGGCGCGACCATGCTGTCCGAGCTGACGTACCGGCTCAACAGCGGGACCCGCTACTGGGCCACCCTGGGGACGAACCTGGACCTGGCGGAGTCCCGCACCGGCCCGCTGCTGTACACGATCAGCCAGTCCGACACGGCGTTCAACGCGGTCAACGTCGCGGTGGAGTGCGCCGACCGGGTCTACCCGCGGGGCCTGCCCGAGCTGCGGACCCGGCTGGCCCGGGCCGCGGCCGACTTCCCGCTCACCGCGCCGGGCATGGCGTACGGGCCGCCCGCCTACGACCAGACGCACGCACCGGCCTGCCTGCAGTGGCCGGCCGCCCGGCACAGCCGCTACACGGGCTCGTACCGCGCGCGGGGGTCGGCCCCGATCCTGGTGGTCGGCAACATCGGCGATCCGGACACCCCGTACGCGGACTCGGTCGCGCTGGCCCACACCCTGGCCCACGGCCGCCTGCTCACCTGGGACGGCGAGGGCCACACCGCACGCCGCAAGAGCGCCTGCGCCGAGGCCCACATGTACGAGTACCTGCTCCGGCTCACTCTCCCGCCCGCCGGAACCGTCTGCCGCGACGCACCGATGCCCGCCTGAGACGATCGGCCGCCGCCGTTCCGCGGCGGCGGTGGTCAGCTCTCGTCGAGGATCTCCCGGACTCCGGCGAACATCCGGAAGATCTCGATGCGGGCGTCGAGGAACCCCATCCGGTAGTCCGCCCCGGTCCGCGGATCCCTGGCCTGTGCGGCGTCCCGGCACCCGGCCAGCGCGTCGGCCCGACCGGTCCCGTAGGCCAGCAGCGCGTCGTCCATGAGCCCCTCGTCCTTCACGGGCGACAATGTCGCACGCTGCGGCGACGGGCGAGAACCGGCCGTCCATCCGAGGAGAACCCGGCCGATCCGCCAGCTCGTGCACCCACCGTGACCGCCTGCGTGCACTGAGGCGATCTTCTCCATACCCCCTACCGCCTCGGGGTATCCGCACCACCGCTGATCTACAGTTGATTTGCCCGATATAACGGGAATTGGGTTGAGCGGTGATCCGCCGGGAACGTTGTGCCGGCCTGGTCACGGTGGGCAACCTCGGGGATTCGTGAAGGGATCACGATGGAGCTGGAGCGGGTCGGCACCTGGATATTGAACGAACTTCCCCGTCTCAACCGGGCGATCCTGGCCGGCGAGGCTCCCCCGGGAGTGCTCGTCGACGCTCTCTGCCGGCAGGTGCTGCCCGGGCTGCCCCGGCCGGAACGGCTGGACCGGCTCGAGGCCCAGCGCCTGGTGGTGCACCTGGGGTTCGCCGGAGCCTCGGTCGCCCGGCACTTCCAGGAGCGCACGCCGGGCGGCAAGGAGGAGCCCCAGCGCGCGTTCGACCAGCTGACCGTGGGCGACACGGCGGCCCCTTTCCCGGCGTACTTCACGGCGCTGGCCGAGCACACCGGGACCGGGCACTACCACCGCGACAGCTACGCCTCGCTGGTGCGCTGGAACGTCGGCACCGTGCAGGTCTGTCTGGGCGACGAGGTGCTGGCGAGCCTGCCGGGCGTGTTCGACGACGGCCGGATCCGCAGCTACACCGGTACCCCGGCCGAGGAGCGCTTCTTCGCCCTGGTCAAGCGCAGCGAGGCGCTCGAACTGGCGGTGAACAACCTGCTGGAACCGCTGGCCCGCGCCGGGACCAGGCTCGACTCCGACGACGCGGTGCTGCGGGTGCAGACGTCGACGACCCTGCTCGAGGCCATGCGGCGGCTCTTTCTCACCTTCGCGGCACTGCCGGCCGAGCAGAGCATGCCGGCGGAGCACTTCATGGACGTCTTCCGCCAGTTCGCCGTGCACTGGCTGCCGGACGACATCCCGCCCAGCGGCGCCCTCGATCCCGAGGCCCTCAAGCGGGACTTCCTGCTCGGCATCGCGCTGGACGACTACGGCCGGCACGTCCGCCGGCTGTTCCCCGCCCTGCTGGCCGACGAACGCGAGGCCCTCGCCACCCTGATGGTCCAGCCGACGCTGCCGCAACGGCTGCTGACCGACCTGGAGGTGGACAGCACCGCACTGGCGACCGCCGACGCCACCGACCTGTGCCGCCTGGTCCGGCGTGCGCCGGCCCTCGCCGACTGGTACGCGGTGCTGAACGCGCACGCGCGAGCGGCCGGAGCGCACCTGATGCTGAGCAAGAAGTTCCTGTTCAAGCCGCAGACCCAGCGCGATCTGGCCGGCCGGGGCGACCAGCGGCTGGTGTCCAACCGGTCGGGCACCACCGGCATGACCGAGACGTTCCTGGAACGGCTGACCCGGGCCCGCCGCGAGCACCTGCTCGCCCCCTTGCGGCAGGTGCTGACCGTCGAAAACACCGCAAACCCCACCACGGGCGCGGTACCGTCACCCTCTGGGACGGCGGCAGTCGCCGTGACCCTGGCGGCCTGAGGGGTGCCTGCGGTGACGGGTCATCCGCTAGTACGTGGGGGTGGGCGGTGAAGGCTCGGGCCAGCCAGAAGCTCATGACGGTGGGCCACGAACAGCTCATGGCCCTCATCGACCACACCTCGGCCGTCATCTACATGCGGGACGCCGACGGCCGGTACCTGCTGGTCAACCGGGAGTACGAACGGTTGTTCAAGCTGCGCCGCGAGGACATCGTCGGGCTGACCGACCACGACCTGTTCGCCGAGGACATCGCCGACGACTTCCGCGCCAACGACCTGCGGGCCTTCGCGCGCGGCTTCCCGGTGCAGATGGAGGAGCAGGCGCCCAGCGACGACGGGCTGCGCACCTACGTCACGGTCAAGTTCCCGCTCACCGACGCGACCGGCCGCTCGTACGCGGTCTGCGGCATCTCCACCGACATCACCGAGCGCAAGCACGCCGAGGAGGAGGTGCGCCGGCTCAACAACGAGCTGGAGCAGCGCGTCCGGGAACGCACCGCGGAGCTGGAGGTCTCCACCCGCGAGCTGGACGCGTTCGCGTACTCGGTGTCGCACGACCTGCGCGCGCCGCTGCGCTCGGTGGAGGGCTTCAGCCAGATCCTGATCGAGGACTTCGGCGACACGCTGGCCGAGGAGGCCCGGCAGTACCTGGGCCGGATCCAGGCCAACGTGGCCCGGATGGCCCAGATGATCGACGACCTGCTCAACCTGTCCCGGGCCACCCGGGTGGAGCTGCGCCGTGAGCACACCGACATCACGGCCCTGGCCGGTGAGGTGGTGGCGGAGCTGCGCGGTCGCGAGCCCGACCGCAGCCCCGGCATCGTCATCCCCGACGGCCTGGTGGCCCAGGGCGATCCGCACCTGATCCGGCTGGTGCTGCAGAACCTGATCGGCAACGCGTGGAAGTTCACCGTGCACAATCCGGACGCCGCCATCCGGCTCGCCCACGAGCAGCGCGACGGCGTCGACGTCTATTCGGTGCAGGACAACGGGGCCGGTTTCGACATGCGGTTCGCCCACAAGCTCTTCGACCCGTTCCAGCGGCTGCACTCGGCCACCGACTTCGAGGGCACCGGGATCGGACTGGCCATCGTGCACCGGATCGTCACCCGCCACGGCGGTCAGATCCGCGCCGAGTCCGCCCCGGGCGAGGGCGCGACCTTCCGGTTCAGCCTCGCTCCGGCGCCGGCGGGGTGGGTGCTGTGATGAGCGACGGCCCGATCCTGCTGGTCGAGGACAACCCCGACGACGTCCTGTTCACGATCCGCGCCTTCGCCAAGAACCACATCCGCAACGAGATCGTCGTGGCCAGCGACGGTGAGCAGGCCCTGCGGCTGCTGCTGCCCGGCGAGGGCCAGCCGCTGCACCCGGCGCTGATCCTCCTCGACATCAAGCTGCCGAAGGTCGACGGCCTGGAGGTGCTGCGGGCCATCCGCGACGACGAGCGCACGAGCTCCCTGCCGGTGGTCGTGCTCACCACCTCCAGCGAGGAACGCGACATCGTGGAAAGCTACCGCCTGGGCGCCAACAGCTTCGTGCGCAAGCCGGTCGTGTTCGAGGAGTTCGTCGAGGCGGCCAACGTCCTGGGCGTCTACTGGCTGCTGGTCAACCAGCCGGCCCCACCGGCCCGGAACGGCTGACGGCGATGGAGGACATCCACGTACTGGTCATCGACGACAGCCCGGACGACGCCCTGCTCATCGTCCGGCAGCTCAAGAAGGCCGGGCTGGCGGTCTCGCACATGCGCGCCGACACGGCGGCAGGCGTCGCCGCCGCGCTCGACGAGCGGGTGCCCGACGTGGTCATCTCCGACTACAACATGCCCGGTTTCCGGGCCGAGGACGCGCTGGAACAGATCCGCGCCTGCGACGCGGACATCCCGTTCATCCTGGTGTCCGGGCAGATGGGCGAGGAGATGGCCGCGGCGTTGATGCGCGCCGGGGTACGCGACTTCGTGCTCAAGGACCGGCTCCCCCGGCTCGGGCCGGCCGTGCAACGGGAGCTGCGCGAGGCCGGCGACCGGCGCCAGCGGCGACGCGCCGAGGCGGCCCTGCGCGACAGCGAGGAGCGGTTCCGCCTGCTGGCCGAGCACGCGCAGGACATCATCTTCCGCTACCGCGGCGTCCCGGAACCGGCGATGGAGTACCTCAGTCCCGCCGTGGAGTCGGTCACCGGCTACCGGCCCGAGCAGTTCTACGACGACCCGGGACTGATCTTCCGGATCATCGAGCCGGAGGACCGGCCGGTCATCGAGCAGTCCTGGCGGTCACCGCACCCCGGCACCCTGACCGTGCGCTGGCACCGGTCCTCGGGCGAGGTCGTGTGGACCGAGCAGCGGGCCGTCGCGATCCTCGACGACGAGGGCCGGCCGGTGGCAGTGGAGGGCATCCTGCGCGACATCACCGAGCGGGTCACGGCCGAGCAGGAACGCGCCGAGCTGGAACGCCAGCTGCGCCAGGCCGAACGCCTCGACTCGCTCGGCCAGCTGGCCGGCGGCATCGCCCACGACTTCAACAACCTGCTGGCGGTGATCGCCGGGTACGCCGACATGCTCAACGAGGAACTGGCGCCGGAGCATCCCGGCCGGGCCGACCTGGACGGCATCAAACAGGCCGCCGTACGCGGCAGCGGGCTCACCCGGCAGCTGCTCATCTTCAGCCGGCTGGAACCGTCGCAGCCGGAGGTGCTGGACGTCAACGCCGTCGTCACCGACATGCAGCGACTGCTCAGCCGCACCCTGGGCGAGGACATCGAGGTGACCACGAGCCTGGCGCCGAGGCTGCCGGCGGTCACCATGGACCGCAGCAAACTGGAACAGGTCCTGATGAACGCGCTGGTGAACTCCCGCGCGGCGATGCCGGCGGGCGGCAAGCTGAGCATCGTGACGGGCGTGGCGTACGGCGCCGAGGTGCCCACCGTCAACCTGACCATCACCGACACCGGTTGCGGCATGACGCCGGAGGTGGCGGCGCGCGCCTTCGAGCCGTTCTACACCACCAAGGGACGCGGTCAGGGCACCGGCCTGGGACTGTCCACGGCGTACGGGACGGTGACCGAAGCGGGCGGCACGATCAGTCTCGAGTCACGGCCGGGCGTCGGCACGACGTTGCGGGTCGGCCTGCCGGCCAGTACGGCCGCCGTACCGGAGAGCACCAGCGTGCCCGGTGCCCGCGCGTCCGGCAGCGGCGAATGGATCCTGGTGGTCGAGGACGAGGACGCCGTCCGCGACATCGTCTGCCGCACCCTGGTCAAGGCCGGCTACCGGGTGCACGCGGCGGGCGATCCGCAACAGGCGCTGAAAATGTGCGTCGACGAGTCCTTCGTGGTCGACGCGCTGCTGACCGACATCATCATGCCGGGCATGTCCGGGACCAGGCTGGCGGCCGAACTGCGGCACACCCGCCCGGACCTGCCGGTGCTGTTCATGTCCGGCTACACCAACGGCCCGACCCCGGGCGGCCACGAGCTGCCCGAGGACGCTCCCCTGATCCGCAAGCCGTTCGAGACGGACACGCTGCTCAGAGAACTCCACCAGCTGCTTTCCCGGGATACTCCATCAAACTGATTTGATGTAATGTCCTGGCCATGGGATCGTCGAGTCCGGAGCCTCCGGCGTTCGTGCGGCTGGCCGCCCATCCGCTGCGCTGGCGGCTGCTCGCCGCGCTGGCCGGCAGCGACCACCGGGTCCGCGAGCTCGTCGACCTGGTCGGTGAGCCGCAGAACCTGGTCTCCTACCACCTGCGCCTGCTGCGCGACGGCGGCCTGGTCACCGCCTCCCGGAGCAGCTTCGACGGCCGCGACAGCTACTACCACCTCGACCTCGACCGCTGCGCGGCCGCACTCACCGGCACCGCCGCCGCCCTGCACCCGGCCCTGCGGCAGCAGTCCACTCCGGAGCTGCCCGCCGGCGGTGCCGTGCTCTTCGTCTGCACGGGCAACAGTGCCCGCTCCCCCATCGCCGAGGCCCTGCTGCGGCACCAGACCGAGGGCCGGGTCGAGGTGGCCAGCGCCGGCATCCGGCCCAGGGCCGAGCTGCACCCCGATGCCGTACGGGTGCTGCGCGAAGACTTCGGCCTCGACATCAGCGACCGCCGTCCCCGCCACTACGACACGTTGACCGGCCACCGCTTCGACCACGTGATCAGCCTGTGTGACAAGGCCCGCGAGACCTGCCCGGACTTCCCCGGCCACCCCCGCCGCGCGCACTGGAGCATCCCCGACCCCGCCACCACCGGCGACCCGCGGCAGGCCTTCGCGCACACCGCGGCCACCCTCGACACCCGCATCAGGCACCTGCTCCCCACCCTGACCGAAGGAGTTCAGCCGTGACCGCAACCGAGCAGTACGTCGCCGTCCGCTACCTCGTCGACGACGTCCAGCAGGCCGTCGACTTCTACACCACTCACCTCGGCTTCACCGTGAGGACCAGCGCGGCCCCCGCCTTCGCCGACGTCGTCCGTGGCCCGCTGCGGTTGCTGCTGTCCGGGCCGGCGAGCTCGGGTGCCCGCGCCACCCCTGACGACGCGGCCACCGCGGGCCGCAACCGCATCCACCTGATCGTCGAGGACCTGGACGCCGAGATCAGCCGCCTGCGCGACCAGGGGGTGCCCTTCCGCAGCGACCTGGTCAGCGGCCCGGGCGGCCGGCAGATCCTGATCTCCGACCCGGCCGGCAATCTGATCGAACTGTTCCAGCCGGCGCAACGCTGACGGCGCTACGCCGGCATCCGGCGGTTGCGGCGGCGTCCGCGCAGCTCGTACGGCCGGGGCTGCGTGACCCCGGACGTGCGGAGAGCTACCCGCTCACGCCCGGCGTACGCGCGATGTGACGCACCGGCCAGGTGACCACCATCCGGGTGCCGCGGTCGGCGGCCTCGTAGTGGGCCTCGCCGCCGTGGGCCTGCGCCAGCTGAGCCACGATCCACAGACCCAGGCCGATGCTGCCGGGTTCTCGCTGCCGAAGCGGGTGAAGAGCCGGGGCTGCGCCGCGACGGGTACGCCGGGACCGTGGTCACGGACCACCAGCGTCGCGGTGCCGCCGCTCTCGGTCACCCGGACCACCACGGGCGGCTCGCCGTGGCGCAGGCCGTTGCCGACGAGGTTGACCACGATCTGCTCGAACCGGTCCCGGTCCAGCACCAGCACCAGCGCCGGGTCGACGTCGACCACGATGTCGTCGCGGCCCAGGTGCGCGACGGCCCCGGCCACCGCCTCGCGCACCGGCCAGGGCCGCAGGTCGAGTTTCAGCCGGCCCTGCGAGTCGATCCGGTCGAGGTCGAGCAGGCCGGCGGTGAGGTGGGTGATCCGGGCGACCTGCCGCAGCGCCCGGTCGATCAGATCGCCGGCGCCCGCACCGGGTTCGTCGCGCAGTTCCTCCAGGACCATCTGCACGGTGGTCAGCGGTGAGCGCACGTCGTGGGCCAGGGCGGCCACCAGTGCGGCCCGCCAGCGTTCGATCTCGGCGATCCGGGCCCGGTCCTCGCGCAGGTAGCGTGCCTGGGCCTCGATCAGGAAGGCGATGCCCAGGGCGACCGGCAGCAGCACCGCCGCCGAGCCCAGGATGGCCGGCGGCTGGCCGGTGAGGACCAGCGGGGCCACGTACGCCACCAGCGCCGGCAGCACGAGCGCGGTCAGCAGCCGGCGCGAGTAGTGCAGCGCCGCCCACGCGAAGATCAGCACCAGGAACGGGCCCGTGCCGGCGGCCATGCCACCGAACGCCCACGTCGAGAAGCCCAGGACGGCGAAGGCGGGCAGCGCGAGCAACGAGGGCGCCCCCGGCCGCCACCGGTGCCAGGGCAGGGGCGCGATGGCCGCGGCCAGGGCCAGGTCCGCCGCCGCGATGATCAGCAGGTCGCCGGCCCGGCGGGTGTCGTTGCCGATCCCGACGAGAGCGAGCAGCCCGGAGAGCGCGAACAGGGCCGCGACCTGCAGAGCTGCGGCGCGCGGCCCACTGCCGAGGAGGCGGGCTTTCTGGCGTGAGACGATACGGACATTCTAGGACAGGTCCCACCCTGTCGCACCGTCACACTCATCTCCGCGACGCCCGAACGGCGGCGAGTCACCTGCTGAGCAACAACAGTGCGGCCAGCCGGGCCGTCGGCACGCTGCACGAGAGCCTGCAGAAGGTCGACGAGGTCGCGCGGTTCATCGGCGGCATCGCGCGGCAGACCAACCCGCTCGCCCTGAAACGCCGCCATCGAAACGGCCCGGGCCGGGGTCGCCGGCCGGGGCTTCGCCGTGGTGGCCGACGAGGTCAAGACGCCGGCCGCCACCACCGCCGACGCCGAGCTGATGACCACCGAGCAGGCCGCCACCGTGGCCGGCCTCACCGCCGAGGTCAGCGCCGCCATCGACCGCCTCGAAGGACTGGTCAGCCGCCGCTGACCGGCCCGGTGTCCCCATCGGCCGGAGCCCGCCCCCCGCACGTCCAGCGGAGGCGGCTCCGGCCGTTTCCGGTCCCACGTTCCAAAAACCTAGTTGACATATAGGATTTGAGGGCTAAGGATCGGGTCATGACCAGCCAGGGGATCCGCCTCGCCGGCACCGCACTCGCAGTGTCGCGAGGTTGCTGCCGCGACTGGACGTCCTCCCGCGGCCGCTGCCGCCGGAGCTGACCGCCGCCGGTCGACCGGCCCCGCACACCCCCACCCCGGCGCGAACCGCCGGGTCCACTCCGCACGATCCCCGTCGACGACCCACCCGGGCGCCATCCGCCCGCGTGTGGCGCGAAGGAGTCGCCATGTCCTCATCCGTCCTCGACCGCACCGGCACCGCCGCCGCACCGGTCAGCATCGACCAGCCGGACGACGCACCGCCGGCGCCGGCCCGCTGGCGCCGCGCCGCCCGCCGGCTCACCCCCGCCCGCAAGGCCACCGGTCTGCTCACCGTCCTGCTCCTCTGGCAGGTCGGTGCGGGCGCCGGGTGGCTCGGCACCACGACCCCGTCACCGACCGACGTCATCACCGCCGCCCGCGAGCTGATCGCCAGCGGCGAACTGGCCCACCACCTCGGCGTCTCGCTCACCCGGGTCGCCAAGGGACTGGCCATCGGGCTCAGCGCCGGCCTGCTGCTCGGCCTCGCCGCGGGGCTGCTGCGCCTGGCCGAGGACCTCGTCGACGGGCCCCTGCAGTCGCTGCGGATGCTGCCGCACCTGGCGCTCGTACCGATCTTCATCATCTGGTTCGGTATCGGCGAGACGTCGAAGATCGCGCTGATCGCCATCGGCCCGATCTTCCCCCTCTACCTCAACGTGCTGCACGGCATCCGCGGCGTCGACGAGCGCCTGGTCGAGTCCGCCCGCTCCTGCGGGGTCGGCCGGCCGGGCCTGATCCTGCGGGTGATCCTGCCCGGCGCGCTGCCGCAGATCCTGGTCGGGCTGCGCCAGGCCCTCGGACTGGGCTGGCTCAGCCTCGTGGTCGCCGAGCAGACCGCCACCACGGCCGGGGTCGGGTTCCTGATGAACGACGCCCGCGAGTTCCTGCGGACCGATGTGATCTTCGTGGTCCTGGTCATCTACGCCCTGCTGGGCCTGGCCACCGACCTGTTCGTCCGCCTCATCGAGCGCCGCGCGCTGGCCTGGCGCCGCGGCTTCGCGGGAGAGTGAGCATGACCGCCACCACCACGACCGTCACCCCGGCGACCGGGACCGCCGCCGTCCGCGTCCGCGGCGCCCGCCGCGCCTTCGACGGCCGGGTCGTGCTCGCCGGCGCCGACCTGGACATAGCCCCCGGCGAGTTCGTCGCCCTGCTCGGGGCCAGCGGCTCCGGCAAGAGCACCCTGCTGCGGGCCGTGGCCGGGCTCGACCGCGGCGCCACCGGGCAGTTCCGGGTGCCCGACCGGCGCGCCATCGTCTTCCAGGAGCACCGGCTCATGCCGTGGAGCCGGGTGTGGCGCAACGTGACCCTCGGCGTCCGCGGGCCCGGCCTGCGGTCCCGTGCGCTGCACGCCCTCACCGAGGTCGGGCTGGCCGCCCGGGCCGATGCCTGGCCACGGACCCTGTCCGGCGGCGAGTCCCAGCGGGTCGCCCTGGCGCGGGCCCTGGTGCGTACCCCCGAACTGCTGTTGCTCGACGAACCGTTCGGGGCCCTCGACGCGCTCACCCGGATCAAGGCCCAGGCCCTGGTGGCCAAGCTCTGGACCGAGCACCGGCCGGCCGTCCTGCTCGTCACCCACGACGTCGAGGAGGCACTGCTGCTCGCCGACCGGGCGCTGGTTCTGCGCGACGGGCGCATCGCCGAGGAGTTCGTCGTCGACGTGCCGCGCCCGCGTGCCCTCGACAACCCGCGGCTGCTCACTCTGCGCCGCGCCCTGCTGCGTGCCCTCGGGGTCAACGCCGACCTGCCGACCGACGAATCCGTACCCGGGGAGAAGCCATGACCACGACCGCCCTCGACCTGACCGCCGACGTCGTCATCGTCGGCGGCGGCCCCGCCGGCACCTGGGCGGCGCTGACCGCCGCCGCGGCCGGGGCCGACGTCCTGCTGCTCGACAAGGGCTACTGCGGCACGTCCGGCCCGACCGCCTCCGGCGGGACCGGCGTCTGGTACGTCCAGCCCGGACCCGCCGCCCGCGAGAAGGCCATGGCCAGCCGCGAGGCGCTCGGCGGCCACCTGCAGGACCGCCGCTGGATGGCCCGCGTCCTGGACCAGACCTACGAGAACATGAACCGCCTCGAGGCCGAGGCGCGCTACCCGTTCCCCGTCGTCGACGGCGTCGCGCACAAGCGCGGCCTGCAGGGGCCGGAGTACATGCGCCGGATGCGGTCCTGGATCAAGCGGGCCGGGGTGCGGGTCCTGGACCACAGCCCGGTCACCGAGCTGCTGGTCGACCCTGCGGGCACGGTCGCTGGGGTACGCGGGCACCGCCGCCAGCACGACACCGGCTACCGGGTCCGCGCCTCCGCGGCGGTGCTGGCGACCGGCGGCTGCGCGTTCCTGTCCAAGGCGCTGGGCTGCGATGTCGCCACCGGGGACGGCGCCCTCTACGCCGCCGAGGCCGGAGCGGCGATGTCCGGCATGGAGTTCTCCAACTCGTACGCCATCGCCCCGGCCTTCACCTCGGTGACCAAGACGGCCTACTACGGCTTCGCCACGTTCTTCCACGGCGACGGCACCCCGCTGGCCGGGGCCGGCAGTCAGGGCGGGCGCTCGGTGATCGCCCAGGAGCTGCTGCGCACCGGCACGGTGCTGTGCCAGATCGACCACGCCACGCCGGAGCAGCAGGCCCTCATGCGCTCGGGCCAGCCGAACTTCTTCCTCACCTTCGACCGGCTCGGCATCAACCCGTTCACCGACAAGTTCCCGGTCACCCTGTTGCTGGAGGGCACGGTACGCGGCACCGGCGGCATCCAGATCGTCGACGACGACTGCGCCACCACCGTCCCCGGCCTGTACGCCGCCGGCGACGCGGCCACCCGCGAGCTGATCTGCGGTGGCTTCACCGGCGGCGGTAGTCACAACTCGGCCTGGGCCATGTCGTCGGGCACCTGGGCCGGCGGCGGCGCGGCCCGGTTCGCCGCGGCGCTGGGCAGCTCGGCGGTCAAGCGGCGCCTCACCGGGGCCGGCGGGGTCGCGGTCCGGCCCACCGGCAGCCGGCCCTTCGACGGCGACCCCTGGGCCGAGGCGCAGGACGTGCTGCGCCGGCAGGTGCACCCGTACGACAAGAACTACCTGCGGCACGGCGACCGGTTGCGGCCCGCGCTGAGCGAACTCGACGAGCTGTGGCAGCGGCTGCGGGCCGGCGCGAGCGCCGACCCGGCCGGCACGCCCCGGCTGCGGCAGGCCGCGGCGATGGTCGCCCACGCCCGGTGGATGTACACCAGCGCGCTGGCCCGGACCGAGAGCCGCGGCATGGCCCGGCGCCAGGAGTTCCCCGGCCTCGACCCGGCCCAGCATCGCCGGCTCACGGTCGGCGGCCTCGACGAGCTCTGGGTCCGTCCCGAGTCGCTGCTCGCCCCGCGGCCGGAACTGGCGGTGGCGTCATGATCGAGGTCGTCTCGGCTTCCCGGTGCGTCACCTGCGACGTGTGCATCGCGGTGTGCCCGACCAACGTCTTCGACCGCGGCGCCGGCGGCGTGCCGGTCATCGCCCGGCAGAACGACTGCCAGACCTGCTTCATGTGCGAGGCGCACTGCCCGGCCGACGCCCTGTTCGTCGCCCCGCTCACCCACCCGGCGCCCCCGGACTCGCCGCTGCGCGACGAGGACCACGTCACGGACACCGGCCTGCTCGGCAGCTACCGCAAGGAGCTCGGCTGGGGCCGCGGCCGCAAGTCCGGCGCCCGGACCGCCGTCGGCCCCGAACTGGGCCGCGCCCGGATCACCCCCGCACCCGCTCAAGGAGAATGACCGATGCGTACGAGAACCCTGCTGGCCGTCGCCACCGCCGCGCTGCTCGCGCTGGCCGGCTGCGGTGGTGAGCCGTCCGAGGCCGCCGGCCCCGGCGACACCTTCACCCTGCGCATCGGCGCGATCGGCAACGGCAACAAGCTGTCCGGCCCGGTCGGCTACCTCAACAGCAAGAACGGCCTGGTCCCGGCGCTGTCGTCGCTCGGCGTCACCGGGGTCGAGGTCGTCACCTTCCCGAACGGCCCGGACCTCAACCAGGCGCTGGCCGCCGGCGAGCTCGACCTGGCCACGTACGGCGACACCCCGGCCCTGGTGGCCCGGGGCGCCAGGCAGCCCACCCGGCTGATCGCCCAGTCGCAGATCAACCTGGACGCCGGCATCCTGGCCAGGAAGTCCGGCGGCCCCACCTCGCTCGCCGGACTGGCCGGCCGGAAGGTGGCGGTGCAGACCGGCTCGTACATCCACCGCTACCTGCTGGGCGCGCTCGGCGACGCGGGCGTCGAGCCGGCCGAGGTCATCCACATCTACAGCGCGGACGTCGAGGCCGCCCTGGAACGCGGGGACGTGGACGCCGCAGCCGTACCGATCGCCAACGTCGAGGCGCTGAAGGCCAAGGGCTACCCGCTGATCACGCTGGCGTCCAAGGACCACCGGCAGTACCTGGGCACCAGCGCCACGGTGGTCACCGAGAAGTTCCTCGAGGCCGAGCCGGGCATCGTGTCCGCGTGGCAGCAGGCCCAGCGCGACGCCACCACCAAGGCCAAGGCGGACTGGCCGGGCTTCCTGGCGTACACGGTGAGCATCAACGGTTTCCCGCCGAAGATCGTGGAGGCCTCCACCCATGCCGACCAGTGGCCGGCGGAGCCCTTCACCCCCCAGGGGCTGGCGCTGCTCAAGGGGACCAAGCAGTTCCTGGTGGAGCAGAAGTTCGTCCGTACCGACTTCGATCTGGACGACTGGATCGTGGCCCAGCCCTGATCCGCCGTCAGGCCCGGCCTCCGGGTGGCCCGCTCCTGGCGGACCACCCGGAGCGCCGTTTCACAGGTCGCGGCGCTGGAAGGCCAGGGCGGACAGGCCGAGGACGACCGCCACCCACAGCGCGGCCCAGGCCAGGTAGGTCGCGGTGAGCGGGGCCATGCTGAGGAACGGCGAGTCCTCGAACGCGGGGAACTGCGACAGGCCCGGGTGCTGGAACGCGTGCATCGCCCCGCGCCACAGGCCGTCGGTCGGCAGCAGCATCCGGGAGACGGTGCCGACACCGGCCATGCCGTCGTTGCCGAACGCCTCCCCCACCATGCCGACCACGCCGGCGATCCAGGTGGCGCCGAAGAGGCCGACCGCCACGATGCCCGACGCCATCGGGGAGATCACGGTGGACAGCAGCAGGCCCAGGGTCAGCAGCACCGTGGTCTGCGCGGCGAGCAGCGCCAGTCCGGTGGCCGGTTGCGGGGGCCAGTAACCCACCGTGATCCGGACGATGAGGAGCTGTCCGAGGCCGGCCACGATGACGAAGCCACTGCCGAAGGCGACCAGGCCGAGCCACTTGCCGAGCAGAACGGCCGAGCGGCGTACCGGCCGGGTCATGACGGCCAGCGCGATGCCGGACTCGATCTCCCCGGCCAGGGTGGGGCCGGCCAGGAACGCCGTACCGAGCGCGGCGATCAGGCTCAGGCCGAACATCACCAGGTTGAGCACGGTGGACGCGGCGAGCCGGGCCTCCCCGCTGGTGAGCGTGCCGAACTCCGAGTCCAGCCGGTAGAACCCCCAGGCGCTCAGCGAGAGCAGCACGACCGTCATCACGACGAGCGAGCGCAGCACCCGCCGGCGCAGGGCCTCCTGCAGCGTGAGGACGGCCAGGGTCAGGACGGTACGGGCGATCATCGGTCCCCTCCGGTGCCGGCGCGCAGGATGTCCAGCAGTCGTTCCTCCAGGCTGATCCGGGCCGGCTCGACGGCGTGCACGCGGACCCCGAGCCGGACCAGTTCCGCCACCAGGTCGGGCACCATCGTGGCGCTCTGGTCGGCGGGCAGCGTGACCGTGTACGAGTCACCGCTGTGGGTCAGCTGTCCGGCGGCGGCCAGCCGGGCCTCCGCCTCCGCGCTCACCTCGTCCAGCCGCAACCGCAGCTCCCGCTGACCGAGCAGCTCGGCGAGGGTGCCGGAGGCTGCGACCCGGCCCTTGTCGAGGATGACGACCCGGTCGCAGACCCGCTCGACCTCGCCGATGAGGTGCGAGTTGAGCAGCACGGCGACCCGGCGCTCCTTGAGCGACAGCAACAGGTCCCGCACGTCGGCCCGGCCGATCGGGTCCAGGGCGCTCGTCGGCTCGTCGAGCAGGACCAGCTCGGGGCGGGCGACCAGGGCGACGGCCAGCCCGAGGCGTTGCTGCATGCCCTTGGAGAAGCCGCCGACCCGGTCGCCGGCGCGGTCGGTCAGGCCGACCAGGGCCAGGCTCTCGCGCTGTTCCCGGGCCGGCACCGCGGCACCGGCGAGCCGGACGTGCAGGGCGAGCACCTCGGCGGCGGTGAGCCAGGGCTGGTAGCGGAAGAGCTCGGGCAGGTAGCCGACGCGGGCGCGGGCCTGCGGGTCCGTACCCGGGCGGCCGAGCAGCAGCACCTCCCCCGCGTCCGGCCGGACCAGGCCGAGCAGGATCTTGATGACGCTGGTCTTGCCGGCACCGTTGGGACCCAGCAGGCCGAGCACCTCGCCCCGGCCCACTGTGAAGGACACGTCGTCGACGGCGGTCTGCTTGCGGTAACGCTTGCGCAGGCCGGAGCACCACACCGCCGGCGTCGGCGGCAGGTCGGCGAGCAGCCGCTCCGCGTCGGGCGCGGCCGCCTCAGCGAGGACCGTGGGGTCGGTGCTCACCGCTGCTCCAGCCCGCGGGCCACCGAGACCACCTCGTCGGCGCTCAGCGAGCCGGCCACCGCGGTGACGACCCCGTCCTGGACCCAGACCACGGCCGTGACCAGGCCGTCCCGGGAGGCCAGCACCGTGGCCGGCGTACCCCCGACGTCGGTGGCCGAACTGGTCAGGTACTGCGAGTTCACGGGCAGCGGCAACGTCGTGGCGTCACCGGTGTAGCCGCGCAGCTGCGACTTGACGCTCTCGGGCAGACCCGGCAGCGACAGCAGGTAGTCCACGGCCGTCCGGAACGGGATCCCCGCGGAGTAGGCGGTGGGTGCGACGACGCGGGCGACGATCAACGCCGGTATGCCGCGGGCCTCCGACCACACCCCGGCCACGCCGGGCCCGGCACTCAACCGGAACTGGCTGCCGTCGAGGCCGGTGGGCGGTGGCGGCAGGCTCTTGCCCGCTGCCGCGGCGGCCTGCGTGGCCTTCTCGACGGAGAAGGTGAACACCGCGTTGACCCGGCCACCGACCTGGTACGCCGGTTGCCCCGTCACGCCGCGGGGCAGCTCCCGCACCCGCGGGACGGCGAGCCCGGAGGCCTGCTCCGCGGCGTCGGCGTCGGCGACCGGCCGGACCTTCACCTCCTGGGTGATCTCGACCTTGCCGTACGCGTCCAGGTCGGGCAGGGCGACGAGGTCGGCCTGGGTGAGCGTGACCGGGGCGATCTGCTCGGTGCGGAAGATCTCCAGCCAGTCGGCCGCGGCCGCGGCGCTGGCCCCGCCCAGCAGGGCGACGGCGGCGAAGGCGGCGACCACCGGCTTGCGCAGCGCTGATCGCCACCGGGAGGCCGCGGCCGGCTGCCGCCGCGGCCGGTCGACCGCGACCGCCTGCGACAGGCGGGACCACCCCGCGTCGACGTCCACGGGGACGTCGACGTCCAGGGCCGCGCGGGTGAGCGCGGCGTCCTGCTCGGCGGCAGCGAGCCCGGTCCGGCACACCGGGCAACCGGCGATGTGCTCGCGGTCGGCGTCGGCGACACCGGCCGGCTCGTCCAGGAGCCGGCGCAGCGTGCCGTCAGTCGGATGACGCATGACGGTTCAACTCCTTGCGTAGGGCGGTTTCGGCGCGTCGCACGGTGGTGCCCACGCTGCCGGGGGAAAGGTCCAGGGCGGCCGCCACCTCGGCGTAGCTCAGACCGCTGTGCCGCAGCACCAGGGCCACGGCGTGCTTGCGAGGGAGCCGGGCCAGCGCCGCGCGCACCCGGCGGCGCTCTTCCAGGGTCACGACGGTGTCGGCGACATCCGGTCCGACGGCCCCGTCGTCCCCGGCGGCCTCCTCCCGGGCGGCGCGGCGCCGGCTGGACCGCAAGTGGTTGAGCGCGGTGTGCGCCGCGGCGACGGACAACCAGCCCACCGCCTCCCCGGCCGGCACCGCGGAGCGCCCGAAGGTCAGGAACACCTCCTGCGCCACGTCCTCGGCCTCGTCCCGGGAACCGAGCACCCGGGCGGCGACGGCCACCACCCGCGGGTACGCGCTGCGGAAGACCTGTTCGAGGTCGGCTCGCACGGCCCCTCGTACCGCAGGAGTCCGCACTGTCGCGCCGCCCTTCCGCCCGGCCCGCCGGACCGTCCCGCCGTGGCCGTCGAGGGGCGGCTTCTCGCCGGGCCTCACCAGCTGCTCCACATCTTGCTCCACATCTACAGAGCACCGCCGGGGCCGCGCATGTGACACCGGGATGTGCCGCACCGCGATCGTGTCCGGTCGGGGGATCCCCGCGCAGGACTTCCCGCCCGGACCGGGACGCTGCGACAATGCCGCCATGGATGACACAGCGAAGGACACGCGGGACGACCCGGGCACCGGCGGCGCGATGGGCCGACGCGCCTTCTTCGGCCGGGCACTGCTGGCGGCCGGCGCCGTGGGCGGGCTGCTGACCCTCACCGGCTGCCCCGGCGGCGAGCAGGACGACGGCGACGACGACGACGGGGACGACGACTGAGGCCGGTCGGGCCGATCACGGCCCGGGTCACTGCAGGGCCCGGGCCGCGCGCGGCCGTCGTGGCCGTGGGCGGCGGGGCCGGCGTGGCGGGCGTCGCCTGGGCCACGGGCGCCGCGCTCGGCTTCCGCGGACCGGCCTTCGCCTGGGTGCTGCACTTCCTGCTGATGGCGTGGATCTCCGGCGTCCTGGACGCCGCGCGGCCGCGGCTGGACGGCTCCTGGTTCCGGGTACGCGACCGGGAGCCGGCCGTGTACCGCCGGCTGGGGGCGTGGTGGTACCTGCGGCTGCTGCGGGCGATCGGCTGGGAGCGGCTGATGCGCGGCGGCCGTACGTTCACCGGCACCCGGGCCTCGCTCGCCGCCCTGGACCGGCAGACGCGGACCTCGGAACTCGGTCACCTCGTGGTCGCCGTCCTGGTGACCGCGGTCTCCGCCGTGGCAGCCGGGGCCGGAGCCTGGGACGCCGTCGCCTGGCTGTCCGGCCTGACCGTGCTCCTGCACGGCTGTCCCGTGCTGCTCCAGCGGGCACTGCGGGCGCGCGTCCAGCGGCTGCGGGCCGGGGACGGGCCGGGGGCGTATCCGCGGGAGGCCCGGCGCGGTTGAGCTGGTGATCACGCCCAGCCGCCGCAAGGAGCCGCCATGCTGCCACCGCACCGGCCCGCACCCGCCGTCCGGATCGGCGCGTTGCCCCGCCGCGGCCTGTTCGCCCTCGGCGGCGCCGCGCTGGCCGTAGCGCTCGCCCCGGTCACCACCCGGACGGCGATGGCCGCCGCGGCACCCCGGAGCGACCCTTTCACCCTCGGGGTCGCCTCGGGCGATCCGCTCCCGGACGGCGTGGTGCTGTGGACCAGGCTGGCGCCGCGGCCGCTGGAACCCCTGGGCGGGCTGCCGTTCGCCGGCTACCCGGTGCAGTGGCAGATCGCCGCGGACCCGGCCTTCCGGCGGGTGGTGCGCGCCGGCACGGCGACCGCACGGGCGGAATACGGGCACTCGGTCCACGTCGACGTGCGCGGCCTGCGGCCCGGTCACGACTACTACTACCGCTTCCGCACCGGCGGGCATCTGAGCCCGACCGGTCGTACCCGCACCGCACCCGCGGTCTCCGCGTCGCCGCGGGCGCTGCGCTTCGCGGTCGCGTCCTGCCAGGCCTACACCGACGGGTACTTCAGCGCCTACCGGCACCTGGCCGCGGAGGATCTCGACGTGGTCTTCTTCCTCGGCGACTACATCTACGAGAACGCCGTCACCAGCGTGGGCGGCAACCGGTTCGACCCCGCACTCCGCCTGCCGGACGCCTTCGAACTGCCGGTCGACACCCTCGACCTCTACCGGATGCGGTACGCGCTGTACCGCTCGGACCCGGACCTGCAGGCCGCGCACGCCGCCTTCCCCTGGGTGCTCACCTGGGACGACCACGAGGTCCAGGACAACTACGCCGCCGGGGTGCCCCGCTTCGACATCCCGGCCCGGGACTTCCTCGTGCAGCGGGCCAACGCCTACCGCGCGTACTGGGAGAACCAGCCCCTGCGCCGCCCGCAGCAACCGTCCGGCGCGGGCATGCGGCTGCACCGCCGGCTGCGGTTCGGCGATCTCGCCGAGGCGCACGTCCTGGACACCCGGCAGTACCGCTCCGACCAGGCCTGCGGAGACGGGCTGCGGGCCGGTTGCGCGGACCGCGACGACCCGCGGCGCAGCGTGCTGGGAGATGCCCAGCGCGGCTGGCTGCTCGACGGCATGAACCGGTCGGGCACCCGCTGGACCATCCTGGCGCAGCAGATGATGATGGCCGAGTGCCGCTACGGCGGGGATCCGGCCCTGCTCGACATGGACAAGTGGGACGGTTATGCGGCCGACCGCCGCAAGGTCCTGGCGACGGCCGCCCGGGTGCCCGGCACCGTGGTGCTCACCGGTGACGTCCACATCAACTACGCGGCCGACCTGCGCCCGGACTTCGGCCGGCCGTCGGCGCCGGCCGTGGCGGTGGAGCTGGTCGGCACGTCCGTCTCCAGCGGCGGCAACGGTACGGACAGCACCCCGCGGCTGGACCAGCAGCGCCGCGACAGCCCGCACCTGCTCTTCGCCAACGCCCAGCGCGGCTACGTGCGCTGCACGCTGACCCGCAGCACCCTGCGCGCCGACTACCGGACGCTGCCGTTCGTCAACCGGCCCGGCGCCCCCATCACCACCCGCGCCTCGTTCGTATCCGACCGCGACCGCCCGGGCCTGAGCCCGGCCTGAGGGACAACCATGGACCGCACCCGGGCCCACCGTGCCGCTGCCCTGCTCGTCATCGCCGCCACCGCACTGTGCGGCCCGGCGCCCGCCACCGCCGGCCCGTCCCGCAGCGGCGTACGGCTGTCGGTCGACCGCGCCACGCTGCCGATCACCGGACAGTGCAACGGCGGAGAGCTGCGGGTACGGCTGACCAACCGCGGTCCGGCCCCGGTCTACGCCGACGCCGTCCTGACCGCCCCCGCGGCACTGCACCTGCCCCGCCGGCTGATCTCGACGTGGCTGCCGGCCGGTTACACCCGTACCGTGCCGGTCGCGGTCAGCGCCCCGGCCGGAACTCCCACCGGCACCTACACCGTCAGCGTGACCAGCGGTGAACACCGGGTGGCCGTACCGGTCGTGGTCTCACCGGCCCGGCCGTCCGCCGACCTGGCCCGTTCCGCGGTGCGGGTCAGCGCCTCGTCGTCGCGGACCGGTTTCCCGGTGTGCGGCGCGGTCGACGGCGACGCCGACCCGGCCCACTGGGGCCACGGCACCGGCTGGGCGGACGGCACCGGCCGGCAGTGGCCCGACTGGTACGAGCTCACCTGGTCCGGCCCCCGGCAGCCGGCCCGCGTCACTCTCACCACCGTCGGCTCGGCGCAGTTCCCCACCGCGCGGTACGGCCTGCGCGACTGGGACGTCCAGCTCGCCACCGCCGCCGGCTGGCGCACCGTCGCCGCGGTCCGCGGCAACACCGCCGTGACGGTGACCAGCACGTTCCCGAGGCAGCGCACCGGCGCCCTGCGCATCGTCACCCACGCCGCCAACGGCCTGAACGACCAGTCCCGGATCGTCGAGCTCTCGGTGTCCTAGCCGGATCGCGCCGGGTGTCTGTCGACAATGGGCGGAGCCGCCCAGCATGATGATCCGGAGGAGGACACAGATGCCGGATCAGACGTACGACGTGATCGTGGTCGGTGCCCGCTGTGCGGGTTCACCCGTCGCGATGCTGCTGGCCCGCCGGGGCTACCGGGTGCTCGTGGTGGACCGGGCGACGTTCCCGAGCGACACCGTGTCGACCCATTTCATCCATCCGCCGGGCGTCGACGCGCTGCGCCGATGGGGGCTGCTGGAGCAGGTCACCGCCACGGGATGCCCGCCGATCTCGCGGTACACCTTCGATTTCGGGGCGGTCAGGCTGGCCGGGGCGCCCGGGACCGAGCAGTCCCCCGTGGCGTACGCGCCGCGGCGCACGGTGCTCGACAAGATCCTGCTCGATGCCGCCGCCGCTGCCGGCGCGGAGGTTCGCGAGGGGTTCACCGTGGAGGAGGTGCGGGTCGCCGACGGTGAGCCGGCCGAGATCCGCGGGCGTGACGCCGGCGGTTCGCCCGTGGTGGAGCGGGCCCGGGTGGTGGTCGGGGCCGACGGTCGCAACTCCGTGGTCGCCAAGGCCGTGCAGCCCCGGCAGTATCACGAGATCCCGCCGCTGACCTGCGGCTATTACTCGTACTGGAGCAACCTGCCGACCGACGGCACGTTCGAGATCTACAGCCGGACCGGGCGCGGCTGGGCGGTCTGCCCCACCCACGACGATCTCACCATGGTCATCGGCGGCTGGCCGTACGCCGAACTGGCCGAGCACCGCAACGACATCGAGGGCACCCTGCGGGAGACGTTCGCGCTGGCGCCCGCTTTCGCCGAGCGGCTCGGGGACGCCAAGCGGGAGAGCCGGTTCGTCGGCACCTCGGTGCCCAACTATTTCCGCACCCCGTTCGGTCCGGGCTGGGCCCTGGTCGGCGACGCCGGCTACAACCGGGACTTCATCACCGCCCAGGGCATCACCGACGCCTTCCACGACGCGGAGCTCTGCGCGGGCGCGCTGGACCAGGCGCTGGGCGGCGCGCGGCGGTACGCCGAGGCGATGGGCGACTACTGGACCACCCGCGACGAACGGGTGCTGCCGATGTACGAGATGACCGCGCAGATCGCCTCGCTGCAGCCCCCGGACCCGCAGATGGTGCAGCTGCTCACGGCCGTGCAGGGCAACCAGGAGGCGATGGACGCCTTCGCCCGGGTGAACTCGGGCGCCACGCCCCCGGCGGAGTTCTTCGCGCCCGACAACATCGGCCGCATCATGAGCCGGGCGGCGCAGGTCTAACCCGCCGGCGGGGTGACGTCGACGCCGAGCTGTTGCAGGACGGTGAACAGCTCGTTCACCGACCAGTTGGCGACCACCTTGCCGTCGGCGAAACGCATGAACGACGCGCCCTGGTAGTCGACAGCACGGCCGGTCGCCGGGACAGGCCCGAACCGGCCGTGCTGGGTGCCGGTGCCCCGCCACCGCACCGCCACGTCGTCCCCGTCGACCAGCACCTGCACGATCTCGAACCGCTGGTCCGGGAAGGAGCTGCGCCGGTCACGGTGCCACGCGAGGTATCCCTCCGGCCCGTCGCCGGTGTCGCCGGTGTACCGGGCGTCGACCAGCTCGTACACCGATTCCTCGCGGGCACCGTTCCACACGTCGTCGATCAGCCTCGTGGTGAGGTCACGCAGGTCCGCCATGCCCGCGATGGTAGGCGGTGGGCGGGCCGCTCACGTCGCGGTGCAGGTCACCACCGGCGGTGTGTTGGTGCCGGTCCAGGTGCCGACGAAGCCGAAGGTGGTGCCGGCCCCGGCGGCGAGCGCGCCGTTGTAGCTCTCGTTGCGGGCGGTCACCGCGGCACCGCTGGTGGCCAGCACCGCGTTCCAGACCTGGCTGACCCGTTGGCCGTCGGCGAAGGTGAGGGTGACGGTCCAGCCTCTGATGGCGGCGGTTCCGGCGCTGACCCGTACCTCACCCTGGAAGCCGCCGGCCCACTGACCGGCCGAGGTGTAGGCCGCGGTGCAGCCGCCGGCGGCCGGCGGCGGCGTGGTCGGCACCGGCGTCGACGGCACCGGGTTGGACGGGGCCGGGGTCGACGGTGACGGTGAGGTGGTGGCGCCGCCCCAGGCGGTCGGGCCGTCGAGCCAGGCGGCGCGCCGGATCATCCAGCTGCGCATGACCTGGACCTGGCCGGCCCAGGTCGCGGCGGTGTCGGTGACGAACGGCCCGACCATGCGGGAGCTCAGGTTGGGCCACCGCTGGAAGTTGCGCTGGG
This sequence comes from Actinoplanes auranticolor, assembly GCF_018332655.1. Lineage (GTDB taxonomy): Bacteria > Actinomycetota > Actinomycetes > Mycobacteriales > Micromonosporaceae > Actinoplanes > Actinoplanes auranticolor. Next base: position 362,629 of record NZ_BOQL01000021.1, on the reverse strand, counting down.
CCGCCGCGGTCAGCGGGGCGCTGAGCGCGTCGACGCGGGCGTTGAGCGAGGCGTCGGAGAGCAGGCCGCGGCGCAGCGCCTGCCAGCGGACCTTGAGATCGTTCTGGAAGGCGGGGTCGGTGAGCAGGATCTGGAACCAGTCGTTGGCCTGCGGCGAGCGGGTCTGCTGATGCTGCCAGCCGGTGGTCTGCTCGTTGCCGAAGAAGCCGCCGGTGCCGAACGTGAGGTCGTAGTCCCACAGCGGGCCGGCCACGATCGGCCCCTCCCGGTCCTTGTAGAAGTAGGTGCTGCGCAGGTACGAGTCCATCTCCCGGCTGAACTCGTTGAGGATCACCAGGTCGACCCAGGACTTCGTGTCGATCCAGCTGCGGTAGCCGGTCTGCGGATCAGCGAGGCGGGAACTGTGCAGCATGTCGTGGAACTGCTGCAGATACTGCGTCAACCAGGACTTCTGTTGCGCGTTCAGCGGCGACGGGTCCTCGACCTCGAGGTAGTTCCAGCAGGTCGCGGCCGGTCCCGTACAGGTCAGGGTGGGTTCCTCGGCGGCCAGCCACTCGAACTTGAAGATGTAGCCGCCGGAGATCTTGGGCAGGGTGGTGTCGGCCTCCTTGAGCTGCTTGAGGTCGAGCCGGTCCTTGCTGTTCTTGATCGTCTCGACCAGCATGTAGACGCCCTGGTAGTCGGCCGCGGCCACCGGCGCTGAGTCGACGTTGAGGTACAGCTCGACGAAGCGGTAGCGCTGCGTCGCCATGCCCATCTCCCGGCCGAGGTCGTAGACCAGCGCCTCGCGGATCAGCGACTTGTCGCTGAACGGCCCGCGCAGCACCCAGTCGGAGTCGGCCGGCATCCCCAGCAGGGGCAGATCGGCGTCGTCGTCGGCGTTGTCGCGCAGCTCCAGCCGGTACGGCGCCTTGTCGAACATGGCCGAGGACTGGCCGCGCAGGTGGATACCGGCCCGGGAGGCGACGGTCGGGGCCGCGGCGAGAGAGGTACGGCCACCCGCGGTGTCGAAGACCATGGCGGCAGCGTCCACGTACTCGCGTCCGGGCTTGCCCTTGCCGTAGTCGTCGATGAGCATCAGCGGCAGGTCGTGCTGGGCGTCGAACGAGCGGGCCACGTACATCGCGGTGCCGGGGGCGCCGGTGGCCGTACCGTTGACGAAGGCCTGCGCCCGCAGCTGCGTGGTCGCGGAGAAACTGAGCGCGCGGCCCGGATAGGCGGCCGAGCTCGCCGCCGGGGGCCGGCCATCCGTGGTGTACCGGATCTCGGCACCGGCGATCGTGGTGCTCAGCGCGACCGAGACCGAGCCCTGGAAGGTGCCGCTCGGTACGGAGAACGTGATGTCGCCGGTCAGCTCGTCCGGCGCCGCGGCCACCGGCGCGGGGGCGTCCGGCGCGCGGCCCGCTTCGGCGCGGGCGCCGACGGTGAGGGCGATCGGGGTGACGACGCACAGGGCGATGAGCGCGCCGAGGACCTTCGGTATCCGCCTAGCCATGGACCAGTTCCTCTCTCGCAGCGGTGAAGTGTCGCCGGAGCACCCGCCGCCAGGGCGCCGCCGGAAGATCCGTGCGGAGGGCGGCCAGTCCGGTGGCGTACTTGGAGAAGGCGACGGGACGGTGGCCCCGGCGCCACAGCTCCCGGTCCGCGCGGGAGGCGGCCGAGCCGGTCTTGGTCTCCACGATCACCGTCCCGGGCAGCCGTACCTGGTCGTCGTCGGTGCTCCACCGCAGGGCGGTGTCGACGGTGACCCGGCTGTTGTTGTCGGGCAGCAGCAGCGTGAAACGCAGGTATTCGGTGCGCAGCGCGGAGTCGAGGACCACGCGGCTGCCGGCCGGGAGCCCGTGGCGGGCGAACACCTCGTCGACGAAGGCGCGCCCGGCGGCCACGGTGTGCTGCTGCTCGCGATCGTGCGGCGCGCGGTACTTGACCGTGCTGCCGCGCGGGCCGGGCACCTTCACCTCGAGCCAGCAACTGCCGGAGTCGACGTACGTGCGGGTGCGGACCTTGAACCGGCGGCGGTGCCGGTGGGCGGTCCGGTGGTAGCCGCTGAGCTCGGGAGTGTCGAAGTAGAGGGACTCGTAGGCGAACTGCCGGATCCCGTTGATCTCCAGCACCACGGCGTGCGGCGCGAGCGCCTCCAGCAGCAGGCCGGCGGCGTCGACGGCCAGGACGTACTTGCGGTCGACCCGGGTCTGCAGGGCGGCGCGCTCCTCCAGATCGGCCAGGCCGATCCGGGGCAGCGTGTCCAGAGCGGCGAAGTCCATGGCCGTGGTCACCGTCGCGCCGCATAGGCGGCCGGGCTCACCGGCGCGACCGCCCGGGAGGAGGTACGGGAGTACCGGACGTCGACCACCGTGGAGTCGTTGATCAGGTCCACCCGCAGCGGGCGCGCGGAGTGCACCTTGCCGTCGAGCAGGTGCTCCAGCAGGCCGATCAGCTCGTCGCGGTTGGTGACCACGGAGTCGAGCACGACGGTCTGGTGCTCGTACCGGCTGAACAGCCGCCGGTTGTCGACGACCGCCATCACCAGCAGGATCAGGCCCATCAAGGCGATGTTGCGCCAGATCGAGGCGGTGTCGAGCGCGCCGAGCAGGCCGAGCGCGAGCGCGGAGAAGAAGTACGCGACCTCGTGCTGGTCCAGTTCGGTGGAGCGCAGCCGGATGATGGACAGCACCCCGAACAGCGCGAACCCCAGTCCCAGGCCGGCGCCGGCGCCGGTCGTGCGCAGCGCGTCGGCCACGGCCAGGACCCCGATGTTGACACCGAAGTAGGCCACCATCAGGTCCCGGCGCCGGTGCCGCGGGAAGTACAACCCGAGCACGAGCACGGTGACGGCCAGCACCTCGGCTCCGAGCAAGACGAATGCGGACATGCTCCGGTCCTCCTCCGAGCAACGGAACGATACGAAACTTCCGGAACAAGACCGGAACTTGGCCCGCAGACTAAAACCACCATTCGACGCATGTCAATGTTAACCTGGGCTTAACCTTGGGGATTTGTTCGCTAAATGCGCGCTTTACCTGCGCAGATCCTCCTGGCGGTGATCGCCTTCCAGTCTGGAAGTTTCGGCTTCGCGGGCACCTCGTCCCAGAGGACGGGAGCGCTCCCATGTATTGACCGACGTCATTGCCTTTTACCTCGCCGCTTTCCGAGTACTTCGTGGTCCACCAGCCGCAGGCCGTCCTGCCGATCCAGAACGGCGGCGCCACCCCGGCGCTGTACGCCTGGGCCTTCCTCGCGATCGCCGTCCTGGGCGCCGACCCGTGGTCGCTCGACGCACTCATCGCCCGGCGCCGGGACACCCCGGGCGTCACGACCCCCGAGAGCCGGCTCGCCCGGCGCCGGGCCCGGCTCAGCGGGCCGCGAACGCCAGGGCCACGCACCAGACGAGCAGGGCGGCGCTGCCCCCGCAGGCCGCCGTCCTGATCCGGTCCGCGATCCGCAGCCGGCGGTAGGGCCCGTCGGCGAAGCCGTCGCGTTGCAGCAGCAGATGCGACGGGACGGCCGCGGTGACGGTGGCCAGCAACCCGATCAGCCCGCCGGCGGCGACCAGGGACGCCACCCAGAGCGGCACGGCGGCCGGCCGGACCAGCGGCAGAGCCAGACAGGCGACGAAGCTGGTGAACGCCGGGACGATCACCACCGGAAGGATCTGCCGGCTGTACCGCCGGTGATAGGCGACGAACGCCCCGGCCGGGACAGCGGCGTAGAGCGGGTAGCTCACCCGCGTGGTCAGCGCGGAGACACCGCCGACGTAGGCCGTCAACGCCGCCAGCGCGAGCAGGTAGGCATGCGCGAAGTCCATGCTCGGGCCTCCCGATCATTGGATACAGTATCACTGTATCGAAATGACCGTAGCATGGGGACGTGCCGCGCCCGCCCGCTCCTGCCCGTCGCACCTACGACAGTTCCGGGCGCCAGGAGCAGGCCCGGCGGCGCCGGGCGGAGATCCTGGACGCCTGCCGGGAGGGCCTGCTCCGGCACGGCTACGCGGGCCTGACCATCCGCGCGGTGGCCGAGGCCGCCGGCGTCTCGCAGGAGACCGTCTACAAGACCTTCGGCGGCAAACGCGGCCTGGTCAAAGCGATGTACGACGTCACCCTGGCCGGCGACGACGCGCCCGTACCGATGAGCGAGCGACCCGAGGTGCGGGCCCTGCTCGCCGAGCCGGACCCGCTCCGCAAGATCGCGGCGTACGCCCGGATCGCCCGCGGTGTCTCCGAACGGCTCGGGGCCGTGGCCGCCGCCCTGAGCGCCGGCGGGGCCGAAGCCGCCGGGATCGCGGCGGAAACGGACCGGGAGCGCCTGGCCGGCGTCACCGCCTTCGTGGGCCACCTCGCCGCCGGCGGCCACCTGCCCGCCGGGTGCGATCCCGCCCTGGCGGCCGACGAGGCGTGGCTGCTGACCGCACCCGAGGTCTACCGGCTGTGCACGACCGGCCGCGGCTGGCCGGCCGAGCGCTACGAGGACTGGCTCCGCCGGATGCTCGCCGCGGCCATCCTCACCGGACCGGGCTGAGCAATATCGGGTGCGACGACCCCGGCGGCCTGGCTACCGTCCGGCCGTGGCCCACACCTATCCCCCGCTGAATCTCGAGATCCGAACCCCGCGCCTGACGCTGGCCGGCGCGTCCGACGACCTGCTTGAGCGTCTCGTGCCGCTGGTGCGGGCCGGGATCGCCGACGCCGCGCCGTGGCCGTTCGACGATCCGATGTCGTTCTACGCCGACAGCCCGGAGCGCGAATGGCGCTGGCTGCGGGGCATCTGGGCCGGCCGCGCCCGGGTGAGCCCGGATGCGTGGCGGCTGTACTTCGCGGTGCTGGTCGACGGGGTACCGGTCGGCATGCAGGATCTGATCGGCACGAACTTCACCTGGTTCGGCACGGTGACCAGCTTCTCCTGGCTCGCCCCGGGCCGCCGCGGACAGGGGCTCGGCAAGGAGATGCGCGCGGCGGTCCTGCATCTGGCCTTCGCCGGGCTCGGCGCCCGCGAGGCCGGCAGCGACGCCTTCGTCGACAACGAGGCGTCCAACCGCGTCTCCCGGGCCCTGGGCTACGAACCGAACGGCACGGACTGGGACACCCGCCGCGGTGAGCCGGCGCAGATCCAACGGTGGCGGCTCACCCGGGAAGCGTGGGAGCGGATCCGCCGTGCGGACATCGACGTGATCGGCGTGGAGCAGTGCCGGCCCGTGCTGGGCCTCGGCTAGCCCGACCCACATTGCGCCGCATGGTCCGGAGGGTTACAGTCGGCCGGCGTGGGAGCGCTCCCACGCGCCCGTCCTCCCCCTGATCCGACGGAGTCCCCTTCATGCGCAGCCTCAGACTCAAGCTCCTCGCGGCCGGCGGGATCGTGGCCGCCGCCTCGGCGGTGGCCCTGATCGCCATGCCGGCGTCGGCGGAGACCGCCGCGTTCACCGTGACGAACTCCTGGAGCTCCGGCTACCAGGCGAACGTGGTGGTCAAGAACGACACCTCGGCGACCATCTCCACCTGGCGGGTTGAGCTCAGCCTGCCCGCCGGGACGACGGTGGTCAACAGCTGGAACACCACCCAGGCGAACTCCGGCGGCACGTACACCTTCACCCCGGCCGGCTGGAACGCCACCCTCGCCGCGGGCGCGTCGGCCGAGTTCGGCCTGGTCGTCAACGGCACCGGTCGGCCCACCACCTGCCTGGTCAACGGCCGCGCCTGTGACGGCTCGGGCACGCCGTCGTCGCCGACCGTGGGCCCGACGCCGACCCGGACCACCACGCCGAGCGCGCCGGCGACCACCGCGCCGGCCGGCCGGACGCCGGTGGCGATTAACGGTCAGCTGCACGTCTGCGGCGTGAACCTGTGCAACCAGTACAACCGGCCGATCCAGCTGCGGGGTATGAGCACGCACGGCCTGCAGTGGTTCGCCAACTGCTACAACAACGCCTCCCTGGACGCGCTGGCCGACGACTGGCAGGCCGACCTGTTCCGGATCGCGATGTACGTGCAGGAGGGCGGCTACGAGACCAACCCGGCCGGCTTCACCGGCCAGGTCAACAACCTGGTCGACATGGCCGAGGCCCGCGGCATGTACGCGATGATCGACTTCCACACCCTCACGCCGGGCGACCCCAACCACAACCTGGAGCGGGCCAAGACCTTCTTCGCCGCCGTCTCCGCCCGTAACGCCGCCAAGAAGAACGTGATCTACGAGATCGCGAACGAGCCCAACGGTGTGAGCTGGACCGGCATCAAGAGCTACGCCGAGCAGGTCATCCCGGTCATCCGCGCCAACGACCCGGACGCCGTGATCATCGTCGGCACCCGCGGCTGGTCCTCGCTGGGCGTCTCGGACGGCTCCGGCTCGAGCGAGGTCATCGCGAACCCGGTCCGGGCCACCAACATCATGTACGCCTTCCACTTCTACGCGGCGTCGCACAAGGACAACTACCGCGCCGAACTGGAGCGGGCGGCCGCCGCGCTGCCGCTGTTCGTGACCGAGTTCGGCACGGTGAGCGCCACCGGTGGCGGCGCCGTCGACACGGCGAGCAGCACGGCCTGGCTCGACCTGCTCGACCGCCTCAAGATCGGTTACGCGAACTGGACGTACTCCGACGCCGGCGAGGGCAGCGCGGCGTTCCGGGCCGGCACGTGCGCCGGTGGCACGTACGCGGGCACCGGAGTCCTCTCCGAATCGGGTGCAATGCTGCGCAGCCGGATCCGGACCCCGGACAACTTCCCGACCAGCTGAGCCTCAGCTCCGCACGACGATGCCGGTGGGTCCCCGCGACCCGCCGGCATCGCCGTGTGCGGGGCCGGGCCGGCGCGGGGTGTCGGGGAACGAGCCGTCGCCGAACAGCACCCGGGCGGCGGCGGCCCGCCCCGGCGGAGTCCGCAACGCGGTGAACGCGGCCTCGGTGAGGGCCGGCGACCGTACCGCCGACAGGGCGTGACGCATCAGCAGCCGGACCCGGAAACGCGCGCGCAGCGCGGCTCCGTCGTAGTGCCGCAACACCGACACGTCCCCCGTACGCAGGTAGTCGCCGGTCACCGCGGCGGCCAGCTCAGCCATGCGCAGGCACGGGTCGAGGCCGCCGGCGGTCAGCGGCGACACCGCCCCGGCCGCGTCCCCGACGAGCAGCCCCTGCGGGCAGACCAGGCGGCGCAGCACACCGCCGACCGGGATCGGCCCGCCGCGGCGCCGGACCGGGCCGGTCGCGGCGGGCAGCGCACCGAAGCGCCGGCCGAAGGTCCGCACCAGCTCCGGCAGCGGGCCGGCGAGCCGGTCCGGGCGCCCGGCCAGACCGACGTGGGCATGCCGGCCGTCGTCGACGACCCAGGCCAGGTATCCCGGGGCGAGCCGCGGGTCGAGCACACAGTGGAACGTCGGCTCGGCGCCGCCGCCGGCCACCGGGAACACCTCCTCCACCCCGACGATGACCTGCCGGTTGACGTCGAGCCCGAGCCGGCGGGCGACCGTCGACCGGACACCGTCCGCGCCGATGGTGAAGCGGGCCACGACTCCGTCGACGGGATAGGAGACACCGAGCCGTACCCGCGCCCCGGCGATCCGGGCCGCGGCCAGGGCGTGGGCGTAGACGCCGGCCATGTCGGCGACGCGGAACTCGTCGCGCCCGCTGACCAGCTCGACCGGTGCGCGTAACGAGGGCGGATAGAGCAGGACTCGGCGGATCGCCGGACCGAGCTGCCCGGCCGGCAGGGCGAAGTCCTCGAGGGTACGGCGCACGAAGATCCCGGTGGTCCGGATGCCCGCGCCGAGGGTGCGGCGCCGGTCGACGACGAGGACGTCGAAGCCGCGCGCCGCCAGCAGCCGTGCGGTGTGCAGACCGGCGAGGCCGGCCCCCACGACCAGGACATCCACCTTCTCCATGACCGCGACGGTAGCGGCGCGCAGACCCTCCCGCGGCCGCGCGCACAACACCTTCACGCACTCTCCCCGGACCGCGTACGCCCCGGCCGCGGTCACGGCCTCACCCTGGGCTGGGGTGCTCCGGGCCGGCTGGTGCTCGGCGCGGCGTTCGCGGTGGTCGGCTGCCTGATCCCACCGGTGGTCCGCCGGGCTGCCGAGCACCGCATGCCGGCGGAGAGCTACTCGGTTTCATCCTCCTGATGGACCGGGGAGGCGGTCAGCAGGTCCAGCTCCCACCGCGCGGAGTACACGTCGCTGTCGTCGTCGGCGGCGACCAGATAGGAGCTGACCCGTACGCCCAGGCCCAGCTGGTCGGCCGCGCGCAGGTGCTCGACCAGCTCGTCGACGCTGGCCAGGTAGTGCGTGGCGATCAGCTCGGGGGTGGGTTCGGCGGTCGTCTCGTCCAGGATCTTGCTTTCCACGTCGGTCACGGCACCCAGGGTAGAGGCGGGCGGTGCCCGGCTCAGCGCACACCCCCACGACGGATCCGGGCCTCGGCGTCGCGGAGCACGCGGGGCACCAACCGGCGGTGCACGGCGGACAACGGCGGCCAGACGGCCCCGGCCGGGCGCCGGCCGTAGTGCAGGAGGGTCACCAGCGACACCTGCGCGTCGCCGGTCTGCACGAGCAGGTTGGCCGACAGGAACCACGATGCCGCTTCGAGCCGGATCCAGTCCTCGCCGTGGCCGCCGATCCGCCAGCCGGCCACGGTGGCCGGGCCGGGCCGCCGGCTGAGGCGCAGTCCCAGCAGGACACGCCAGATGAACAGCTCCCCCGGGCCGGGTACGTCGCCGAACATGGCCCGGGCCCACTGCTCCGGCGAGGCGTGCACGTCGGTGGCCAGGGTGAAGCGGTCGACGTAGTCGATCTCCGGCACCGAGCTGAGGGTGAGGACGGACTCCGGGATGGCCATCGCTCGATCTCCGTTCTGTATACGCTACCGTATAACAGCAGGCTAACCCACATATACGCTGGCGTATACCGACGTGAGGAGACTCGTGGGCGCGACTCGCACGACCCGGGACAGGTGGATCGAGGAGGGGCTGGCGGCGCTGGCGGCCGGCGGTCCGGACGCCGTCCGGGTCGAGGCGCTGGCCAAACGGCTGGGCGTGACCAAGGGCGGGTTCTACGGATCCTTCGCCGACCGCGACGCACTGCTGGCCGCGATGCTCGACACCTGGGAGCGGGAGAGCACCGATGAGGTGCTCGAGCGCGTCGAGCGCGAGGGCGGCGACCCGCGGACCCGGATCCGGCGCGCGGGAATGCTGACCTTCTCCGGCACCCGGCTGCTGCCGATCGACCTGGCGGTCCGCGACTGGGCCCGGCGCGACGAGGCGGTCGCCGCGCGCCTGCGCCGGGTCGACAACCGGCGCATGGCGCTGCTGCGCGAGATGATCGGCACGTTCTGCGCCGACCCCGACGAGGTCGAGGCACGCAGCCTGGTGGCCTTCTGCCTGGCGATCGGCGAGCACTTCCTGGCCGCCGACCACGACGGCCGTACCCGCGCCCAGGTCCTCGCCCGCGCCGCCGACCTGGTGCTCGACCGCCCCCGCGAAGACCCGGACCGCGGGCCGTCAGCCGTCAGGTGATGTCCCGGCGCACCGTCGTCGCGACCGCGGCCACCGCGAGCGCCGCGGCGTAACCGGCCAGGATGAGTCCGGCCTGCCACTGCGGCGGCGCGTCGGCGACCGTGGGCAGCCCGCCGAGAGCTGACCCGAGGGCGAACGGCAGCCACCGGTCGGCGTCCCCGATGAGCTGCCCGACGATGCCCTCGACCAGGGCCAGCCAGGCCAGCGCGGCGGCGACCGCGGCCATCAGGTTGGTGATCAGCGCGCCGACGGCGACCCCGATCGCCGCGAAGACGGCGTTCCACCCGATGCCGCCGAGCACGGTGCGCCACAGGCCCCCGGAGGCGAGGTCCAGCGAGGCACCGTCGGCGGCGAGCCAGCCGGCGGTGGTGATCAGCGCGGTGAGGGTGGCAGCCACCCCGAAGACCGCGCCGGCGGCGGTGTAGACACCGAGCTTGGCCAGCACGAGCCGGTAGCGCCGCGGGGTGGCCAGGTAGGCGTCGCTGATGGTGCGGTGCCGGTACTCCCCCGCGACCGCCATGGTGCCGAGCACCAGGGTGAACAGGGAGACCACGCCGATGTGGGCCACCGCCTCGCGCTGCGCGCCGATCGTGGCGGCGTCGTCCCGGGCGAGCATCAGGCCGCTGACCCCGGCCACGATGACCAGTTGTGCGGCCCCGAGCAGCAGCCAGCCGCTGCGGACCGTACGCAGTTTGCGGAACTCGGCGGCGAGGATCATCGGGAGCTTCCTTCCAATTCGGCGGTCAGGCGCAGGAAGGCCGACTCCAGGGTGTCCCCGCCGGCGGACAGCTCCGCGAGCGGCCCGGCGAAGCGCAGCACCCCGCCGTTGACGATGAGGACCCGGTCGGCAGTCTGGGCGACCTCGGCCAGGATGTGGCTGGACACGACGACGGTGCGGCCCTGCCCGGCGAGCTGCCGCAGCAGGGTACGCAGCCAGGCCATCCCGGCCGGGTCGAGGCCGTTGCCGGGCTCGTCGAGGATCAGCACGTCCGGGTCGCCGAGCAGGGCCGAGGCCAGGCCGAGCCGCTGGCGCATACCCAGTGAGTAGCCGCTGACCCGGCGCCCGGCATCCGCGCTCAGTCCCACCTCGTCCAGCACCGCGTCGGTCCGGGCCGCGGGCAGTCCGGCCAGTTGCGCCTGGATGAGCAGGTGGTCGCGAGCGGTGCGGCCGGGATGGAAGCCAGACGCCTCGAGCAGGGCGCCGACGACCCGGCGCGGACGGGGCAGTTCGGCGTAGGGGCGCCCGTCAACGGTGGCCGTACCGGAGGTGGGCCGGACCAGGCCGAGCAGCATCCGCAGGGTGGTGGTCTTGCCGGCCCCGTTGGGCCCGAGGAAGCCGGTCACTCCCGGCCCGAGGTCGAAGCTGAGATCGTCGACGGCAGTCACGGCGCCGAACCGTTTGGTGAGTCCTCGGACGGACACCTCGGTCATCGAAGTCCCTTCGTAGAAAGCGCAACGGAGGTCACTCTCGTCCGCTGCGCCCGCGATCTCGTCGCCTCAGCGAGGCATCTTCGCCGTACCGCGGGCGCGGTATGCCCGGGATGCCGCCGGGAGGGGAGGCGCCGGGACGCCGGCCGGCCGTACGGTGTGGCCATGCACGTCATCGCCCACCTGCGGCGGGTGGCCCACGACCGCCCGCACGTCGCCGACGGGGCGATCGCGGCCCTGGTGTGGGTGGCGACCCTGCTGACCACCGCGGGACCGGGTCATCTCGACGGGCCCGGTTCCGTGCTGCCGGCGACGGTGGCGTGTCTGGTCCTGGCGGTGCGGCGGCGCTGGCCGTACCCGGTCCTGCTGGTCAGCACGGTGGCCGCCGAGCTGTTCCTGGCCCACCAGCCGGGGACCGGCGACATCCTGGTCCTCGCCGCGCCCCTGGTCGCGCTCTACACCGTGGCCGAGAGCAGCGACCGCCGGCGGTCGCTGCTGGTCGGCGGGCTGCTGGTGCTGGCGCTCGGGGCGTTCCACACGATCGGGGCGCCGGCCCGCTGGCTCGGACCGGAGAACGTCGCCCTGGCCGCCCTCGGCGGCCTGGCCGTGGCCGCCGGCGAGGCGTCGCGCAACCGGCGCGCCTATCTGGCCGAGGTGCTGCTGCGGGCCGAGGACGCCGAGCGCGACCGGGAGGCCGAGACCCGGCGCCGGCTCACCGAGGAACGCCTGCGCATAGCCCGGGACCTGCACGACAGCGTCGGTCACCACCTCGCGCTGATCAACGTGCAGGCGGGCGTCGCCCGGCACGTGCTGACCGGCCAGCCCGCCCCGGTACGCGAGACGTTCGACCGGATCCGGCAGGGCAGCCGGGCCGCCCTGGAGGAGCTGCGCGACACCGTCGGGCTGCTGCGCCGTCCCGGGGACGAGAACGCGCCCGTGGAACCCACGGTCGGCCTGGCCGCGCTCGACGACCTGCTGAACTCATTCACCCGCTCGGGTCTGCGGATCGCCTGCGACCGGCACGGCGACACGACCCACCTGTCCTGGGCCGCGGACGTGACGGCCTACCGGGTCGTCCAGGAATCGCTGACCAACGTCTGCAAGCACGCCGGCCCGGTGAAGGTCCGGCTCAGCGTGCGTCGCGAGCGGGAGATGCTGACGGTGATCGTCGACAACGACGGCCCGGCGGTGACCGGACCGGCGGTGACCGGGGCGGCGGCGGACGCGCACGGCATCGTCGGGATGCGGGAACGTGTGGCGGCGCTGGGCGGCACCCTGCTGGCCGGCCCCTGGGCCACCGGCGGCGGCTTCCGGGTCACCGCGGTCCTGCCGGCGGGGCGCCCGGCGTGACCGACGAACCGATCCGGGTGCTGCTCGCCGACGACCAGCCGCTGCTGCTGGCGAGCTTCGCGACGTTGATCGCCGCCACTGCGGGCATGTGTGTCGCCGGCACGGCCCGCACCGGCGCCGAGGCCGTCACCCTGGCCCGCGAGGCACGCGCCGACGTGGTGCTGATGGACATCCGGATGCCGGAGCTGGACGGGCTGGCCGCGACCCGGCTGATCACCGCCGACGAGGACCTCGCCGGGGTGCGGGTGCTGATCCTGACCACGTTCGAGATCGACGAGTACGTCTTCGCGGCGTTGCGCAGCGGAGCCAGCGGGTTCCTCGGCAAGAGTGCGGAGCCGGAGGAACTGCTGCACGCCATCCGGGTCGTTCACCGCGGCGACGCCCTGCTCACCCCGGCGGCGACCCGCAGCCTCATCGCCCGCTATCTGGCCCGTCCGGAACGCGGCCAGGAGATCTCCGCGCACCGGCTCGCCGCGCTGACCGAACGGGAGCGGGAGGTGCTGGGCCTGGTGGGATCAGGGCTGTCCAACAGCGACATCGCCGCGCACCTGACGCTGAGCCCGCACACGGTGAAGACCCACATCAACCGCACGATGGGAAAGCTGGGCGCGCACGACCGGGCTCAGCTGGTCGTCTTCGCGTACGAGAGCGGCCTGATCCGCCCGGGCGGGGCGTGACGAGCCGGGACACGGCCGAGGGTCGCCGGACCGGTCCGGCGACCCTCGACGCGCGCTGAGGAGGCGATCGTCTAGCACTGCCTCCAGGCGAAGTGGTACGTGGTGGAGATGCTGCCGTCGACGGAGTCCATGGTCAGGAAGCTGGCGTCCGTCGAGGTGCCCTTGGCGACCCGCAGCTCGGTGTTGATGTTGAGATTGCGCAGTTCCCCGCACGGGTGCCAGACGACCGCGGCGACCGGAACCTCGTCACTGGCGAACCAGTTGTCGTCCAGGGGTGCGGTGACCGGGTGCGTGGTGAAGGTGCTCTGGCTCATGCCCTGGAAGTAGTAGTTCGCCCGTTGCGAGGCGGTGGCACCGCGCTGGAGCAGGCCGTACCCGCGGTAGTCCACCTTGGTGATCGCGAAGGTGAAGCCCTGGGGTACGTGGACCAGCACGTTGAGCTGGCAGTTCTTGCGGCCTTCGGTGGTGGCGATGCCCGGACCGGCCTGGGCCAGGTAGTCGCTGTAGATGGCGGTGAAGGCGGTGTTGTCCGGTGAGATGGCGACGTCCGCCGTACCGGGCCGGCAACCGGACCCGGCCATGGCGACCAGGTCGATGACGATGTGGTCGGACGGCGGGTCCTCCAGCGGGCTTCCGGCCGAGGCGGGCGAGGCCGCGGTCAACGAGGCGGCGAGCAACGCCAGCACTGCTCCCCCACGCACCAGCAATTTACGCATGGAACTCCCTTCGGGTAACGACGACAATGCACACGCGGGACAGATGTTATGGGCGGTCATAGACTGACGTCAATGAAACATTCTGAGGTCCCATTGTGCGGTAATTGGGAGGCGCCATACAGGCGGTTGCCTCTTTGCGGCCGGCCGCCCAAAGCCGCACACCCCATCTTCACGGATTATTCGGGCGAACACCTCGGCCGGATTGTTGGATTTATCCGTCTAATCGGCCGCATGCAGCATGCATAACGCGCCCGAGCAGGCAATCTGGATCATCAACTCAGATAGATGAACACCAATTCTTGTGGTGGTCATGGCGGCTGGCTAACATTCCCTACCGAACGCCGTCCGCCGCGTGAAGCAGTATCAGGGTTTAATATTGGAAGCCTTCCAGAATGCACCGGCCGAAACGAGAGGAATACCATGATCAAGAGCTTCGTCGGCGTAAGACATACGGTTCTCGCCGTACTCGGCACAGTTCTTACGCTGTCGCTGTCCACGCCGGCGCACGCCGAAGCCGCCGCCGTCCCGGACGGCAACGTCACCGTCGAGGTGATAGCCGCCAACGGCTCGGGATGCGCACCCGGGTCGGCCACGGTGATCGCCGACTCCGACAAGACGGGCTTCCGGATCAGGTACCACGACTTCGTGGCCGAGGCCGGCGGGAGCGCCGACCCGACCGACCGACGCAAGAACTGCCAGGTCGGCGTGCTGGTGACCGTGCCGGCGGGCTGGACCTTCGCCGTCGCCGAGGCGGACTACCGGGGCCGGGCCCGGCTCCACGCCGGCGCGACAGCCCTACAGCGCACCAACTACTACTGGCAGGGATCGTCGGCGAACAACAGCAACGACGAGACGTTCTCCGGCCCGCTCCACGGCTACTGGGCGACCCGGGACGTCGCCCCCGCCCTGATCTACACCCCGTGCTCGGAGCAGAAGGTCCTCAACGTCAACACCGAGCTGCGGGTGGACGCCGGCCCGTCGAACGCCCGCAGCAGCATGTCGATGCGCTCGAGCGAGGGCGACGTCGACACCCTGTTCAACTTCAGCTGGATCCGGTGCTGACACCGTAGCCTCGCGCCGCGGCACGACTGACGGTCACGAAGGACTCCCCCGGAATCCTTCGTGACCGCCGCTCGTTCCGGTGGCTGCCCCAGGTCGCCCGTACCGATGGGAAGGACGTCACCACCGCGCAGAGGCCGTGGCGATCGTCATCGGGCTCGGCCGGCGAAGCGGCCCCTCGCAGGCCGGCCGGGACGCCGTCACCGAGCCGGCCGCGCCGGCGTAGGCAGCCCGCGACACAGCCGGCGGCACTCCCGGTGGCCACGCCCGCAACGTTGCCGTTCGTTGTTCCGGTGCTGCCCTTCCAGGCTGTGTCCGGCCCGATCGTCGGAGCCGCATCAGAGCGGCGATGAGCAGCAGTGTCGAAGTCGGGGCGGGCGGCCGCCGCGGCGCTCCTTGGCAGCCCGGCGGGCGACCTGGTCAGTGCGTTCCGGGATGGTGTGGCGATGCCGCGGCGACGGAGCTCGCGGCGGGTCGGGTCGTGGGCGTAGGCCATGTCGGCGACCAGCACGTCCGGCTTCTTGCGCGGCGCGGCCTTAGCCGCCCGCCTCCAGCAGGGGTAGCAGCGAGAGCAGGGCCGCCCCGGCCGCCGGATGACCGGCGAAGTCGACCCCTCCGGCAGACCTCGGCCACGGTGACCAGCCACCCGGAGCGGCCGGATGCACGCGATGTAAAGTTTTTTAGACATCGTGTCAAGAATTTGCTACCTTCGAAATGTCAAAAATTTTGTACATCGAAGGGGCCCGCCGTGACACACGAGGAGAAACGAGCGTGGATCAGGCTGGTCGTCGCCGTCCTGAGCTACACCGCGTACGTGGCCGTCATCGCGAGCCGCACCGACGGACGGTCCCTGACCTCGGTGCCGTACGCGGGCGCTCTGTTGTGGACGGTCGGCGCCGCGATCGTCGCGTCGATCGTGGCCGAGATCGCGATGGCCGTGGGCAATCCGCGGGCGTCGCGCCTCACCGACGACCGCGACCGCGAGATCGGGCGGCTCGGTGAGCACGTCGGCCAGTCGTTCGTCGTCATCGGCGCGGTCGCCGCGATGGGAATGGCGATGGCGCGGTGGGACCCCTTCTGGACCGCCAACGTCATCTACCTGTGCTTCGTGCTGTCGGCGGTCCTCAGCGGCATCACCAAGGTGGTCGTGTACCGCCGGAGCCTGCCGCAATGGTGAAGCCGACGCAGGTCACCAACAGCATCCGCGCGCTGCGGTTCGCGCACGGCGAGATGACCCAGGCCGAGCTGGCCGACCGGATCGGCGTCACCCGGCAGACCCTGATCGCCATCGAGCAGGGGCGCTACTCGCCGTCGCTGGAGATGGCCTTCCGCATCGCCCGGGTGTTCCGGGCGCCGCTCGACGACGTGTTCCAGTACCCCGACGAACCCGAGGAGCAGCAATGAAAGCCATCGCCCAGGACCGGTACGGCTCAGCCGACGTGCTCGAGCTCCGCGACGTCGATCCCCCGTCGCCCGGCGAGCGGGAAGTGCTCATCGCGGTCCGAGCGGCCGCTGTGGACCCGGGCGTGTGGATCTACATGACCGGCCGCCCGTACGCGGCGCGCCTGGCGTTCGGTCTGCGCCGGCCCCGGGTGGCGGTGCGCGGCCTGGACGTCGCCGGCGTGGTCACCGCGGTGGGTGCCCGCGTCACCCGCTTCCGCCCGGGCGACGAGGTCTACGGCACCTGTGAGACCGGCTCGTTCGCCGAGCAGGCGACCGCGAAGGAGGACCGGCTCGCCGCCAAGCCGGCCACGATCACCTTCGAGCAGGCGGCGGCCACCCCGGTCTCCGGCGTCACGGCGTTGCAGAGCATCCGCGACGGCGGCGTGCGGGCCGGCCGGCGGGTGCTGATCACCGGCGCGGGCGGCGGCGTCGGCTCGTTCGCGGTCCAGCTGGCCAAGGCGTACGGCGCGAGCGTGACCGGAGTCTGCAGCACCGCCAAGGCCGACACGGTCCGGTCGCTGGGCGCCGACGACGTCATCGACTACACCCGGCAGGAGGTCGACCGGGACGGCCCCGCGTACGACGTCATCATCGACACCGCGGGAAGCCGGCCGCTGTCCCTGCTCCGGCGGGCGGCAACGCCCCGCGCCACCATCGCGCTCGTCGGTGGCGGGCACGCCCGGGGCCGGATCATGGGCGGCTTCCAGCGCCAGATGGCGGCGCCGCTGATCTCGCCGTTCATGGGCCAGCACCTGCGCGGCGTGACCGCCCGGGTGCGCGCCGACCAGCTCGCCGAGCTGACCGCACTCATCGAGTCGGGCCAGGTCACACCGATGGTGGGGCGCAGCTACGCGCTGGCCGACGCGGCCCAGGCGATCCGCGACCTGGCGACGGGTCGCTACCCGGGCAAGCTCGTCGTCACCATCTAGCGGCCGAAAGGACGACCGTGGCGCCGCACGGCCGTCCGGCTGTGGCCTTTCGCATGACGAGTGTCCATGGGTGTCGCATTTAGCGTGGCTGCCATGAACCGCCGTCTCCGCATCACCGTGGCCGCCGCAGCCGGCGCCGCCGTCCTCGGGACCGTGGCCGTCGCCCTGCCGGCCGACGCCGCCACGCCGAACCTGCAGTTCCACCTCATCCAGTTCGACTCCCCCAGCAACCCGGACACGAACGCGAACAGCAGCGTCAACGGCGAGTTCGTCCGGATCTACAACAACTCGACGTTCTCCGCGCGGCTGGACCGTTTCACCATCAAGGACGCCGCCGGGTACACGTTCACCTTCCCGGCCCACGTGATCGGGGCCAAGAAGACGGTCTACGTCCACACCGGCAAGGGGACCAACGGCCGCAAGCCGGACGGCACCCGGGACAGCGCCCGGCTGTACCAGCAGCGGGGCTGGCACATCTGGAACAACACCGGGGACACGGCGACGTTGCGCAGCTCGTCGGGGCGGGTCTACGACACGTGCCGGTGGACCAGCCGCGGCACCGGCAAGACGACCTGCGGTTCGCTGGGCAACACCGTGGTCGGCCCCGAACCCGCCACCCCCACGCCCACGCCTCGGATCACCACTCCGACGGCCACCATGCCACCGACCACCGCGCCGCCAGCCGCCACGACGCCGGCCTCTGACAAACCCACGACAAGTGAGCCGCCGCTCGCTGATTGAAGGCTCACTGCGCCCGCGGGCGGAACGTCGCGGTCAGGCCCTGCGGGATCAGCAGGCCACCGAAGTCCGGGGTGCCGCCGCGGCCGGGCGTGATCGTCACGTCGTACTCCCGGGCCAGCCAGAAGGTGCTCAGCACCAGCTGGATCATCCCCAGCTGGGTCCCGACGCAGACCCGGGGGCCCGCGCCGAACGGCAGGTACGTATGGCGCTGCTGCTGGCCGTGCGGCTCCAGCCACCGTTGCGGGTCGAGGGCCTCCGGGTCGCGCCACCATCGTTCGTCGCGGTGCAGGGCGTACAGGCTGAAGAGGATCTGGTCGCCCGGATTGAGCTGCCATTCGCCCAGGGTGGTCGCCCGCCGCGCGGTGCGGCCGATCAGCCAGGTCGGTGGGCGCAGCCGCAGGACTTCCTTCACGAACGCTTCCGTGTACGGCAGCGCGGTCGTCGACGGCGCCACTTCCGCGTCGTGGGCAGTGGCCTCCCGCTCGACCGCGCGGCGGACCTGCGGGTGGGCGGCGAGGTCGTGCACGATCCAGGTGAGGGCGGCCGCCGGGACGCCGTACGCCGCCAGCATGATCCCCCGGATCAAGCGTTCGATCTGCACGTCGCTGAGCGCGGGCGAGTCCGCCGCGAGCAGCACGTCGAGCAGGTCCTCGGCGACGCCCGGTCGGGGTGGGCCGGCCGCCCGGCGCCGGCGCACCACCGCGGCGATCGCTTCGACCGTGGCCTCGCGCGCCCGGATGAACCGCCGGACCCGGCGCGACGGCCACCACGGCGGCACCATGTAGGAGCTGCGGGACAGCGGGTCGAGAGCTTCGGTGTTCTCCGCGATGACAGCCGGCAGACCCTCGGCGTCGCGGCTGACGCAGAAGTCGGCGATCGCCCGGCCGACGTAGTCCTTCATCACGGCGAGCACGTCGACCTCGCCGGGCCCGGCCTGCCGCAGGGTCCGCTCGAAGATGGCGCGCAGCCGCAGGGCGTGCGCCTCGGCCACCGATCTGTTCAGGCCCCGCCAGCCGCGGCGCCGCGCGGTCATCCACAGCTGCGCGCCGGCCGCGGTCTCCTCCTCGTCGGTGCGCACCGCCAGCGGCACGGTCTCGGCCAGGAAGTCGTCGTTGGTCCGGCTGAGAATGTCGTGTATCAATGCCGGATCGGCAATCACGACGGTGCGGGGATCGAAGGAGAAGACGTCGCCGTATTCCCGTCGGCAGCGTTCCAGGAATGCCACCCGGTCCTTGTCGTAATCGACGACGTTGCCGAGCAGACGGTGACCGCGCGGGCCCGGTGGCCGGGCGGCAGGAGTGTGGACGGTCGTCATGAGGAACCCCCTTGGCGCGTGCCGGCGGGCACGGTGCACCCGCCGGCACGCTGCTGTCCGACGAGCCGGCCGGCTACTTGCCGAAGGCCCAGTACAGGTACAGGCCGCCCATGCGGGTCCGGCCGAAGAGCCGGGCAGTCAGGTGCCTCGCGTACGTCTTCATGGTTTCCTCCCGTGTCGACAAGGCGATTGCGCGGCGTGCGGAATCGCGTCCGACGTCACCGTCGTGACCTCGATCAGCGTAGGGAAGATCCCCCGGAGGGTCGCCCGCGGAACCGGCAATTGGCACCATCTGAACAAGCGTTCAGGTCGGTGTCACGCCAATATTAATTCAGACTTGTCAATGTCGAAAGAGATTCGCGCAGCGTGCCGCAGCGGCAGGCGGCCGGAGAGCGGCGCCCCGGGCGACCGGGACACTCCCGCCCCGGTCGCTTGTTGAAAATGGTTTTCGTTGTAGGGTGGAGCTCGTGACGACAGCCTTCATCGGTTCCACCCCGTCGGTCGACACCCGGCCCCGGGTCACCGTGCTCGCCGGTTTCTCCGCCGAGGCCACCGCCGCCATCGGCCGCAGCCTGCTGGTCACCGATCGGCGCCTGCTGCTCGTGTCGCACGACATGCGCCGCGTCCGGGACGGCGTCGTGCGCCGCACCGTCCGGACCGCGGACGCCGTGCTGGAGCAGGAGGTCGTCGAGCTGGTCCACGGTTGCGTGTCCTGCACGTTGCGCGAGGACGTGCTGCCCACGTTGCTGCGCCTGGCCCGGCAGCGCCCGGACAGCGACATCCTGCTCGCCCTGCCGCCGGTCATCGAGCCCGAGGCCGTCGCCGCCGCCTGTGCCCATGCCGGTGCCGGTGAGCAGCTGCGCTTCGACTCGTACGTGACCGTTGTCGAGGCCGCCGGGTTCCTGGACGATCTCGCCAGCACCGAGGACCTGCGCGACCGCGACCTGCACGCCGCCGACGAGGACCGCCGCGGGGTGGCCGAGGTCGTCGTCCGCCAGGTCGAGTACGCCGACACCATCGTCGTCTGGGGCCACCCGCAGCACGACGCGCTCGACGACGCCCGGCTCACCGCGCTGCTGCACCGGCTCGCCCCCTGGGCCACCCACCTGCGCGTCGGCGACACCGGCAGAGTCGACTGCACCGCCCTGGCCGCCCGGCTGCGCCGCACCGGCCGGCACGATCCGCGCACCCCGGGCATCCTCGGCCGCGCCCTCGAGGGTTTCCCGATCGGCATCGACGACCCGGCCGGCGAGCACGGGGCCAACTCGGTGCTGTTCCGCTCGCGGCGCCCGTTCCATCCGGTCCGGTTGCACGAGGCGCTGGAGGATCTGACCACCGAGGCGCTGCGCGTGCGGGGCCAGTTCTGGATCGCCAGCCAGCCGGACACCGCGATCGGCTGGGAGTCGGCCGGTGGCGGGGTCAGCCTGGGCACGCTCGGCTACTGGCTCGCCGCCCTGCCGGCCGAGCGCTGGCCCGAGACCAGCGGCCTGCGCCGGATGGCGGCCGACGTGGACTGGGACCCCTACTACGGCGACCGCCGCACGGTGCTGGCGTTGGTCGGCCTGAATCTCGACGCCGAGGCCCTCACCGCCCGGCTCACCGAATGCCTGCTCACCGACCGCGAGCTGGCCGAGGGCTTCGAGGCGTGGCCCGGCTGGGCGGACCCGTTCGCCGGCTTCTTCCCCCTGACCGACGAGGACGACACCGCACCAGCCTGAGAGAGGACCCGCATGAAACCCGGCATCCACCCGACCTACCAGTACGTCGTCTACCGCGACCGCAGCGCCGGTTTCGCCTTTCTGACGCGCTCCACCGCGACCAGCGACAAGACCGTCGACTGGACGGACGGCAACACCTACCCGGTACTGGACGTGGAGATCTCCGCGGCCAGCCATCCGTTCTGGACGGGCCGGCAGCGCCTGCTCGACACCGCGGGCCGGGTCGAGAAGTTCCGCGCCAAGTACGCCCGCGCCCGCGGCGAGAGCTGACCCGCGCGCAGACGAAAATGCCCGGCCCGCTGAGCGGGCCGGGCATTTCTGTCACCACGAGGCTTTGCGGACTCCCGGTAGCTCACCGCGCAGCGCCAACTCCCGGAACCGGACGCGGGAGAGCCCGAACTTGCGCAGCACCCCGCGCGGGCGGCCGTCGACGCTGTCGCGGACCCGGCCACGCGCCGGGCTGGAGTCGCGCGGCAGCCGCGCCAGCCGGCGGACCGCATCGGCCCGGACAGCGGGATCCGTGCCCGGGGCCGCGATGAGCGCCTTGAGATCGTCGCGGCGGTCGCGGTAGCGGGTGGTGAGACTCGTGCGGCGCCGTTCGCGCTCGATGAGGCCGAGCCGGGCCATCAGCGGTCCTCCCGGAAGTCGACGTGCCGGCGCAGCACCGGGTCGTACTTGCGCAGCACCAGGCGGTCCGGATCGTTGCGGCGGTTCTTCCGGGTCACGTAGGTGAAGCCGGTGCCGCCGGTGCTGCGCAGCTTGATGACCGGGCGGACGTCGGTGGACCGGGCCATCAGAGCCGGACCCCGCGCCGGCGCAGGCGGGCCACGACGGCGTCGATGCCGTCCCGGTCGATGATCTTGATGCCGGTGGTGCTGACGGTGAGCCGGACGGTGCGGCCCTCACTGGGCACCCAGTAGCGCCGGCGCTGCACGTTGGGATTCCAGCGGCGCCGGGTGCGGCGGTGGGAGTGGGACACGGCGTTGCCGAAGCTGGGCTTCGCGCCGGTGACATCGCAGATGGCGGACATGGCGATCATTCTACAATGAAAACCATTGTCAACAAGAGCTACCGTGCGCGCCCGTCGGCCGGTCAGGCCACCGCCGCCACCGCGGCGTGCCGGCCGCAGCGCCACAGGATGCCGGCCTCGGTGAAGCCGGCGGCGCGGGCGGCCGCGAGGTGCCATGCCGCGTCGGGGGTGAACTCGGCGGTGGCCCGGGCGGCGAACAGAGCCCGGCGTTCCTGGACCAGCGGCGCCAGAGCGGGCGTGCCGGTGACCTCACCCCACCAGCCGGCCCAGGCCAGTTCGGCGGCGGCCTCGTCGACGATGGACGGCATGGCGGTCATGACCGAGGAGATGCCGTCGTCGGGCATGAGGTCGGCCACCACCAGCAGGCCGCCGGGCGCGAGGACCGCGCGGGCGTCGCGGTAGAGCGCCCGGGCCCGCTCCTCGTGCAGGTAGTGCATGGTCATGACGACCGAGACGACGTCGTACGGGGCGTGCCGGCGGGCGGCGATGAGCCACGACGGCCCGGCCAGGTCGCCCTCGAGCAGGGTCACCGAGCCGGACACCGCCGCCTCGGCCAGCGCCAGCAGCACAGGGTCGAGATCCAGCAGGGCGACCCGGGCCTGTGGCCACCGCCGCGCCATACGCTCGGCCAGCACGCCGGGGCCGCCGCCCAGGTCCAGGACGCTGCCGGGCGCACCCCGGCGCACCGCCTCGGCCGCGGCGAACAGCGCGGCCTCGAAACCCGCCAGCCCGGGCACGAAGCGGGCCATCACCGCGTCCCAGTCGCTACGCCACCGGGCGGCCCCGGCCCGGTCGACGAGGGGCGGCAATGTCGAGAGCGGGGCGTGCGATGCCATCTCAGCTACCTCGGGACGCAGTGACGTGGTCGGCCGGCCGTGAACCGGTCGACGACCATACGATAACGGAACCCGTTTTCGTTTAGTGGCTACGGTCCGTCATCGGCGGTTCTCGAGGGCGGTCAGCGCCGCGATCAGCCGTTCCACCTCGTCCACGGTGTTGTAGACGTGCAGGCTGACCCGTACCGAGGTGGTCTTCTCCCCGTCCTCGCCCTGGCAGTGGTCGTCCGCCCGGACCATCATCGCGTCGCTGGCCAGGATGAAGCCCAGGTCGTTGGAGCCGATGTCGTGGTGCCGGAACGTGACGATGCCGCGGCGTTTCTGCACCGGCGAATCCGCGGCCAGGCTGCGCTGGCACCCGAGCACCTCGTAACTGGGCAGCCGGCACAGCGCGTCCGTCAGCCGGGCGGCGAGCGCGACCGTCCACTCCTCGATGCGCTCCAGGCCCACCTCGTCGAGCCAGTCCAGGGCCGCCGCCAGGCTGACGATGCCACTGGTGTTGGGCGTGCCGCTCCAGCCGCCGGGAGTGTAGGCGGGACCCCGCTGGTTGCGGGCCCAGACGGCGCCGGTGCCGGGCAGGGCCATCGCCTTGTGCCCGGAGAAGACCACGAAGTCGACGTCCAGGTCGGTCACCGAGACCGGCAGGTGCCCGATGCTCTGCGCGGCGTCGAGACAGATGGGGATGCCGGGTCCCGCGGCGGCCCGGATCCGGTGGACGTTCATGTCGCCGCCGTAGACGTGGTGCACGTGCGTGACGGCGATGAACCTGGTCCGCTCGGTGATCAGGGCGGCCAGCTGCCGGTGGTCGTAGTCGTGCGCGGCGTCGTACGGCATCGGCCTGACCGTGATCCTGATGCCCTGCCGGCCCAGCAGCTCGGCCACCTCCAGCCACGGCAGCGTGTTGGCGCGGTGGTCGGCGAACGGCACGATGATCTCGTCGCCGTCCCGCAGCTGCGGGGCCAGCCAGTCCAGCGCGACCGACCGCAGGCCCTCGGTGGTGCCGCTGACGAAGTGGACGCCGGAGCGCCCCGGCTCGGGATCGTCGAGGAAGGCCCGCAGCCGTTCGCGCGCCGCGTCGATCCGCGCGGTCGTGCGGTTGGCCCAGGTGTACGTGCCCCGGCCGGCGTTGGCGTTGCTGGTGGTCAGATAGTCGACCACGGCGTCCAGGACGGCTTGCGGCTTCTGCGCGGTCGCGGCGCTGTCCAGATAGGCCACCTCCGGATGCGCGGCGAAGATCGGGAACTGGGCGCGCAGCTTGTCGGCGTCGTCCATGTCAGTCCCGGACCAGGGTGGCGCCGGCGTCGCGCCAGGCGATGATCCCGCCGGCCAGGGACCGCACGTCCGGATGGCCCATCCTGGTCAGCAGGGCCGCGTAGCGGGCGGACTTCTCCCCCACCGGGCAGACCAGCAGCACCGGTTGCCGGCGCCCGAACGGCAGCCCGCCGTGCACCAGCTCGGCGAAGAGCTCGTCCACGATGTTGATCGAGCGGTCGATGTGCAGGGCCTGGTACGCGAACGGGCCCCGCAGGTCGACGACGACGCAACCCTCCTGCGCGATCCACCGCTGCGCGTCCGGCACGTCGATCGCCTTGGCCCGGGCCAGTTCCTCCGCGGTGATCGTCCGGGTCGAGTGCCGCCGGGCCGGCTGGTGGAACAGCGCCGGGCGGCGTTCGCGCACGTAGCTCATGTAGCTCTCGACGCGGTCGCAGACGATGAAGACCGCGGTGCGGCGCTCGGTCAGCTGGGCGTCGACGGCGCTGAGAAACCGCACCGCACCCTGGTACGCGCCGCCGCCGGTCGGGCCGGCCAGGATGCCGCAGCGCCGTACCAGGGTCAGGAGCCCGTCGATCGCCTCGTCCGCGCTGATCGTCTCGATGCTGTCGTAGTGACCGGGGTCGAACAGCCCGACCTCGTGCACCTCGTCGATGTTGCGGATGCCGGGGATGAAGTCGGACTTCTCGGCGACCAGGCCGACGACGGTGACATCGGGGTCGTGGTGCCGCAGCACCGTGGCGACCCCCGCCGACGAGCCGGCCGTGCCGACGCAGGCGATGAAGTAGTCCGGGGCCCGCCCGTCCAGGTCCGCGACGATCTCCGGACCCGTGCCGTGCACGTGCGCCCCGATGTTGCGCCGGTTGAAGTACTGGTCGGTGTGCAGGTAGCCGCTGTCGCTCCCGGCGAGCAGCTGGTGCATCCGGGTCAGCGGGTCCTCGGTGTTCGTCGGGTCGAGACACTCGGCCTGGCCCGGCAGCTCGTCGATCTCCGCGCCCAGCAGCAACAGCAGGTCCTTGATCTCGGGGACCTTCATCCGGTTGGTGACGCTCTTGAACGGCAGCCCGTGCATGCCGGCGATCACCGCGAGCGCCTTGGCGGTGTTACCGCTGGACAGCTCGACGACCGTGTCCCCGCGCTCGGTGGCCTGCCTGAGATAGGGCGCGGCCATGCTCCAGGCCGCCCGGTCCTTGACCGAGCCGAACGGGTTGAACAGCTCGAGCTTGGCGTACAGGTCGATGTTGACCAGGCCGTGCACGGCCGGATCGAGGCGCAGCAGCGGGGTGTCACCGATCATGTCGGTGACGTGGTCGTACCTCATGCCGCCTCCCCGCGGTCGGCGGCGGGCCAGTACCGCTCGTCCAGGCACCACCGCCAGGCGCCGTGCTCCCGGGTCAGCGCGACCGTGTGGGCGACCGGCTGCATCAGGGCGTGATCGGCCCGGAAGTCCATCAGGTAACCGGCGGTGTTCACGAAGGCCAGCAGGTCGCCCGGGCGCGGCCGGGCCGGCAGGAAGACCTTGCGGCGGGTGATCAGGTCGGACTCCAGGCACAGATTGCCGAGCAGGTAGACACCGGCCGGCTCACCGCCGGCGACGCCGGGACGACTGATCAGGATCGGGTCCATCAGCACCCCGTGCTCCTCGATGCTGACGTCGCGGGCGTTGAGGTCCAGCCGGACGAGCGTCTCGTCGCCGTCGTCGCGCACCTCCAGCACGGTGCCCAGCACCGCTCCGCACTGGTCGAGCAGGGCGCGGCCGGGCTCGACGTGCAGGTCGTACATGTTGTCCAGCAGCAGCGTGGCGAGCGGGCGGCGCAGCGACGGTGACACTGTCGACAGCAGCCGGTCCAGGTAGGCAGCGCCGGCCACCGGACGGTACGAGGGATAGACGCTCAGCGTGCCGCGCACCTTCCCGCCCTCGTTGCGCAGCCCGTAGCCGTGACCGTGCCACGTCATCGGCGGCCGCTTGCCGAGCACCGCCTCGGTCAGCGCGGTCGTGTAGCTCTCCCACTGCGCACCGTCGGCCAGGTAGTTGACGCCGAAGCCGCCACCGATGTCGAGCGCCCGCGGCCGGAGTCCCCGCTGGTGACACTCGTCCATGGCTTTGAGGCAGCCTTCCAGCGCGGCGGCCTTCTCGGGCAGGCCCATCGTGTCGAGGTGGTAGGCCATGCCGATCAGCTCGAGCGTGTCGGCGTGCTTCTCCAGCAGATCGAGAGCCGCCCCGACCTGGGAGACCGGCGTGCCGAAGCGGCTCCGGCGGCTCATCACGTTGACGCCCGGCGAGTCGAAGGACGACAACCGGACCATGACGCGTACGCGGGGCAGGCCGTGCGCCGCGACCAGCAGGGCCAGCTCGCTCAGCTCGGCCAGGGTGTCGGCGTTGACGATGACGCCGGCCCGCGCGGCCAGCGCGAGAAAGGGCGGGCTCTTGGGCCCGGTGGCCATGATCCGCGCGGGTCCGAAGCCGGCGCCCAGCGCGTGCTGCAGCTCGCCCAGCGACGCGACGTCGAGGCCCGCACCGGCGGCGGCCAGCTCGCGCACCAGGGCACTGGACCGGTTGGCCTTGTGGGCGAAGTAGACCTCACCGGGCAGGCGGTGCGCGTCGAGAACCGCCCGGAAACCGGCGAGATTCTCCGCCAGCTGTCCGGGCAGAACGACGTTCAAAGGTGAGCCGAGGGCGTCGACCAGTTGATGCAACAATGCGTCCTGGTCGAGCGCCGACCGTAGCAGCGGTTCCGTTCGTGGCACCAGATAAGGCGTCATAGCGGGTCCCCAGCGCAATTCTCCGGCGGCGAAGAAATACATTCCGGAATGGCGGCAACGGTGCAAACCGATCACAAGCGATGTGAGCGGCGCTGATACTCCTCAACGTAGCCGAAACCCAGCCACCCGCCAAGGGTCTCACGAACGCGTAGTAGCGCGCTGATCACTACATGCAATCTTGCGCATATGCCCGGAGAATCGAATCATCCGGCCTGAGCAGGCCCGATGCCCGATATCGCGGTAACCGGGCTGCGGGCTGCGGCGTCGCGTTGCTAGCGTGCGCCGACAACAACGGCGGCACGGGGATGAATGAGATGAACTGCTCGACGTGCGGCGCCCGGCTCACTCATGCCGGCCAGGCTCACGGCTGCGCGGGCGGCCCGGTGCCGCGCATTCAGCTTCCGCTGCGCTGGCGGATCGCGTGGTGGTCGCTGCTGCTGCTCAGCGCGGCACTCGGCACCCACTCATTGACGAAGGCCGCGATCGTGGCCGGTGTGCTCGAGTCGTCCGGGAAACAGATCCCCGTCGTGCTCTCCGCGGCCCTGGCGGTGGCCCTGGTGGTGTCGTGGGTCGTCTGGGCCAACCTCACCAGGAACATCGTCGAAGCACACGGCGGCACGGTGGCCGTGGTCCGGAACTGGGCGATGTCCAGCGCGACGATCCTCATCCTGCTGTCCGTCGTGCTGCCTTCGGACAACGAGGCGGTCCACCTGATCCGAGTCGCCGCCGCGGCTCTGCTCGTCGTCGGTGCGTTCCTCGCCCGGGCGAGGATCCAGTCCTGGCTCACCGCTCCGGGCCCACCGGCCGGCGCCGGCGTGCCCCGGGCCGAGACGGTCCTGACACCGTCGTTGAGCGGCGTGCCTTCCCCGGAGCCGCGGCCGGAGGACTGGGACGCCGGCCGCTGGGACCCCGAGATCCAGGCCGACATCGAACGCCGGCGCCACCGCGAGACCCGCTGAGTCGTCAGAGGCGGACGACCGTACCGGTGCGGCGGGCCCGTTCCGCCGCCCACACCACCCGGTGGCTCGCCAGGCTCTCCCCCGCGTCCGACGACACCAGGGCCGGGTCGCCCGCCGTGACCGCCGCCAGGAACGCGTCCACCAGCCCCTCGTCGCCGCCGCCGTGACCGTCCGACGCGGACGGGCCACCCGCCCCGGCCGAGTCCAGGACCGTCTCCGCGCCGGTGCGGAAGTCGACGTGGCGCAGCGTACGGCCGTCGCCGTCGAGGTAGCCGTGGGTGCCCATCAGGCGGGTGTGGCGGTGTTCCATCGGGGTGAAGGCGCTCATCGTGAACGAGCACGTCGCGCCGCCCGGGAACTCCATCGTCACCACCTGGTGGTCGACCACGTCGTTGTCGGCGGTGTAGACGCAGCGGCCGTACGGGCCGGTGCGCAGCGCCTGCCGCACCGCCGGCTCGGTCGGTTCCGGGGTGACCGCGCCGAGCGGCCAGAAGTGCTGCTCCGGGTCCGCGAGCGCGCCCAGGTAGAGCCGCTTCGCCGAGTACGGGCACACCGGCTCGACCGGGCAGTCCAGGCACCGGTCGGCGGCCCCCTCCGGGCGGTCCTCGATCCGGAAGTGGGTGCGGCTGCCGAACGAGCTGATCCGCTCGGGCAGCCCGCCGAAGAGGTGCACCAGCCAGTCGATGTCGTGACAGGACTTGGTCAGCAGCATCGGCCCGGACTCGTCCTCCCGGCGCCAGTTGCCGCGCACGAACGAGTGCGCGTAGTGCCACCAGCCGACCGGCTCGAGGTGCTCCACGCTGACCAGCCGGCCGATCCGGCCCTCGTCCAGCAGGCCCTTCACCAGCCTCGTGTACGGCGTGTACCGCAGCACGTGGCACACCGCCAGGATGACGCCGTTGCGGACCGCCGCCGCGGCGATCTCGGCCGCCCCGGTCTCGGCCGGCGCCATCGGCTTCTCCAGCAGCAGGTGGTAGCCGAGGTCGGCCAGCGCCACGGCCGGGGCGCGGTGCAGGCGGTCCTGGGTCGCGACGATCGCGGCCTCGGCGAGCCGGCCCGCGGCGGCCAGCTCCGTCCAGTCCGCGTACACCCGGTCGGCGGGGATCTCGAACTCGGCCGCCACGGCGGCCCGGCGGCGCGGATCGGGCTCGGCGACCGCGACGATCCGGCCGTGACCGGTGGCCACGGCGTGCCGGGCGTAGGTCTGACCGCGCAGCCCGGCCCCGACCAGAGCGAGGGTGACCATCTAGCGCGCCGCGGTGGTCGTCGCGGTGAGCAGGCGCAGGGCGCCGGCGACCGTCGTGGCCATCGCCGTGCGCGCCGAGGCCAGGTACCGGCGCGGATCGACGAGGGTGGCGTTGCCGTCCAGGGACTCCCGGACCGCGCCGGTGAAGGCGCTGTTCAGAGCCGTCCCGATGTTGATCTTCACCATGCCGCCGCGGACCGCGGCCACCAGCTCGTCGTCCGGTACGCCCGAGGAGCCGTGCAGCACCAGCGGCACCGGCACCGCCGCCCGCAGCCGGGCGATCAGGTCGTGGTCCAGCCGGGCCGTCCGGCTGGCCATCGCGTGCGACGAGCCGACCGCGACGGCGAGCGCGTCGACCCCGGTGGCCGCGACATAGGCAGCCGCCTCGGCCGGGTCGGTCCGTACCCCGGGCGCGTGCGCACCGTCCTTGCCGCCGACCTCGCCCAGCTCGCTCTCCACCCACAGCCCCTGCGCGTGGCCACGCCGCACGACGGCCGCGGTGGCGCTGAGGTTGGCGGCGTAGCCGAGCCTCGACGCGTCGTACATGACGGAACCGAACCCGTTGGCCGCCGCCTGGTCGAACAGGTCGTCGCTCTCCACGTGGTCCAGGTGCAGGCCCACGGGCACCGTGGCGGCCTCGGCGATGGCCCGGGCGGCCGCCGCGATCGGGGCCAGCCGGCCGTGGTGGAAGCGCACGGCGTTCTCGCTGATCTGCAGGATCACCGGCAGGCCGGCCTGTTCGGCGCCGGTGACGATGGCCTCGGCGTGCTCGACGGTGATGACGTTGAACGCGCCCACGCCGCCGCCGGCGGACCGGGCCCGGGCGACGATCTCGCCGGTCGGTGTGTACAAGGTGGATCCTCTCTCAGGCCGCGCTGACCCGCACGGCGGGCCGCAGGCGGCGGTAGGTGTCCTGGTCGATCCGGCCGGCGTGCGGCGCGGCGACGGCCGCGGCGGACAGGGCGATCGCGTCGGCCAGCAGCTGCGGCCAGGGCGTGCGGTCCCGCAGGCCCCGGCTGAGGGCGGCGACGCAGGCGTCGCCCGCACCGGTGGGATTCCCGGCGAGCCGCTCCGGGGGTACGCCGCTCCAGGCGCCCTGCTCGGTCAGGACGAGCAGGCCGAGTGGTCCGCGGGAGACGACGACGGCCCGGGCCCCGTGGTCCAGAGCCACCGTCGCGTCGGCGAGTTCCGGCCCGCTCGGTGCCGGACGGCCGGCGGCCAGAACGGGGCGCGGGGCTTCCAGCAGGGCGGCGAGCTCGGCGGCGTTGGGTTTGGCGAGGTCGGGACCGGCGGCCAGGCCGTGTCGCAGCGCCTCGCCGCTGGTGTCGAGCACCGTGGGCACTCCGGCGGCCGCGGCGAGACGGATCAGGGTGGCGTACCCGTCGATCGGAACGCCCGGCGGGAGGGAACCGCTGAGCGCGACCACCGACGCCCGGCCCAGCAGAGCGCCGAAGTGGCCGGTGAAGGCGGCCCACTCCCCCGGCGTGACCCGGGGACCCGGCTCCCAGAAGCCGGTCGCGTCGTCGTGGTCGGCGACCGCGACCGTGCGCCGGGTCTCGCCCGCGATGGTCACGAACGCGGCCGGCACCCCTTCGCCGGTCAGCAGCCCGGCCACCCGCTCACCGGTCGGGCCGCCCAGCAGTCCGGTCGCCAGCACCGGCTCGCCGAGCGCGTGCAGCACCGTGGCCACGTTCAGCCCCTTGCCGCCGGGCCGCTCGGCGACGGTCGTGACGCGGTGGGTGCCGTGCGGCACCAGGGCGTCGATCTCGTACGTGAGGTCGAGCGCCGGGTTCAGGGTCACCGTGACGATCATCGGTTCAGCAGGCCTGGTAGACGTAGGTGCCGCTGCCGGGTGCGGTGACGTCGAGGTCGCGGCGGACCACCGAGACGCTCGCGCCGACCGCCGTGCACGCCTTCTTGAACGCGGCGGCCGTGTACTCGATGACGATCAGGTTGGCCCCGTAGACCTCGGTGTAGGCGTCGCACTCGTCGTACCGGCCGCACTCCTCGGCGATCGCGAAGTCGAGCCCGGCCGCCTTGCCCTGACCGTCGAGGGTGGTGGTGTTCTTCTGAGCGATGGCGAGCCCGGCGCTGTGCGCGTGCGGGGCGAGCAACCGCAGGTACGCCACCGCCTGGTCCCGGGTGAGCAGGCCCCCGAACCGGTCGTACGTGTCGATGTTGTCCGGCTCCACCGCCTGGAAACCCTTCGCCGCGCACCCGTCGATCCAGCCGTTGACGATGGCCGCCAGGGCCGTGCGCTTGGCCGGGGTGCGGATGTCGAGCACCATCTCGTCCCAGGCGCCGTCGATGACGTACCGGCCCTGGGCGTCGCGCAGCAGCAGGTCGTCGTGGTGCTGCTGCCACCAGGTGGCCTCCTGCGGCTGCACCTGGAAGGCGTTGACGTAGCAGATGTTGTAGAGGCCGGCCGCCGGCGCGGCCTCGCGGTCGCGGCTGACCACACGCACCGCGGCGGGCGGGGTGTAGACCTGGCCGATCTGGTAGTCGAACGCGGCGTTGACCGGCGGCAGCGTGTACGCCGCGGCGACCCGGGCGGTGGTGCCCGCGTCGGCGTGCAGGGTGAACCCGGCGGCGGCGGCGAGGGCAGCCACGCCGGCGGCGATCCAGCAGCGAACGGTACGGGTGACCACGACGGAGACTCCCGGGATGCTCAGGGATCTGCCCCGCCTCGGGTGCGGTGCCCGCCACCCTGGCGCAGGAGATGCCGGGCTGGCTACCGGCTGGGCTCGATCGTTGTCAGCGATTCAACTGATCGAACGCACAGGTGTCAATAGTCGTTTGTGCGCGTATGGTGCTGTCGAGCCGCTCCCGCCGGGCGGAAAAGGGTAAACGCGCAATTCAGATTGTTCATTTGGACAGTGTTGAGGACAGCGGAGGACTTCATGGACGTGCTCGTGGTGGGCGACGCCAACCCGGACCTGGTGCTGCGCGGCGACGTGCGTCCCCGCTTCGGCCAGGCCGAGCAGTTGCTGACCGGAGCGGACCTGGTCCTCGGCGGCTCCGCGGCGATCACCGCCGCCGGCTGCGCCCGACTGGGCCTGACGACGGCGCTGCTCACCGCGATCGGCGACGACGTGTTCGGCGACATCACCCGCGAGCGGCTCACCGAGCGGGGCGTGACGCTGATCCAGCCGCGGACGGCGACCGGCCGGCCGACCGGGCTGAGCGTGATCCTCACCCCGCCCGGGGACGACCGGGCGATCCTCACCCTGCCCGGCACGATCCCCACCCTGCTGCCGGAGGACGTCACCGACGAGCACCTGGCCGCCACCCGGCACCTGCACGTGGCGTCGCTCTACCTGCAGCCCCAGCTGGCGGCCGGGCTGGCCGGGGTGTTCGAGCGGGCCCGGGCCCGCGGCGTGGGCACGTCGCTGGACACCAACTGGGACCCCGCCGAGAAGTGGGAGTCGTTCGCCGACATCCTGGCGCACACCGACGTGTTCCTGCCCAACGCCAACGAGCTGCGCGCGGTCACCGGCGAGCCGGACGTCGAGGTGGCCGCGGCCGGCCTGGTCGCGGCGGGCACGACCGTGGTGATGAAGAACGGCGCGGCGGGGGCCCGGGCGTGGTGGCCGGGCGGCGAGGCCGGCGCGCCGGGCCGGGCGGTCGAGGTGGTGGACACGACCGGGGCGGGCGACAGCTTCAACGCCGGTTTCCTGGCCGGGCGGCTCGCCGGGCTGCCGGTGATCGAGGCGATCCGGTGGGCGGCCGCGGCCGGTTCGCTGAGCACCCGGGCCGCCGGCGGCACCGCCGCCCAGGCCACCCGGGACGAGCTGGACTGACCCGGCCGCGGCCGGCGCCGGCGTCTTAAATCAACGGTGGTTGGCAATACGATGGCGGGATGACGGCCCCCGATGAACTCGATTCCGGCCTGGCGGCGCTGGGCGCGCTGACCGACGGCGTGCGCCGCGCGGCCTACCGGGCGGTCCTGGCCGCCGGGACCGGCCCGGTCGGCCGCGACGAGGTGGCCGAGGCACTCGGCGTCGGCCGCACCCTGGCCGCGTTCCACCTGGACAAGCTGGTCGGCGCCGGGCTGCTGGAGGTCTCCTACGCCCGGCGCAGCGGCCGCGCCGGGCCCGGCGCGGGCCGCCCGGCCAAGCTCTACCGCGCGTCGGCCGCCGAGCACGCGGTGAGCGTGCCGCCGCGCGACTACCGGACGGCGGCCGAGCTGCTGGCCGAGTCCGTGGAGCGCAGCGGGGCCGACACCGCGCTCTTCGACGTGGCCCGCGAGCACGGCCGCCGTACGCCACCCGGGACGGACGTCCGCGAGTTGCTGGCCGCGCACGGCTACCTGCCGGTGGAGACGCCGGCCGGGATCCAGCTGACCAACTGCCCGTTCCACCGGCTGGCCGAGCAGTTCCCGCCGCTGATCTGCGGCATGAACCTGGCCATGGTCAACGGACTGCTGGAGGGGGCCGGCGCGGCGGCGGGCTGGCACGCCCGGATGGATGCCGCGCCCGGCCGCTGCTGCGTCGTGGTGTCTAAAAACAAATCTGATTGACATTAGAGAGCGGGGTCTGCTGTGCTGCTGGGCATGACGAGCGCATTCCACCTGGCCCAGTTCAACGTCGCCCGCCTCCGCGCCCCGCTCACCGACCCGTCCATCGCGGAGTTCGTGGCCGGGCTGGACATCATCAACGCCCTGGCCGACGCGGCCCCCGGCTTCGTCTGGCGCCTGGCCGAGGGCCCGGACGGCGACGCCACCACCGTGCGGCCCCTGGCGGAGGACATCATCGTCACGATGTCGGTGTGGGACTCCGTCGAGTCGCTGCGCGCGTTCTCGTACCAGAGCGCCCACCTCGACTACCTGCGCCGCCGCCGTGACTGGTTCCTGCCGCACGACCTGCCGGCCTCGCTGGTCCTGTGGTGGGTCCCGACCGGCCACCTCCCCACCGTCGAGGAGGCGTGCGAGCGCCTCGACCTGGTCGCCGCCGGCCCGTCACCGGAGGCGTTCACGTTCCGGCGGACGTTCCCGGCCCCGGAGCTCACCACCCGGCGCTGAGGACTACCCCTTGAGTCCGCTGAACGTCATGGTGGCGATGAACCGCTTCTGGGCCACCAGGAAGGCGATGATCAGCGGCATCGTGGCGATCACGTTGCCGGCCATCAACTGCGACCATTCCGTACGCCGGGTGCCCTGGAAGCTGGCCAGCCCGACCTGCAGCGTGAACCTGTTGTCGTCACTGATCGCCACCAGCGGCCAGAGCAGGTCGTTCCAGCTCGACAGCAGGGTGAAGACGGCCAGCGTGGCCAGCGCCGGACGGGCCAGCGGCAGCACCACGCTGATGAACGTGCGCAGCGTGCTGCAGCCGTCGAGGCGGGCCGCCTCCTCCAGCTCGACCGGCAGCGACAGGAAGAACTGCCGCATCAGGAAGATGCCGAACGCCGACGCCAGCCACGGCACGAACGCGGCGGCCAGGGTGTCGACGATGCCGGCCCGGGCGAACATCAGGTACGTCGGGATCATCAGCAGCTGCATCGGGATCATCACCGTGGCGACGACGGCGAGGAAGGCCAGACCCCGCCCGGCGAACTTGAGGCGGGCGAAGCCGTAGCCCGCCAGCGAGCACAGGATCAGGTGCGAGACGACCGCGATCGCCGAGACCAGCACGGTGTTGGCGAACCAGCGCACGATGTGCGACTCGCTCAGCAGCGCCCGGTACCCGTCGAGGTGCAGGCTGGCCGGGATGAACTTGGGCGGGAACTGGTTGATCTCCTGCGTGGTCATGAACGAGGTCAGCACCATCTGGACCAGCGGCAGGACGAAGATCAAGGCCAGCGGCATGAGCAGCAGGTGCCAGGGGTTGAACGGCAGGCGGCGCCGCCGGAGGGAAACCGGGTTCGACATCAGAAGGCCCCCGATCCGGAACGGCGGTTGTACCAGATGACGACGACGGTCAGCAGCATCGTCACGGCGAAGAGCAGGTAGGCCACGGCGGCGCCGTACCCCAGTCTCTGGGTCTGGAAGGCCAGCTCGTAGATGTAGTAGACGACGGTCTGGGTGCTGTTCATCGGGCCGCCGCGGGTGGTGGTGTAGATGAGGTCGAACAACTGCATCGCCGTGATGGTCTGCCAGATCGCGGTGAAGACGGTGACCGGGCGCAGCTCCGGCAGCGTGATGTGGCGGAAGACGCGCCACTTGCCCGCGCCGTCCACCGTGGCCGCCTCGACCAGTTCCTTGGGGATGTCCTGCAGGGCGGCGAGGTAGATGACCGCGCAGAAGCCGACCTCGCCCCAGAGCGCGATCAGGCAGATGACGATCAGCGCCTGGCCCGGGCTCTCCAGGAACTGCTGGGCCGGCAGTCCCAGCCGGCGCAGCGCCTCGTTGGCCGCGCCGAACTGCGGGTTGAACACGAAGCTGGCCAGGATGCCGGTCGCCGCCGCCGACGCCACGTACGGCACGAAGATGCAGGTGCGGTAGAAGCCGATGAGCCGGATCTTCTGGTTCAGCGCCACCGCGATCAGGATGCCGAGCAGGATCGAGGCCGGCACGAACAGCACCGTGAGCACCAGCGTGTGCTGGGCCGCCGCGATCGCGTCCGGGTCGGTCGCGATCCGCTGGTAGTTGCGCCAGCCGACGTCGGTGGCCGGCGCGATCCCGTTCCACTTGGTCCGCGAGATGAAGAACGCCCAGACCGCGGGGAAGATCGACAGGCCGACCACCAGCAGGGTCGCCGGCCCGGCGAACCCCCACCCGGTGAGCGAGCGGCGGGCCGCCCGGCCGCGCGACGAGCGCGGCCGGGGTGTCTCGGGGCTGCGCGTACGCGGCGTCGCGGCGAACGTGAGCGCCATCAGTTCTCCAGGGCGTCGGCCGACTTGCGGGCCGCCTCGTCGAGGGCCTCCTTCGGCGAGGCCGCACCCTGCAGCACCTTGGCGATACCGTCGCCGACGTTGCGTGACATCACTTCGTAGCCGGCGACCGTCGGCCGGGCCTGCTTCGCGTTGGCCAGGTTGTCGAAGAACTTCTGCCCACCCGGGTACTCCTTGACGTAGGCCGCGAACTCGGGCGTGCTCTCCTCGGACGACCGCAGCGGGAGGTTACCGACCGCGAGGTTCCACTTGGCGTCGATCTGCGCGCTGGTCAGCCATTTGATGAAGTCGCGCGACGCGCCGGCACGGTTGGCGTCCTCATGGTCGAAGAGCACCCACAGGTCGGGACCGGAGACGGTCTGGTGATCACCGTTGACGCCGGGCAGCGCGGTCACGCCGTAGTCCAGCTTGGCGTCCTTGATGTCCAGCAGCGCCCACGGTCCGGACAGGATCATCCCGACGTGCCCGCTGTTGAACAGCGGGCCGTACTTCTCGTCGGTCTGGTCCAGGTACATCGACTTGTCGTCGACGGCCATCACGCGCAGCGTCTCCAGGGCCTTGACGCCGGCCTCGGAGTTGAAGGCCGGCTTGGTGCCCTCCAGGATCTTGCCGCCGTTCTGCCAGAGCAGCGGCCACAGGTGCCAGGTGGTGTCCTCGCTGCCGGAGACCGAGTACGCGGTGCCGTAGGTGCCGGTCGCCGGGTCGGTCAGCTTCCTGGCCGCCTCGCGGAACTGCTCCCAGGTCCAGTCGTCGGTCGGGTAGGCCAGCCCGGCGGCGTCGAAAAGCTTCTTGTTGTAGATCAGGGCCAGGTTGTCGACCAGCGCCGGGACGCCGATCACCTTGCCGTTCGAGGTGGCCACCGTCCGGGCCGCCGCCGGCATCTCGGTCCAGGCGAAGGACGGGTCGGCGACGAAGCCGGTCAGGTCCTGGGTCTTGCCGCTGGCGGCCAGGTCGCCGGCCCAGTTGCCGAACGCGTACGAGATGTCGGGGTAGCTGCCGCCCGCGAAACCGGCGGAGAGCTTGGTCAGCAGGTCGTCCGTGGTGGGCGCACCCGGCGAGGTCTTGATCGTGACGTTGGGGTGGGCCGCGTGGTAGTCGGCGGCCAGGCCCTCGGCGACCTTCTGGGCCTCCGAGGTCTGCCCGGTCCACCAGGTGAGGGTCACGGTGGCTGCGGGGTCGTACCCAGCCGCAGCGTCCTTGCCGTCGTCGCTCTCGCCGCCCGTGCAGGCCGCGGTCAGGAGCAGGGCCGCGCTTGCGGCGGCCAGCAGCCGGGTCCGCCGGCCGCGCCGAATGGAGGTCATCGCTGTACCTACTTTCGTCAAACCGCGTCGGTGAGGACCACGGATCTGGTGAGCAGCCGGGGGCGGTCGGGGTCCAGGCCGCGGTGCGCGGCCAGGGCCAGGGCGAAACGCTGGGCGAGGACGAGCTGGGCGAGCGGGTCGCGGTCGTCGCGGTAGGTGGTGGCTCCGGCCGCACGGCCGGCCTCGTCGAGCGCGAGCGGCACGTCGCCGAACGAGAAGACGAGGCTGCGGGCCCCGGCCACGGCGACCGGCCCGTGCCGGAAGTCCATCGCCGGGTACGACTCCGAGTAGGCCTGGGCCGCCTCGCGGACCTTCAGCGCCGCCTCGTGAGCGAGCCCGACGGTCCAGCCGGTGCCGAGGAAGACCAGGTGGTCGATGGCGGCCGGGTCGGCCGGCAGCGGCGCCTCGAGGGCGGCGGTACCGTCCGCGACCAGGTGGCTCAGGTCCGCCCCGAACGCGGCGCGGGCCAGGGCCAGCACCGTGGTCGGGAAGCGGGTCTGCACCACGCTGCGCTCGTCGGCGAAGTCGAGCAGCAGCCGGGTCTCGGCCAGCGTGTCGACCGGCTCACCGGCGACGGCGGTGACCGCCACCCGGTGAGTGCCCTGCGGCACCTGGCGCAGCGCGTCGAGCACCTCGGTGGAGGTGCCCGAGCGGGTGATCGCCACGACGCGGTCGTAGCGGCGCCGGGGCACGTACTCGGAGGCGCACACCGCGTCGGTCTCGCCGAGACCCGCGCTCTCCCGCAACTCGGCGATGCTCTGGGCGACGAACCACGAGGTGCCGCAGCCCAGGATCAGCATCCGCTGCCCCGGCACGGCGAGCTCGCGGCGAGCCTGGGCGGTCAGGCCGAGGCCCTGTTCCCAGACGGCGGGCTGGCTGGCGATTTCCTCCGACGTGTCGTTCATGGTCGAGGATTATGCTCGTTTGTTTTCGCTTCACAAGCTTTTGCGTCCAAACGAGCATTCCACGCTGCGCGTCTTGGAGCGGCTACCGCAACGATCCGGGGATCAGGTCACCGTGGGCGGCGGTCAGCTCGTCACACAATGCCCAGATCTGTTCCACCGCCAGGGTGGCCGCGGTGTTCGGGTCGACCATCGCCGCCTGCCGCACCATGCGCTTGTCGCCGGTGACCGCCGCCTGCACCGTCAGCTGACCCACGTTCACGAACCCGCGGTTCAGCGCGGCGCACTGCGGGGGCAGCGCACCGACCCGTTCCGGGCGTACGCCCAGAGCATCGACCACGCACGGCACCTCGACGGCGTAGTCCTCGGGCAGGTTGCTGATCAGCCCGCGGTTGGCGACGTTGCCGTGGATGCGGCGCAGGGTCCCGGTGACCATGCTGTGGATGACCTGGGGGGCGTACTCGGTGGCGTCGCGGCTGACGTCCAGGGGCTCGCCGGCCAGCACCGACTTGCGCACGGTGTGGTACTCGGCCACGTTGTCGGCGCTGATCCGCAGGTAGTCGCCGACCGGGATGCGCAGCCGCTCGATCTCCGCGTCGTCGTGCAGGTACCAGGGCAGGTACTCCGCGGAGTGCTCGCTGGTCTCGGTCGGGAAGTAGCCCAGCCGGGAGTACATGTCCATCCGGACCCGGCGGCGCAACCCGGGCTCCCGGGCGAGCAGCTCGTCGAGCTGCGGATACAGGCTCTGGCCGCGATGCTCGAAGCGCAGCAGCCACGCCTGGTGGTTCACTCCGGCTCCGGTGTAGTCGACTTCCTGGTACGGGACGCCGAGCAGCTCGCTCAGGTCGCGCACGGTCCAGTAGACCGAGTGGCACAGGCCGACGGTCTTGAGCTCCGGGGCGACGGCCGCGAGGTAGCCGACGTTCATCGCCATCGGGTTGGTGTAGTTGAGCAGCCAGGCATCCGGGCACAGCTCACGCATGTCCCGGGCGATGCCCTCGAGCACCGGGAAGGTGCGCAGCGCGCGGAAGATGCCGCCGACGCCGAGGGTGTCGCCGATGGTCTGGCGCAGCCCGTACTTCGCCGGGATCTCGAAGTCGCGCACGGTGGCGGCGTGCATGCCGACCTGGACGGCGTTGATGACGAAGTCGGCACCGTCCAGCACGGCCCGGCGGTCCAGGCTCGTGGTGATGACGGGCCGGGCGCCGAGCTGCTCGGCCGTACGCCGGGCGATCGCCTCGGCGGTCTCCAGGCGCTCGGCGTCGATGTCGTGCAGGGCGAGGGTCACCCCGCGCAGCTCGTCGAAGGAGAGGATGTCCGCGAGCAGCTCACGGGTGAACACGACGCTGCCCGCGCCGAGGAAAGCGATCACTGTCATGGCGGGATTGTTGGCGGTTACGCCCCAAGCGCGCAAGGAAATCTGGTGTTTCGCTTGGAAACGAACTACAGTGACTGCGCGTTTGATCAATCCATACCTGATGAGGGCCCATGCCACAGAGTTCGCTGCGCCGCGCCGACCGGGTGTCGGCCATCCTCGAGCGGGTGGCCAGCCACGGCTCCGTCGACGCCGGGCACCTGGCCGACGAGTTCCGCGTCTCCCCCGCGACGATCCGCCGCGACCTGCAGGTCCTGGAGGACCAGCGGCTGCTGTCGCGCACCCACGGCGGCGCCGTCGCGGTCGACGTCGCGTACGAGCTGCCGGTGCGCTACCGGGTGGGCCAGCACCGCGAGGAGAAGGCTCTGGTGGCCCAGAAGGTGGCGGCGCTGCTGCCGAAGGGCCCGCTGACCCTGGGCCTGACCGGCGGCACGACCACCCACCTGCTGGCCCGGCTGCTGGCCGAGCGCGTCGACCTGACCGTGGTCACGAACGCGCTGAACATCGCGGCCGAGCTGGCTCTGCGTCCCCGGCTCAAGCTGATCATGACCGGCGGCGTGTCCCGCACCCAGTCCTACGAGCTGGTCGGGCCGATCGCCGACCAGGCCCTGGCCGGCCTGAACATGGCGGTGGCGGTGGTCGGGGTGGACGGCATCAGCGCCCGCGGCGGCCTGACGACCCACGACGAGATCGAGGCGAACACCAACGCGGTGATGATCAGGCGGGCCGACCGGGTCATCGTGGTGGCGGACGGCTCCAAGGTGGGCAAGGTCTGCCTGGCCGGCATCTGCGCCATCACCGACGTGGCGACCCTGGTCACCGACACGAGCGCGGATCCGGCGGGCATCGAGGCCATCCGCCGGGCCGGCACCGAGGTGATCGTGGCCAGCGCCCCGGACTGAGCCGGGCGCGAAGGAGTAGATTGACATGCTTCAATTGCCATCGCTGGAGGTTGAAGTCATGCGCCGCAAGCTCGCCCTGGTCAGCACCCTGATACTCGGTGTCGGCACGATCGCCGTCACGCAGGCCGCCGAAGCACACTCGCAGGCTCGCCCGGACGTCCTGCTCGCCCCCGACCTCGCCGACCCCGAGGTCGTCGCGACAGGTCTCACGGTGCCCTGGGGCCTGGGCTTCCTGCCGGACGGCAGCGCCCTGGTCGCGGAGCGCAACAGCGCCCGCATCCTGCAACTGCGCCCGGGCAGCGCACCGGCGGTCGTCGCCACGGTCAGCGGGGTCGCCGCGGCCGGTGAGGCCGGTCTGCTCGGCCTGGCCGTGTCGCCGACGTACGCCGAGGACGGCTTCGTCTACGTCTACTTCACCTCGGCCTCGGACAACCGCATCGCGCGCCTGCGGCTGGACGCGCCGCAGGACCAGGAAGTGATCCTCAGCGGGCTGGCCAAGGCCAACATCCACGACGGCGGCCGGATCGCGTTCGGGCCCGACGGCATGCTGTACGCGGGCGTCGGCGACGCCGGCACCACCGCCAGCGCGCAGAACCAACAGAGCCTCAACGGCAAGATCCTGCGGATGCGACCCGACGGCGGTGTGCCCGCCGAGGGCAACCCGTTCCCCGGCTCGCTCGTCTACAGCCTGGGTCACCGCAACGTGCAGGGCCTCGCCTGGGACGCCCAGGGCCGCCTGTACGCCTCGGAGTTCGGCCAGAACACCTGGGACGAGGTCAACCAGATCGTGTCCGGCGCCAACTACGGCTGGCCCACCGTCGAGGGCCGCAGCTCGGACACCCGCTTCCGGAACCCGATCGTCGTCTGGACCACCGCCGAGGCCTCACCCAGCGGCGCCACGATCGACGACGGCACCCTCTACGTCGCCGCGCTGCGCGGTCAGCGGCTCTGGTCGGTCCCGCTGGACGGCAACGGCGGCGCCGGCACCCCGACCGCGTTGCTGCAGGGCCAGTACGGCCGCCTGCGGACCGCCGAACGGGCACCCGACGGCTCGCTGTGGATCACCACCAGCAACCGCGACGGCCGGGGCTCCCC
The DNA here is from genome assembly GCF_018332655.1 of Actinoplanes auranticolor. Classification (GTDB taxonomy): domain Bacteria; phylum Actinomycetota; class Actinomycetes; order Mycobacteriales; family Micromonosporaceae; genus Actinoplanes; species Actinoplanes auranticolor. The sequence continues at coordinate 321,250 of NZ_BOQL01000021.1, read as the reverse complement.
GGCGGCCACCGACGACCGGGTGATCCGCTTCCCGGCTCAGTCCACGGTCGCCGGCGGCTGACCCGGCACCTGGACCTCGATCCGTTCCTTGCGCACCTCGCCCGAGACGGTCTGCTGGTCGGTGTGGACCACCTTGCGCAGGCGGACCCGCTCGACCGGCACGATCTCGGTGGTGACGACCGGGCGCTCCTCGTGCAGGGTGACCTCGAAGATGGTGCCGCCGTCGGGCGTCAGGAAGTCCTCGTCGGTGCCGAACACGTCCGGGTCCGCCACCAGGGACTGCGCGTGGGCCGGGACGGGCTCGCGCTCCAGGCGCAGCTCCTCGCGGCGGATCGTGACGGTGATCTGCACGTCCTCGGTGACCACGTGCTTGCGCAGCCGGGCCCGCCCGATCTCCACGACGTCGGCCCCGACGACCAGCCGCTCCTCCGAGCGGGTCATCGCCCCGTCGTCCAGGGTGGCGATCAGCTCATCGCGGGACAGGTCCGCGGCGCCGAGCACGCCGGCCCCGCGGGCCCGTTCCCGGAGCTGGTCGTCGCTCATCGTGTCCAAGTGGGTAGCCACAGTGCCTCCATGAGCGTCGTCTGCCCGCGACCTCCGGCACCGCGGTGCCGCTGAACTGCCCGCACGTTTACGGCATAAACGCACGGGACGCTCCCGCACCCGAACGGGTCGGTAATCTCTTCGTCGTCCGGGTACGCCGCAGGCGACGCACATGGAAGGCGGTTGGCGATGACGGCCGGACCACCCGACGCCTCGCTGCGCGCGATCGCCGCGGCCATCGAGCAGGCCGGGGTCTACCTGCAGTTCGAGCCGCAGCCGACGGCCCTGGAGACGTGCTGGTACACGGTCGGCCTGACCGGCCACGGCCATCCCGAGCTGATCCTGTTCGGGCTGCCGCCGGACCTCACGCGCCCGGCTCTGCGCGCCCTGGCCGCCGATCTCATCGCCGGGCGCCGGACGGTCGACGCGGGCCGCGAGGCCGACGACGTGCTGGAGGGGCACCCGGTCACGTTCGTCGCGGTGACCGAGCCGGAGCGGCACCTACCGGTCGCCGCGCAGTTCTACGCCGGCCGGACGGTGCGGGCGCTGCAGATCGTGTGGCCGGACCGGTACCACCGGTGGCCGTGGCAGGCCGGCACGCGGGTGCACGACATGCCGGTGCTGGGCGAGCACGCCCGCCTCACCGAACGGTGATCTGCCCGTCCGGGGAGCGCGTGCAGGTCACCGTGCGGGCGGTGGCCGCGGCCGCACCGGTCAGGCAGTGGCCCAGGACGGCGTGGCCGTTCGCGTTGGGATGCCAGGACTCCTGACAGGTCTGGAAGTAGGTGACGCAGGAGCTGGCGATGCGTTGCACGGCGATCTTGTCGTACCCCGCGAGGTCGGTCAGGAAGACCCCGGTCGGGCCGTCCTGCAGCCGGATCGGGGTGGCCAGGGCGGCGGCCGGGTCGGCGCCGGACTCGCACAGCCGCGCGCCGTCGAACGCCCGCTGCACGTTCAGGTGAACCAGGTCGGCCGCGGGGAACTCGGCGGACATGTCGGCGTGCACGGCCGACACCAGGCTGCCCAGCGCCGCGGAGAAGGCGTGCCCGGCGGGCAGGCTGGCGCGGTGCACAGGACAGCCGGCCCGGTACCGTTCCGCCCCCAGCGCGCGGAACTTGTCCCGGTCGTCGGCGCGGTCGTCCTCGGTGTACAGGGCCGGGACGACGTCCGTGGGCAGCGGGTTGGTGTAGTCCTGGAAGACGACCCGGTGCCGGCCGTCGGCGTCGACCGCGTCCAGGGTCGTCAGCAGCTCCCGTACCGCCGCCTTGGTCTCCGCCACCGCGGCGGTGACCTGCGCTGCCGTGGCCAGATCGTCGGCCGTGCACGGCTCCTGCTCGACCGGGCCGTTGATGTACGCCCACAACTCCCACCAGCCCGTCCACGCGTCGGCGATGAACCGGTTGGCGCACTCGGAGGCGGCGTCGCCGAAGGTGAACCGGCTGTTGTTGGAGCCGAGCCCGATCAGGACCAGATCGATGTCGTACGCGCCCGCGACCGCCCGCAACTGGTCGAGCTGCGCCGCCACGGCGCGTCCGCGCGGCCGGTCCTGTGACGGCTGGGCGAGGTCCTGTGGCTGAGCGCCCGAGCAGGCCAGGTTGATCCGGGCCTGGATGCCGGCGAGGTCGGCCCGGTGCAGCGACGCCCGGGCGGAACGGTGGCAGAAGTAGGCGTCGGTGTTGGGCGCGGACCATCCCGGGAACCCGCGACTGGCGCCGTTGACGTCCACCACCGGCTCGTACGCGCCGGCGCCCTCCCCGCTGATGAAGCTGTCGCCCAGCGCGACCGCCGCCGTCGGCAACGCGGCCGAAGCGGGTGCGGGGATCGCGGCGAGCGCCGCGACGAGCAGGAGTCCGGATGCGAGGGCCCAGATACGGCGCGGGGACACGTCGGCCTCCGAAGGGGTCGGCGGAACGCGAGGAATACTCCGGTCCGCCGATCTGACCACGCAGCCGCGCGGGGCGTCAACGGGGCGGGCCGGTTTCCCCGGTCGGTGCGAGGGAGGCGGGCGGGCAGCACACCGTCAGGTACGCCTGGAGCTGCTGCAGCCGTACCCCCATGGCCTCGGGATCGACCCGGTAGCGGACCAGCTTGCCGTCGCGGCGCGAGGTCACCAGACCGCCGCGGCGCAGCAGCGCCAGTTGCTCGGAAGTCGTCGACTGGCTCAGCCCGGAGCGGGTGGCGATCTCCCCCACCGTGAGCTCGGCATCGCCGGCGAACAGCAGCAGCATCTGCTGGCGGGTCTCGCTGGCCAGGGCCTTCAGGAAGCCCTGGGTCGCCTCGTCCAGCGCCTGTGTCGTGGTCATCACGTCCAGTCTCCCACGCATTCATTTCGTCATTCAACGATATGACGATACTTTTGGAGCATGACAGACACGGACGTAGCCATCATCGGTGGCGGCCAGGCCGGGCTGGCCGCCGCGCACGTCGCCACGGCGCGCGGCCTGCGAGCGGTCGTGCTCGACGCGGCGGACCAGCCGGGCGGCTCCTGGCAGCACTACTACGACAGCCTCACGCTGTTCTCCCCCGCCCGCCATTCCGCCCTGCCGGGCCTGCCGTTCCCCGGCGACCCCGACCACTACCCGGCCCGCGACGAGGTGATCGCCTACCTCGGCGCCTACACCGCCCGCCTGGACACACCGGTCGAGTTCGGGCGCCGGGTCACCTCGGTGACCACGGCCGGCGGCCACTTCGCCGTCGGCACGGACCGCGGCCCGGCCGTGACGGCCCGAGCCGTCGTCGCGGCCACCGGCGAATTCGGCCGGCCGTACCGGCCCGCCCTGCCGGGCCTGGACACCTTCACCGGTACGGTCCTGCACTCGAGCGAGTACCGCCGGCCGGAACCCTTCACCGGTCACCGCGTCGTCGTGGTCGGTGCCGGCAACTCGGCGGTGCAGATCGCCGCCGAGCTCGCCACCGTCGCCCGCGTCACCATCGCCACCCGCGCCCCGCTGCGCTGGCAGTCCCAGCGGATCCTCGGCCGCGACTTCCACTGGTGGCTGGCCACCACCGGCCTCGACACCGCGGGCTGGGCGCCCGGCCTGATCGGCCGCCTGATCCCGGTCATCGACGACGGCCGCTACCGCGCCGCGATCCGTGCCGGCCGCCCCGACCGGCGGCCCCTGTTCACCCGCCTCGACCAGGATGTCGCCCACTGGCCCGGACACCCCGCCGAGCACATCGACACGGTCATCCTGGCCACCGGCTACCGCCCCGACCTCGGCTATCTCCGGCCCGCCGCCGCGCTCACCGCCGGCGGAAGGCCCCTGCACCGGGGCGGGGTGTCCACGGTGGTGCCGGGGCTGGGTTATGTGGGCCTGGAGAAGCAGCGCAGCTTCGCCTCCGCGACCCTGCGCGGAGTCGGCCGCGACGCCGCGTACGTGCTCGACCGGCTGCATCCCTGAGCCGTACGAGTGATTCTCGCGGCGTTGGCCGGCGCAGGCGGTGGCGGTGGCGGTGACGCAGGCGCTGGTGGCGGACCTGGTGCGCGTCCTCGGTTCCGAGCATCCCGAGACCGTGGCCGCGCACCGGGCCATCACCGATTCGACTGTCGACCGCTGAACCGGAGGATCGTCAGCAGCCCAGTCGCTGGGAGGAGAGGGCGATGTCGTCGATCCACAGGTCGAAGCCGGCCGGGGTGGTGCCGCCCTGGTAGAGCTGCCAGCCGATCTTCACCGTGTCGACGGCGGGCAGGACGAACGGGACCTGGTTGCCGCCGTGCGAGTCCTCGTCGGCGGTCAGGGTGATGTCGTCGCCGATCCAGGTGGTCACCGTGTTCGTCGCCGGGTCGAGGCGCCATTCCACGCACTGCCAGGTGTCCGCGACGGCCGGGGCCGATTCCGTCCAGGCGGTCCAGTCGCCGGTGGGTCCGCCGTCCGCGCCGATGCCCCACAGGTTCCGGTCCACGGTGGGGACGTACTGGCCGCCGACCGGGCGCACGATCTCCGCGCTGCCCGGGCCGGTCGCCTCGACCAGGGTGAAGTGCGCCCAGTCGGGCGCCGTGGGGAACGCGTCGACGCGCAGCCGCATCCGGCCGTAGAAACCGCCCGGGGGTACGGCCAGATCGTCCACCCGCAGGAAGGCGCGCCCGTTGTCGACCGTACGGACGTGCAGCACCTTGCCGCCGCGGCCGGCGCCCCGGCGTTCCACGGTCAGCGTGCCGTTGCGGGTGTCGATCCCCCAGTCGAGGCTGCTGGCGCCGCCGACGGGCAGCCGGTCGAAGTTCTCGCAGAAGAGCACGCCGGGCCGCGCACAGTCACGGGCGCCGGAGGCAACCGCCGCGCCGGCGGCACCGCTGCCGGCGAGCAGGCTGAGGGTCAACGCGGACACAGCGGTCAGCAGGCCGATGGGCTTCAAACCGTTCCTCCTCGAGCAGGTATGGGAGCGCTCCCATCATCGCACACCATCGATGCCTTGGAGGCGCCGCAACGGGGCCGCCGGCTGCGGCGACCCCGTCGTTGTGCGGCGGTGCGGTGCTATCCGGCGTACGTCTCGAACTCGGCGACCCTCGGCGCACCGGTCGAGCCGGTGATGTTGAAGGTGATCTTCGTCAGCGAGGTCGCGGCGAAGCTGATGACGCCCGCGCCGTTGCCCGAGGCCAGGACAGCGCCGGTGGCATGGTTGATGAGCTGCCACGAGCCGATGCTGCCGGCCGAGCCCGACGCCTCGCGGATGTTGACCCGGGACACCGTGGTCGCGGATCCCCACTTGATCGAGATCGAGCCGGTCGCGCCGGCCGGGGACCAGAAGGTGCTCAGGTCGCCGTCGCGGACGTTGCCGTAGCCCGTACCACTGGCTTTGCTGGAGCCGTCCGAGCCGGCGCCGATGCTGAGGTTCGTGCCGCTGGGCTGGGTCGGCGCCGGGGTCGTCGGAGCGGGAGTGGTCGGGGTGGGCGTGGGGGTGGCCGGTCCCGGCGTGGTCGGGGTCGGCTGCTGCGGCGAGCAGTTGCCGTTGGAGACCTGCAGACCCTTGTTGGCGCCGGCCGTCTGGCTGACGATCGCCGGTACGCAGCTCGCGCCGTCCAGGGTGTAGGCGTACGGGATGCTCACGGTGGTGTTGCTCTGCGGGTCGGGTCCGGCGGGGTTGTTCTCGCCGCCCGGCGCGGACCACGTCACGTTGTCGAAGATGTTGCCGCTGACCTGCCAGAAGCCGGCCTCGGAGGTGTAGAAGGTGCCGAGGACGTCCTTGGAGTTCCGGAAGTGGTTGTTCTCCACCTTGGCGCGGGCGCCGGCCCGGGAGTTGATGCCGGACTCGATGAGGCTCACGTACGAGTTGTTGTAGATGTGCGCCACGCCGCCGCGCAGCAGCGGCGCGCGGGAGTCGATGTTCTGGTACGCGTTGTGGTGGAACGTGATGAAGCTGTTGGAGCGGTCGCTCTCGCTCGAGCCGATGAGCCCGCCCCGGCCGGAGTTGCGCAGGATGCTGTAGGACAGGGTCACGTACTGGGTGTTGTCCTTCATGTCGAACAGGCCGTCGAAGCCTTCCGACTCCCCGCCGGACGCCTCCAGGGTCACGTGATCGACCCAGACGTTGCGCACGGTGCTCTCCATGCCGATGGCGTCACCGCCGTTGGAGGTCGGCGAGCCCGACTTCTTGACGTTCCGCACCGTCACGTTCTGGATGATGATGTTGCTGGAGTCCCGGATGTGGATGCCCAACTGGTCGAAGACGGCGCCGCCGCCGACCCCGACGATCGTGACGTTGCTGATCCCCTTGAGCTCGATCTTGTCGGCCGCGGTGTTGCAGCTGGCCCCGGACACCTTGGTGGTGTTGCCGTGGTTGATCGTGCCCTGCACCTCGATGACGATCGGGGTGCTGCTGCCGGCCCGGCCGCACAGGGCGGCGTGGATCGCCGTTCCCGTGGTGGCCCGCACCGTCTGGCCACCCGCACCGCCGGTGGTCCCGCCGTTCTGGGTCGCGTAGCCGGTGACCCCGCCGGTCGCCGCCGACGCCTGGCCCATCGGCAGGGCCACCGCGATGGCGGCCCCGACGGCCGCCGTACCCAGGGCCGCCTGCAGCCGCAATGCGACTCGTCGTCTCATCGTCGTCCCACCTTCTCTCGCGTGTGCCGTGGTTTCGTGAAGCCCGGTGGAGCGCCCCACGGCACCGACGAACATGCCGGCCGGCTCGCCCCAGGTAAGCGCTTACCTGGGGCGAGGATAGAGAGACGTTCATCGATAGGGCAAGGTCCTGTCCGGATTACGGGGATACGGCCGTGATGTTTCCCCGTCATTGCGCGGACGTCAGTGGACGATGCCGAGGGACTCCCGCAGGAAGGCCAGCTCGTACTCCCAGAGACCCGGCACCGACACGCCCATGTGGGTGACACCCGGCAGCGGCAGCACGGTGTGCGGACGGCCCGCCGCCACCAGGGCCGCGGACAGCTTCATGGTGTGCACCGGCAGCACATTGTCGTCGATCATGCCGTGCACGAGCAGCAGGGGACGGCGCAGATCCGGGGCGTCGGCGATCAGCGAGCCGCGCGCGTACCCCTCGGGGTTCTCCGCCGGCAGGCCGAGCGTGCGCTCCTGCCAGTGGGAGCTGTAGAGCAGCTGGTCGGTCACCGGGGCGCCGGCGACCGCGGCGTGGAACACGTCGGGGCGGCGCAGCACCGCCAGGGCCGCCAGGTACCCGCCCGCCGACCAGCCGCGGATACCCACCCGGTCCAGATCCAGGTCGGGGAACCGCCCGGCGGCGGCGTGCAGCGCGTCCACCTGGTCCTGCAGGCGGGGGCCGGCGTGGTCGCCGGCACGGGCGCGTTCCCAGCGGGGCCCGCGCCCGGGGGTGCCCCGGCCGTCCGCGACGACCACTGCGAAACCCTGGTCGGCGAACCACTGGGCGGCCCAGTACCGGGACCGGGCGGCGACGGCCCGCTGCGCGGCGGAGCCACCGTACGGGTCCATGAGCACCGGCAGCCGTGCCGTGCCGGGCTCGTGCCCGGTGGGGAACAGCACCGCCGTCCGCAGCTCCCGCTCCCCCAGCGTCAGCAGCCGCGGCGCCGGGCGGACCGGCGGCTCGGCCGCGAGACTGCGCAGCTCACGACCGTCGACCGTGACCGCCTCACCGTCGAGCGTCTGCGCGTCCACCACGGTCACCCCGCCGGCCCGGCGCCCGCCGTGCAGCCCGGGAGTCGTGGTGATCCGGGCCGGGCCGGCCGACGGCGACCACGTCCACAGGTGCCGCTCGGCCGGCTCCTGCCGGGCCGCGAAGAGCACGGTGTCGCCGTCGACCGAGAGCACTTCGTCCAGCTGCAGGCCGGGCGGGGTCACCGGTACGCCGTCAGCGGTGAGCCGCCGGGTGTCGCCGTCGTCCACGCTCCAGAGCAGGACCCCCGACGCCGTGTACGCGGGAATACCGGCGACGATCGTCGTCCACTCCGGATCGGTGTTCTCCCGTAGCACCGTGGTGGCGCCGGTCACGGGATCGGCGGTCAGCACCCGCATCACCGTCTGGCGCCTGTTCTGCACGACCACCAGCAGCCCGGTCGCGTCCCAGACCACCCGGGTCACGTACTCGAACGTGGCACGGTCCCAGACCACCGGCGTACGGCTGCCGTCGAGACCGAGCAGGTGCAGGCTGACGTCGGCGTTCGGCGTGCCGGCGGACGGGTAGCGCAGGGCGGTCGGTGGCTGCTCGGGGCGACCGGGGTCGGCGACGTACCAGACCTGCACCGGGGCGTTGTCCACCCGTGCCGCGACCAGGCTGCGGCCGTCCGGCGCCCACCAGTAGCCCTCGAACCGGTCCATCGACTCGGACGCCTCGTGCTCGGGCAGGCCCCACGTCACCTCGGGGCCGTCGGGTTCGGCCAGCGGCCGGTCGTCCTTGCCGTCGCGCCCGACCACCCGCAGTTCGGCCTCGCACACGTACGCGACCGTGCGGCCGGCCGGGTCGATCCGCGCCTCGGCGGCCGGCTCCCGCGCGCCCAGGTCGGTGACCCCGGCGGATGTCACGTCGACCGCGTACAGCCGGCCGGCCAGGGTGAACACCGCTGTGCGGGCGGCGGCGTCGGTGGCGTACGAACCGATCCCGGCGGACCGGTCGCGCGCCCGTTCCCGCCGGGCGCGCTCGCGTTCGGTCAGCGGTGCCCCGTCGGCCGCCCCGAGCGCCGTGGCGTCCACCAGCAGGCGTTCCGTCCCGGTCGCCACCTCGTACGACCAGAGATCGCCCACCGGGTCGGCGCCACCGCGCGAGCGCAGGAACAACACCCGGGAACCGTCGGGGGCCACCACGAACCGGCGCGGACGGCCGAGCGAGAACCCCTGGGTGCGGGCGACCAGCGCGGGAAACGAAGAAGTCATGCCCCAGTCTCGCCCGGGGCTTGCCGGTTCGCTGCCGGGTGCCTGCCTGGTCCTCCCACCCGGCCGGGGCCGAGGATCGAGGCACTCGCCGCGACCGGAGGAGGCCCGATCCTAGGGAGGTTCTGTCAGTACCTCCGACACCAGTCCCTCCCAGCCGCCGGATTCTCGACCTAACCTTGCCGGACGGGCCGCGCCCACCTCGGGACCGCCGGATGACGTCAGGAGCTGTGCCATGCGGATCAGAACCGCCCTCAGTGCCGCAGTCGTTTCCCTCGCCGCGGTGACCGCGCTGTTCGTCGCCGGGCCCGGCCCGGCGGAGCGCCCCGAGGCCGCGGAGCCCCTCGTGATCGTGCTGGAGCAGGATCACGACACTCCCGCGTACGCCGCCGACCGGCCGGCGCTGCACGGCGGCTCGTCATCGTGGGAATGCGACGAGGTGTAGGCGAGGCCATGGACGGCGGTTCCTGGTCCTGGCGCCACGTGCTCGAGGACTCGGCCGCCGTACGCGGGGGCGCGATGGCCGGGGCCACCGGCTGGATCCTTCCCGGGTGGCCGTGGTCGGTCACAGCCTCGGCGGATTCGCCGCGCTGATGACCGCCGCCGCGGCGGGCTCGCGCCGCGCCTGGCGGACCGGCCGGTGCTGCTCGTCGGCACGGGCCGCGATCCGGTCACGCCGGTCGGCACGCATCATCACCCGCTGGTGCAGTGGTGCCGGGAGCATCCGCCCGACCGGCTGGAACACCGGCTCTTCGATACCGGTCACGCGCTGTCCGATCACCGGACCGCGCTGGCGGGCACGGTCGTCGGCTTCCTCGATCGGCGGCTGGGACCGGCCACATCGCCGTCACGGCCGTCACCAGCAGAGCCGGGATCAGAGCGTATCCGCTGAGGAACAGGACGGCGGCGACGGCCACCGTGGCGACGGCGGCGACGGCGCGCGGGGTACCGGTGAGGATGCGCCAGCCGGACACCGTGCAGCCGAGGTAGACGGCGAGGAAGAAGGCGCTCGGCACGGTGACCATGGCCGACACCGGGACCCTGCCGGTGCCGAGCAGCCAGGTCGCCACCAGCTCGGCGGCCAGCATGACGGTCAGCAGCCACGGCGGCATGGCCAGGCGGTCGCTCCGGCGCCCCGGGGCGGTCAGCGATCGCGCCAGGGCGGCACCTCCGGTGAAGTAGGCGTTGGTCGTGCCGACGGTCAGGGCGATCGCGGCACCCGCCGCCACCGCCGAACCCGCGGAGCCGAAGGCCAGGGACAGCAGGGCAGCCAGCGGCACCTCCGTGCCGGCGCGCGGGCCGAGTGCGGCGATGGTGACGGCGGCGAGCGAGAGGTAGACGACGGTCGTCACCGCGAACGCGATACCGATGACCCGGGGCAGCCGGCGGCGCGGGTCGGCGAATCGTACGGTCAGCGGCGCGATCGCCTCCCAGCCGACGAACGAGAGCATCAGCAGGGCAGCCGCGGATCCGACGGCCGCCCACCCGTGTGGCGCGAACGGATGCCAGTTGCCGGCGGCCGAGCTCGGCACCGCGCCGGCGACCGCCACGATGACGACGACCAGGAGCACACCGATCAGGGCGAGCTGCACCGTCGTCGAGGTTCGGACCCCGCACAGCGTGACGGCGAGCACGACCAGCAGCAGGGCGGCGCCGGCGAGCGCGGTGCCTCCCCGGCCTGCGCCGAGAGAGGCAGCGAGGTAACCGGCGCCCATGTGGCACACGACGGGTGCTCCGGTGATGATGCCGGCGAGGAAGCACCAGGAAGCGGCGCGGCCGGCCCGGATCCCGAGCCCGGCCCGCACGTAGGCGGCGGCCCCGGCGTTCGACGGCCGGGCCACGCCCAGGGCGGCGAAGACCACGGCGAGCAGGCCGGAAAGGACCAGCAGGCCGATCCACGCGAGGATCGATGCCGGGCCGGCGGCGGCCGCGGCCAGTCCGGGCAGGACGAGCAGACCGGGGCCGAGCAGGGCACCGACATAGAGGGCCACACCCCGGGAGACGCTGAGTTCCATGCCGCAATTTTGTTCCGTACGCAGCCGCACGCGATGGCAAAGATGCTGCCCGGAACCGTCTTCGGCGCACGATTGTGTCGCCGAACCGTGCCGTGACGCCATAATGTGCGTATGCCTCAGTACGACGCCACCGACCGCGCCATTCTCGAGCGGCTCCAGCACGACGGCCGCATCGCCAACGTCGACCTGGCCGACGCGGTGTCGCTGTCGCCGTCCGCCTGCCTGCGCCGCCTGCGCGCGCTCGAGGAGCAGGGGATCATCGCCGGCTACCGGGCCGAGCTGGACCGCGCCCGGCTGGGTCTGGAGCTCACCGTCTTCGTCGAGCTGAAGGCCGACCGGCACTCGCTGGAGACGTCGACCCGGATCGAGCAGGCCCTGACGGCCATCCCCGGCGTGGTGGCGTGTCACGTCGTCTCGGGCCACTCCGACTTCCTGGTGGAGGTGGCGGTGCCGACCCTCGCCGCGTACGAACGGCTGCTGCTGGACCGCATCCTGGCCATCCCGTCGGTCGCCGACGCCCGGAGCACTTTCGCGATCCGTACCGTCAAGAGCCGGGGGCCGTTGCCGCTGGACCATCTGGCACCGCGCCGGGACGATCGCTAGGCAGGCCGGGTATCCCCGCCCATTCGGTGGGCAGGGGGTGCGTGCGCAGCAGGGTGTCCAGCAGGTGGTCGATCGTGTGCCGGGAGAGCTCGCCGGCCACGGCCCGGGCCACCTCCTCGTAGATCTCCTCGAGGACCGGCCCGATGCCGTAGCCGACCGGGCACTCCTGGCTCGGCCGGTGCGGGTGCAGGGCGAAGACGGCGCCCGGCTCGACCAACGCGTACACCTCGGCCAGCGTGATGCCGGCGGCCGGCCGGCCCAGCGACCAGCCGCCGCCGGGCCCGAGGCCGGCGGTGACCAGGCCGGCGTCGCGCAGGGGCCCGAGCGCCCGGCGTACGGCGACCGGGTTGCCGGCCAGGCTCGCGGCGATCTGGTCGCTGGTCAGCGCGGGGTGACCGTGCCGCCGGGCCAGCGCGAGCCAGCACAGGGCATGCACGGCCACGGTGAGGCGACTGTTGCCGGCCATGACGCGTTCCCCTTCGTGGTCCATAATGAGTAACACACATTGTTACAGATGGGGGAAGCCATGCCGAGTCAGCCGCTTGCAGTGCCCGCCGACCTGGCCGGCTGCGACGTCGTCGAGATGCGCCGGTACACGTTGCGGCCGGGCACGTTCGACGAGCTCCAGGCGGTGTTCCAGCGGTGGTTGGTCGACGGCCAGGAGCGGTCGGGTATGCGGCTGGGCGGCCAGTTCCGGGACCGGGACGACCCCGACCGGTTCGTGTGGTTCCGTGGCTTCGCCTCCATGCCCCAGCGCCACCAGGCGCTGGAGGACTTCTACCTCGGGCAGGTCTGGCACGCCCACCGGGACACGGCCAACGCCACGATGATCGACAGCGACGACGTGCTCCTGCTGCGGGCGACCGAGCCGGCGCACCGCCCGGGGCCTGCGGTGGACGCCGGAGCCCCGGGACCGACCGCCGACCCGGCGTGGGTGATTGCTCTGGCCTGGTCGCTCCCGGCCGGCACCTACCTGGAGCCGGCGCTGACCGGCCACGGACACGAGGTGCTCCAACAGGCGCTCGGTGTGCCGGTGGCCATGTGGCGCACCGAGCCGAGCCCCAACACCTTCCCCCGGCTGCCGGTGCGCGACGGCGACCACGTGGTCGCGCTGGCGGTGTTCGCCGACCGGGAGCAGTGGTCGAGGGCGGAGAAGCGGCTCGGCGCCGACACCGGGTGGCAGCGGATCGCCGAACGTCTCGACGAGGCCGGGGTGACCGTTGAGCTCATGCACCTCGAACCGACGGCCACCTCACGCCACCCGATGTCGTGACCGTCGAGCGGGGCCGGGTCTCTGCCCGCTCAGGACGGGGTGATGCCGCCGCGAAGCGCTCGGACCGCGAGTCGCCCGGCCTCATGCGCCGGCATGGCCCCCCGCACGGCCTGCTCCGCGGCGCAGTAGAGCACCGAGTAGTAGACCGCCAGCAGCCAGTCGGCGGGGGCCTCGGGATCGAGCGATCCCTCCGCCTGGCCGCGGCGGATCAGGGCGAGGGTGGTGTCGTCCTCGCCGCCCACCAGGTCGTCAGCGAGCGGATGGCCGGAGAAGCGCGATGGGTCGGTCCACAGGAACAGCACCCAGTCGCCGAGTCGCACCACACTCTCGAGCTGACTCAGGAGCTGGTCCAGGGCCGGCGGCTCGGGCGCTGCGCGCGGGACGTCGTCGCACGGATTGACCCCGCCGAAGACCTCGAGCGCCGTACGGAGGCAGGCGTCGAGCAAGGCCGGACGGTCCGGGAAGTAGCGGTGCAGGGTGCTGCGGCTGACGGCTGCCTGCTCGGCGATGGCACTCAGCGGGGCGGCGAAGTCACGTGCCCACATGTGCACGGCGGCGTCGACGATAGCGCGCCGGGTGCGCCGCCGGACCGGCGTGTCCGGGCTGGACGCCGGCCCGAGCGCTGCTGCGTCGGACGGCGGAAGGACGACGTCTGCGGCGGCCACCGGGCCTGAGGAGGACGGCATACGTGCAGCGTATGCTCCCGCGACCCGAGCGCTCGAAAAAGAAACTTGGCAGGCCGATAATGGGACAGTAGTGTCGCATCATGGCTTCCGAAGGATCCTCCGAGACGCCCCGGTGGCGGCTCCTCGCGGGATACGTCCGCCCGCGCCGCGCTGCGCTGGCCGTGGCCACCGCGCTCGGCCTCGTCGGGACGGCGAGCGGGCTCATCAGCCCGCTGGTCACGCGGTCGGTGCTGGAGCGCCTGGGGACCGGCGCCTCCCTGACGGGTCCCGTCATGCTCCTGATGGGCGTGCTCGTGGTCGGCACCGTCATCGGCTACGTCCAGACCGTGATGCTCGGAACCATGGCCGAGCGCATCGTCCGCGGCGCTCGGCGCGCCATGCTCGGGCGGATGCTGGGCGCCCGGTCCGACGCGATGTCGGGCCGCACCGGCGGCGAGATGGTGTCCCGGGTCACGTCCGACACGACCCTGATCCGCGAGGCTGCGACGAGCAGCCTGGCCAATCTCGTCAACGGGGCGGTCTCCCTGATCGGCACGCTCGTGCTGATGGCCTACCTCGACCTGGCTCTGGTCGGTGCGACGGCCGCCGTCATCGTGGTCGGCTCGGCCCTCGCGATGGCGTTGATGCCGTTGCTCGCGCGCCTGCAGCAGCAGGTGCAGGAGGAACTGGGCCGGCTCGGGGGCCGTCTGGACGGCGTGGCGCGGGCGCTGCGTACGGTCAAGGCCAGCCGCGCCGAGGCACGGGAGCTGGACCGGCTGGGGAGCCACGTCGACCGCGCGGCGCAGCTGGGGACGCGCGCGGTCCGCGTCGAAGCCGCGGCGTGGACGCTGACCGGCGTGGCCATCAACCTCGTGGTCCTGGTGGTCCTCGGCTTCGGCGCCTATCGGGTCTCCGTCGGAGCGCTCGACGTACCCACCCTCGTCGCGTTCCTGCTCTACGTCTTCGGCCTGACGTGGCCGGTGATGATGCTGACGATGAGCGTGACGTCGCTGCAGTCGGGCCTGGCCGCGGCAGCCCGGATCGAGGAGGTCACCTCACTGCCGCAGGAGACCGACGCTCCCGGTGCGAGCGCCGCACCGGTGGGCGTGCGCTCCGACGAGGGCTCCGTGCTCGTGGTCGACGACGTGCATTTCCGCTACGGCCCCGAGGGCCCGGCCGCACTGGCGGGCGCCGCGTTCGAGGTTCCACGTCGCGGTCACACCGCGCTCATCGGCCCGTCGGGCGCCGGCAAGACGACGGTGCTGTCCCTGCTGCTCAAGTTCCTCCACCCGGCCGAGGGACGGGTGCTCCTCGACGGGGTGCCGTACGACGCCTGGACCGCCGACGCCGTGCGCCGCCGTATCGGCTACGTCGAGCAGGACACGCCGATCGTGCCGGGAACCGTCAGGGAGAACATCGTGCACGCGGCGCCCGACGCTGACGACGCACGCGTGTGGGACGCGCTGGAGACCGTGCGCCTGGCCGACAAGGTGCGTTCCCTGCCCCGAGGTCTGGACACGGAGGTCGCGGCCGGACAGCTGTCAGGAGGCGAGCGCCAGCGCTTGGGGATCGCCCGGGCCTTGGTCGCGCGGCCCGCTGTGCTGCTGCTCGACGAGGCCACCGCGCAGCTCGACGCGCTGACCGAGGCCGCGGTCACCGCCGGCGTACGCGACCTCGCGGTCACCGGCGCAGTCGTCTCCATCGCCCACCGGCTCTCGACAGTCATGGACGCCGACCACATAGTGGTGCTCGACGCCGGCCGGGTGCGCGCCGCCGGCAAGCACTCCGAGCTGCTCGCCACCGACGAGCTGTATGCCGGCCTCATCGCGGCGCTACGGATCAGCCCGGCGCCCGTCCCGTGACCGAGACCGTTCAGGCAACCGGCTCACCGGCGAGGTAGACCGCCCGCGGCCGGGCCAGCGTCGTGATGTCCCGGGTCGGGTCGCCGTCCACGAGCACGAGGTCGGCGTCCTCGCCCCGGCGGATGCGACCGCGCCCGGCCAGCCCGCAGACCTGCGCGGCGACCGACGTAGCAGCGGCCAGGGCGGTCGCGGGGTCGATGCCGGAGTGCACGTACTCCGCGATGGTGGCGGGCAGGATGCCGTGCGGTTTGGCCGGGCCGATCCCGGCGTCCGAGCCGGCCACGAGGCGCACCCCGGCCCGGTACAGCCGGGCCGCCCCGTCCTGCAGAGCGGCCTGGGTCAGACCCGCGCGCTCGGCCATCGCCAGCACGGCCGGCGGCACCACCACGGCGGGGTCCGAGCCGAGCGTGGCACAGACCGCGGTCCCCGCCTCGGCGAGCGCGGCCGCCAGGTCGTCCTCGACCCGGGTGCCGGTCGCGGTCACGCAGGTGCAGTGCTCGATGCCGTCGACCCCGGCCCGCAGTGCCTGCCGGACGGCGGAGGTCGCGTGGGCGTGCGCGGTGATCGGCAAGCCGTGCTCGTGGGCCGCCCGTACGGCCGCGGTGAGCTCCTCGTCGGTGAACTGCGGCCGCGTGGTGTCCGTGCCGGGCGTGAACACGCCACCGCTGGCCATGATCTTCACGACGTCGGCGCCCGCGGCGGCCCGGTCCCGGACCGCGGTCCGGATCTCCGCCACCCCGCGGACCTCGCCGCCCATCGACCCGCAGTGCCCGCCGACCGTGGTCAGCGGTGCGCCCGAGGCGACCACGGTGGGCAGTCCGGCACCGGCCGCGGCCCGCCAGGCCGGCACCGCCCCGCGCCGGTCCCCCAGGTCCCGGACCGCGGTCACGCCCGCGGCCAGCTGGGCCCGCAACGACGCCTCGATCACCCCGGACACCTCGGCATCGGGCAGGTCGGCGAGCCGGTCGAGCGCGCCCGGTCCGCTGTCCGCACACAGGTGGACGTGCGCGTCGATCAGCCCCGGCAGCAGCGTGCCGTCCGGCGCCTCGACCACCGGCAGGTCCTCGGGCACCGCATCCGTCCCGAGCCGTACCTCGGCGATCCGGCCGCCGGACACGAGCACCACGGCTCCGCCGTCGTGCATCCGTTCGCCGTCGAACAGCCTCGCCACCCGGATCGCGACCATGCGAGCTCCTCCCCCAGGAGCGGCCGGCACGCCCCGGCCACATCGAAAGAGAAGGATGGCATGCCGTCAGTTCGTCGGCGGCTCGCCCGGCACGGTGAACAGCGGTTGCCACGGGTCGTCCGGGTCGGTCGGGTATTCGGTGGAGGGCGCGCCGCCCGTGGTCGACCATCGGGCCTGGTGCGGCAGCGCATCGAACAGCACCCGGTCCCCCCGGGCGTAGACCTCGGCCGGATCCCATTTGTCGGTCACCCCGGTCACCGCCGGGCTCGGGCGCGGCGCCTTCTCCGACGGGCTGACCGGTCCGATCACCGACCACGGGCTGGGGCTGGACCCGTCCCCCGCCGCCGACGGGTCGAAGCCCTGGTTGACCCACTTCGCCTCGTAGACGACGCCGTGCCAGACCACCTTGTATCCGCTCACGTACTGGGCGGTGAGCCGCCAGACCGGGTACGGGCTGGTCTCCGGGTCGTCCACGACCGGCGCCCGGTCCGGGATCGCCACGGAGTCGCGGCCGGAGATACCCACCGCGCTGCCGGGCAGGCCCGCGAAGACCGACGAGAAGGCCAGCGCGTCCTGGGCCACGCCGCTGCAGGTGTTGGAGTGCACGACGACGTTGGTGTGAGCAGGATGTCGCCGCCGGCGGAGCGCAGCTGGCTGATCCGGCGGTCCAGCTCCAGCGAGGCGGCCGCCTCGTCCGGGGTGTAGGCGCCACCCCAGCTGGGCGCGCAACCGTCCTTCGGGTCGGCCACCACGAAGGCGAGGGCCACGTCGTTCGCCGGATTGACCGCCGGATCCTGAAACTCGAAGGTCGGCGTCAGCGTGACGTCCACGTACGGCACGGCCCAGGACTTCGCGGTCGGGCCGGCCGAGTCGCGCAGGTACAAGCGGCTGGACGTGCTGCGGGTCTACGGCTTCAACCTGATCCTGCTGCCGGTCAACCTCTCCGGCAGCTTCGCCTCGATCCTGCAGCTGCTCACCGGCGAGAAGAGCGCCTTCAAACGGACGCCCAAAGTGCGCAACCGGACGATCGCCGCGACGACGTACCTGCTCGCCCCGATCGCTCTGATCGCCCTCTGCGCCTACACCGTGGTCCGCGACGTGCAGCTGCGCCAGTGGGACGACCTGGTCTTCGCCGGGCTGAACCTGGTGCTGGCCACGTACGCGATGGTGGCGTTCGTCGGGGTCGGCAACACCGTGGTCGACCTGGTGACCCAGCCCCGGTCGAGCTCCTTCGAGGAGTTCACCTTCTTCACCGTCTTCCAGCCGACCTCGACGCGGCGCTGATCCGAGCCGCCCTGGCGTCCGCGACCGCCCTGCCGGAGGACACGCGGCTGGCGGTCAACGTCTCCGGCGACCTGCTGCGGCGGCCCCGGGAGCTGTAACCGCTGCTGGCGGAGAGCACCCGGCCGCTGGTCCTGGAGATCACCGACGCCGACGGCGCGGATCTCTCGAACTTGCCGGCGGGTGTCCGGTCGCGGTCGACGACGCCGGTGCGGGATACGACACGCCGGCCCGGATGGAGGCGCTGAAACCGGGCTTCCTCAAGCTCGGGCGGGCGTCATTGGCCGGGGTGGAGGCCGAGGGTGCCCGCCGGGCCTCGATCCGGTCGCTGGTCGAGTTCGCGCGGGAGTATGGCTGCACTGTCATCGCCGAGGGGATCGAGTCTGCGCCGCAACGTGATGCGCTTGTTGGGTGTGGTGTGCCGCTGGGGCAGGGGTTCTATCTTGGGCGGCCGGTGCCTGTGGAGCGGGCGCTCGCTGACGCTGCCAGTCGCTGACCGGCTACGCGTCGGCTTCGGACGGCCGCTTGCCGCGGCCGGCCTTCAGCTCTCGGCGGCGACGCGTCGCTTGGTGCGCCGCTTGGTGAGGTAGGGCAGCGCGAACAGGTACAGACCCGAGAACAGCAGCAGCCCGAGCGGCAGCAGTGGCACATAGGACACCCACAGCACCGGATCCTCCTGGGCCAGGGCGACGAAGGTGACGATGACCGTCACCGTGAAGGCGATGGCGAGCCAGCGGTGGAACTGCCGGATCCACTTGTTCATGGGGACCTCCTCCTGAAGTGGCTGACCCCGACTCGCGGCGCGCCGGCGGGCGGGATCTCTACGCCGGTCACGCTATGTGCGGTGCGGTGGCGGCCGCTTCTTGATTCCTGACCGGTTCCGCGCAGGATCCACGCCGGGCGCTGAGCACCCGGCGTGGGTGTGCCGGATCAGGCGGACCGCAGGACGAAGTTCCCGTTCGAGGTCTCCTGGTCCACCACGACGACTCCGCGCCGGTCGATGCCGATGACGGTGATGGCGATGTCGCTGACCGGCTCCGGGAACAGGGTGGTCTGCCCCTTGCGCCAGCGGAACGGCACCGCGGTGCTCTGCGGGTCCGGCCACGTGGAACCCGTGACGTCGCCGCGCTCGTTGATGTCCACGCCGCCGCCCACATGGCCCGGCAGGCTGAGGTCGAGCATCCGGCCGGCCCGCCACAGCACCGGCCGCGAGTCACCGGTGCCGAAGGTGGCGGCGCCGGTCATCATCCCGGCCTCGTTGAGGTCCGCGACCCGGCCGGCGGTGGCGTCCGTACCGGCGAGCAGGTCGGTCATCCGGCCCCGCTGCCAGAGGAACGGGTGCTCGTCGGCTGACCCGGCGACCGCGCTGGTGCCGGCCACCTGACCACGATCGTTGATCGCCGTCGGCGTGCTGCCGGCGCCGCCGAGCGTGCCCAGCTCGGTCATCCGGCCGCGTTGCCAGAGGACGGCCCGCTCGGTCGATACCCCGCTCCGGGTGAGGACGCCGATGACCTGACCCCGGTTGTTGATCCCGACGGCCCGGCTGTCCATCCCCGCGGGAGTCGCCAGCATCGTCATCCGTCCGCCCTGCCACACGAAGGCGCGGGAGGCGTCGTTGCGATCGGTCGCGGTGCCGGCGACCTGATCACGCTCGTTGAGGAAGGTCGCCCCGAACGAGGCCACGGCGGGTCGCTTCAGATACCTGACGGACCCGGACCGCCACAGGAACAGCCCGCCCGGGACAGACCCGGCGATGTGCCCCTTGTCGTTGACGGCGCCGGCCGTGGCGCCCTTGACGGGCACAGCGGTGGGGGTACGCCGGCCCTGCCACCACACGACGGCCCGGTAGTTGTCGGCGGCGTCGATGCTGGCGCCGATGATGTCGCCGCGCTCGTTCATCGCGGTGGCGAACGACCCCGGGCCACCCAGCGAGTGCAGCGGGACCAGTCGTCCCGTACCGGCGGCGGGTGGCGGGGCCGCGGTCGCCATGGAGGGGACAGCAACGGTCAGCGCCACGGCGCCGGCCGTCAGGATGAGACTCACTCTTCGGATCGGGTACAAGGTGTCGGCTCCTCAGATCGTGGCCATGTCACCTTGTTCGTCACCGCCGGCCCCGGATCCGTTCACCGAACGCACTGTCGCGTCGCCGACTCAGCAGAACCAGGACCAGGTCGGATCAGGTCGTCTGGTACCGCACAGCGTTCATGGCCGCCCGGATCCGCAGCCACGTCGGGTCCGTGTCCTCCGCGCTGGTCACGGTCGCGAGGTCGTCCTGCTTCCAGCTCGTCCGGGCTGAACACCGGCGTCTCGTAGCCGTCGCAGTCCAGGATCAGCGCCCGGCGGAGCACCCGCATCGCGGTCCCGGCGGCCCGCGCGAACAGGCCGAGGGTCGCGCCCTGATGGCTGCTGAACGTCAGCCTCAAACCGCCGGCCGGATGCACGGCGACTCCGGTGTCCCACCACGGTCCGGCTGTATCCGACCTCACCGCAGCGGCCGAGAGACCGGACCCCGCGGAGCTGGACTGCGGGCGCGACGGTTCCCGCGGCGAGGTCGATGACGTCCGACGACACCGAGCCGTAGGTCGTGCTGCTCGACGACGGTGACGCCCCCGACGCTCGGCCGTCCGGACTGAAAGCCAGATACCGGCACGCCGTGGTGGCAGGCACAACCTCCACGTAGGACATTCCCGAGGCGGTCCACTGCGTCACGCCGTCCTCGCCGGACGCCACCGGCAGGGGCTGGGTCGGATGCCACGCCACCGGGGCATCCGGTCCCGGTCGATGATCCCGATCTCCCGCAGGTCCTGCCCCGCACAGTCCCAGATGCGCACCGCCGGGCTCCCGGAGGCCGGGCCGGCGACCAGCGGAAGGCGGGGATGGCACACCAGCCGCTCGACGGCAGCTCCAGCACCCACGCGGATCCGGGCCACGGTCTGCATGACAGCCATCCCGACACCTCAGGCCGTGCGGATCGGCGCGGTCAGAGGTCGTAGCCGCCGGAGACCTCGATGTTCTGCGCCGTGATCCAGCGGCCGTCCTCGCCGAGGAGGGTCGCGATCACCATGGCGATGTCGTCGGGCTCGCCGATGCGGCCGAGGGCGGTCTTGGCCGCGAGCGCGGGGATGACCTCGGGGTACGCCTCGAAGGCGGCCACCCCGGAAGAGTCGGAGAGCCGGGTCCGCGTCGGGCCGGGCGAGACGGCGTTGACCCGGATGCCGCGGGGCGCGAACTCCTTGGCCAGATAGCGGGTCAGTACGTTCAGGCCGCCCTTCATCGTGGCGTACGCGGAGAAGCCGGCGTCCACCAGTCCGGTCGGCAGCGCCGAGTTGCTGCTCACGTTAACCACAGCGCCGCCGTCGACCAGCAGGGGCAGCAGGGTCTGGGTCAGGAAGTACGGACCCTTGAGCAGGACCCGCATGAACTTGTCGAACAGTTCCTCGGTGGTGTCGGTGAACATGGCCATCCCGCCGAAGCCGGCGTTGTTGACCAGGTAGTCGAACGTGTCCCGCTGCCAGGTGTCACGCAGTGCCGCCCCGACCTGCTCGCGGAACTCCGGGAAGGTCTCGCTACGGCCGATGTCGAGCCGCAGAGCGACGGCGGTGCCACCCTCCTTCTCGACGGCGGCGACGGTGTCCCGGGCGCCGGCCTCGTTGCCGCTGTAGGTGAGGATGACGTCCGTCCCCCGCTTGGCGAGCTGGATGGCTGTGCTCTGCCCGATGCCCGAGCTGGCGCCGATGACGATGGCGACCTTCATGCTGTACCCACCTGTTCGATCCTGGAGCCTTGGGCAGCTCCCTGCGATGTCGATGGATCCATTCCAGCATCGTGAGCAGGTCGAACAGTAGAGCAATGCTCCCGTACCCTTGCCTGATCCTCTCCTTGTGAGGAACGCGGCGGGATGCTCTAATCGATCCGTGCCCCTCGACGAACTCCGCACCCTGCTGGCCCGCCATGCCCGCGAAGACTGGACCACCCCCATCGACGGTGTCCTGATCGGCCGGGCCGAGCAGGCGTTCGAGTCATCGGTGTCGATGTCCGGGATGGTCCTGGCCCTCATCGCCCAGGGCGCGAAGACACTCGCGCTGGGCGACCGGGTGTACGAGTACCGCGCCGGGCAGTACCTGGTCGCGTCGGTCGACCTGCCGGTCACCGGTCACTACACCGAGGCGAGCACCGCGCGCCCGGCGCTCGGCTTCGGGCTGGTCCTGCAGCCGGCGGCGATCGCCCAGCTGCTGCTCGCCGCGCCCGGCGACCTTCCCCGGGGCGGCGGCACACCGTCCGCGATGGCTGTCAGCGACGCGCCGGCCGAGCTCATCGACGCGGCCGTGCGGATGCTGCGTCTGCTCGACCGGCCACGCGACATCCCGGTGCTGGCCCCGTTGATCGAGCGGGAGATCCTGTGGCGGCTCATCACCGGCGAGCAGGGTGCCACCGTCCGCCAGCTCGGCCTGGCCGACAGCAGCCTGGCCCACGTCGCCCGCGCGGTCCGGTGGATCCGCGAGAACTACCGGGAGTCGTTCCGGGTGGAGGACGTGGCGCGGATGAGCGGTATGAGCGTGTCCGCGTTCTACCGCAATTTCCAGGCGGTCACCGCGATGAGCCCGATCCAGTTCCAGAAACAGATCCGGCTCCAGCAGGCCCGGCTGCTGCTGGCCACCCGCCCGGGCGACGTGACGGCGGTCAGCCACCAGGTCGGCTACGACAGCCCGTCGCAGTTCAGCCGCGAGTACCGCCGCCAGTTCGGCGCACCACCGAGCCAGGACGCGGCCCGCCTCCGCGAGGCCACCCAGTCCTCCGAGCTGTCCGTGCCCTGACCCGCCACGCCCCGTCCTGCCCTGCCCCGTCCTGCCCCGCCCCGTTAGCGTTGCCGCGCCGTCGCCAGCGACTCGCTACCGCGCGGCGCCCTCAGCGCGGTCACAGCGGCGCCTCCCCATGATGAGCCCATGCGAGCGGTGATGTTCCAGGCGTACGGTCCGCCCGAAGTCCTCACCCCGGTCGACCTGCCCACGCCCGTGCCCCGCGGCGACCAGGTTCAGGTTCAGGTGCACGCGACCACGGTCACCTCCGCCGAATGCGGCATGCGCCGGGGTGAGCCCCGCTGGGGCAGACTCATCCTCGGACCGCGCCGGCCCCGCAAGGGCGTCCGGGTGCTCGGGCTGGAGTTCGCCGGCCAGGTCACGGCTGTCGGCCCGGCGGCGCGGCGCTATGAGATCGGCGATCGCGTCTTCGGATTCACCGGCTTCGGCGTCGGGGCGAACGCCGAGTACAAATGCCTGTCCGAGCGGGCATCGCTCACCTGGATGCCACCGAACGTCAGCTACCAGCAGGCCGCGGCAACCGTGGACGGCTTCACCACGGCCTGGTACTTCCTGCGCGAACTGGCCCGGATCCGATCAGGACAACGGGTCCTGGTCATCGGCGGCTCCGGCAGCATCGGCACGTACGCGGTTCAGCTCGCGAGGCGGACCGGTGCCGTGGTCCACGCCGTGTGCAGCGGCCGCAACGTGAAGCTTGTCGAGTCACTGGGGGCGGAACGGGTCTTCGACTACACCGTCGAGGACTTCACCGCCGGCGGCGAGCGGTACGACGCTGTCTTCGACACCGTGGGGCGGAGCTCGTTCGCCCGGTGCCGGCCGGTGCTGGCACCTCGGGGCTGCTACCTGCCCACGACGGGGCTGGTGAACAACGTGCTCGCCCTGCGTACCGCGGTCACCGGTGGACCGCGGGTCCGCACCGGCATGTCGGTGCGCAAGCACGCGGCGCTGGCCGAGCTGCGCGACCTGCTCGCGCAGGACGCGCTCCGGATCATCATGGACCGCAGCTACCCACTGGCCGAGCTCGCCGAGGCGCACCGGTACGTCGACAGCGGCCACAAGACCGGCAACGTCGTCATCACCGTCACCTGAACATGAACCTCAACCCGACCTCACCGCGGAGAGCGTCACCTCAACCCGACCTGACCACAGGAAGCGTCACCTCAAACTGACCTGGCGGCGGGAAGCGATGATGGCAGCGTGTCCCGAACCCCGGAAGTCTCCGGCGTGGAGGCCGACGACCGCACGGTCGGGGGTCTGCTCGCCTATCAGGCTCTGATCGAGATCCGCGCCCTGGCCGGGAAACCGAGCCGCCACCCGGGAACGGTGAATGCCGACGAAGTGCTCATGGAGATCCGGGTGCTGGCGGACCGGGCGCACAATCTACCCCTGGGACCGGGCCCGCGAGGCAGGTGGCGAGCAGCCCGCGCGCGGCACGCCGGCCCCCGGGAACAGGCGATGCGGGCCCGGCCGATGAGCTACACCTGGCACACCACGGGTGAGCAGGGACGAGTGTGGATGCTGCGGCACATCTCCGAGGCGGGATACCGGTGGACACCGCCACCGCCTCTGCCGACGTCCGGTAGGAACGCCGACGCTTGGTCCTTCCGCCGGTGGCTGCGCGCGCTGGTCGCCCGACTGAGGTAGGGAAATGACCGGCACCGCCGCTGATTGATCGTTTGCGCCGAGGTGCTTCGCTGACGCCTTCGATCCCGCGACGTAGGAGCCGACGATCTTCTTCTTCGAAGGCGAGCGGGCCGGCCTTTCCCAGCGCCGGTCTCCCCTGGCCGGCTTCTGGGCGCTGGTGGTGGGCGGCGCCCTGCTCATCGTGCTGACGGTGGCGCTCCAGCCGGTCACCGACGTGCGGGACTGCTCGAACTACGGCGGCAGCGGCAACGCCAGCGTCTTCTCCGACGAGAACTGGGATCTGATCTACCCGCTGCTGTTGCTGGCCTGGCTGTCCGCGGTCGTGACCGAGCAATTGCTACCGATCACCTGGAACGGCCGGAAGGGTGGTTTGATCGTCGCCCGGGCCACGCTCGCCGTGATGGTTGCCCTGGTCGCCTCCTGCTGCGCCGGCGTCCAGCTGCTCGGGCTCTGCCACTAGCCGGCCGGGTACGCACCCACAGGACCATCTCGTCATGGCTTGCCGAGCGGCTTGGCCGGCATCGTCCCGCCGACCAGCCGGTGCTCCGGACGGTTCAGGTCCGGCTCCCCCACCGTGGCGGCCCAGCGCTCCGCGTCGTCCTGCGGCTGGTAGCCGATCGCCTGGCCACCCGCGGGCGACCACCAGCGGCGGGTGTTGGCCGACACGCCCCAGACCAGCCGCCACCCGGTCGCCGTGAGTGAAGCCTCCACCAGCCGCGCCGCGTCGTCGGGCGAGAGCCACACCGACAGATCGCGCGGGTCGCCGGGCTGCTCGGTGCAGGAGCCGATGCGTAGGCAGATCACGTGGATGCCGTACCGGTCGTGGTAGAGCCGGCCCAGCGACTCCATCGCCGCCTTGCTCCAGCCGTAGTAGGAATCCGGCCGCGGCGGCACGTCGTCGGCCAGGCCCTCCGGGCCGGCGTCGGCACGCTCGTACAGCCCGGCCGCGTGGTTGCTCGACGCCAGCACCACCCGCGGCACCCCGGCCTCGTGCGCCGCCTGCAGCACCCGCTCGGTGCCGCGCACGTTGACCGCCAGCACGTCCTCGAACGGCCCCTCACCAGCGATCCCGCCCAGGTGCACCACCGCGTCGACGCCCCGGCAGGCCCGCCCGACCGCCGCCGCGTCGGTGACGTCCAGCGCCTCGACGCCCTCGCCGGCCCGCACGTCGGTCAGCCGCAGCTCGTGGTGGCCGAGCCGCTCGCGCAGCATGTGCCCGATGGAACCGGACGCGCCGGTCAGGAGAATCACCGCCATGGGTCCGGTGTGCCCCATGGGCGCAACCCCATGCCTGACCAGGACCACCATCCGTCCGGGCGGAGTCGCCGACCCCGAAACCGTCAACAGAGCCGCCGTGAGCGCCGAACGACCGACCAGGGCCGAGCCACCCACCCCGCGGTCATCGAGCAAAAAGCCGCCGGCCACGCGGATCAACCGGCCAGGACCACCGACCACCCCGGCCCGAACCACCCACCCCGCAACAGCCGCCAGAGCCGCCCCAGCCGCGCCGATCGACCGGCCAGAGCCATCGATCACCCCGACCGAGCCGCCCGCCCCGTGATCATCGGGCAGAGCTGCCGGACGCATCGATTGACTTGGCCGCCGCCGCGCTCCTACGCTCACCGTTTCTCAGGTGTCTATTCGGTTACTCCGCAGTGAGTATCGTCTGTTATTCAGGTGAACGGGGAGTTTTACACGTGTACGCCGTCCTGGCTTGGTTCTCCGAACGCCGCGATCCCGCCGGGACCGACGCTGCCCTGCGGCGCTGGCGGGCCGCGGTTGATCCGCTGATTCCCGACGAGTACGCGCGGCGGCACTTCGGCGGCGACGACTGGGGCCTGGAGGTGCTGCACACGACGACCCCCGGGGCGTACCGCTGGCCGATTCTGGCCGAGGAGGGCCCGGTGACCGCCGTGTCGATGGGCCTGCCGGTCGGCATGGACACCACCGGCGGCGCGATCGGGCTGGCCCGGCGCCTGCTCGCCGGCGAGGAGGTGCACGGCGACGTCGTGCCGCCGTTCACGATGCTGGCGACCGAGGGTGGCGAACGCTTCGCGATCCAGCAGGACTGGCTGGGCATGGGCCGGGTCTTCACCGGCAGCGCCGGCGGGATCACCGTTTTCTGCACCCGGCCCGGGCCGGTCGCCGACTTCCTGCACGGCCGCCGGGAGCCCGACCTGGACGGCTGGCTGGCGTACACGGCCAGCGGCCAGTTCGGTGGCGACCTGTCGCCGATCCGCGGCGTGCGGCTGATGTCGCCGGGTGAGCACGTCACCGGGCAGCGGCACCCCGCCGGCGGCTGGCGGCTGACCTCGCGGATCCGCCGGTCCGCCGACGACATCGTGGCCGAGGGCGTGGCCGCCCAGAAGGGCGGTGCCGAGGCCGCCATCCAGCTCGCCGCGGACGGCATGCTGGCCGTCGCCGACAGCATTTTCGAGCTGTACGACGACGAGATCCACATCGGGTTGTCCGGCGGCAAGGACTCCCGGGTCATCGCGGCGACGTTCCTGGCCGCGGGCAAACCGGTCAACTTCAGCACCAATGCGGACTTCGCCGCCGAGGGGGAGACCGCGACCCGGTTGTTGGAGATCGTCCGGGAGAGCCGGGGATGGAAGCCCGACCACCGGGTGTTCCTGGCCGGCGAGCCGGCCGACGTGCTGAGCGAGGGCCTGCTCGAGCGGACCCGACGGCTGCAGAGCCTGTACGACTTCCAGTTCCCGTCCAGCTACATCGAGCGGCCCGCGACGTCCCGTCAGCTGTCCATGTACCGGCCCGCCTCGATCAGCGGCGTCGGCGGTGAGCTCATCGTCGCGTACTGGTATCCGGCGGACGAGAGCACCGACCTGGACATGGCCCTCGGCCGGCAGACCGCGATCGACCACCTGGCCCGCAGCACGCCGCCCCGGTCGATGGCGCCCGAGGCGCTCGCCCGCGAGCACGAGCGGATCGGCGCGATCGCCGATCACGGCGCGACCCTGGGCATCCAGGGCCAGGCCCTGGGCGACTACATCTACCTGGTCGAGCGCGACCGCCGCTGGTTCTCGCCCGCGTACATGCACGGCGTCATCTCGCCCTTCCTGTCCCCGGCGGTCGTGGCTGCGTCGTTCGCGCTGACCGCGGCCGAGAAGCGCCGGTGGGCGATCCACCACGGCCTGCTCGACCGGCTGGTGCCGGAGTGGCAGGGCGTGCCGTTCGTCAAGGGCGCCGGTCACGGGCAGAGCACCGCCACCGCCATCTGGGACGGCGACGGTGTCAAGACGATGTGCGACCTGCTGGACACCACCGGCGGACCGCTCACCGAGCTGATCCGCCCGCAGGCGATCCGGACGGCCCTCAAGCACTGTGTGGACGGTGCCCACCCGGGCAAGCGCAACGCGACCGCGCTGCGCCAGTTCACCTACCTGGCGGTGGCGACCCAGGCCCTGCTACCGGACGAGGTGCGCAGCACGCCACCCACCACGTACGCCCGGCTGACCGCGCCGCCGAAGCCGAAGCCGAAGACGCCGAAGACGCCACCGCCGCCGCCGTCGCTGATCCGCAAGGTCGGCCGGCGGATGCGCTTCATCCGCCGGACGGCCCTGGGCCGCCGGGTCTGGTCGGCGGTCGGCAAGCGCGTCCGCTGATCCCGCCCGCCCGCCTCACGAGGCGGGCGGATCGGCAGCGGCCGGTCAGCGGCGGGTCGCCGCCACCGCGCCGTAACCCGTGGCCTCCGCGGGGGTCGGCCGGGGCCCGTCCCCCTCCGGGCGCCAGTCGGACACCGAGACGATTCCGGGCTCCAGCAGGTCCAGGCCGTCGAAGAACCGGGAGACCTCGCTGAGCGTCCGCGGGGAGAAGCGCGGCTTGATGTTCTCGTTCACCGCGTTCATGGCGGCGATCGTCTCCGGGTCCAGCGGGTCGAACGTCGCGTGCGACAGCACCAGGTAGCTGCCCGCGGGCAGGGCGCTGACCAGCCGCTCCACGATGCCGTACGGGTCCTCGGCGTCCTCGACGAAGTGCAGGACGGCGACCAGCAGCAGGGCCACCGGCTTCGTCCAGTCCAGGGTGTCGCGGACGGCCGGGTCACGGAGGATCTTCTCCGGCTCACGCACGTCGGCGTCGATGTAGGCGGTGGCGCCCTGCTCGGAGCTGGTCAACAGGGCCCGGGCGTGGGTGAGCACCAGCGGGTCGTTGTCCACGTAGACGATGCGGGACTCCGGGGCGATGCCCTGGGCCACGTCGTGCACGTTGTTCGCGGTGGGCAGCCCGGTGCCGATGTCGAGGAACTGCCGGATGCCGGCCTCGGCGGCGAGGAAACGCACGGCCCGCTGCATGAAGGCGCGGTTCTCCCGGGCGGCCGTCCGGATGTGCGGGAACACTGCGGCGATCGCCTCGGCGGCGTCCCGGTCGGCCTGGAAGTTGTCCTTGCCGCCGAGCCAGTAGTCGTACCGTCGCGCCGGGTGCGGTTTGGTCATGTCGATGCGGGCTGCGCCACTTGACCACTGCTCGTCGGTGCTCACCACGATCTCCCGTCGTCCTTGACAATGTGGCGTCGGGGTCCCGCGGGAGCGTGCCCACGAGATCCATTCGGGCCATCGTAGTGGGGCGATGAAGTCTCAGCGGCGGGGCGGGCGGTTGCGCCGGCCGATCCGGCCCCACGGCTTCACCACGCTGAGCACCGTGGCGACCGTCAGGGCGGTCAGCGACACCGCCGGCGGGAAGAACAGCGACGAGATCTCGGCCGGGGCCTGCGCTCCGGACCCCAGGTCGCGCCGGTACGCCGGCGCCACCGCCGGCCCAGGACGAAGGTTGCCACGCTGCCGGATCCCCGGGCCCGGCGCGTACGTCGAGCGGCGACTCATCGCCTACGCCGCCGGCCGTAGCGGCGGTCCGGCCCGGTCAGCGCGGTGCGGGTGCCCCGGCCGGCGCGTCGAGGGCCGGAGCCACGACGGCGAAGGCCTGATCGGTCAGCTCGGCGAGGCGCTGCTCGTCGTCGCCCGGCCGCCACTGCTGCAGCACGGTGTCGAACACCACCAGGGCCATCCCGGCCGCGATGCGCGGGTACGGGTCGGTGTCCGGGTCCAGGCCGCGACGGGCGGCCAGCTCGGCGATCAGCCCGGCCCGCCACTGGGTCTGGCGTTCCAGCCAGCGGGCCTGCAGGGCGGGGGTGTCCAGGACCAGGCGGACCACCTTGCGGGCCCGCTCGATGTGGTCGGGATGGTCGGTGCAGGCGGCGAGCGGCACCCAGACGGCATGGCGCAGCGCGACCGACGGCGGCTCGCCGGCCGGCCGGGCGGCGAGCGCGGCCACGATGTCGGCACCCATGTCGGCCAGGAACCGGACGACCACGTCCTCCTTGGACGCGTAGTAGCGGTTGAAGGTGCGCCGCGACATGCCGGCCTCGGTGACGATGTCGTCGACGGTCACCGTGTCGAAGCCGCGGGTGGCCAGCAGCATCAGGGCGGCGTCGCGCAGTTCGTCGGCGACGAGCTGGCGTTTGCGTTCGGCCACGCCGGTGTTCACCCGGGATTGCATGGGGCGATGCTACGTCATGCCTTGAATGGCCGAGCGAGCACAACTTGACGCAGTGTGCCACGAATAGCACAGTGGGACGCATGACTGCTGATGGCTGGACCGAGGCCCTGATCCCCGACCAGACCGGCCGAACCTTCGTCGTCACCGGCGCGACGAGCGGGCTCGGCCTGGCCACCGCGCAGGCGCTGGCCGCCTGCGGGGCGCGCGTGGTGCTCGCCGTACGCGATGAGGAGAAAGGCCACCGCGCGGCCGCCGGCATCGCGGCGGCCCGGCCCGGCGCGGAGCTGGAGGTACGGCGGGTCGACCTGGCCGACCTCGGATCGGTACGCGACTTCGCCGCCCGGATGCACGCCGACCACCGCCGGCTGGATGTCCTGATCAACAACGCCGGGGTGATGGCCCCACCCCGGACGCTCAGCCCGCAGGGCCACGAGCTGCAGTTCGCCACCAACCACCTCGGGCACTTCGCCCTCACCGGCCTGCTCCTCGACCTGCTGGCCGCCGGCGGCCGGCCCCGGGTGGTCACCGTGACCTCGGTCAACCACCGGCAGGCCCGGCTGCCCTTCACCGATCCGGCCGGCGAGCGGCGCTACTCCCCCATGGGCGCCTACAACTCGTCCAAGCTGGCCAACGCGATCTTCGGCCGGGAGCTGCACCGGCGGCTCAGCGCGGCGGCGAGCCCGGTGCGTAGCTTCCTCGCCCACCCCGGCTACACCGCCACGAACCTGCAGACCAGCGCCACCACCGGGCTCTGGCGGTTCCTGCTGGGCCGGATCGGCAACCCGTTGCTGGCCCAGCCGGTCGACCGCGGCGCCTGGCCGCAGCTGTTCGCCGCCACCGACGCGGCAGCGCAGCCGGGTGAGCTCGTGGCCCCGGACGGCGCGGGCGAGCTGCGCGGTCACCCGGCCCCGGGCAGACTGTCCGCGGCGGCCACCGACCCGGAGCACGGCCGCCGCCTGTGGGAGCTGTCCGAACAGGCCACCGGCGTACGGTTCACCGCCCTGCGGCCGTCGGTCTGACCTGCGGCACGCGTCCGGACCCCCGGGTCCGGACCAGGGCATCTCACGGGCGCGACGGGTACGGCGCGCGGAGCAGACTTCGGGCTGTCAGCAAACAGCCCGAGGAGGTCATCATGACCAGCAGCACCCACACCAGCGGCGCATCGCAGACCACCGGCTCCACCGGCAGCACCGTGGCGTTCCGGCTCGAGGTCGCCGTTCTGCCCGTCACCGACGCCGCCCGCGCCCGGGACTTCTACCTGGGCCTGGGATGGCGGCTCGACGCCGACATCGACCCCGGCGGCGGCTACCACGCCGTGCAGGTGACGCCGCCCGGATCGAACGCCTCGATCATTCTCGGCACCGGGGTCACCACCGCCCGTCCGGGCGCCGGCGGCGGGCTCCTGCTCGCGGTCGACGACATCGAGGTGGCCCGCGCGCAGCTCGTGTCCCAGGGCGTGGCGGTGAGCGAGATCTTCCATGCCGCCGGCGGCAGCCTGGGCGGCGGTTTCGTCGCCGACCCCGCGAGCCGCGCCTCCGGTCCCGACCCCGAGCGCCGCTCGTACGCCTCGTACGCGACGTTCGACGACCCGGACGGCAACCGCTGGCTGCTGCAGGAGATCACGCAGCGGCTGCCCGGCCGCGTCTGAGCACGAGCGGAGAACCAGCACCGGGGGCCCGGGACCAGTGAGTTTCCCGGGCGCGAGCACGGGCCGGGCCACGCGACAGTGAGGTGGCCCGGCGGCGAGCCGGATCGCACAGACACCGAGGAGCAGAGATGGACGTCGCAACGCTGGCCGAGCTTCTGCACGAGGCCGAGAAGAACCACGGCCGGTACGAGCCGACCGCCCCGAAGCATCACTGGTGGGACTGGTACGCCGCCTTCGTCGTCGCCCGGCAGCAGGGCCGGACCGCGGACGAGGCGTACCGGGACGCCACCGCCGCCCTGGAGGGAACGCCGCGATGAGCACCGACTTCGACGTCATCGTGCTCGGCGCCGGTGCGCCCGGGGAGCACTGCGCGGCGGCGCTGGCCGCGGGTGGCCTGCGGGTGGCCATGGTGGAGCGGGAGCTGCTGGGCGGCGAGTGCTCCTACTGGGGCTGCATCCCGTCCAAGACCCTGCTGCGGCCCGGGGAGGCGCTGGCGGCGGCCCGCCACGTCCCCGGCGCCCGGGAGGCCGTCGCCGGGACCGTCGACGTGCCGGCCGCGCTGGCCTGGCGGGACTTCATGGTGTCCGGCTACGACGACGCCGGGCAGGTGGCGTGGGCGCGCGGGGCCGGGATCGAGGTGGTGCGCGGCGAGGGCCGGCTGGCCGGGCCGGGTGCGGTCGAGGTCGGCGGTACGACGTACACGGCGGGGCACGTCGTCGTCGCCACCGGTTCCGATCCCGCCTTCCCGCCGCTGCCCGGGCTGGCGGAGCTGCCCGGGGTGTGGACGGACCGCGAGGTCACCGGCCTGACCGAGGTGCCGCAGCGGCTGCTGGTGCTCGGTGGCGGGGCCATCGGCGTCGAGATGGCGCAAGCCGTTACCCGGCTCGGCGGCTCCGTCACGCTCGTGCAGCGCGGCGACCACCTGCTGCCGCGGGAGCCGCGCGCCCTGGGCGAAGGTGTGGCGGAGGTCCTGCGGGCCGACGGCATCGAGCTGCGGCTCGGCCAGTCCCCGGCCGCCGCCCGCCTCTCCGACGGTGAGTACGTCCTGGAATTCGCCGACGGCTCGCACGTGCGCGGCGACCGGCTGCTCGTGGCGACCGGCCGGCGGCCCCGGGTCGCCGGCATCGGGCTCGAGACGGTCGGCATCACTCCGGACCCGCGCGGGATCGCGGTCGACGGCCGGCTCTCCGCCGGGCCCAACCTCTGGGCGATCGGCGACGTCACCGGGCTGTGGCTGCTCACCCACGTCGGCGAGTACCAGGGCCGGGTCGTCGCGTCGAACATCCTCGGCCGGCGCCGGGAGGCGCACTACGAGGCCGTGCCCCGGGTGATCTTCTGCGACCCGCAGGCGGCGGCGGTCGGCGCGGCCGACGGGCCCTACCTGGCCACCATCGCGCTCTCCGGTGTCCCCCGCACGTCCACCTACACCCGGGCCTACGACACCCAGCCGGGCTTCCTGACGCTGGTGTCGAACGGCGAGCGGATCACCGGGGCCTACGCCCTGGGGCCCGAGGCCGGGGAATGGCTGCAGCAGGTGACGCTGGCGATCCGTGCGCGTACGCCGCTCCCGCTGCTGCTCGACGTCATCCAGCCGTTCCCCACGTTCTCGGAGGCCGTCTTCCAGGCGTTGCGCGACCTCGACGCCCAGGTCTCGCGGGCGCGGTCCGCCGCCGCCGACGTTCCCGTCGGATGAGGGGTTCGACAAGACGATCACGCAGCTGTGTCCGGGCCGTGTCCTCGGCCACCGTTACGCGGTCCGGCGGCTGTTGAGCAGCAGCGACACCTGCAGGATGCCGCAGCTGAGCAGCGCCGCCGCCGGGTGCAGGTCGATGCTGCGCTCGGTGACGTGCCGGCTGATGGCCGCGGCGATCGCCGCGTCGGCGTACGGGGTGATGGCCAGCAACGCCGGTCCTCCGGCGTCGACCGCCAGTGACGGATCGGCGTGCAACAGCGTGCGCAGCGCCGCGCCGACGTGCGGCCACGTCGCCGCGGCGGCGGCCAGGAAGATCAGTCCCCGGCCCGCGTGGCCCGGCACCTGCCCGTCCTCCCGGGCGAACACGCCGGCGAGGGCGCTGCCGCACCAGGTGTCGGCGAGGCTGTCCGGCTGATCGGTCCGCAGGGTGAGCCCGATGAAGTCCTCGGCGAGACGGTCGGGGTACAGCGGTTCCAGAACCGTCCCGGCGGTCGCGGGCGGATAACAGCGGGCATGGGCGTCGAGGATCTGCTGCGCACTCGTGCCGGCGGCCTCGGGCAGACCGCTGCGGGCGAGCAGCGCGGCGCCGGCGGGCCGGGGCACGGCACCGGTGATGGACGCGATGAACGCGGCCCGCGCGGCCGTGGCGGACCGGTGCTCGCCGTGCAGGACACTCCAGTAGTGACACTCGCGGTTGAGCAGATACCGCGACAGATCCCGCGCACCCAGCGGGGGCCGCCGATCCCGGGCTTCCGCGTCGACGACGGCGAGCGCCGCCATGTGCACGGTCAGCACCGAGCCGTAGGCGCGGTCCGCGGGACCCCCGGGAACGGCGAACTCCGTGGACGCCGGCAGCCCGTAGATCTCCGCGAAGCGGCGGCAGGCCGCCTCGAACAGCTCCCGCCGCTCGGCGTCGGTGCCGGCGAGCGGCTCCAGCGGCACCGGTACGCCCGTGATGATCCCCAGCCGCTCGCAGATCGTGTCCGCCACCGACCACCAGCTCAGCGACCGGGCCAGCAGGAGGACCCGCAGCGGGCCGGTGTGCCCGGAGTACCGGGCCAGCAGGGACTGCAGGTGCGACATCGGCCACCGCTCGGCGTAGTCCACGACGATGAGCAGCGGACGGTGGCCGTCCTCGGTGAGGGGCGCGCCTCCGCCCGGGGTGTCGGTGCGGTGCCGGGCCCAGCCCACCGCCCATCCCGCCGCGGCGGCGTGCTCGGCGGCCCGGGCGGCCAGCCGGGTCTTGCCCTCGCCACCGGCGGCGTAGATGAGCTGCGCCGCCAGCCGCGGACCGTTCTGGCGCCAGGCGTTCAGGTCCGCGAGCTCCCGCGTCCGGCCGCTGAACGGGATCACCCGGCGGCGCGCGTTGAGCAGCTTGCTGGGCTGCTCCCGCAACGCGGCGAGATCCGCGGGCTCGTGGGGCAGTTCGGGCGGGGGCGTCTCGACGGTGAACACCGGGCCGTCGCCGCCGTACACGTTGGTGGTGATCGGCGCGTGCACGTCCCCGCCGACGCTGACAGCGCCCGGACCGGCCGCGTACGCCTCCGGCGTCACGGCCACAGCTGCACGTCGGTACGGATGGCAGCCGTGCTCGTCCCACCGATCGCGACGGACGCGGGACCGCTCGCACCGGAAGACGGCGGCGGGGCGGGACCACAGAACTTCGTGCTCACCTCCGCGTGGTTGTCACCGCCGACCGCGACAGCGCCCGCACCGGCAGCGGTCACCGGTGGCGGAACGGCGGCGGACCGGGGCGCCGGCACCACGTACTGCCAGCACAGTGCCACGACGGCCAGCAGGGCACAGACGGCACTGGCGATCTTGTCGGCCGTGTCGAGACCCGTCGCGGCGAACAGTGCCACGAGCCCCAGGACCAGCAACCCGGCCACGACGCACCCCGCGCGCCGGCTGAACTCCATCACGGCACACATTAGAAGGCCCGCCGTGTGCATGAGCCAAGGCCGGTCACCCCATCGTGGCCAGCGCCGGATTCCCGTGCGGCGGTAGACGGCGGCACGCCCGGGTAGACCGGTACGGTGAGCGCCCAGTCCTCCACCGTCCGGGCCGCGCCGCCGTCGGCGTGGGCACCGTTGCGCGTCGCCGCTTTCCGCAGCCTGTGGCTCGCCCTGCTGGCCAGCAACATCGGCACCTGGATGCAGACCGTGGGAGCCCAGTGGCTGCTGGTCGAGCAGTCCGGGACGGACACCCTGGTCGCGGTGGTGCAGACCGCCAGCACCCTGCCGATCGTGCTGCTCGCGCTGCCGTCCGGCGCGCTGGCCGACACCTTCGACCGGCGCCGGCTGCTCATCGGCGTGCAGGCGTTCCTGGTCGCGGTGGGTGCCCTGCTGACCGTGCTGACCTTCGCCGGGCACATGCCGCCGACGCTGCTGCTGACGCTCACGTTCGCGCTCGGTGCCGGTCAGGCGCTGACCGCTCCGGCCTGGCAGGCCGTCATCCCCGAGCTGGTGCCGCGGCCCCAGCTGGCCTCCGCCTCGGCGCTCGGCGCGATCAGCATGAACCTGGCCCGCGCGGTCGGCCCGGCGGTCGCGGGCGTGCTGATCGCCCGTACCGGCGTCGGTGTGGTGTTCGCGCTCAACACGTTCTCCTTCGTGGTGTTCGCGCTCGTGCTGTGGCGCTGGCGGCCCCCGGCCGCCGGCCTGGGCACCGCGCCCGAACGGTTCACCGCCGCGGTGCGCTCCGGTGGGCGCTACGTCCGGCATTCCCCGGTGGTGCGGCGCATCCTGCTGCGTGCGGGGCTGTTCCTGGTCCCCGGCAGCGCCCTCTGGGCGCTGCTCCCGCTGGTCGCCAGCCGTCGGCTCGGGCTCGGCTCCGGCGGGTACGGCGTCCTGCTCGGCGCGGTCGGCGTCGGCGCGGTGGCCGGAGCCGTGCTGCTCCCCCAGTTACGGGCCCGCTGGTCGCTGAACCGGCTGCTGTTCCTCGCCGGTACGGCGTTCGCCCTGGTCCTGACCGTCCTCGCGCTGAGCCGCTCCGAGGCCGTCATCGTGGCGGCACTGCTGCCGGCCGGCGTCGCGTGGGTCATGGTGCTGTCCAGCGTGAACGCGGCGATGCAGCTGTTCCTGCCGAACTGGGTACGCGCCCGCGGCCTGGCGGTCTACCAGATGGTCTTCGCCGGAGCCCAGGCCGCCGGCGCGCTCGTCTGGGGCGCACTGTCGGACGTGGGGGGCCTGGTCCCCGCACACCTGGCCGCCGCCGTTCTGATGCTGGCCGGGGTGGCGACCCTGCGCTGGTGGCCGATGCGCGACACCACCGGGCTGAACCGTGAGCCCGCCGTGTTCTGGCCCGAGCCGCACCTGGAGACGGACCCGGACAGCCGCGACGGCCCGGTGCTGGTCACCGCCAGCTACCCGGTGAGCGCCGAGCGGGCGGCGGCGTTCGTCGAGGCGATGGAGGCGGTGCGGCGTTCCCGGCTGCGGACCGGAGCAGTGCGCTGGGGACTGTTCCAGGACGGGGAGCACCCGGACCGCTTCGTCGAGGCGTACCTGGTGCCGAGCTGGGACGAGCACCTGCGCCAGCACGGCGGCCGGCTGACCGGCGCGGACCGGGCGGTGGAGGAACGGGCCCAGGCCCTCGCCGACGGCCCGCCGCAGGTCAGTCACCTGCTCTCGGCCCGCTGACCCCCGGCAACGGGTCGCCCCGCCCGTCGTTTGCCCGACAATGCCGATTCTGGCATTGAGAACGATCACTGCATTCCGCCAGAATCGCGACCATGAGTGACGACATCGCAACGGTACGGGACTACAACCTGTTCACCCCGGAAGTGATGGCCGACCACAACGCCTTCCTGCACCGGGTCCGCGCGGAAAGCCCGCTCGCCCGGCTGCCACAACTCGACGCCTACCTGCTCACCCGGTACGCGGACATCAACGCCGCCCTGCGCGACAAACGCATGGACAGCGCCAACATGGCCCAGGTCCTCCAGCGCCTCACCCCCGAGGAGCAGGAGGAGCTGGCCCCGATCCGCCGGTCCATCGAGATGTGGATGGGGCACACCGTCCCGGCCGACCACGTCCGGTTCCAGCAGCTGCTCAAGCGCTACTTCACCCCGGCGATGGTCGACCGGCTGCGGCCGCGGGTACGCGCGTTCACCCACGAACTGCTCGACGCGGTCGCCCCCAAGGGACAGATGGACGTGGTCCGTGACCTCGCGTACCCGTTGCCGGCCAACGTGATCGCCGAGCTGCTCGGGATGCCGACCACCGACCGCGAGCAGCTGCAGGCGTGGTCCCGCGACATCGTGCCGATCTTCAGCCAGGGCGACCTGCAGCAGATGCGCCAGGCCCAGCGCAGCATGCTGGAGATGCACGACTATCTGCGCGTCATCGCCGCCGACCGCCGGCGTGCTCCGCGCGAGGACGTGCTGAGCATGTTCATGGCCGCCGAGGCGGAGGGCCTCGTCACCGAGGACGAGGCGGTGGCGAACTGTGTGCTGCTGCTGTTCGCCGGTCACGAGACCACCGCGAACCTGATCGCCAACGGCCTGGTCCTGCTGTTCGACCACCCCGACCAGCTGGCCCAGCTGCGGGCGAACCCGGACCTGATGCCGTCCGCGGTCGAGGAGATGCTGCGCTGCGACGGCCCGGCCGGGGTGATCGGCCGGGTCACCAGGGAGCCCGTCGAGGTGGCCGGGCATCCCGTACCGGCCGGCCGGCACATCTATCTGGCGCTGATGGCGGCCAACCGCGACCCGGAGATCTTCCCCGACCCGGACACCTTCGACATCACCCGCAAACGCAACCGGCACCTGAGCTTCGGCATGGGCACGTACTACTGCCTGGGGGCGGCGCTCGCCCGGATGGAGACCGACGAGTGCCTGCGGATCGTGCTGGACCGCTGCCCGCAGCTGCGGCCGGCGTACGGGACCCCGGACTGGCAGCCGACCGCACCCTTCGGCCACCGGCTGGAGACCCTGCAAGTCACCTTCTGACCACTGTGGACGGGTGATCAGCCCGGGGTGGCGTGCGCGCCGTGGTCGCCGACCTGAGCGTCGAACCAGGCGTGCAGGGCGGCGACGTGGGTGGCGTCAGCGGTCGTGTAGGTGATCGTGGCGCCGTCGGCCGTGTCGGCGTACGTCGCGGCGATGCGGCCGGCGGCGGCGCGCAGGGTGGCCAGGCCCGGCATGTCGTCGCCGTGGATCCGGGCCGGGTCGGTGAAGTCACCCCGGGCGAACAGCTCGGCCTCGCGGCCGAGGTGCCGGCGGATCAGCGTGATCTGCCCGGTGTCGGCGGGATCGTCGGCGACGACGGTCTGCACTCCCCCGGTGTCGTTCTTGGTGAAACTGTGGGTGGTGCGGTCCAGATCGAACGGCATCACGGACGCTCCCCGCTCGGCCACCTCGGCCTGGCGTGACGTGTCCGCCGAGGGCGGGGTCGGCTGCCCGGCCGTGCACCCCGCGGCCAGCGCCGCGACAGCGATCAACACGACGGCCGTCCGGCCGGCACGGTCAGAGCGGCTCATCGGTGACCTCCGCGAGAGTCTGCAGTGCCTGGACGACGGTGGCGCGCCGGTCCTCGGGGACCCGGGCCAGCAGGGCGGCGAAGCGGTCGCTGCGGGCCTCGGCCTGCCGGGCCGCGGCCTGCACCCCGGCGTCGGTGAGCTCGAGCGTCACGCCGCGGCCGTCGTCGTCGGCACCGGACCGCCGCACCCAGCCACGGGCGGTCAGGTTGGTCACCAGCCGGCTGACCGTGCTCTTCTGCAGGCGCAGCCGGCGGCCCAGCTCGACCTGACGCAGCCGGCCGTCGCGGGCCAGCTCCGCCAGGGCGTGCGCCTCGGACACCGGGAGCGGTTGCCCACAGGGGGTGCGGTCCGGCTGATGCAGGCCGAAGTTGCGGACGAACCGCATCAACGCGTCCTGCACCGAGCTGACGTCCGCGTCGGCCGGTCCGGCATCTGGCATGGTTCGACAATACAACCATCAGGTTCGGCGATACAACCAGTTGGCCGGGCGGTCATCCGCCGGTGGCGATGATCCTCGGTAGCCGCAGAGCCAGGGCCGCGGTCACGGCGGCGAGGGCGAAACCGCTCCACGGCTGGACCGGCTGCAGGAAGAAACCGGACAGGGCGAAAAGCGCGATGAGTACGGCGTACCCGACGCCGTACCAGCGCAGCCGCCGGCTCGTCCGGGCGATGGCGCTGCCGAGCAAGGCCGCCGCGACGATGAGCAGGAACGTGGCACTCAGGGCGGTCGCGACCAACGCGGGCCCGTACGCGGTGTCGTCGTTGAGGGCCGGCATGCCCGCGACGCCGTCGAGGTGGGCCCGGCCGAGGCCCGGCTGGACGAAGGCGGCACTGCCGAACGCCGCGGCCAGGAACACGTTGGCGAGCACGGTCAGCACCAGCCCGGCGATCGCGGCGCGGGCGGCCCGTCCGGGCACCAGCAGGGCGGTGACGGCGGCGGCGCCGACGACGGCCAGGCCGGCGCCGAGCACGCTGCCACCCAGATGGCTGAGGAGGAAAACTCCCGTGGTGACGTAGCGGGCGTAGGCGTCGAAGTCCTCGACCGGCGGTTGGTGCGTCACGGTGCTCAGGCCCAGCAGCACCGCGTACGCGGGCAGGGCCCACAGCCCGGCGCGGGCCGCTCGCTGCCCAGTCGTGGCGGTTGTATCGGGTCTGGTCGATGCGCTCATGTCAGTCACCTACTCGCTCGTACTACCCCCGGGGGGTACCTTGCCGACCTGAACAGGTGTACCTCCCGGGGGTATCGGGTGTCAAGGCACGGCAGAGAACGAAGTGGGCGTCACGCGGGGGCGCGAACCAGGCGCAGCACACTGTCGCGGTATGCCGCGCCGGCGTCGCGCGGGCTCATCCGGCCGGCGCCTGCTTCCTGGCCGGCGGCGTGCCCGAGCGCGACTACCGCGGCGACGGTCCACGCCTCGGGCAGCCGCGTGTCGAAGGCGCCGCTCATCCGGCCGCGCCGGATCAGTGCCTCGAGCCGCGCGGTGACCGACCGGTGCCGGGCCACGTCGTCGGCGCCCGGCCCGGCCGTGGCCATGACCGGGCTGAGCAGCACCGGGTAGCGCTCCACCATGCTCCAGCTCACTTCCAGCCACCGGCGCAGGGCGTCGACCTCGGACATCGTGTCCAGGTCGAGCGTGTCGAGCGTGGCCGTGGTCTCCGCGGTGAGGTGCTCCACCACCGCGGCGAGCAGGGCGCCGCGGGACGGGAAGTGCGCGTAGACGGTCTGCCGGACGACGCCCGCCGCCGCCGCGATGTCCTCGACGCTCGCGTCCGCCTGCCGTCCCAGCACGGCGATCGCCGCGTCGAGCACGGCGGCACGACTGCGCTCGGCGTCGAGACGACGCTTACGGCCGCGCGGTACCACTGCTTCCGGCATGGTTGCCCAGCCTAGCGGCGGCCATTATCTTGGACATCCGTGTCTAAGATAAGTGGAGGACCTGCCATGGTCACGCCCTTCCCGAGCACACCCGGCGCGGATCTGACCGCCTACCTCACCCGCTACCCGCGAGAGATCACGTTCGGCGAGGACGATGCCGCCGCCGTCTTCGACCGCTACCACACCGACGACTTCGTCCTGCGCAACGACGGCACACCTCTCGACCGGGAGCGCCTGCTCGCCCACGTACGGCCGGCGCGGCGCAACGCCGTCGAGGTTCACGTCGACGTCCACGAGGCCCTGGTGTGCGCCGACCGGATCGCCGCCCGGTACACGCTGACCGCGGTCATGCGCCAGGGTCACACGGTGGTCACCGACATCCATATGTTCGGTGAACTGGCTCCGGACGGCCGCCTGCGCCGCGCGGAGCAGCTCACCCGCAACGCCGCCGGATGAGGCCGCGTCCGCCGCGGCCGGGTCGTCAGGCGGCCCGGACCGCGCTGGTGAAGCGGCGCAGACGCAGACTGTTGGCCACCACGAACACCGACGAGAACGCCATGGCCGCGCCGGCGATCATCGGGTTGAGCAGGCCCGCCGCGGCCAGTGGCAGCGCCGCGACGTTGTAGGCGAACGCCCAGAACAGGTTGCTCTTGATGATGCGCAGGGTGCGGCGGGACAGCCGGATCGCGTCCACCGCGGCCATCAGGTCCCCGCGGACCAGGGTCAGGTCGGAGGCCTCGATGGCCACGTCCGTGCCCGTACCCATGGCCAGGCCCAGGTCGGCCTGGGCCAGGGCGGCTGCGTCGTTCACGCCATCGCCGACCATCGCGACGACCTTGCCCTCGGCCTGGAGCCGCTTGACCACGTCGACCTTGCCGGCCGGCAGCACCTCGGCGACGACCTCGGTGATGCCGACCTCGGCGGCCACCGCCCGGGCGACGGTCGTGTTGTCACCGGTGAGCAGCACCGGTGTCAGACCCAGCGCGCGCAGGGCGGCGACGGCCTGCCGGCTGGTCGGTTTGACGGCGTCCGCGACCGCGAGGACGGCGCGGGCCCGGCCGTCCCAGCCGGCCACGATCGCGGTACGGCCGGCCGCCTCGGCATCCGCGGCCGCCTGCTCGATACCGGCCGCCACGTCGAGTCCTTCGCGCTGGAGCAGCCGCAGCCGCCCGACGAGGACCTCGGTGCCGTCCACGGTGCCGCGCACGCCGAGGCCTTCGAGGTTGGCGAAAGCGGTCACCGGCGGCAGCACGCCGACCCGGTCGGTGGCGGCGGCGGCCACGGCCTGGGCGATCGGGTGCTCGGATGCGGCTTCGACGGCCCCGGCCCGGCGCAACACCTCGTCGGTGTCCACGCCCTCGCCGGGGACCACCTCGAGCAGCGTCATCCGGCCGGTGGTGACGGTGCCGGTCTTGTCCAGCACGACCGTGTCCACCGTACGGGTCGACTCGAGCACCTCCGGGCCCTTGATCAGGATGCCCAGCTGGGCGCCGCGGCCGGTGCCGACCAGCAGCGCGGTCGGCGTGGCCAGGCCGAGCGCGCACGGGCAGGCGATGATCAGCACGGCCACCGCGGCGGTGAAGGCGGCGGTCCAGCCGCCGCCGGTGCCCACCCACCAGCCCAGCGTGGCGGTGGCCAGGGCGATGACGATCGGCACGAAGACCCCGGAGATGCGGTCGGCCAGGCGCTGGACCGCGGCCTTGCCGGTCTGGGCCTGCTCGACCAGCGTCGCCATCTGCGCGAGCTGGGTGTCCGCGCCGATGCGGGTGGCCCGCACGACCAGCCGGCCGCCGGCGTTGACGGTCGCGCCGACCACCGTGGCCCCGACGCCGACCTCGACGGGTACGGATTCCCCGGTGAGCATGCTGGCGTCGACCGCCGAGACGCCGTCCTCGACGACCCCGTCGGTGGCGACCTTCTCCCCCGGCCGTACCACGAAGCGGTCCCCCACCGCGAGCTCGCCCACGGGGATGCGGGTCTCGACGCCGTTGCGCAGCACGGCGACGTCCTTGGCGCCGAGCTCCATCAGGGCGCGCAGGGCGGCGCCGGCGCGGCGCTTGGACCGTGCCTCGAAGTAGCGGCCGGCGAGGATGAACGTGGTGACCCCGGCGGCGGCCTCGAGATAGATGTTGCCGGCGCCGTCGCCGCGGGTGATGGCGAAGCTGAACGGGTGCACCATGCCGGGCACGCCGGCGGTGCCGAGGAACAGCGCCCACAGCGACCAGCCGAACGCCGCCAGGGTGCCCAGCGAGACGAGCGTGTCCATGGTGGCGGCGCCGTGCCGCAGGTTGGTCCACGCCGCCCGGTGGAACGGCAGCCCGCCGTAGACGACGACCGGCGCGGCCAGAGTCAGCGACAGCCACTGCCAGTACGTGAACTGCAGCGCCGGGATCATCGCCATGGCGATCACCGGCACACTCAGCACGATCGAGGTCCACAGCCTGGTCCGCAGCCCGCGCAGTTCGTCGGCCGGCTGCGCCTGCTCCGCGGGATCGTCCGCCGTACGCGGCGGGGGCGGCAGCTCGGCGGTGTAGCCCGTCTTCTCCACCGTGGCGATCAGGTCGTCGGCGGTGACGGCGTCCGGGAACGTGACCGCGGCCTTCTCGGTGGCGTAGTTGACCGTGGCGGTGACGCCGTCCATGCGGTTGAGCTTCTTCTCGATCCGCGACGCGCAGGAGGCACAGGTCATGCCGCCGATCGACAGCTCGATCCGGTTCGGCGCGGTCAGCAGCGGCTCGGCG
This sequence comes from Actinoplanes auranticolor, assembly GCF_018332655.1. Lineage (GTDB taxonomy): Bacteria > Actinomycetota > Actinomycetes > Mycobacteriales > Micromonosporaceae > Actinoplanes > Actinoplanes auranticolor. Next base: position 278,126 of record NZ_BOQL01000021.1, on the reverse strand, counting down.
CCTGATGCCATGGCTGCTCTCCCTACTCGTGGCTGTGGTCGGTGGCGTCGTGCCCGCCGGTGGCGGACGTCGACGGGGCAACCGGCGCTGGGGTCGGTGTCGCCGCCGGGGTGCCGGCGACGGCGGTGAACTCGGCGGTGCGGACCGTGCCGGCGTGCTGGAAGTCCAGGTACAGCCGGTAGCTGCCGCTCGACGGAACTTCAGCGTAGAAGGTGACCTGCGGCCCGGCCGCGGTCCGGCCGTCGCCGGGGGCGCCGTCGGGGTGCACGTGCAGGTACGCGAGGTCGCCGTCACGCAGGGCGACGAGATGCCCGTACGCGCCGAGGTACGGCTGGAGGTCGGTCACCGGCGTACCACCCTTGGCGACCGACAGGGTGAGCTTCGACGACGCACCCGGGACGAGGTCACCGCCGAGAGTGACGGTGTAACCGTCGACGGTGGCCGTCCGGGCCGCCGCGGGCAGGGGCCGGGGCCGGTAGTCGCCCGGGGCCGGCACGTCCGCGCCCAGCGTCAGTCCCCGCGCGTGCCCGGCGGGCCGGAAGTCGGCGAAGACCCGGTACTGCCCCGGGGCGGGGATCGCCAGCGGGATGGACCAGGTGCCGTCCGCGGCGAGGGTGGGGTGCACGTGCTGGAAGCCGGACAGGTCCCGGCGCACCACGATCAGGTGCAGGTCCTTGTCGTGGGCCGTGGTGTAGCCGGTGAGCGGCTCCCCGGTCGGTCCGATGATCCGGAAGGCGAACGGCTGCGGCTTTCCGACGGCCAGCGCCGGGGAGACGGGCTGGAGGCGGTAGCCGTCCTCGGTGATCTGCAGCCCGGCGGGCACGTGCTCGCCGGCACTGCTCTCCGCGGTGGTGCTGCCATGCCCGGCGTCCGCGTGTGTCCCGGTGTCGGTGGCCGCATCCGCGGTGGGGCCGGCCAGGTTGCCGAGCCCGAACGCCGCCGAGAACACGACCGCCAGGGCGAGCGCGAAGGACCCGAGCTTGAGTGGTGTGCCCATTGCTACTTCGCCACCTCGTAGCCGGCCTCGTCGACGGCCGCGGCGACCGCCTCGTCGTCGACGGGCTGGTCGCTGGTGACCGTGACCGCGCCGGTGGCGAGGTCGACCCGCACATCGCTCACGCCGGGGAGCCGGCCGACCTCGGCGCTGACCGAGCCGACGCAGTGCGAGCAGGTCATTCCGGTCACGGTGTAGGTCTTCGTCGTCGTCATGACGGCCTCCTCGTCGACGGGGTCCGGTGGGACCGGGCGGCCCTGTGCCACCGCTACCGTCACCGTACCCATACCCCCCAAGGGTATCAAGAGACCTGACGGTGACGAACGGCACGGCCGGGCACCCGTACGGAATGCCCGGCCGTCGCCGCCGGCGCTAGAGCCGGTCGAGGATCGTCCGCATCGTGGCGATCTCGGCCTGCTGATCGGTGACGATCTTCTGGGCGAGGGCCTTGGCGCCGGCGTTCGAGCCGTCCTCGAGCTCGTCCTGCCCCATGGTGACGGCGCCCTCGTGGTGGGCGATCATCATGGTGAGGAACTGCTTGTCGAAGGCGGTGCCGGTGGCAGCCTCCAGCTTCGTCATGTCGGCGGCCGACATGGCGCCCGGCATCGCACCGTGCGCCATCTGCGGCATGGACATGCCCGGCTCCGGGGCCGGGCGGCCCCAGGCGCCGAGCCAGCCGGTCATGGTGTCGATCTCCGGCTGCTGAGCCGCCTTGATCCGGCCGGCCAGGGCCTTCACCTCGGCGTCCGCGGCGCGCGTCTCGGCCAGGGCGGCCATCTCGACGGCCCCCCGGTGGTGCACGGTCATCATTTGGGCGAACATCACGTCCGCGTCGTTGAACGCCGCGGCACCGGCCGGAGCGCTCGCGGCGGGGGCCGGACCCGAGCCGTGGTCCATGCCGGAACCCGCCATGTCGTCGCCGCAGGCGGACAACGCCAGCAGCGCGGTGGCGGTCGCTCCCGCGAGCAGGACACGGCGCGGCATCACAGAATGTTTCAACACAACAGGGCCTTCCGGTATCGGTGAGTGTGCACGGGGACAGGGCGCGGCCCACCCCGGACGGGTGAGCGACGCGCGGTCCTATATGCGCAGCACCGACACTGCGGCGAGGGCGAGTCCGGCCGGTCTGACCGGCGGCCCGCGGGAGAGGGCCGCCCACGGGTCGGCCACCGACGCCGGCCGTTGCCGCCGGCGCGACGGCGCCACCAGCATCGCGAGCAGGATCAGGATGGCGACGGCACCGAGCACGGCGAGGCAGACGCTCCAGCCGGCCATCCCGCCGTGCGGCGCCGATCCCGGGCCGTGCGCGCATCCGCCGTCACAGAGACCGTCAGCAGCGGACTCGGCCGATGTCGTGCCCGCCATGGCCACGACCATCGGGGGCGGGTGGTGGTCCGACGCGTCGTGCCGCATACCGGCGTGGCCGATCGTGTGCATCGCGGCCAGGCCGAACAGGGTGCAGGCGAGCAGGAGCCACCGGACGGTTCGCCCGGCTTGTCCAATTCCATCGCGCGGCACGGGTCCAAGTTAGCGCGCCGGGTCGCCGGCTACGACGCCGGGCGCAGACCGGCCAGCGTGAGCGTGACCAGCCGGCCGACGGCAGCCCGTGACGGCAGGTCACTGGCTGCGGCCAGAGCATGCAGACAGTACGTGGCCAGCTCGCCGGCGGCGATGTCCGCGCGCACCTCCCCGGCGGCCGCGGCCCGGCTGATCAGCTCGGTGACGAAGTCCCGCAGATGCCGATGGGCGCGGTCGGCGTGGGCCCGCTGGTGCAGGGCGAGCGCCAGATCCTTGCCGTGGTGCTCGTGCGAGATGAGCGCGAAGGCCTCGAGGACCGCGGCGAGCTGCCGGCCCGGATCCGGGGTGCCGTCCCGGGCCTCGACGAGCTGCTGCAGGTGGTGCTCGATCTGGCGTTTGTGCCACGCCACCAGGATCGCCTCGACGTCGGGGAAGTACTTGTACAGCGTGGCGCGGCCGATGCCGGCGCTGCTCGCGATCTGCGACATGGTGACCGAGGCGAGGCCGTGCTCGGTGGCCAGCGCGGCGGCCGCGTCCAGGATCGCCGCGTGCACCGTCCTGCGGTGCCCGTCGATCGTGTCGTCCCACAGCCTCGGCACCCCGTCAGCATACGGACCGCCGGACGTTGTCAGAGTGTCCTGGGTGTAGACATGCTGTCTCGAAAAATGGTGTCATGGGGTCATGAGCGAGATGCCGCGCTGGGTGAAAGTGTTCGCTGTCGTCGGGATCGCGCTGGCCGTCCTGGTGCTCGTCGCCCTGGTCACGGGCCACGATCCGGGCCGGCACACCGGCGCGGGGGCCGGGCTCGCGCTGTGACGATGTCACCCGCGGTACGACGCCTGATGCTCGTCGCCCACGTCGCCTGTTCCGTCGGATGGCTGGGCGCGGTGGTCACGTCCCTGGCGCTGAGCGTGATGGGACTGACCGCGGACGAGGAGCTGGTCCGCGCGGTCCACCTGACGCTGGAGCCGCTGGGCTGGTACGTGCTCGTCCCGCTCAGCGTGGCCTCCCTGCTGACCGGGCTGGTGCAGTCGCTCGGCACCACCTGGGGCCTGTTCCGCCACTACTGGGTGCTGATCAAGCTACTGATGACCCTCTTCGCGACCGGCGTACTGCTGCTCTACATGGGCTCCCTCGCCGCCCTGGCCGACCGGGCCGGGGCGGCGGCCCCGGGCAGCAACGGGACCGCCGGCCTGGCCGACCCGTCCCCCGTGCTGCACAGCGCCGCCGCCGTCGTACTCCTCCTGATCGCCACAGTGCTGTCGATCTACAAACCGCGCGGCCTGACCGGCCACGGGCGACGGATCCGGCACCGCGAATCGCAGGTCACGCCGTCCGGCCGGGCGTGAGCCGTACCCGCCGCAGCAGCTGCGCGTTGAGCGCGACCACGATGGTGGACGCGGACATGAGCACTGCGCCGACCGCCGGGCTGAGCGTGAACCCCGCCCAGGCCAGGACGCCCGCGGCGAGCGGGATCGCGATGACGTTGTAGCCGGCGGCCCAGCCCAGATTCTGGATCATCTTGCGGTAGGACGCCCGGGACAGCCGGATCACCCCGGTGACCCCGCGCGGGTCGGACGAGGCGAGCACCACGCCGGCCGACTCGATGGCCACGTCGGTGCCGGCGCCGATCGCGATGCCGACGTCGGCCCGGGCCAGCGCGGGCGCGTCGTTGACGCCGTCACCCACCATCGCCACGGTCAGGCCCCGGCCCTGCAGCTCCGCGACCGCGTGGTCCTTGTCGGCCGGCAGCACCTCGGCGAAGACCTCGTCGACGCCGGGCCGGAACCCCAGGTCCGCGGCGACCGCCTCGGCCACCGGACGGGCATCCCCGGTGATCATGACGATCTTGCGCACACCCTGCGCGCGCAGGTCGGCGATGGCCTCGCGCGCCTCGGGGCGCACCTCGTCCTCGAGCGCGAACGCACCCAGCACGTGCGGACCCCCGTCCGCGGGCAACCGCAGCAGATGGAGGACCGCGGCCCCACGCCGCGACCACTCCGCGGCGGTACGGCGCAACTCGGCCGGCTCCTCGACGTCCAGTTCACGCAGCAGCGACGGCCCGCCCACGGCGTACGCGGTGCCGTCCACGACGGCCCGCACCCCGCGCCCGGTCAGCGACCGGAAGTCCCGGGCGGACGCGCGCAGTCCACGCTGATCGGCGACGGCGACGATCGCCCGGGCCAGGGGATGCTCACTGTCCGCCTCGACCGCGGCGGCCAAGCGCAGCACGTCGTCCTCGGTCTCACCGTCCACCGCGGCGACGCCCGTGACCGTGTGGGCGCCCTTGGTCAGCGTCCCGGTCTTGTCGAACAGCACGGCGTCGACCGTGCGCATCCGCTCGAGCGCCAGCCGGTCCTTGACCAGGATGCCGGCCTTGGCCGACACGGCCGTGGACAACGCGATCACCAGCGGAATGGCCAGGCCGAGCGCGTGCGGGCACGCGATGACCAGGACCGTCACGGTACGGACCACAGCACCGTCCACATCCCCGAGCAGCCACCACACCACGAACGTGAGCGCCGCCGCGGCCGTGGCGATATAGAACAGCATCGCGGCGAACCGGTCGGCGAGCACCTGGGCGCGACCGTTGGAGGCCTGCGCCTGCGCGACGAGACGCCCGATCCCGGCCAGCGCGGTGTCCTCACCGATCGCGTCGACCCGTACCCGTAAAGCGGAGTCCGTCGCCACCGTGCCGGCCACCACCCGGTCGCCGACCGCCCGGGCGACCGGGCGACTCTCCCCGGTGATCATGGACTCGTCGAGCTCGGCCGCCCCGTCGACGATGCGGCCGTCAGCCGGGACGCGCGCGCCGGAGCGGACCAGCACGGTGTCGCCCACCCGCAGGCCGGCGACCGGCACCCGCTCGACCTCACCGGCGCCGGTGATCCGCTCGGCGTCATCGGGCAGCAGCGCGGCCAGGGCGGCCAGCGCGCCCTGGGCCTGACCGATCGCCTTCATCTCCTGCCAGTGGCCCAGCAGCATGATGGTCACCAGGGCGGCGAGCTCCCACCAGAAGTCCAGGTCGAACGCCCCGAAGCTGGTGGCCAGCGACGCCGCGTACGCGACGGTGATCGCCATCGAGATGAGCAGCATCATGCCGGGAGCGCGGTCCCGGACCTCGGCGACGGCGCCGGCCAGGAACGGCCACCCGCCGTAGCCGAACACGACCGTGCCCAGCACCGGCCCGACCAGGGGAATCCCGGGGAAGTCGAGGGAGTAGCCGAACCAGTCCATGACCATGTGGCTGGTGAGCACGATCGGCAGGGTGAGCGCGAGGCTCAGCCAGAACTTGCGCCGGAACATCTCCGGATCGTGCCCGGCGTGCTTGTCGTGCCCCTGATGACTTTCGTGACCGGCGTGGCCGGTATGACCTTTGCGACCGGCGTGGTCGTCGTGACCGGCGTGGCCGCTGTCGTGGTCGTCGCCGGAGTGGTGATCGTGGACTGCCGTGACCGCACTCCGGGCCCGGCTCTCACTGTCCGCTGCATTCATCGTCGTCACCTCCAGGAATGAAGTTATACCCCCTAGGGGTATCTGACAACGTCTGGCGGGTCACAGAAAACGGACATTGGGCTCGAGGATGCGGTCGTGGATCCCCGGAACCGTGGCCGGTCGACCCCACCGGATCACCCCAGCATCACGGCAATCCGCCGCCCGCAGGCATCGCACGTCCGCGAGCAGCCGCCGACCTAGGCGCCGCGGTCAACCGACCTCCGCGCCGCGGTCAACCGGCGACCTCCGCGCCGCGGTCAACCGCCGGTCGATGCCCGGCGGACCACCCGCCAGGCATCGCGGAAGTCCGCGGCCGGATCACCGAGCGCCGCGGCGGCGCAAGCCGCCCCCTGCTCCCGCAGTGACTGGGCCACCGTGGTGAGCCCGTGCTCCCCCGCGAGCGCCGAGTCGTCCCAGCCGCTGATCCGCGCCCGGTCCCCCGCTTCCCGCTTGGCGGCCAGCGCCATCGGGTCGTTCATCGCGGCGACGGCGTCGATGTCGGGCGCCGCCGCGAGCAGGCCGCGCATGACTGCGCGGGCCTCGGCCTCGTCGTTGGTGCGGCACACGGCCACCGGCACCCGGGACCAGTCGATGCCGAGGTCGCCGGCGGCGTCGCGGTAGCCGGCCAGCCGGTCCCGGGTGACCGGATAGGCGACCTCGGCGGGATCGAGGCCGGCGCGCATGAAGGTGTGTCGCTGCCGGTCGACGGGGAAGCTCAGCACGGCCGGGTGCCGGGCGGTCGCGAAGACCTCGGCTCCCACCGCGCGGGCCGCCGCGCGGTTGTCGATGCCGACCATGGTCCGGCCGTCCCGGGCCGGTCCACCGTGGATGACCACCGGGCGGCGGGTGCCGTAGGCGGCGGTCAGCACGGGGTCGTCGTCCGTCGTCGCCCAGACCACGTAGGCGTCCACCGCCGCGGCCACCACCCGGTCCGGGTCGTCGTCGCCCGTGCCGGTCGGCACGATGAGCAGCCCGTACCCGCGCTCGGCGCAGATCTCGGCGATGCCGGCGAGGAACAGCACCGCCTGCGGATCGTCGAAGGCGTAGGTGAGGTGCTCACCGAGCACGACCCCGAGGGTGCGGGTGGCGCCGTACCGCAGGGACCGGGCGCTGGGATCCGGCCCGGCGTACCCGAGCGACGCAGCCGCCTCCAGCACCTTGGTCCGCGTCTCGGCGGAGACCCGCTGCGGGCGGTTGTAGGTGTACGACACGGTCATGGGCGACACGCCGGCCGCCCGGGCCACGTCCGTCATCGTCACCCGACGCGAGGCGGGCCGGCGCGCTTGCACCCGGCCATCGTAGCTGTGTAGCGTTACACAATGCGTGTCGCCGCGATGCACCGCCGCCTCACCACGGCCGCCTACCTCGCTTCGGGCATCTTCGGCGCGTTCTGGGGGACCTGGGGTTCGGCCGTGCCCCGCGTACGGGATCAGGCAGGTCTCGACGACGCCCAGCTCGGCACCGCTCTGCTGTTCATCAGCGCGGGCGCTCTGCCCGCCATGCTTCTGACCGGCCGGGCCCTGGACCGCTGGGGGCTGCGCTGCACCGCGTCGCTGATGATCGCCCTGGGCGCGGCGGGCCTCGTCGCAGCCGTCACGGCGGACGGGCTCGTCAGCTTGTGCGCCGGGCTCGCCGGCGTCGGCATGACCAGCGGCGCCGCCGACGTCGCGATGAACTCGGTCGGCGGCCGCGCCGAGCAACGCTCCGGCCGCCCGGTCATCACCCGGGCCGGCGCGGTGTTCTCCACCGTGGTCGTCGGATCCAGCCTCGGCACCGGCGCGGCGTACGCCCTCGGGGCGCCCACGTGGGTGCCGTTCGCGGCCGTGCTGCTGCTCTCCGTCGCGGTCGGTGCGGCCATCCTCCGGTCCCTGCCCGCCGGAGAATCAGGCCCGGTCCCGGCCCCGACCGGCGGCGCGGAGGGCCCGCGGATGCCGGTCATGCCCCTGCTCCTCGTGGGTACGCTCGGCGCGATCGCCTTCGCCGGCGAGAACGCCCACCAGAGCTGGGGTGCGGTCTATTTGGAGGACGTCCTGGCCACGGGGCCCGGGCTCAGCGCAGTGGCCCCCGCGGTGTTCGCCGCTGTCGTGGCGATCACCCGCTTCGCCGCCAGCACGCTGAACGCTGCTCACGCGCGTGCTGTGCTCGTCCTCGGCTCGCTCATGGCAGCCGCGGGCGCGGCGGTCGTCGCTCGCGCCTCGTCCGTGCCGGTCGCGCTGGCTGGGCTCGTCCTGGCTGCTGCCGGGGCCGCCGCACTGTTCCCGACGCTGATGAGCATCGTGTCCCGCAACGTGGCCGAGTCCTCGCGCGGGCGGGCGACCTCGCTCGTGACGGTGGTGTCCTATCTCGGGTTCCTGCTGGGGCCGGTGTACGTCGGAATGTGGGCGTCCGTGGCCGGCCTGCGCGGCGCAATGCTCGCCGTGGCAGCGCTCGGCGTCGTGATGGCTGTGCTGACGCTGCCGCTGCTTTCGCTGAGCCGGTACGCGGTGACACCGTCGCGAGCGGAGCGTCAGGAGCGGGCAGCCGACCGCCACTGACCTTGCTCACCAGCGGGTGGCGGCGGCCAAGAACATCGGCACGGCCAGCATCAACCGCCCCTCAGCGGCACGCCGCGCCTGCTCACCGATCCACGCCTCGGCCTTTTCATCGCTGATGGCAGCCGTGTTGCACGCGGCCGCGGCATGCCCGGCGAGTAGCGGCAATGTTGAGGCTTCCGTGAACACCATGGTGTGCACCTTAAGCTCCGCCTCCCGAAAACCGTTGTCCGACAACAGGTTGCGGTAGGCGCGAGCGACCCGGAGATGGCGGATGGCGTCCGCGCGGGCGTGCACGATCCGGCGGGTCAGGGCGGCCTGGCAGATGTATGGCCGAGCCGGCTTCGACTCCTCCGCAAGCGCATCCTGCTGGAATGAAGGTCTGAAGATTTGTCATCCCGCAGACGAGACTGCGAAAACAGCTTGCGGACCTCGCAGGTACTGATATTGCATCGGCGGGGTGCAGTGGGTGAAGGACTTCTATTCGCGTACCGGGAGCTGGTGGGGCCCGGCCGAGGCACGCATCTCCGAGCGCGATCATCAACGCTTGTCGCTGCTCCATGCGCACCTCGGCACGGAACCGGCCCAGGTGCTGGAACTGGGCGCCGGCTACGGCAGTACAGCTGCCGTCACCGCCCAGGCCGGCCATGCGGTCACCGCGATCGAGATCAGCGATCGCGCCGACTTCGCCGAAGAGCTCACGATCGACGCTCCCGGCGGATCGTTGACCTTCATCAAGGACGACTTCTACTCGGTGGACCTGCCGCGCCAGTTCGATGTGGTCTGCTACTGGGACGGTTTCGGAGTGGGATCCGACGCCGATCAGCGCAGGCTGCTTCGCCGGATCGCCACACAATGGCTGCGACCAGGCGGAACAGCGCTGATCGACGTCTTCAACCCTTTCGTCTGGGCTCAGTGGGACGGCGACGAAGAGCACAGGACACCGAATCCCGATCTGGGGTACGAACACGAACTCTTCGAGCGAGTGACCTTTGACCCGGTAACGTGCACCGCCACTGACACCTGGTGGGACGCCGCTCGTCCGGATGAGAAGATCAGCCAGCGTCTCCGCTGCTACACCCCGGCGGACCTGGCCCTTCTCCTCGCCGGCACTCAGTTGGAACTCGCCACGATCACCGCTGGAGATCTGACGTTCGAGGCAACACGCCGGCCCGAGGACAGTGGACTGCTACGCCGACACGCCTCGTATCTCGCAATCCTCCGCCTTGGGCCTCCCGTCAAGGATTGATGAGTTTCCAGTCCCCTTCGGAGATGACCTCAACAGCCCCATCGACCACCTTGATGGCGGTGTTGTCGTCGATGGCGTAGGTGGGGACCGGGATTCCGGACGCCCACTTCTGGATGTTGGACAGCTCGGTGTCCTCCATGTCCGGATGGTTGAGGTGCGGGTACAGCGTGAAATCCACCAGTCCCAGCGCCCGATCGGCGCCCTGCGCCATGTCGCTGCCGTCAGGGACGAAACCAAGGTTGAATTCGGCGTCACAGTTGTACGGGGTGACCGCGATACTTCCGGCACTGACCCCTACATAAACCGTGTCGCTCAGCGACGGCAAGAGGTCAGCCAGACCCGACTGGCGCAGCCAGTAGGTCAGGTACAGCACGTCGCCGCCCCAGACCAGGAGGGCATCCGCCTCCCGGACCGCCGGGACCCAGTTCTCTTCTCGAATGGTCGGCAGCGCGGTGAGCTCCAAGATCCCCAAGGACTTCCAACCCAGCTGGCACAGCGGGATGGAAGCCTGGCCGTGAATCGCCTTCCACGCCCTCTCACTCCCGCCGGGGAAGGGGTAGACACCGGTGGGGATGAACAGGGCCGTGGATTCGGCGATCGGCTTGCCCAGCAGGTCGACGAGTGCGTCGGAGATGCTCGGGTTACCGATGCCCGACGACGTGAGAAGGAACTTCATGAAATCCGCTCCCGAGACACCCCAGCACCGACGCTCTCCAACACCGCCATTCTCACCCACCCGGACGCTGACCCGCCGTCCCTGACCGCGCCCGGCGGCATCCCCGCCACCGCAGGAGCGGGCCCACGACCAGCGATATTGATCGAGGAAAGCCGGGCACTCCCGGACTTCGCGAGGGATGGAGCCCACGTCCCGTCACGGCATTGATTGATTTCACCTCGTCGGGCCTACCAGCGTCACCATTGCGTGTACGTACATGTATGCGTATGATCCGAGTATGCCGAACAAGACGATCTACGTGGCGGACGACGACCTGCCGCTCTACCAGCGCGCTCAGGAACTGGCCGGCGGTACCTTGTCGGCGACCATCACGGCGGCGCTGCGCCGCTTCGTCGAGGTCGAGGAGGGCCGCAGGCAGGGGTACGACGAGATCGTCGTACGGGTCGGCCCCGGCCTCGGCCGCAAACAGCGCTTCTCCGGCGTGCTCCTGGCCCAGTGGGAACAGTCCACCAACGAGCGGACGGAGACCTTCCGCGTCTACCGCTCCCGCAGCGAGAAGTTCGTGGTCCACGTCGAACGCTCGGAGGCCTACACCAACGTGGGCCCCAACGCGGAGAAGTGGAACACCGGCTGGCGCGCCTGGGTGGGTGACTGGAGCGCCAACCAGACGTTCACCCGCACGCCGGCCGAGTCGAGCCTGCGCGTCGCCGACTCGCTGGAGGAACTGCGGGGCATGGTGCCGGGCGAGCTCTACGACCTCGTCGCCGACCTGGTGGACCAGCCGACCATCGAGGACCTCGACATCTGAGCTCGATGAGCGTTGCCAGCTCTCGCACCCCCGCGCGTGCGAGCCGCGCCCATGCCACACAGCCAGTCGCTTCCCATCCGCCTTCGACTCCACAGCAGTGGATAGCAGCCCGACCAGAGGCCCGCCAGGCGGCAGGAGGCCAGTGCGCTGGCGCAGGTCAGCGCGCGGGCACACCCCGGACGAGGCCCGTCAGCGCACGGACGCACGCTCAACGACGCCCGTCAGCGCGTGGGCGCGCCGAACGCCGTGCGGTACTGCTCCGGGCTCACGCCCCGCACCGCCCGGAAGTGCCGCCGTAACGTATCCGGACTGCCGAGCCCGCACCGCCGCGCCACAGCCGCGATCGTGGCGCCGTCGCGTTCCAGCATCTGTTCGGCCAGGCGGATCCGCTGCGCGCGCACCCACGCCGCCGGGCTCGATCCGGTGGCAGCCGCGAAGTGCCGCGCGAACGTGCGCGGCGACATCGCAGCCCGGGCGGCCAGCGCCTCCACCGACAGATCAGCGTCCGGGTGGGCCGCGGCCCAGTCGAGCAGATCAGCCAGGGTGCGCGAGCCGGGCAGCTGCGGTGCGGTCACCGGCGTACGGGTGAACTGCGACTGCCCGCCGCTGCGGTGGGCCGGCACGACCAGCTCGCGGGCGACCCGGTTGGCGATGTCGGCGCCGTGGTCCGTGCGGGTCAGGTGCAGGCACAGGTCGATCGCGGCGGACGCCCCGGCGCTGGTCGCGATCGGCCCGTCGACCACATAGATGCTGTCCGGGTCGACGGTCGTGCCGGGGTGGCGGGCGGCCAGCTCGTCCGCGTACCCCCAGTGGGTGGTGGCGCGGCGCCCGTCGAGCAGGCCGGCCTCGCCGAGCACGAACGCCCCCGTGCACACCGCGGCCACGGTGGCGCCGCGGGCGGCGGACCGGCGCAGCGCTGCGAGCAGGGTGGGGGTCGGCGGCGGGATCGGCGGGGCGGCGCCGGTAACGATGATCAGGTCGGCGGTGGCGAGCCGGCGCAGGGTGTGGGTCGGGGTGACCGTGAAGCCGGTGGAGGTGGGCATCGGCGCCCGCTGCTCGGCGCAGATCGCATAGCGGTACGACGGCAGCTCCGGGTCCAGCCGGCGCAGTCCGAACAGTTCACTGACGATGCCCAGCTCGAAGGCCGGCACCGGGGCGGCGACCACCACCGCGACGTCCGACGGCATCTGACCATCTTGGCAGAAACTGCGGGATACCTGGCAAGTCTGCCGTCCCGGTCCGGGGCACGGTGAAGACATGCCTCTCCTCGGACCTCTTGCGATCGTGTACGTCGTCTGGGGCTCGACGTATCTGGCCCTGAAGGTCGCCGTCGAGCACCTCCCGCCGCTGACCCTCAGTGCGGTGCGTTTCCTCGTCGCCGGGCTGCTGCTCTACGCCTGGTGCGCGTGGCGACGCCGGCGCCGGCCCGAGCGGGGCTGGCACCGGCCCACCCGGGCGCACTGGCGGACCGGCCTGGTGCTGGGCCTGCTGCTGCCGGCCGCGGGCACCGGCGGGGCGACGTGGGCGGAGCAGGAGATCTCCTCCGGTACGGCGGCCCTGCTGCTGGCCACGATCCCGCTCTGGATCGTGCTGGGCACCCGGATCGTCGACCGGGAACGGATCAGCGCGCCCGTCGCCGTGGGCCTGGTCGCCGGGATCGCGGGCGTAGGTGTGCTGGTCAACCCGTTCTCCGGGGCCGCGCCCGACCCGCTCGCCGCCGCGGTGGCGCTGGGCGGGGCGATGTGCTGGGGCCTCGGCTCGGTGTACGGACGGCACGCCCCGCACCCGGAGCAGCCGCTGCTGGCGAGCGCCGTGGAGATGATCTGTGCCGGCGCGGCCCTGGCCGTGCTCGGTGGCCTGGGTGGCGAGTTCGGCCGCATCGACCTGTCCGCGGAGGTGACGGTCTCCCTGGTGGCGGTGGGTTACCTGATCGTGTTCGGCAGCCTGCTGGCCTACAGCGCGTACGAGTGGCTGCTGCGGAACGCCCCGGCCCGGATCGCCGGCACGTAGGCCTTCGTCAACCCGGTGGTGGCGGTGCTGCTCGGCTGGTGGCTGCTGGACGAGCCGCTGGGCGGGCGCACGGTCCTGGCCGGCGTCGTCATCGCCGGTGCGGTGGCGCTGATCGTGCTGCCCGGCCGGCCGGCCGGGCCCGGTCGTCCCGAATTGCGAAGGAATCGACGCGATTCTATATTCCGGCTACGGGAACGTGCGCCGATAGGAGAACATCGATGTTCATCCGATCGATCCGGGCGGCAGTGAGCGCCGCCCTCGTGGTCGCGATGGCGGCCGGCTGTGGCGGGGTCGGCAGCTCCGGCAAAGAGTCCGGCAACGCCACGGTGACCCTGACCATGATGGGTTTCGGCACCGGCGACGAGGTCGCGAAGACGCGGTTCGACGCGGCCAACGCCGCGATCGCCCCCAGCAGCGCCAAGGCGTCCGAGGGCAGCTTCAGCGCCCAGCAGTTCCTGTCCGCGGTGGCCTCGGGCAGCCCACCGGACCTGGTCTACATGGAACGCCGGCTGCTCGGCACGTACGCGGTCAAGAAGGCGATCCTGCCGCTGACCGACTGCGTCGAGCGCGAGAAGATCGACCTGGGACAGTTCCGCCCGGCCGCGGTCACCGAGGCCACCCTCGGCGGCACGCTGTACGGCCTGCCGGAGTTCTACAACAACCGGGTCCTGATGATCAACGACACCGCCTTCGCCGAGACCGGGCTGGATCCCGCGGCGTTCAGCACCGCCGACTGGCCGGCCCTGACCGCCGCCGCCAGGAAGCTCACCGCGATGCGCGGGGGCAAGCTGTCCCGGATCGGCTTCGACCCGAAGATCCCCGAGTTCCTGCCGATGTGGGCCCGCGCCAACGGCGGCTCGCTGGTCAGCGCGGACGGCCGGACCGCGCAGCTGACGGATCCGAAGGTGGTCGAGGCACTCACCTTCACCGTCGCATTGATCAACGCGCAGGGCGGCTGGGCCACGTTCAAGTCCTTCCGCGACTCCTTCGACTTCTTCGGCGCGAAGAACCAGTTCGCCACAAATCAGCTCGGGGCCTTCCCGATGGAGGACTTCTACCTGAGCGTGCTGGGCGAGAGCTCCCCCGACGTGAAGCTGACCGTCGCCCCGTTCCGCGGCGTCGACGGGCAGCCGGTGGACTGGATCACCGGCAATGCCTGGGCCATCCCGGCGAAGAGCGCGCACCCGGCCCAGGCCTGCAAGTGGATCAAGACGATGACCGACACCGCGAGCTGGATCGCGGCCGCGAAGGCGCGGGCGGCGGCCCGCCAGGCCGAGGGCGCGCCGTTCACCGGCCTGTTCACCGGCAACATCAGGGCCGATGAGGTGATCTTCAGAGACGTCGTGAAGCCCACCGGCCACGCCGGATTCGACGCCGCCGTGCAGACAGTCCGGCAGACGCAGGAGGCCGGGTTCTCCGAGCCGGCGCTGGCCGCCGGTGAGGAGTTCAAGGCGGCCTGGCAGGACGCGGTGAACCGGGTGCTCGCCGGTGAGCAGCAACCGGCCGAAGCACTGGCCCAGGCCCAGCAACAGGCACAGGCGGCTCTGGACAAAGCCAACAGCGGCTCCTGAGATGACGGTGCGCCGCCGCGAGACCTGGGCCGCGTACGGCTTCCTGTCGCCGTGGATCGTCGGGTTCCTGGTGTTCCTGGCCGGACCGATGGTCGCCAGCCTGGTGCTGTCCTTCACCGACTACGACGTGCTGACCAGCACCGCCTTCGTGGGCGGGGAGAACTACCGGATGCTGCTGGCCGATCCGAAGGTGCGCACCAGCCTGGCCAACACGATGTTCTACACCGTGCTGCACGTGCCGCTGACCATGGCCGTGGCGCTGGGGCTGGCCATGCTGCTGGCCCGGGCCGGGCGCCGGTCGGCCGGCTTCTTCCGGACGATCTTCTACCTGCCGACGATCACCCCGAAGGTGGCCGTGGGAGTGCTGTTCCTGCTGCTGTTCAACGGCCAGATCGGCCTGATCAACGAGATGCTCGGGTGGGTCGGGATCAACGGGCCCGACTGGACCTCCGACGGGCCGTGGATCAAGCCCGGCCTCGTGCTGATGAGCGCCTGGAGCCTGGGCAGCACGGTGATCATCTACCTGGCCGCGCTGCAGAACGTGCCGCGCGACCTCTACGAAGCGGCCGAGATGGACGGCGCGTCACCGTGGGCCCGGTTCCGGGCGGTGACCGTGCCGATGATCAGCGGGGCGCTGTTCTTCACGCTGATCATCAACACGATCAGCTCGCTGCAGACCTTCGACGAGGTCTACACCGCCTTCTTCGGCAGCGCCAACCAGCAGACGTACGGCAACGACGCCGCCCTGTTCTACGTCATCTACCTGTTCCAGCAGGCGTTCCAGTTCCTGCACATGGGCTACGCGTCAGCGCTGGCCTGGCTGCTGTTCCTGATCATCGTGCTGATCACGCTGGTCCAGGTCCGGCTCAGCCGGCGCTTCGTCTACTACGAGAGCGAGTGAGGCCATGACCGCCCTGCAGGAGCCGCAGGCCCGCGCCCCCGTGGACACCGGCGCGCCCCGGCACTCCGGACGCCGGCAGCGGCACCGGTGGGTGCTGTGGACAGCCCTCTCGGCCGCCGCCGTGGTCTTCGTGTACCCGTTCGCCTGGCTGGTCAGCGCGTCGCTGAAACCGCGGCCGGAGGTCTTCGACAACGTGCTGGTCCCGCGGCACTGGGCGCCGGAGAACTACGCCACCATCTGGTCGGCGGCGCCGGTGTTCACCTGGATGGTCAACAGCGTCGTGGTCGCGCTGGCGGCGGCCGCCGCGGTGACCGTGTCGAGTGCGATCGTGGCGTTCGGCTTCGCGTACTTCCGCTTCCCCGGGCGCAACCTGCTGTTCGCCTCGGTGATCGGCACGATGATGCTGCCCGGCGCGGTCACGATGATCCCGACCTACCTCATCTGGAACGAGTTGGGCCTGGCCGCCACGCAGGTGCCGCTCTGGGCGAGCAACCTGTTCGGCAGCGCGTTCTACATCTTCCTGATCCGGCAGTTCTTCCTCGGCGTGCCCCGCGAGCTGTTCGAGGCGGCCCGGGTGGACGGAGCCGGCTACTGGCGGCTGTTCTGGCGGATCGCGGTGCCGCTGTGCAAGCCGGCGCTCATCGTCGCCTTCGTGTTCGAGCTGCGGGCGAGCTGGTCCGACCTGCTCAAGCCGCTCATCTACCTGCGTGATCCCGCCCTGTTCACGATGCCCCGGGGCATGAAGTCGATCCTCGACCAGTTCGGCCAGGCCGGCGAGGCGCAGTGGGAGGTCGTGCTGGCCGGTGCGGTGCTCACCACCGTACCCATGATCATCGCTTTCTTCCTGTGCCAGCGCTATTTCGTCGAAGGCGTGGCCACTCAGGGCCGCAAGGGATGAGCAAGGGGTTACCGTCACGGGGAGCGGTCGGGCGCTGGAGAGGGGCGGACCGGTATGCGTGAGGTCGATGTCGCCGTCATCGGGGCCGGGCCCACCGGGCTGTTCGCCGCGTACTACGCGGGCTTCCGCGGGCTCACCGTGGCGGTGGTCGACACGCTGCCGGAACCGGGCGGGCAGATCACCGCCCTGTACCCGGAGAAGGACATCTTCGATGTCGCCGGCCTGCCGTCGATCAAGGGCCGCGACCTGGTCACCAATCTGGTCGCCCAGGCGGCGCCGTTCGCGCCGCACTATCTGCTGGGGGTACGCGCGGAGAAGTTGTCGTACCGCGACGGGCTCCCGGCGCTGCACCTCGCCGACGGCAGCGACCTGGGCTGCGGTGCGGTCATCGTGACCGGCGGCCTGGGCAGCTTCACCCCGCGTCCGCTGCCCGCCGCCCAGGGGTATACCGGTGCGGGGATCGTCTACTTCGTGCCGCAACCGGCCGACCTCGCCGGGCGGGACGTGCTCATCGTCGGTGGCGGCGACTCGGCCTTCGACTGGGCACTCGCCCTGCACTCCGTGGCGCGTTCGGTCACTCTGGTGCACCGGCGTGACCGCTTCCGGGCGCACGCCGCCACGGTGGCCCGGGTCCAGGAACTTCCCGTGACCATCCTGGTGAACGCGCAGGTCACGGCCCTGCACGGCGCCGGGGCGGTGACGCATGCGGACGTCGCGGTCGACCGGGCCGGCACCAGCCGGATCCCGGTCGACACCGTGGTCGCCGCGCTGGGCTTCACCGCGGATCTCGGCCCGCTCGCGGATTGGGGGCTGGAGCTGGACCGCCGTCACATCGTGGTGAGCAGCACCATGGCGACCAACCTGCCGCGGGTGTTCGCCGCGGGCGACATCGTGGACTATCCGGGCAAGGTCCGGCTCATCGCCACGGGCTTCGGCGAGGCGGCCACCGCCGTGAACAACGCGGCCGTGGTCATCGATCCCGGCGCCCACCTCTTCCCCGGTCATTCCTCGGAGGGCGGCTGACCCCCGGCCGGCAGCACCACAACTTCTGGCAATCGCTTGCCAAGGCTCGGCGCGGACCCATGGAATGGGTGGCGGACCGGACATTCCCTCCGCCGGAAGGACACTCCATGATCGGTGCGGCTGCCGTCGCCGACCGGCTCGCCGGGATCGGCCGGCTGGGCGTCGCCTTCTCCGGCGGGGTGGACTCGTCCGTCCTGCTCGCCCTGGCGGTCCGGGCGCTGGGCCGCGATCAAGTCGTGCCGATTCTGGGCGTTTCCCCCAGCCTCGCCGCCGACGAACGCGCCGCCGCCCACCGGGTCGCCGCCCACATCGGTGTCGCCGTCGTCGAGGTGCACACCCACGAGGGTGACCGGGCGGCGTACCGGGCGAACGGGCCGGACCGCTGCTTCCACTGCAAGGACGAGCTGTTCACCGTGATCGCCGACGAGGTCGTGGCCGCGCACCGGCTGGACGCCGTCGCGTACGGCGAGAACGCCGACGACGCCCGCCGGCCGGACCGCCCGGGTTCGCGCGCCGCGGTCGAGCACCGGGTGCTGCGGCCGCTCGCGGACGCCGGGCTCGACAAGGCAGCGGTACGCGGCATCGCCCGCGACCTCGGGCTGCCGTGCGCGGACAAACCGGCCGCACCCTGCCTCGCGTCCCGGATCCCGCACTTCGCCGAGGTCGTGCCCGGCAAGCTGCACCAGATCGACCGGGCCGAGGCGGCTCTGCGCCGGCTGGGCTTCGCCGACCTGCGGGTACGCCACCACGGCGACATCGCCCGCGTCGAACTGCCGCCCGAGGACCTCCCACGGGCCGTCACCGATCCCCTGCGCACCGCGATTCGCGACGCCGTCGTGGCGGCGGGCTTCCGCTTCGTCACCGTCGACCTGACCGGCGTGCAGTCCGGCGCCTTCACCCTGCCGCTGGTCCGGGCCGGCGATGTCTGACGAGCTGTCCGGCTTCGCGCGGCTGGATCTCGACCGCACCGCGCGGCGCGGCTATCCCGAAGCGGTCTACTGCGAGGGCAAGTCCCCGGAGCAGGTCGCCGCCATCGCCGCCGCGGTACGCGCGCGCCCCGACGTGGTCACCCTGTTCACCCGGGCCGCCCCGGCGCACGCCAAGGCGATCCTGCACGAGCTGCCCGACGCCCTCCACGACACCGAGGCGGCCCTGGTCGCCTGGCCGCCCGTGCCCCCGGAGACCACCGGCGGGCTCGTCGCGGTGGTCGCGGCCGGCACTTCCGACCTGCGGGTCGCCCGGGAGGCTCTGCAGACCGCGCGTTACCTGGGCCGCCGTACCGAGCTGGTGGTCGACGTCGGCGTGGCCGGCCTGCACCGGGTGCTGGGCCAGCTCGACCTGCTGCGCCGGGCCCGGGTCGTGGTCGTGGTGGCCGGGATGGACGGAGCCCTGCCCAGCGTGGTCGCCGGTCTGGTCGCCGCGCCGGTGGTGGCCGTGCCGACCTCCGTGGGCTACGGCGCCGCCTTCGGCGGGCTGGCCCCGCTGCTGGCCATGCTCAACTCCTGCGCACCCGGCGTCGCGGTGGTCAACATCGACAACGGGTACGGCGCCGGCCACCTCGCCGCCCAGATCGCCGCCCCGGCGGACGACGCGTGAGCCCGGACCGGCACGCGTGGATCGACGCGTCGGCGGGCGTGGCCGGCGACATGCTGCTCGGTGCCCTCGTCGACGCGGGCGCCGGGCTCGCCGCCGTCCAGCGGGCGGTCGACGCGGTGATCCCCGGCTCCATCCAGCTCACCGCGACGACCGTGACCCGGGCCGGGCTGCGGGCACTCAAGGTCGACGCGCAGCCCCTGGTGGCCGACCCGCCGCACCGCACCTTCCCCGGCATCCGCGACCTGCTCGCCCATGCCGCCCTGGCCGGCCCGGTCCGTGACCGGGCGGGCGCGGTGTTCGCCCGGCTCGCCGACGCGGAGGCCCGGGTGCACGGCATACCGGTCGACGAGGTGCACTTCCACGAGGTGGGCGCGCTGGACTCCATCGCGGACGTGGTCGGTGTCTGCGCCGCTCTGGCAGAGCTCGGCATCACGACCGTGTCCGCCGGTGAGGTTGCGGTCGGCTCGGGCCGGGTCCGGTCCGGCCACGGCGACCTGCCCGTGCCCGTGCCGGCCGTGGCCCAGCTGGCCCGCGGCTGGCGCGTCCGGGCCGGCGGTTCCGGCGAGCTGGCCACCCCGACCGGGATGGCGGTGATCCGGGCGCTCGCGACCGCCTGCGAGGACCTGCCGGCCATGGCGGTCCAGGAGGTCGGTGCCGGCGCCGGCGGCCGGGACACCCCCGGGCGGGCCAACGTGGTCCGCGTGCTCGTGGGCGTGCTGACGACCGCGGAGCCCGCCGAGCCGATGATGCTGCTGGAGACCAACGTCGACGACCTCGACCCGCGGCTGTGGCCGGGGGTGCTGGCCGGGCTGCTGGCCGACGGTGCCGCCGACGCGTGGCTCGTACCGATCGTCATGAAGAAGGGCCGTCCCGCGCATACCCTGAGCGTGCTGTGCCGGCCGGAGCGCGCCGGTGTGCTGCGCGACCGGATGCTCCGCGACACCAGCACGCTGGGCGTCCGCGAACAGGCGCTGCACCGCTACGCCGTCCCGCGGACCTTCGTCGACATCGAGCTGGACGGCGGCACGGTCGCCGTGAAGGTGGCCCACCGGGACGGCGTCATCACCCAGGTCATGCCCGAGTTCGACGACGTCGCCGCGGCGGCCCGCCGACTCGACCGGCCCGAGCGGCTGGTCCTGCACCAGGCCGCCGCGGCCGCGGCCGCGGCGGGCCTGGTCGTCGGCGCCGCATACCACGACAGCCGTGAATACCGGACCGGCGTCTTTTGACCGGACCCGGCCTACGATGAGCGGCATGGGGCGACGCCCGACGATCTACGACGTCGCGCGGGAAGCCGGCGTGGCCGCCTCCACCGTGTCCCGGGCCTACTCGCGGCCGGGCCGGGTGCACGCCGAGACCGCCCAGAAGATCTTCCAGGCGGCCGAACGCCTCGGGTACCGCTCCGGCCCGCTCAACGGCCAGCAGCCCGGCGGCCGGGCCACGCACCGCTCGATCGGGCTGGTCATCGCCGACGTCACCAACCCGTTCTACGGCGAGATCATCAAGGGCGGGTACGAAGCCGCCCGCGAGGCCGGGTACCAGCTGGTCCTGCTGCACACCAACGAGTCGCCCGAGGTGGAGCGGCAGACCATCGAGCGGGAGATGGAGCAGGTCGACGGCATCGTCATCGCCAGTTCCCGGATGAGCGACTCGGCGCTGCGGATGATGGCCAAGCAGAAGCCGGTGGTGCTGCTCAACCGGATCATCCCCGAGGCGAGCTGCGTGGTGAACGACAACGAGCGCGGGATCCGCCAGGCGGTGGAGCACCTGTGCGCCCTCGGCCACGACACGGTGCTGTACGTGGCCGGCCCGGAGATCAGCTGGGCCGACGGGGTGCGCTGGCGGGCGTTGCGGGAGGCGGCGGCCCAGCTGCCGCTCGAGGTGCGGCGCATCGGCCCGAACGAGCCCACGGTGCTGGCCGGGCTGAGCGCGGCGCGGCGGGTGGCCGAGCTGGGCGCGACGGCGGTGCTCGCGTACAACGACATGCTGGCCATCGGCATCATGAACGGGCTGCACAAGTTGGGTGTCATGGTCCCGCACGACGTCAGCGTGGTGGGCTTCGACAACATCGTCTACGACGAGCTGATCAACCCGCAGCTGACCACGATCGCGGCGCCGCTGTACCGGATGGGCCTCACCGGGGTGCGCAACTGCATCGCGGTGTGGCACGGCACCCGGCCCAGCGGCACCCCGCTGGTCCTCCCGGTCCGCCTGGTCGTCCGTCAGTCGACGACTCAGCGCCGGCGCCGGAGCACCTCCCCCGCCCGCGGCACGACCGGCGGGCCGGGCCCGGCCGTGCCACCGGCGAGGTCGATCATCGCCGGGTCGCGCTAACCGGTCGCCGGCAGGTGGCCCCGGGCCCACTCGAACGAGATGCGGTGCGACTCCGCGCGGGAGTCCATGCTGGGCTCGTCGACCTCGATCATGAAGTCGCCGTCGTAGTCCGCCGGGATCGCGGCCAGCACGGCCGCGAAGTCGACCACGCCCAGCCCAGGCTCGGCCCACAGTCGTTTCGTGGCCTGCACTTCGTGGTAGCTCATCCCCTTGCGGCTCTCCGGACTCAGCAGGTCCGGGAAGCAGTCCTTGATGTGGATGCCGCCCATGCGGTCGGCGTAGCGCCGGATGAACGGTGCGGGGTCGATACCGGCCCACCGGAGGTGACCGGTGTCCGGCCCGAAGCCGATCACGTCCGGGCCGAGGTCGTCGAGCAGGCGCACGATCTCGTCCCCGGTCTCGAAGACGCCGCCGACATGCGAGTGGTGCAACGGGCGCAGCCCTTCGGCCCGCAGCACCCGGCAGACCCGGCCGCAGTTGTCGATCGCGCGGGCCAGCCGGCCCGGGTCGAGATCGGCGCCGACGGCCGGTTCGGCCATCCGGGCGGGCACGGCCATCGACGAGATCATCGTACGGTCGAGGCCGAGCGCCACCTGGGCCGCCGCGAACCGCTTGGCCCGCTCGACCTCCGCGGCCATGTCGACCGTCTCGTCGAAGGGCGAGCTGAACAGGCTGAGCGACGGGGCCAGGCCGTACCCGGCGATCCAGTCCCGGTACTCCTCCGCGGTCATGTCGTCGGGTACGTCGGCCTTGACGGCGGTGAAGCCGATCTCCTGGAAATCCCGGAAAGCCTCGGCGAACACCTCCCGCGTCTTGCCGGCCCGGCTCCAGTACGGGATGGGATTGGCGGCGATGCGTGGCGTGGTCACGACAGGCGCACCGGCCTTCCGGTCCGGGCGGACTCGTACGCGCCGGTGATGACCCCGATCGACTGCCGGTTGGTCTCCAGATCCACCCGCAGCTGCTCGGTGCCGTCGAGCGCGCCGAGGAAGTTCAGGTACTGCAGGCGGTGGGCGTCGGACAGGCTGCCGGGGTTGCTGCCCGCGGTGGGGACGGAGGTGCTCTGCGTCGTACCCATCAGCTTCTCCTCGGGCTCGCGGCCCGCCGCGGTGGCGTGGAAGAACGCGAGCTGGTCGTTGTCGATCACCGCCGAGCCGCGGTCGCCGTGCACCTGCAGGCGCGCGCTGAGCCCCGGATAGGCGGCGGTGGTGGCGTGCAGGACGCCGAGGGCGCCGCTGTCGAAGCGCACGACGCCGACTGCGACGTCCTCGACCTCGATCCGCTCGTGGGCCAGCGTGCCGGCGTACGCGAACACCTCGACCGGCCGGCCCAGGGCCGCGACCAGCAGATCCACCGTGTGCACGCCCTGGTTCATCAGCGCGCCGCCGCCGTCGAGTTCCCAGGTGCCCCGCCAGTCGCCGGAGTCGTAGTAGCTCTGCCCGCGCCACCAGTCGATCGACGCGATGCCCGAGGTCAGCCGGCCGAACTCGCCCCGGCCGATGGCGGCCAGCGTGGTCTCGGTGGCCGGGTCGAAGCGGTGCTGCGAGATCACCGTGACCAGCGTGCCGGCCTTGTCCCGGGCCTCGATGATCTCGTCCGTCCGGGCCACCGTGAGCTCGGCCGGCTTCTCGACGATGACGTGCTTGCCGGCCCGCAGCGCCTCGACGGCCACCTCGCCGTGCAGCCCGGTCGGCGTGCACACCACGACCACGTCGATCTCCTCGGCGGCCAGGGCGGCGGCGAGCGACGGGTACGGCCGGCCACCACGTTCGGCGGCGAGCTGCTCGGCCCGTCCGGTGTCGATGTCGGCCACCGCGACCAGCTCGGTCCGGTCCGCCAGCTGGCTGATGACCAGCCCGTGGTGCCGTCCGATGACACCGGCGCCCACCACGGCGATCCTGCGCGGGTTGCTCATGTGTACTCGATTCCCTGGGTCGTGAGCAGGTCGGTGAACGCCTGCCAGGCGGTGCGGAACAGCTCCTCGCCGGAGAATCCGCCGGTGGCGGTCGCGGCGCTCAGGTGCGGTTCGAGCGAAAAGAACCCGTCGAAGCCGTCGTGGTGCAGCGCGCGGACGGTGCGGTCGAGCTCGCCGTCGCCCTTGCCGGCCGGGACCACGGTGCCGTCCCCGGCGAGCGCGTCCTTGATCTGGATGTACGCGACGTGCGGGCGCAGCACGGCGTACCCGTCGGTGTAGGGCCGGACCCCGACCTGGACGAAGTTGGCCGGGTCCCAGGCCAGCCGCAGGTGCGGCGAGCCGACGGAGCGCACCACGTCCAGGCACCGGGCCGGCACGTCGCCGTAGATCTCCTTCTCGTTCTCGTGCAGCAGGATCAGGTCGGCGTCCTCGGCCACCCGGGCCAGCGCGCGCATCCGGTCGATCACCTCGTCGCGGTGCGCGGCCGGGTCCGCGCCCGGCCGCAGGAAGAACGAGAAGATCCGCACGTACGGCGCGTCGAAGAAGCGCGCGACGTCGGCGGCGTGCCGCATCCGGTCCAGATGCGGGGCGAAGTCCTCGTCGATGAAGATCTTGCCGATCGGTGAGCCGATGCTGGACACCCGCAGGTCATGGGCGGCCAGTGTGCTCTTCATGACGCCGAGCCGGGCGGGATCGAGGTCGAGGATGTTGACCTGCCACGCGCTGCGGATCTCGGCGAACCTCAGCCCCAGGCCGGCCGCCACCCGGCACTGCTCGGTGAAGTCGGGTGAGATCTCGTCGATGAATCCCGAAAGTGTCCACACGGGCGCGTCCTTTCCTGCGTCAGTCGTGCTGTCGGTAGATCTCGTGGACCAGACGCAACGATCTGGCCCCCTCCCGCGGTCCGATCCAGAACGGCTGCGGGCCGGCCGCCGTGCGGTAGAAGTCGGCGATGAGCAGCTCGTGCGAGGCTCCCCAGTAGGACCGGCCCGCGGAGCCGGCGCGGCGTTCTGCGACCGTTTCGGTACGGCCGTCGGTGTAACGCACCGTCAGGTCGCCCCGGATCGTCAGCACCGCCTGCTCGGTGACGATCTCGATGGTCACCGGCGAGTCGGTGACGTGGGCGACGGTCGCGAAGAACACGCTCCGGGCGCCGCCGGCATGGTCGAGCACCGCGTGGGCGGTGTCCTCCACGTCGACGACACCGTCCAGCGCGTACCGCCCGGCGTGGCCGCGGACCCGGACCACGTCGCCGAGCAGCCACTCCAGCAGGTCGAGGGTGTGGATCGCCTGGTTGATGAGGACGCCGCCGCCGCTGTCGCGGACGCGTCCGCGCCACGGCCGGGCCGCGTAGTACGCCGCGTCGCGATGCCACAGCACACTGGCCGAGCCGCCGAGGACCGCGCCGAGCCGCCCGGAGCCGAGCAGCTCGCGGGCAGCCCGGGTGGCAGCGTTGTACCTGTTCTGCAGGCAGATCCCGGCCCGGAGATCCGGGCGGGCTTCGGCCGCTTCGATCAGCCGGTCCGCCTCGGCGACCGTGTGCGCGACCGGCTTCTCCACCAGGACGCCCGCGCCGGTGTCGAGGCAGTCGATCGCCACCTGGACGTGCTGGTGGTGCGGGGTGCACACGTGGACGACCTCGGGGCGGGTGGCCTCCAGCAGCTGCCGGTGGTCGGTGAACGCCGGGACGCCGTACCGCTGGGCCGCGGCCCCGGCCCGATCCGCGTCGGTGTCGCAGACGCCGACCAGCTCGACCCCCGCCAGGCCCTCGATCGCCTGCAGGTGCACGACCGAGACGTCCCCGCACCCGATGACCGCGGCCGTGGTCATCGGGGTCACTTGACCCCGCCGGCGGTCAGCCCGCCGACCAGGTAGCGCTGGAACAGCAGGTAAAGCAGCACGACCGGGGCCGCGCAGACCAGCGCCGCCGCCATCATCTGCGAGTACACCGGCAGCGCGCCGCCCTCCTGGGTGGTCCCGAAGATCTGCAGCGCGACCGCGGCGGTCTGCGTCTCGGGCCGGGTGAGCACCGACGCGAACAGCACGTCGTTCCAGCCCAGCAGGAACGCGAAGATCCCCGACACCACGATCGCCGGCAGGCTCAGCGGGACGATGATCCGGAACAGGATGGTCAGCGTGGACGCGCCGTCCACCCGGCCCGCCTCCTCCAGCTCGCGCGGCAGGCCGCGCAGGTAGGTGACCATCACCCAGGTGGAGAAGGGCAGGGCGAAGGTCAGGTACGCGACGAACAGTCCCCAGCGGGTGCCGATCACCGTGACGCCGAAATAGGTGCCGGCCGAGGAGAACAACACGAACACCGGCAGCAGCATCAGCGTGCCGGGGATGCTCTGCAGGCCCACCAGGCCGCGCAGGATGGTGACCCGGCCGACGAAGGTGTAGCGGACCAGCACGTACGCGGTGACCGTGCCGAGCAGCGCCGAGGCCACCGCCACCAGCCCGCAGACCAGCAGGCTGTTGAGGATGCCGGTGGACAGGCCCGCGGTGGTCCAGATCTTGGTGTAGCTCTCGCCGGAGAACGAGCTCGGCCAGAACTCGCCCTCGGCCACCCCGACGTCGGTGTTGAGCGAGGCCAGCACGATGTAGAGGATCGGCACCAGCACCAGCACGCACAGCCCGACGGTGATGATCGCCAGCAGCGGCCCGGGCAGCAGCCGATGGGCCTCGCCGGCCGGGGTCCGGCGGCGGGACCGCCGGGATCCGCCCGGGGTTGCGATCGCGGATGTGCTCATTTGCGGCCTCCCTCCTCGTGCACGTCCAGCCGGACCGCACGCAGATAGACGAACAGCGGGATGGCGATCAGCACCAGCGACACGACCGCCATGGCCGCGCTGAGCCCGAACCGCAGGCTCTGGAAGCTGGTGACGTAGACCAGCATCGGCATCACGTTGACGTCATCCGGAGCAGGTGCGCCGAACAACACGTACGGCAGCGTGAAGTTGTTGATGTGGTTGAGAGTGGCCAGCAGGCAGGCCAGCAGCACCGGGCCGCGCACGTACGGCAGGATCACCCGGCGCAGCTTCGGCCACCAGTCGGCCCCGTCGATGGCCGACGCCTCGTGCACCTCGCTGTCCACGCTCTGCAGCCCGGCCAGCGCCATCAGGTAGATGAACGGCCAGGCGGCCCAGATCTCCACCAGGATCAGCGTCCAGTACGACCGCGGCCCGCTGAGCCACAGCCCGCCGTCGACCCCGGCCCGGGTCAGCGTCGCGTTGACGATCCCGTCGGGCTGCAGCATCGTGCGCCACACCGAGGCCACCACGAACGACGGCAGCACGTACGGGATCAGGAACACCGCCCGCACCCAGCCCCGCCCGCGGTACGCGTTCTGGGTCACCACCGCGGCGGCCACCCCGAGGGGAACGGTCGCCACGGTCGCGATCACGGAGAACGAGACGCTGATCCAGACCGAGTGCAGCAGCCCGGACTCGAACGCCTCGGCGAAGTTGTCCAGCCCGATGAACGGCGCCTCGAGCCACCGGCGCAGCGTGTACTGGTCGAGATCGATCAGCGAGATGTAGAAGGCCAGCAGCAGCGGGATCCCGATGACCAGCGTCATCAGCGTGCCGCCCGGGATCAGCAGCCACAGCGGCCGCTGCCGTTCGGTGACGCCCCGGCGCCGCCGCCCGGCCCGGTCCGCCGGCGGTTCCCGGCCGGCCGGGTCGCGACCGGCGGCGGTGGCCACCGGAGCGTCCCCGGCCGTACGCGTGGTCGTGCGGTCGTCGGTCATGACGCTCTACTTCGCCCTGTCCAGCGAGGACTGCGCGGTCTTCTGGGCCGCGGCCAGCCGGCTGTCGATCTGGGCGTCGCTGATCGAGCCGCTGGACAGGTCGGGGATCGACTGCACCACGGCGTTGGTGAGCGCGAGCTGGATGTCGGCCCAGGCCCCGGTGAACGGCGTGGCCACCGACTTCTTCTGCGCCTCCACCACCGGGCCCAGCCGCGGGTCCGACAGCAGCGTCTGGGCCGCCGCGGCGTTGGCCGGCAGCTGGCCCAGCTTGGCGTAGATGTCCAGCTGGGCTTCCTGGTCGGTGATCAGCTTGACGAACTGGAACGCCAGGTCCTGGTTCTTGGAGTAGTCGGCGACCAGCAGGTTGTCGCCGGAGAGGATGCTGGCGGCCTCGACGCCGTTGGCCGGCCGGGTGGTGGCGCCCGGCGGCACGGTCGGCAGCAGGGTGAAGGCCCACTTGCCCTTCACCGCGCCGGCGTCCAGCGACTTGGCGGCCAGCGCCGAGGTGAGCGCGAAGTAGCCGGTCTTACCCTTGGCGAAGGCGGCGACCGCCTGCGAGTTGGTCCAGCCGACCGCGGCCGGATCGACCACCTTGTCCTTGGTCAGCCAGCCGAAGTACGTCTGGTAGGCCTTGCTGACGGCGGGATCGGCGATCCGGGCCGTCTTGCCGTCGACGATCGGGTTACCGGCCTGCACCGACATACCCCAGATGAACTTCCAGGGGTCGAAGTTGTCCTTGTAGGCCACGGCCAGGCCGTACTGGTCGCCCTTGGTCAGCTGCTTGGCGTGCTGGGTGAGCTCGTCCCAGGTGGTCGCCGGCTTGGCGATGCCCGCGGCCTTCAGCATCTCGGTGTTGTAGACCATCACGAACGGCCGACCGACCCACGGGACCCCGATCTGGTTCTCCGCGTCCGGTCCGGAGATGCCCAGCGAGGACGGCACGAACTTGTCCTTGCCGCCGAGCTTCTGCCACTCCTCGTCGCCGAGGGTCACGAACGCCCTGGTCGAGTACGCGGTCGGGGTCAGCGTGGTGCCGATGGCGTAGACGTCCGGGCCGGTGCCCGACACCACCGAGGTCTGGATCTTGGTCAGCTCGTCGTTCGCACTGGCGAACGTCTCCCACTTGACGTCGGCGCCGGTCTGCGCCTTGAACTTGTCGCTGACCGACTTCTGCCAGTCCTGTTGCTCCTGCGGGTACTGAGTGTTGGCGCCGATCAGCACATTGAGCGTCTTGCCGCCGCCGCTGCCGCCCCCGTCGTCATCGCCACCGCAGGCGCCGAGCGCGACGGTGAGTGCCGTCGCACCGGCCAGCGCCACCACTGCACGCAAAGTCCTCGAGCCCATCGTCGATCTCCCTTGGCTTGTCGCCGGTGCGATGTGATCCGCATTACGGCGGGAGTGTTACGAGATGGTTGCGTCGCGGCTCAGCGCCAGGCAATCAGTTGCACGTTGTTGCTTGGCGGCGCCGACAACAGATGGCAATTGCTTGTGGACCGGGCCGAGCGCCGTGAGGCTCAGGCGATGGCCACCTTGACCGTGCACCCCGACCGCCTGCTGCCGGCCGAACCCGGCGTACGCGACATCGCCCGCCGGCTGTACACCGCCGTCCGGGACCTGCCGATCGTCTCGCCGCACGGGCACGTCGACCCGCGCCTCCTCCTGGAGGACACGCCGTTCGCGGATCCGACCAGCCTGCTCATCCAGCCCGACCACTACGTGACGCGGCTGCTGCACGCCGGTGGCGTCCCGCTGTCCGACCTCGGCGTGGGCGAAGGGCCGATGGCCGAGGACCGGGCCCGGGCGGCGTGGCGGCTGCTGTGCAGCCACTGGCACCTGCTGCGCGGTACGCCCGTACGGTACTGGTTCGACAGTGAGCTGGTGGACATCTTCGGCGTGACCGAGCGGCCCTCCGCGGCCAACGCCGACGCGCTCTACGACCTGATCGCCGGTCAGCTGGCACAGCCCGGCCACCGGCCGCGCGCGCTGTTGCGCCGCTTCGGCATCGACTTCCTCGCCACCACCGACGACCCCGCGGACGACCTGGCCGCCCACGACGCGCTGCGGGCCGACCCGGACGTGTCCACCACCGTCGCGCCGACCTTCCGGCCCGACCGCTATCTGGAGGTCGGGCGGCCGGGCTGGCCCGAGGCGGTCAAGGAGCTGGGCGGCGACTGCGGCCACTACACCGGCTACGTCGCCGCGCTGGAGGAACGCCGCCGGTACTTCGTAGCGCACGGCGCCGTCTCGGCCGACCACGGCCACGCCGACGCGGGCACCGAACCGCTCGGCCACCGCGACGCCGAACGCATCTACCGCTCGGCCCTGGACGGCACGGTCACCCCGCAGGAGGCCACCGCCTTCCGGCAGCACATGACCTTCGAGATGGCCCGCATGTCGTGCGACGACGGGCTCGTCATGACCCTGCACCCGGGCGTCTACCGCAACCACCACCCGGCCACGTTCGAGCGGTACGGCCCGGACACCGGTCACGACATCCCCCTCGCCGTCGAGCTGACCCGCTCGCTGCGCCCGTTGCTCAGCCGCTTCGGCACGTACCCCGGCTTCCACCTGGTCCTGTTCACCGTGGACCCGGACGTGTACAGCCGGGAGATCGCCCCGCTGGCCGGCTTCTACCCCGCGGTGTACGCGGGCGCGCCCTGGTGGTTCCTCGACAACCCCGCGGAGATCGGGCGCTTCCAGGCGGCGGTCACCGAGACCGCCGGGTTCAGCCGGCTGTCCGGCTTCATCGACGACACCCGGGCCTTCTGCTCCATCCCGGCCCGGCACGACATGTCGCGCCGCCTCGACGCCGGTTTCCTGGCCGGCCTGGTCGCCGCCCACCGGCTCGACGAGGACGAGGCCCACGACACGCTCACCGGCCTCGTCAGCGACCAGCCGCGCAAGGTGTTCAAGCTGTGACCGCGCCGGTGCGCATGGTCCATCTCGGGCTCGGCGGGTTCTTCCGGGCGCATCAGGCCTGGTACACCGGGGCCGCCCCGGACGCCGCGGACTGGGGCATCGCCGCGTTCACCGGGCGGTCCCCGGAGCTGGCCGACCGGCTGGCCGCCCAGCACGGCCGGTACACGCTGATCGTCCGCGGTCCCGAACACGACGAGATGGCCGCGCAGAGCGCGGTGGTCGCCGCGCACCCGGGCACCGACGTCGCGGCCTGGTGCGGATACCTGGTCCGGCCCGAGGTGGCGGTGGTGACGCTGACCGTCACGGAGGCCGCCTACCGCCGCGACCGGAGCGGCGGGCTCGACCTGAGCGACCCTGCGGTGCGCGCCGACCTCGAAGCTGTGCGCAGCGGTGCGGCTCCCGTCACGGTGCCGGGAAGGCTGGTCGCCGGCCTGGCCGCGCGCCGGGCCGCGGGCGCCGGACCGCTGGCCGTGGTGTCCTGCGACAACCTGCCCGGCAACGGCGAGGTCACCGCCCGGGTCGTGCTCGACCTGGCCGCGGCCGCCGACCCGGCCCTGGCGCCGTGGATCCGCGACTCGGTCTCGTTCGTGACGACCATGGTCGACCGGATCACCCCACGCACCACGGACGACGACGTACGGGCGGTGCACGAGCGCACCGGCTTCGCCGACGCCGTCCCGGTCGTCACCGAACCCTTCACCGAATGGGTCCTCAGCGGCGACTTCCCGGCCGGGCGCCCGGCGTGGGACGCGCGCTTCGTCGGCGACGTCACCCCGCACGAGACCCGCAAGCTGCTGCTGCTCAACGGCGGGCACTCGTTGCTGGCGTACGCCGGCAGCGCGCGTGGCCACGACACGATCGCCGAGGCCATGGCCGACCCGGTCTGCCGGGACTGGCTGTCGGAGTGGTGGGACGAGGCGTCGAGGCACGTGCCGCTGCCCGCCGGCGAGCTGGCCGACTACCGCGCGGCGCTGACCGCCCGGTTCACCAACCCGCGGATCCGGCACCTGCTGGCCCAGATCGCCGCGGACGGCTCGCAGAAGCTGCCGATCCGGGTGCTGCCGGTGCTGCGGGCCGAACGCGCGGCTGGCCGGATGCCCGGCGCCGCGGTGCGTGTGCTGGCCGCCTGGATCGGTCACCTGCGGGGCCTCGGCGCGCCGGTGAACGACGAAGGTGCCGCACCGTACCGGAAGCGCGCGGGATCCGTGCCCGACCTCCTGGCTCTGCTGGCACCGGACCTGGCCGGGGACAACGACCTGATCAAGGCGGTCGAGTCCCTGGGGCGCGGACGGGGGTGACCGTGGCGTTCGCCTCGTCGCCGGAGCGAAGGTGCACCCGGTCAGCCGGCGGCCGAGGTCAGCTCGCGGCCGATCGCCTTCTTGCGCCGGTTGACGACACCGGCGAAATTGACCAGGACACCGAAGTAGGTGATCGTCCGCGAGGCCCACATGTCCACGGTCGAGCCGCCGCCGGGACGGGCCTCGATTTCGATGGACATGGTGATGCCGCCACGGACCCCACGCCGACGCATGTTGATCACACCGGGGCCGGCCCTGGCGGTCCACAGCACTGCGCGGGGGCCGGCGAACGCCCCCTGCACCAGCTGCGCGACCTGCGCGGGCTCATGGGCCGACTCGACCGTCGTCGTCGCGACGGCGTGGCGCGTCTCGATGAACTGCCACACCGGAACGGCGATGAACACGGCGACGACGGCGAAACACAAAAAGCCTTCCATGACGGGCTTCCTCTCTTCTCGGTTGGACGACGGTTCAGTCGGTCTGGCGGAGGCGCTGCATCTCGTAGCCGGTCAGTGCGCCGGTGGGGAGCCCGCGGGCGCGTTTGAACGCGATGCCGGCATCGATGATCGGCAGCGCGGCCGGAAGGTGCAGGGCGTCGCCGCCGAACAGCTCCCAGACGACCCGGGCGGCGCCGAAGGTCGCGAAGCCACCGCGGTCGTCCGCCACGACGGCCCGCAGGTCGGTGAGGAAGCCGTCCCGGTCGCTCCGCGCCATCTCGTGGAACGTCGCGATCCGGCTCCACATCTCCCCGTCGTCGATGCCACTGTGGAGGTCGAACGTGTACCGGCCGAAGGTCTCCAGCCACCGCGGCATGTCGGCGGGGAAGCGGGACCGGGATCGTCGGAAGAGTGCCATGCCGCTATCTGACGGACAGCGGTCCGTCAGACAACAGTGATGGGCCGCCGACCACCACGAACTTCCTACGGCTACCTCGCGCCGCCCGAGGCGCGGGTCCGGGGCTGGAAGTGCGTCAACCAGGAATGCGGGACCGGTGACGAGCCGGCCCCGCGGTCCTGGCCGTACCCGTGCCGGCGGTGCGGGCACCCGGCCGACGCCACCTTCGCGGAACCATGGGCGCACGAGGCCCGGATCCACAGGATCCGGCATGAGCTGACCGGGCCGGACCCGTACCGGCGGGAGACGGCGGAACTCGAGCAGCACGTCTGGGCCTACAAGGACGCGTGGTGGCGGGACGACAGCGCGGCGGCGGACCGGGCCTGGCTCGCGTACCGCCGGGCCCGGCCGCCGCGGTGGCAGGGCACCGACGCCTGGTGGATCGTGTCCTCGACGCTCTCGGAGATGGTCTCGCTCGCTGCCCGCTCCGGTGACACCGGCCGGGCGATCACCGAGCTGCTGGAGTGCTACCCGTTCGTCGACACCCGCGACGTCGACGACGACAACACCCGGCGGACGATCGCGCGGGCCTTCGTGACGATGTGCATCGGCGTGCTGGAGCAGGACACGTCCATCGACCACCCCGGGGAGGCCGAGCTGCACGCCGCGATGGACGACGTCGCCGGCCGGATCGAAGGCGTACTGATGGACCACCACCACCGCGGGTTCCAGCGCCTCGCCGAGCTTCGCGCCCTCCACCGCAGCCGCACCACCCTGGCCCGGACCCGCCGATCGGCCGTCACCGCGGTCGACGGCCTGCCACCCGTGTCGTGGCCCCTCGTCTCCCCGCCGAGGACGGTGGCCGACCCGCGCGAGGTCGTCGATCTGCTGCGCCGGGAACCGCGGACCGCCCTGCCGCTCGTGGACAGCGTGATCGACGCCGCGCAGACCCATGAGCACACCGGCCCGCTCGACGACCTGGTCCGACAGCTCGCCGCGGCCGCGACGTGGCCCGCGCTGACCCACCTGCTCCGCTCCCGGCTGCACGTGATCACCGGGGACCTGACAGCCGCCGTAGAGGAACTGGAGCTGGCCGCGGCTGAGACCGGGCCGCTCGCCCGGCGGCTCCGGCCGCAGATCCTCGCCACCCATGGCCTGCTCCTGGCCCGGATCCGGCCGGACCGGCTCGACGACGGCATCGCGCTGGGCCGGGCCGGCCGGGCTGCCGGCCGGGACCGGTGGCGGCGCGTCACTCCGGCCGACACCGGCCTGGCCCGGCTGCTGCTCTGGCGGGCGCTGCGATCCGGCGGGCTGCCGGCCGACCGGTCCCGCGACGTCCGCGAGGCGGTCCGGCTGAGCAGCCGTCGCTGCCGGCCCTGGCACCCGCACGGGCCGGACGACCGGCTCGTCCACCGGGAGGCCCTCGCCGCACGGGGTGCGCTGACCGGCCGCGGTGACGACAAGCGGTCGCAGCGGGCCTGGCGCCGGTCGGTCGGTGCCGCGCCGAGTGTCGTCGCCGGCGCGCGGACGGCCGTGGCGTGGGCGGAATGGGCAGCCGGTACCAGGATCCCGGAGTTCGCCGCTGAGGCGTACGGCCACCTGGTCACCCTGGCCGCCCGGGACGCCGTCGCCCGGGACGGTGAGGTCGCGAGGCAACGAGTGCTGACCAGCGCCCAGGAGTACGCGGAAGAGGCGGGTTACTGGCTGGCCCGCACCGGGCGGTACCGGGAGGCCGTTCTCGCCCTGGAGACCGGGCGGGCTGTGGGCCTCAGCGAGGTCCTCGGCGGCCGGGGCTTCAGCTATGAGGACATCACGAGCCAGACCGGCGACGGCGCCCTCGTCTACCTCGCCGCGGCCAAGGCCGGCGGGTACGCCCTCGTGGTCGCCGCCTCGCACGACCCGCAGTTCCTCGATCTGCCCAAGCTGAACCGGGCCACTGTCGCCGGGATCGTCGGCCGCGTGCAGCCGGAAGCCGAGCCGTCGACCGGACTCGCCCGCCTGGCGGGCGGCCGCGATCTCGCGGTGTCCGGGGAGGCCGGCACCGATCCGATGGCTGACGGCCTGCGCACGCTGTGGCACAACGGCGTCATGGACCTGTTGCTGCACAGCGCCCGAGGCCGCATCGTCACCTTCATCCCCGTCGGTCTGCTCAACCTCGTGCCGCTGCACGCGGCCGGGGAGCCGGGTGCTCCCGGCGACCGGTACGCCGAGTGGCGCCACACCGGCCACTTCTCGGCGATCCGCTACGCGCCGAACGCGCGGGCGCTGCGGCGGTGCCGGGACACCGTGCGGGAGTCGGCCGCCCGGGAGCAGACGCTGCTCGCCGTCGACGTGCCGGCCGGGCACGGGGTCCGCCCCGGCGGGTATCTGCACCACGTCACGCGGGAGACCACCGAGGTCACCCGGCGCTGGACCGGATCGGCGTCGGCACCGGTGCACGCCTGCACGTGGGCGGAGTTCAGCGCGGCCGCCGACCGGCACACCGTCTGGCACCTCGCGTGCCACGGCTCCGCCGAACCGGCTTCCATCCTCGACAGCCGCCTGTACTTCGCCGACCGGGTGGTCACCCTGGAGGAGCTGCGCCGTACCCTCTCACCCGGCCGGCGCCGCCTGGCGGTGCTGTCCGCGTGCCGGACGAACCTGGTCGGGTCGGCCGCCCCGAACGAGGTCGTCGGTCTGCCGTCGGCGCTGATCCAGCTGGGTTTCGCCGGCGTGATCGCGACCGCGTGGGCAGTCGACGACCTCGCCTGCACCTACCTGATGACCGCCTTCTACCAGCGGTGGTGCCGGGACGGCGAGGAGCCGGCCGTGGCGCTCAACCAGGCCCAGCAGTGGCTGCGCCGAGCGACCCGGTTCGACCTCGAGGCGTTGCTGCCCGGCGTCGAACCGGCGGGCGGCCCGGACGCCTGTCCGTACGTCGATCCGAGGTACTGGGCCGCCTTCGCCTACACCGGTGCCTGACGTCGCCCGGCCGGTCCCGCCGCGTGCCGTCCGTCAGGTTTACCGGACAGCCCAGCTCCCGGCCGGCCGGCGCCACCGGCGAAGCGGTCCGCCGGCAATCTGTGCCGGCCTTTCATCCGGCGTGAGGAGTCACTGATGACCACCCCGGCATGCTGCCGTCCGCCCCTGACCGCCCGTCCGTGCTGATGGAGCTCACGCCGGGACAGCGGAACCGGGTCAGGCAGTTTCTGGAGACCGAATTGCGCCGGGTGTGCCGGTCGGCGCTCCTGCGCGGCGTCGAGCCGGGCGAGGTGGCAGATCTGCTGGCCACCCACCGGCGGGCCCTGGTGGAGTCAGTCGGCGGTCTCCCGGACGATGCCGAGCACCCGGCCGACGACCTCGGCGAGGACGGCGGGATCGTCGAACACCGCTGACAGGCGGTCACCGGCGGCCGGGCCGGCCCCGGGCGGGCGGTGCATCTCCTCGACTCCGCTGCCGCCGAGGAACAACGTGCTGAGGACCCGGGTGACCGTCGCCTCCGGGTCCTGGCCGTTCTCCAGGCCGCCCGTGATGGCCTCGAGGGCGGCCCCGGCCAGCTCGGTGATGGCGGTCTCGGCCACGTCGTCCCCCGGCGCCGGGACGTCCGGGAGGTCCGCGGCGACCGGAACCGGCTTGAGCGACAGCGGGCGCTCCACGTGTTCGGCGTACCAGCCCGGCCGCCGCCGCAGCACCCGCAGCACCTGCTCGGCCTCGGCGGCCACGACGGCCGGGGTGCTCGCGGACGGGTCACCGGTCATCCCGGCACGGCGCTGCGCCCACTCGTCCAGCGGCCACAGACCGGTCCCGGCGGTGGCCGGGACACCCACCCAGGTGAGGATCCGCAGAGCGAGATCCATCAGCCACCGGTCGTGGCCCAGCCGGCCGGCGAGGGCCCGGGTCATCCGCGGCCGCTGAAGTGCTCCGCGGGCACCCCGCCGCCTGCGGTGGCCGTCGACCGCGGCCCGGGGGGCCCAGAAGGTCAGCCAGGCCGGCAGGTCGGCGATCGGCGCGGTCGCCGCGAACAGGTGCTCGACCAGCGCTTCGACGTCGTCGTGGAAGCCGTCCAGGCAGCTGCCGGTCAGTTGCCGGAGGCCCTGCGCGCACGCGCGATGCCCGCGTCGCTGTTCCACCTTCCGGGTGACCGCGGAGAAGACGATCGGGAAGGCGATGTCGTACGCGGCGGCGTGGAGCCGCCGGCGCTGCGCAAGATCCGCAACGGCGACCGCCGCGGCCAACCCTCCGGTCCGGGCCAGCTCCCGGACGAGCGCGTCCGCGTCCCCGGCTGTGGATCGGTCCGCGGGTCCGTCGGTGGCCGGGAACCCGTTCGCGGCCTGGTGGGCACCGGGGTGGCGCTGATCGGGAATCCGCCCGACGGCCGGCCCGCGGGGGGCCAGGCCGGCCGGGCCCGCGGCCGGCCTGGTGATCGGGGAGCCGGATCGCCGATGCGCGGCAGGTCGCCGCGACCCGGATTTTTCTGCGGTGGTCACGAAGGTCTCTTCCGGTGGTGCCGCGTCAGGACGGCAGGCTGATGACGGTTCAGGCGGATAAGTCCACCTTGGGAGAGTTTCCTGACGTCGAGCACGATCGGCTAGTCCCGCGGCGGTGAAACGACCGTCCGCGGGACCAGGTGTGCCCACAGCGCAGCGGACCGGTGGCCGCTTCGTCGCGGCCGGCTGCCGACCGATGCTCCGGTGCTGCCGCGCGGCTTACCCCGTTCGCATGTCAAATGCATCCGGGCGCGGCTGAACCGTCACCGCACTCGCTGATGATCGCGCGTACCGTGGCGACGATCCGGTCCACGGTCGCCGGGTCGGCGAGCGCCTCGGTCACCGAGCCCGGGTCGGCGGCCTCGTGCGGGGCCCGGTCGAGCACGGCGGGCACCGACCCGCCGAACACCCGGCGGACCACGTCGACGACGATCCGCTGGGTGTCCTCCCCGCGGCCCCGGCGGCTGCCGATCACCTCGACGGCGGCGGCGGCCAGCCGCAGCATCTCGCTCTCGACAGCGACGCCGGGATCGCCGAGGGCGAGCGGAGTCGCCGCCGGACCCGGTCCGTTCTCCACCGGCATAGCCGCGACGGGCGCCTGCTTGCGGCCGAGCGGGCGCTCCACATAGGACTCAAACCACTCCGGGCGGCGGCGCATGACCGCCAGGACCGTCTCGATCTCGCGGGCCACCACGTCGGGATCACTGCCGCGCCAGTCGCCGGTGACGGTGGCGCGCTCCTGCGCCCACGAGCCGACGGGCCATGTCTCGTTGCCCGCGGTCTGCGGTACCCCCACCCATTCGAGGATCCGCACGGCCAGCGCCGTCAGCCAGCGGTCGCGGCCCAACGCCGTGTCGAGCCAGCCGGGCAGCCGCGGGCGCTGCAACGCGCCGCGCTCCCCCCGGCGGCGGCGGTATCCGTCGACGGTGGCCGCATTGACCCGGCCCGCGATCCACGCCTCGAGGTGGTGCACCGGTTGCCGGGTGCGCGAGAGCAGGTCGTCGACCACGGCCTCCACGTCGTCGTGGAAGCGGTCGAGACACTCGTCGGCCAGCTGGTGGACCCCGCCCATGCAGCTGAGGTGGCCCCGGCGCTGCTCGACGCGGTACGTGAGCCGCGAGTAGACGATCGGCCAGACCACGTCGTACGCGGCCGCACTCAGCACCCGCCGACCGGCCTCGTCGGCGTCGGCCACCGCGGCGGCGAGCCGGCCGTCCCGGGCCAGCTCGCGCAGGCGCCTGACCCGATCGTCGCCCCGCGGCCGGAGATTTCTGGTGCGCGAGCCGATGTGGTCGACCGCCCTGGACACGAACAGCCCGGCCTGGGGGCCGTTCGGCGCGCTGCGGGGCGTGCGATCGTATTCCAGCGGCTGGGTCGGCCCATCCGAAAGCCCCACTGAGGGCTCCTTCCGATGTATCGGGAACACGACGTGTGAGCGTGCCGAAACCTCTTCAACTGGACAGGCGCCGACGCCTCGAAGCTTGGACCAAACTGTCGCGGTACGCGACCACCCGACCATTGATCGAGCGGTTCGGACTCCTTGTCGGCACCTTCAGCCGAGGCGGACGGATGATCGTCGATCCACGACCGACGAATCATCCATCGACACCACTGCCGGCACCTGTTGACGGAGCAGCGTCGACTTCGGACTGCCGAGAGCCGCGGTCTGTGCTTAGCTGGCACGGACATCGCAGGGGGTGACCGGTGGTCGATCCGGTGGTGCGGCAGAACGCCGGCTGGGCGCCCGGCACTCTGCTCGGCAGTCTGGGGCCCGCTGCCGCCATGGAGTTGGTCGCCCTGGGCGTCCGGCGGCAGTTCCCGCCCGGCCGCCTGATCATTCGCCAGGGTGGCCGCGACTCCCACGTCGTGGTGCTGATCAGTGGCTTCGTCAAGGTCACCACCGCGGTGGAGGGTGTCGAGACGCTGCTCGGCATCCGCTTGCCCGGTGAGGTGATCGGCGAGATCAGCGCCCTGACCGGCGACCTGCGCAGCGCCACCGTCACGGCCTGCGGCCGGGTCGGCGCGGGGCTCGTCGCCGGCCGGGACTTCGCGGCGTTCCTGCGCCGCCGGCCCGAGGCCGCCACGCTGGTGACGGCCATGGTGGCCCGGCAGCTGAACTGGGCGAACCGGCGCCGCACCGACTTCGCGGCCTTCCCGGCGCACATCCGGCTGGCCCGGTTGCTGATCGAGATCGCGGAGGTCTGCGGGCGGGACCGCCCGGACGGCGGGATCGACATCGCCGTACCACTGAGCCAGCCGGAACTGGCCGCCATGATCGCGATCGCCCAGGCCACCGTGCAGAAGGCGGTCCACGAGCTGCGCGACCGCAAGCTGATCAGCACCGGCTACCGGCGGATCACGGTGACCGACCCGGCCGGCCTGCGTGCCCTGGCCGACGGCCTCGCCTGATCACGGCGGTCGGCAACCCGACTGTGCGGCGCGATCCCCTATTAGTAGGCGGTCCTGGCCGCGGGCCTGGCCCAGCATCGGTCATAGCCGATGATCGAAGGGGGACCGATGGGATGTGCACAGGTCACAGACGGGATCCGGCCGACCGCGCCGACGGTGCTGGTCGGGCGGGACCGGGAGCTGCGGGAGATGACCGGTCTGCTCGACAGGGCAGCGCCGGGACAGCCGACCGTCCTGGTCGTGGAGGGACCCTCCGGGAGCGGCCGGACGCGCGTGCTGGACGAGCTCACCGCGGTGGCCCGGCGGCGCGGGGTCACGGTGGTGCCGGAGGCCGATTGGATCAGGATCGCTACGACGGGCGGTGCTTCGTCGACGGCTCTGCTGCTGGTCAGCGACCGCCCGCCGCACTGGGACGCGGGCCTGGCACGGGCGCTGCGGCAGCTGGCCGCGACGGCACCGGTGCTGGTCGTGCTGACCGCGCGGACCGGCGCCGACCCGCGCCTGCTCCCGCCCGGCGCCCATCGGATCCGGCTCGGTCCCCTGCCGGCGCCCGAGGCCGAGCGGTTCCTCACCCTCATGCTGGGCGGGCGGCCCGGCCCGGATCTGCTGGACCTGAGCCGGGTCGCGGCCGGCCGGCCCGGCGCCCTCCGTGATCTGGTCCTCGGGTTGCGGGAGGAGGGACTGCTCGCGGTCAGCGGGGATCGGATCGGCCTGCGCGCGGTCCGGCTGCCCGCCCGGACCCGGTCCCGGCTGCGCGAGGAACTGGCGACGATGTCCCCGCCGGCCCGGCACCTGCTGCAGGCGGCCGCCACTCTGCGCGCGCCGTTCCCGCTGGGCCGGCTCACCCGCCTGCTGCGGGTCAGCCCGGTGGCGGTGCTGCCGGCCGTCGACGAGGCGCTGGAGTCCGGCCTGCTCAGCGACGACGAGCTGGTGCGGTTCAGCCACGACCTCATCCGCCCGGTGGTGCGGACCTCGATGCCCCGCTCGGTCGTCGCGGCGCTGCGCGACGACCAGCCCCACGCCGCCCGCCGACCGGCCGTCACCGGCCCGGGGCCCCGGCCGGCGCCCGCTCTGCCACCACCGGACTGGAGCCTGCTGACCCCGCGCGAACACGAGATCGCCGGCTTCGTGGGCCGGGCGCTGACGAACCGCCAGATCGCCCACCGGATCGGCCGGTCCCCGCACACGGTCAACTTCCACCTGCGGCAGATCTTCCACAAGCTCGGGCTCACCTCGCGGGTCCAGCTGGCCTCGCTGGTGCGGCAACGAGAGACGTCATCCGGTCCGTCGTCATCGTGACCGCACACCGGCGCGCGGCGTAGTCCAGCGCCTGCAGGTGCTCCACCAGGCTGAAGTCGGCAACGGCGTCGGTCAGCAGGAACGACTCCAGATCGTGGGAGAACGCGTCGGCCGCGGTGAGCAGACACCCGATGTGGGCGAAGACGCCGCAGACGATGAGCTGGTCCCGGCCGAGCGACGCCAGGAGGCGGGCGAGCGGGGTGCCGAAGAAGGCGCTGTACCGGCGCTTGGTGACGACGTGGTCGTCCGGCCCGGGCGTGAGCTCGGTGATGATGTCGCGGTCGCCGGGCGCGTCGGTCATGCCCGGTCCCCAGAGGTCGTACAGCCGGCCACGGTCGGCCCGCGCCACCCGTCCCGGCTGGACGCTGTAGATCACCGGCAGGCCACCGGCGTAGGCCGCTTCGCGCGCCCGCCTGATGTTGGCCACCAGGTCGGTCGTGGGTGGGCGGCCGGGCGGGAGAAAGCCGACGAAGTAGCCCTGCATGTCGTGGATCAGCAGCGCGGCACGGTGGGGGTCCGGCAGCCAGGCCGCCGGGCCGGCGCCGGGTCCGGTGGGCATGGGGTACGGCGCGATCCGCGGAATGGTCATGAGTCGAGCTCCCAACTGTCTCGGCGGGGTGTCAGGCGCGCAGGCCGGCGCCACCGTCGACGTAGAGGTCCTGCATCGTGATGTGCCGGGCGCGGTCGGAGCACAGGAACAGGACGGCGTCGGCGACGTCCTCGGGCTCGGCGATGCGTCCGAGGGGAATGCCGGCCTTGAACTGGGCCGGCTGCCCGGCGATCGTGGTGGCCGCGTCGGCGCCGCCGGTCCACAGGCCGCGCTGCATCGGCGTGTCGGTCGAGCCGGGTGAGACGACGTTGCAGCGGATGCCCGAGCCGGCCAGCTCGAGCCCGAGGCACCGGGTGAAGTGGGCGGCCGCCGCCTTCGACGCCGCGTACGCGGCCATGGCCATCCGCGGCACCCCGCCGGCGTTCGAGGCGACCGTCACGATGGTCCCGCGCCGGCGTACGGCCATGTGTCGCGCGACGGCCCGGCTGAGGTGGAAGACGCCGTCCACGTTGACCGCGAAGACCTCCCGCCAGTCGGCGTCGGAGCATTCCAGCACCGGGCCGGTACGCAGCACGCCCGCCACGTTGACCAGGACGTCGACCGGTCCGAGGGACTCCTCGACGTCCCGGACGGCCGTGGCCACGGCGGCGGCGTCGCGGACGTCGAGCACCCGCTGGTGGACGCCCGCCTGGTCGCGTACCCCCGGATCTTGAAGGTCGGTCGCGACCACCCGGCAGCCGTCCCGGGCGAAGGCCCGGACGACCGCCGCACCGATCCCCTGGGCGGCGCCGGTGACCAGCACCAGCCGGCCGGCGGTCATCGGGCGGCCCGGGCGGCCGGGTCGTGGCCACCGGCATAGAGCCAGTCGAAGGTGGACAGGTCGGTGGCGGCGAGAGCGGCGTCCCGGGCCCGCTGCTCCGGGCCGTCGGGCAGGTGAAGGTCGCGCAGGCCGGCCCGGGCGACGGCACAGACCTGCTCGACGCGGCCACGCCGGGCCGCCTCGTAGCGGGCGGGACCGCCGGGTTCGTCGAGGTGGGCGGCGAGCACGTCGGCGTCCTCGATCGCCTGGGCGGCGCCCTGGGCGATGAACGGCAGCATGGGATGCGCCGCATCACCGAGGA
The DNA here is from genome assembly GCF_018332655.1 of Actinoplanes auranticolor. Classification (GTDB taxonomy): domain Bacteria; phylum Actinomycetota; class Actinomycetes; order Mycobacteriales; family Micromonosporaceae; genus Actinoplanes; species Actinoplanes auranticolor. Next base: position 235,963 of record NZ_BOQL01000021.1, on the reverse strand, counting down.
GGACCACCCGGCCGCGATGCCAGGACGGCAGGGCCGGCCGGTCGAAGAGTCCGTGGTGGTCGAGGCGGCCGGCCACCGCGAGCAGGCCCCGCACCACCGGGTGCCAGCCGGAGTAGGCCGCCAGCAGGTCGCTGCCGGCCACTTCGCGCACTGCGGTGGGCGGCGCCGGCTCGGGTGCCGTGGCCACCAGGTTGAGGCTGCGGCCGCCGTCGACCGGGTACGTGACGCAGTGCCGCCCCGGTCCCAGCCAGACCACGACCCGGGGCGGCGAGGCCAGCCGGCCGGCCCGCTCGGCCGGCAACACAGCCCGGTAGACGGTGTGACCGCTGTACCGCACGGCGTCCTGGTGCACCGCGCCGCGGACGATCGAGTGGAGTCCGTCGGCCCCGATCACCGTGCCGGCGCGCCGCTGCGAGCCGTCGGCGAACCGCAGGAGGACACCGTCACCGTCCTCCCGGAGGCCGACGCACCGGGAGCCGAACCGGACGCTTCCGGGCCCGGCGGCCGCCAGCAGCGCCCGGCTCAGCGCCGCGCGCCGCACCGTGAGGTACGGCGCCCCGAAGCGCCGCTCCGCGTCCGGCCCGAGCTCGACCCGGCCGATCAGGCTGTCGTCCCGCCATCGGCGCAGCTCGCGGGCCTGGGGCCGGACCGCGTCGGCCGGCGCCGGTCCGACGCCGAGGCGGTGCAGCACCGCCATGGCGTTCGGGGAGAGCTGGATGCCACCACCGGAACCGCCCGGCGCGGCGGATCGCTCGTGGACCTCACATTCGATTCCTCGGCGGGCCAGGGCGACGGCGGCCGTGAGCCCGCCGATGCCCGCCCCGACCACCGCGATCCGGGACGTCGTCATGTCGCTCCTCCTAGTAGTACCGCAGGGCGCGGGTCCAGTCCTCGCCGTCGTCGAACAGCCCGCGCGGCTTGAGCACGTCCGGGGACGCGGTCAGCAGCGCCGCCGGCACGAGAGCGCCCGGCGGCAACGCGTCGATCTCGGCCGTCAGCCCGTGGACCGCACCGATTCCGTCGCGCAGTCGCCGGACGGCCGGCTCCCGGTGCCCCTCGGCCACCTCGATCTGCACCCGCAGCCGGGCACCTTCGGTCCGGGCCCGCCAGAACAACACGCCGTACTCGGCGGGCAGGCCGAAGACCAGTTCCTCGACGTCGGCCTGGGTGAGCCCCGCGCCGGGCCGGTAGCGGCCGAGGACCCGGACCGTCGGGAGCACCCAGCCGCACGGGCAGGACTCGTAGGAGACGTCCACCTCGTCCTCGATCAGGTACCGCAACAGCGGCATGGCCTCGCGGTACAGCGGGGTGACGACGAGCTGCCCATGCCCGGCGGGAGTCGTCCGGCCGGTCAGCGGGTCGCGGACCTCGAAGATCGCCCGGTCGGCCCACAGGTGCAGCCGGCCGTGCGGGCACTCCCCCGCGAGGCTGCCGGTCTCGGTCGCGCCGTACTCCTCGACGACCGGCGCGGCCCAGAGCTCGGCGATCCGGGCCCGCCGAGCCGGGCTGAGCGGTTCCCCGCCGACGAACAGGGCGCGCAACGCCGGGAAGTCGTGGGCCGGCCGCAGTCCCAGGTGCGCGGCGGACGCCGCCCACAGCAGCGCGTCGGTCGGCAACGACCAGGTGAGTGAGACGTCCAGGTCATGCAGGAGCCGGACCACCTTGGCGTACGGCGTCACGAGCGACCGGTTGTCGGCCGGCACGACCGTCGCCCCGCGGGACCGGGCGGCCGCGTGCGCCAGATGCCCGGTGATCATCAGCGCGTACGGCGTGCGGACCAGGAACGTGTCGTCCGCTCGGATGCCGACGTGTTTGCGGGCGTACCGGTCGATCAGATCGAGCCAGTCCTCGGCGGTGTAGTAGCTCGCGGTCGGGCTCCCGCTGCTCCCGCTCGACTCGTGGTACGTGGCCACCTCGGTCCGGTCCACCGCCAGCAGCCCGAACGGGTACGCGTCCCGCAGGTCCTGCTTGCCGGTGAGCGGGTAGTCCGCGAGTTCGGCCCGGGACGCCGGGACGCCGTCGGCCCGATTGCGGTAGAACGGTGACCGGCCGGCCGCCGCCAGGGTCCGGCCCAGCCGCGCGTCCTGCAGCCGTTCCAGTCCGGCGTAGTCGGGCCAGTCCCCGATCCGGGGCCGGCGGTTGAGCGCGCTCGTCACGTCGTCTCCTCTCCCAGCAGTCGGCCGGCGTTGCCGGCCATGACCTCGCGCAGTTCGGATGGTGCGAGACCGAGCGCCGCGGCCTTCGCGAGCTCGACCCGCGGATGCTGCAGCGGGTACTCGGTGCCGAACAGGACCCGGGACACGCCGAACCGGCGGACCGCCTGGACCGCGGTGACGGTGAGACAGCCGGAGATCTCGGCGTGGACGTTCGGCACGGGGGCGAGTTCGGCCAGGCCCGCGAAGTCCAGTCCGGTGTGCCCGCAGTGTCCCCAGACGAAGGGGACCCCAGTGCAGCGTCGGGCCAGGCCGGCCAGGTCGGCTGTCCGGGTGCCGGGGTGGGCGAGGGTGACCACGTACACCGGGTGGCGGGCCGCCGCGGCGATCGTGATCAGGTCCGCCACCGCAGGGTCGTCGAGCCGGAAGCCGTGCACGGCCGGGGAGATCTCCAACCCTCGGAAGCGGCCCGCGGCGGCCCGGTACGCCTCGACGTCGCGCACCGGATCGGCGAAGAAGAACGGCAACAGCCGGCCGGCCGAGCGCGCGCACTGTTCGTGGACGCGGTCGTTGCCGGCTGCGACATCGGCCCGGCCGCCGTCGTTGATCTGCGCCGACAACCGGTCGAGGCTGAGCAGGCCACCGGCGGACACCACGCTGCGGCCGATGCCCGCCTCGTCCATGGCCGCCAGCAGGGCGGCGGGCGCCCGGTCACCCGGGGTGAGCCGGGCATGAAAATCGAGCACCGGTACGCCGGGAGCGGTCATTGCTCGTAGCACAGTTCGTCGATCGGGTACCCGACGTGCCGCTGCCGGCCCGGCAGGTACCCGAGCACCTCGTCGCCGGGACGCAACTCGGTCGAGTTGAGCACCGTGCCCCCGGGACCGAGCACCCGTACGTGCCAGTCCTCCTGCACGATGAGGTTCACCCGTTCCCCGGACCCGGCGACCGCGTCGACGGACAGCAGCGGCCGGGTTTCGATCTTGACCCGGCCGACCGTGACCCGCCGGGTCCGCCCGTCGGCCCCGACCGCGAGCACCGTGCCGCCCGCCTCCAGCTCGCTGAGGTACCGGGTGTGCTCGTGGTCGGCCAGGGTGTAGGACATGATCGCCCCGGCGTTGACCCGGAACGGCCGGGTCGGCATGTAGGGCAGCGGATGGGTCTCGCTGACGCAGAGGATCATGCCCTGGGCCCGCGAGCCGACCAGAATGCCCTCGTCCCGGCGTAGGTAGGTGCAGGTGTCCACGCAGGCCCGCTCCCCCGTACCCGCGTGGGCCACGGCGGTGACGGTCAGCGTGACCAGGTCGAGGTCCGGTGACCGGTGCCGGACGACGTCGGCGAGCCGGGTGGCGTCGCCGGGTCCCGCCGGCGCCAGCAGCACGCCGTCCGGGCCGCGCTCGAGCACACTCAGATGCACGGCCGCGTCCTCGACCCCGGCCACCGCGGTGATGATCGTTCCCGCCGTCCCGTCCGCGGCGGCCAGCACGATCTCCAGGGGGATGTTGGTCGGGTCCCGGAACCGCAGCACGGTCAGCGGGTCCCGGCGGACGCTCGCACACGCCGCGGCCAGGCCGTCCCGGTCGGCCACGTCGAGGCGGCTGCCGAAGACCAGGCCGGGGTGCAGCGCCGCGAGGCGGGCCGGGTAGCCGTGCACAGCCGGGTCCACGACGACCACGTCGGCGTTGCCGAAGTCGGTGGGCAGCTCGGCCCCGGCCGGGGCGAGCACCCGCGACACGGTGGGCGGCAGCGCGGCCAGGTCCGCCGGGTCGGCCGCCACGATCGCGTCGAACCCCTGATGAACGGCTTCCTCACAGACGGCCCGCTGCCAGTCACCGGCCTCCCGGACGTCGAGCCAGCACTGCTTCTCAGCACCGGTGGCGGTCATCGCGCCGGCACCGGCGTGCGGCCGTGGACCAGCGTCGCCAGCCGGCGGACGGTGGCGCCCGGGTCGTCGGCGGTGAACACCAGCCGCCCGGCGGCGATCCCGGCGGCGCCCGACGCGACGGCGGTGGCCAGGCGCCCGAGAGCGGCCCGCGGATCGCTGACGTCCCCACCACCGGCGGCGAGCACGGGCACGGGACATGTCGCGATGATCCGGACCATCGCCGGCGCCGGTTCCGGCAGCGCTGTCTTCACCAGGTCCGCGCCCAGTTCCACGGCCACCGCGAGAGCGTGCGCCACCAGGTCAGGAAGGCGACCGTCGGGCACCTGGGGACCGCGGACGTACATCATGGCCAGCAGGGGCACGCCCCACCTCTCGCAGGACCCGGCGACCGCCGCGAGGTGCGCGATCTGCGGTCCCTCACTGATCGAGGCGACGTTGACGTGCACACTCACGGCGTGCGCGCCCAGGCGCAGCGCCTCCTCCACGGTGGCCACCGGATACTTCGCGTCCGGATCCGGCGCGAGGCCGGTGCCCGCGTTCAGGTGCACGATCAGGGACATCCGACGGAACCGCCGGGGGTCGACCCGGCGTACCGCACCCTTGTGCAGCACAACCGCGTCCGCGCCGTTGTCGGCGATCTCCGCGAGCAGCCTGTCCAGATCACCCCGGTGGGCCAGCGGCCCGGCCCCCACCGCGTGGTCCAGCGGCACCACGAGAAGGCCGTTGTCGTCCCGGCGGTGCAGGCGGAGCAGCCGCAGTCGCCGGGCGAACGAATCATTGACCTGCATACCGGACACCCCTGTCTTCCGTCGTTGCCGGAATACGCCCAGACGCTATCCGTGAAGCTCCGGTCGGCCCACTACTCACATGAGTAGGTAATGGCTTCACCGGCCGCGACGAAACGCGGAAACGCAGTTCTCAGAAATTCATCGCCGACCATTTGAGTAGTTGCCCGGCTTTTCTCGGGACGGCGATGATGCCGGCCATGAATCCCGTCTTCGCCGGCCTGCCGGCCGCGTCCGCCTTCGCACTGCTGCACCGGCCCGGGACCGCCGCCGGCGAGGTGCTGGTCCTGGTCGGCGAGCCCCTGACGGTGCCGTCGCTGGCCGACCTGCCGGTGCCGGCTGCCGGGGGCGACGGGCAGGTGCTGGCCGTGCTGCCGTACCGGCAGATCACCGAGCGGGGGCTGCACTGCGTCGACGATCGGACCCCGCTGGTCGCGATCGAGGTGCGGGGCCGGCGAAGCATTCCGGTCGCCGACGCGCTGCGGTGGCTGCCCGGGTCGGCGCCCCTGCCGGAGCCGGGCGACTTCGACGTGTCCGACGCCGACTACGCGGCCACGGTCCGGCAGGTGCTCGACGGTGACATCGGTGCGGGGCACGGCTCCAACTTCGTTATCCGGCGGGACTTCCGGGCCGCGTTCGACGGATGGTCGCCGCACGCCGCCCTGGCCCTGTTCCGCCGGCTGCTGCTCGCCGAGCGGGGTGCCTACTGGACCTTCGTGGTGTGCCGGCCGGGCCGGACCCTGGCCGGGGCGACGCCCGAGTGCCACCTGCGCGTGGCCGGCGGCGTGGCGACGATGAACCCGATCAGTGGCACGTACCGGTATCCGCCGGCCGGGCCGGACACCGCGGGCCTCCTGCGTTTCCTCGGTGACCGCAAGGAGACCGGCGAACTGCTGATGGTGGTGGACGAGGAGCTCAAGATGATGGCCCGGGTCTGCGACGGCGGCGGGCGCGTGCGGGGACCGTGGCTGCGGGCGATGTCGCGGCTGGCCCACACCGAATACCTCATCGACGGACCGACCTCACTGGACGCCCGCGACCTGCTGCGGCTGACCATGCCGGCGCCGACGGTCACCGGCAGCCCGGTGGCCAGCGCGTGCCGGGTCATCGCCGGGCACGAGCGGAGCGGGCGCGGCTACTACGGCGGGGTCATCGCCCTGCTCGGGCCGCGCTCACTGGACGCGGCCCTGATCATCCGCACGGCCGACATCGACGACCACGGCCAGGTACGCATGGGCGTGGGCGCCACCCTGGTCCGCGACTCGTCCCCGGCCGCCGAGGCGGCGGAGACCCGGGCCAAGGCGGCGGCGCTGGTGGCGGCGATGCGGGCGCCCGGCGCGCGGGCCGGCACCACGGTCCGCCGGGCCGGGGTGCTGAGCGACCCCCGGGTGACCGCGGCCCTCCGGAACCGCAACGACGGCCTCTCGCACTTCTGGCGTGGGCGCGAAGCGGCCGGACCGGCCGCGGGTGGTCCACCGGCCGGCCGCCGCCTGCTGCTGATCGAGGCGGAGGACGACTTCACGGCCATGCTGGCCACGGTGGCCCGCTCGCTCGGGGTCACCGTGCGGATCAGCCGGTGGGACGCGATACCGCGGGACGGCTACGACGTGGTGCTCGTCGGGCCGGGTCCGGGTGACCCCGGCGACCGGGCCGACCCGCGCATCGCCGGACTGCACCGTGTCGTTCGCCGGCTGCTCAGCGAACGGACACCGGTGCTCGCCGTCTGCCTCGGTCACCAGATCCTGGCCGGCGTCCTCGGCCTCCCCGTCACCCGGTTGGGTGAACCGGCCCAGGGCGCACGCCGGACGATCGACTGGTACGGCCGCCCGCAACGGGTCGGCTTCTACAACTCGTTCACGGCTGTCAGCGACCGCGACGTGGTGCACAGCCCGCTGGTCGCCGGCCCGGTCCACGTGCTGCGAGACCGGGTGACAGCCGCGGTGCACGCGTTGCGCGCGAGCCGATTCCGGACGACACAATTCCACCTGGAGTCGCTTCTCACCGAGCACGGCCCGGCCATTCTGCGCGACATGCTGAACTCGGTACCGGCGGCAGCGCCGATTCCGCCGGTGTCGCCTGTTCCGCTGATCCGAACGGCGAAACGCACGATGCCGGCCCGGCCGGACGGCGATTAGATTCGATCATGAATTTCCCGCACAATCAGCGTCTGACCCATCGACCTCGATGACGCCCGGGAGCTTCCGCTGAGATCCATCACCCTGCTCGCGAACCCCGGCACCCGGGTGGCCCGGTGACCGGGACCTTCGGCCGGGAGCCGGAAATGGCGACGATCCGCCGGGTCCTGGACGAGACGGCCGCCGGCGCGGGCGGCTGCCTGCTCATCGACGGGCCGGCCGGCATCGGCAAGTCGCACCTGCTGCGGGCCGCGGTGGAGCTGGCCGGATCGTCGGGGATCGCGGTCGCCTTCCGCGAGGCGTTCCGACTGGACCTGGCCGCTCCCCTGGTCACGTTGGCCGGCGCGGTGCGCGGCTGCCGGCCGGCGGCCGGCGAGTTCGACTGGCTGTCCAGCGATCAGGGCCTCGAGAATCAGTACCAGACCCTGGAACGACTGCGCGCGTCCCTGGAGCACGCCGCCACCCGGCAGCCGCTGCTGATCGTCATCGACGACGCGCACTGGATGGACGAGCTGAGCGCCCTCGCGGTGCGCGAGCTGGTCCCCGCCCTGGCGTCGTCCCCGGTGCGGTGGCTGTTCGCCAGCAGCCCGGTCGCGCAGGACACCCCCGGCCGGCAGACCCTGGCCTGGCTGTCGCGGGACGGCAACGAGCCGATCCACCTCGGCGCCCTGGACGACGCGGCGACCACCCGGCTCAGCACCGACGTGGTCGGGGCCGAGGTCGACAACACGGTACTCGCCCTCACCGCCGGATGCGGCGGGAACCCGCTGCGGATCGGCAAGCTGCTGACCACGTTGCGGGCCACCCGGCAGCTGGTGATCAGCGGCGGGGTGGCCACCGTGGTCGGCGAGGAGCTGCCGTCGAGCTTCATCGACACGGTGCAGGACCTGCTCGGCAGCCTGTCGGTGGAGGCTCAATGGCTGCTGCGGGCGACCTCGGTGTTCGACCGGCCGTTCGGGATCGGGTCCGCGGCCCGGCTGACCGGCCGGGCCCCGGCCGAGCTCTTCCCGCTGGTCGAGGAGGCGGGGACGGACTTCCTGACCGAGGAGCCCGACGGCCTGGTGTTCGCCCACCAGCTGGTCCGGCAGGCCATCTACCACACCCTGCGCAAGACTGTCCGCGACCAGCTGCACCGGGAGGCGGCCGCACTGGCCCGCGAGGACGGCCGGCCGGCGCTCGAGGTGGCCCAGCACCTGCTCCGCACGGACCGGTCCGGCAGCGCCGAAGCGGTCACGCTGCTGCGGACCGCCGCGAGGGAGGTGGCCGGGGCCGCGCCCGCCACGGCGGCGACGCTGATGATGCACGCGCTGGAGGCGCTGGGCCCGCACGGGCCGGGCCGCCCCGCCCTGATCGCCGAGGCGGTCGGCCTGCTGGCCTCGGCCGCCCGCCTGCACGAGGCCCGCGAGCTGGGCGAGGAGGCCCTGCGGGCGGGCCTGGACGACGAGACCGAGGCGGTGCTGCTGCTCGGCCTGGCCGAGGCGTTCAAGCACGGCGGTCAGAACCAGACGGCGGTGGACTACGCCGACCGCGGGCTGGCGCCCCCGACGGTCTCGGAGGCGACCCGGGCCCGCCTGTACGCGATCCGCGCGCACGCCCTCTGCTACGTCGACCAGCTCGAGGCGGCCGACGACTCCGGCGCCCGTTCCGACGAGCTCGGCCGCCGCAGCGGCGAGTACGGCGCCTCGGTCTTCGGTCTGACCGCCCGCAGTCTCGTCGCGCACGCCGAGGGCCGGCTCGACGACGCGTACGCCCACGCCAGCACCGCGACGGAGCTGGCCGACCGGGTCGGGGGTGCCGCGGTGCACCGCCATCCCCGGATCTGGCTGGGCAACGCGCAGGCCTGCCTGAACCTGTTCGAGGAGTCCGAGCGGACCTTCGCACGCGGGCGCAGAGAGTCCGAGCAGCTGGGCACCGCGTGGGCGCAGCCGCTGTGGCACTACTACTACTCGTCACTGCTGGCCGCCCGCGGACAGCTCGACGACGCGGCCGCCGAAGCCGACGCGGGTGTCGAGACGGCGGAGCAGCTGACCGCGTACCAGTTGGCCGTCCCGCTGCTCGGGACCCTGATCCGGCTGGCCGTGGCGCGCGGCGAGCTCGCCCAGGCCCAGGGGCACCAGGCGCGGATGCGGCGATGGATGAGCACCGGCATCACCGCGGCGCCCGAGGACGTGGTCTGGGCCGAGGGTCTGTTGTTGCACGCGACCGGGGAGAGCGGCGCCGCCCTGGCCGTGCTCACCGGCCTCTACGACAACCTGCCCGATCGCCCGGCTCTGGTCGGGACGGACCCCGGGGCCGCGGCCACCCTGGTCCGCATCGCCCGCCCCCTCGACGCGGGCCGCGCAGCCGTGGTGGTCGAGGCGACCCGGCGGCTCGCGGAGCGTAACCCCGGGTCGGCGGGGTCGGCCGGAGCGGCAGCCCACGCGGAGGGCCTGCTCAACGGCGACCCCGTGCTGCTACGGCAGGCGGTCGACCTCTTCCGGGCGACCCGGCGCCCGCTGGTCCTGGCCGCGGCCCTGGAGGACGCCGCGGTGGCCGGCCGCGGCACCGAGCCGGAGGCCACCGTCCGGAGCCGGTACGCCGAGGCGCTGGCGATCGTCACCCGCTGCGGTGCCCGGAGCGACCAGCGGCGGCTGGAACAGCGGCTCGGCGCCGCCGCACCGGCCGGCGCCGCGGCGCCGCCCTGCCTGCCGCTGCTGTCGCCGGCCGAGCGCCGGGTGGCGCTGGCCGTCGCGGCGGGCCGGACGAACATCCAGGTGGCCGCCGACCTGTTCCTGTCCCGGCACACCGTGGACAGCCATCTGCGCAAGATCTTCGACAAGCTGAAGGTGAACCGCCGGGTCGAGCTGGCCACGCTGGTCGCCCGCGAATGCCCCGGTAATCACTTGAGTACGTGATGCTGGAACCACCGTCGTTCCCCCACCATGACTCGGTGTAAAGCAACAGTCACGTCGGCCGGAAGTGGGAACGTTGACCGCACCCGTGCTCCGTACCTCCGTGCTCGTGGTCGGCGCCGGGGTGGCGGGCTCCGTGCTGGCTCTGGAGCTGGCGCGCCACCAGGTCCGCAGCACGGTGGTCGAACGCGCTTCGCGCCCTCCCCGAGATCCCGCCCTCGCCCTGGTGCGGGGCCGCAGCATGGAGCTGTTGCGCCGGCTCGGCGTGGCCGGGGACATCCGCCGGCACGGCATCGACCCGGACCTCTCCGCCGACGTCATCTGGAGCCGGGGCCTGGACCAGCCGCCCGTCCTGGTGTCGCAGGTGCCCTCGGCGAACCAGGTGCGCGACCGCTACGCCGCCGTCCACGACGGCAGCGATCTGGTCGAGCCGTACCTGCTCCTGCCGGGCGCGGAGCTGGCCGGCCGGCTGCGGGCCGCGGCGCGGGACCACCCGCTGATCGACCTGCGGGAGGGCTGGACCTTCACCGATCTACGGCTCGAGCCGGACGGCACCGTCGCGACCGTGCTGGCGGCCGGGAACGGGGTCCGCCACGTCGTCGAGGCGGACCACCTGGCCGGTTGTGACGGGGCCCGCAGCACGGTCCGCCGGTGCCTGGGCATCCCGATGGAGCACCTCGGCGCACCGGCGCCGCATTACACGGTGCACTTCCGCTGCCCGGACCTCACCGGCCGGTCCGACCGGCCGTCGACGATCATCGCCGCGGGGATCACCCTGACCTGGCACGGTGACCGTGACTTCTGGATCGCGCACCTGCCGCTGGGGCCGGACGAGTCCGCCGAGGTGGACCCGGCACACCTGGTCCGCGACCGGCTGGGCCTGCGTACGGACACCGTGGACGTGCTGGCTGTCGACCAGTGGGACGGCGCGCTGGGCGTGGCGCGGACCTACCGGCGGGGAACGGCCTACCTGGCCGGTGAGGCGGCGCACTGCTTCGATCCGGCGGGCGGCAACGCGGACATCTGCATCGGGGACGCGGTTGATCTCGGCTGGAAACTCGCCGCCTCGATCAACGGCTGGGCCGGCCCGGGCCTGCTGGCGAGCTACGACAGTGACCGCCGCCGGTGTGCGCTGCTGGACCGGGAACTGCTCGCCCGGACCTACGAGACCCGGCGCCGGTTCAGCCGGCTGGCCGCGGCCGGCGCCTCCCGGCAGTTCCTGGCCGACGTCCTGCGCCAGGAACCACCGCAGATCGAGACGACCGGCACCGGCCCGGCCGGCGGCGGGCAGTTCCTGGATCAGCTGGGTCCCCAGTTCACGCTGGTGGACTGCACCGACGACGGGTCCGGCCGGGCGCTGACCGCCGTGGCCCGGGCGCACGGCGTTCCGATGACCTACCTGCCGGTTGCCGGCCGGGCCGACCGGGGGCTCTGGGAGCGCCGACTGACGTTGGTGCGGCCCGATCAGCACGTCGCGTGGCGGGGCGACGAGCAACCGGCCGACTGGGCGGCGGTGCTCGACGTGGCGACGGGCCACCGCAGCGAGGACCGCGTGAACACGTGATGCGGCGGGCGCCGTGCGCTCGACAGGATCGGTACCGCGATACCACCCGAAAGGGACAGAGGGCGATGTCAGCGACAATCACCGACGACCTGGACCGGACCGTCATCAGCGGCTGGCACACCCGGCTGGCCACCGGCGGGTCCCCCCGGCGCAGCCATTGGCAGACCAAGATCATCTACTATCGCTCGGTCACGGACCTGCTGACCGTCCGTCCCGACCGGACACTCACCTGGAAGACCATCGTCACCGGAGCCCGGCCGCACGGGCGCCGGAGCACCTTCTACGAGGTGGCCGGCGGGCACGCCCGGCACCGCATGATCGACGACCTGCTCCACGACGGCGGGTCGGACGCGATCCAGCTCGCGCTCCGGTACCTGCGCACCGACCCGGTCGAGCAGCTCATCGACGAGACCAAGGTCTGGTCGTACTGGCCGTACCGGGAACGCCTGCTGGCCGACTGCCGGCAGGCCGGGCTGACCGGTGAACAGATGGAGGAGGCCTTGACCGCGGTCGTCAGTGCCTGGGCCCGGGGGCACGCCGCCCTGGCCGCCGCTGTCCACCACAGTCCACCGGCCTGCGCGGTCGAGGATCTGGTCGTGCTGCGACGGGGACGCCTGGCGGCGGCGGGCGCCGCGAACCGGCTGTCCGACGTGATCCGGCGCGCGGCGACGCCGGACTGACGAGCGCGGCCTGGCCGGCGCACTCCGCCACCGGACCTCCCGGGCGGGGCGGGGGCAGGCCCGGTGCCCATCGTCGTGGCGGCGACGCGGGCACCGGGCCGCCACCCGATCACCGGGTCCGGGCGACCGATGCGGATCACCGCCACCGGGCCGGCGAAACAAGGCACGGTCCCGGCGTTTCGCCGGACCCCGTCCCGGACACAGTCAAGGCCGTGACCAGCGCACCGGCCCGGCAGCGACGTTGATGGCCCTCACCGGGCGCCAGCAGGAGCGGCTGCGCCAACTCCTCGAGGACGAGCTGCGCAAGGCCGGCTCAGCCGCCATCGAGCGCGGCGCCACCCCGGAGGAGATCGCCGACCTCCTCGCCGAGCGCCGGCGCGCGCTGGCCGATGCACCACCCGGTGACCCGGACAGCGACCGGCAGCCGTCCGACGAGGCCGAGGGTCAGATCGAGCCGGGCTGACGCCCGTCCGTCAGGTCTCACCGTCACCGGAACGCACGGTCGGGGTGGACGGTTTGCCGAACGACACACGTCTCTACGCCTTGCTGGTCGGCATCAACGAGTACGCCGCACCGTCCGTGCCGACTCTGCGCGGCTGCGTCAACGACATCCGGCACGCCCGCACGTACCTCGAGCACCACACCGCCGACGGTACGGAACTGCGCCTCCTGGTGCTGCTGGACGCCGCGGCCACCCGCGACGCGATCATCGAGGCGGTCCGCTCCCATCTCGGCAGCGCCGGGGCCGCCGACACCGTCCTGTTCTGGTTCAGCGGTCACGGCTCCGAGGCGCACGTCCCCGACAGCGCGTGGTTCACCGAGCCGACCGGTCTGCTCCAGACCCTCGTCTGTGCCGACAGCCGTACCCACGGGGTACCGGACCTGTGGGACAAGGAGCTGTCGGTGCTGCTGGACCACGTCGCCGCCCGCGCCGGTCACGTCGCCGTGGTGCTGGACAGCTGTCATTCCGACGGTGCCACCCGCGACGTGACCGCTCCGGAACCGGGGATGCTGACCCGGGCCGTGGCCGAAGCGCCACCACGGACCAGGGACTCGCTCATCCCCGAGCTGACGGTACGGGCCGCCGCGCCGCACGTCCCCGACCATGTCGCGCTGGCCGCCGCCCGGTCCTTCGAGCCGGCCCAGGAGGCGCGGCTGGACCGGCAGTGGCGCGGGCTGTTCTCCTGGGCGCTGCTGCGTGCTCTCCACCGCCGTGGTGCCGCGGCCGGCTACCGCGACCTCATCGCGGCGGCGCAGACCGACGTGGAGCGCCGCTCCGGCCGGCAGGTGCCGCAGTTGCGTCCGCTCGCCTCGCCGCTGGCCGACCACGCGTTCCTGAACAGCACCCTGGCCCGGCCGGGCGCACCGATGCGGATGCGCTGGGTCCGGGACTCGTGGGAGATCGACGCCGGCGCGGTGCACGGTCTCCCGGTCGGCGACGGCGTCCGGGTCGGCGTCCGGGACAGCTCCCCGGCGCGCGAGGCGGAGGTGATCGAGGTGCACCCCGAGCGCAGCCTGGTCGTACCGCTGCACGGCTGGTCGCCCTCGGTGGACGACCAGTTCCCGGTGGTTCTGACCGCCGTCCCGCTGCCGCCCGTGGCGGTGGCTGTCACCGGCGATCCAGCCGGGGTGGCGAGCCTGCTCACGGCGGTCCGCACCGCGGGTCCCGGGCGGCAGTCGTCGCTGCACGTCCGGGCCCTCGCGGACAGCGACACCGGCGCGCACCAGGGCCTGCACGCCATGGTCGACCGCGACGGCGCGATGACGCTCACCGACCGCGACGGTGAGCAGATGGGCCGGCGGATTCCCGACGTCCGGGGCGCCGGTGCTCGCCGGGCCGTCGCCGTCCTCGAGCACATCGCCTGCTGGCAGCACGTGCTGGACCTGGAGAACGACGTGTCCCGGCTGGCCGGAGCGGTACGGATCGAGATCGTGGACGCCGAGCCGGGAGACATCCGGGCGCCGGCCATGCGCCCCGGGCGGCGACCGGACCGGGACGGCCGGCACCACCTGCGCTACCGCCGCACCGCCGGCGGATGGGAGCCGCCGGAGATCTTCGTCCGCCTGCACAACACCAGCGACCGGCGGTTGTACTGCGTCCTGCTCGACCTGAACTCACGTTTCCGCGTGGACCACAGCCTGTTCCCCGGCGACTTCATCGGGCCCGGCCGGCACGGCGCGGCCGTCAGCGGTCGGCGGATCCGGGCGGCACTGCCGGACGGCATGCGGCCCGAGCCGGGGATCCGGGTGCGGGACCGGCTGAAGCTCATCGTCGCCGAGAGGCAGTTCAGCGCCCAGCCGTTCCGCCTGCCCGCGTTGGGCGCCGGTCCGGAGCGTGCGGCGTTCGACGCTCCGGACTTGGCGGAGCGCCTCGGTGCCGTGGCGGCCTTCCGGGATCTCGTGGACGCCGGTGCCGGCGACGGCACGTACGACTGGACCACCGACACCGTCTCGCTGGTCACCGAGGTGCCCCTCAGTCGTCACCCGCACTGAGGATGGCTCGCACGGCCGCGACGATCCGGTCCTGGGTGGCCCGGTCGGCCAGCGCGCCGCCGGACGCGCCGGCGGCGGCCCCGAAGAGGTCGTGCACGACGTCGGCGACGACATCCCCGGGTTCCGCACCGGCGGCGAGCCCGCTGCTGATCGAGCTGACGGCAGCGGCCGCCAGCTGCCGCATCTCACCCTCCAGCCGGGCGTACGGATCCTGCACTGTGAGTGGCACAACGGCCTCCCCGGCATCTCGTCCACCGGCGGCCTCGCCACCGGAGCTGCTTCGCGTGGTGAAGCCTCGCGGAATCCTCCTCCCGGCGCGATGGCGCGAACGCGTGAAAACCTCGCTGCCGGCCGGATCGGAGGTCAGCCGGGTGCCCTGTCGTGCCGGTCGGCCAGCCGCACCATCACCCGCACCAGCGCCTCCCCGCTGGGCAGCGGCCGGCCGGCGGGCCGCCCCGCCGTGTAGCCGTCCATCGCCTCGTCCAGCAGACGCCGGGCGGCCGGTCGATCTCCGTCCGCGAGGGCCAGGACCGCGAGCGTGACGACACAGTTGGCCGCCCCTGGCAGGTCGTCGGCGTTGCGGTAGGTGGTCCGCAGCGACTCCATGTCGGCCCGCAGCTCGGCCGGGGCGGGCCGGCCCCGCAGCAGGGCGGCCAGCGACAGCAGCAGCGCCCGGTGCTGGCGGATCAGGGCCAGCCGGTTGCCGTTGCGGGCCAGCCCCGCGGCCCGGCGGCCCAGCGAGGCCGCGGCCCGGCACAGCAGGCCGAGCGCCGGCCGGCACCCGGCCGGCGCGAGGGAGGCCATCTGCTCCAGTAGGCGCAGCGAGGTCTGCTGCAGCGCCCGGTACGCGTCCCCCGCCTCCTCCGGCTGCCGGCGGCCGTTGCGCGTAGCCAGCAGCACCTGGGCGGGCCGGGCGTACGCCGCCAGGAGATCGGCCACGACGCGTACGCTGCCGGCGTGCCGTACCGCCCGGCCGCGCGCCACGTCGCCGAGCCGCAGCAGGCAGTGCAGCCGGGTGGAGGCGTCCGGGGTGCTCGCGGCCACCTCGCGGAACATGCCGGCGGCACGGTCGCGGTCGTCGTCGCGGGCCCGGGTGTAGAGGATCTCGGCGTGTCGTAGGTGGGCCCCGGGCGCGCCGGCCGGCAGGGCGCGGAACATGGCCTCGGCGGTGTCCAGGTCGCCCAGGTCCGCGAGCAGCCAGGCCCAGGACTGGGCGGTCAGCTCCGGCGGGTGGGCCGCGTGGAGCTCGCTCCGCCACCGGGTGAAGAGCTCGGCGAATCCGTCACCGGGCAGGGGCACGGCCGGCCACGGCGGCGGGCTGCCGAGCAGCGTGCGCAGCGCTGTGACAGCCAGTCCGTCCGGATCGCCCAGCACCAGCTCGATCCCGTGGGCGGCGGCGTCGGCCGGCACCGAGGAGCCCACCGGCAGGGACAGGCAGCACCAGCGTGCGGACGTGCGCAGGGCCGCGGTCAGCAGCGGGCCGTACACGTCGGGGTCACCGCCCGAATAGCCGGTGACGAGCAGACTCGTCGCGTCGCCGAGACCGGCCACCGCCGTGGCCCGGTCCGCGGTCAGCTGGGAGAGCTCCTCGATGTCGACCACGACGACGTCGGCCAGGCCGGTCTGGTCCCGGTCGAGCCCACCGTGCACCTTGAGCAGCGCGGCGGGCCGGCCGGCCCGCTCCCACCGGGCGAACTCCTCGTGGCGTGACACGGTCAGCAGCGGGGGTGGATCGGCCGGGGCGAGCGCCCGCCAGGCCGGCAGCGCGTCATGGTAGGCCCGCGGCGCGTCCGGCGGCAGGCCGGCCCGGCCGGTGATCAGGTCGTAGGCCAGTTCGATGCCCACATCGAAGTTCACGGTCACGTGCGTGCCGCCCGCCAGCAGATGCAGGGCCGCCAGCAGGTGCGCCTCACCGGGTACGCGCAGGCGCAGGGCGAGGACGCACTTCAGCGCGTCCGGGCCGACCGTGCCCCACAACCGTCCGAGCACGACCTCGAGCTTGTTCCCGGACTTCAGCAGTTCCTCGAGCTGGCTGCCGGAGACCAGGGTGCCCAGGCACGCGGCGGCCGCTTCGTGCATCGTGCCGAGTACGGCGTCCCGCAGTCCGAAGCCCCGCGGCAGCGCGGCGGGCTGGTCACCGCTGATCCCGGCACCGGTGAAGACGGCGACGGCGGGCCCCGGAGTCACGGGCGGCCGGCGGGCAGCGTCGAGCGCCAGATCTCCTCGAACTGCTCGAGCCAGTACCGGTACCACTGCCCGTCGTCGCGGGTCAGGCGGATGTGCATGCGAGAGCCGATCGCGTCGTTGCGGAAGCCGTGGAACTCGACGTTGGCGTACCCGTCGGGCGACTGCGGGTTGACCGCCACGATGCTGAAGCCGGGGTTGAAGGCGATCTCGCCGTACCCGAAGGTGCCCTTGACCTGCCACCGGGCCATCGCCCGCAGCCGGCCGAGGGTCTCCCGCAGGGAGGTCGCGGCGGTCTGCACGGGATGGTCGAGCAGCGCGTCGAGCTGGGCCGAGATCGGGTCCCCGGGGTCGAACGCCCGCAGCACGACGACCCGCACCGAGCCGTCGTCCCGGGCGAGCGGCCCCCGGCGCAGCAGGTCACAGCGTTCGTCGGTGAGCAGGTTCGTCCCCACCGGCGCGAAGATCCACACGTCCTTCGCGGCCAGCAGATCCTCGGTGATCGGGTGGCGGTCGTAGGCGCTGCGGTCGAGGAACCGCTCCTCGGTGTGGCCGGCCAGCGCGATCCGGAGCAGCAGGAACCCGAGGGCGGCGAACAGCAGCGACCAGCGGACGCTGTCCGGCAGGTCGGCGCCGACCACGAGCAGGGCGGCGAAGACGAACGCGACCGCCGTGGTGGCGTACAGGTCGAGAAAACGCCGCTGCCGGAAGTCCTCGAGAATCTGCCGGAGAAACCGCCGCACCCCGCCCCCGATCACCGCCGATCCCGTCCGCTCATGATGGCGTCCTATGTGTCCGGACGCGTTCCCCCGTTCGGATGACGCGGCGGTCGGGCCGGATAGGCTGGCGCCTCACCGTCGTGCGGGGGAACCACATGTTGATGGGCCAGGTCGACATCCCGGCCGAGCTTCTCGAGGCCCACGCGGCGGGCCGCCTGCTGCTGTTCGTCGGCGCGGGCGCCTCGGTGGATCCGCCCTCCGGGCTCCCCCTGTTCGACAAGCTGGCCGAGACGATCGCCGAAGAGGCGCATCAGGCTCCCGTGGCCGGTGATCGGCCTGACCGGCTCCTGGGCCGGATCGACGACCACAAGGTCGACGTTCATCTGCGCGTCCAGCAGATCGTGGGCGGAGTCGACTCCCGGCCCAACCGGCTGCACCGGGCCATCGTCGCCCTCGCGATGGCCCAGTCCCCGCTGCGCATCGTGACCACGAACTACGACAAGCACCTGTCGACCGTGCTCACCGCGCAGGGCGCGACGTTCGAGGAGTACGCGGGGCCGGCCGTGCCTCCCGGCGACGACATCGAGGGCGTCGTCCACCTCCACGGCCGCTTGGGTCAGTCGCCGAAGTACCTGATCGCGACGGACCGGGACTTCGGCCAGGCGTACCTGCGATCGGCCTGGGCCGCCCGGTTCCTGGAACAGATGTTCGCCGAGTACACGGTGCTCTTCATCGGCTACAGCCACACAGACGTCGTCATGACGTTCTTCGCCCGGGCACTCACCGCGAATCGCCGGCGCTACGTGCTGACCGACAAGCCCGACGATCCCGACTGGGAGGGCTACGGCGTCACGCCGATCCCGTACGTGTCGGTGGGCATCGACCACAGCGCCCTGTCCGAGGCGATCGAGAAGTGGGCCGCGCAGGCCGCCATGGGTCTGCTCGACCACCGCCAGCGGATCAAGGACCTGGTGACCGGAGCACCTTCCCTCGAGCCCGAGGACATGTCCTACCTGGAGAGCGTCCTGGCCGATCCGCTGCGGGTGGAGCTGTTCACCGAGCTGGCTGATGGCACGGAGTGGTTGCGGTGGGCGACCAACCGGCCCGAGTTCCAGCAGACGCTGGCTCCCCAACCGGCGTCTTCACCGAGCACCGAGCCCCTGGCCCGCTGGTTCGTCCGGAACTTCGTCCTGACCGAGCAGCACAACGACGAAGCGCTGCGGGTCGTGCAGCAGGCCGGTGGCCGGTTGAGCCCGGCGGTGGCCGCCGCGCTGGTGAACCGTCTCTACGGACTACCGACGCCCCTGCCGCCCTGGTTGGCGTTATGGGTGATCCTGCTGATGGACACGCCCACCGCCGCCGCCCACCGGCCCCTCGGTCACCTGCTGAACAAGTGCACGTGGCCGCGTGACCGCGACCTGGCCCTGCTGCTGTTCGACCACCTGGCCGAGCCGGTGCCCGTGCTGCGCGGCGGCTTCGGCGCCTATCTCGACCCCGAACCCCGCGGTGACCGGTGGTCGCTCGCCGAAGCCTGGAAACGGGTGTTCCGGCCCCATCTGAGCGAGGCGGCCGAGCCGGTCCTCGCTGTCGTCGAGCGACAGCTGCACCGCGCCTTCGTGCTGCTGCGGGCCGACGGATCAGCCGGCGAGAGGGGCGACCCCGTGTCGTCCCGCCGGGCGGCCATCCCGGCGCACGCGCAGGACACGATGCCCAAGGCCATGGACACTCTGATCGATGCCGCACGCGACTGCCTGGAGGCTCTCCTGGCCACTCCGGGTCCAGCCGACCGGGCCCGGCTGGACCGGTGGGCCGCCGCGGAGACCACGCTGCTGCGCCGGCTGGCGGTCCACGGCTGGACCGTCCGCACCGACGTGGACGCGACAGCCAAGATCAGATGGCTCCGGGAGAGGCAGTGGCTGTACGCCCATGAACTGCGCTTCGAGGTCTTCGCCCTGATCGAGGCCGCCCTCGCCGACGCCGAGCCGGCGGTCGCGGACGCCCTGGTCGCCGAGGCCGCTGCCGGTCCGGGCCGCACCGACCGGGAGAGCCTCGCCGGGTACGTGACCTTCAACGCGCTCGCCTGGATCACGCGCTGCGCGCCCGCTCTCGTCTCCGCGGCCGAGGCGTTCGCGGCCGTACGCGCGACCCACCCCACCTTCGTAGTCCGTGAGCACCCCGAGCTGCTGCGTACCTGGAGCTTCTCGGCCGCCGGCACACCGCCGGCACTCAGCGCGGCCGAACTGCACGAGGACATCTCCGCGGACGCGACGGCAGCACTGGGCCGGCTGCGAGCGGCGGCCGCCGAGGAGGACGAATTCTCCGCCGGCGTGCACGACGTCCTCACCGAGGCCGTCCGCGAGCGTCCGGAGGACGGCTTCGCGATCCTGGACGCCCATGCGGCGCCTGACCAATGGATCATCGACGCGGTCGTCGCCGGCTGGTCCGGCGCGACCATTCCCGAGAGCGGGATGGACACCGTCCTCGACCGGCTCGCCTCGTTGGACGTCCCCGCGACCGTCGATGCCATCAGTCGGCTCCTGGCCGACGGCGGCCAGAGCGACCAGCACCCGACGCACTGGTACCGCCGGCCGGCCGCCCGACGCCTGGCCACCGACGCCTGGAACGCCGCCCACGCGACGCCCGGACATGACTTCGACGACTGGCTGACCCGAGCGCTCAACCAGAATGCCGGCCGCATCGCGTTGTTCTGGGTCCATGCCGTAGCCGACGATTGGCGCCGCGCGGGCGACAGCTGGACCGGACTGGACCCGGCGGTCCGCACCACGCTGGAGGAGCTTCTCTCGGCCGGTGACTCCCGGTCGGCGCCGGCCGAGACGATCCTGGCCAGCCAGGCCCGGTTCTTCTTCGGCGCCGACCGGACGTGGAGCGAGGAACACATCCTGCCGCTGCTGGACTGGAGAGATCCGGTCCGGGCCCGGCACGCCTGGGACGGCCACCTCGTCTGGGGGCGATTCGACGACCAGATGCTCGAGACCGGACTCGCCGACGACTATGTCGGAGCCGCCCGGCACATCGGCGCCTTCCCCGAGGACATGCGCCGGCAACTGCACCAACACCTGGCGGCGGTCGCCGTCGGCAGCGACCTGCCCACGATCCACGACTGGGTGCACACCCTGACCGCCGAACTCTCCGTGGCGGATCGCGTGGAGTGGCTCCAGGCGATCGCCCACGTGCTGGCCGGTCTGCCCGGTGAGGCGGTCGAGCACCAATGGTCGCGGTGGATGAGCCGCTACTGGCAGGACCGCCTGGAGAGCAACCCGCGACTGCTGGAGATCGAGGAAGCCTCGGCCATGGCCGGCTGGACGGCGTACCTGACCGACTCGGCCGCGGACGGCGTCGCCCTGGCCACCAGGCACCCGGCCCGACTGCCGGTCGACAGCGGTGTGCTGCTCGACCTCGCTGACGAGAATCGACTACGCCGGGCCCCGGCCGCGTACGGCCGGCTGATCGGCCACCTGCTGAGCCACACCGAACCGCCGTTCCGGGACGGCTACCTCGTGCCCGACATCGTGGAGCGCCTCAAGGCGAACGGCGCCGTCGAGGACCTCCCGGTGATCGTCACCGCGGCCATCAGGCTAGGTGTCCCCGGCGCAGCGGAATGGATCTGAGTGGTGATCGACCTTGAAGCGGCCTTCGAAGCCGCACTCAACCGGGCCGAACGGACGTTGACCGGCGACGTCTTCCACTACACGGGCGCCGAGCCGGCGATCTCCGGCATCCTGCGCAGCGGGACCCTACGGCTCTCGCCCTTCGAATCGACCAATGATCTTTGGGAGTCGTGGCCGCTCCGACCGGGGATCAGCAGCTCTGCCGATGCTCCGGACCGCGGGCCGGAGCGGGGTCACTGGGACGACATCGATCGCATCATCCGGCTGCACGCGAAGGTTGCCTGCCTCACCCAGGACTATGAGATCGCGGATGCCTTCGGGCGGGACGCGTTGCGCGGCTGGAACCGCCTGGCGACGTGGAACCACTACGGTGCCGGGCACTCCGGCATCTGCCTACGGTTCGACCGGCAGGCGCTCATCAGCTCGTTCACCGTCGCCCCGGTCCCCGGGGCGCTCCTTCGCTTCCATGGTCCGGTGGAATACCGCGGCATCTCCCCGGGCGTCGGGCCGTCGCTCGTGGACCTCGACCAGATCGAGGAATTCGGCCTGGACGCCGTCGCCACCGCGTACGCGCGCGACAACCATCAGCAGCTCTTCTTCCGCAAGCACCGGGACTGGGGGAACGAGCTGGAGTACCGGCTGGTGCTGATCGACCGATCGACCCTGCCCGCCGAGATCCCGATCCGCGACGCACTGACCGGCGTCTACCTGGGCGTCAACTTTCCCGAGCGGCGGCGACCGGCGGTCCTGGCCGCACTGGAGTCGTACCCCGACGTGGAGATCTTCGACGTCGTCCACCACGGCCGGAACACCTTCGCCCATCCGGTAGACCGGAGCTCGCTCGCGGAGAAGACACTCGTCGTGACATCGCGACGGTCGGGTTCCCTGGAAGAACGCCTGGCCCAGCTCGATGCCGAGAACCAGAGGGAGAAGCACCGTCACGACCGGGCAGCAGAGATCCACGACAAGCCGAACAAGGCGATCACCGTCGCGCTGAAGGAGATCGCCACGACAACGCGGGCCTGGCCCCGGACCGAGGTCGGGCTGACCGGGCGAGTGGACGCGATCCCGCCTTCCCAGCGCGTGCGGCGACCCAATGTGCCCGGTAAGCAGGTCCTCCTGCAGACGGGAGTGACCTGCGTCGTGGAGAACCTCCCCCGACAGTCGCACACACTCGTCGCCGGCCTGGCGCTGCAGACTCTGGAGGACGATCGCGTCCGGGTGCACGCCGTCATCACGATGGAACACTGGCGGCCGGACACCCATGAACGCGTGGAGTGCTGGCAGGCGTCGGAGGAAGTGCCGCCGGACGACGCATCCGCCACCGTCGAGCACCTCGCTGAACGCCTGATGACCGCCCTCGCGGACACCCGGGCCGACTTCGACCGGGCTCGTGGCGGCTGACGACAAGCCCGGACGGCCGGACGACGACGAGGCCATGGCGACCTGGCGGGCCGCGGCCGCCGCCATCGACGAGCACCGGCTGGCCGACGCGCACCGCCTGCTCAGCCCGCTGATCGACCGCGACGACCTGGCCCCTGAGACGCTTGCTCGGATCCTGCTCGACTGGGGCTGGCTGCTCGGCGCCACCCAGCGTTACCGGGAAGCCGCCGCGTCCCTCGACCGGGTGATCGCCCTGACCGCCGAGATGCCGGCCCTGCGTGCCGAAGCCCTGCTGGAGTCCGGGATCGTGGCCCGCTACGAGGGCCGCTTCGCCGACGCCGAGGCGCTGCTGGCCGAGGCGTCCGAGATGTCCACCGAGCAGCAGGACCGGCTCCGCACCGGACAGTGCCTGGCCCAGCTCGCCGCGGTCGCCCATCAACGGCACCGCTTCGCCGACGCCGCGGCCCGCCTCACCGACCTCGCCGCCGTGCTCGACCGGTGCCCGCCCGGCGACCGTACCGAGCAGTTGCGCGCCGACCTGAGCCACCGGCTGGGCGTTTCCGCGCGTATCGCCCACGACTTCGACCGGGCCCGCGAGCTGCTCGTCGAGGCCGAGGACCGGTACGCCCGCCTGGGCCGGCGGATCGGGGTCGCCAACGCCGGCCGGGAACTCGCCGCTGTCCTCGACCAGCTCGGCGACCGGCCCGGCGCGGAGCGGGCCTATCACCGGGCCTTCGCCGGTTACCTGCGAGCCGGGCGCCGGCTCGGGGCGGCGCACGTGGCCCGCCGGCTGGGCCAGCTGCGGATGGTGGACGTCGACCAGGATGATCCGGCCGCGGCCGCGTACGCCCGGCGGCGGTTCCGGCAGGCGCTGCGGCTGGGGGCCGGCGAACCGGCGAACCTCGCGTTGTGCGAACTGTTGCTGGCCCGTGTCGACCGGCTCAGCGGCGACCTCGACGCGGCCGAGGCCCGGCTCGCCGCCCTGCCGTACGGCGAAGGCCCGGACGCCGCCTGGGACCTTTCCCAGGCCGCGCTCGAGTGGGGCATGGTCGCCCGGGCCCGCGGTGACCGTCGGTCAGCGCTCGAGTTCTTCGCCCAGGCCCTGCTCCCGCTCGACGAGGACTCCGACCCGAGCGCCACGTCGATCGCGCACTACCAGCTCGCCCACGATCTGATCCTCGACGACCAGGTCGAGGCCGCCCGCGATCACGCCGTCGCTGCGTTCACCCTCAGTGAGCGGGCCGGTCGCCGGTTGCGTGACCCGTCCGACCGGGAGACGTTCTACCGCGATCAACGGCAGACGTACATCCTGGCCATGCACTGCGCCGCCCGGGCCGGTGACGGCTCCGCCGCGTTCTCCGTCGCGACCGCGGCGCGGGCGGAGGCGGTCGCCGGCTTCATCCGCTCCGGCGCCCGGTTCACCGACGAGCTGCGGGATCTGGTGGCCCAGATCAGGGTGGCCGGCACCGGGGAGTTGCCCCGGCTGTACGGCGACCTGGACCGGCTGACCTCCGTCGAGCTGCGCCGCAGCCTCACCCCCGAGCCGGCCGGTCTTGCCGAGACCCGCGCCGCGCTCCCGCCCGGTGGCCACGCGCTGCTCATCGACGTCCTCGAGGACGAGAACACCATCTGCAGCCGGATCTGGCTGCCGCCGGACGGGCCGCCACACGTCGACGAGGTGGTGCTGCCCGCCGCCGTCCGGCACTGGCTCGACCGGTATCACGCCGCGGAGGAATCGCTCGCGGCCGCCCCGCAGAACGACGAGCTCACCGCGCTGGGCGCCGCCATCATCCCGCCCGGACTGGCCGAGGCGCTCCGGGCCGGTGACGCCCCGCCGCTGGTGGTGTCGACCGGCGGGTTGCTCGGCCCGGTGCCGGTGGCCGCGGTCCGGGTCGGCTCACGGTATCTCGCGGAACTGGCCCGCGTCGTGGTCGTTCCGGCGATCACGCTGTGGACCGCGATCCGGTCCCGCCCGGTGCGGGCGGGAACGGGTTTCCTGGCGTACCTGGATCCGGAGCTGGACGGGACGCGGCGGGAGCGGACCGCGCTCGCGGCAGCCTTCCCGCAGGCCCGGCTCCTGCCCCGCGATCAGGTGCGTCCCGAGCTGGCCGGCGCGGCGGACCGCGCGGCGGTCCTGCTGAGCGTGCACGGTACGGCGGTCAGCGGGCTCGGGCAGTCCCTGATGCTGGCCCCGGACGACCCTCTGACGGCCGCCGAGCTGCTCACCTGCCGGCTGCCCGAGGCGGTGCTGATGCCCGCGTGCTGGGCCGGCCGGCTGCATCTGCGGACGGCGACCGAACCGCTCGGACTGCCGACGGCCGCGCTGCTCGCCGGGGCCCGCTGGGTGCTCGCCGGCACGGTGGACGTGAACGCCACCACGACCGCGACCCTGCTCGGCGCTTTCTACCGGCGGCTGGCGGTGGGCCGGGCGCCGATCGACGCCCTGCGGGAGGTCCAGCTCGGCTACCTGCACCGCCGGGGAGGCGCGGCGCCCCCGAGCCTGTGGGCGGGGCTGTCCATCGTCGGGGACGGCTTCGTCAGAGGTTCTTGAACCGGTCCAGGTCCAACCACTCCACGCCGTCGGTGTGCACCGCGCAGCCGGCGGTGCGCAGCCGCTGGGCGACCTGGTGCAGCCCGGTGGCGTTCGCGCCGTCGATGCGCACGGTCGCGCGACCGGTCAGCCCGGCGAAGGCCAGCACGTCGCCCACCTCGACGATGACCGTGCGATCGGGTTGCCGGGCGAGGGCCATCCCCGCCGTCACCAGCACGGCGGGCGCTGCCGCGTCGGCCGGGGTGAGCAGGACGACCGCGGCGGCGTTCGCGGCGAACGCCCGGGTGATCACCTCCGCCTCGTCCGGCGCCGCGCTGCCGGTACGGGCGATCAGTTCCTCCCATTCCAGCGGCCGCAGTCCGAGCGCCCGCAGGAAGTCGAACATCGCGGCCCGGGCCGGCTCGGCACCACCATGGATCACGAACACGTCGCGGGCCGGCGTGGCGGTCCCGGCGGCCTCGCCGCGGTCCGGCGTCGGTGTCACCGCCGCGCCCGTCCACAACCAGGCCTGCTTCCGGTACGTCTTGACCCGTACCTCGTAGGGCTGGAAGTGGGCCGGGTCCAGGCCGGGCCAGCCCTCCCCGACGACATCGGCGTGCAGCCGGTCCGAGACCAGCGCGACCAGGTCGGCGTCGGGGTGGTCGACGACGGCACGCCGCAGGACCGGGCTGTCGAGCAGCCGACCGATCTCGATGATGGTGGCGCCGGTGAAGCCGATGGCCGAGTGCGCGAACGGTCCCGCCCCGACGGACAGCCGCAGCCGGATGCGGTCGCCGGGATGCGCGGCGTTGTCGGCCACCAGCCGGAACCGCCAGCCGTGCAGCAGTGCCGGCAGCAGGCGGTGCAGCTCCAGCCCGGGCGGCAGCACGACCATCATGCCGTCGCCCGCGTCCTGCCGGTCGGTGTCGTGCACCCGCACGCCGACGTCCGTCAGGACCCGCCGCACGATCATGGCCAGCCGGCGCTGCACGTCGAACTGCTGCGGAGTGCTCCGGCTGCTGTACTCGACGACGTCGACGCCGAAGCCCAGCCGTTGCTCGACCCGGCCGTCCCGGGCGCGCACGGGTTCCGGAGGCACCGCTGTCCCGGTCACCGCCGAGGGGTCCGGTGGCGGCACCGGCACGCTGACGATCTTCAGGGTCTCGGTGGCGCGGTCGCGGACCTGCTCCAGCAGAAACCTGTCGTCGTCGAGCCGGCGGGCGACGACCTCGGCCAGGCGGACGTCGGAGGGCAGCAGGTCGGGCAGGGCAGCCGCCATGTTGTCCCGGGCGATCTCGACGGTCTGCCGCATCGTCTGCAGGGCCTGCAGCGCGCCGAGCAACGAGGCCGTCTCCGCGGTCACCGTGGCCCGCGCGCCGGCCACCTCCGCGGCGGCGGCCGGGTCACCGAGAAGCGTGACGAGCCGGTCGAGGCCGGCACCGGCGCGCTGCCGCACCCGGGCCAGACCGCCGCCGTCGCCGCGGACCCGGGACTGGTAGCGCAGTTTCGCGGCGTGCATCAGGTAGCGGCCGAGCGGGGGCAGGGCGACGCCGCCGGCGCTCCAGGTGAAGCCGCTGAGCTCGGCGTCCTGCTCCGGGTCGGCCAGCACGACGAACCGGCGGACAGCACGGTCACCGCCCGGGGTGACCTCCCAGAACGGGAAACCACCGACGGTCGTGCCGCGGGTCTGCCAGTCCGTCGCGTCGTCGTCCTGCGCCGGCAGCGCCGCCGCCACGTCGGTCCGCGGGCCGTCGACCGACTTGGCCTGGAAGACGGTCGCCTCGCCGAGCAGAGCGCCGAGGCCACCAGCGGTGATTTTGCGCCACCAGCGGGCGTACTCCCACCAACCGGGCGGGGTCGCCGCAGCGACCCCTCGACGCCGCTCGGGCGGGGCCTGCGGTGCGGCCATGACCAGCGAGAGATTCAGGATGTCGTGCTCGCGCCGGACGAGCGCCTGGAAGTTCACCGCGGGATCCTGCAGACCGGCGAGCGCCCCTTCCGGCGCGGCCCGCGGATCAGTGGGCAGCTCCCCGGTCAGCCCGGCGCCGACGATCGGCTGGGTCATCCCCAGATCGGTCCGGCACGCCTGCCACAGCTCGTCGAGCTGCCGCCGGGCCGGATCCGCGGCGGGCCCGTCGAGCGGCGCGAACACGTGGGCGACGAACTCCTGCTCACCGGGCGGGCTCGGCACCATGACCCGCCTCCGGCCCCGCGCTGTGCTCCTGGGTCAGCGCGTGCACCAACGTGTTGCGGCGTTCGAGGACCGGCTCCGGAATTCCGCGCTCGACCCGGCTGCCGATCCGCAGGGCCCGGCTCGGCGCGCTCAATTCCAGGTCGGCGACGGCCTCGGCGAGGCTCTCGAGGTCGCGCGTGGCGAGCGCCGAACCGATACGGTCCAGGATCGCTCCGACCCCCTCCCAACCTTCGGGCGGAAGCTCCCAGAACGCGAGATCCTGCACCACGTCGAGCGCGTCGCCGACGGTCTCGGTGTCCCAGTCCTGCGGCGGTCTCATCGCGACCACGATAAGACAGCCGGGCGGCGGCGGTAAGTCACCCGAACACCTGACAGGTTCCGGCTCCACACGCGACTTTCTGTCCGGTCGGGCACCCCAGCGCCGGTTACCATCGGTCGCATGCCCGATTCGGACGGTCCCCGTTCCCTGCCCCCCGAGCTGGTCGAGGACTTCCTCGCGGTCCTCGACGACACGGACAGCTGGGAGCGCGACGCGGCGTCGTGGACGGCGATCGACCAGGTCGTCCAACGGGCCCGCGCCGCTGCCCTGGCCGGGGACGCGGCTGCCTTCCAGGACGCCACCACGGAGCTCGATCTGCTGGGCGGCGGCCGGGGCAACGACGCCGGCAGCGGCGCCAAGGGCAAGCCGTCGGCCGAGCAGCGTGGGTCGACGGCCGAGCTCAAGCACACGCTGACGGCGGCGCAGCAGACCGGCGCGGGTAAGTCGAGTGGTGATTCCCGTAAGGGTCGCTGACCAGGAGCTGGTCGTCCACCTCTTCGCACCGGTCGACGGCCCGCACGCCACCGGCGCGTACGCCCAGCTCCGGCAGACGTGGCAGCACTGCCGGGAGTTGCTCGGCATGACCGCGCCGCTGCGGCGGCCGGGACCACCCCGGGACCTGCCCGGCACTCTCGCCGAGGTGCCCCGCGACCCCGGCGGACGGGACCTGCTCGTGGCCGCCCAGCGCCATCCCGGGCAGCTGCACCAGGCGATCCTCCGCCGCTTCCATGCCGTGCTGAACCTCTCGGTGATCCTCTCCCCCGGCGTCGGCCCGGACCGCCCGGCCGGAGCACCGGGCTGGATGGAGCTGGCGCGGATGTGGTCGCGGGCCGCCGGTCCCCTGCCGCACCACCTGATCGGCACGGCGTCGCTGTTCCTCGGCAAGGCCCCGGAGGATCACCTGCTCGCCACGGCCGACCCCGGCCTGGCCGAACGGTCCGCCGTGGACCTGCCGCGCGGGGACCTGCTCGGAGGGCCGGCGGACGGCTGGTGGCACGACGGCGTCGGCACGACCGGCGGCTTCGCGCTCTGGGAGACCAGCCGGCACGACCCCGACGACCGGCGCGAACGCCGCTTCCTCATCCTGGCGCGCCCGGACCGCGACGAGCAGCTCAGCGACTGGACCTGGTCCAACGGTGACCCGGTGATGCCACCGCTGGGCCGCTACCTGCTGTACGCCGCCATGCTCCGCTACCAGCTCGGAGTGTGGAGCGGGGCGGACGACCTGCGCCAGGTCCAGGCCCGGCTCGATCGCAGCAGCGCCGGAGAACTGCCCGGCATCCGGTCCGACCTCGCGGCCTGGCGGGCGTCGGTGACCGACCTCCGCGAGACGATGAAGGCCATCCGGGGCGACATGCACCAGGCGCTCGGCCCCGACCTCCCCGGGCTCACCGCGACCGGCCCGTTCGCCGACGACCTGCGCCTGCTCGCCTGGTTCCGGCGCGAACTCAAGAACGATCTCGCCCACCTGGCCACTGCCGACAGACGGGCCCGCGCCCTGAGCCGGATCCCCACCACCGCACCGCACAAGGAGAACTCGCCGATGCCCGACCCCCGTGACGTCTTCGTGATCCACGGCCGCGACGACGAGGCCCGCCGGGCGCTGTGGACGTTCCTGCAGGCCATCGATCTGCACCCGCTCGACTGGGAGGAGGTCGTGCAGCGCACCGGCACACCCACCCCGTCGATCGGCCAGATCCTGCGGAAGGCGTTCGAGCACAACCAGGCCGCGATCGTGCTGCTCACCCCGGACGACGGCGCGTCGCTGCACCCGAGCCTGCGGGGGCACGACGAGCCCGCGTACGAGACGGAGGTGACCGGTCAGGCCCGCCCGAACGTCCTGCTCGAGGCGGGCATGGCCCTCGGCCTGCAACCCGAGCGCACGGTCATCGTCGAGATCGGCAAGCTCCGCCCGGTCTCCGACATGGCCGGTCTCAACGTCGTCCGCTTCAACGGCACGGTGGAGAGCCTGAACAAGATCGCCGTCCGGCTGGCGGGTGCGGGCTGCTCGGTGAACACCCGCGGATCGGACTGGCTGAACGTGAGCCGCTTCGAGAAGCTGACGGCGTACACCCGGACCTTCAACCGGCCCTAGGTTTCGGCGCCGGTCCGCGGGCGGTTCCCGTCGCGCCCGGCGCTGGCGTACCGGATGACCTCCTCCTGGGTCAGGGGACTTTTGGGATGGTGGCTCAGGCACAGTGACGTGCGCACCTTGTCGAACGAGGTGCCCTCCAGGGCGATGTAGAACTCGCCGCCGCGCAGTTGCGAGATGCCGGGCAGGTCGCCGCCCTTGGCCCGGGCGACCTCCCGGGCCGCCTCGATCTGGACCGGCGCGTTGAGCAGGCCGAAGAACTGGGTGGCGGCGTTGCCCGGGATCTGGTTGTGCAGGCCCTTCGGCGACTGGGTCGCGAAGATCAGGCCGAGCCCGTACTTACGGGCCTGGGAAGCGAGCGACAGTGTGCTGCCGGTGCAGGCGGTCATCGCCCCGGAGGGAGCGAACGTCTGCGCCTCGTCCATGACGAACAGCCCGCCCAACGGCCGATCGCCGGCCGGGTTCCTCTTGATCCAGGCGAACAGGGCCATCTGCAGCTGGTTGACGAAGCTCTGTTTCTGATCGTCGTTCGGCAGCCCGATCAGGCTGATCACCGAGACGCGGGCGCGTTTGCCCCCCTCGGGCGTGAGCAGCTCACCGGGGTCCACCGGCTGTCCGACCCCGCCGAACAGCGGGTCGATCACGGTGGCGGCGATCAGCGACTGGCCCAGGTCGGCCGCGATCTTGGTGGCGTCGGCGCCGAATTCGCTGGCTTCGTCCGGGAGGTCGCCGAGCATGCCGATGAAACCGCGCAGTGACGTCTCCCGGTGGCGCCGGGCGTAGTACACGAGGGCCTCCTTGAGAACGGCTCGGCCCTTCTGCGCCTTGGCGGTGCTGCCGTCCACCTTCGCTCGTGGCGCCAGCGCGGCGAGGGCGGCGTCCACCGCCGCCTCGAACTCGTCGACGTCATCGATGAGCTGGCCGAAGTCCGGGAGCGGCTGGAAGGTGATCGGCCGCCCGGCCGCCCGGCGGGGCGTGTAGATCACCACGTCGGTGTGCTCCAGATACTCCCGCGCCTTGTCGGCGTCGCCCGGACGCCAGGCGGCCGGCGTCTCCGGCCACGGGTCACCGAGCCGGGCGAGGTCGTTGTTGGGGTCGAGCACGATCGTCGAGACGCCCTGCAGCGCGCATTCCTCGATGATGCGGCGCAGCAGGACGGTCTTGCCGGAACCCGAGCCGGCGAAGATCGCCGTGTGCTTCCGGAGCGCCTCGAGTTCCACCGTCACCGGCTCGGTCGTGTCGAAGGTGACGCCGAGCGAGATGGCGGGCCGGAGCGGCGTCCTGACCGGTGAGACCGACGCCGGCACCGGTTCATCGGCCGATGCCTGTCCCTCTGCCTGCGCGGGCTCATCGACCGGCGCCGGCTCGGTCGCCGGTGCGGGCACCGTCGCCGGTGCGGGTGGGGCCAGTTCGGGCGTCGGCAGGTCGCTCGCCGCGTCGGCCAGAGCTTCGCGCAGGAACGCGACCTCTCCGGTGGGTTGCCGCGCCACGAGCCAGGCGGACAGGTCCGGTGACGCCTTGGCGAGCAGATCCCGCAGCGCCCACAGGACACGGAGATCGTTGTGGCTCACCGTCAGGCGCCGGCCACCGGCCTGCTCGAAAGCGGCCACGGCCTCCCGGTTCTTGGTGCTGGTGGGCCAACCGGCGTTGCGGAGCAGGAACAACCGCCGACTCGGTACGCCGTTGGCCAGGCCCGCCTCGGTGCAAGCGGCACGAACCCGGTTGAGCACGGCATTGGCGTGATACTCGGCCGAGACACCACGGAATCCCCAGTGGGCCTCTACTTCCGCCTCGTCATCGAGCGTGCGGCGGAGCCGGGCGTGCAGCGCTGGTTTGGTGCTCGGCAGCGGGTCCTGCTCGAAGTGCCGGCCCGCGGCACCGCGCTCGCCGATCCAGGCCCTCAGCCCGGCCGACAGCAGACCGGGCAGCTCCAGGTCCTCATTGCCGGGGTCGAGCACGTCGTCGACCGTGGCTGCCGCCTTGAGCTCGGCGAAACGCTGGTCGAGCGCGCTCAGCTCGGCGTCGGGTGGCCGCACGACGACAGGGGTGTCGGTGGCGCCGGCGCGCGGCAGGCGCAACTCGGCCAGCTCGCTGACCACCCCGTCCCCGACACACGTACGGATGTGGTCGTCCACGATCTGCAGGAGCTGGCGGGGCTTGTAGTTCACCGCGTCGTCGAACGCCTGTGTCTTGATCGGCCAGGTGTCGTAGGGCGCGGTGAAACCGGCTGCCTCGTAGAAGGGTTGCAACCGTCGCGCCACCAGTTCCCGGCCGATCGTCGCGGTGGGCACCGAGCCGAGGTGCCGGCGGGCGACGAAGCGGTCCTGGACCGACGCGATCGCGTACTTCTGGATGACTTCCCAGGTCGCGTGCTGGGCGGCGATCACGGTCAGTGTCTTGTGGGTACGCTCGCGCAGGTCCATCAGCCCGTTGGCGATCTGGTCGAGCTGCAGGGAGTCCTGCCACTCGGCGTCCTGCCCGGCCTGCATCGCCTTGGCCACAGGAGCGAGCAGCCCGTCGATCTGGTCCACGGCGATCACCGACGGGCCGGTCAGCGACAGCAGCCGGGAGATCTCACTGACGACCTTCTCCGGCGGATGCACCTCGCGGGGCAGGCCCCACGGTGCTCGCTCGCCCGGCTCACATTCCTCACCGGACTGCAGGAAGTTGCTCCCCACCTCCCGGGCGCGGAAGTCACCGACGCTGGAGAGGGCGAGGGCCCGGACCGTGTGCCGGCATTCCATGGCGACCTCGGGCGCGTGCGCGTAGATGGCGTTGAGGAGCGCCTCGACGGCGGGGCGGTCCAGGGGTGTGGCGCCGATGAGCGCCTGTCGCTCCGCGAACGACACCCCGGTCAACAGGGTGAGCCGGCGCATGAACACCTGCGCCTGGGTCTCGTGTCCGTCGACCCGG
This sequence comes from Actinoplanes auranticolor, assembly GCF_018332655.1. Classification (GTDB taxonomy): domain Bacteria; phylum Actinomycetota; class Actinomycetes; order Mycobacteriales; family Micromonosporaceae; genus Actinoplanes; species Actinoplanes auranticolor. Next base: position 203,414 of record NZ_BOQL01000021.1, on the reverse strand, counting down.
CGGGCCAGACCGGTCAGCATGGAGTGCGCCACGCTGTGCCAGAAGCGGGTGCCGTCCAGCAGGCTGACCAGGAAGAAGTAGCCGTCCTGGCTCTGCACCTGCTCGCGTACCCAGCCGAGGAGATGGGTCTTGCCGGTGCCCCGCTGGCCCTGCACCACCACGCCGACCGGGCTGCCCGACGGGCGTTCCCGGGCGTCCTCGATCGCGTCGAGAATGCCTCGGGACACCTCACGGTTCAACGTGTCGACGTGGAACTCCGAGCGACGCCACACGTCGTCGGCGGTCGGGGTGACGTTGATCCGGAGGCCGGACAGCGCTTTGAGGCCGGCTTCCATCACAGTTCCTCGATCATCAGCGTGTGGTGATCCCGGCTGCCGATGACGACGGCGGCGGCCCGGTCGCGGCCGGTCAGGCCCTTCTGATTGGTCTCCTCCTCGACCAGCACCCCCGGCATCCGCGCCATCAACCGCAGCACGCCGTCGACGTCCTCCCTGGGCACGTCGCCCAGGTGAGCTCGAAGGTCGGCGAGTCCGACCCAGCTGCCGACCGGATCTGCCAGCTCCCGGTAAGCGCGGCGGACCCGCTTCTCCACCTCGTCCGCCGGCACGTGCGTGACCGCTGCCGGCATCGCGACCGCGGGGCGCTCGTCGCTCTCGATGTGTTCGCCGAGCACCTGAGCCAGGCTGCGGCCGGTCTTGTCGAGGTAGTGCTCCAGCCGGCGCAGGACGGCGTACAGAGCCTGGCCGGCCGAGCCGGAACCAGGCGGCACCTCCCGGGTCAGCTCCTCACGGCCCCACCGCCAGCCACCATCGGCCAGCGAGAAGAGAAAGGATCTCTTCTCCTTGCGGCAATCGATCAACTTCGCGTCGACCAGCTTGAGCCGGGACTTTCCCGTCAATGTCAGGCCGGGCGCGTACTTCTCCTCGATCTGTTTGTTGGAGAGCTCGGCATTCTCGGCCAGGAGAATCAACAACAGCGCGCGTTCCGGCAGAGACAGCTTCACGTCATTCATGGATCGCCCTTTCACGGTTTACGGCCCGACGCCCGTCAAGGAATTGACGAAGTTGTGACATGACCAGGTCGCGATGGTGGACGACCTGCGTATTGGTGAATCTGAGGACGGCGTAGCCGGCGAGCTGCAGCTGCACGTCACGCTGCCGGTCGTCGGCGAATCGCAGCGGTTCGCGGTGCTCGGCGCCGTCGATCTCCACGACGCATCGCTCCGCGCGCCAGAGCAGATCGACACGGACCGGATTGGTCAGCGGGTGTGCCTGGTGGATCTGGTTCCATTCCCGGCCGACTGCCCAGTCCACGCGAGCGAGAGCGTCCTCCAGCGACTGCTCGGCCCGACTGGCCGGGTGCGGCCGTCCGGCGATCGCGGGATATCCGACCACGCCTGCCGTGGGCTCATCGGGGCCGGCCTCCTCGATGGGCGCGACGCCCCCGGCCGGCGGCCGGAACGGCACGCGCGCCAGCTCGTCGATCGCACCGGGTGGGCCTCCGGCGAACCAGATCCCCATCCGGCCGTTGTCGGCGAGCCACCGCCCGGCAGACCCGAGGGCCTGCTCGTTCTCCGAGGTCAGCGGCGATGGCAGCAGGACCAGGACAGCCAGGCGCCGACGGTCGAAGCTTCGGGCGATCACCTTCGACAGTTCGGCCGCACGGACCTCCGCGGTGAAGCGTTCCGGTGCCCGGGCTGCACCGAGAGCCCGCTCGGACAGGTCGGCCAGGAACGGCCCGAAGTGGTCGCCGTCCCGGGCGGCCCGCAGCGCGATCGACCGCACGGCGACCGCTCCGGCACCGGCCGGACCGTCGAGCATGGCGGCGGCCGGCAACCAGGCCGGGAACAACTCGCGGGCCACCTGGTCCAACCGGTCCAGCAGATCGGCGATGAGGTGGTTCGCGCGGCGTGGTGCGACGGCCTCGTACGTGATGATCGCGGGCGCGCCCGCCGGCAACGGTTCTGTCGACAACGCCAACGCGGGTCCGGCCGCTCCCTCGATGACAATCGGCTGATCAAGCGGTAGATCCGTCCAGGCCTGCGCCACACCACATCCTTGCCGTACGGGTCCATGGATTGTCGTGGCACATTCAAGATCAAGGCAAGACCATTCATCCTGTCGGATACTGCCGCAGCCGGCAAAAAATTCCGCCGACCGCCCCTTCAGCGGATATGTCATTTCGGCTAAGGGACCGCGGCAGTCACGGCCATCGAGAAACCCGCATGGTCTGGCGAGCCGGCGTGGACCTTTCTAGACTGCTTGCCGTGTCTCTCACCGGGTCCGACAAAATGCGGGTGACCAGCCGCGGGCAGGACGCCGTTCGGATTCTCTTGATCATTTCTGCGAGCGCCACACCGATCCCGCCGCCCGCCGGCGATCCGGCCCTGGCCGACGTGGTGGCGGTGCTGGAGAGCCAGGTGCTGCTGCAGAAGCTCGACTTCTGGGTGCGCAACCCCGACTTCCTCGCCGACGAGCTGCTCAACGAGTACGAGCGCGGTGGCGGCGCCGAGTTCCTCGAACTGGCCGGGGACATCCTCGCCTCCGACGAGCCCGAGGTGCGGCGCTACCCGATGGTGCGGTACCTGTTCGGCGCCTTCGAGCCGCTGGACGACGCGCTGGCCGTGCTCCGCAGCGCCCACCTGGTGGTGCCGCGCAAGCGAGCCTCCGCCGCCGGCCGGATCCAGCGACACGACTATTACCTGACCCGAGCGGGACGATCAGCCGCCGACCAGATCGTGCACGAAGTACCCGAGTTCACGTACTTCGTCGACCGTACGCGGCTGGTGGCCCGTCTGGCCGACGGCCACGGCGGCAGCCGGCTGAAGGCACGGCAGTATCAACAGGACGAATATCGCGACGCGGTGATCGGTGACCGGATCGCCACGATCGCGCCGCGCGTCCAGGAGCGCTGGCGCCGGTGCGCCGACGGACGCCGGCCACCAGCGGCACCTGCCGCATGAGGTGCGCCCCGTGAACGCCGACGAGCTCACGACACGCATCGCGGTTCGCGCCGAGGTGCCGGTGCCCTTGGTGGAGCGCCTGTTCGAGGAGCACGATCTCTCGCCGGTCCTGTCCGGTGCCCTGCCCCGACCGATCCACTTGCGCCGGCTGCGCATCGCCGGTACGCGGTCGGTCGAGCCGGTGGGCCCCTTCGACCGGGTCCTGGAGTTCGGCGACGGGCTGACTGTGCTGGCGGCCGACAACCTCCGGGGCAAGACCAGCGTGCTCGAGCTGATCACCTGGTGCCTGCGCGGTTCGCCCCGCGACGGTCTTCAGGGCGTTGTCCGCGGCTGGCTGGACCGGCTCGAATGCGACGTCACGGTGGCGGGACGCCCCCTCGGGTTCCGCCTGCTCATCCGGGGCGGGCAGCTCGCCGAGGGCCGGGTCCTGTCGGCGGCTGACGAGGCGAGCCTGGCCGAGGGCGGCCCGACGGTCGTCGAACTCCTGCACACGCACCAACCGGACACGTTCGCCGCCATGGTGGGGAACCTGATGATGGAGTTGCTGGATCTGGAACGGCTGGAGGCGTCATCCAGCCGCAGCGCCTCCGGCCGCACCACGTATGGCTGGCCGGCGTACTTCGGCGCCCTCTACCTGCCGCCGGGCGGCGACTCGGCCCTGCTGGGTGACGTGGTCGTCGGTGGTCTACCTGGCCGGCTGCTGCAGGTGTTCCTGGATCTGCCGGGCGCCGCCCTGCTGACCCGGATGAGAACTGCCCGCGATCAACTGGCGGAGGCCGGTCGGGCGGCCGAGGCGGATGCCGCCCGCATCCGGAACCTGTTCGTGGACCAGCGCGCCGAGGCGGAACGCCGGTTGGCCGAAGCGCGGGCCGAACTGGCGGCCCTCGGTGAACCGGCCGGTGCCGCGTCGTTGGTCGGCGACGTCTCCCAGCTCACCACTGCGGCGGTGACGGCGGAAGGCACCCTCCGCGAGGCCCGGGAGACCTACGAACTGCTCCGCTGGCAGCGTCGGCTCGACGAGAAACGACTCGCCGATCTGAGCGAGCACGAGGCGGCGCGGCTCTTCTTCCACGCCCTCGACCCTCAGGTGTGCCCGCGCTGCGAGGCGCCGATCAGTCCAGCCCGGCGTGCGGCCGAACGGACATCCGCGATCTGCGCGGTGTGTACCGAGCCCGCCGCATCGGTGGCTCCCGACCCCGCGGAGGCCGAGGCCGTCCGGCAGGAGGTGCACTGGCGTCTGGTGGCCGGCCAGCACGCCGAGGAACTGGCCCGGCGCCACCTGGAGGACACCGCCACGTACGCCGGGGACCGCCGGCGTGCCCTGGCCGATGCCGAGGCCGCCCTGGCCAGGGCCCGGACCGGAGACACCGAGGAGCGACGGCGCGCGCTCGTCGGCCGGACAGCCCGGCTGGAGGGCGCCGTCGAGGCGTGGCAGTCGCCGCCGACACCGACGTGGCACCCGCCTGCCGATCTGCGGGCGGTGCTGGACGCGGCGGTGGCCGAGCTGACGGACCTGCAGGCGGCCGCCAGCGACACCCTGTTCGAGGAGCTCAACGCGGACATCGCGGAGCTCGTCCGCGACTTCGGCTTCCGCAACCTCGACCGGGTCGTCGCCGACCGGGCCGGACGACTTCAGGTCTACAAGAGCGGCGGTCCGCGGGAGTGGTTCAGTACGCAGTCGGCGGGTGAAAGGCTCCGGCTCCGGATCGCGGTGGTGGTCGCCCTGCTCCGGATCGGTCACCGCCACCGCGTGGCCACCCATCCGGGCCTGCTCCTCATCGACAGTCCACGGTCCGAGGAGGTGCAGGACGAGAACGCCGCCGCGCTGCTGAGCGCCCTGGAGCAACTCTGCGAAGCGACACCCGGGCTGCAGGTGCTGGTCACCACCGCGGACGAAGAACTGGTCAGAACCACCCTCACCGCGTCGACCATCATCTCTCCGCCCGGCCCCGGCCAGCCGTTGTGGTGACGGGCGGTGAGCTCGACCGGTTGCTCCTGGCGACCGGAGGGCGGCCGTCGCCTCTCGACGACCTCATCGGGCGCCTTACCGGGCCCGCGGTCGCGGAGATCGAATCGTGTGCGGCCGGTCCGTTGGCGCCGCTGCTGTGTGCCGCATTGACCGAGCAGCTGCGTGAGCGCGGTGACGCTTCCGACGACGTCGTCACCGCTGTTCTGCACGGGCTCACCGGACAGCAGAGCGCCCTGGCCCTGCTGGACGCCACCGACGAACTGCTCAGCTCGGACGTGTTCGTCGCGTCGTACGGTGTGCGCCTGCACAAAGCGTTTCTGGCCGGCGTCCGGACGCCGCGGCCAGTGGTCGCAGCGGCCTTCGCCGAAGGCGCGCTGCGTCTGGCCCTCGCCGGTTTCGGTGACGTCGCGCGAACCGTGGTGATGCTGACGCCGGACGACCCGCACGGCCTCGACCCGGACTACGTGGCGCGGCTGCCGCGGCTGCTCGGTGCGGCCCTCGACCGGTGGGGCCTGGGGCAATCCGTCGGCGGGTCGTTGCGGGACACGCTGGCGGAACTCCAGCTGATACCGGCGGCGGCCGCGGCCGCGGCTTTCGAATCCGGCTTGCACCAGATCCGCTCGGCGGCCGATCCGGGCACCGACGACCCGGTCGCGCTGCTGGTCGCGGCCCGGAAGAATTTCGCCCACGCCGAGGCCGGCGAGGAGTCCGGCAGCGATGCCGCCTTGTACGGCAGCGGAATAGACGCCGTGATGGCCTTCCGACGCGGCGACGAGCTCGCGCTCCGACAAGCGCGCCAGTCGCTGCACCGTCGGCTCGGCGATCGCGCCGACGGACTTCGGGGCGGGCATCTCCCGGCCTGGCGCCGTCCCCGCGCCGAGGCCGGCTTCGCCTGGAACCGGCTGGTGATGATCCTGACGCGGGCGCTGGACGCGGCCACTCGACCGGCATGGCTGGACGCCTGGTCGATGATCGATGCGGTCGTCGACGCGTACGTCCTGGACCGTGCCGTGGTGCCGCTGGCCGGACCAGCCGACGCGGATAGCTTCGGCCGGGTGCTCCGGCCGGTCATCACGTCGTCCCTGCACGGACGCGAGACGTTGCTCATGCAGCTGCGGGTCGCGGCGACGGACGACGCCGATCGCGTCGGCCGGCTACGGGAAGTCGTCGCACATCTCGACGCGCCGGCGGCTGTCACTTACGACGACGACAATTCCCGGCTCCTCTCGCTGGCACCGTCCATGGTGGCCGAGCTGGGGCTGCCCGACGCCGCCCGCCTCGCCCACCAGGTCGACGACGACACGCTCCGCCTGGTGGAGGGCATGGCGTACAACGCCATCGTCCGCCGCGGCAGCCTGCGCGATCCGGTCATCGCCGACCTCCTGGAGCGGCTCACCACTGATCTGCGGCCCTGCGCCGACTACACCGGGTTCGTCCGGCAGTATTTCGACGCGCTGATCGCCGAGACGGTCGCCTTTCTGGCCACCCGGCATGACCTCCAGCGTTCCGCGGCGGTCGACTATCTGTTTCCGGCCCGCCCGCCGCCCCGCGAAGTCCGCCTCCAGGACGACTTCGCCGACTGGCTGCGCCGGGGTCTGCTGGCCGGCCACATCGATGTCGAGGTACCGAACGTGGCCACCGGACGGGCCGACATCAAGGTGGGGTTCGGGGCGACGCGCTTCTTCGTCGAGGTCAAACGTGAGCTCCGGACCAGCGCCCGGGCCGAGCTGGAACGCTCGTACCTGACTCAGGCCGCCGACTATTCGGGCACGAGCGCCACGCTCGGTATGTTGCTGGTGCTCGACCTGACGTCGCATCGGGCGGGCGTGCCGCACCTGAGCGAATGCGCCTGGGTGACCCGCCGGCGACCCCCGGGAAGCGGCGTCGACCGCTATCTCGTGGTCGGCCGGGTGGTCGGCAACCGCCCGACCCCAAGCACGTACTCGCAGCCGGCGAACCATCCGGCCACCTCTGACCCGGCGACGGGAAGCTGAGCGCCCACAGCGTCACTCTTCCGGGTGATCCACCGATGCGGCGTCCGTCTCTGTCAGGCGGAGTCCGACCGTTCTCGTCCGTCAGTACATGGCGTGCCTCCCAGGACACTCGAACATCCACGATTGACGGCAACCTCCCCGGAGAGGTCATGACCCAGCGCGACAGCGATCTCAGAAGAAGTGTCTATTCCCGTACGGCGGTGGGGCGTGCCGGATATGCGGCCCGTCCGCCGTACGTGATGCCTACGTGGTTGCGCCGCCTGCTCTTGGTCCTGCTGTGCTTGCTCCTGTTGCTGCTGGCGCTGGTCGCCTGTCACGAGGAGCAGAAGCCGGAGACCCTGTCCGGTTCGACGCTGACCGGCGCGCGGCTCACCACCGGCCCGATCTGCCTGGAGGAGGCGGTCGACGTCTCCGGATCGATGCTGGAGTACACCGCGCAGCGCGAGCGGGCCGAACGTGAGCTCTTCGCCTTCGCCAAGCGCGAGCTCCAGCCGACCGACTCGCTGGCCACGGCCTTCTTCGCCGGCTCGGCGCAGGTCACCCTCCCGCCCACCGGACTGCAGTCGCTGACCACCCCGGCGCCGCCGCCGGGTCAGCTGAAGGACGACACGTTCCTGGTCCCCGCCGTGGTCGAGCTGGTGAAGGCCCGCCTGACCAACCCGCAGCCCTGCGCCTCGCGCGCCCTCGTGATGATCACGGACGGCGTGGTCAGCGACATCCCGGCCGAGCTCGAGACCGTCCTGAACGCGGCGAGCTACACCCGCATCTATGCCGTTTCGCCGACGAGCGGGCGCGGCGCTCTCAGTGGAGGTCTGCTCGACTCGGTCAGCGTCTACGAGTTCCACGGCGGTGGCACCTCGGGACGCATCGCCTCGGTGCTCAACGACGCCCGCCCGCTCGACGTGATCTTCGGCGACATCCTGGCCGATCTCACCGGCCAGCGCCTCACCAAGTCCGATCCCGACGCCTAGAGACAGTGGCCGCCCACGGCCGCGGAAAGTCAGTTTCGACATGAGCAAGAACGAGGTGGAGCGGCGCAGCCGGCGCTGGACACGCCGCTCCGAGAAGCCCATCCGGTACGGCCCCCTGGCCCGCTGCGCCGACTGGTGGTGCGCCACCCGCGACGCCCGCAAGGGCCTGCCCGAACTGCCCGAGGACGACCGCCGGACACTGGACGCGGACATCCCCACCGGTACGCCGCACATGTCGTTCCTCGGCCATCAGGGCATCGAGCGGATGGCCAAGGAGTGGATCGTCTACCAGTCCGAGGTGGCCGACCCGATGGCCCACCAGAGCGACCTGCAGGCCAAGCGGGAGGCGCTGCGGGACGAGCTGACGATCGCCACCGAGCGGTTCCAGACACTCGACCGGGGCGCGGCCGATTCCTCCCGGGTGGCCGGCGAGGAACGGACCGACGCCGGGGTCGTCGCTCAGCGTCGCGCCAAGGCCTACGCCGCCAAACGCGCGGAGGCGAAGGCGAAGGTCGACCGGCTCACCGCGGACCTCAACCGGATGACCGCGGAGATCGCCCAGATCGCCAAGCAGGTCGCGATCCGCAGGGAGATCCACGAACGCCGGGCCGACATCATCGAGGCCCACATCCGCCGCCGCCGGGCCGCCTACGAGACCCGCCTGGTCCGCAAGCACCCGCACGGCCTGTTCCTCAACCGGCTGCTCCGACCGGAATGGCCGGAGGTCCCGACGTGGGCCGCCGCCCCGGCTCGGGTGCCGCAGGCGCGGGTGGAGGACGGGGAGCACAGTCTCGCCGATCAGAGCGGAGGTAACCGATCATGAAGCGCATCCCCGGCTTCGGCCGCCGCGCGTACCAGTCCGGCAAACGGTCCCGAGCCACCTTCGCCGGCCCGCCCACCCATCCGCTCGATCTGGTGAAGCCGCCCGACTACGAGCTCGACGAGAGCTGGCGGGACACGACCCGGGCGGAGGTGAACGGCCTGATCGACTCGCTGAAGCCGAACGCGCTGGACGCCGGCACCCGCGAGGTCGTGCACAACTTCATCAACGCGCGGGTGCTCCGCTCGCTGAAGGAGATCGAGTCGCTGCGGGCCGAGCGCCGGGCGATCGCCCGGGTGCTGGTCGGCATGGCCAACGAAGAGGTCTCCCGGCGGGTGCCCGGCTACGAGGTGGACTTCGCCCGGGCGTCGCACGCCCGGACGGCGGTGGCTGACGCGTACGAGAAGCTGACCGGCCGTTCGGCCGCCGAGTTCCTCGCCGCCGCACCGGACCGGCCCGGTGGCCGCCCGCTGCACTCGACCGTCGGCGGCATCGACCTGCACCTGGACGATCCGCTGACCTGGCTGGAGAACAGTCGTGGTGAAGGCCGCAAGCGCGAGCCCCTGCGGGACCCGGACATCGATCTGCCACCCGACCCTGACATGACGCACGACGACGAGCCCGAGGGACGCCGAGATGGAAAGTAGCGCGCCGGTTCCCCCGGCTGAGAAACCGAATCGCTGGTCCTATCAGGGTGCGGCCGATGTCGGCGGGGCGCCCGTGGGCGACCTCGGGTACAAGGGCGCCCTGCTGATGGCGGCCGCGGCCGACGCGGCGGCCTTCAGCGCGGTCGTCTCGCTGATCATGGCGAAGCACCAGTGGTGGGAGATCTGGCTGATCGTCCTCGGCCTGACCGTGATCGCGCTGATGCTGGCGCACTTCGCCGGCCGGATGGCCCGCGACGACGCGGCCGCCCACGGCCGGGTGCGGTGGCCCGTCGTGCTGGTCTGCGGTATCCCGTGGCTCGCGCTCGGGGCGGCCGCCGTGTGGGTGCGGATGCGGAACGCGCCCAGCACCGGAGATCTGCTGGACGACTCCGCGAGCGCGAGCACCGACATGTTCTCCAACGCGCTGCTGTTCCTCGTCCTCTACATCGCGTCCGGGATGGTCGCGGGCGTCGGGGAGTTCCTGACCCGTAACCCGCTGCGCAGCTCCTACCGCAACCTGATGAAGGCCTACCGGAAAGCCCAGCAGAAGCTCGCGAAGACCCAGCCGCCGTTCGAGCGGGCCATGTTCGTCCGCGAGATCCATCGAGCCTCCTTCGAGGAGGACGACGAGGTGCTGCTGAACGCCAAGCTCGACCGGCTCGCCTTCGGCGAGGAGCTCAAGCAGTACGCCCAGATCACGATCGCCGCCCATCTGCAGGACCCGTCCGCGACCGACGGCATGACCGAGGGCGACTGGCGTCCGATGCGCCGCCCGCCGCGCCTGCATGTGGTGCGCGACGACCCGGAGGACCAGCAGACAACCGACGAGAAGACGACGCGGGCGCCCCGGCCGGACGGCGACGACCGTACCGCTCCGGACGAGCCGCCGGGCGCCGTCGCATGAGCCTCCCTCCCCATCACCATCGACTGCGCAAAGGTGACCTCGACATGCGTTCCTTCCTTGCCGGGCGCGCCATCACGGCCGCCATCGCAGCCGCGGGCCTGCTGGTGACCGCCGCGGCCTGCACCCGCACGCCGGAACCCGAGCCGTGCCCGACCATCGCCCAGCCCGGGGTGGCGGTCGCCGTCGGTGCCCGCGCCAACAGCCCGAAGCCGGCGATCCCGACGGCCGTGGCCGACTATCTCACCAGGATCGAGGACAAGAAGGGCATCACCGTCGTCCGCGTCGACGGCGCGCCCAGCATCTCGTGCGGGATCCGGTTCCACACCGAGGCGGTGAACGAGACGGCCAAGAAGCAGGACAAGTACGACTTCGGCAAGCGCGCCGTCAATGAGCTGCGGAAGGCCCGCGCCGCGCAGCCCGAGGCGGACACGTTGGGTGCCCTGACCCTGGCTGCCGACTCGGCCGGGCCGGGCGGCCTCGTCGTACTGGCCGACTCCGGCTTGCAGACCAAGGCGCCGCTCGACTTCCGCACCGAGGGGATCCTCTACCTCCCGCCGGACAAGATCGTCGAGCAGCTGCGATCGGACAACCTGCTGCCGGACACGAAGGGCAAACGAGTGGTGCTCTCCGGCATCGGCTACACCGCTGATCCGCAGAAGCAGCCGCACCCCGGTATCCAGCGCCGTCTCGTCGCGATCTGGACGGCCATCGCCCGGGCCGGCGGCAGCACCGACGTGCAGGTGGCCGACCAGGCCGACACCGGCGCCGCGGTCACCGACAAGCCCAAGGTCAGCACGGTCAAGCTGCCCGATCCCGACCCGGTCAGCGCCGCCTGCGGTTCGGTCATCGTACTCCCGGACGGCGGCGCGGTCGGTTTCCAGCCGGACCAGGCGGTCTACCGCGAACCGGCCCGCGCCAAGGCCACGCTGTCCACGGTGGCCGACTTCCTCGAGCAGAACTCGGGCGCGAAGGTCGAGGCCACCGGAACGATCGCCCACCACGGACCGAACGTGCAGGACGCGGGGCTGGCGCTGCACCGGGCCGAGGCGGTTCGCGACACCCTGCTGGAACTCGGCGCGAGCCAGGGTGACATCACCCCGCGCGGCGGCGGCTGGGGGCCGTACCCGGGGACGGGTGACGAGGTCGACCAGCGCAACCGGCGCGTCGTGCTGAAGATCAGCTGCTGATGGTGGCCCGACCGCCCCGCAGCATCCTGGCCCTGACCGAGGAGATCATCGAGGACCGGGCGCCGCGGGACGTGCCCATCCTGTCCGTGGTGAGCCAGGCCTTCTACGAGGTGCCGGCCGTGCGGCGGAAGATGGCCGCGACGGTGGAGGCGATCTACCGCAGACAGTCACCGACCGCGTTCGACGCGAGCGATGGATCACTCGTCCTGCAGCTCACCCTGGTCCTCCTGAACGGTGCCGCCACCGGCGCCTTCGACGACGCCACCGTCGAGCGTGGGCGTCCGGTGGCGGACTGGCTGGCTCGGCGCCGGTTGTCGTGGCGACTACGCCGGCGCCGGGCCGCCCAGGGGGCGGACACCCCGATACCGGCCCTGCCGCCGGTCCGGGCGTCCCAGATCGCCGGGCACGCGCGCCGGCTGGCCGGCCGGTGCGGTCTCACCGAGGCGGAGGCCGAGATGTACGCCGGCCGCCTGGTCAGCGTGCTGGAGGAAGCGCCGGTGTGAGGCGCGGGTCGTCGCCGGTCAGGGCGAGCATCACCGTCAGCACGGCGGGATGCCGCCGGGCGAGGGCCGCGCCGGCGCGCAGCAGGTCGCCGACCGGGCCGGGCCGCCCGGTCAGGTGCCCGACGTCGGGGGGAAGGCCGACGACCACGCGGCCCGCGGCACGGTAGAAGTCCGCGGTCAGCCGCTCGCCGCCGGTCGTCGCCACGGCCGCGAGCACCTCGGCCGTGGGACCGATCGTGAGATCGTCCTCAGCGGTGGCGAGCAGGCCCATGAGGGCCGCCTCCCGGTCCGGACGGTCGAGGGCGGCGAGAACGGGCCCATGGGCGTCCCGCTCGGCCAGGTCCAGGACGGCGGCGCCGAGGGTGTCCCGGGCCCGGACGAGCTCGCGGCAGACCGGAGCCAGCAGGTCCGCGCGTTCGGTCCGGATCAGGGCCTGCTGACCGGCCGGGCCGGCGGCGACGAACCGGTCGGCGAGTTCCCGGCCGCGACGGCCGCGATAGGCGGCGGCGATCCCACCGGCCGCGGCCGCCGCCCGCAGGTCCGCCATCTCCTGGGCCTCCTCCGGCGTCAACGCCAGCAACGCTTCGCGGACGGCGAGGTCTGCCTCCGCGGCGAGCAATCCGGGATGGGCCGCCAGGTAGTCGCCGGAGTCGACGGCGACCCACTCGGCCGCCGCGGCGAGCAGATCGACGTCCACGACCAGCCAGTCCGGTACCGGTCCGCCCCAGCCGCTGTCGAAGGCCCGCGGATCCGGCGCCCGATGCCGCCGCGCCTGCTCATGCAGCAGCGCGATGTCGGCCCGGTCGAGGCCGGGCTGTCCGGCCACGGTAGCGAGCCAGCCCGCGGCCCGTGGATCGGCGGTCCTGGCCGCCACGGAACGGCTCAGCAACGTCCGTACCGGATCCTGGGTGATCAACCGTGCCCACAGCTCCTCGACTCTCGCGCGTGCCGATGGGATCGACTCGTAGACGGTCAGCACCTCCGCCATGTCCTCGGTGCCGAGGTCGATCGATCTCTCGAGCGCCGTGGCGGCCGCGTCGGTCTCGTCGAGCCCCAGATGAGCCTGCGCGGCCACGACCAGGGCTTGGGCGAGCACCGCCTGATCCGGGCTGAGGTCCATGACCTCCCCCACCGCCGTCAGCGCCGGCCCGGGTCGGTCCGCCTGCAGGCAGGCCCAGGCGAGACGGATCAGCGCCGGCGCGACAGCCCCGGCCGGACCGAGCTCCCGGTGACGTTCGACCGCCTCGGTGGCGATGTCGATCGCCTCCGCGGGCCGGCCGAGGCCCTCGAGGTGGAGGATGGTCAGCCGGTCCAGCGCCGCGGCCAGCGACCGTAGGCCGGCCTGGCCGCGGGCGAGACGCCGTCGCACTCCGACAGCCTCCTCGAGGCTGACGGCCGCGTCTCCGAGCAGGCCTGCCTCGCGCTGAGCGACTGCCAGATTGCCCAGAGCCGCCGCCAACGTCGTCCTTCTGCCCGGCTGGGTCGCGACCAGCGCGCGCAGCAGCTCGACCGCCTTCGCCGCGGCCGGGACGGCGCTGCGGGGCCGGCCGCTCCGGCGGCGGACCGTCGCGAGTGCCGACCACGCGGCGGCCGAGGTGGGGTCGGCGCCCACGGCCCGCAGCGTCAGAGCTTCCGCATCCGGCAGGTCTCCCTCGGTGAGGCGGCACAGCGCCAGCCGCAGCAGGGCCTCGGCCAGGTCGGGTCGGCCGGGCAAGGTCTCGATCAGGTCGACGGCCTGCCGGGCGGCACTCTCGGCTGTCGCCCGGACCGTCACCGGCAAGGCGGATTCCGAGGGCGGCGGGACCAGCAGGCTCCGGGTCCAGGCGAGGTGGGCGCGCAGGAACCCATCGGCGCCGAGCCCCGGGCTCGACCGGGGATGCCCGGCGACGATCGCCCGGCCGACCTCCGGGTCGTCCGGCGCGCTGGACAGGGTGGCACTGAACAACGTGAGGGCACGGGCCCAGTGCGGCCGGAAGGAAGGCTCCCGCCCGGCCGCGACCCAGAACAGCGTCAGCGCCTCCCGCGCCGAGACGACCGCGGCGGCCTCATGCCCGAGTGCGAGCTGGGACTCGGCCAACGCGGTCAGAGCGACGGCCAGATTGGGCTGCACCGCTGTGTCCCCGTCGGTGATCGCCCGGCTGAGCCGCACCGATTCCTCCGCGGCGGCGTACGCGTCGACCGGCCGGTCCATCAGCCTCAGGCATTCGCTCAGACCGCCCAACGCGCTCGCCAGGCCGGCCTCGGGACCGCCGGCGGCACGATAGAGGGACACCGCCTCACGTACCGTCTCGAGAGCGGAACTGATCACCCCCGCCCGCCGCCGGGCGATCGCCAGATCGGTCAGGGCCATCGCGACCTCGGCGCGGTAGGCCGCATGACGTTCGGCCAGTCGCCGGTAGAGGCCGACTGCCTCGACGCCGGCGGCGACGGCCTCCCCGGCCGGCCCGGCTTCCGCCCAGCAGACAGCCAGATTGGTGAGGGCCCCGGCGAGATCGGCCAGGGAGCCGGGATCGTCGGTGAGCAGCCGCCGGAAGAGGTCGACCGCCCTGCTCGCCGCCTCGGCTCCCGGCGCCGGCCGGCCGAAGTCCCGGAGGATCACCCCCAGGCTGTCGAGCGCCGTCGCCAACGCGTGCGACTGCTCGGGCAGCGCGGAATAGAGGCGTACGGCCGCCTCCGCATGAGCGACGGCGGCGGATCTCTGCCCGGCCGACCGCAGGACCGCGGCCCGTCCGGCCTCGGCGAGCGCCACCCGGGACCGCAGCTCCGGCGCCGACGAGGCCAGGCGGTGCAGCAGGCTCATCGCCGTGTCCCCCGCGTCGATCGCGTGCCGCCAGGCGTACTCCCACAGGTAGACCGGGTCGTCGGCGGGCGTGCCACCGTCGATGATCGCGCGGTAGCGATCCAGCAGGGCGACCGCCACCGTGATCGCCCTCGCATCGCCCGGCACGAGTCGCACGTCGAGGTGCCCGGCCAGCGACTCGTGGGCGAGACGGTAGGTGGCCACGCCGGCGGTGCGGTCCTGGATCACGAGGTGGCCGAGCCGGCCGAGCAGCCAGAACACGTCGTCGCGGTCGACGGTCAGGCCGGCCGGCGCGGTGGCCGCGGCGACGACGATCCACTCCTGTTCGGGGAAGCCGGAGCCGTAGGACCAGGTGAGCGTGGCCAGCAGGTGACGGCCGAGCGCACCGGGAGTCATCCCGGGCGGCAGGGGCGCCCGGGACCCGGGTGGCTCGACGGCGGCCAGCTCGGCGGCCAGCAGAGCCCGTACGGACGTGTGCAGATCGTCACCGTCGCCGCCCCGGACATGCGCGGTCAGCCGGTGCGCGAGCAGGAACGTGGGCGCCGCGCTCATCACGAGATCGGTCAGGTGGGCGGCCTTCCCGGGCTCCAGCACCTCGACGAGTCGTCCCCGCACGTACTCCCGCAGGTCCCTCTCGGCCTCGGTGCGGTGCTCCGGATCGTCGAGGTCGAGCAGGGCGACCGGTTCGAGGACGGCGATCAGGTCGCCGGTGTCCCGGGTCCCGACGATGACGCAGGCCTCGGTGGCCAGGGGGACAAGAACCTGCTCGGCGATCGCCCGGCTGTGCTCGCCGGCCTCGTCGAGCCCGTCGAGCACGAGGACCGGACACCGGCCGAGTCCCCGCAGGTGCTGCCGGACCTGGTCGGCGGTGCGACCGCGCGCGTCGACGTATGCAGCCGCGATCTTCCTGACGACAGCGATCAGGATCGCTGTCTTGCCGGAGGCCGGGGGTCCGGTCAGGACCCGCAGACCCCGCTCCCCCGCACCGGCCCACGACCGCACGACCTCGACGGCGCCCGCGCGGCCGAGCAAAGTGAAGTCCTCGCCGGCGATGATCCGATCGACCGGGCGGGCCGGCACCCCGGATGTCGCGTCGACCCGGCGGTTCCGCAACAGGTCCGCGGACAGGCCGACCCGCGCGAAGACGACCTGTTGCACCGGCCGGTCGTCGCGGCTCGAGGGCATCGCGAGCAACATCCCGTTGCCGATCGCGTCGCCGGTGACGTAGGCGCCCGACCATGAAGGCCGCAGCGACGGGTCGGTGGGGCCCCGTTTCAGCAGCCGGCGGAGGCGACGGCCGAACAGGCCGTCCACCGCGGTCCCGTCCGGTCCGGTCGAGGCCAGCATCCCGGCCCACGGCTGGGCGCCCGGCCGCTGCTGATGGAAGACGTGCGCGGCGGCCTGCAGCGCGCTGAACGCTCCCGTGCCGGCGAAGCACACGTCGATGACGCAGAGCAGCTGGGTGGTTCCCGACGCGGCGATGGCCAGGACCAGCTCCGACAGCAGCAGTCCCGCGCCGGGATGCCCTCCGCTGTTCTCGGCCAGCAACCGGACTTCACCGTTGAAGATCCGGCCGTGTCCGCTCCAGGCGAGGATGACCGGCTGCGGATCGTCCGCCTGCCGGACCTGCTCGAGCAGCTCGCGCACCTCGTGCTCGGTGGGATCGCCGAGGACCGTGCCGTCGACCTGGTCCGCGAGCAGCTCGTGCAGCCGTTCGGTCTCCCGCCGCGCTGCCGGGAGCCGGTCGTGACCATGGCGGTAGTGCTCGACCCCGATCCCGATGAAACGGGGTCGCAGCCAGGTGGACATCCGCGCCTCCGCTGCCTCGGCGGCATCGATCGTCGCACGGGGAACGCTCGATCGAGGGACACCGCACCGGTTCTGACCGAAGGGCTGAATCGTTCCGAGCGGTCTCCCCCGGAGACTGCAAGACGCCTCGCCCCGCGTCGAAGGACGGACTCATGACTGCGAGCCGGCTCGAACCGCTCGCCCTGCCACCCGCCACGACCGGGCGGTTCCTGCTGCTCATGGCGACCGGGGTCGCGGCGTCGGTCCAGGTCTACGGGTGGTTGGTGGCCCGGCTGGCCACCGTCAGCGAAGCGCCCGCCCAATGTGTCCGCGCGGCCCGCACGATCACCGGCGCCGTCCGGCCCGACGACCTCATCGACTGGTACGCGGGGTGCGAGGTCTGGGCGAGCGTCCGCGAGGCGCGCTTCGTGGGGTTGATGATCGCCGTTTTCGTCGCGGTCACGCTGGTCATCTACCTCGCCATGCCCGTGTGGGCGCGGCGCAGCCTGGTCCCGTTGCAGCGGTACGCCGGCGACCCCGTCCTCGGCGCCACCGTCGCGAGGATCGAGCCGCTCGTCGGTCCCCGCATCCGTGTCTACGTGGCCGTCGCCGCGGGCCGCGGAGTCGACCGCGCGTTCGGGCGGATCGGCCGGTACGCGATCGTGCTCAACAGCAGTCGCCTGTCCGAAGCCGCCCGCGATCCGGATGATCCCGGGTTGCTCAGCGTGCTGCGCCACGAACTGGCGCATCTGCGCAACCGGGACATCGACCTCACCTACCTCACCGTCGCCGTGTGGTGGGGCTTTCTGGGTGCGGTCGTTGCGCTTCCCCTGGCATACGTGGCTTTCACAGCGCCGGCGGCACTGGCCGGCCTGTCCTGGCGGCTCGGCGTCCTGCTCTTCCTGTTCTGGCTGCAGCGCGCCTCGGTGCTGCGGGTCCGGGAGCTCTATGCCGACGTCGGCTCGGGCGGCGGGGAGGATCTGGTGCGGACACTCCGCGCGTCGCCGGGCCGGTACGCGGGATCACGGGTTCGCGGCTGGTTCCGCCTGCACCCGTACACGAAGGTCCGGATCGAGGTGCTGCACGGCACCGACCGGCTGTTCGAGCTTGCGCCGGGTGTCGCGGCCGCCGTAGGGGCACTCATCGGCCTGGGCTTCCCGCCGGCCCGTTACCTGGCCGGGCTGCTGTTGCCGGACTGGACCTACCTGCCCGGCTGGATCTGTGGCCTGACCTTCGGTTCGTTCGCGGCCGCCGTCCTGGCCGGCGCTGTCTGGCGGGCCGCGCTGTGGGCCGCCGCCGCGCCCGGACGGACGGTGCGCATGCTGCCGTCCGCCCTGGCCTTCACGACGGCCCTGACGGGCGGGCTGTTGCTCACGCCCGATCTGCCGGAGACCACGTCGTTCTGGCGGGTGGCCCGGGAATCGCCGCACATCGCCGTCGTGGTGAGCCTGACTCTGCTGGCGCTGGTCTGGATCTTCCTGCGCTGGACGCTGTTCTGCGCGGCCAGCCACCTGCCGGTCGCGGCCCGCCCGCGACGGGCCTACCGCTTCGGGGTGCTTCAGGCCGCACTCGTGTTCGGCGTCTGGCTGTCGGTCTGGTTCCACGTCGGCGAACTGGTGCCGAGCGTCGGTTTCAGCGCGACAGCCCTGCTGGTCGTGCACATCTCAGTCCTGTTCGACCCGCTGCTCGCGGTGTCGATGCTGTGGGTGTTCTGGTATCCGCTGGCCACCTGGCGCGCTCGTGACCGGGTCTCCGTCTGGCGCGATCCCGCCGACGACACTCCTGTTCCGGGCGTACGCACGCCCCTCGGCCTGGTCCACGTGGCCGCGGCGGGCATCCTGGCCGCGTACGGGATCGTGCTGTTCGTCTTCCGGCACCAGCTCCGCATCGCGCTGGAGGAGCGGCTGGACGACCTCACCCCGTCCGTGTCCGAACTGCTGCCGATGTTCCTGCTCGTGGTGCTGCCCGCGCTCATCACGACCGCCGCCGGGCTGTTCGGCCTGGGGCTGGTGACCGGGGGCCGGAGCGGGTTGGAACGTGCGGTGACCGCGGCCGGCGCGACGGCCCTGCCCGTCTCGACCGGCGTCGTGGTGCTGTCGCTGCTCGCCGTCAGCCTCGCCTCACCGCGGGCCCGGGATCTGCTGGAGCTGCTGGTCGGGTTGTCGCTGGGCGGCGGCTCCGCCGACATCGACCGGCCCGCCCGAGCGGCGCTGGGCCTGATGGTCCTGCTGACGTTCGGCCTGCTGCTGGTGGTCGGCCTGCCCTCGGCCGCCCTGGGGAGCCTGGTCCGCTCGCTGCGACCGGCAGCCCGGTCACGCCGCGGCCCGGCCCGACCCGGCTGGTCCGCGGTCGTCCTGCTGCTGCCGATACTGCTGCTCGGCGGCACGGTCGCCGGGTCCAGCGCGTCCGAGTGGCGGGTGCCGGACACCCTCGCCGTTCCCGAGTCGATCGACATCGGACAGGTGGAGCAGGTCCTCGCCGAGCCGTGGCCGATCGACCTCCCCCTCTCCGACGCGTGCACCAGCATGATCGGAGGCGCCGCGTCGTCCCTGGACACGATGAGCACGGCCACCGCCAGTGGTGGCTTCGACATCGTGCTCACCCGGGCGGCCGCCGGCGCCCGCTCAGCCGCCGACCCGACGCTGCGCTCGATGGGCGAGGGCGCCGTCGAGGCCCTCCGCCGCGAGCAACTGCTCCGCGCCCGGCGGGGTGTGACCGCCGCCCTGCGTTACTGCGCCACCGCCTTGACCCTCACCTGAGTTCGGCCCGGGCCTTCGTGACGGCCGCCTCGACCATCTTCTCGGTGACGGTGACGTCCGGTGAGGTCATCTGCATCAGGCTGAGCAGGACGACGAGGTTGCCGGCCCGGGCGGTGACCAGGTGGGCGTACAGAGCGGCGCCGGCTCCGGGCACGGTGGCCGTCAGGCGGTAGGCCACAGTGTCGTCGCCGACCTTGGCCACGGTCAGGTCGTCGATCGTGACCTGCATCTTGATGCCCCCGGCCATCTCGCCGTCGAACTGGTGACAGTTCTTCTTTACCGTGCGCAGCCGGTCCATCAGCGCGGCGGCCTGCGCGGTCTGGGTGACGGTGATCGTCTCCACCACGAACGGACCGACGGCGCCGCCCTGATAAACCTGGTGGGCGCTCACCGCGCTGGCGTCGCTCGAGGCCTCGGCGCAGTCGAGCAGGCTCGTGTTCATGCCGTTGGCCGGGTTGTTGCCGGCCAACGCCGGGTTGGTCGAGTAGCCGGCACCCAGTTCCGCCGGCGTCAGCAGAGCAGCGGTCACGGCACTCTTGCCCGGCGGCTTCATGCTCGCCGGTCCGGAGGAGGGAGCGGACGCCGACGCGTCGGTGGTCGGTCCCGCGGCCGTCGGCCCGGGCAGCGGCGGCGGGTCGGTGCAGGCGGTGGCGGTGGCGGTCAGACCGACCACCAGGAACAGCGTCACAATCCTCAACGCAGCGCGCAAAATACCCTCCAGGTGCCGAAGCTATGCCAAGGGTGCCAACGACCCAGCCGGACTGCATCGGACGTGTGTCCACAGCGGTGTGGCGGCCTGCTGCTGTCCGGCGCCGACCGGTCACGCTCACGGCACGCCGTGGACGATGACGGTACGGGCGTGACGGCACCCGGCGACGCACAAAATCGGCGCATGGTGGACGGCTGACCGGACCGGCGCCGTCACTCTCGATGGCCGAGGCGCACCAGGTGCTCGCGCAGGGCGGCGGCGATGCCAGCCGCGGCTTCGATCTGGGCGGGGGTGAGCGCGTCGACGAACAGCTCCCGGACGGCGCGCAGGTGGGGTGCGGTGGCTTCGCGGAAGGCCGTCCGGCCGGCCGGGGCCAGGACGATCTGGGCGCCGCGGCTGTCGGTGGCCGCCTTCTCCCGCCTGATCAACTGCCGGCGCTCCATCCGGCCCAGGTGGTGCGACAGCCGGCTGCGTTCCCAGCCGACCTGGGCGGCCAGCTCGGACGATCGCATCCGGCCGTGCTCGGTCTCGCTCAGGGCCAGCAGTACGGCGTAGTCGCCCGGCGACAGCCCGGTGTCGCTCTGCAGCCGGCCGGCGAGCACCGTACGCAGCACCTCGGTGGTCTCGATGAAGTCCCGCCACGCCCGCAGCTCGGCGCGATCGGGCAGTTGACGCGTCCGCGGCATAAGTCGGCGCCCTCCTGTGTTTGATGTGTCAATCATACTGACTGACATGTCAATTACTGGAGGACAGCACCATGAGTGAGCTCGTGCTCGGTCTCGACACCTTCGGCGACGTGCCGGTGGACGACGCCGGCGTACCCGTCTCCCACGCCGTCGCGATCCGGCAGGTCATCGACGAGGCCGTGCTGGCCGACCAGCTCGGCGTCGACGTGATCGCCCTCGGCGAGCACCACCGCCCGGAGTACTCGATCTCCACCCCGGAGACCGTGCTGGCCGGGATCGCCGCGCGCACCTCGCGGATCAAGCTCGCCTCGGGCGTCACCGTGCTCAGCTCCGACGATCCGGTCCGGGTGTTCCAGCGGTTCGCCACGGTCGACGCCATCTCGCAGGGCCGGGCCCAGGCGATCCTGGGCCGCGGGTCGTTCACCGAGTCGTTCCCGTTGTTCGGCTACGACCTGAGCGACTACGACGTGCTGTTCGAGGAGAAGCTCGAGCTGTTCGTCAAGCTGCTCGACGAGGAGCCGGTGACCTGGAGCGGCACCACCCGGGCGGCGCTGGAGAACGCCGACGTGTTCCCCAAGACGGAGTCCGGCCGCCTCGACACCTGGGTCGGCGTCGGTGGCTCCCCGCAGTCGGTGGTCCGCACCGCGCGCCACGGACTGCCGCTCATGCTGGCCGTCATCGGTGGCTCCCCGGCCCGCTTCGCGCCCTACCTGGACCTCTACCGCCGCGCCACCGAGCAGCTGGGCACGGTCGCGCACCCGGTGGGGATGCACTCCCCCGGGTTCGTGGGGGACACCGACGAGCAGGCCAAGGAGTTGTTCTACCCGGCGTACAAGGTCATCCGGGACCGGATCGGCGCCCTGCGCGGCTGGCCGCCGCTGCGCCGCTCCGAGTTCGACGACGAGGTCGCGCACGGCTCGCTGTACCTCGGCTCGCCGGAGACGGTGGCCCGCAAGATCGCCGGCGCGATAAGCACGCTGGGCGTTGGCCGCTTCGACCTGATCTACACCGCGGGTGCCCAGCCGATCAGTGCCCGCACGCGCGCCGTCGAGCTGTTCGGCGCGAAGGTGGCTCCCCTGGTCCGCGAGATTCTGGAGGGTTGAGACGTGACCACCATCGGCATTCTCGGCGCCGGCAAGGTCGGTACCGTGCTGGCCCGGCTGGCCCTGGCCGCCGGCCACCGGGTGCTCATCGCCGGCTCCGGTGACCCGGCCCGGATCGCGCTGATCGTCGAGGTCATCACGCCCGGCGCGATCGCCGTGACCGCGGCCGAGGCGGCCGCGGGCGCCGACATCGTCGTGCTGGCGCTGCCGCTCGGCAAGCACCGCGACGTGCCCGTGGACGCGCTGGGCGGCAAGCTGGTCGTCGACGCGATGAACTACTGGTGGGAGGTCGACGGGATCCGGGACGACCTGACCGACCCGCGTACCTCCTCCAGTGAGATCGTGCGGGAATTCCTGCCGGAGTCGCGGATCGTGAAGGCCTTCAACCACATGGGCTACCACGATCTCGAGAGCGGTGCCCGGCCGGCGGGCACGGCCGGGCGCAAGGCCATCGCGATCGCCGGGGACGACCCCGCCGACCTCGCCGCGGTCGAGGCTCTGGTCGACGCCCTCGGCTTCGACCCGGTCGTCGCCGGGCCGCTGGCCGAAGGCGTCCGGATGGAGCCCGGCACCGAGCTGTTCGGGGCCAACGCCGACGCCACCGAGGTACGGGCGATGCTCGACCGCTTCCCCGCCTCGGACCGCGGCCGGCTCGTCGCCGCGGCCCGTACCACCGGAGCGTGACGGTGTGCGCGGGCGGCCGGCTCCGGCAGCCCGCGCGGTGACGTAAGGTCGCAGAAGCGGAACGCTCTTCCAGAAGAGCCCGGAGCTAGGTGAGGCGTCGTGGGCGAGAACGGTGGCCGGCGCGTACGGGTCGACGCGCAGCGCAACATCGACGCGTTGCTCGACGCCGCCAAGGTGGTCTTCAGCACCTCCGGGGTGGACGCCCCGGTGCGCGAGATCGCCGCCAAGGCCGGGGTCGGGGTCGGCACCTTCTACCGGCACTTTCCCCTGCGCTCCGACCTGGTCACGGCCGTGTTCCGCCGCGAGGTCGACGCCTGCGCCGACGCCGCCCCCGCGCTGGCGGCCGAGTACGAGCCCGGCGAGGCCCTGAGCCGCTGGATCTACCGGTTCACCGACTTCATCGCCACCAAGCGTGGCCTGGCCGCGGCCCTGCACTCGGGCGATCCGGCCTTCAACGTCCTGCCGGACTACTTCCTGCAAAGGCTCGGCCCCGCCCTCGGCGGGCTGCTGGACGCCGCCACGGCGGCGGGCGCGGTGCGGGCGGAGGTCAGCCCGCAGGATCTGCTCTACGCCGTGAGCA
Organism: Actinoplanes auranticolor; assembly: GCF_018332655.1. Classification (GTDB taxonomy): domain Bacteria; phylum Actinomycetota; class Actinomycetes; order Mycobacteriales; family Micromonosporaceae; genus Actinoplanes; species Actinoplanes auranticolor. The sequence continues at coordinate 180,348 of NZ_BOQL01000021.1, read as the reverse complement.
ATCTGTGCATTTCCGGCGAGGACGGCGGCAACCACGGCCGGCGCATGGTCGCGCTGCTGATCGACGGCCTCAAGTACGGCGCGATGAAAACCTCCTGACCTGCGGTACAACCCGTGCCCTCGATCACACCGCTTGCTAAACGGGACACTCCTCCATATTGTCGGTAACGGAACAACGTTCCGCTTCTGCTCTCAGCCGTCGAGGAGTCACCGCCATGTCCACCATCAGCACCCCCGTCGTCTCCCTGCGCCCGGTTGTCCTCCCGGCCCCCGGCCGCGGTGAGGATCTGCAGGTGCGCGTGTCCGCCCCGGCCACCGGCGACGCGCTGCCGATCATCGTCTTCTCCCACGGCTTCGGCTCGTCGATGACCGAGTACGAGCCGCTGGCCGGTTACTGGGCCGCCCACGGGTTCGTGGTGATCCAGCCGACGCACCTCGACTCGACGACCCTGGCCGTCACCCCGGACGACCCGCGCTACCCGGACATCTGGCGCATCCGGATCGCCGACCTCCGGCGGGTCCTCGACCAGCTCGACCACATCGAGCGGTCCGTGCCGGGCCTCGCCGGGCGGCTCGACCGCAGCCGGATCGCCGTGGCCGGTCACTCCTGGGGCGGGCAGACGGCGAGCACGCTGCTGGGCGCGCGGGTGCTGGACGCCGGCGGCGTGCCGGGCGAGGACCTGAGCGATCCGCGCATCAAGGCGGGCGTCCTGCTCGCCACCACGGGTACGGGCGGAGCCGACCTCTCGCCGTTCGCCGCGGAGCACTTCCCGTTCATGAGCCCGGATTTCGCCGCCATGACGAAGCCGGCACTGATCGTCGCGGGCGACAAGGACCAGTCCGCGCTGTCCGTACGGGGGCCGGACTGGTTCGTCGACCCGTACCTGCTCAGCCCGGGACCCAAGAGCCTGCTCACCCTGTTCGGGGCCGAGCACTCGCTCGGCGGCATCCTCGGCCGGGCCGTGACGTCCACGACGGACGAGAGCCCCGAACGGGTAGCCCTGATCCAGCAGCTCACCTGGGCGTACCTGCGCAGCGCGCTCTACCCCGCCGACCCGAGCTGGGCCGAGGCGAGCGCCGAGCTGACGACCGGCACGCACCCGCTGGGCCGGATCGAGGCGAAGTGACCAGCTTCGGCATCATGACAGCCCCGCAGCAGGTCGGCTACGGCGACATCCTGCGGGTCTGGCAGGAGGCGGACGCGATCCCGGAGATCGCCCACGCCTGGCTGTTCGACCACCTGATGCCGATCGGCGGCGACCCGGCCGGACCGGCCTTCGAGGGCTGGACCCTGCTGTCGGTCCTGGCCGCGCTGACCACCCGGCTGCACCTGGGCCTGCTGGTGACCAGCAACCGCTTCCGGCCGCCGGCGGTGCTGGCCAAGATGGCCACGACCGTGGACATCGTCTCGGGCGGGCGGCTCACCCTCGGCATCGGCGTGGGCTCCCGGCCGGGCCACCCGCTCGCCCGGCGCGAGTACGAGGCCCACGGCCTGCCCTTCCACGACACCGCGCACGCGGTGGGCAGCCTCGCCGAGTCCTGCACGGTGATCCGGCGGCTGTGGACCGGGACCGAGCCGTTCGACTTCCCCGGCGAGTACGTGCGGCTGACCGGCGCGTACGGCAACCCGAAGCCGGTCCAGCGCCCGCACCCGCCGATTCTCATCGGCGGCCGGTCCTCGGCGACGCTCCGGGTGGTCGCCGAGCACGCCGATGTCTGGAACATCCCCGGCGGCGACCTCAACGACGTGATCGCCCGCAGCGCGCTGCTCGACCGGTACTGCGCCGACATCGGCCGCGATCCCGCCTCGATCACCCGCTCGATCCACCTGCCGGTCAGCTACGACGAGCCGGCGAGCACCCGTACCGCGATCGACGAAGCCGTCGCCGCCGGCTTCGGGCACATCGTGCTCGGGCTCCCGGCGCCCTACCCGCCGGGCGTCGCCCGATGGGTCACCACCGAGCTGATTCAGCGGCGGAGCTCAGCGGACTGAAGCCGGAACAGGGTGGCCTCGGCACCGTAGAAGACGCCGTCGCGTTCGGGCCGCATACCGAGCTTCTCCAGCACGTGCCGCGAAGCGCGTTCTCATGCCGCACGACCGCAACGATGGAGGACACCCGCACCGGTCGAAGCCGTACGCCAGGCCGGCGCGGGCGGCCTCGGTGGCGTACCCCTGCCCCCAGGCCGTACGGCCGAGGTAGTAGCCGACCTCGACCTCGTCGCCACCCTCCAGCCGCTGCAGACCACAGTGGCCGATGATCTGGCCGGTGGCGGCGACCTCGGCGATCCACATGCCGAAGCCGTCCCGCTGCCACTCCTCAAGGCGATCGGCCCGGGCGCGCAGACTCGCGGCGAGCGGCCGGCGCTCATGGGCCCAGGTCACGGCGGGATCATCATCGACCGCAGCCCGATGCGGGACGAGATCCTCGGCCCGGAACTGCCGCAACCGCAACCGCGCGGTACTGATCTCAGGACCACTCATACGCGTCCCGGCAACAGCACCGTCTCGGGCAACGCCCACATCGAGGACCCGGCCTGGGTCCACAGCGGCGCGACGGTGACCGGCAACGCGGTGGTGAAGAACAACGTGCTGGTGCAGGGCGGTTTCCAGGCCGAGGTGACCGTGACGGCCGGCCCGGCCGCGATCACCGGCTGGCAGGTGGGTCAGGCCGTCGCCGCCCGGCCCCGATGCCGTCACCCGTCAGGCGCCGCCGGTCACCGAGATCACCTGGCCGGTGATGCCGGTGTTGGCGGCCGAGCCCAGATACACCACCGGGGCGGCGACCTCGGCCGCGTCCAGCAACCGCCCGAGGGGTGCCAGCGCGCTGTAGTGGTGCCCGTACTCGTCGGCCAGCGCGGTGTTGGTGTCCGTACGGGTCAGGCCGGGCATGACCACGTTGGTCAGGATGTCGCCGTCGCGGCCCAGCGAGAAGGCCGCCGAGCGGCTGAAGCCGTGCAGTGCCGCCTTGGCGGCCGCGTAATACTCCGCGCCCGCCATGCCGTCCACGGCGATGTTCGACGAGATGTGCACCAGCCGACCCCAGCGGCGTTCGCGCAGGACCGGTGCGACTGCGCGGGTCAGCCGCAAGCCGCCCTCGAGGTTGTGCCGCAGCGTGTCGATCCAGTCGGCCTCGGCGACGTCCTCGAACGGGCGGTCCGCGGGTCCGCCGGTGCTGCCCCAGTGCACCGCGTTGTTGACCAGCACGTCGATCCGGCCGGTCCAGCCCAGCACCGCTTCGACCAGTTCGCCGGCGGCGCCGGGATCCTCCATCGCGTACGGGATCAGCAGGGCCCGGTCGCCGATCTCCTTGGCCACCCGCTCGGCGTCGGACCGGTTGGTGCGGTAGGTGAGCACCACGTCGGCGTGCTCGGCGGCGAAGCCGAGGGCGAGCCGGCGCCCGATGCCGCCGGAGGCCCCGGTCACGATCACGGTACGGCCGGTCAGTCCCAGGTCCATGTCGACTCCTCGCAGGTGTGCAGCCGCCTCGTGCGGCACCGACCACGCTGGCCGGTTCCGCGCCGCCGAGGGAGACCGGGCGAAGGCTGGCCCTCGCAGGGCCACGATCGGCGGCTGCGCCGGAGGTACGCTGCACCCGGTGAGCGACAATGCGTTGAGTTCCTTCCTGCGTGGTCGCCGCGAGGCTGTCACGCCGGCCGAGGTCGGGTTGCCGTCCGGAGGCCGCCGCCGCACGCCCGGCCTGCGCCGCGCTGAGCTCGCCACCATCGCCGGCGTCAGCGTCGAATACCTCACCCGGCTCGAGCAGGGACGCGACCGCCACCCGTCGCCGCAGATCCTCGGCGCGCTCGCCGAGGCGCTGCGGCTGTCCGGGCCGGAGCGCATCCACCTGGTCATGCTGGCCAAGACCAGCGGCGGCTCGGGGCTGCCCTGCGGAGCCGTCGAGCCCCCGGCCCGCGTGGTGCGCCCGACAGTCCGGGCACTGCTCGACCGGCTCGAACCGGCGCCGGCGTACGTGGCCAACCGGCTGGGCGACGTGCTCGCCTGCACCACCGGCTACGAGCTGCTCGCCGAGCCGGTGGGCCTGCTGGACGGCGACCCGCCGAACCTGCTCCGGTTCGTGTTCACCGACCCGCGGGCCCGTACGGCGTACCCGCAGTGGGAACGCGTCGCGAGCGAGCGGGTGGCGAGCCTGCCCGTCGCCACCCGGCAGGCCGACCCCCACCTGGCCGCGCTCGTGGACGAGCTGACCGTGACCGGCGGGGCGACGTTCGCGGAGCTGGTGAAGGCGGCGCACCCCCCACAGCCGACCGGGGTCGAACGGCTGGCCCATCCCGGCGTCGGCGAGCTCCGGCTCGCGTACGAGACGCTGGAGCTGGCCGACGCGGACGACCAGCGGCTGGTCGTCCTCCTGCCGGCGGACGAGGCCACCTCGGCCGCGCTGGCCCGCCTCGCCTGAGCAGCACGGCTAAGATCGGCACCGTCCGATCCGGAACAGAGTCGACCCGATGGAGGCTGGATGACGCCGGCCCGACCGGCGCCCCCGGTCCACGCCACGCTCGCCGACGCGGCCACCGCGCGGCTCCACGAGGCGATCCTCGTCGGGGAGCTCGCGGGCGGTGCCGCCCTGCGCCTCACCGACCTGGCGACCAGCATGGGCATGAGCATGATGCCGGTGCGCGAGGCGATCCGCCGGCTGGAGGCGCTCGGCCTGGTCGAGGTGATCCCGCACCGGGGCGCCTGGGTGCGCGAGCTGAGCATCGAGGACGCCCACGACACCCACGACATGCGGATGCTGCTGGAGGTCACCGCGATCGAACGGGCGGCAGCGCGGTTCACCGACCAGGACGCCGAGCGGGCCCGGGCCTTCCTGCAGCGGAACATCCAGGCGCTGGAGCTCGGCGACCAGGCCGCGGCCCGGCAGGCCCACACCGACTACCACTTCGCGATGTACGCCGCGGCCCGGTCACGCTGGCTGCTGCGCGCGCTGGAGCCGGTCTGGCAGAACGGCGAGAGGTACCGCTTCGCGGGCACCCGCTCCCCCGGCGCCCGGGCGCAGATCATGCGGGAACACGAGGCGATCCTCGCGGCCTGCGTGGCGCACGACCCGGCTGCCGCGGCGACCGCGCTGCGCGGGCACATCGACAACGCCCACGCCCGGGTCATTGAGAAGATGACCCCCGGCGACGGCGATCGCCCGGCGTGAAGGGCGCTCAGCTCACCGCGAGATAGATCAGGGCGCCGATCGCGACGACGAACACCACGAGCAGCCCGCCGACGAGCACCATCTCACGCCCGGCGCCCCGATCCTCGTCCTCTGTCATCCCGCCGCCTCCACGAAGATTTGATATTTGATAAGACGACCGATCATAGAGCGGGACATCGACAGGAACGACGGCACCGTCCCCTTTCGGGTGATGACCACGCACCGGAGCCGGACGCTGACGGGGAGCTTGCTCAGCGGCGGTGGCCCTTGACAGGCGGGTGACCGCGTTGTAAATCAGAAGTAAGTTGAGTCGTAGGGACTCAACCCCGGGAGCAGTCCCGGACCGGGAGCTTTGGTGAAGGAGCACCAAGGAGGACGACCATGCTCATGCGTACCGACCCCTTCCGCGACATCGACCGCATGTTCGAGCAGATCACCGGGACCGCGAGCCGGCCCGGCGTCATGCACGTCGACGCCGAACGCGACGGTGACTGGTTCCACGTCTATTTCGACCTCCCCGGCGTCGACCCCGAGTCGATCGACCTCACCGTGGAACGCAACGTCCTGTCGGTCAAGGCCGAACGCCGGCGTCAGAACAAGGACGGTGTGGAAAGCGTCATCGCCGAACGGCCGATGGGCGTGTTCAGCCGCCAGCTGTTCCTCGGCGACACCCTCGACACCGACAACCTGCAGGCCACGTACGACAACGGCGTGCTGGCCCTGCGCATCCCGGTGTCCGAGCAGGCCAAGCCCCGCAAGATCAGCGTCGGGGCCGGTCCCGGCCGCAAGCAGATCAAGGGCTGACCTCACCACTGACCTCGTTCCTGGTCACCTCCGAAGCGGCCCGGCGCTCCCGCCCGGAGCGCCGGGCCGTGACCCACGTCCCGCAGCGATGGGAGGACACGATGAGCCTGTCTGTGCTTCGACCCGCCCTCTTCGGCAACGACACGACCGAAACCGACGACGCCTACCTCGTCGACATCGAGGTGCCCGGGGTGCGCCGCAGAGACCTCACCGTCGAGGTCACCGGCGGGGAACTGCGCGTCAGCGGCGAGATCGTGGAGAAGGAGAAGATCGGCTGGCTGCGGCACCGCACCCGCCGCACCGGCCGGTTCGCCTACCGCAGGAGCCTGCCCGCCGGTATCGACACCGAGCACATCAGCGCCGACCTGACCGACGGCGTCCTGACCGTACGCGTACCCAAGACCGAGGCCGCCCGCCGGCGCCGTATCACCGTTCAGGCCGCCCACTCGCCGGCGCGCTGATCGACCCCCACCGGTTCCGCGCACTCCACCCTGTAGGCAATGGTGGCGGCGGCCATCACGGCGACGATGGGCAGGCGCCGGCGTAGGTCCGCAGCCGGGAGGGCCGCCCGGCCCGCCGGCCCGGTCGCCCGCGCGGGGCCGGTGCAACTGCGCCGGCGGCGGGCGCACCGCGCGATGCGGCACCCGAGCGTCCGGCGCACCACCCGTCTCCTGCCCGCCACCACCCAGCAGACGACCGGCGGCGACACCCGCACCTAACGCGCGAGCGGGGGCCGGACCCGGAACGAGGCGTCGGCCCGGAACGCCGGGCTGCCGTCGGACTGGTCCACCCAGATCTGGCCCTCGCGGTGGCGGACGAACCAGCCGGGGTAGTTCGAGGACTCCAGCGTCACCGAATCCGGGGCCGTCCCGGGGCGCGGGCAGAAGGTGGCGTCCCCGCGGAACAGTTCGGTCCCCTGATTGGGGCTCAGTTGCACCCGCCACGAGGCGTGGCGCAGGTAGCGGCCGTCGGAGTACCGGAACGAGAAGCAATTGATGTCCGCGAGCCCTTCGATCGCGGAGAACGTGGTCCGGGCCCGGGTGGCGCCGTCGGCGCCCGCGCCGGCCGGGACGAGGACACCGAGGCCGTCCTCGGTCGCGACGTATCGGCCGGCGGAGTTCCGCGACTCGAACGACAGCGGACCGAGATTCACCGTGGCGGTGCTGGTCACGCTCGGCCGGGCGGTCGTCGGTGTGGCCGGCACCGGTACGGCCGTTGTCGGCGCGGCGGTGGACCCACCCGGCGTGGCTGTGGTCCGGACCGGTCCCGCGATGACCCGTGGCGATGGTGGAGGCGCGGGCGGCGGCACGAGCTGCACCGTCGTGACGGTCGCACCGGCTGCCAGCGTTCCGGCGGCGACCGTGGAGAGGACCGGGTGCAGGGTGGCCGTCTGGATCAGCTGGCTGAGCACCCCGGCCTTGGCTCCGGCGGTGCCCGTCAGCGCCGCCGGTGCGACCGTGCCGATCGCGGCGCCGTCGAGCGCGAACTTGCCGAGCAGGGGCAGGCCGATGCCGGCGGGGACCGGCAACAGGGTGAACATCGGCAGCAGCCGGTCGGTGAGGACCAGGCCCTCGGCGGCGCGGCTGCAGTACGGGCAGGTCCGGACGTGGCGCGACAGCCGCTTGCGCCACAGTGGACTCGGCCGGCCGTCCCAGCCCTCGGCCACCGCGGCGAGGTTCGGGCAGCGCGGACGCATGTCCAGTGCGGCGACCAGGGCGCGGCTCGCTTCGAGCTGGGTGCGCATGCGTTGCACGCGGACGCCGGCGTGGGCGACGCTCAGGCCCAGGGCGGACGCGAGGTCGGCGCGGGACAGCTGATCCGCGACCTCCAGCCACCACAACGACAGCAGGGCCCGCTCGTCCGGGCCGAGCCAATGGCTCGCCCGCTCGACCTGCCGGCGCTGCCGCGACAGATCAGCCCGCAGCACCGAGACGTCCTCGGACGGGCTGTGCGCGTCGGGGATCCCGGCGGCCTCCTCGATGCCGGTGGTCCGCGCGGCGTTGCGGTCGCGGCGACGCAGGTGCGTGCCGACCTGCCTGATCGCGATCGCGGCCAGCCAGGCCCGGAACGTGGTCGGGGTCCGGAGTTTCGGCAGCTGCCGCAGCGCCCGCAGCATCACGTCCTGGACGATGTCGTCGACATCCGGGTGGGCGCCGAGACCGCGGCGCACAACCGTGTAGACCAGCGGGAGGTAGGTGGCGGCGAGCTCTTCCAGCGCCCTGCGGTCACCGGCCTGCGCGGCGGTGACGAGGGCGGCTTCGTCGGTGCGTGTGCTTCGCATCTCCCCCTCACTGTCGTCCGGGCAACGCATCGTACGCCGATGACCGTGTGCCCGACGTCGCCGCCCTTTCCCCTTTTCGCATTCTCACGAAGTTCTCCAAAAAAGCGTTATGACGGCCGCACTCAGAGAGTCGCACACCATTCTTCACCCTTTCTCTGTCCTTAAAAGTGTTATGAGAAGGATTTCGCTGTGCCCGGCAAAACGACCCTTGAGTGGCCGGAAACAATCTGGCAACATTGGCGGATCTGAATGTATGTTAACGCTCACATCGCCGGAGGAGTTCACGTGCAGGTCCTACGTCATGCCGGTCTTCAAGCCCTGCGGGTCCTGGTGATGCTGGCCCTGGTCGTCGCCGGCGCGACGATCACGGGCCCGGCCGCGCACGCCGAGTCCAACGGCGGCGTGCGCGTGATGCCGCTGGGCGACTCGATCACCGAGGGCACCCAGGTGCCGGGCGGCTACCGCATCGGCCTGTGGCAGCGCCTGGCCGCCGCCGGCTACCGCAACGATTTCGTCGGTTCGCAGTTCAACGGGCCGGGCGCTCTCGGCGACCACGATCACGAGGGCCACCCCGGCTGGCGCATCGACCAGATCGACGCCTCGGTCACCGGCTGGCTGAACACCACCCGGCCGCGCACCGTCCTGCTGCACATCGGCACCAACGACATCCTGCAGAACTACAACGTGTCCGGCGCACCGGCCCGGCTGTCCACCCTCATCGACCGCATCACCGCGGCCGCCCCGGAGGCCGACGTCTTCGTGGCCACGATCATCCCGCTGGCGTCGGCCGGCCAGGCGGCAGCCGCGCGCACCTTCAACGCCGCGGTCCCCGGCATCGTGCAGAGCAAGGTCAACGCCGGCCGGCGGGTCCACCTCGTCAACATGCACGCCGCGCTGAGCACCGCGGACCTCATCGACGGTGTCCACCCCACCGCCGGCGGTTACGACAAGATGGCCGCCACCTGGTACGCCGCCCTGCGCGCGGTGCCCGGCAGCATCGGCAACCCCGGCGGCGGCAACCTGCTCGCCAACGGCGACATGGAGAACGGCACCGCGGACTGGACCCCGTTCGGCAGCGCGACCCTGTCGTCGGTCACCGGCACGGCCCACGGCGGCTCCCGGTCCCTGCTGGTCGCCGGGCGCACCGCGGCCTGGAACGGCCCCGGCCAGGCCGTGGCCGCGAAACTGACCAACGGCAGGAGCTATACCACCGCGGTCTGGGCCCGGACCCAGAGCGGTACGGCGACCGTCAAGACCACTCTGGCCCTCACCGCGAACGGCACCACGAGCTACCTGCGGCTGACGCCGGACGCCGCGGTCACCGCCACCGGCTGGACGCTGCTGACCGGGACCGCAACCGCGTCCTGGGCCGGCACCCTCTCCGCCGCCACCCTCTACGTCGAGACCACGTCCGGGACGACGCCGTTGCTGATCGACGACGCCTCGCTGCAGTGACCCGGCCGACGCTTTCCTTTAGGAGTGCCGTGAGACCCCCTTCCGCACACCCCGCAACCGGCCGGCCGCGGCGCGGCATCGCCTGGGTCACCGCCCTGCTGTGCGCCTTGGCGCTGGTGCCCGCGGTCGCCGGGCCGGCCCGGGCCGACAACCCGATCGTGCAGACCGTCTACACCGCCGATCCGGCCCCGCTGGTCCACAACGGCCGGGTGTACCTCTACACCGGACACGACGAGGACGCCTCGACCTGGTTCACCATGCGCGACTGGCGGGCCTACTCCTCGGCGGACATGGTGAACTGGACCGACCACGGGTCCCCGATGAGCCTGGCCACCTTCAGCTGGGCCAGCAAGGACGCGTGGGCCGGTCAGGTCACCCACCGCAACGGCAAGTTCTACTGGTACGTCCCCGTCGTCAACCGGGCCACCGGCCGGATGGCCATCGGGGTCGGCGTGTCGAACAGCCCCACCGGCCCCTTCACCGACGCCCTCGGCCGGCCGCTGGTGGAGAACGGCGAGATCGACCCGTCGGTCTTCATCGACGACGACGGGCAGGCTTATCTGTACTGGGGAAACCCGAACCTCTGGTACGTGCGGCTGAACGCCGACATGATCTCGTACTCCGGCGGCCCGACCCAGATCCCGCTGACCACCGCCGGCTTCGGCGCCCGCCCCGGCAACGTCGCGAACCGGCCCACCCTGTACGAGGAGGGCCCCTGGGTCTACAAGCGCAACGGGCTGTACTACAACGTCTTCGCCGCGCAATGCTGCTCCGAGTTCATCGGCTACTCGACCGCACCCGGGCCGACCGGGCCGTGGACCTACCGCGGCACCGTCATGCCGGCCCAGGGCAGCAGCTTCACCAACCACGCCGGCATCGTCGACTTCAACGGCAACTCGTACTTCTTCTACCACAACGGCGCGTTGCCGGGCGGCGGCGGTTTCACCCGTTCGGTCGCCGTGGAACGGTTCACCTACCGGGCCGACGGCACGATCCCGACGATGTCCATGACGACGGCCGGTCCGCCGCAGATCGCCCCCGTGGATCCGTTCGTGCGTCAGGAGGCGGAGACCATCGCCTGGGCGTCCGGGGTCGAGACCGAACCGTCCAGCGAGGGCGGGATGAACGTCGCCAACATCGAGAACCGCGACCACATCAAGGTGAAGGGCGTGGCCTTCGGCAGTGGCGCCACCTCGTTCACCGCCCGGGTGGCCTCCGCCACCAGCGGCGGCCGCATCGAGGTGCGGCTGGGCAGCCCCACCGGCACCCTGGCCGGGACCTGCACCGCCCCGGGCACCGGCGGCTGGCAGAGCTGGACCACGGTTTCCTGCGGGGTAAGCGGGGCGACCGGCACGCAGGACCTCTACCTGGTCTTCACCGGGGGCAGCGGCTTCCTGTTCAACGTGAACTGGTGGCAGTTCACCTCAACCTCCACCGGCGGCGGCGGGAACGTGCTCACCAATCCGGGCCTGGAGGACGGCACGACCGGTTGGCAGCCGCGCGGCAGCGGCACGCTCGCGGCCGGCACCGGCGTGGTGCGCAGCGGCACCCGGGCGCTCACCGTCACCGGCCGCACCGGGGCGTGGAACGGTCCGGGCCAGGACGTGACCTCCCGGCTGACCAACGGCAAGGCGTACACCACCGAGGTGTGGGTGCGGTCGACGAGCGGCACACCGAGCGCGAAGGCGACGCTGGCGCTGACGGCCAACGGGACCACGAGCTACGTCCAGCTGACCCCGGCCGCCACGGTGAACACGGGCGGCTGGACCCTGCTGTCCGGCACGGCGAACGTGTCCTGGACCGGAACGTTGTCGCAGGCCACCTTCTTCGTCGAGACCATGGCGGGCACCGACGGCTTCACCATCGACGACGCTTCGTTCCGGTAAACCCCGCAGCAGCATCTTGCTATGCACTTAGTTGCATAGCAAGATGCTCTGTCATGGCCCTCGAACACGCGATCCTGGTGTCCCTGCTGGAGCAGCCGGGCTCCGGATACGAGCTGGCCCGGCGCTTCGAACGGTCCATCGGCCGGTTCTGGACCGCCACCCACCAGCAGATCTACCGCGTCCTCAAGCGGATGGAGGCCGACGGCTGGGTCACCGCGGAGGAGATCGGGCAGGGCGGACGGCCGGACAAGCGGTGCTACTCCGTGGCCGCGTCAGGCCGGGTCGTCCTCGCCTCGTGGCTGCGCGATCCCGTGCAGCCCGAGGCGGTCCGGCACGAGCTGGCCGTCAAGATCCGCGGCGCCGCCTTCACCGACGCCGACGGGCGGGCGACCCTGATCGCCGAGGTCGAGCGCTACCGCGTCACCCACGAGGCCACCCTGCAGCGCTACCTGACCGGTGAGCGCCGGGACTTCCCCGATACCGCGACCCTCGACGCCGGCCGGCGGCTGCAGCACACGGTGCTGCGCGGCGGCATCGCGTACGAGCGGATGGTGCTCGACTGGCTCGACGACGTCCTCGACACCCTGCGTGGCCTGGACCGCTGATCCCGCCCACCGAGAGAGGGGACGCCGCCATGGCCGACTCGCTGCTGTTCAACCCGACCACGTACGACCCGGCGCACCTCGATCCCGAGACCCGCCGGCTGCTGCGCGCCACCGCGGAGTTCTTCGAGAGCAGGGGCAAGAAGGCGCTCATCGACAGCCACATCGACCGGGCCTGGTACGGCGACTTCCTGGACTTCGCCGCCAAGGAGGGCCTGTTCGCCACGTTCCTCACCCCGGCCGCCGACGGCGCGGGTGATCCCGCCAAGCGCTGGGACACCGCCCGCAACGCCGCGCTCAGCGAGGTTCTCGGCTTCTACGGCCTCGGCTACTGGTACACCTGGCAGGTGACCGTGCTGGGTCTCGGCCCGGTGTGGCAGAGCGACAACCGGGCCGTCCGCGCCCACGCCGCGCAGCTGCTCGCCGACGGGCACGTCATGGCCTTCGGTCTGTCCGAGCGGAGCCACGGCGCCGACATCTACGCCACCGACATGATCCTCACCCCCGACGGCGCGGGCGGGTTCCGGGCGGACGGCACGAAGTACTACATCGGCAACGGCAACGTCGCCGGCCTGGTCTCGGTCTTCGGCCGGCGCGCCGACGTCGAGGGACCCGACGGGTACGTGTTCTTCGCCGCCGACAGCCGGCACCCGGCGTACCACCTGGTCAAGAACGTGGTGAACATGCAGATGTTCGTCAGCGAGTTCCGGCTCGAGGACTACCCGGTGCGCGAGCGGGACGTGCTGCACACCGGCCGGGCCGCCTTCGACGCCGCGCTCAACACCGTCAACGTCGGCAAGTTCAACCTCTGCACCGCCGCCATCGGCATCTGCGAGCACGCGATGTACGAGGCGGTGACCCACGCCCACCGGCGCGTGCTCTACGGCAAGCCGGTCACCGACTTCCCGCACGTGCGGCGGGAACTCACCGACGCGTACGTACGGCTGGTGGCCATGAAGCTCTTCAGCGACCGCGCGGTCGACTACCTGCGCTCAGCGGGTCCGGAGGACCGCCGGTATCTGCTGTTCAACCCGATGACGAAGATGAAGGTCACCACCGAGGGCGAGAAGGTCATCGACCTGCTCTGGGACGTGATCGCCGCCAAGGGCTTCGAGGCCGACACCTACTTCGACAAGGCCGCCAAGGACATCCGCGGCCTGCCCAAGCTCGAAGGTACGGTGCACGTCAACCTCGCCCTGATCCTCAAGTTCATGCCCGGCTATCTGTTCGAGCCGGCCGCTTTCGCGCCCGTACCGCAGCGCCACGATGCCGCCGACGACGAGTTCCTGTTCCGCCAGGGCCCGGCCCGCGGTCTCGGGTCCATCCGCTTCCACGACTGGCGCATCGCCTACGACGCCCACGCCGGCGTGCCCAACGTCGCGCGTTTCCGGGAGCAGGCCGACGGGCTGTGCGCGCTGCTGCGCGCGCACGCCCCCGACGCGGAGCAGCAGAGTGACCTCGACTTCCTGCTCGCGCTCGGCCAGCTCTTCGCCCTCGTGGTCTACGGCCAGCTGATTCTGGAGCAGGCGGACCTGACCGGTCTGGACAGCGGGCTGCTGGACGAGATGTTCGGGCTCCTGGTCCAGGACTTCTCCGCGTACGCCACCGAGCTGGGCGGCAAGGCGGCCACCACCGAGGAGCAGGCCGCCTGGGCGCTGGCCCACGTCCGCCGCCCGGTATGGGATGCCGCTCGTACTGCCGCGGTGTGGGAGGACGTGGTCGCGCTCTGCGGCGCGTACGAGATGCGGCCCTAGCCGAAGATCGAGGTGGCCCACTCCGGGTGGTCGATGAACGGGTTGCGGTTGCGCTGGTAGCTGCTGTAGATGAGCTCGTTGCGGCGCTTCTCGAAGGCGTCCGGCGGGTCCTGCTGGTTCCACTGCCGCAGCGCGGAGAGCCGGCCCAGCCGCGGCGCGGTGCCGCTGCCGGTGGCGTCGTCCACCTCGAGGTCGGGCCACGCGTCGCCGCCCTCGTAGCGCACCGCCATGTAGAAGATCATGCGCGCCACGTCGCCCTTGACCGCCGCCCGCGGCTCCCACGAGTCGGCGTCGGTGCGGTTGCCGGGAGCGTCGGAGACGGCGGCGCCGCCGTTGTCGAAGTCCTTGTTGTCGCGCGTGGAGTTCACCCGTACGTCCTCGGGGCGCAAGTGGTGCAGGTCCGTGCCCGGACCGGCGGCCGTGCCGAAGTCGCCGTGCGATTTCGCCCAGACGTGCTCGCGGTTCCAGTCCCCCGCGTCGCCGCCGTTGAGCGACTTCGACCGGCTGGTGCCGGAGTAGAGCAGGATGACGTTGGCCGAGTTGGCCGGATCCTGATCGGTGGCCTTGAGCGCGTTCCAGACCGCGTCGTACGACAGCGTGGTGACACCGCTGGAAATGATGACGTGCAGCGCGTTCTTCAGGCTCTCGCCGGACTTGCCGGCCGCGGCGGCGTAATAGCTGCCGGTGGAACCGGTCGGTGTCGGCGTGGGCGTACTGCCGCCGAGGGTCATCGCGGACGGTGACTTGAGGCCCGGGTGCGTGAAGTAGGCGGTCAGGGCGCCGGTGACGGTGATCGGGTCACGCATCAGGCCCGGATTGCTGCGCAGCCCGAAGGTGGTCCGGTAGGCGCTGGTGACCTGCACGTACAACATGTCGCCGGGATCGGTCTCGCTGCTGCTGTCAGCGATCGCGATGGCGGTGTCACCGGTGAAGGCGCTGAAGAGCACCGTGGTGGTGGCGGTGGGCTGGCCGACGACGTACCCGTGGACGGTGCCGGTGCCGCTCTGAGCGCTGATCGCCTGCGCGACCGTGAGGGTGCTCGCGGCCGCCGGGAGCATCCCGGCGGGCACCCGGACCATCGTGACGACCAGCGCGAGCACGGCGAGCAGGGCAGGCATCGTGAGCGCCGCGGCGCGCCGACGTGACGACGGTCCGGACATGGGCGACTCCGCTCGGCAGGCCACATCGACGTTGATCAGATTATGGCCGACCGGGCAGCTCACGGGTCCATATCAGCAGCGTCATACGCCGACGGGCGACGCCACGGGGTCAGCCGCCGGTGATGGACCAGTGCCACGGCTCGGAGGGCAGGTTCACGAAGCCGTACCGGCCCGCATTGGCGACCAGCCACCGGAATGCCGGGGTCGTCGCGGTGAGCGTCCGGCCGCCCGAGGTGATGTCGACGGCCAGGCCCAGTTCGTGCAGTGAGCGGCCCGGGATCGCCGTCGGGACGCGGCAGGACGAGGCCGGCGCGGTCCAGACGTCGGGGCAGCCGTTGATCTTGCGGAGCTCGATCTGCCGCTGCTTGGTGCGGAAGCCGCCGCCGGAGATCAGGATGCCGGCGGCCTTCGCGTCGGCGACCATCCGGCGGAACGCGAACGCGACGTTCTTGTGCACGGTGACGCCGTTGACCGAGGTGGTGTCCGCGACGGAGAACCGGGCCCGGACCTCGGTGACGACGGTCCGGCTGAGGGCGGCGGCCTGGCGGGCCAGCTCGGCCGACTTGTCCAGGGCGATGAGCTTCTGCTGGTTGGTCCGCACCGTCGCCGAGGAGGTCTGCCACGCGACGATCGCCTTGTCCAGGCCCACGGTGGCGGTCCGGGCCGCGGTCTGCGCCGTCTTCAGCTCGGTCGCGGCCTGGCGCGCCTCCGTGCGGCGCAGGGTCACCGTCCTGGCCGCGGCGGCGATGGCGTTCTTCGCCCCGGTCACCGCCGCGCCGGCGCGCGGGCGCTGCAGCGACACCACGGTCAGCGTGTTTCTCGCGCTGGTCAGGGCCTCCCCCGCGACCGCATACCGGGTACGGGCGGCAGCGTCGGCGGTGACGGCCGTGGTGAGCCGGCTCTGCGCCGAGGACTGGGTGACCTTGCCCTTCTGGACCTGGGCCGACCGGGCGGCGAGCGTGGCCCGCTGAGCGGCGAGAGTCTTGCGCAGCTGGACGTACTTCGGGCTGGGCGTGAGGCTGTGGTACATCAGCGACGACCAGCTCTGCGCGACGCGCGGGACGGCAGCGGAGGCCGGGCTGGGCACGCCGGCGACGGTCAGGGTCACGGCGAGGGCGGCCAGGATCGCCGCGGCGCGGGACCGCAGGGGCCGCGGGAAATGTCGGGATTGCTGTCGGGTCGTCATCTGGGTGCGCTCCTCGGCCTCAAGCGGTCAGGGCGGGTGGGCGGAGGCACGCGTCAGCCTCCGGGAAGTGGTGTCCAGATGACTCTCGTGCCCCACAGGTGCAGCCGCGGCTCGGTGCCGGAGCGGACAGGTTGCCGGCGCCCGCGCCCGGGTTACTGCCCGGCGGGCGAAGGGGCGAGCAGAGCGCGGGCCGCCTGCACGGCCCGGACGGCGATCGCGTCGACGGTGCCGCCGTTGCGGGCGAAGAAGCCGTCGGTGAACAGCGAGGCGTAGCCGTGGGCCACGGCGATCGTCGCCTCGACGAACAGGACGTCCTCCTCGTACGAGGGTGAGCCGGTCGCGCTGGCCAGGTCGAGCAGCGTGGTCATCAGGGCCCGGGTCTGCTCGCGGCGGGTGTCGTCGGGGATCTTGTAGAGGTCGGCGGCGTAGATGACGTGGAAGCCGGCCCCGGTACGCACGACGTACCGCACGTAGGCACCCGCCACCGCGGCCAGGCGGTCGGCCGGGTCGGGACCGGCCGCGTCGGCGGCGGCCGTGATCGCGGCCCGCAGGTCGCGGGCCGCGGTGGCCGAGATCGCGCTGAGCAGGTGGTCGCGGTCCGGGAAGTGCCGGTACGGCGCCGCCGAGCTGACCCCGAGCCGGCGTGCGACCGCAGCGACCGAGAAGCGCTGCAGGCCGGCCTCGGCGAGCAGGTCGAAGCTGGCCTCGATCAGCGCGGCGCGCAGGTCGCCGTGGTGGTACTTGCGGACCGCCGACACACCTGCCTCCTGACTTGCGATCGAGTAAGAGGGCTCTTACATTAGCAAGTGATAGCCCTCTTACATGGTGGAGGCACTGTGAGCATCCGGCTCGGGTACCAGATTCCGAACTTCACCTACCCCGGCGTCCCGGTCGAGGACACCTTCGGCACGGTCGCCGCGCAGGCCCGGGAGGCCGAGGCGGCCGGCTTCGACACGGTGCTGGTGATGGACCACTTCTACCAGCTGCCCGGCATCGGCGCGCCGGAGAACGCGATGCTGGAGGCGTACACGACGCTCGGGGCGCTGGCCTCGCTGACCTCGACGGTCCAGCTGTCCACCTTGGTCACCGGGAACACGTACCGCAATCCCGCCCTGCTGGCCAAGACCGTGACCACCCTCGACGTGGTCTCCCGGGGCCGGGCGATCCTCGGGATCGGCGCCGGCTGGTTCGAGCGCGAGCACCACGACTACGGCTTCGAGTTCGGCACCTTCGGACAGCGTTTCGAGCGGCTGGAGGAGGCGCTGACCATCATCACGCCGATGCTCAAGGGTGAGCCGGCGACCCTGGACGGCAAGTGGTACACGGCGCGCGGCGCCATGAACAACCCGCGGGTGCGCCCGACCGTGCCGATCATGCTGGGCGGCAGCGGCGAGCAGAAGACGTTCCGGCTGGCCGCGCGCTTCGCCGACCACATGAACATCATCTGCGACGTCGAGGAC
The DNA here is from genome assembly GCF_018332655.1 of Actinoplanes auranticolor. Lineage (GTDB taxonomy): Bacteria > Actinomycetota > Actinomycetes > Mycobacteriales > Micromonosporaceae > Actinoplanes > Actinoplanes auranticolor. The sequence goes on along the minus strand of NZ_BOQL01000021.1, from coordinate 162,599 downwards.
CTGGCCCGCAAGGTGGCCGTGCTGCGGCAGCGGTGCGAGGAGATCGGCCGTGATCCCGCCACGCTCGCGACCAGCTACCTGAGCATGGGCATGGTCGGCGAGACCGAGCAGGAAGTGAAGGAGCTCGCCGAGACCGTGCCCGAGGACCGCCGCAACCGCGCGTTCCTCGGCACCCCGGAGCAGGTCGCCGAGCAGCTGCAGGAGAAGGTGCTCGGGGCCGGCATCGACGGGATCACCATCAACCTGATGCGCAACGGTCACCGCCCCGGCGTCGTCTCGGCGGTCGGCGCCGCCCTCAAGCCGCTCGTCGCGGCCTGAGGTCACGCGGTCAGGGCGATGTACTTCTCTTCGAGGAACTCCAGGATGCCCTCGGAGCCGCCCTCCCGGCCGAGCCCGCTCTGCTTGACACCGCCGAACGGGGCGGCCGGGTCGCTGATCACGCCACGGTTGACCGCGACCATGCCGGCCTCGAGGCGCCGGGCGACCGCGACCGCCTCGCGCTCCGCACCGAAGACGTACGCCATCAGCCCATAGACGGTGTCGTTGGCCATCCGGACGGCCTCGTCGACGTCGCTGAAGCGGACCACCGCCGTGACCGGCCCGAAGATCTCGGTCGTGGTGATCGTCGACCCGTGCTCGACGCCGGTGAGCAGCGTGGCGTCGTAGAAAGCGCCGTCGGCGGACGCGTGGCCGCCGCGCAGCAGGGTGGCGCCCTCGGCCACGGCGTTGTCCACGAGGGCGGCCACCTTGTCGCGCTCGCCGACCGAGACGAGCGCGCCGAGGTCGTTCGCGCGGTCGAGCCCGGGGCCGACCGAGATCGCGGCCAGCGCGGCGTCCATCCGGGCGACGAATTCGTCGTGCACGGATTCGTGCACGTAGAAGCGGTTGGCCGCGGTACAGGCAGAGCCGCCGTTGCGCATCTTGGCCAGCAGCGCGCCCTCGACCGCGACGGCCGGGTCGGCACCGGGCAGCACGATCAGCGGGGCGTTGCCGCCGAGCTCCATCGACGCGCTGACCACGCTGTCGGCGCACGCGCGCAGCAGCTCGCGGCCGACCTCGGTCGAGCCGGTGAAGGAGAGCTTGCGGACCTCGGGGCGGTCGATCATCCGCCGCACCGCCGGGCCGGTCGGTACGGGCGTCACCAGGTTCACCACGCCGCGCGGCACCCCGGCCCGGAACAGCACCTCGACGACGTACGCCGCGGTGAGCGGGGTCTCGCGGGCCGGCTTGAGGATGGTGGTGCAACCCGCGGCGAGGGCGGGTGCGAGCTTGCGTGTCGCCATCGCCGCCGGGAAGTTCCAGGGGGTGATCAGCAGCGACACCCCGATCGGCTGCCGGTCCACGATGATCCGCTTGTCGCCGGCCGGTGAGAGCCGATAGTCCCCCGGCACCCGGACCGCCTCCTCGGCGAACCAGCGGAAGAACTCCTTGGCGTACGTGGCCTCACCGATCGCGTCAGCCCAGGACTTCCCGTTCTCGCGCACCATCACCTCGGCGAAGTCCTCGAGTTCGGCGGTGAGGATCTCGTACGCGGCACGCAGCAGCTCGCCCCGCTCACGCGGAGCCGTGGCCGCCCACCCCGGCTGTGCCGCGGCCGCCGCGTCGACCGCGTCCAGGCAGTCCTGTTCCTCAGCGATCGCGAAGCGGGCGACGGTCGACAGGTCGGCGGGGTCGACGACGTCGAAACGCCGGCCGCCCGCGCCGGGCCGCCACTGTCCGTCGATGAACAGATCGGCGCGCAAGGTCATGTGCTGACTCCTGATCTCAGGCAAGGAAGCCGCCGTCCACCGGCAGCACGACGCCGCTGATGTGACTGGCCCGGTCGCTCAGCAGGAAAGACGCCGCGGCGCCGACCTCCGCGCCGGTGCCCGCCTTGCGCAGCGGGGTCGCCGCGATGCGCGCCTCGACCCCGCCGGGGATGGCCAGCCGGGTGCGGTCGAGCATGGGCGATTCGGTGGGGCCGGGCGCGATGGCGTTGACCCGGATGCCGTACGGGCCGAAGTCGTGGGCGGCGGTGCGGGTGAGGCCGATGACGGCGTGCTTGCTGGCCTGGTACGCGCCCATTCCGGAGCTCCCGCGCAGCCCGCCGATGCTGCTCATGGTGACGATCGAGCCGGCGCCCCGCTCCCGCATGACCCGCGCCTGTTCCCGCAGGCACAGCCAGGTGCCCTTCACGTTCACGGCCATGAGCCGGTCGAAGTCGCTCTCCGCGACCTCGTCCAGGCGTCCGCCCTGGCTCGTCGCCGCGTTGTTGAGGGCCCCGTCGAGCCGGCCGAACCGTTCGACGGTCGCGGCGACGAAGGCGGCGACGTCGGCCGCCTGCGAGACATCACCGGTCGTGCACTCGACGTCGTGTCCGGCCAGCCGGAGCTCGGCGGTGATCCCGGCGAGCGGCCCGGCGCTGCGGGCGACCAGCATCAGGGCGGCGCCGTCGCCGGCCAGGACGCGGGCGGCGTCGGCGCCGATCCCCGCGCTCGCGCCCACGACGAGGACGACCTTGCCGGTCAGCGATCCGCTCATCGCTTGAGGCTATCGTCATACCGTCATACAATTCAAGCCATGGAGCCGACCGCTGACCTGCTCGCCGCCGCCCAGCCCGAGGGTTTCGACCGGTTGCTGCGCGGGGCCGTCGACGTCCACGTGCACGGTCAGCCGGACCTGTCGGCCGGGCTGCCCAACCGCGGCGCCGACCTCGCCGTGGCCCGGCTGGCGCACGCGTACGGGATGGCGGGCTGGGTCCTCAAGTCCCACCTGTGGGCGACCACCGACCGGGCCCGGGCCGTCCGGGAGGCGATGACCGGCACCGGCTTCGAGGTGTACGGCAGCATCACCCTCAATCCCCCGGCCGGCGGCCTCGAGCCCGGCGTCGTCGAGCTCGCCGCCGCCCACGGGGCCCGCGTGGTGTTCCTGCCGACCTGGGGTGCCGCCGCCGACGCCGCCCGCGGCGGTTACATCTCCACGCTGCTGGGACGCGTGGCGCCGTCCTTCCCCGAGTACGCCGCCCGCACCGCCGTCAGCCTCTGCGATCCGGACGGGGCTCTCTCGGGCCGGACCCGGGCGGTCATCGACGCCTGCCGGGCGCTCGATCTGGCGCTGGCCACCGGGCACGCCTCGGTCGAGGAGAGCCGCGCGGTCGCCGCGTACTGCGCCGAGGTGGGACAGCGTCTGCTCATCACCCACCCGCTGCACTACACGACGGATCCGGCCGAGTTGCGCGAGTTCACCGACATGGGCGCGTACCTGGAGTTCTGCAACGCGCCGCTGGTGCATCCGGACGGACACCTGAGCGTGCGGGACGTGCACGAGGCGCTCGCCGGCGTCGGGTCCGAGCGGGCGATCCTGACCACCGACGTGTTCTCCCGATGGGTGCCGCCCGAGCCGGAGTGCCTGCGTATGTTCCTCGAACAGCTCGCCTACCTCGGCTGGACCGCCGGGCAGCTCGCCACCATGGTGTCCACCAATCCCCGCGCCTTCCTGGGAGAACCGGCATGAGAATCGACGACGTCGATCCCGCGGACCTGACCGACGCCCAGCGGGAGCTGTACGACCTGTACACCACCGGGCCGCGCGTGGCCCCGCAGAGCGCGTTCTCCCTCGTCGGCGCGGACGGGCGGTTGCTGGGCCCGCCCGCGGTCTGGATCATCAGCCCGGTCTTCGGCAAGGCGCTGCAACAGATCGGCAGCGCGGTGCGCTTCGGCTCCCAGCTGCCGGTGCGGGCCCGCGAGATCGCGATCCTGCTGGTCGGCCACCATCACCGCAGCGCCTTCGAGCTCTACGCGCATGAGCGGGCCGGGGCCGCCGCCGGACTCACCGGCGCGGACCTGACCGCCCTGGCGGAGAGAACGGAGCCGGCGGACGTGTCCGAAGTGGAGTCCTGCATCTTCCGGACGACTCTGCGGATCCTGGGCCGCGGCACGCTGGACGACGACGAGTACCGCGACGCTGCCGGGGTGCTCGGTGCGCCGGGACTGCTCGAACTGGTCACCATCGTCGGCTACTACAACATGGTGGCCTGGCAGCTCGCCGTCTTCGACATCCAGCCGCCGGCCGCGTCGTGAACCACTCCATCTGGATCCTGGAGTACGGCTACGTCGACCGGTTCCCGGCGAGCAACCTGTTCGCCGGGCAACCCCACGAGGGGCACCGGCGCATGCCGTACTGCTTCGGGCTGGTCCGCTCGGCCGACCGGTGTGTGCTGGTCGACACCGGCTTCGCGGACCAGGCGATCTACGACCGGCTCACCGCCAAGTACGGCGACACCCGGTGGCGCGCGCCGGTCGACGTGCTGCGGCGGGCCGGCGTACGGCCCGAGCAGGTCGACACCGTCCTGCTGACCCACAACCACTTCGACCACGCCGGCTGTGTCGACGCGTTCCCGGCCGCGCACGTGTGGATCCAGCGACGCGAGATCGAGAGCTATCTCGCCGCGGCCGCACGGCCCGCCCGGTTCGAGTTCCTGACCAGGTCCTGCCAGGCGGATCTGCCCGAGCAGCTGGCGGCGCGCGCCTGCACGCTGGTCGACGGTGCGGCCGAGGTGGCGCCGGGTATCGAGCTGCGGCCCGCACCCGGCACCCACACCGCCGGTTCCCAGCTGGTCGCGGTCACCAACGCCGCCGACGGCACGTGGGTGTTCGCCGGCGACAACGTCTACAGCTACGAGAATCTCGAAGGGCTGCGCGGCGACGGCGTGCTGGCCCCGATCGCGATGACGACGGGCAGCGCCACCGCCTGGCTCGACTTCGCCGACGGGCTGCTGGCCGGGGTCGGCGGTGACACCCGGCGGATCCTGCCGTTCCACGAGGCGGCCGTGTGGGACCGGTTCCCCTCCACCACCTACGACGACGGCCTGCACGTGGCGGAGGTGTCGCTGGCCGGTGGGCACCCTAGCGTGGTGTCCGCAGGCCGAACCGGGCGATGAGCCGGGTGGCCAGCGCGTAGGAGAGGTGCCCGCCCGGCCACTGCGTGACGTTGTGACCGGCCGGGTCGTGGTAGTAGTTGTGGCAGCCGGCGTTCATGGCCGAGGCGCTGCCGGCCATCCGCCGGTCGATCCACCGGGTGAAGCGACGGGCCGCGGCCGGGGACGTGTCGATGCGGCGCCGCCGGGTGCGCTCGAGCCGCCGCACGGACTGCACGACCACCTCGGCCTGCCGTTCCAGCTGGGCGATGACGGAGACGCCGCCGTTGGTGTTCGGGCCGTACAGGATGAAGAAGTTGGGGAAACCGGGCACGGTGATGCCCATGAAGGCGCTGGCGCGCTCGCGCCAGACGTCGTGGATGCTGCGCCCGTCGCGGCCCTTCACGTCCAGGCCGGCCAGGAACTTCGTCGGCTGGAAACCGGTGCTCAGGATGAGCACGTCGATGTCGCGGGGGGTCCCGGTCGCGTCGACCACCCCGGTCTCGGTCACCCGGTCCACCGCGTGCGGCACGAGTTCCACGTTGGCCCGGTTCAGCGCCGGGTAGAAGGTGGACGAGATGACCGGCCGCTTGCAGCCCCACGGATAGCCGGGAGTGACGGCGGCGCGGGTCGCCGGGTCGGTGATGCTGGCGGCGATGAACCGTTCGCACGCCTCGCGCATCCGCCGCTGGCGGCGCGACCCGACGTCGTAGCCCTTGAACCGCCGGTTGCCCTGATGGAAGATCCGGGCCCGGTTCAGCCGCTGGGCCAGCGGGACGTGCCGGTAGACCCACCGCTCGCGCGCGGTGAACTCGCGCTCGTTCTTGGGCTCGACCCAGCCCGGTTCGCGCTGGAAGACGTGCACCCGGCCGGCCACCGGGGCGATGGACGGAACGATCTGCACCGCGGTCGAGCCAGTGCCGACCACAGCCACCGACTTGCCGGTGAGGTCGTGCTCCTCCCAGCGGGAGGTGTGGAAACACGGCCCGGTGAAGGTGTCGAGCCCGGGCCAGTCCGGGAAACGCGGCACGCTGAGCAGTCCCAGCGCGGAGATGACGACGTCGTACTCCGCGCTGTCACCGTGCTCGGTGGACAGCGTGTAGGTGCTGGTGGACTCCTCCCAGACCAGATCGGTGACCCGGGTGTTCAGCCGCAGGTACGGGGTGAGCCCGAAGTGCCGCACCACGTGCTCGGCGTAGGCCAGCAGCTCCGGCTGGGTCGCGTGGGTCCGCGGCCAGTCGTACTTGAGGAATGAGAACGAGTACGCGTGCGAGGGGACGTCGACCTCGCACCCGGGATACCGGTTGTCGTACCAGGTGCCGCCGACGCCGGCCGACTGCTCGTAGATGACCACCGAGGCTCCGGTCCGCTTGCGCAGCTTCACCGCAGCCGCGATGCCGCCCAGCCCGGCGCCGATGACGGCGACCCGGAGCGGTTCCCGCCGCCCGGTCATCGGGGCTCCGGGGCCGGGTAGTCGGCCGCGTTGAACACCCAGCCGTCCATGGCGGAGAAGTCGGAGCGCGGCGGGCAGAACACGTCGATGAGGTGGTTGGTCGCCGGGCCGACCGCCTCGCTGGTGTGCAGCGACGGCGGCGGGATGACGGTGACCGACGGCGCGACGACCGAGTAGTGCTCGTCCTCGCGCCAGTTGGCCTTGTTCGTCGTCCAGGGCCAGCGGATGTGGTGCACGTACTCCCCCGCCAGCACGATCGAGCACTGCTCGAAGTCGTCGTGCTTGTGCGGCGAGAGCTTGGCCGGGTCGCGCGGCCCCTGCTTGGGATCGATGAAGTTGACCATGAAGGTGGTGCAGCGGTACAGCCGGAACGGGGGGTTGGCCAGCGGCGCCACGGTCAGGTCGTAGGTGCGTACGCGGTAACCGCCGACCGGCTCGGGCCAGGGCTGGAACGGCGGGATGTTCTCGTGCGGCTCGGTGTAGGAGTCCGCGTTGGCGGCGAGCGCGGCCACGTCCGCCGACCGGGTGGTGAGCAGCCGCAGCACGCGGCCCCGTCCGGTGACGGTCACGGTGCTGTCGCCCGGTGGCACGACGATCATCGTGCGGCCGGTCGCCGTGACCTCCTCACCCGGCGCCTGGACGCGGGCCTCGAGGTCGTCGTCGGCCAGCAGCACCACGTACTCGTCCGGCTGCCCGGTGCGCGCGAAGGCGGCCGGACCGTCCACCTCGGAGTAGCCGACGACGAAGTTCTGGCCGCGGGCGTACCAGGTCGAGACGCTCTCGGTCTTCTCCACCGGGGCCCGGTCGCGGAACTGGACGTGCTCGGAGCCGGAGAACCGTTCGGGGGCGGTGGCGGTCGCCGCGTTCGACGGCAGGGTGGAGCGCAGATCGGTGGGGTCAAACGCCATGGGGGGCTCCTTCGGCGAATCGGCTGCCGAGGTCGGCGACGACGGACGTCGCGGCGCTCCTCAGCAGGCTGGTGTCGTTGCTGACCATCACGTACCGGTAGCCGCGGTCGGCGGCCTCGCGGGCCTGCGCCGCGTTCTGCACCGCGGTGCCGGCGGGCACGCCGCGCGCCTGCGCGGCGGTCAGCAACCGGTCGACCAGCTTCTGGAACTCGGGATCGGACGGGGCGAGGCCGGACGACAGCTGCAGGTCGCCCAGGCCGAGGAACACGCCGTTGAGCCCGGCGACGTCGAGGATCTCGTCGGCCGCCTCGAGCGCGGCCCGGTCCTCCAGCTGGACCGCACGCATGACTTCCTCGTCGCCGAAGCGCAGATACTCCGCCCGCGGCGTGCCGCCCCAGCGGCCGGCCCGCGACGTGGTGCCCAGGCCGCGGTCGCCGCCGGGCGAGAAGAGCATCTGCCGGACCGCCGCGGACGCCTCCGCCACCGAGGTCACCCGCGGCACCAGGATCCCGTCGACGCCGGCGTCGAGCAGCCGCTGCAGGTGGCTGCCGCTGCGGTCGGGCACGCGGACCAGCACCGACAGGCCGGCGCCCTGGGCCACCACCGTGGCCTGGTAGGCGAACTCGAAGGTCAGCGGCGCGTGCTCCTGGTCGATCACGATGAAGTCGAACCCGGCGTCGGCCAGGATCTCCACCGGCTCCAGGGCCGGGATCTTGACCCAGGTGCCGACCAGGCAACGCCGTGCCGAGGCCAGTCTGCGAGCGAAACCCAACCGCGTCATAGCGCTCCTCACGAGGGGTTTTGGGTTTCAAAAATGTAGCATCGTCATACGATCTGAAACAACCGTCCGGCGGTCGTCGGTGGCTGGGTACGATGTCAGGCAACGGCGACGGACGAGGGTGGCGAGGGGGCGGCGGTGACGCGAGCCAATGCGTTGCGCGTGGAGCGCACCCCGGCCCTGATCCGTTCCCAGGTCCTGGAGAATCTGCGCCAGGCCATCCTGGACCGCCGGCTCGCCCCCGGGCAGCGGCTGATCGAGCGCGAGCTGGTCGAGCTGACCGGCGTCTCGCGCACCAGCGTCCGCGAGGCGCTGCGCGAGCTGGCCGCCGAGGGCCTGGTCACCGCGATCCCCAACAAGGGCACCGTCGTGACCAGCGTCAGCGCCGAGGAGGCCCGCCAGCTCTACCAGGTGCGTTCGGTGCTGGAGGCGCTCGCCGGCCGGCTCTTCGTCGAGCACGCCGGCCCGGCCCAGCGCAAGGCCCTGGCCCGCGCCCTGGAACGCGTCGAGCGGCAGTTCGCCAAGGGCGCGCCGATCCTCGCCGCCAAGGACGCCTTCTACGACGTGCTGTTCGAGGGCGGCGGCAACGACGCGCTGCGGTCGGTCGTCGGCAGCCTGCACGCCCGGGTGAGCGTGCTGCGCTCGCTGTCGCTGTCGGTCCCGGGCCGGATCGAGCACAGCGTCGCCGAGCTGCGCGCGATCGTCGACGCGGTCCAGGCCGGTGACGCCGACGCGGCCGCGGCCGCCTGCGCCCGGCACGTCGAAGAGGCCGGTCGCGCCGGGCTGCAGGCGCTCTCCGAGCAGAACGGCGCCTGACCCCGCCCACGGCAGCACCATTTCCCTGGCCGTCACGTGTTCCCTCGGATTGTATGATCGTCGTACGCTGAGCCGGTCCCGGTCGACAGATGAGGAGCGGTCCATGAGTGACGATGAGAGCCGGCTGGAACGCGGCAACCGGATGCGGCGTGAGGTGCTCGGCGACGCGCACGTCGACCGCTCGATGCTGCGGGCCACCGACTTCACCCGGGTGTTGCAGGAGTACGTGACGGCGAGCTGCTGGGGCGACGTCTGGTCCCGGCCCGGACTCGACCGGCGCACCCGCAGCCTGCTCAACCTCGCGATGCTGACCGCGCTGAACCGTCCGCACGAGTTCTCGGTGCACGTCCGCGGCGCGCTGCGCAACGGCTGCACCGAGGCGGAGATCCAGGAAGTGCTGTTGCAGACCGCCCCGTACTGCGGCGCACCGGCGGCCCTGGAGGCGTTCCGGCTCGCCGAGCAGGTGCTGCAGGAGACCCGGCAGGAAGCCGCGGCCGCCGGATGACGCGGCGGACCGGCGCCCGGGTCGTCGCCGACATGCTCGACGGCTACGGCGTGACCCACCTGTTCCTGGTGCCGGCGATCCTGCGCCGCACCCTGGCCGAGCTGGAACTGCACCACCCGCACATCGAGCGGGTGGTCACCCACGGCGAGAAGGCCGCCGCCTACATGGCCGACGGGTACGCGCGGGTGTCCGGGCGCCCCGGGGTCGCCGCCGCCCAGGTGGTCGGGGCGCTGAATCTGGCCGCCGGCCTGCGTGAGCCGTTCCTGGCCGGTTCCCCGGTGCTCGCGCTCACCGGCGGGCGGTCCCCGGCCACCAAGTTCCGACAGGTCTACCAGGAGATCGACGACCTGCCCGCGTTCGAGCCGGTGACCAAGTTCAACGCGAGCATCGACGACGCCGATCGCTTCCCCGACATGCTGCGGCACGCGTTCCGGGTCGCCACCACCGGCGTCCCGGGCCCTGTCCACCTGCAGATCCAGGGCAACGAGGGGCAGCTCGACACGCAGGAGACCGACGCCGAGCCGCTCGTCGAGCCGGGCTTCGCCCGGGTGCCGGCCGTACGCCCGGCGCCCGACGACGACAGCATCTCAGCGGCCCTGCGGTTGCTGGCCGCGGCGGCGCGGCCGGTTCTCGTCGCCGGTGGCGGGGTGCGGTCGTCCGGCGCCGGTGCCGAGCTGGTGGCCCTGGCCGAGGCGCTGCGCATTCCGGTGGCGACCTCGGCCAACGGCAAGGACACGATCCCGGGCACGCATCCGCTGTCGGCCGGAGTGGTCGGGACCTACTCGCGCGAGAGCGCCAACCAGGTCGTCGCCCGCGCGGACCTGGTCTGCTTCATCGGTACGGCCACCGGCAGCATGACCACGCACTTCTGGGCCGTCCCGCCCAGCGGCACTCCCGCGATCCAGATCGACATCGAGGCGTCCCGGCTCGGGCGCAACTATCCGCTGCGTACCGGTATCGCCGCGGACGCCAAGCTGGCCCTGGCCCGCATGCTGGCGCTGGCCGGCCGGTTCCCGGGGGTCGACCGCACCGCCTGGCTGGCCGAGGTGGCGGGACTGAAACGGGATTGGCGGGCGCGCTACCGCGAGGTGCTGACCAGCGACGCGGTGCCGGTCCGCCCGGAACGCATCGCCGCCGGGCTCACCGCGGGCCTGCCGGACGACGCCGTCCTGCTGGTCGACACCGGCCACGCCGGGATGTGGATGGCCCAGTTCCACGACATCACCGCGCCGGGGCAGAGCTATCTGCGCAGCGCCGGGCACCTGGGCTGGGCCTTCTCCGCGGGCGTGGGTGCCAAGTGCGCCGCGCCGGACCGGCCGGTGGTGGTCTTCACCGGTGACGCCGGGCTGTACTACCACCTCGGGGAGATCGAGACCGCCGTACGCCGGCGGGTCAACCTGATCACCGTGGTCAACAACAACCACGGCGGCAACCAGAGCCGGCGCGGCTTCGACCGGGCCTACGGCGGGCAGGCCACCGAGCAGGCGCGGGAGCTGTGGACGTACCAGGAGGTGGACTTCGCCCGGGTCGCCGAGGAGATGGGTGCTCTGGGCATCCGGGTGGACAAGCCCAGCGAACTGGCGCCGGCCCTGGACCGGGCACTGTCGGCCGGCCGCCCGGTGGTGATCGACGTGCACACCGACATCGGGGTGGCCGCCCCGCTGCCGGTCAGCTCGTAGGACCGCCGTAGAGGGACGCGTCGTAGGCGGCGAAGTCCCAGGCTCCGGCGCCGCCCGAGGGCCGGACCGTGCTCACGATGCCGGCGCCGCCGTCCACCGAGACCACCTCGCCGGTCATGTAGGCGGCGTCGTCGCTGAGCAGGAACGCCACCACGGCGGCCACGTCCTCGCCGGTGCCGGCGCGGCGCAACGGCGTGCTGCTCGCACGCCGGGACATGTCGTCCTTGCCGCCGGACACGTCGGGCGTCGCGGCGAAGAGCTCGGTGGGCACGATGCCGGGGGCGACGGCGTTCACCCGTACGCCCAGCGGGCCGCCGTACATCGCGGCGCCGCGCAGGATGCCCAGCACCGCGTGCTTGGAGGTCTGGTACGCCAGCAGGTCGGCACTGCCGCGCAGGCTGCCGATCGAGCCGGTGAGCACGATGCTGCCGGCGGTGCCCTGGGCGGCGTACTGCCGGAAGGCGGCGCGCACGCCCAGGAAGACGCCGCGCACGTTCACGGCCATGACCCGGTCGAACTCGGCCACGGTGAGCTCGGGCAGGGTGGCGAAGGAGCCGGGGATGCCGGCGTTGAGGTGGTGCAGGTCGACCCGGCCGAAACGCTCGACGGCCGCCGCCAGGTATCCGGCCACGCCGTCCTCGGCGGACACGTCGGCCCGGACGCCGATGCTCTCGGTCGGCAGCGTTCCGGCCACCGCGCGCGCCCGGTCCTCGTCGAGGTCCACGGCAACCACGTGCGCGCCCTCCTCGGCCAGCCGGCGGGCCGTGGCCGCACCGATCCCGCCCGCGGCCCCGGTCACCACCGCGACCCTGCCCGTGAGTCCGCGCATGTCCACACCTCCGCATCGCCTGGTCACACCGTCGACGGATTGTAGGTCAATCATACAATGCTGTCACCCGCCGGATTTAACTTGCGGGAAGTACGGAGGAAATCTGTTCCGACCCTTGACATGCCGCGGGATGGATCACCTACATTCCTCGGTACCGGATATCCGGATGGCCACCCCGCAATGCGGGACGGGCCGGACCTGTGAGGGAGGTTCGCATGACCAGCACCTCCCGGGGTCCGCGCGCCGCAGCCGACGGACTGGAGATCGCCAGCGGTGACCTCCAGGTGGTCGCGCGGGTGGTCCAGCTGCTCCGGCTGCTCGCGGCCCACGACACCATCGACCTGGTGTCCGCGGCCGAGGAGCTCGGCGTCGGCAAGTCCACCGCCCACCGCTACCTGGCGTCGATGGAGAACCACGGACTCCTGCAGCGCCGGGACCGCAACCAGTACGAATTCGGTGTCCTGCTCGCCGAGCTGGGCACGATGGCCCTGTCCCGGCTAGGGGTGCTCGACCTGGCCGGTCCGGTGATGGAGGACATCAGCGTGCGCGTCCGCCTCACGGTCGTGCTCAGCGTGTGGAACGGCAGCTCCCCCGTGGTGGCCCAGGTGCGGGAGGACAGCAGCCGTACGGCACACGTCTCGATAGCCGTCGGCAGTCAGCTCGGCCCCGACGCCGCGCAGACGGTCGCCTTCTGGGCCTTCCGCGACGAGTCCTTCTACCGCTTCCGCGAGGGCGCGCCGCCCGTGCACGCCAGTGAGGCGGAGCTCGCGGAGGTCCGCCGCACCGGGATCGCGTTCCGCGGGAGCCCGCAGAACGGCATCAGCGCGGTGGCCACCGTGGTCCGCGACCCGGCCGGCCAGGTGGTGGCCACCCTGGCCGCCGTCGACATCGCCCAGTTCGTACCCGAAGGAAGCGACAGCCCGGTGGCCCGCGCCCTGCTGGCGGGGGCCGAGACGATCAGCCGGCGCATGGTCAGCCCGCTCGACGGCGGAGCGGACTGACCGGCGCGGTCCGAGCGCCCCGGCCGGCGCCGGGCACCACCTCAACGGCACCCGCGGGGAGCGCCGTCCCAGATTCATCGTGCGCGGGAACAGGTGACGGTTCCCGCATCGAGAAAAGGCGATACCCATGAAGACATATCGATTTCTCACGACGATAGCGCTCGGCGCCCTGCTGATCTCCTCCTGCGGTGTGGGCGGGGACTCCGGCGGCGGTGGCGCCGACGAGAAGGCACTGACCTGGGCCAGCACCGGCGGCCAGTTCCAGGAGGACGAGAAGAAGGCGCTCCAGGAGCCGTTCACCACCAAGACCGGGACCAAGTTCACCAACATCAGCCCGGCCGAGCAGGCCCAGGTCCGCACGATGGTCAAAGCCGGCAAGACCATCTGGGACCTGGCCAACATGAGCTGGATCTACGCCGGCGCCTACTGCGGTGAGCTGTTCGAGAAGCTGGACGACCCGGCCCTGGACCGCAGCAAGTTCCCCCCGGGCACCACCGGCGACTGCTTCGTGCCGACCTATCGCTACGCCAACATCTTCAGCTACAACGCCGACCTCTACCCCGGCGAGAAGCCCACCACCATCAAGGACTTCTTCGACGTCAAGCGCTTCCCCGGCAAGCGGGTCATCTACGACTACCCGAAGGCCGGACTGTTCGAGGCCGCCCTGGTCGCCGACGGGGTGGCGCCGGAGCAGGTCTACCCGATCGACCTGGACCGGGCCTTCAAGAAGATCGACACGATCAAGGACTCGCTGGTCTTCGCGCCCAGCTACGGCGCGATCCAGCAGATGATGGTCGACAAGCAGGCCAGCATGGTGCTCACCGTGACCGCCCGCACGATCGTATCGGCGCAGAGCGGCGCGAACCTGGTGCCGGTCTGGGATTTCAACACCACTGACATCGGTGCCCTGGTCATCCCCAAGGGCGCGCCGCACAAGGCGCTGGCCCAGCAGATGCTCGCGTTCGTCACCGAGCCGGCCCAGTCCATCGCCTACGCCAAGCTGACCGGCACCGCACCGGCGCGACCCGACGTCGATCTCAACTCGGTCGGCTACACCGAGCAGCAGAAGAAGTTCAACGCCTTCCTGCCCGAGCGCGGCCGCACCCTCGAGCAGGACAAGAAGTGGTGGATCGAGAACACCGACGCGCTGGTCAAGCGCTGGACGAGCTGGAAGGTCGGCTGAGGATGGCCGTCTCGACCGCCACGCCGGAGGCGCCCGCGACCGGGCGCCCCGGCCCGGCCCGGACGGCGAGGAAACGCCCGTCCGGCTGGCTGTTCCTGGCGCCGGCCCTGCTCGCGCTGGTGGTCCTGTTCGTCCTGCCGCTGGCCGGCCTGGTGGTGGACAGCTTCACCGAACCGGAGACCGGCCTGGGCAACTACGCGTCGCTGTTCACCGACGGGTACACCATCCGGGTCCTGGGCCGCACGCTGGTCATCGCGCTCATCGTCTCGGTGATCGGGGCGCTGCTGGCCTACCCGTACGCGTACGCGATGACCCTGGCCGGCCCCACCATGCGCGCCCTGCTGGTCACCATCGTGCTGATCCCGTTCTGGACGAGCATGCTGGCCCGCAACTTCGCCTGGCTGGTGCTGCTGCAGGACGGCGGCGTCGTGCAGAAGATTCTCACGCCGGTGGGGCTCGGCGACGTACGGCTGCTCGGCACCCCGATCGCCGTCGGCATCTCGATGACCCAGGTGCTGCTGCCGTTCCTGGTACTGCCGATGTACAGCGCGATGTCACAGATCGACGGCCGCCTGGTCGCGGCCGGGCAGAGCCTGGGCGCGCCCCGCTCGCGGGCGTTCCGCCGCATCTACCTGCCGCTGTCCGCCCCCGGGGTGGTCGCCGGCATGTCGCTGGTCTTCGTGCTGGCCCTGGGTTTCTACGTCACTCCGGCGCTGCTCGGCTCGACCCGCAGCGCGATGATCGCCCAGGTCATCAACGTGCGCGCCCGGGAGCTGCTGGACTTCGGCGGCGCCGGCGCGATGGGCATGTTCCTGCTCGTCGTCACCCTGGTCGTGCTCGCCCTCAGCCGCCGGCTGGCCGGCCAGAACGTCGCCGTCACCGCGGCCGGCGGTCAGCCGCGCCGCACCGGCGGGACCGCGGACAGCTCGGCACCCGTACGGCCCTGGCTCAAGGTGCACACCACGATCGTCGCGATCATCCTGGTCGCGCCGACCCTGGTGGTCATCCCGATGAGCTTCTCGTCGTCGGAGACCTTCCGCTTCCCGCCCGACACCTGGTCGCTGCGCTGGTACGAGAACCTGTTCACCTCGCCGGAGTGGACCGCCGCGATCCTTAACACCCTGCAGGTCGGCATCTACACCGCGGTGATCGCGACCGTGCTCGGCACGATGGCCGCCTTCGGCCTGGCCCGGCTGCGTCCCCGGTGGCGCGGCCCGGTCAACGGTTTCCTGCTCTCACCGATGATCGTCCCGCACATCCTGGTGGCACTGGTCGTCTTCTCCGCGTTCCTGCAGCTCGGCCTGAACGGGACGCTGATCGGCATCATCCTGGCCCACACCGCGATGGCGCTGCCGTTCGTGGTGATCGCGGTGACCGCGCGGCTGCAGGGCATGGACGGCCGGCTGCCCGCGGTGGCGGCGAGCCTGGGGGCGAGCCCGCTGTCGGCGTTCCGGCGGGTGACCCTCCCCCTGGTCCTGCCCGGCATCCTCTCCGGCGCCGTGCTGGCCTTCGTCACCTCGCTCGACGAGGTCGTCATCGCCCTGTTCCTGCAGGCGCCCGGGGCGATCACGCTGCCGGTACAGATGTTCAACAGCATCACCGTCCAGATCGACCCGACCATCTCCGCGGCCTCGAGCCTCATGGTCGTGCTGGTCAGCGTTCCCATCCTGCTCGCCCAGGTCGTCGGCGCGCGGCGCGGAAAGAAAGGCACCCGATGAGCAACCCCGCGATCGGCGCCAGCGGCGCCCGGGTCGAGCTGGTCGACCTCAGCAAGCGGTACGGCACGGCCGAGCCGCCCGCCGTCGACCACATCAACCTCGATATCAAGCCCGGTGAGTTCATCACATTGCTGGGCCCGAGCGGCTCGGGCAAGACGACCACGCTCAACATGATCGTCGGTTTCACCGAGCCGACCTCCGGGCGCATCGAGCTCAACGGCGCCGACATCTCCCGTACGCCGGCGCACAAGCGCAACTTCGGCATGGTGTTCCAGAACTACGCGCTGTTCCCGCACCTCACCGTGGCGCAGAACGTGGCGTTCCCGTTGCGTGAGCGGAAGGTGCCGGCCGCGGCGACGGCGAAGCTGGTCGGCGACGCGCTGGAGCTGGTCGACCTGGGCGGGATGGGCAACCGGCGCCCGCACGAGCTCTCCGGCGGGCAGCAGCAGCGCGTCGCCCTGGCCCGTGCGGTGGTCTTCTCCCCCGGCGTGCTGCTGCTCGACGAGCCGCTGAGCGCGCTCGACCGCAAGCTGCGCCAGTCGCTGCAGCGCGAGATCAAGCGCCTGCACGACGAGCTGGGGCTGACCTTCGTCTTCGTCACGCACGACCAGGACGAGGCGATGACCCTCTCGGACCGGATCGCCATCTTCGACCGCGGCCGGATCGTCGCCGTCGGTACGCCGGCCGAGCTCTATCACCGGCCCACCACCCAGTTCGTCGCCCGGTTCCTCGGCGAGTCCAACGTCTTCGCCGGGCGATACCGCTCGGCCGACGTCTACGAGTGGCACGACCGCAAGTGGACCGTGCGCGAGCCGGGCGACGGCAGCGAGCAGCAGGCGCTGATCGTGCGGCCGGAACGCATGCGCGTCGCCTCCGACGAGGAATCGGTGCCGGCCGGGAGCAACGCCGCTTCCGCCACGGTCACCGATGTCTCCTTCTACGGCACGTACTACCGCATCGAGCTCGCCTTCGACGACGACTCGGTCGGCTGTGCGGTACTGCCCGTCGGCGTGCCGGCGGCGGACGGCCCGGGCACCCGGGTCATCGCCCACTGGCAGCCCGAAGACCAAGTCCTGGTTTCCCAGTGACGGTGAGGAAAGCCCCATGATGACAGTCGACTACGGCTTCGACCGCGACGCCGACGAGGACCGCAAAGTGCCGGATGAGCAGGCCGACAGCCTGCTGGTCGGGGCGGTGGACCTGCACCAGCACCCCGGGCCGAGCCCGTTCCCGCGGCGGATGAGCATTCTCGACGCGGCGCGCGACGCCGCGAGCGCGGGCTTCCGGGCCATCGTGGCGAAGTCGCACCACCACAGCATGGTCACCGACATCCTGGCGCTGCGCTCGGCCGGGCTGGCCGAGGTGTCGACCGAGGTCTACGGCGGGGTCGCGCTCAACCGGACGGTGGGCGGGCTCAACCCGTACGCCGTGGAGCTGGCGCTGCGGATGGGCGGGCGGATGGTGTGGTTCCCGACGCTGTCGTCCGCCGCCCACGTCCGGCACCACGAGCACCACGACACGGGCTTCCCCACGTCGGAGGTGGAGCTGCGGCCCAACGAGATCATCTCGATCGTCGACGACCGGGGTGCCGTGCTCCCGGAGGTCCGCGACATCCTGTCGGTGATCGCCGCCGAGGACGCCGTGCTGACCTGCGGCCACCTGGGCGTCGAGGAGTCCCAGGCGCTGATCGGCGCCGCGCTCGAGGCCGGGGTGAGCCGGATCGTGGTCAACCACCCCATCTTCGTGGTCGGGGCGTCCGTGGAGCAGGCGGTGGCCTGGGCCCGGCAGGGGGTCACCATCGAGCACTGCATCGTCATGTACTTCGGCCGCCCGGAGCGCCGGCGCGACCTGGACGAGCTGCTGACCTTCATCAAGGAGGTCGGTGTCGAACGGACCATCCTGTCCTCGGACTCGGGCCAGAAGACCAACCCGCTGCCGGTGACGCTGTTCCGCCGGGCCGCCCGCGGGCTGCTCGACGCGGGCCTGGCCGAGGACGACATCCGGCGGCTGGTCGGGGTGAACGCCGGGCGACTGCTCCTGCCATGACCGCGCGCTACCAGGTCACCATCGTCAAGTACGGCACCCGGCAGACCGTGCGCAGCGACGTCTTCCTCAACCACCACCTGTACGGCGAGCCGGACGGCCCGATCGCGATGGACTACTTCTTCTGGATCGTCCGCAACGCCGACCGGACGATCGTGGTGGACACCGGCTTCTCGGCGACCGGCGGCGCCAACCGCAGACGCACCACCCTGATCGAGCCGGCGGCCGCGTTCGACGCCCTCGGCGTGGACCGGTCCGCCGGGCCGCCGGTCGTGGTCACGCACGCGCACTACGACCACATCGGCAACCTCGACCTGTTCCGCGCGTCGCCGCTCACCATCGCCGCCGCCGAGTACGACTTCTGGACCGGCCCGTACGCGGACCGCACGCTGCTGCACCACTCGGTGGAGGACGCGGAGATCGAGCACCTGCGGCAGGCCGAGCGGGAGGGCCGGCTGCGGACCTTCACCGACGAGGTGGAGCTCGCCCCCGGGGTCCGCGTGCTGCGGCTCGGCGGGCACACCCCGGGGCAGAGCATCGTCACCGTGCCGACCAGCGCGGGCGTCGTCCTGCTCGCCTCGGACGCCGTGCACTACTACGAGGAACTGGCCCGGAGCATGCCGTTCACCCAGGTCGCCAACCTGATCGACATGTACGCGGGCTTCGAACGGATCCGCGCGATGCCCGCCGACCACCTGGTCTGCGGCCACGACCCGGACACCCTCGGCCGGTTCACCCCGGCCGGCGGCGCCCTGGCCGGTCTCGCGGCCACCATCGGAGAGGGGTGCTGATGCGGATCGGCTTCGTCGGCCTGGGCAACATGGGTGGCCGGATGGCCGCCTGCGTCGTGCGCGCCGGGCAAAAGGTGCTGGGCTACGACGTCCGTACGGAGAACGTCACCGCGGCCGGCGCCAAGGTGGCGGGCTCGGCCGGCGAGGTGACCGGCGGCAGCGACATCGTGCTGCTATCACTGCCGGACAGCCGGATCGTCGAGGCCGTGGTCCTGGGCGAGGACGGGCTGCTGGCCCACGCTCGCCCGGGTCAGATCGTGGTGGACCTGTCCACGGCCGCGCCGGACTCGACCACGCGCATCCACGGGCTGCTCGCCGAGCGCGGTGCGGCGTACCTGGATGCCGGCATCTCCGGTGGCGCGGCCGCCGCCGAGACGGGCGCGCTGACGCTGATGGTGGGCGGCGACGCCGAGGTGCTCGACCGGGCCCGCCCGGTTCTGGATCTGTTCTCCGCCAACGTCTTCCACTGTGGACCGAGCGGTGCCGGGCACACGGTGAAGCTGCTGAACAACTTCCTCAACGCGATCGCGTTGTCGGCCACGGCCGAGGTGATGGTGGCCGGCAAGAAGGCCGGTCTCGACCTGGAGGTGCTGCTCGCCGTGCTCAACGCGAGCTCCGGCGTCAACTTCGCCACCCTGAACCGGTTCCCGAAGATCATCCACGGGGACTACCTCAAGGGCGGGCTCACCAACACCCTGATGCTCAAGGACGTGAACCTCTACGTCGAGCTGGTGGCCCGGCTGGGCGTGGCCAGTCCGAACTCCGCCGGTCCGCTGGCCAGCTTCGGCCTGGCCCGTGCGCTCGGCTACGCCGACGAGATCAGCAACACCGTCGTCGACGCCATCGGGGACCTGTCCGGCGGCGTCCGCCTGCACACCGAGGAGGCCCCATGAAGATCGTCCACGGCCGCACCGAGCGGGCCCCGTCGGCGCAACGCGCGACGGTCACCGGCGAGGCGTGGTTCGACCAGGTCCTTCCGGCCACCGACGGCACCACGATCGCCACGGTGTTCTTCGCCCCGGGAGCGCGCACCTACTGGCACAGCCACGAGAACGGCCAGATCCTGCAAGTGCTCGCCGGGCGCGGGCTGATCTGTACCGCCGGCGGGAAACCCCAGGTGATCCAGGCCGGCGACACCGTGTGGGTGCCGCCCGGCGAACGGCACTGGCACGGCGCCACCCAGGACTCGTTCATGACGCACACCGCCATCTCGCTCGGCGAGACCCGCTGGGCCGAGGAGGTGGCCGGTGATGACTGAGACCGTCGCCTTCATCGGGCTGGGCAACATGGGCGCGCCGATGTCGGCCCGGCTGGTCCGGGCGGGCTACGCCGTGCGCGGTTACGACCTGGCCGAGCCGGCCCGGCAGGCACTGGCCGACCTGGGCGGGACGGCCGCTGCGGAGCTGGCCGACGCGGTCCGTGGCGCGTCCGTGGTCGTGCTCATGCTGCCCACCTCGGCCATCGTCGAGGCGACGGTCCGCGACGCCGGTTTCGTGGTGGAGCGGGGGACGACCGTCGTCGACATGAGCTCGTCGGAGCCGATGCGTACCCGGGCGTTGGCCGCCGAGCTGGCCGAACGCGGCGTCACCCTGGTGGATGCCCCGGTCTCCGGTGGCGTGGCGCGGGCCCGTACCGGCGAGCTGACCATCATGGCCGGCGGCGAGCCGGCCGACCTCGACCGGATCGGCCCGGTCCTGGCCCAGCTGGGCACGGTCACCCGGGCCGGCGCGGTCGGCAGCGGCCACGCCGTCAAAGCCCTCAACAACCTGCTCTCCGCCACCCACCTGCTGGTCACCTGCGAGGCGATCCTGGCCGGTGAACGCTTCGGCCTCGAACCGGAGACCATGCTGGCCATCTTCAACAGCTCCAGCGGGCGCAGCGGTTCGACCGAGACCAAGTGGCCCAGTTTCATCCTGCCCGGCAGCTACGACTCCGGCTTCGGGCTGCGGCTGATGCTCAAGGACATGCGGATCGCCACCGGGCTCGCCGACCAGGTCGGTGCACCGGATCCGCTCGGGCACGCCGCCGCCGAGCTGTGGGCGCGGGCCGCCGAGGCGCTGGAAGCCACCGCCGACCACACCGAAATCGTCAACTGGCTGCGAAAGGACCTGACCCGATGAACCTGACCGCACGGCAGGAAGAGATCAAGCAGGAATTCATCCGGGTACGCGGCGCGTGGAGCGACACCTGGGAGGGGGTGCTGCGGCTCGATCCCGAGTTCCTTCAGGCGTACCTGAACTTCTCCGCCGTGCCGTGGCGTTCCGGTGTGCTGGAGCCGAAGGTGAAGGAGTTCATCTACATCGCGATCGACGCCAACGCCACCCACATGTACCTGCCCGGGGTACGCCAGCACATCAAGGCCGCCCTGAAGCTGGGCGCCACCCCGCAGGAGATCATGGAGGTGCTCGAACTCTCCGCGACGCTGGGCATCCACGCGATGAACATCGGCGTGCCGATCCTGGTCGAGGTGCTCCAGGAGAAGGGCCTGCGCACCGGGCCGGCGCCGCTCACCGAGCAGCAGGAACAGCTCAAGGCGGACTTCACCGAGACCCGCGGCTACTGGCACGCCTTCTGGGACGAGATCCTCGAACTGGATCCGGAGATGTTCGCCGCGTACACCGAGTTCTCGGCGGTGCCGTGGCGCACCGGCACGCTGGAGCCGAAGGTGAAGGAGTTCATCTACATCGCATTCGACACGGCCGCGACGCACCTGTACGTCAGCGGGCTCAAGCTGCACATCGAGAACGCGATCGACCACGGTGCGACGCCGCGGGAGATCCTGGAGGTCATGGAGATCGCGTCGGTGCTCGGCATCCACGGGGTCACCGCGGCCGCGCCGATCCTGCTGGAGGAGGTTGCGGAGGCTCAGCGGGCAACGTAGCCGCGCCGATCCTGGCGGAGGAGCTCGCGCAGGCTTCAGCGGGCGACGTAGCCGCCGTCCACGCTCAGGATCGTGCCGGTGATGCCGGCCGATTCGGGCGCGGCCAGGAAGACGATCGCGCGGGCCACCTCGTCGGGCGCCGACATGCGCCCGATCGGGTGGTTGGCCAGGGTCACGGCCAGGCTCGCCGCGGGGTCGGGGTCGGCCGCGCGGGCCTCGGCCATGAAACCGGTGTCCACCGCGCCGGGCGCGACGGCGTTGACCCGTACGCCCAGCGCGGCGCACTCGATCGCCAGCTGCCGGGTCAGCTGGACGATCGCGCCCTTGGTCATCGCGTAGACACTCTGGTTCGCCACCCCGATCAGCCCCGAGATCGAGGCCGTGTTGACGATGCAGCCGCGCGTCCCGATCAAATGCGGCAGCGCGGCGCGGGAGAACCGGAACACGGGCCGCACGTTGATCGCGAACAACGCGTCGAAATCCTCGTCGGTGGTGTCGAGAATCGGCCGGCGCAGGAACCGTCCCGCGTTGTTGACCAGCACATCGAGCCGCCCGAACTCGGCGACGGCCAGCTCGATCGCGGCGCCCGCCGTCGCGTCGGCACTCACGTCGGCGGTCATCGGGACCACCCACCCGTCCTCGGCCAGCTCGGCCACCAGCGGCGAGACGTCGACCGCGACGACCCGGTAGCCCGCGGCCCGCAACCGCGTCACCACATCGCGGCCGATCCCCCGAGCAGCACCGGTCACCACGGCGGTCATATCCACGATCGCATCCCCTCGCCGGCTCGTATGATTGTCATACAATACCGCGGGATCACACCTCAGGTGAAGAAGAGCATGCGCACGATCGCCGCAACCCCCACCACGACGATCAGCGCCCGCATCGGCCAGGGCGGCAGCCGACGGCCGAACCGCGCACCGACCACGCCACCGGCGGTGGCGCCCACCGACCAGGCCGATGTTGTTGGAGACGTTGGCGACCAGCGGCGGATACCCGAACAGCAGCAGGGTCGGGAACGTCACGAGCGTGCCCGAACCGACCACTACGTTGATCATTCCTGCCCAGAACCCGGCGGCCAGGATCGCCGGTGTCTCCACCACACCGACCATGATCCCGCCTGCGGTCCGCGGTTCCTGCGTCGCGGCCGGGCGCTCTGTGCGGGCCACCCGGCGCGGGCCACCCGAGGCAGGCGGCTCGCCCGTGTCTAGGTTGAGCGCCTGGGTCGTGGGCCGGTGGCGGAACGGGTCGGCTCGCCGGTCGCCGCGGCCTGCGTACCGTCGCGATCGCCGGCCGGGAGCCGGAGCGTGAAGCATGCGCCGGTCGGGTTCCGGGGCCGGTAGGTGATCGTCCCGCCGTTGGCGTGCGCGAGCTTCCGCACGATGTACAGGCCGAGGCCGGTGCCCTTCTGGGCGCTCGCGCTGCCGGTGGCGGCCCGGGTGAAACGGTCGAACAGCTGCGGCACGAACTCTTCAGGTACACCTTCACCTGAATCGAGGACCTCGATGCACGCTTCGCCGGCGTGCCCGGTGGCGCGGACCACGACCGGCGGGCTGCCGTACTTCAGGCCGTTGGAGATCAGATTGACCAGGATCTGTTGCAGCTGCCGGGGATCGCAGCGCACGGTCAGGCCGGGGTCCGCTTCGGCGGTGACGTCACGGCGCTGATCGGGCAGCAGATGCGTGAGCGCGTCGGCGACAGCCGAGCCCGCGTTGAGGACGGTGGGACGCGAGAGCAGTGTGTCCGCGTCGACCTGGGTCAGGGTGAGGATCTCCTCGACGTAGCCGTTCATGCTGGCCGCCGTCGCGGCGATCCGGTCGAGGTCGTGGCGCCGACTCTTGTCGTCCTGCTCGTCCCACTCCTCGGTCAGGAGCTCGCAGTACCCGGTGATCATCGCGATGGGCTGGCGGACGTCATGGGTGAGCATCGCGACGAGGTCGGCGACCCGCTGGTTGGCCGCCTCCAGTTGCTCGTTCGCCCGCGCGAGAGCCGCCGCGCGCGCCGCGACCTCTTCGGCGTGACGCTGTTCCGCCTGCTGGAGCGTGCGCTGCTCGGTCACGTCGACGAGTTGGGTGGCGATCTCGTCCGGGCGGTCCTCCCGGCCGGTCAGCAGCGTGCTGGTCTGGTTCACCCACACCGGGTGCCCGTCGGCGCGCAGATACCGGCTGGTGACCGTGAAGCCCGGGATGCTGCCCGCACCGGTCCGACGCATCAGCTCAGTGACAGCCTCGCGACCGTCCGGCTCCAGCAGCTCGCTCCAGGCGCGGCCGGCCAGGTCGTCGGGACGACGGCCGAGCAACCGGTCCAGGGCCGCGTTCGTCCGGCTCACCCGCCCGTCCGTGCCGGTGATCGCCATCCCGACGAGCGAGTTCTCGAACACGTCGCGCAGCTGCTTCTCGGTGGCGTGCAGCGCCGCCCGGTTCCGCGCCGCGCGGGCCCGGAGAACAACGGCGAGCCCGCCGAAACCCAGCAACCCGGCGGCGGCGGCCATCGTGCCGATGTTCGCCCCCGTCACCGGTCGCTGCAGCACGCTGTACGGCACGGTGGCCAGCAGACGCCACGGACTGCCTCGCACCGGCCCGACCACGTAGTAGTAACGCCTGCCGTCCTCAAGGGACAGCAGGCCGCTCGGCCGCTGCTGCATCGCAGCTGCCAGCGCGGGATTCCGGTCGGCGATCGTGTCGAGGCCCGTGTGCGCTTCCCGGCTGCCGCCGACCACGGTGCCGGCGGCGTCGATCAGAGAGATGTCGGTGCCGGGAAGGTCGACGGCGTGCTGCAGGTACCCACCCAGCGGGCTGGTGGCCACCTCGACGGCCCCGGAGAACACCCGCCGGCCGTACGGGGTGGTGAACGGCACCGCGAATCCGACCACCGGCACGCCCCGGGCGGCCGACCGCACCACCGGCGACACAGCAGGACGGCCCTCCCGGACCGCGGTACGCAGATGCGAATAGCGCGGGGTGAGGTCCTGGCCGATCAGATCAGGGTTGGCCGGCACCACCTGCAACAACCGGCCGTCCCCGTCGAGCAGCACCGCGGCGGGATAACCGAACGCGGCCACGGACTGGGCGAAGGTGCGCTCGTCGACCGTGGCGGCGGACAGGAACTGCACGGCCTGCGCCCGCTCGCGCTCGATCAGATCGGCGACGTAGCGGGAGACGAAATCGGCGCCGATGGCGATCCGCAGCTCGAACCGCTGCCGCAGCTCGCGTTCGGAGGAACGCTGTGCCCACAGCACGGCCGAGACCAATCCGGCGCACAGCAGCAGCCACGCGACGAGCGGCCAGGCAACAAAGCGCCACCAGCCCCTGACCCGCCGAGGACGACCCATGAACCGACTATGCGCCCAACTCTGCGCTCACATCTCGGGGATTGTTGAGCCCGTCCTCCCCAGGAACCCCACTGCCGTCGTTCCGTCTCACCGGTCATGGATCCGGTCCGGATCCTTGTCTCGACATCACCCGGCTCACCCGGGACTCAGAATTCACACCCGGCGTTCGACGTCGCCGCGACTGTTGTGGGTTCAGGACCGGTACTCGGAAGAGATCTCGGTGGCGTACTTCTTCCAGAGCGGCGTCATGGTTTCGGCCGTCATCGGTTGTCCGGACTCGACCATCTTCTTGAGGTCGCGGAAGTACTCCACGTACAGGTCGGGCGTGAACGTGGAGAGCATGACCGCCGGGTCATCGCCCACGTTGGCGAAGGTGTGCGGTGCGCCCGGCGGGACGATGACCCAGGTGCCGGGCCCGGCGTCGTAGTCGTCCTGGCCCACGGTGAACCGCACGTCACCCGAGAGCACGTAGAAGCCTTCGTCGTGCTGGGCGTGACGGTGCTGGATGGGGCCGGGGGTGTGCGGCTGCAGGTGATCTCGCCGATCCCCAGGCGATGCTCGGTGTTGCTGCCGTCCTCGAGGATGCGGATCTGTGACGGCCCGTTGTTGGTGATGAGCTCACCTTCGCCGGGACGCACGATCTTGACCGGAGCCATGGAGAAGCCTCCCTGATAAGGGTCACTGCGACGATGATGTCGCACCGTGACACCACGATAGCATTGATGTCGCGGCATGACATCAGTGTGCCGAGGCCCGGCTCGAAGAGGCCGACCGATCAGGCCGGGCGCGGACCGGGCACGCCCATCGGATTGGGATACGGAATGACCACCGCAACCGCACCGGCCAACGGTGCCAGCAACTCCGCCAGCCGGACGCGATCGGCCGCTCGCAGCGCGGACCAGGGCCGCCCGGCCAGCCGGTCGGTATGGTCCTCGACCGCACGGTGAACGTCCGCCGCCTCCGCGGTAGGCCGGCCACTGGCGTCCAACCACCCCCGCTCCGCCAGCTCCCGACCCGCCGCGTCCCACTCGGCATCGGACCAGCCCCGGTTCGGCTGCAGCTGGTCCCGGCCGCCGTACAGGGCGTCCCGGAGTACCAGCGCCTGGCAGCCGTTCACCTCAGCATGAACCAGCGCGGCGATGTGGCCGTCACCGCGGTGCTCGCGCAACACCGTGGCGGCGTGCCACAGCCGGGCGAGCGGATCGGCCGGGCGCGGCACGGCGGCGTTGGCGGCACCGAGCGCCCGGCCGTCCGTCACCGCCGCCTGCGCCGCGATCTCCAGCAGATTCGCCGCCTCGGCCCAGCGCGCCGGCTCCGGTGGCAGCACAGCCCGTAGCGCAGCGACAGCACCCTCGAGGCGCGCGGCCAGGGCCTGCTCCGGCGACGCCCGCTGCCACACATCGGGCAGGGCCTGGGCCACCATCGCCGGCGCGAAGGAGAAGAACAACGCGGTCACCGGCGCTGCCGGCACGGCTCCGAGCGGAGCGGCCCGACCGGCGAAATAGCCGCGCCAGAACCCCCGCAGACCTGCGCTCTCGAACGCGGTCCGGGCCTCCGGCGCGAAGTAGGTGACCGCGTGCAACGGCTCGTACAGCTGCCACAGGTCTCGGGCCACAGCGTCGGTAGGCATACCGTCGATTCAAGGTCCGGGGACCCCGAGCCGTAAACGGCCAATCGCCGGGAAGCGGCTACTGCGTGAAGTAGGCGGCGCTCTCCGCGTCCGCCGGGTAGTACGACTCGATCGCGACCTCGTCCAGGGTGATGTCCATCGGCGTGCCGAACGTGGTGATGGTCGAGAACATCCGCAGCTCCCGCCCGGCGACGCGGAGGATCATCGGGATCACGACGTCGGCGTCGGCCCGATCGCCCGGGGTGTCCCCCGCGGCGGGGGCCAGCAGCTCCTCGTAGAGCGCGGTCAGCTCGGGGTCGGGCGCGGCGGCGAGCTGGCGGGAGATCCGGGTACGGAACACAGCCCGCACGTCGGCCAGATTGACGACCAGCGGCGCGAACCCGCGCGGGTCCAGGCCCAGCCGCACCAGGTTGACCGGCGGCCGCAGCAGGTCCGGGGAAACCTGGGCGAAGAACGGCTCGACCGCACGGTTGGTCATGACGATGTTCCAGCGGCGGTCGAAGACCAGCGCCGGATACGGCTCGTGCGCGTGCAGCACCCGGCGAACGGCGTCGCGTGCGGCGGACAGTGCGGTGTCGTCGAGCGGGCGTTCCGCGTACCGGGGAGCGAAGCCGGCGGCGAGCAGCAGCCTGTTGCGATCGCGCAGCGGCACCTGAAGCTGATCCGCGAGCCGCAGGATCATGTCGGCGCTGGGCCGGGACTTGCCGGTCTCGACCAGGCTGACGTGCCGGGCCGAGACGTCCGCGGCGATGGCGAGGTCCAGCTGGCTGAGCCCCCGGCGGTGCCGCCAGTGCCGCAGCAGTTCCCCGACCGTGTCCACGAACGTGCAGCGTACTCATCGTGGCGCCGGGCGCCATGAACTCCCGTTTCATCGACAATCGCGACGACCGCGGAAACACTCCGGCCATGACCAACGACAACAAGGCCATCATCCAGCGGGCATTGACCGCACTGCTCGAGACGCGCGACGTCGGCACGCTCGCACCGTTCCTCAGCGACGACTTCATCCACCGCCGGCCTGACTCCACCTCCGCCACGAAGACGGAATGGCTGGCCGCTGTCCGGGCGGCGCTGGTGCCCCTGGCCGACATGCGGGTCGAGGTCCTGCAGCTACTGGCCGACGGCGATCGGGTGGTGCTGTGCACCCGCCGCCGGCTGCCCGACGGACCCGAGGTCACGGTCGTCGAGATCTGGCTGATCCGCGACGGCCTGATCGCCGAGGGGTGGGAGATCATCGAGCCGGCGGCCCGGGCGGCCGCCAATCTGACCTGGTGGGAGCCCACTTCAAGCTGACCTGACCCAGAGGTGGTGAACCCGACGGCCCGCCGGGCGCGGGCGGCGTTGCTGCGCCGCCGGAACGAGCTTGCCGCCGCCGATAACGGGCACTGAGGATCCGGGTACGCAGAGAAGGGGGTCCGGTGCCGGACAAGCAGAGACCGCCGCTCACCGAGGACGGGCACTTCGTCGTCATCTCGGGGCGGCGGTGGCGGGCCACCGATCCCGCCATCCCCGAGGACGTGGCCGCGCAGCTGCGCCGGGCGTTGATGGCCGCGCGGCGGGACGTCGGCAGCGCGCTGCGTACGGGCGTGGACCCGGCACCGGCGCGCGCCCGCGTGCAGCTGGCCAAGGTGGCGCTGGGCGAACGCGGCGTCCCCTGGTGGGAGCAGACCGAGGAGCAACGGCGGCAGCGCTGGGAGCAGGGCCTGGACGAGCTGTCCCCCGTGCGAGCTACCGCAGAGTGTCCACCGGGCGGTGACGATTCCGGCGCGACGAATCCATAGCGTTCAACGCAGCCCGCCGGCGCTCGAGCCGCGGGACTCATGGAGGAGTCAACATGCGTCTGGTGAAGCAGTTCCTGGCGGTTGCGGTGGTCGCCTTCATCGGTGGTCAGGGTGTCGCCGCGGTGCAGGGGAACCCGTGGCTCACCCTGGTCCTCGGCCTCGCGACAGCGGTGCTCGCGGTTCTGGTCTACGCGTGGGTGGTCCGGCGCACCGAGCGCCGCGCACCCACGGAGGTGGCCCGGTCGGGGGCCGTCGCGCGGCTCTGCCGGGGAGCACTGATCGGGGCCGGCATGTTCGCGGCCGTCATCGCCAACATCGCCTTCCTCGACGGCTATCACGTCCAGGGCCTGGGTTCGGTGACCGGCGCGCTCGGGCTGGTCGGGTTCATGGCCGCCGCCGCCGTGACCGAGGAGCTGCTGTTCCGCGGCGTGCTGTTCCGGATCATCGAGGAACGGATCGGCACCTGGATCTCGCTGCTGCTGACCGGCGTCGTGTTCGGCCTGATGCACCTGGTCAACCCGGACGCGACCCTGTGGGGCGCGACCGCCATCGCGATCGAGGCCGGATTCATGCTCGCCGCCTGCTACGCCGCCACCCGCAACCTGTGGGTGCCGATCGGGCTGCACTTCGGCTGGAACGTCGCCGCCGGGGCCGTCTTCAGCGTCGTGGTCTCCGGCAACGGCGAGTCGAAAGGGCTGCTGGACGCCACGATGTCGGGCCCGGCGGTGCTGACCGGCGGCGACTTCGGCCCCGAGGGCAGCCTGTACTCGGTGGCGGCGGGCCTGGCATTGACCGTCGTGTTCATGTGGCTGGCCCACCGCCGCGGTCACATCGTCCCGCGTCGCCGTCGTTCGGCCGGTGACCCGGCGGCGACCGCTACAGTTTCCCGATGATCGACCTCCGGCGGGTCCCGGAGCGGTGGCGGCACTGGGACGTCACCGTCCGGGACCTCCCGTTCGCGCTGCTGCTCGTGCTGATGTCGGCGGTGCCGGCGCTGCACCACCGGGGCACGCAGCTCGGCGATCTACCGACCCGTCCGTTCGACGCGCTGACCGTCATGGTGGTCGCCCTGCAGTGCCTGCCGCTGGCCGTACGGCGGCGGTGGCCGGCTCTCTGCCTCGCCCTGGTCTCGGTGGGCTTCGCGATCGACCAGCTCCGCGCCTACCACACGGTCGCCAGCACGGCTCTGCCCATCGCTCTGGTGAGCACGGCGCTGCACCTGGCACACCACCGGCGTACCGCCGTGGTGCTGCTCACGGTCGCCTACGTCCCGCTGGCCGTGGCCATCGGCCGGAGCGGATCGATCGAGACCGTCGCCGATTTCACGACCTTCTACCTGGCGCTGGCCATCGCCTGGGGCATCGGGGCCTGGATGCGGCGGACCCGGGCCGCCGAGGCGGAGCAGCGCCGGCACGTCGCCGAGGCCACCCGCACCGCCGAACGCACCCGCATCGCCCGCGAACTGCACGACGTCGTGACCCACCACGTGACCGCGATGGTGGTGCAGGCCGAGGCGGCGCGCTATCTGACCGCCGCCCCCGACCGGCTCGACGAGAGCCTGACCGCGATCACCGACACCGGCCGGCGGGCCATCACGGACCTGCGGCACCTGCTCGATCTGCTCAATCCCGACCACAGCACCGAGCCGCGTCTGCCGTCGGTCGGCGAACTGCACACCCTGGTGGAGCAGACCCGGCTGGCCGGGCAGCCGGTCGAGTTCACCGAGGACGGCACCCCGGCGGCGAGCACGGGCAGCGCCGAGGTCGCGGCGTACCGGGTCGTGCAGGAGGCGTTGACCAACGCCCTCAAATACGCCCACGGCAGCCGCACCACCGTGCACGTGCGCCATGGCGAGAAGGAGACCACCGTGGAGGTCAGCACCGAGGGTCCGGGGCCGGGCAGCGCATCCCCCGGCGGCAGCGGGCGTGGCCTGGCCGGGCTGCGGGAACGGGTCGGGGTGCTCGGCGGTGAGTTCAGCGCGGGCCAGGGCACCGGCGGCGGCTTCGTCGTGCGGGCCCGCATCCCCGGCGGGAGCCCGTCGTGACCACGCCGCTGCGCGTGCTGATCTGCGACGACCAGCCGCTGATCCGTACCGGCTTCACCACCATCATCGGCGCCCAGCCCGACCTCGAGGTGGTCGGCGAATGCGGGAACGGCCGCGAAGCGGTCGAGCTCGCCGGCCGGCTGCGGCCGGACGTCGTGGTGATGGACGTACGGATGCCCGTGCTCGACGGCATCGAGGCGACCCGCCTGCTGGCCGGCGCCGGGGTGACCGACCCGGTGAAGGTGCTCGTGGTGACGACGTTCAACCTCGACGAATACGTCTACGAGGCTCTGCGCGCCGGAGCGAGCGGGTTCCTGCTCAAGGACGCCCCGCCGGCGCAGCTGCTGCACGGCATCCGCACCGTCGCGAGCGGTGCCGCGCTGCTGGCGCCCGAGGTGACCCGGCAGCTCGTGGGCCGGTACGCCGCCCGGATCCGCCCGGCCGAGGACACCCCGGACGACGTGGCGCTGACCCCGCGCGAACTCGAGGTCCTGCGCCTGATCGCCGACGGCCGGTCCAACAGCGAGATCGCCGCCACCCTGGTGATCAGCCACGAGACCGTGAAGACGTACGTGTCGCGCATCCTCACCAAGCTCGACCTGCGCGACCGCGTGCAGGCGGTGGTCTACGCCTACCGCAGAGGCCTGGTGACCTGAGCGCCGGCGGGCGGCTGCTGCTGAGTCGCCCAGAGCGCCAGCAGCCGCAGGTTGTCGTGCGAGGCGCTGCCCGGATCGGTGGTGTAGATGAACAGCGTCTGCTCGTCGTCGCCGGGCAGGGCCAGGGCCTCGTACCTGATGGTGATCGGCCCGACCGCGGGATGCACCATGTGTTTGCTGCCGTGGGTGCGCTCGTGCACCCGGTGGGCGTTCCACCAGGTGCGGAACTCCGCGCTCTTGATGGTCAGCTCCCCCACCAGCTCGCTGAGCAGCGGGTCGTCGGGGAACCGCCCGGCGTAGAGCCGCAGGGTGCCCACCACCTCGGCCGCCACGGCCGGCCAGTTGACGAAGGCTGCCCGGGCGGCGGGGTCGAGGAAGACCCACCGGGTGTAGTTGCGGTGCCGGGGCGGCAGCCGGGTCCAGTCGGTGAGCAGGGCGCGGGCGAGCGTGTTCGAGGCCAGGACGTCCGTGCGCCGGCCGATGATGAAAGCCGGGTGGTCGGTCATCGAGGCGATCATCTGCTGCAGGGCGGGCCGCACCCGCTGCACCGGTACGGGCTGAGCGCGACGCCGGGCCGGCCGGGCCAGATCGGCCAGGTGGGCCCGGGCCGCCGCGTCGAGCTGGAACACCCGGGCCAGGGCGTCGAGGACCGCTTCGGAGGGGCTGGTGTGCCGGCCCTGTTCCAGCCGGGTGTAGTAGTCGACGCTCACCCCGGCGAGCTGGGCCACCTCCTCGCGGCGCAGACCTCGTACCCGTCGACCGGTCTGACCGGCATGGCCGGTGAGGCCCACCGCCTCCGGTGTCGTGTCCGCCCGGCACTGCCTGAGGAACTCACCCAGCTCCGCGCGTCCCGCCATGCCTCCATGATTGCCCACCGGCGGGGCGCCGCCCAGCGGCTGGGTGGGCATGGCGTTCCCAGGCAGGGCTGGGCCGGGCTGACCGTGTCCGGACCCCGGTGCGCCGCCGCAGCATGGGAACCGTTCCCCGGCCGGGGAACGTCATCGACCGGCACGCACCCGAGGAGTCATCCCATGCCGTACCCCACCACCGGACCCGCGACCTGGTTCGTCACCGGCGCCTCGCACGGCCTCGGCCGGGAGCTGGTCCAGCAGCTGCTGGACCGCGGTCACCGGGTCGCCGCGACCACCCGCTCCCCCGAACGGCTGACCGAGTCCCTGGCCGGCACCGACACGTCGCAGCTGCTGGTCATGCCCGTCGATCTGGCGAACGAGAAGGAGGTCAGCAGCGCCGTGGCGACCGCGGAGGAACGCTTCGGCGCCATCGACGTCGTGGTCAACAACGCCGGCTACGGCCTGCTCGGCGCCGTCGAGGAGGTCACCGACGCCGAAGCCCGGGAGCTGTTCGACGTGCAGCTGTTCGGGGCGTGGAACGTGCTGCGGGCCGCCCTGCCCGGCATGCGGGCACGCCGCAGCGGCCACATCATCAACGTCTCGTCGATCCTGGGACTGACCGCCTTCCCCGGCTGGGGCCTGTACTGCGCGGCCAAGTACGCCCTGGAGGGCCTGACCGGATCACTGGCCGGCGAGGTCGCGGACTTCGGCATCCGGGTCAACCTGGTCGAGCCCGGCTACATGCGGACCGACTTCCTGCGTACCGGAAGCCTGCGCCTGCCGGTGCGCACCGCCGACGGCTACGAAGCCGTCCGCGAGATGACGGATGCTCACCTGGCCATGCCCGGCACCCAGCTCGGCGACCCGGCCCGCGCCGCCACCGCGATCATCACCGTCGCGGAGTCCGGCTCGGCGCCGCTGCACCAGCTCCTCGGCTCGGACTCCTACGCGCTGGCCACCACCCGCATCGAGAGCCTGACCGCCGACATCGAGGCCGGCCGGGCGCTCGCCACCACCACCGACATCACCGCGGCCGCCTGAGGCGACGGCCGGGTCGCTGACCCTTCCGGTCGGCATGGTCATCCGGCGAGGCTCGGTGCGCGCCGCGACCAGCGGGGCCGGTCGGCGAGCACGTCGTGCAGAACCCTGACGCCGTACCGGTTCGCGGCGTTCGCGGTCGCCGCGGGAAACCCCGCGGCGACCGCCGGCTCTCAACCCTCGGTGAGCGCCGCTTCCAGAACGCGTTCATAGGTCGCCCGGGACGGCAGGTGCGTGAGCAGGTGCCGGACGTTGCGGTCGGTGTACCTCACGTCCTCCGCAGCGCGCGCCTCGAGCGCCAGCTCGATCTGGCCCGACACGTAGTTCTGCAAGGCGATCGCCGTGCCGCCGAACGCGTCCAGGCTCAGCGGTGGCAGGCAGCCGGCCCGCGCCCGATAACCGTCGGCCAGAGCCCGCGCCCCCGCGGCGTTGATCCCCCCGCCGGGATCACCGCCCAGCTGACCAGCGCCGCGGCCAGCTCCCAGGCCGGCGGCAGCCCGTCGGCGTGTTCCCATCCGGTGAGGATGAGCCGCCCGTCCGGCCCGACCCGTACGTTGCCCGGGCTCACGTTGTTGTGGCACAGCACCGCTGCGGCCGGTGCGGCCCGGTTCCCGACCGATTCGAGCTCGGCCAGCGTGGGCACCGCAGCAGCCAGGACGGGCGCCCAGCCGGCTCCCTCGGCGGCGGCCACCTCCGCAAGTTCAGGCCAGCTCGAAGAGGCCAACCGCACGGAACTCCACGGGCAGGTGCCGTCCACCGGCACCCGGAGCCCGTGCAGCGTGGCGAGCATGTCGCCGACCTTGCCGGTGACGGTCGCGCTGACCGGGGCGGCCAACGGCGGCCCGGACCGCAGCCACTCGTACACCCGCCACTGGCTGCCGTCGATCACCTCGACCACGGCGCCGGAGACACTGCGGACCGGGGCCGGCAGCGTCACCCCCGCCCGCGCGGCGGCCTCCTGGAACCGGGCGTTGTCTTCGCCGTCGGTCACGGGATAGACGTCGTCCACAGTGCGTGGTGCCCAGCGGCCGCGGCCGGTCTGCAGCAGCCAGCGCCGTCCCATCTCGTCCGGGCGGGACACGGACCGCATCTCGCCGACGACGTCACCGAGCCCGAACCGGCCGGCGATGCGCCGGGCGAGCGCCGGATCAGCGACCTCGGCGTGCCCCCGCCGGCGGTCGGCCTCGGCCTTGAGGTCGGTCCACGTGCGGAAACCGTACTGCTCGGCGAGCGACGCCTGCGCGTCGGCGAGCGTCGCGTCCGGCCGGATGTCGCGCAGGCCGGTGAGCAGATCCTTGGCCTGCCGGCGCAGATGGTCGAGGTTCGGGTTGTCGGGCAGCGTCTTCATGGTGCACCTCGCTCAGCGCCCGGACTCGCACGGGCGGACAGAGCGTCGGTGACCGTCGCCCAGCCTGACATCACACGGGGTGGCTTCGAGCCTTCCGGCGAGTCGCGGCGCGTACCCAACGCGCGGAACCGAGGCTGACGGAGAGCACCGCGGCGCTGTCAACCCCGCCCGGTTCCGGACCTTCAGGTGCCCCTGACGAATCCGCTGTCGTCTTTAAGGATCTCTTATGAAAGTGCGGGCTACGGTCCTGTCGTCAGTAGTCCGATGAGCCGATCGAGGTAGTCATGTTGCCAGTCATGGTCGCCGACTTGGACGCCGGACGGCGTCCGCGGCAGGGACGGTCGATCGATCTGCTGCGCGGGCGCAAGCTGGAGTACGTGCGGCTCGGCCACGCCATCGTCCTGGGCCTCTCCGGCGGGTGCCAGGTGCTGATCGAGACCGTCACCCAGCTGCACGGGCCGGCCGGGCGGGCCGAAGTGGAGCCGGGCGAGAACCCGTCGGACATCCTCGCGACCCTGCTCGGCGACGTCATCCGCACGGCCTGCATCCGCGACACCGGGGAACTGCTGGTCACCTTCCACAGCGGGTCGCAGCTGCTGGTCGGCGTGGACCCGGACTTCGAGTCCTGGGCGGTCGCGGGTCCGGACGGCTTCCTGATCGTGTGCCTGGCCCACGGCGAGCTGGCCGTGTGGGGCGACGCATCGGGCCGGACCGGGACGGCGCGGGGTGCGCGGTCGTGGGCGAGCGATGACGAGAGGCTGCGGTAGGGGTCGGCTTGCAGCTGCGCCGCAGGAGCGCACCTCGACTTCGAGCCACGGTGACCACCCGTACCGCTCCTCCAGCATCCTAGGATCCTGGTTCAAAGGGATGTGTGGCCGTCAGGATTGCGTCGAGGCCGCGTTCGAAGAGGATGTCGTCGTCCCAGCGGTCCGCGTCGAGGTGGCCGGAGGCGTTGAGGGTCGGGTAGGCGGCGGGGTCGGCCGTCACGCGCCGGCGGGCTTCGCCCTGGGCCCGGGCATCCGCGGTGCCGCGCCAGGTCGCCTCGGTGAGAGCCGCCCCGATCACGTAGTTGGCCAGCAGCCGGGTGGTCACTGCGAGCTCGAGATCGGCGAGGCCACCGCGACTGAGGGCGGACTGCAGGAACTCGGTCCGAGCCAGGACGTTGGGTCCGAGCATCGGCCGGCCGATCAGGGCCGGGGCCCACGGATGACGCAGCATCGCGGTACGCCAGTGACGGATCAGCGCCCGGGCGTCGTCGCGCCAGTCGGCGGTGACCGCCGGGATCGGCACGTCGCCGAAGATGTGGTCGAGGGCCAGGTCCAGCACGTCGTCCTTGGTCTTGACGTGCCAGTACAGCGCGGTCGGTGTGACGTCGAGCTGCTGGGCGAGGCGGCGCATCGTGAGGCCGTCGGCGCCGTGCTCGTCGAGCAGGGTCGCCGCCGCGGCGACGATGCGTTCCCGGCTCAGTGGGACGGGGCGGGGCCGCTCCGGTTCATCGCGCAGCCAGACCGAGCCGGGGCCGAATGCTGTTTCGCTCACCGCCTGACCCTAGTACGGTCGACAGCGAATGTAACGCCGTTAAGTTGATAGGACAGCGTTCAGGAAGGGTGGCGAGAGATGCCGCTGGTTCGCGTACAGCTGGCCAGTGATCGGACCACCGCGCGGAAGGTGCTCGCGTTGCACCAGGCCGACAAGGTTCATCGCCCGTCGCGGGAGGCCGCCCGGGCGCAGGTGTGGCGGCTCGGCCGCACGCCGGCCGGCGAGCCGGTCTTCGTCGGCGTCTCGGACGGCGAGCCCGTCCGACTGCTCTACGACGTGGAGGTCTACCCGGATACGGCATAGGAGCGACGTACGGCCATCACGCAGCGGTAGGCCCCGTTCGATATGTATCGACGGGCATCACTATGTCGCTACGGTTTGTCCGGGCAACCGCCCGCCGTCACCCCCTACGGCACAGACAGGACGACCGTATGCGTAACCTCGCCCGGACACTCCTCACCGCCGCCACCATCACTGCCGCCGGGCTGCTCATGCCGGCCGCCGCGGTCGCAGCCCCCTCCCCTGAGCCGCCGCCCGTCACCCAGGTCGTCAACGGCCGGCCCGCCACCGAGAACTACTCGTTCATGGTGTACGTCTCCGGCTGCACCGGTTCCCTCATCAAGGGCAACTGGGCCGTCACCGCCAAACACTGCTCGACGCCCAGCTCCGTCCGCGTCGGCAGCATCGACCGCAGCAGCGGCGGCACCGTGGTCACCGTCCGGCGGGCGGTCAACCATCCGCGGATCGACGTCAAGCTGCTCGAGCTGACCTCATCCGTGTCCTACACCCCCGCACCCATCCCGACGGCGTCCGGTGCCGTCGGGACGGCAACCCGCATCATCGGCTGGGGCCAGACCTGCCCCACCCGCGGATGCGGCTCCACTCCCCGGGTTGCCAACGAGCTCGACACCTCGATCGTGGCCGACAGCCGCTGCTCCGGCATCGACGCGGCCTACGAGATCTGCACGAACAACACCAACGGCAACGCCGGCGCCTGCTACGGCGACTCCGGTGGCCCGCAGGTGCGCATGGTCAGCGGCCGCTGGGCCCTGATCGGTGTGACGAGCCGTGCCGGCAACAACAGCTCCACCTGCGCGACCGCGCCGTCCATCTACGGCGATCTGCCCTCGATCCGCACCTGGGTCAACCAGCAGGTCGGCGGGCTGCCGGCCTGATCTCCGCCGGACGGGCCGGTGCGACCTCGTCGCGCCGGCCCGTGGCGTGAAAAGGATCAGCGCCAACCCCTATACCGTTGTTATGTAACGATGGTATGTTACGGGCATGAGCCCTCGTACCGCTGACCCCAGGACACGAACGATGCTGGTCGAGGCGGCCGCCCGGATCCTGGCCGAGGAGGGTCCGGCCGCGCTGACCAGTCGCCGGTTGGCGGCCGAGATCGGTTCCTCGACGATGGCCGTCTTCAGCCGCTTCGAGAACATGGCCGCCGTTCGCCGGGCCGTCCGGCAAGAGGGTTTCGCCCGGCTGGACGCCCGGTTGGACGCCTTGCCGGCCTCGGACGACCCGGTCGCCGACCTGGCCGCGGCCGGAATGCTGTTCTTCGCCGCCGGCGTGGCGAGTCCCCACCTGTACCGGGCGATGTTCCTCGACCGCCCGCCGACGGAGGACGACCTCGGCGCCGGGACCTACGAGCGGCTGGTCGCCCTGGTACGCCGGTGCGTGAGCGCCGGCCGCTTCCCGGCCGCGCAGGAGTCCCTCATCGCCGTCTGGGCCGCCCAGCTGTGGAGCATGCGCCACGGCATGGTCACCATGGCCGTCGCCGGACTCCTCCCGGAGGAGCAGGCCCGGTTCGTCCTCGACGACATGATGTTCCGGCTGCTGGTCGGCTACGGCGACGACCCCGGCCGGGCCCGGCAGTCGATCGAGCAGGGCAGCCGCACCGCTGCCGGGACCAGCCCGTCGTGAGAGGAGACCCGATGCCGTCCGACGAAGATCGTCCCGCCCCGAGGACCCGGCACCCACGCTGTGGGAGCGCACCGGCGGCCTGACCGGACTCATCCAATCGTCCCTGCCACCGACCGTGC
The DNA here is from genome assembly GCF_018332655.1 of Actinoplanes auranticolor. Lineage (GTDB taxonomy): Bacteria > Actinomycetota > Actinomycetes > Mycobacteriales > Micromonosporaceae > Actinoplanes > Actinoplanes auranticolor. Next base: position 124,860 of record NZ_BOQL01000021.1, on the reverse strand, counting down.
TGGTGGTGACCAACTCGTGGTGGGGCCTGTACCCGGCGGTGGCCACCGCCGTCGGCACGGGCGCGCTGATCGCGCTGTTCCGTGCGGTACGGCGGCAGCCCCTGCGCCCGGCGTTCGGCGGGTTCGTCGGCGTTGCCGTCTCCGGATTCCTGGCCGCCCGCAGTGGCGAGGCCCGGGACTTCTTCCTGGCCGACATCTGGTGGTACTTCGTGGCCTCCGTCGTCCTGATCGCGTCGATTCTGCTCCGCCGGCCGCTGGTCGGCGTGCTCTGGAGCGGCCTGCAGGGAGTCGGCATGTGGTGGCGCCACGACCGCCCGTCGCTGCGACGGTACGACATCGCCACCGCCGCGCTCGCGGCCGTCTTCGCCGCCCGGTTCCTCGTGCTGCACCGGCTCTACGAGAACAACGAGGTCGGCTGGCTGACGGTCTCGAAGATCGCGATGAACTATCCGCTGTGGGCGGTGGCTCTGGTCGTCGTCGTGTGGGCCGCGCGCCGTGCGGACCACCGCCTCGCCTACTGCGGCAGCCGTTGACCGCGGCACCGGCCCGCCGGCCGGTTTCTAGGACGTCCGACGGGCGAGCAGGGTGGAGTCAGCGATCTCGACCGTGACACCGTCACGGACCGCGGTGCGCGGGCGTTGCTCGACCACCAGCGGTTCGAAGTTCTCCGGCAGGGCCGGCAGCAACTCCTCGGCGACGAACATCGCCTTGCGGTGGCTGGCCGACAGTTGCGTGAACACCTCGGACGGCGCGTGGCCGACCACGAGCAGGTGGCCACCCGGCGCGACAGCGTCGGTCAGCCGGCGGGTCACCTCCACCATCCCGCCGTCCGGCGGATGCAGGAAGTGGCTGGTGACCAGGTCGAAAGTCCGGCCCTCGGCCGCGAAGGCGCGGGCGTCCACCTGCCAGAAGTCGACCCGGTCGGCCACCCCGGCCTGCTCGGCGTGCCGGGCGGCGCGGGCCAGGCCGTTGGCCGAGAAGTCCGCGCCGGTGACCTTCCAGCCCTGCTGGGCCAGCCAGATCACGTCGCCACCCTCGCCGCAGCCGACGTCCAGCGCGGTGCCCGGGGTCAGCCGGGTCACCTCGGCGACGAGCTGCGGGTTGGGCTGCCCGCTCCAGACCTTCTCCGGGCCCGAGTAGCGCTCGTCCCAGCTCGGCGGTTCGAACATGGCCGTCGCCTCGGCCTCGGACTGATGCCCGTGGGCGTGACCGCTCATCGGGCCGTACCCCGGTCCGTCGCGGCGGTCCCGCCGTACAAATTGTTGATGTCCATGCTCATCAGCGTGCGCACCGGCCCTCGGAATGACAAGTTCCGTTGCCGGAACGGCAAACGGACGGATGCCGGCCCCGCGCCTTGGCGGCATGATCGGCCCATGGCTTCACCTTGGCACAACCGCGACGTGGACTGGGACCGATGGCCGGTCACCGACTACCTGGATGAGATCTACCGGGACGTGCAGCCCGACGACGACGCCGTGCTCGTGCACCACTCGGCGTTCTACCGGCGGTTCTCGCCCGGCCATTTCGGGCGGTCGCTGGAGCTCGGCGCGGGGCCGAACCTGTATCCGCTGATGCTGGCGGCCGCGGTCAGCCGGGACATCGAGGTGGTCGAGCCCAGCGCGGCCAGCGTCGGGTATCTCACGCGACAGCTTCGCGACGGGGCGGAGGAGAGCTGGCAGCGCTTCTACCGGCGGTGCCGTGAGCTGCAGCCCGAGCTGCCGGCCACCCTGGCCGAGGCGCTCGCCCGGGTGCGCGTACGCCGGGGCAGCACCGCCGATCTCACGCCGGACACCTACGATCTGGCCTCCATGCACTTCGTCGCGGAGAGCGCCACCGAGGTCGCCGGTGAGTTCCGCGACCTGTGCCTGGCCTTCATCGGCTCGGTCCGCCCGGGTGGGTGGCTCGTCGCCGCATTCATGGAGAACATGGGCCGCTACCGGATCGGCGACGGGCCGCACTGGCCGGGCTACCCGGTGGATCCGGCCATCGTGCGCTCGGTGTTCGCGCCGGTGACGACCGAGCTGACGATCGAGCGGATCGACTCGGCCGCGACCAGCGACGGATACGAGACCACCGGCATGGTGCTGCTCACCGCGCGCCGGCCCGGTCGAGCAGCTCCTGCAGCATGAGGCCGCGGCGCACGTCGAGGTCGTGCGGCACCCCGGAGCGTACGGCCGCGGCGAACTCGGCGCGCAGCACCGGCCAGCACTGGTCGTGGTCGATGGTGCCGAAGTCCAGCGCCAGCGTCCCCGCCGGGCCGTACAGCTCGATCCCGGCCTGTGAGGACGACAGTCCGACGGCACCAGACAGCGACAGCTGGCTGACCGTCCCGCCGCGGTGCACGCAGGTCAGCTCGATCCACCGGCGGCTGTCGCCGCAGGCCCGCAGCTCCTCGATCGGCCCGAGGGCGGCGTCGGCCAGGTCCAGCAGGTGCGGGCCGAGGTCGTACAGCGCGCCGCGGGCCAGCCGCCAGCCGGTGGCCATCGCGCCGCCCAGGAACGCGCCGTGCAGGTAGCGGGCCCGGGCCCCGGCCGTGTCGAACGTGGCCGCCGCGGCGAGGAACGCTCGCGTGGCGTGGTGGTAGCGCTTGGTCAGCACGAGCTGGGTGACCACGCCGTGCTCGGCGACGGTGTCGGCCAGCGCGCGGGCCGCGTCCAGGTCGAGCGCGACGGGCTTTTCCAAGAGCAGGGCCTTGCCGGCCCGGGCGGCGCGGGGAGCGAGCACGGCCTGCGCATCCGGCGGTACGGCGAAAGCGACGGCCTCGCAGCGGTCGAGTAGTTCCTCGTACGAGCCGGCGGGGTGCGCGCCCAGCCGGGCCGCGAGCTGCGCGGTGGCCTCCGGACGGCGTGACCAGACGGCCGCGAGCCGGGTCTGCGGGCCGGCGGCGAGCACCGGCCCGTGCATCGTCGCCGCCCACGGCCCGGCGCCCACCAGGCCCATCGCCACCGGCCGCGGGTAGTCCTCAGTCTCCATATCGGATCACTATCGGCCAGAACCGGCGAGATCGGCGGGCACCATGCGGGCCAGCTCCGCGTCGACGGCGGCCGGGGCGTACACCTGGTCGACCACCATCGCGTACCCGCCGGCCACGGCCGACTGGGCACCCAGCCGGCTCGTGGTCACCTCCAGGTGGCGGGTCGAGCGCGGCAGCGCGCTCTGGTAGAGCACCTCGCGCACGCCGGTGACGAAGTGGATGTCGGCCAGGTCACCGGCGATGATCAGCACGGCGGGATTGAGCATGCAGACGACCGTGGACAGCACCTCGCCGACCAGCTTGCCCGCCGTACGGGCCAGGTGCACCGCCTCCACGTGCCCGGAGCGGATCCGCTCGACCAGTTCGGCGCCCGAGGAGGTGGGCGTGCCCCCGGCGGTGAGCCGCTGGGCCAGCGCCAGTCCGCTGGCCACCGCGGCCAGGCAGCCGTAGAGACCACACTCGCAGCGGGCCTCGGGATGGCCGTGCAGCCGGATGTGGCCGATGTCGCCGGCGCCGCCGTCGATGCCGCGGTAGACCTGCCCGTCGATGACCACGCCGGCGCCGATCCCGGTGGCCACCTTGACCAGCACCAGAGCCGGGCAGCCGGGGTAGTGCACCGTCTGCTCGCCCAGCGCCATGAGGTTCGCGTCGTTGTCCACGAAGACCGGCCGGTTCCAGGTACGGCGCAACGCCTCGGCGATCGGGTAGCCGTCCCAGCCCGGCATGATCGGCGGCTGGGTGACCACGCCGACGTCGAACTCGACCGGGCCGGGGACGCCGACGCCGATCCCCCGTACCCGGTCGGGATCCCACCCGGTCTCGGCCAGCAGCCGCCGGAACGCGCCGTCGACCCAGCCCAGCACCGATTCGGGCCCCCGGCCGATCTTGATCGGCTCGTGCTCCTCGGCCAGCGGCTGCCCGCCCAGATCGACGACCGCGGCCCGGGCGTGGTTGCCGCCGAGATCGGCCACCAGCACGACGCCGTGGCCGGTGTCGACCTCGAGCAGTTCGGCGGGCCGTCCGCCGGTCGAGCCCTCGACGCCGGAGGCGCGCAGGTAGCCGGTGGCGCGCAGCAGGTCGAGGCGCTGCGTGATGGTCGAGCGGGCCAGGCCGGTGTAGCTCTGCAGCTCGCCGCGTGTGCGGGCGCGCCCGGTGCGCACCAGCCACAGCAGGTGCCCGGCCGAGTTCTGGTTGCCACCAGCCCTATCCCTGATCAGCACTGACGGTCAGCCCTTCGGTCGGGACGCGCTTCGCGGAGGTCACGATCAGTAGCGTAAACACCACAGAAGCGCAGGAGTGGTCACGAAGAGGGTGATTTCGCCGCACTATTGCCCGCCGGTGAGGCATAAGTAGGTCAACGATCAGCCGGAACAATGGGCGTTCTGCCACGAATGACCAGACTAATGCGGTGAAATGTCGGGGTGCCGCAGACAGTTCAGTTCACCTCTCCGCGCTGCGTCGAGGTGGTCGACCAGCCCACCGCGAAACTCGGCCCCGGCCAGATTCGCGTGCACACCAGCTTCTCCGGCATCTCGGCCGGCACGGAGCTGACCGCGTACCGGGGGACGAACCCGTACCTGAACAAGTCCTGGGACCCGGACCTGCGGTTGTTCGTCGACGACACAACCGGGCTCAGCTATCCCATCGCCGGGCTGGGCTACTCGGAGGTCGGCGAGGTCGTCGAGGTCGCCGCGGACGTGGCCGATGACCCGGGTATCCCCGCGGTCGGCGCGCAGGTGTGGGGCATCTGGGGCCACCGCGCCGAAGCCGTGCTGCCCGCCGAGAAGCTGCGCGGCTGCACGATCCCGGCGGGCCTGGACCCGGTCGCGGCCACCTTCGCCCGGGTCGGGGCGGTCGCCCTCAACGCCGTGCTGGCCGCGGACGTACATCTGGGTGAGACCGTCGCCGTCTTCGGCCAGGGTGTGCTGGGCCTGCTCACCACCCGGCTCGTCCAGCTCTCCGGCGGTTCGGTCGTGGCGGTCGACGCGGTTCCGGGCCGCCTGGAGAAAGCCCTGGAGTACGGCGCCGACGCCATCGTCGACGTGCGCGAGGGCACGGTCGGCCCGCAGCTGCGTCAGCTCACCGAGGGCCGGGGCGCCGACGTGGCGATCGAGATCAGCGGCTCGTACCCGGCGCTGCACGAGGCGATCCGCGCGGTCGCGGTCAACGGCCGGGTGGTCGCGGCCGGGTTCTACCAGGGCGACGGCGTCGGGCTGCGGCTCGGCGACGAGTTCCACCACAACCGCGTACGGCTGATCTGCTCGCAGATCGGCGGGGTGCCGCCGGACGTCGCGGGGCGCTGGGATCAGGGTCGCCTGAACCGCACGTTCCTGAGGCTGGCCGTGGAGCGCCAGATCGACCCGGCCGGGCTCGTCTCCCATGTCATCCCGGTGGAAGAGGCGGCGGCCGCGTACCGCATGCTCGACCGCCGTCCCCACGAGGCACTCCAGGTGGTGTTGAAGTTCCCGTGATCAGAATTTCCTGCCAGGAGCAGTTGCTGCCCGGCGAGACGCTGCAGAAGAAGTTCGAGTTCGCCCGGCGCGCCGGTTACGACGCCATCGAGCTGCGCGGCCACGGCGGCTTCGCGTTCCGCGACCGGCTCGGCGAGTTGCGCCGGGCGGCCCGCGACGGGGTGCCCATGCCGTCGGTGTGTGTCGACATGCGGCACTTCTTCGGCGCCTTCGACCCGGAGCTGCGCCGCGACGCCGTCGCCCAGCTCAAGTCGCAGCTGTCGGTGATCGCCGAGGTGGGCGGCCCCGGCGCGGTGGCGTGCACCCCGGCGTCCTGGGGCATGTTCTCCCGGCGGCTGCCGCCGTTCGAGCCACCCCGCAGCGAGGAGCAGGACCGGGCCGTGCTGCTGGACGGCCTCGCCGAGCTGGGTGAGCACGCCGCGCGCGAGGGGGCGACGCTCGTCCTAGAGCCGCTCAACCGCTACGAGGACCACATGGTGAACCGGCTGGAGCAGGCGGTGGACCTCATCGGTGCGGTCGGGCTGCCGTCGCTGAAGGTGCTGGCCGACACGTACCACATGAACATCGAGGAGGACGAGCCCACTTCGGCGCTGGTCAAGGCGGCCGCCCACCTCGGTCACGTGCAGGTCAGCGACTCCAACCGCTTTCAGCCGGGCGCCGGGCACCTCGACTGGGCGGCGTTGCTGGGCACCCTCGACGCCATCGGTTACGACGGTCACCTGGCGCTGGAGTGCCGGCTGCGCGGCGAGCCGGCCGCCGCCGTGGCTGCTGTGCCGGGCTTCCTGCGCCGCCACGACGTCAGCGTGCCGGCGTGATCGACAATCTGGACCGGGATGCCCGGCGGGCGCCGGCCGTGAGAGGGGCCGGCGTGATCGACGACCTGCACCGGGGTGCCCGGCAGGTGCCGGCCGTGAGAGGGGCCGGCGTGGTCGACGACCTGGACCGGGGCGCCCGGCGGGTGCTGGCCGCGAACTGGCGGCAGTGCGCCACCGTGCCGGCCGCCGCGCTCTATCCGCACCAGTGGAGCTGGGACTCGGCCTTCATCGCGATCGGGCTGCGCCACCTGTCCCCCGCCCGGGCCCAGCGGGAGCTGGAGTCGTTGCTGGGCGCGCAGTGGCGCGACGGGCGCGTGCCGCACATCGTGTTCGACCCGCACGTGCGGGCCGACGCCTACTTCCCCGGGCCCGCGTTCTGGCGTTCCGGGGCCGTGCCCGGCGCGCCGGGCGTGCCGACCTCCGGCATCGTCCAGCCGCCCGCGCACGCGCTCGCCGCCTGGTCGACCTACCTGACGGACCCCGCGACGGCCCGCGCCCGCGGCTTCCTGCCCCGGATCTACCCCCGGCTGGTGCGGTGGCACCGCTACCTCACGACCCGGCGCGACCTCACCGGCAGCGGGCTGATGTCGGTCGTGCACCCGTGGGAATCCGGCATGGACAACAGCCCGGCCTGGGATTCGCCACTTTCGCGGGTGATCCCGGTGCCGGCGACCGCATTCACCCGCCGCGACCTCAACCACGGCGTCGCCGCGGAACGCCCCACCGACGAGGACTACGGTCGCTACGTCCGGCTGGCGCGCGACTATCGCGACGCCGGCTACGCCGATTCGTTGCAGGTGCACGGTTTCGCGGTGGAGGACCCGCTGTGCAACGCCCTGCTGGCCGCCGGCGAGCACGCACTGGCCTCGATGGCGGCGGAGCTGGGCCGCGACCCGCAGCCCCACCTGGCGGCCGCCGCCCGCCTCACGGCCGCCTTGGTGTCCACTCTGTACGATCCGGCCGCCGGGATGTTCTTTCCTCGTGACGCGCACACCAGCCACCTCATCCGAACCTATTCCGTAGGAGGACTGGCTCCGCTCGTCGTGCCGGACCTGCCGGTCGCCGCCGAGCTGGTGAGAACCGCGCTCAGTGACCGGTTCCGGCTGCACGAGGCGTGTCCGCTGCCGTCGTACGACCTCACCGCCGCCGACCACGACCCGGGCCGCTACTGGCGCGGGCCGGGGTGGATCAACACCAGCTGGCTGTTCTGGCACGGGCTGCGGCTGCACGGCGAGACGGCCCTCGCCGACGACCTGCGTCGGCGCCTGCTGGACCGGGTACGCACCGCCGGCTTCCGGGAGTACCTCGACCCGCTGACCGGCGCGGGCCACGGTGCGAGCGATTTCAGCTGGACCGCGGCCCTGACCCTCGACCTGCTCCGGGCGGCGTGAGCGGACACTCGGTGGTCGCGGGCACCACGTGTCTGCTGACCACCGCCGCCGGCGCGGACGTCGGGGGCTCGGCGGTGGACGGATTCTTCGTCGACGACTGCCGTCACCTGTCGCGACTGGTGCTGTGGGTCCCGGGCGCACGCTTGCGGGCGCTGCGCACCGATGCGGCCTCGACGGTCTACGCGCCGGAGACGGCCCGGCATGAGGATCCGCCCTATGCGGTGGTCCGGCGGCGGCGGTTGGAGCCCGGCCGTCTGGTCGAGTCGCTGACGCTGACCAGTTACCTGGGCGCAGCGCAGACCGTTGAGGTCGGCTACGAGGTGGCGGCCGACTTCGCCGACCAGTTCGAGCTGCGTTCGGCGCGCACCTTCGACAAGTCGGATGCGGTCCGCCGGGCCGAGGTGGTGAACGGCCGGCTGGTCTTGTCCTACGCTCGGCGGGGATTCGAGCGCACCACTACGATTCGGGCCTCTCCGACCGCTCAGCTGTCCGCTGGCCGTCTGGAGTGGATGGTCGTGGTGCCGCCGCTGGCTTCGGTGACGCTGGAGGTCACGGTGTCAGGCGGGGCGGTGGCGGCTGGCGGGTTCGTCGAGGACGTAGGCGCGGCCATTGCGACCGGTACCGGCGAGGTGGCCGGTGCGGTCAAAGTCGGCGACGCCGCCGAGCTCGGCGAGGCGGGTGCGTCATCCTGGACCGACACCGCAGGTTCACCTTCGGCGCCTCAGGATGACCTGAACCGCTGCGTACGGCAGGGCCTCGCCGACCTCGACGCCCTCTGCATGCCGGCGCCCGGCGTGCCCGGGGCCGTCGTGCCGGCCGCGGGTGCGCCGTGGTTCCTCACGGTCTTCGGCCGCGACAGCCTCCTCGCCTCGCTGTTCGCCCTGTCCCACCGCCCCGAGCTGGCCGCCGGCACCCTGCGGGTCCTGGCCGCGGCCCAGGGCCGCACGACCGACGACTCCCGGATCGAGGAGCCGGGCAAGGTGCTCCACGAGATGCGCCACGGCGAGCTCGCCACCACCGGCGAAGTGCCGTACGCCCGCTACTACGGGTCCGTCGACGCCACCCCGCTGTTCCTCATGCTGCTCGCCGCCCACCACGAGGTGACCGGTGACGACCTGCCGGCCAAGGAGCTGGAGCAGGCGGCCCGGGCCGCGGTCGGCTGGATGTTCGGGCCGGGCGGGCTGGCGGCCGGGTATCTGCGGTACCGCACCGACCTGCCGGGCCTGGTCCACCACTGCTGGAAGGACTCCGCCGACTCGATCGTCTTCTCGGACGGCACCCCGGCCACCGGCCCGATCGCGGTGGCCGAGGCCCAGGGGTACGCGTACCGCGCGCTGCTGGGCACCGCCCGGCTCGCCACGCACGTCTGGGGTGACCCGGCGTGGGCGGCCATGCTCACCACGGCCGCGGCCGGACTGCGCGACCGGTTCGCCCGCGACTTCCGGCTGCCGGACGGCTTCGTGGCGCTGGCCCTCGACGGCACGGGCACCGCCGTCGACGCGGCGGCGTCCGACGCCGGTCATCTGCTGTGGTGCGGACTGCTCGCCGACGACTGGGCGGCCACGGTGGCTGACCGGCTGGCGGGCGACGACTTCTTCTCCGGCTGGGGCGTACGGACCCTGGCCGCGGGACAGACGCCGTACCACCCGATGTCCTACCACCGCGGCGGGGTGTGGCCGCACGACACGGCGATCGCAGTCGCCGGCCTGGCCGCCGCCGGGCGCCGGGCCGAGGCGGCGCGGATCGCCGACGGGTTGCTCGCTGCCGCGTCCTTCGGCGACGGCCGGCTGCCCGAGGTGATGACCGGGCTGGCCCGTGAGCGGGGGTACGGGCCGGTGCCGTACCCGCACTCGTGCTCGCCGCAGGCGTGGGCCGCCGCCGCTCCCCTGCTGCTGTTGTCGCTGTGAGCCGGTGTCCTGGCGGGGTCAGGGTGCCGACGTGGCGAGGTGCACCCGTTCGCCCTGGATGCCGATCAGGGTGAGCAGCTCGGCCGGATTCTCGTCGGCGCTGCCGATCCAGTGCGGGACACCGGTGTCGAACTCGGCCGCCTCGCCCGGACCCAGCCGCAGGCGCCGTTTGCCCAGCAGCAGGGTGACGTATCCGTTCATGACGTAGAGCCACTCGTAGCCCTCGTGGGTGCGCGGCACCGGCTCGCCCCAGCGCGACGCCGGCGGGTAGATCACCTTGAACGCCTGAATGCCGCCCGCCCGCCGGGTCAGCGGCACGAACGTCATGCCGCGGTACGTGACCGGGCGAAGGTGGATGCGGGGATCGCCGGTGTCGCGGGCGCCCACCAGCTCGTCCAGCGTGGTGCCGTACGCGCGGGCCAGCGGCAGCAGCTGCTCCAGCGTGGGCCGCCGCTTGCCGGTCTCCAGCCGGGACAGCGTGCTCGGCGTCAGGCCCGTCTGCTGCGCCACGTCGGTCAGCTTGGCCCCGCGCGAGCGGCGCAGCTCCCGGAGCCGTCCGGCCACGCCCGCCAGCACGTCGTGCTCGACCTCGTCCATCACCGCAGCTTGCCATTTGGCAATGGACTTTGCACCCGGCGGCCGCGATCCGGATGCTCGGTCCATCGCCCACCACCGACGGGAGCTGCCATGGGTCAACCGCCGTGGACCCTCGACCTCCGTACCCGCCTCGACCAGCTGCTCGACGAGCACCGCTGGGCCGCGCACGACAGCCTCCGGGCCCTGAGCGAGGCCGAGACGCGCGCCTCCCTCGTACCGTCCCGCACGACGCTGCTCGGCCTGGTGAAGCACCTGACGTACGTCGAGAGGTTCTACTTCGGCCACGTCCTGACCGGCCGGTCGCTCAAGGAACTCGGCGTGGCCGCCACCCCGGGCCGCTCCTTCATCCTCACCTCGAGGGACACCATCGCGTCGGTCCAGGCGGCGCACCGCGCCGCGTGCGAGGATTCCCGTACGGCGGCACGGACGCTCGGCCTCGACCACGTGCTCACCGGCCGGAAGGTGCGGTCGATGTGGGCGTTGTACGTGCAGGTGCTGCGGGAGCTGGCCCAGCACTGCGGCCACGCCGACATCCTGCGCGAGCAGCTCCTCGCGGCCAGGCCGGGCCGAACCCGAGCGCCGTCCGCCTGAGCGGCAACCAGCCCCGGGCGACAACCAGCCCGGGCGGCCACCAGGCCGGGCGGCCACCAGGCCGGGCGGCCACCAGGCCGGGCGGCCACCAGGCCGGGCGGCGACCTCGGCGACAACCAGGCCGGTTTCCGCCGGGTTTCCGGTGTCGAGCATTCTGACCTGGTGGAATCGAGCGATGAACTGGCGGTGTCCGTCACGGACGGGATAGGGCTGCTCGAACTGCGGCGCCCGCCGAACAACCATGTCGACGCCGAGCTGATCGGACGGCTCGCCGATGCCGCCGCCGCCCTGGACGACGACGCCGGCTGCCGGGTGATCGTGCTGGCGGCCGAGGGCAAGAACTTCTGCGGGGGTGCGGATCTGGGTTCGGCGGGCTTCGTCGAGGACAAGGTGGCCGCCGCCGAGGGTCTGTACCGGCGGGCGGCCCAGCTTTTCGACGTGCGTACCCCGATCATCGCCGCGGTGCAGGGCACGGCGGTCGGCGGTGGCCTCGGGCTGGCCTGCGCCGCGGACTTCCGGGTGGCCGAGCCGTCGACCCGGTTCGTCGCCAACTTCGCCCGGCTGGGTTTCCACCAGGGCTTCGGGCTCAGCGTCACCCTGCCGGAGCTGGTGGGCCGGCAGCTGGCCACCGATCTGCTGCTGACCGCCCGCCGGGTGGGTGGCGAGGAGGCGGTCGCCATCGGGCTGGCCGACCGGCTGGCCGAGCCGGGGCAGGTGCGCGAGACGGCCCTGCAATGGGCGCGCTCGATCGCGGCGGTCGCGCCGCTGGCCGTACGGTCGATCCGCGCGACCCTGCGCGGTGACCTGCCGCAGCGGGTCCGCCGGGCCCTGGAGCACGAGCTCGCCGAGCAGGCCGCCCTGTGGCAGACCCGCGACAGCGCCGAAGGTATCGCCGCGAGCCTGCAGCGGCGCACTCCGGTGTTCCGGGGCGAGTAGGCATTGACTATTAACAATATGTGTACTTTATTAACAGTTACCGAGTGCACCCACCGCACGGAGGTAACCCATGCGCGCCAAGTCGATCGCCGTCCTCACGGTCGCCGCCACCGTCCTCCTCCAGGCCCAGACCGTCTCCCCCGCTCAGGCCGCCACCGTCTGCAACCGCTACTGCGACGCCCGCGACCCGGCCCTCTCCCCCGGCGACCGCGTCGCCACCAGCACCACCCTGTACGGCCGCTCGTTCCAGGTGCACGTCAACGACACCGACGCGATGATCTGGGCGACCGTCGAGAACGGCCGGGCCGGCGACCAGGTGTGGCTGGACCGTTCCTTCGACGGCGGACGCACCTGGTCGGGCGACAGCCGCCTCGGTGACACCACGGTCCCGGCCGGCTCCGCCGGCACACGCACCACCATGTTCAATGTGGACAACTGGGGTTCGCGCGGCGTCGGCGTGCTGCGCGCCTGCGGCAAGGCCGGCGACCGGCCCGAGCTCACCTGCACCGGCTGGGCCCGCAGCAACTGGAACGCCGGGGACCGGCGCACCGCCGCGGCGACCGCGCTGATGATGCGCTTCGACCAGGGCACCGGGCTCTTCGACACCAACGGCTGGTGGACCGGCGCGAACGCGCTCACCGCGCTGATCGACACCAGCCGGGTCAGCGGCATGCGCAGCTATGACTACGCGATCGCGGCCACCTACGACAAGAACATCAACTCGCGGCAGGGCCAGTTCCGCAACGAGTATCTGGACGACACCGGCTGGTGGGCGCTCGCCTGGGTGGCCGCGTACGACCGGACCGGCGACAGCCGCTACCTGAACACCGCCCGGGCCGGCGCCGACCACATGTTCGGCTACTGGGACACCCGCTGTGGCGGCGGCGTCTACTGGCGCACCGACCGGACGGTCAAGAACGCCATCGCCAACAGCCTCTACATCCAGCTCAACGCCGCCCTGTCCCAGCGCATCGGCGGCGACAGCGTCTACCGCGGCCGGGCCCAGGCCGGCTGGACGTGGTTCCAGAGCACCGGGATGCTCAACAGCTCCAACCTGGTCAACGACGGGGTCAACCTCGGCACCTGCCGCAACAACGGCGACGTCACCTGGACCTACAACCAGGGCGTGCTGATCAACGCGCTGGTCCAGCTCCACAAGCTGACCGGCGACGCGAACGCGCTGACCGTGGCCCGCCGGGTCGCCGACGCGGCCACCACGAGTACGTACCTCAACAACAACGGCATCCTGCGCGAGCCCAACGAGCCGGATCAGTGCAGTGGCGACGGGGTCTCGTTCAAGGGCGCGTTCATCCGCGGGCTCGGTGTGCTGAACGCGGCGGTCGGTCGGCCTTACGACGGGTACCTGCGACGGCAGGCCGATTCGGCGTACGCCCGCAGCCGGACGAGTTTCGACGCTTACGGCAGCCATTGGGCCGGGCCGTACGTCAACACGAACCACTCCTGCCAGCACAGCGTGCTCGACCTGCTGAACGCGGCTCCCTGACGGGGCGGTGGCAGGATGACCGTCGATGGTGAACGACGACGCGTGGCAGAGGATCTCCCCGGTCCGGCTCTCGTGGGCCGACGTCGATCCGGCACGGCATCCGTTCGACGCCGGCGGGGCGCTCGGGGTGGTCCGGGCCGTCGCGCCGCCGGTGCCCCCGCGCCCGAGGTGGACCCCGTCGGGGCAGGTCGGCCGGGACGACGCCGAACGGTGGCGGAACGCCGTGAGCCACGCCCTCGTCGACCGGTACGGACGCTGGGCGTGCGGCTGGTGCTGGGCGGGCGGCGAGGGCGACTACGACGGCGGTCCGGTCGGCTCCTGGTGCTGCGTCTCGGACTCGATCGCCGGCCCGGAGGAGACCCTGGCCCTGGTCGCCACCTCGCTGTGCGAATGGCGGGGCTGGCTGGAACACCTGGCCGAGCGGTTCGACCGGTTCCTGCCCCTGCCCGACGGCGACGACGACCCGGACGGCCTCGTCGTCGCCTGGGAGATCGCCGTCGCCCGGCTGGTGACCACCACGGTGGACCGCACCGGCAGCGACAGCGGTTGGTACGGCCACTGCGAGCAGGTCCTCGGCTGGTTCCTCACCGCCGCCGGCGTAGCCGAGGAGCGCCGTCAAGCTCTGATCAACAGCGCCATCGGCGGGCGGTTCGAGAGCTGGGTGCAGCCCTCCCCGCTCGTCGTCAGGGACATCGCCGAGCGCCTCGCCCGGGAGGTCACCGGGCAGCCGGCGGCCGCACTGGTCACCCTGGCCGACCCGGCCGGGGACTGGCCTGACACCTGGCCGCAGGACTGGCCCTCCGCGCGGGGCAACACTGTGCCCACCGTGCTGCAGCCGCCCGGCCGGCCGAGATACGAGGGGCGCGACGACGATCTGACGGCGTGGCAGGCGGTACGGGCCCGGGTCGACTGGGCGGCGGTGACCCGCCCGGTGACCGGCCCGGTCCGCGGCGACCGGGACGGGATCGCCGAGCACGTCGCCCGGCGGCCGGCCGGCAGCGCCCAGCTCTCCGCGGCACTCGAGCAGGCCAGGCGCGATGCCGCGGACGGTGGCCCGCTCACCTTCTCCCGGCTCGAGCAGTGGCAGCGCACCGTGCTCGGGGTCCCGGAGGCGCCGTTCCGCACCGGCCCGGCGTCGGCCAAGGGCGGCCGCGAGAGCTACTACTGGCGGGACGATCTCCCGGAAGTGTTCGAGCGGTGCCTGCTCGAGGCCACCGACGACACCGTTCCGTTGCCCTCGCGGGCCGCGCGCGTCTATCTCGACGTGGCGTTCTTCCACCCCTTCGCCGACGGCAACGCGCGCGCGGCGATGCTCGCGCTGGCCTACGTGCTGGCCCGCGACGGCGTGCTGATCGACCGGGCCGCACCCCTGCTGATGACCGTCCGCCGGGCTCACGACCTGCTCGGCGCCGCCGGGCTCGCGGGCCTCATCGAGATGCTGATCGACGCCACCCGCACCAGGCAGCGGCACGACGCGGGCTGAACACGACGACGGGCCCGGCCGGCTGGTGCCGGCCGGGCCCGTTGCTCACGTCAGCCGCAGGCTGATCCGTTGAGGGTGATCAGCTCCGGCGCCGGGTTCGGTCCGCCCGGCGTCGTGGCGTTGAAGCCGAAGTACACCGTCTGCCCCGGTTGGATCCGGCGGTTGGTCGTGGTGTTCCGCGCCGTGACCGTGGCCCCGGCCTGGGTCGCCTCGGCCGACCACGCCTCCCGCACCTTCTGGCCGCCGAGGAAGGCGAAGCGGGCCGTCCAGCCGTCGACCACCGCGGTGCCCGTGTTGGTGATGGCCAGCTGCGCGGTGAAGCCACCGTTGCCCTGCCAGGGACCGTAGTTGGTGTACTCGGCCTTGCAGGACGAGCCCGCCGGAAGCTGCCCGGTGCCCTGGTCGGCCAGGAAGGAGGCCACCCAGGCGAGCGCCGAGTTCCAGTTGATCGCCACCTCGTTGGTCGCGTACGACTCGATGTGGTCGACGTAGCAGAACTGCGGCTTGCAGCCCTCCAGCAGATCCTTGGCGTACGGGTCGTCCAGGCCCGCGTTGGCCCCGCCGGCCAGTGATCCGGCCGGCGGATGCGGCGTGCTCGGGTCGGCCTGGTGGGCGAAGATCCGGCTGTGCTGGTTCTGCGAGGCGTGCTCGCCCCAGCCGGTGACGTACGACTGGTTCAGCGCGTTGCGGCCGAAGATGTAGTCGACGCCCTGCACCGCCCCGTCGCGGTAGCCGGCCTTGCCGGTCAGGTCGAACGCGGTGGCCAGTACCACGACGTTGTTGAGGATGTTGCTGTTGCCGCCCCAGAAGTAGCTGCCGGCGTCGCCCGGCAGAGGCAGCCCGTACGCCTGGGCCTTGAGCGTGGCCAGGTAGCGGTCCGCCGCGGTGACCACCGACTGGCGCACGCGCTGGCGGTCGGCCGCCGGCAGCAGGTTCGGCACGGTGGCCAGGTCGAGCCGGCCCAGAGCGGCCGTGCTGCCCCAGCCGAAGCCCGTGGCCGCGAAGACGTCACCGGTGTGGTGCGGCGACGCGGTCAGATCAGTGAGGTACGGCTGCTCGGCGGTGCTCAGGTACAGCTCCGCCGCGGCCCAGTAGAACTCGTCGCTGACGTCGGCGTCGCCGTAGCCACCACCGCCGCCACCGAGGTCCTGGGCCAGCTTCCCCGGATTCGCCTTCGCCGCGGTGTAGGCGGTGCGCGCCGCGGTGAGGCACTTGTCGGCGAACGCCGCGTCGTAGGGCGCGAACAGCCGCGCGCACTGGGCGGCGGTGGCAGCCAGGTTCAGGGTGGCGGCCGTCGATGGCGGGTGCAGCTCGCGGAGCTCAGGGTCGTCCTCGGGCTGCATCGGGATGCCGGTCCAGTTGGCGTCGTGCATCTTGTGGTGCACCATGCCGGCGAGCGGCTTGCCCGCCGGGACCTGCATGCGCATCAGGAACTCCAGCTCCCACCGCGCCTCGTCGAGGATGTCGGGCACGTTGTTGCCCCGCTCGGGCACCCGCAGCGTGCTGTCCGCCAGGGCGGCACCGTGCGCGGCGGTGACCGCGGTCTTGGTGCGTTCGAAGGTGCTCATGAGCTGGTGCACGGCGATGCCGCCGTTGACCACGTATTTGCCGTGGTCACCGGCGTCGTACCAGCCGCCGCGCACGTCGAGCCGGTAGTCGCAGGCGCTGGCGCGGCAGGGCACGTCGGTGTCGCCGCGGTTGGGGGCCACGCCGAGGTGGCCGGCCGGGCGGGCGTACTCCTCGCCGACCAGGTCGCCGTCGATCTCGATGCCGCTGCGCTGGATGTAGAAGAACTGCAGGGCGTCGGAGCGCAGCTGCTTGTAGACGGTGCCGGAGATGTCGAACGGGTGGCTGGTCTGCCCGTCGGCCACCAGGGTGTAGCCGGTGCCGGCGGTGCGGAAGCCGGTGAAGTCGATGGTGTGCACGTTCTGGCCGGAGGCGGCGTCCACCCCGCGCGGCGTGCTGGTGCCGTCGGCGACCACGTCACCGCCGGCGTTCTTCAGCTGCCAGCCGAACGCCTCGGTGGCGGCGGTGACCACGGTGGCGTTCTTGGGCCCGGCCGGGAGGTAGCCGACCTGGTTGACGCGGACCCGCGGCCCGGTGTCCGGCGTGTACGGAGGCTCTTCCTCACCGCCGATCAGCGATACGTTGTCCACGCAGAAACGGTACGCCTCGGCACTGCCACCCACCTGGAAGGCGACCTGACCCGCGGTGGTGTCCGCGGTTGCGGTGAAGGTGAACTCCAGGTGCTGGGCGGTGGGAGTCAGCGCGACGTCCCGCGACAGGAACGACGTGTACGGCTCGGCCCCCAGCTGCACGGCGGCCCGCACGCTGGCACCCGGGCTGGCCGAGGCGTCGAACGACAAGGTGTACGACGAGCCGGCCACCAGCGTCACGCCGTTCTGGCCGATGCCGGCGTCCCAGGGATTGGCCAGCCCGGCCGGCACCGCGGTGCACAGCCGCCCGTCGTCGATCCCGGTGTCCGTGGTGCCGTACGAGTACCAGCCCGCGGTCCCGTCGGAGAAGTCACCGTTCTCGACCTGTTCCGGCCCGGCCGGCGGTGGCGTCGCGCCGTCGCTGGTCAGGCTGACGTCGTCCAGGCAGAAGGTGTACGCCTCGGCGCTGCCCCCGAGCTGGAAGGTCAGCGTGCCGTTGGCCGAGTCCAGACCTGAGGTGAAGGTGTACTCGAAGGTCTGCGCCTCGGTGGTGAGCGCGACGGCCCGGGACAGCGCCGTGGTGTACGGCGCCTCGTTGAGCTGCACGTTGGCCCGGACGGTGACCGCGGCACTGGCCGAGGCGCTGAAGCTGAGGGCGTAGGCAGCGCCGTTGATCAGCGGGACGTCGTTGTGGCCGAGGCTGACGTCCCAGGCGTTGGTGGTGCCGGCCGGAACCTCGGCGCAGAGCCGACCGCCGACGACGGAGATCGGTGCGTTCTCGGTGGACCACCAGCCGGTGGTGCCGCTGGTGAAGCTGCCGTTCGGGATGTGCTGGACCGGCTCGGCGGCGGCCGGTTGGGCCGTCAACAGGGTCAGTCCGAGGCCGGCCGCGGCGCTCGCCGCGATCAGCCTGGCAGCCCGCCGGCGTCGATGTGGAGTCACAGGGGTCCTCTCAGGACTTCGCGGCCGGGTGCCGGAACGGTGGGACGGCCACGAGGGGGACGGAGCGATGGTGGGAGCGCTCCCATACTCGCGAATGTTGCCAGCCTGTGAACCGCCCGTCAATCGACCACCGTGATGGTTTGCACCGGTCTGCAAGAGTTACGGCCATCGATGGGCCGGGTCATCGGACCCGGCTGACGGGAGGCCCTTTCCATGCGCCTGCGAAAACTGCCCGCCGCTCTGCTCGCCGCCGGGACGGCTGCCGCGCTCGCCGCGGTCGCGCCCGCCGCGGCGAGCGCGGCACCCGGTCCGAGAGCCCAACTGAGCCCAGTGTCCACGGCATCCACCAGCATCACCCTGATCACCGGGGACCGGGTGATCGTCGCCCCGGACGGCCGGACCAGCGTCGAGAGCGCGCCCGGTCGCGCCGGCACCAGGTTCGTCAGCCGCAAGGCGGCCGGGCACCACTACGTGATCCCGGCGGACGCCCTGCCGCTGGTCCAGCGCGGCCGGCTCGACCAGCGGCTGTTCGACCTGACCGCACTGCGCAACTTCGGCTACACCGGCGAGGCCGAGCTGCCGTTGCTGGTCGCGTACCCGCGCTCCGGCAACCGCAAGGGGCCGGCCGCCGCCCGCGCGGCGACCGGCGCGACGGCCCGCATCGCCCGCGACCTGGGTGGGGTGGGCGCACTCGCGGTGCGCGCGCAGCGCACCGCGAGGGCCGAGCTCTGGACCTCTCTGACCGGGGGTACGGCCGCAGCCCGCACCCTGAGCCCGGGCGTCGAGCGGATCTACCTGGACGGCAAGCGCAAGCTCAACCTCGACGTCAGCGTGCCGCAGATCGGCGCCCCGGCGGCCTGGCAGGCGGGTCTGGACGGCACCGGCGTGACGGTGGCGGTCCTGGACTCGGGCATCGACGCCACCCACCCGGACTTCGCCGGCAAGATCGTGGCGGCCGAGAACTTCACGCCCGACCCGAACGCCGACGATCTCGTCGGCCACGGTACGCATGTCGCCTCGATCATCGCCGGCAGCGGCGCGAAGTCCGGCGGCAAGTACAAGGGCGTGGCCCCCGGTGCGAAGCTGGCGATCGGCAAGGTGTGCTCGACCGAGTTCTGCGAGGAATCGTCGATCCTGGCCGGCATGCAGTGGGCCGCCAAGGCCGCCCCGGTGATCAACATCAGCCTGGGCGGCGGTGACACGGCGAACATCGACCCGCTGGAGCAGGCCGTCGACGACCTCACCGCGGCCCACGGGGCCCTCTTCGTGATCTCGGCCGGCAACTCCGGAGCCACCGCGACCATCGGCTCGCCGGGCAGCGCCGACTCGGCGCTCACCGTCGGTGCGGTGGACGACGAGGACCAGCTGGCCGACTTCTCCAGTCGCGGCCCCCGGGTCGGCGACGACGCGATCAAGCCGGACATCACCGGGCCGGGCGTGGACATCGTCGCGGCCCGCGCCGCGAACGGTCAGATCGGCACCCCGGCCGGGGACGGCTACGTGAGCCTCTCCGGCACCTCGATGTCCTCCCCGCACGTCGCCGGCGCGGCGGCGATCGTCACCCAGCAGCACCCCGGCTGGTCGCCCAACCACCGCAAGACCCTGCTCATGGGGGCCGCGAAGCCGGCCCCCGGGGTGGACGTGTTCGGCCAGGGCGCGGGCCGGGTCGACGTGGCCCGCGTGGTGCGCCAGGCGGTGTCGGTGGATGAGGGCAGCATCAGCTTCGGCCGGCAGCAGTGGCCGCACGACGACGACGTCCCGGTCACCGAGACCGTCACCTACCGCAACGGCGGCACCGCCCCGATCACCCTGGCGCTGGCGCTGACCGACGCATCCGACACGTTCAGCGTGGCCGCGACCAGCCTGACCGTGCCGGCCGGCGGCACCGCCACGACCACGGTCACGGCGGACACCAGCGGCGAGGGCACCGACGGTTTCAAGTCCGCGCGGCTGGTCGCGACCGGCCCCGGCGACGTGCGGGTGGAGACCCCGGTCGCGGTGAACCGTGAGGTGGAGAGCTACGACGTCAAGCTGGTGCACGTGGGGCGCGACGGCAAGCCGGCCGAGCACGTCACCTCGTTCAACCGGCTGGACGAGCTGGCGTTCCACGACGTCTTCAGCGCCGAGCCGACCGACACGATCCGGCTGCCCAAGGGCGAGTACGGCCTCTTCACCTGGATCTACGGTGCCGAGGACATGACGATGCTGGTCCAGCCGAAGGTCGTGATCGACGGTCCGCTGACCATCCGGCTCGACGCCCGCCGCGGGGAACCGGTGAAGATCACCGTGCCCCGCAAGGACGCGACACCGGTCCTGGTCGCGGCCAACGCCGACTGGGTCAACGACGAGTTCGGGGTCAGCGTCTCCGCATTGTCCGAGACCGGCGACGACATGTTCCTCGGGCAGGTCGGCCCGCGCCGCAAGCAGCCGGGCTTCTACGGGTCGATCAACGCGGCCTTCGCGAAGTACGACGCGGCGACCGAGTCGTTCCGGGACACCCCGTTCACCTACAGTCTCGCCTACCTCAAGGAGGGCGCGTTCTACACCGGCTTCGCCAAGCGGGTCCGGGCCGGCGAGCTGGCCACGGTGCGGTCCCGCTTCGCGCGGGAGGCCGAGGGCGCCACGGGCATCAAGCTGAACTGGCCGAACCTGGGGCCGAACATCGGCGGATGGGCCGCCGGCCTGCCGTTCTCCCTGCCGTCGCAGCGCACCGAGTGGCTGAGCACCGAGGGCGCCACCACCTGGGCGCGCGAGTTCGACCAGGAAGTGCAGACGGACCCGGACAGTTTCCCCGAGCTGCTGAGCATCGCCTTCTCGGACGAGAATCGGTACCGGGCGGGCCGGACGTACTCCGAGGACTGGAACCGTGCGGTCTTCGCCCCCTGGGTCGGCGGGGACATCAACGCCGCCCTGCGGATCGAGAACACCATCGTGGCCGGCGTCCCGCTGTTCGGCGACGGCGTGGGGCACTGGGGTGACGCCCGCCCGGACACGGCACGCACCGCGCTGTACTCCGGCGGCAAGCTGATCGGCGAGGAGCCGTCCGGCTACGCCGAGTTCGAGGTGCCGGCGGGCAACGCGCAGTACCGGCTGGAGCAGTCGGCCACCCGCGGCGCCCCGTTCCGGCTGTCGACCTCGGTCAGTGCGGCCTGGACGTTCCGCTCGGCGACGGCCGGGGAGACCCCGACGCGGCTGCCGCTGTCGACCGTACGGTTCAGCCCGCGGGTGAACGAGCTGAACGTGGCCCCGGCCGGTAAGGCGTTCAGCATCCCGGTCACCGTGGGGCGCACGTCCGGATCGGCGGCCCGGCCCAACCGCACGCTGACCGCAGAGTTCTCGACGGACGACGGGCGCACGTGGCAGCCGGCCACCGTGCGCGGCACCGGTGACCGGCGCACGGTGCAGGTCACCAACCCGGCCGGACCCGGGTTCGTGTCGCTGCGCGCCAACGCGACCGACGCCGCGGGCAACACCGCCGCGGTGACGGTGCTGAGGGCGTACGAGGTGCGCTGAGCAGGATCACGAGAGGCGGTGGGTCACCTGACCCACCGCCTCTTCACCTGTCCAGGAGGACGGAGACCGTTACCCGGCCCCGGTCGTCGCGGTGGGATGTCGCGTGGCCGGCCCGGTCCGTGCCGTCCAGGTGCAGTGACAGCGGCGCGCCCGCGCCGAGGAAGTTGCGCCACCAGGTCTTGGCCTCGGGCATCCGGACGCCGATGGTGATCCGGTCGCCGTCGCGGACGAAGCCGACCGGAATGGTGAACGTCCGCCCGGAGCGACGCCCGGTGTAGGTGAGCAGCACGATCTTCCGCCCGACGAACCGGCCCCAGCGCGGCGACGCGATCAGGGCGGACATCCGCTTGTTGAACGGCACGGCGAAACGCACCAGCGAGGCGCGCGAGAGTGACGGCATGCGAGGACGCTAACGGAACACCCCGTCCGTTTCGCCGAAGTGAGGCAGGTGCCCGGCCATTCGCCTCACTACCAGCGGTGCTGCGGTGGTCAGCCGCGGCTCGGCCGGACGAGGTGCCCGGTGCTGGTGAGGGCCCGGGCGACGTCGATGAGTCTGGTGTTGCGAAGGCCAGCTCGGCGGTCCCGGCCCGGGTGTAGATCGCCCGGCGGTGGCGGCAGTCCGGGGGGATCTCCTTACCCTCCGGACATGTCCGGCTCACGCCGATGATTGAGGGGCCGCTATCGGGGCACTCGTCCGATTGCCGCCCACCTTCGGAGGACACCATCATGCGGGCCCTGATCTATACCGTCGCGGCGGTAGCTGTCGTGCTCATTGTGCTGGGCCTGATCATCAAGGCCGTCAAATGGCTGATCATCATCGGCCTCGTCGCCCTGGTCGCCGCCATCGTCATGGGCGTCGTGAAGGGCCGCCGGGCGTTGCGCTGAGCCGGCCCGCGCGGGAGGACCGCACGGGCACCGGCAGCACGAAGGCCCTGATCGCGGTGATCAGGGCCTTCGGTGCGGGTGGTGCGTCAGCCGGCGACCGTGATGGTGAACGTGTCGACGTTGGCGTTGTCGCTCTGTTGCACGTCCTCGTTGGTGTACGCCACCAGCGTCGTGGCGGTGCCGAGCGGGCCGGCCGGCGTCTCCGCGGGTGCCGTCAGGACCCACTCGAAGGTGCGCTCCTCGCCCTCGGCCAGCTGGCCGCCGTAGAGGACGCAGCCCACGCTGGTGCCGCCCGGCGGGACCGGCAGGCGGTCCGTCGGCACGCAGACGTCACTGGGCTCGATGGCCGGCCAGCCCTCGAGACCGGCCGGGACCACGACCTCGGTCCACAGTCCCTGGTGCGGGGCGTCGCTGTCGTTGCGTACGGTCACCGGCACCCGGCCCGTGAAGGTGCCGTCCGCCTGACGGGTGAGCGTCGCGTCGGCGGCGGTCACGGTGAGGGCGCCGGTCGTGTCCTGCACGTACGGCTGGGGGTTGCGCAGGGAACCGGTGGTGGCCCGGAACAGCGCCGGGAACTCGGTGGTCACCCCGTCGACCTCGACACTGCCGGCCAGCGGGGCGATCCGCGCGTACGACTGGGGCCGGGCCGGTGAGCGGAAGTTGGCCGTGATCACCGCGGAGCCGCCCGCGGCGATCTCGCCGTCGAGGGGGCACAGGGCGATCTGGCGGTTGTCGGGCGTGCGGTTGATGCCGCAGCCACCGGCGCCCTCGATGTCGCCGAGGGTCTCGGCGATCGGCTCGGTGATGCTGAAGCCGCCGTCGAAGGGCTCGCTGCCGGTGTTGCTGATGACGATGCGGACGCGGCCGGTGTGGCCGGAATCCGCCGGCTGCAGGATGAGCCGGTTCACCGTGAAGGTGACGTCGGCGGCCGGCGCGGCCTGGGCGGCGACGGCGCCGCCGAGCATGACGGAGCCCGCGGCGAGCGCTATCGCGCCCGCGCGTACGAAGATGCGCATGGTGGTTTCCTCACGTCGATTCCCCGTGTGACCGGAAACGATCGTCCCGGTCGATCGATCGCCGACCACGGTAGCAACGAGAGATCTCTATGTCTGCCCCGGCCGGATCACCGCTGGTCGAGCAGCTGGGCCAGGTGCACGGCGGGGCGGTCGCGCAGATCGGCGACCTGGGTACGGCAGGAGAACCCGTCGGCCAGCACCACAGCATCCGGGGCCGCGTCCAGGGCGGGCAACAGGTTCTGCTCCGCCACGGCCACGGAGACCTCGTAGTGGCCGATCTCGACGCCGAAGTTGCCGGCCAGGCCGCAGCACCCGGCGAGCCGTCGCACCCGGGCCCCGGTCGTGGCCAGCAGATCCGCGTCGGCCTTCCAGCCCAGGACGGCGTGGTGGTGGCAGTGCGGCTGGGCGATGACGTCCACACCGGACAGATCCGGCGGGGTCCAGCCCGGGGTCTGCGCGAGCAGCTCGGCCAGAGTCCGCACCGAGCCGGCCACCGCGGCGGCGTCCGCGTCTCCAGGGAGCAGCTCGTGGACGTCGGAGCGCAGGACAGCGGTACAGGAGGGCTCGATGCCGACGATCGGGATGCCGGCGCGGGCGTCGGCGGCGAGGGCGGCGACCGTACGGCCGAGGATCTTCTTGGCCGCGTCCAGCTGACCGGTCGTGATCCAGGTCAGCCCGCAGCAGACCGACCCGGACGGCAGCCGCGGCTCGTAGCCGGCGGCGCGCAGCACCCGTACCGTGGCCTCGGCGACCTCGGGTGAGAAGGCGTCGGAGAAGGAGTCGGCGAAGAGCACCACGGGTTGGCGGCCCTCGGCCGCCGTGGTGGCGAAGGTGCGCCGGAACGGGCGCCGGGCGAAGGCCGGCACGGACCGGCGCTTGTCCACCCCGGCCAGCCAGAGGAGGAACGGGCCGAGGACGGGCATCCGCACGGCGAGGTTGGCCAGCCGCGGCGTCCAGCCGGCCAGGCGGGCCCAGAGCGGCAGCTTGCCCAGCGTGTAGTGCGAGCGCGGGCGCAGTTTGCGCCGGTAGGTCTGGTGCAGCACCTCGGACTTGTAGGTGGCCATGTCGATGCCGGTCGGGCAGTCCGAGGCGCAGCCCTTGCAGGACAGGCAGAGGTCCATCGCGTCGTGCACCGACGGGTGCGACCACGGGAGCTCGCCGCGGACGACCTCCTGCAGCACCCGGGCGCGCCCGCGGGTGGAGTCCTTCTCCTCGCGGGTGGCCAGGTAGGACGGGCACATGACGCCGCCGGCGGCGGAGTTGTCGGCGCGGCACTTCCCGACGCCGGTGCAGCGGTGCACGGCCTGACCGAGCTCGCCGTCGTCGTGCGGGTACGCCATGGCGAGCTGCGTGAGCGGGAAGCGCCCCGCGGGCCGGACGTCGGCGTCGATCGGGTCCGGGTCGACCAGCACGCCGGGGTTGAGCAGGTTGCCCGGGTCGAAGGCGTGCTTGATCCCGGCGAACAGGGCGATGGCCTCCGCGGAGTACATGTGCGGGAGCAGCTCCGAGCGGGCGCGGCCGTCGCCGTGCTCCCCGGACAGCGAACCGCCGAACTCGCCGACGAGCCGGGCCGCGTCGGTGAGGAACTCGCGCATGATCTTGGTCCCGCCCGGCTGGTCCAGCGGGAGGTCGAGCCGGACGTGCATGCACCCGTCGCCGAAGTGGCCGAACGGGGCCGAGGTCATGTCGTACGAGGCGACGAGCTCGTCGAACCGGGCCAGGTAGGCACCCAGACGCTGCGGCGGGACGGCCGCGTCCTCCCAGCCCGGCCAGGCCGGCTTGTCCGACGGTGCCCGGCCGGCCAGGCCCGCGCCGTCCTCCCGGATCCGCCACAGCCGGGCCTGCACGGCGGGATCGGTCACCACCAGGGCGTCGTCGGCGATGCCGTCGGCCGCGAGCCGCTGCGCCCGCGCCGTCACCTCGCCGGCCTGGTCGCCGGCCAGCTCGACGAAGAGCCAGGCCCCGCCGCGCGGCAGCGGCGGGACGGCGTCCGGTCCGCGCCGGGCCCGCAGCACGTCGAGCAGGCGCGAGTCGAGTCCCTCGCAGGAGGTCGGGCCGTGCGCGACGACCGCCGGGGCTGCCTCGCCGGCCGCGACGATGTCCCGGAAGCCGAGCACGACCACCACCCGGACCGGGGAGTCCACGACCAGCTTGACGGTCGCCCGGGTGATGACCGCCAGCGTGCCCTCCGAGCCGACGAGCGCCCGGGTCAGGTCGAAGCGCTCCGGCAGCAGGTGCTGCACGGCGTAGCCGGAGACCTGCCGGCCGAACCGGTCGAACTCGGTGCGGGCGGTGGCCAGATGGGCGCCGACGACCGCGCGTACGCCGTCGATGACCTGCCCGGCGCCGTGCACACCCTCCGGTCCGGTGGTGAGCCTCTCCCCCGCCGCGGTCAGCAGCTCCAGGCCGGCCACGTTGTCGGAGGTGCGGCCGTAGGCAAGCGAGCGCGAGCCGCAGGCGTTGTTGCCGATCATCCCGCCGATGGTGCAGCGCGGGTGGGTCGACGGGTCGGGACCGAAGCGGACGCCGTGCGGCACGACGGCCTTCTGCAGGACGGCGTGCACGGTGCCCGGCTCCACCACCGCCGTCCGGGCGTCCGGGTCGATCTCCAGCACCCGGTTGAGGTGGCGGGAGAAGTCCAGCACGATGCCGCGCCCGACGGCGTTGCCGGCTACCGACGTGCCCGCGCCCCGGGAGGTCAGCGGCACCCCGGTCTCCCGGGCCACGGCCAGCGCCGCGGCCACCTCGTCGACGTGCCGGGGCCGCACCACGGCCAGCGGCGGGATCCGGTACAGCGAGGCGTCGGAGGCGTACATGCCGAGGGTGCCGGCGTCGGCCCGCACCTCGAGTCCGGCCCTGCCCAGTGCCGCCACCACATCATTCATAGGTAACATGTTACTCATGCCCGCGCTTCGTCTTCCTCCGGAGGCATCTTCTCTCGCCGACGCCGTCTCCCAGGCGGTCCGGGACGGCGTGGCCGCCGGGGAGCTCGTGCCGGAGACCACCTATTCCGTCTATCAGCTGGCGGAGCTGCTGGGCGTGTCCCGCAGCCCGGTCCGCGAGGGGCTGCTGCGGCTGGCCCAGGCCGGGCTGGTGGAGATCAGGCGCAACCGCGGCTTCCGGGTGCTCCCGCCGCGGGCGCACGACATCGAGGAGATCATCGGCATCCGCCTGGCCCTGGAACCGCCGGCCGCCCGCCTGGCGGCCGAGCAGGCGACGGACGACCAGCACGCCACCATCCGGACGGCGCTCGGCACCATGGCCGCCGCAGCCGCACGGGGTGACGACGCGTCCTTCTGGCCGGCCGACCGCGCCCTGCACGACCTGCTGCTGCGGGCCTCGGGCCGCCCGCGCACCGCGGCCATCGTCGAGCAGCTGCGCAGCACGACCGCCCTGCTCGGCCCGCCGACCACGGCCAGCGGACGCACCCTGACCGAGATCCACGCCGAGCACGAGCCGGTGGTCACCGCCGTGCTGGCCCGCGACGGGGCGGCCGCCGAGTCCGCGATGCGCGCCCACCTCGAGGCCACCCGCGGCCTGCTGATGGCGAAGCTGCGCTGACGGCCGGCCGCGTTTCGTGGCGGCGGCGCCGGGTACGCGACGGGCACACTGCAGAAAGGACACGGCCATGACCGAAACCCCGTCCGCTGCCGGACTTCCCCTCGCTGCGACCGTCGCGGGTGACCTCGTCGGCGACGACGAGAACCAGGGCGGCGGCGGTCCGACCGTCGGCGCCTCGGACCGCGACGCCGACGCGGCCCGTACCGGTGCCGACGTCGACCTGGAGAACGCGAACCGCGACTCCGACGGCGTACCGGTGGGTGAGGCCGACGCGGCGGCCGACGCCGAAACCGACTGACCACGCCGGGCCTGTTCAGCGCAGCGGCGGCAGCGCCTGCCGGTGGTCCAGCACCGCGCTGAACAGGTCGCCGTGCGTCTCGAGGCGCGGCAGGACCGACCGGATGGTGAACCCGTCGGGCCGCAGGCCCGGGTCGTCCAGTTCGTCCCAGGTGATCGGCGCGGACACCGGCGCGCCCGGCGCGGGACGCGGACTGTACGGCGCCACCAGGGTCCGGTTGATCGCGTTCTGGGGGTAGTCCAGCGGGACAGGCTGCCGCGGTCGCTCTTCTGCCACTTCCCGCTCCGGTTCCGCGACCACCACAGCCCGGCCGCGGACGCGACCGTGCCCTACGACCCTGGGGCTCGAAGCCGCCCACCCGGCCCGGTGCCCCGGCCGCCCGTGAGGATGCGGTGGCTGACCTCGCCCGACCGGGCGGCCAGGGCCCAGCCGGTGGCCGACGACACCAGGCGCAGCTCGTCGATCGTCGCGCCCTTCCCGCGGCCCTGACCGGCTCCGCGACCGGGGCCCTGACCGCGGCCCTGCCCCGGGTCCTCACCCGCCGGGCACGGCTGGCCGACCGCCGGCGCCACCGAGGTGCCCGAGATGCCGGAGGTCGCCCCGGTGAGCCGGAACCCGGTGATGCCGTCGCCGTAGCCCGCGGCGGAACGGGACCCGGACCCGCGGACCACAGCGTCGGTCAGCTCGTAGTGGCCGTACTCCTTGTGGTGCACCACCGGGTACGTGCGCTTGCCGCAGACGACCGAGTAGGTGTCGTCGGTCCAGAAGTCGTGGTCGAAGGCGACCTCTCCGGCCCGCGAGGCCAGCATCGCGGCGGTCCAGCCGAACGCCCGCCGGACGTCGGCCGCCCCGACGAAACCGGTCCGCGACGCGGGGTCGTACGTGACGGCCGCGGACGCCGGGGCGGCGGACACGATCCCGGCGGCGAGCGTCGCACCGGCGAGGGACAGCCGGAAAAGGCAACGCAAAGACATGTCTGACTCCTGGATCGCGCGGGCACCTGAGCCGACTAACGATCAACCCCGGTCCGGGGTGTGCGTGATGGTCAGCCATGTCCGCCGCGAGTTCGGGGCTCGGCGGGTAAGCGGCGGCGAATGCGGCGGGGTCGGCGCCCTCCCGGAACGAGACAGGGCGATCAAGCGGTGCGCCCGGTGGGGCTACGACCCTGTGGCGGCTGTCTCGGCGGACTCGATGGCCGACTTGAAGTCGGGGCCGGCCCCGAGTTGGGCGAGCAGCACATTCGCCGCGTTGTAGCAGTTGAAGCTCTCGATTCTTCCCTCCCGGAGATACCAGAGATCCGCCGTCGGCACGTCGATACGGTTACCGGTCGGCGGAATCTCGCCGACCGGAGTCGGGAAACTGCCGAGATGCGTTCCCTGAATGCGCAGTTCGACGGCAACGACATCGCCGGCCGCGTGCACTTCGAGGAGCTCGCGGTGGACGTCGGGAAATACGCCGGCAAAGCCCGCCAGCGCCTGAGGAATCTCGTCCCCGCGGAAGGTCAGTGCATTCGGCACGTCGTTGAACGTGCCGTTCTCGGTGAACAAGGCCCGGAAACCGGCTCCGTCGAGGACATTCCCTTCCGCCAGCCGGTACGCCTCGCGAACAATCTCCTCGTTACTCTTCACGTCTGCTCTCCTCGATGGTTCCGTGGTCTCCGGATGCGCGCGCTCCAGCCAGGCTAACAAGGTTTTTGACCGTGTAGTCAATAACGTAAGCTTGCTCACATGCCCCGCCCCCGCAAGTTCCTCGAGAGTGATGTCGTCAGCAGCGCCAGTGAGGTGTTCGCCGTGCACGGCCTGGCCGCGGCGACGCTGGACGACCTGGTGCGGGCGACCGGCTTGGGGAAACAGAGCTTGTACAACGCATTCGGCGGGAAGCGGGAATTGTTCTTCCGGGCACTCTCCGAGGACCGCGAGGAGGCGACGCGCGCCGTCTCGGAAGCGCTCGGACACGACGACGCGTCGCCGCTGGAACGCATTCGGGGTCACCTGCTCACGATGGCCATCGAGTTCAGCAGCAGTGATCGCCGGGTCTCGCTCACCACGCGTGCGCTGGTCGAATCGACCGGCGAGGAGGATCCCCTTTCGACGGCCACCAAGACCGGCATCGAACAGCTCGCCGGGGTCTATGCACAATGCCTGGAGCATGCGCGGGAGAACCGGGAGATCCCCGAGGACGCGAACGTGCAGTCGCTGGCGGTCTACTTCGTCGCCGTCACCCGGGGGATGGAGCTGCTCGGCCGAGCCGGTGTCGGCCGCGGCGTGCTCACCGCGGTCGCCCTCGACGCACTCCGCGTGCTCCACGGCCGGCGGATGGACGAGACCACCCCACCCGGCGATGCGGGTCAGCCGGGCTTGCGGGGACCGAAGCAGACGTAGCAGGCCAGTTCATCGGTGGTGTGGCGCGGAGGGCGCCCACAGCGGAGCACCTCGGCCGGAGGTCGCGAACGGCCCGGCACGGCCGCTTGCCGGGCCGTGGGCCAGCCGCGCCCGGTGCTGCGTCTGTGGACGGCTGCGCCCGTACCGTCGAAGTGGTTTGCTCAGGGCAACCGGACGACGTAGGAGTCGACCCGGGCGATGTGGCCGTCGCGGAATGTGAACAGGTCGTTGAAGGCGAACCGGAACGGTCCATGGTGGACACTGACGCCCCGGCCCTCCCCCGTCGTGATGACGACCGGGCCGTCCTCGTGGACGCGGTGGACGTCCAGCTGCGGATGGCCGGTGAAGCCCGGGTTCTCGATCTCGCCGTCGAACTCGGCCTTGCCGTGGGTGGTGCGGTGGCCGTGGATCACCCACTCGACGTCGTCGGTGAGGGTGGCGAGGATGCGCGGGTGGTCGCCGGTCCGGAAACCGGCGAAGTATTCCGCGACGAGATCGCGCTGGGTCATCGGATGCTCCGTTCCGGGGTGGTCGTGGGTGGCCGCAGGTGGGCCGCGAGCGCTTCGAGGATCGAGGCGAGTCCGTCGGCTGCCTGACTGGTCCGCAGCTCCGGGGGAAGCCGGCGCTGGTGGACGGTCAGGTCCGTGCCGTCGCCGGCCGGGCCGAGGGTGACGGTCGTGCGCAGGCCGGTGACCGGTTCGTCGAAGACCAGCTCGTGCGGCTCGGTGACGCTCACGTAGACGAACCGCAGCCGGCGCGTCGTGCCGTCCGGGCCCCGGGTGTCGAGGGCGAAGTCGCCGCCGGGGCGCAGGTCGACGGTCACCGAGTTCGCGGGCACGGTGGCGTGTGAGCCGCCCCAGAACGCCGCGATGCTCGCCGGGGAGGTGAAGGCCGCCCAGACACGCGCGGGCGGCGCCGGGAGGTGGCGCCGGGCGATCAGTTCGTCGCCGCGCAGTTCCGTGGTCAACGGCCGGCCTCCTCTTCGGTCAGGTGCTGTTCGAGGGCGTCGAGGCGGTCGGCCCAGGTGCGGCGCTGGTCGTCGATCCAGGCGCTGAGCCGGGCCAGCCGGTCGGCCCGCAGCCGGCAGGGGCGGCTGGTGCCCTCGCGGCGCTGCTCGACCAGGCCGCAGCGGCGCAGCACCCCGACGTGGTGGGAGATCGCCTGGTGGGTCAGGTCGAACGGCGCGGCGAGCTCCCCCACCGTGGCGTCACTGCGGGCCAGCCGGGTCACCAGGGCACGCCGGACGGGGTCGCCCAGAGCGGCGAAGGCGGCGTCGAGTTCGGAGGTGACCATGGCTCCACCCTAGCGCAAACGTCTGTTTGCGCAAGTCATTGTTTGTGCTTACGGCGGACCGCGGTGGACGGGGTCGGACACCGGTGGACCCTGTCAGCTGGACGCCGCCCGGACCGAGACTCCACCTCGAACGCGCCACTCATTCCAGGAGGAACTCCCATGTCCGGCAGCACCACCACCGAGATCGTCCTTCCCGGCATCGTCGAGCCCGAGCAGCTGCTCGTACGCCGCCGCCCGACCGCCGCACCCGGCCCCGGCCAGGCGCTCGTCGCCGTGGAGGCCAGCGGCGTCTCCTTCGCCGAGCAGCAGATGCGCCGCGGGCGCTACTTCGCCCAGCCCGCCTTCCCGTTCGTCCCCGGCTACGACCTCGTCGGCACCGTCGCCGCCGTCGGACCCGGCGTCGGCCCGGACCTCGTCGGCCGGCGGGTCGCCGCCCTGACCAAGACCGGCGGCTGGTCCTCCACGGCCCGGCTGGAAGCGGCGGACCTCGTCCCCGTGCCCGACGGCATCACGCCCAGCGAGGCCGAGACCGTCGTGGTCAACGGCGTCACGGCCTGGCAGATGCTGCACCGCGTCGCGAAGGTCAGCTCCGGCGGCACGATCCTCGTCCACGGCGCGAACGGCGGCGTCGGCTCGACCCTCGTGCAGCTGGCCCGGCACGCCGGCATCCGGGTCATCGGCACCTCGTCGGCCCGCAACCGCAAGGCCGTCAGCGACCTCGGCGCCGAGCCGCTGGACTACGCCTCCGCCGACCTCCCCGCCCGGGTGAGGGCCCTGGCCCCCGCCGGGGTGGACGCGGTCTTCGACCACGTGGGCGGCCCCGGCATCGTCGATTCGTTCCGCCTGCTCGCGCGCGGTGGCACCCTGGTCGCCTACGGCACCGCCTCGACCCGCGACGACAAGGGCAACCCGCTGCTGCCGGTCCTCGCCCTCGCCGCCCGCCTGGCGGTGTGGAACTACCTGCCGAACGGCCGGTCCGCGTCGTTCTACAACGTCTGGGGCGGCCGGCGCCGCCGGCAGGCGTTCCGCACCAAGCTGCGCGACGACCTCGGCCAGGTCTTCCAGCTGCTGGCCCAGGGCGTGCTCACCGCGCAGGTGGCCGCCGAACTGCCGCTCGAGCGCGCCGGCGAGGCCCTGCGCCTGGCCGAGTCGCGCACGGTCGTCGGCAAGGTCGTCCTGGTCGTGGACCACGGCACCGGGTCGGGACGCTGAGTCACCGGGCGGCGACGTCGGCCTCCCACAGCACGTCGCTCACCCGGGCGACAGCCGCCCGCAGGTGCCGGCGGTACGTGCCGAAGGGCAGGCCGAGCCGCCGCGCCGCCGCCTCCTGGGTCGGCGCGCCGGAGAAGTACGTGGCCACCAGAGCCGCGCGGGCCTTCACCCCGGCGAGGTCCGAGCGCATCGCGTCGACCGCCTCCTGCATCATCGCCCGCAGGACGACGGCCGGGTCACCACCGGCCGACGTCACGAACCGCCGGCGCAGCAGGCGGTTCGACGCGAACCCCTCGGGGTGGCGCCAGGTCTGCAGGGCCAGCCGGACGTCCTCGTCGAACTCCTCGCGGTCCGGCACCGCGTCGGCGCCGGGATCCGCCGGCCGGGCCGGGCGCCCCGGGACGGGACCCTGGTCGCCCACGCTGGCCGGTACGTGGCCGGTCACCACCGCCTGGAACCACTCCTCGAACGACTCCAGCCGCCAGTCGTTGACGAACAGTCCGTAGGTGGCGCCGCCCACGCGTGCGCGCCGGCCCGAGTCGGCCATGGCGGTGCCGAGCCGGGCCGCCCAGGCCGCCATGTCCTGGTAGACGTCGAAGTCGTGGGCCCGCCCGGTCGCCCGGTACGCCTCGACCAGCGCCCGCCAGTGGTTCAGCTCGACCACCGCCGAGGGCTGCTCGTACGCGCCCGGATACACCGCGAAGCGCGTGATGGAGATGTGCTCGCCCGGACGGGCCGGGCTGGTCGTGTTGCTGTACTCCCAGGCGGCGGCCACAACCGGGTCGGTCGCGAGGTCCTGCGGATCCGCCGGAACGGGGAGCACCAGGTGCGCCGAGAAGGCCACCATCTCGCCGCTGCGGACGTCGTGGAAGACATGGAACGCCTGCGGCTGCCGGGCGTACCAGTACGAGACCAGCGCCGCGGACTCCTCGCCCTCGGCCGCGCGGCTCAGCTCCAGCACACGCGGGAGGTGCTCCGCGGCCATCGCGTCCTCCTGCACACCGCCCTGGCGGGACCAGGCGTACGCCGCGCCCACGAGCGGCACGTCGCGGTAGAGGTAGAAGGCGCGGCCCATCGCGTCGAGCATCTGGCTGTCCGGGGCTTCGCGCGCCTGGCCCAGGTAGACCTCCAGCAGCCGCCGGCGGATGTCCTCGTACGCCTGCGGCGACCGCCAGCGCAGATCCGC
This sequence comes from Actinoplanes auranticolor, assembly GCF_018332655.1. Taxonomy (GTDB): domain Bacteria; phylum Actinomycetota; class Actinomycetes; order Mycobacteriales; family Micromonosporaceae; genus Actinoplanes; species Actinoplanes auranticolor. Next base: position 91,748 of record NZ_BOQL01000021.1, on the reverse strand, counting down.
GACGAGCGTCTCCCGAGCCGCGTCGTGCGGGAAGAGCCCCTGCGGCGAGGGTTCCACGAACGGCAGCCCGCGCAGCCAGCCGAACAGCGTCCCGGCGTCCTCCCCCGGCAGGGCGGCCAGCAGCAGCTCCTCGGTCGTCACGTAGGCCTGGGCCGCCACCTCCAGCGCCCGCCGGTGGGTGGCCGAGGGAACGTCGCCGATCAGGCGGGTCATCAGGGTCGCGAGCACCTCGCCGGTCGGCGTCCAGTCCCGGTCCTCCGCCGCGGGATGCTGCATGACGGCGGCGGCGAGCGAGAGCGCCAGCGGGTTGCCACCGGCGAATCCCGCGACCGCGGGCACCTCGGCCGCGCCGACCCCGCGGGCCGCCAGCAGCGCCGCCGCCTGCTCGTCGGTCAGGGGCGACAGCTCGAACACCGCGAGGACCTGCGACCAGCCGGGATCCACCGACCACTCGACCTCGGGCCGGCTGCGCCCGCTGAGCACCACGAGGGCACCGTCGGCCAGGCGCGGCAGGAACCGCTCGCGCAACCACCCCTCGAGCCACTGGCACTGGTCGAAGGAGTCCACCACCAGCACCGCGGAACCGTCCTCGAGCACCGCGGCCGCCGTCCGCTCGAACTCCTGCGGCGCCCGGGTGACGAAACGCCCGTCGATCTCGACCACGGACCGGCCGGCCTGCCGCGCCTGCTGCACCCAGAGCCGGGTCAGCGTCGACTTGCCGATGCCGCCCGGTCCGTGGACCCACAGCACCGCCACGCCGGAGTCACCGGACAGCGCCGCCCGGAAGGCCGCCCGCTCGTGCTCCCGGCCCACGAAGGCGCGTTCGCGAGCGGCTTCCAGCCGGCCTGCGAGCCCGCGACCCGCAGAACCGGGAACCGTCTCCGACCGCATCGTGCGCTCCTCCCGGGGAGTCGTCCGCAGTTCTCCGCCGGCGCGATTCTCCCAAATCCCCGACCCGGTGGACATGGCTGGACCCCGCTGGACGGTTGTGCCCGCTTCCGGGTGGACCGCGATCGATCCAAGACTCGGCCTGAGCGACGGGCACCGGCCCGGCGCCGGACCGGACCGGAGACAAACCATGACCAGTACGCCAGTTCCCGCCATCGACGAGAACGCACCCGTCATCGCCCGCCACAGCATCGTCGTGCACGCCTCGCCGGAGACCGTCTGGCAGGTGCACACGGACCTGCAGTCCTGGCCCGAGTGGCAGTCCGGCGTGGGCAGCATGGAGCTGCTCACCCCGGGACCGTTGCGGCCGGGCTCGGCCTTCCGCTGGCACGTCGAGGGCCTCGACATCACCTCCACCGTCCGCCAGGTCGTCCCGCGGCGCCGGCTGGTCTGGGGCGGTCCCGCCAACGGCATCACCGGGGTGCACGTCTGGGAGTTCACCGAGGATCCGGGCGGCGGGGTGCTGGTGCACACCGAGGAGTCGTGGAGCGGGGAGCCCGTCGAGGCCGACATCGCGTACGCGCAGGAGGCGCTCGACTCCTCCCTGACCACGTGGCTGGGCAACCTCCAGCAGCGCGCGGAAGGGGTCTGAGTCATGGCCGAACCACTCATCATCATCGACATGCTGCTCGCCCTGGCCGCCCTGATCGCCGTGTCCTTCGCGGGCCGGAACGCCGGGCGGCTGCACCGGGACCCGGCCTCGGCCCGGCGCCTGCGCCGCGCGCTCATCGTTACCGCCGGCCTCCTCACCCTGCGGCTGGCCGGCGCCGTGCTGCTGGCCACCGGCGGCCCGGAGCTGCTCGGGCTCGAACTCACCCTCGGACTGCCGCTCGCGGTGGCGACGACGGGATGGGCACTGCTCGACCGCCGCCGGTCGGTGCCGGCGACCCACGCCGCGGTCGCGGGCGGACTGGTCGCCTTCTGGCTGCGGTTGGTTCCGCCGGGGCCGCAGGACACCATGACGACCGTGGCCGTCGCCGTTCTGCTGGTCGCCGCCGCCATCGCCGGGTCGGTGCTGCTGACCCGCTGGCGTTCCGGTGGCTCCCGGCGGGCGAGGGCACCCTGGTTCGGCGCGGGCGCCCTGGCCGCGCTGGCGGTCCTGGGACTGGTCGGCTGGCTCGGCGCGGGTGGCCGACCGGCGTCGGCGTCCAGCGGCACCGACCACGCCGCCCACACCGGCGGACCCGTGGATCTGGGCGGTGGGCCGGCGGGCGGGCACCACGCCGGGCACCGGGCGGTCCAGGACCTGACCGGCCCCCGCGACCGCAAGCCGGACGTCAGCGTCACGCTCACCGCGGCGCATGCGACGGTACGGCTGAGCTCCGGGCGTACCGTCGACGGGCTGACGTTCAACGGCCGGGCACCGGGTCCCGAGATCCGGGTCCGGCAGGGGCAGTTGCTCGAAGTCGTCCTGGTCAACCGGGACGTCACCGAGGGCGTCACCGTGCACTGGCACGGCGTGGACGTGCCCAACGCCGAGGACGGCGTCGCGGGCCTGACCCAGGAGGCGGTCCCGCCCGGCGCCAGCCACCGCTACCGGTTCGTCCCCGACCGGGCCGGCACGTTCTGGTACCACACCCACCACGCGGCCGATCAGACCGTCCGGCGTGGACTCTTCGGCGCACTGATCGTCGCCCCGCCGGCCGAGGGCTTCGAGCGGACGTTCTTCACCCACCTCTGGCCCGGCGACGATCAGCCGACCCCGGCCTTCGGAACCGCTGACGCCGTTCAGCAGCACCGGCTGGCGGCGGGCGAGCGCGCGTACCTGAGGTTCGTCAACAGCTCACCCGAGCCGCAACGCCTGACCACCCACGGCACCGCGCTGACCGTCGCCGCCATCGACGGCAACGCGGTCGACGGCGCCACCGAACTGGCCGCCGGCACGGATGTGCTGCTCCCGGCCGGCGGGCGGGCCGACCTCACGTTCAGCATGCCGGACGCTGCCGTGACGATCCGCATCGACGCCGGGGAGAACCCCAACGACGCGGCCCTCGTGCTCAGCCCGGCCGGCTCGGCGCAGCCCGCCGCCCCGGGACGGGGCACTCCGGTCGACCCGCTGACCTACGGCGCCCGGCCGGCGAGCCCGCCACCGATCGCCACCGGCGGGTACGACCGCGAGTTCACGGTCGCGCTGCAGGACGGCTTCGCGTGGCACGACGGCGGCCTCACCTACGGCACTCTGATGAACGGCCGGATGGCCCCGTCGGTGCCGACCCTCATGGTGACCGAGGGCGACCGGGTCCGCGTCCGCATCGTCAACCGCGGCATCATGGACCACCCGATGCATCTGCACGGCCACCGCGTCCTGGTGCTGTCGCGCAACGGCACGCCGAGCACCGGCGGCCCGTGGTGGACGGACACGCTCAACGTCGGACCCGGCCAGAGCTTCGAGGTGGTCTTCACGGCCGACAACCCGGGCATCTGGATGGACCACTGCCACAACCTCGAACACGCCGCCGCGGGGATGGTCATGCACCTGGCCTACACCGGCGTGCACGCCTGACCCGGCCGAACAACGCCCCGGTCCCGGTCACACGGGCCGGGGCGTCCGGTCCGCAGCCGCGGCTTCGACTGCGGCGACCAGGTCGTCGAGCCGGCCGCGGACGCGGGCGGTGGTGAGGTGGTCGAAGTAGTCGCGGGAGCTGACGATCTCGCCGTCGCGGACGCGCAGGACGAAGATGCCCGGCTGGGTGAACGGTTCGCCGGTGTCGGCGACCGCGGGCGGGAATAGAGAAACCGGCCCCGGCGGCAAACGCCGCCGGGGCCGGGTCGGAGCGACTGTCCTCAGCGGACGGGTTCGATCCAGACGTTGCGGTACTGCACCTTGTTGCCGTGGTCCTGCAGGCGGATGGCGCCGGTGGCCGGGCCCTCCGGGATGTTACCGCCGGTGCCCCGGGGGATCTCGACGTTGTCCTGCACCTTCTTACCGTTCCAGACCAGGGTGACGCGGGCGTTCTCGGTCTTGGTGCCGGCCGCGTCGTAGCGGGCCGCCCGGAACGTGATGTCGTAGCTCTGCCACGTCTCCGGCGCGGTGGCCGCGTTCACGTCCGGGGCCTTGATCGTGTAGATCGCGCCCGCCTCGTTGTTGTCGAGCGTCGTGTCCCCGAACGAGTCGAGGATCTGGATCTCGTAGCGCTCCTGCTGGTAGACGCCGCTGTTGCCACGGTTCTGCCCGGTCACGTCCGGCGGCAGCAGCGGGACCTTGAACTCGACGTGCAGCTTGTAGTCGCCGAACGCGTCCTTGGTGCGCAGGTCACCGCAGCACACCTCGGTCGCGCCACCCGCGACGGCCGGCCACTGCGGGCGCCGCCCGTCGGTGTGCTGCCAGTTGTCGAGGCCGTGCCCGTCGATGAGCGCGATCCGCTGTCCCGGCTTACGCACGCTGATCAGGTCGAGGTTGACGTGTCCGGTGTCCAGGGCGTCGACCCGGTACTGAATCTTGTTCACGCCCTTGCGCAGGGTCAGCTTCTCCGTGGCGGTCGCCCACTCCTCCCAGGTGACCGTGGACGGCAGCGCGACCTGGCGGATCTTGCGGTCGTTGACGTGCACGCTCACCGTCTTGGTGCCGCTGAACGGGTTGGGACCGTTGGAGTAGCGCAGCCCGACGTCGTAGTCGCCGGCCTTGTCCACGGTGACGTGCATGGTGGTCGAGGCGTTCAGGGCGCCGAAGCCGGACGCGAAGCCGATGCCGGAGAAGCCGCGGTGGTCGGTGGCCAGCCCGGCAGCGCCTTCGCGGTTGCCCTCCTCGGCCTCGTAGTAGACCTGCTGCGCCTGCTTACCGGGGACCTCGTTCAGCGTGTACCAGGCCTCGGTGCTCCACAGCGTCTCGCCGTCACGGGCACTGAACGGCCGTGGCGACCGCAGGTGCACGACGCGGTCCCGGCGCAGCCCGGGCACGGTGAGGGTGACAGTCCTGCGATCGCCGGAGACCTTGGTGGCGGTCACCGTCAGCGTCTCCTTGTCCACCTCGGGACCGCCGTACTGCGCGGTCGGCGCGTAACGCCACTGCTCCACCTTGTACGCGGTCGGCAGCGCCTTGACCGTGGCGTCGGACAGCGGCTTGGTGTACTCGACCGTGAAGCCGGTCCCGGTGGCCTTCATCGTCTTCATGTCGAAGACGTCCTTGCCGTTCGGGGTGAGCTTCTGCAGGCCGAAGCGGAGCTTGCCCTCCTGGCCCCAGTTGCCCTCCGCGCCGAGCCCGCCGAGGTAGATCGCGCCGTCCGGCCCGATCGACACCTCGTTGATGCCGGCCTCCAGACCCTGGGTGTGCCGGAAGACCGCGCCCTGCTCCTGGCCGTGCACGGTCTCCAGGTACGCCCGCTGCAGCCCGCCGTAGGTGACGTCACCGATCAGCATCTGCCCCTTGTACGGCCCCGACTTGAGCAGTACGGGGGTGCTGGGCGAGTTGGCGATCTGGTTCTGCGGCAGCCAAAGCACCGGCCGGGTCACCGGCTCGGAATCGAACGGGCCGTCCGGGTTGGTGTAGTGGTTGTAGAACGCACCCTGCTCGATCTTGAGCAGCTTCGACGAGGGGAGCCAGCCGCCCTGGTTGTCGGTGACGTAGATGTCGCCGCCGGGACCCCAGCCGATCCCGTTCGGGGTCCGCAGACCGCCCGCGACCGTGGTGACCTTGCCGGTGCGCCGGTTGACCACGATGCTCGTGCCGCGGCCGCCGACCGGCTGCGGGTCCGTGGTCGCGCCGCCCTGATTGATCGACACCGACAGGTTGAGGTAGAAGTTGCCGTCCTTGTAGAGCAGGCCGAACGCGAACTCGTGGAAGTTGCCGCCGAACGGCCACACCGCCACCGTGCGCTGCGCGTCGAGCACCTGGTCACCGTTGGTGTCGCGCAGCTCGGTCAGCTCGTGCTTCTGCGACACGTAGACCATGCCGTCGACGACGGCGAGGCCCATCGGCTCCTTGAGCCCCTCGGCGATCTTGCGGTACGTGACCTTGGCCGGCCCGGTCTTGCCGGTCACCTTGTCGACCAGGTAGATCTCACCGGCCACCTTGTCGGACTTGCCCCAGGTGCTGAGCACCATCTTGCCGTCGGGCCGCCAGGCGATGCCGGTGACCTGAGGCTCGAAGCCCGGAGGACGCAGGTTCGTCAGGTCGTAGCCGGGGTGCACCGCGTTCAGCGGCAGCCCGTCGCCGGGAGCGTCGGTGCCGGCCACGCACTCCTTCTGCCCCGGCGCGGTCACCCGGACCACTCCGGCGTCGGTGCTCAGCGCGCTGGTCGGCACGACCGCGAAGTCGTCCGCGCCCGGCGGCTGCCAGGCGAGCGTGAGCTGCTGACCGAAGTTGCGCTCGAAGTGCTCGATCCGCAGCGGATGCACCCCCGCGGTCAGGTTGATGGCACCGTCCTTGGGCTCGGCGCCGTGCAGGCCGTCGTGGTCGACGACGAGGGTGTCGCCGATCCACAGCTTCGAGCCGTCGTCGCTGGTCAACCGGAAGGTGTAGGAGCCGGCGGCGGACACGGTCAGATTGGCCAGCGCGTGGGTGACGAAGTCGTCCTCCTGGCCGAACTGCTCGGCGGTCGACCAGTCCACTGTGGGCATGAGCTTGTCCACGTTCGGGGTCTGGCCGGGCTTGAGCTCGCAGACCCGGTTCAGGGGCAGCCCGATGTCGTAGGTCCGCAGGGTGACCCCGGGCTCCTGCGGCGGCAGCTCGGCGGCATAGGCGGGCGCAGCGGTGAATGTTCCGACGAGTAAGGCTGCCACTACCAGACGTTTCATGGCGCTCCCCTGTTACCAGCTCACTTCAAAGACGTGAACATCCTGATCCACTTTCGACGCCACGTCCATATCTTCTGCCGTGCGGATTCGAACTTTCTACTCCGGAGACAAAAGTGTCGACAGAACCGTTCTCGGACAGGTCGGAACAGGGACTTCGACGATCGGCGCCCGCGGACGCCGGCTCACTGCTCGCGCATCTTGCCCCAGCCGTGCCAGCGTTCGATCGTCACCTGGGCGCTCACCCGGGGGCTCACCCTGTTCGGGTAGTCGTTGCCGGTGTAGTGCCGGGCCAGGCGGTCGATGTCCCGCAGGCCCTCGTCGTCGGTGATGGAGTCGACGCGGCCCTGCAGGCTGACGTGGGTGTACCAGTCGTCCTCGGCCAGCACGGTCAGGGAGATCCGCGGGTCCGCACGCATGTGCTTGAGGCGGGCCCGGGTCGCGTCGAGGCCGAGCAGCACGCGGCCGTCGTCCTCCAGCAGGTACCAGGTCGCCACGGTCACCGGGCGGCCGTCGGCGGCCACCGTGGCCATGACGGCCGGGTTCGGGCGGCGGAGCAGGGCGAGGACGGATTCGGGCAGAGGCGTGTTCGGCATCCGGTCAGCCTAGATCCATCCCCGGGGCCCGGCCTGCCGGACCCTTGGCGGCACCCGGGGTGAGGAACTCGACCCGGGTGCCGCTCAGCAGCGGATCCTTGCGCGCGTGGAACTCCCGGACGTGCTCGGCCTGCTCGTGGGCCTGGAAGGCGTCCCGGTCCCGGTACACCTCGTAGAACACCCGGGCCAGCGGCTCGCCCTCGACCGCGGCCGTGGCGTAGACCAGCGTGCCCGGTTCGCGCTCGGTGATCTGGCGTACCGCCACCGCGGTGAGCTCGTCGAAGGCGGCCGCAGCGGCCTCGTCCCGGCAGTCGAACCGCACCACGAGTGCGAACACGTCGTCACCTCCGCGCATCAGGGATGGAAGACCACCTCAGGATTGTCCGGGTCCGGGCCGTCCAGCAGCGGCCGGGGCGCGCCGCGCAGGTGCAGATCGAAGAACGCGGTCACGTAGGCGCGCACGATCCGGGCTGTCCGGTCGCCGGGCAGGGGCGAGCCGGTGTCCGGGAGGCCGGCCTGGTCGGCCAGCACCGCGGTGTCGCTGAAGTCCAGGTGCCCGACGCCGGTGACGGTGAGCCAGCGCTTCCAGCCGTCGAGGCGTCGCCAGGCGCAGTCCCAGGTCTCGTCGGTGCCGCCGGGGATGTGGCCGGGCTGGCCGAGCAGCAGGAACGGGCGTCCGTCGAGGCCGTCGGCCGGGACGGGGGCGGCGACGGTGCCGTCCATGTTGATCCCGGCTCGGATGCGGCGGTCGATCGCCATGGTCGCCGAGGCGGCGTTGCCACCGATGGAGTGTCCCGCGATGCCGATCCGGGCCCGGTCGATCAGCGCCGCGTGGCGCCACGCCGGCCGGGCTCCGGTCAGCCGGTCGAGGACGAACGAGATGTCCCGGGCCCGGCCGGTGGCGACCCGGGCGGACCCCGCGCGCCCCTGGCCTTCGACAGCCTTGCAGGCGGTGCAGGTGAGGACGCGGCCGCCGGGGAAGGCGGTGCCCGCTGACTCGTAGGCGTGGTCGACCGCGGCGACCACGTACCCCCGGCTGGTCAGCTCCTCGGCGAGGTGGGTGAGCATGTGCCGGTGCAAAGTGAAGCCGGGTGACAGCACCACCAGCGGGTAGCGGCCGGGGCGCGGCTGGGCTCGGGTGCGGGCGGCGGTACGGGTGGCACTGAGCGCCTCGGGCGCGACGACGCCGTCGAGGTCGCGGTCCTCGAGGAACAGGCGGGCCTCGGCCGGGGTCAGGTACTGCGCCGGGCGGCCCGGACCCGCCGACGCCGGGTAGTACATCGACACCATCACCTCGCGGGGACCGGCGGGCACCCAGGGATCCCGCCGGGACCGGTCGACCAGGTGCAGGGCGTCCCGGCCGACGGCGTACGTCCCGGAGGGTGACGGCAGCGCGAACGTGGTCGGTGGAGTGCCGGCGGCCGAAGGAGGTGCGGGAGCGAGAGCGACGGCGGCCACCGCGACGGTTGCGGCAGCCCTCCTGGCGATAGCGAACGTAGTCGTCATGCGGCCAGCCAACCCGACCGGACCCGCCGGGAGCACTCCCCCACAGTGGAGTCCCTGGGTATACCGGGCACTACCCCCAGGGTCAGTCCGGCACGTGCTGCACGGCGACCACGCCGGGCATCGCCATCATCTCGGCCGCCAGCCCGCGGAACAGGCCGGGGCTGGTCAGCTCGACACTCCAGTGACTGGGCAGCCGCTCGGCGACCTCGGAATCCACCCGGCCGTGACTGCAGTACGCGCTCAGGAAGCCGGGTGCCCGCGGGTCCCCGGCGAACTCCGGGCTACCGCCCATGCCGCGCCAGATCGCCGCCTGGGCCAGGTTGCGCTGGTCCTCGGTGGCCTGCCGGTCGATGAACACCCGGGCCTTGTCGCTGGTCCGCGCGCTCGGCGGGTCCACGATGCCCGACGGCACCGCCGGGGTGCACGATCCCGGGAGCAGCTGCTGGGTGACCAGGGCGTACAGGCCCAGGCCGGTGAGCAGCGACGTGACCGCGGCCAGCGCGACAGCCGCGACCGGCCGGCGCCGCGCCAGGTCCAGTCCTCTGGTCGCCTGCCGCTGCCACTGCGGGAGCCGGCGCGGTGGCCGTTGCACCGCCGCGAGGAACAGCAGCAGCGCGGCCAGGAGGCCGAACAGCACCGCCGGCGTCCGCAGCGAGAAGGCCAGCCCCTGCCACGACGGCGCCGCGGTCTCGTCGGCCCGTCCGTCGGACGACAGCGCCAGCAGCGTGGCCGGCACGACACAGAGCACGGCCAGGACCGCGCCGACGGCGACCGGGGCGGTGATCCCGGGGTTGGGCTCCAGGCGGCGGCTGGCCCAGCCGGTCAGCAGCCAGGCGAGGAACGCGCCGGGCAGGAACCCGAGCCAGGTCACGGTCAGCAGCCACGACGGCGGCTCCTGCCACAGGTAGTACGTGGCGTTGCCGTCGCCGTCGTAGGCCGGGCGCCCGGCCCAGTAGTAGTCGTTGAAACGCAGACCCAGCCGGCCGCGGGTCGCCGTGAAGCTCTCGGACCGGTCCGCCGGGTCGGCGTCCACGACGTTGGTCTGGTCCAGCGGTGGATCCACGCCGGTGACCGTCCACCCGGCTGCCTCCAGCCGGGCGCGGACCCCGGCGGTGTAGGCGGCGACGTCCCGGGTGGCCGCGGTGTGCTTGACCCAGGAGACGGCGTAGCCGTACTCGATGCCCTCGCCGTCGCTCTGGCTGACGACCCGGGCCGCCTCGCCGCCGCCCCACACCGTCAGCCCGGGGAACACCGTCTCGCTGATCTCGGCGGCCTCGGCACCGGTCGGCAGCGGCTCGACGGCGTGCCAGCCGACCCAGTTCGCCACGCCGGCCCCGAGGCATCCGCCGGCCACCGCGACGAGCAGCGTCAGCACGACGATGCCCCGGCTCTTCGGCCGGCCGAGCCGGGCCCGGCTGCCGTGCCACAGGAGGTTCACCATCTCGCGCAGGCGTGGCCGGCGCCGGCCCGGCGGCGCGCTCTCCACCAGCGTGTCCAGCAATTCGTCGCGGCGCGGGCCGGGCGGATAGGCCCGCAGGAGCCGGCGGTACGCCCGGAGCAGCCGCGGATCAGCAGCGGTGGACGAGGTGACGAGGTCGCTCACCACGCCGGCCGCCCACCGAACCGGTGCGCGCCGGCCGGGCCGAGCCCGAACCGCTTGAGCTGGGAGGTCGCCGCCTCCAGGCTGGCCCGCAGCCGGTCGGTCTCGGCGGTCAGCGCGGTCGCGCCGCGGTGGGTGAGCCGGTAGTACCGCCGGTTGCGCCCGTCGACGAGCTCCTCGCGGTCCACCTCGACCAGGCCCTCGGCGGTCAGCCGGTCGAGTGCGGCGTACAGCGTGCCGGCCTGCAGGACCACCCGGCCGTCGGAGAGGGCGGTGGCCTCCTGGATGACGCCGTAGCCGTGCCGGGGCTGGGACGCCAGGGCGGTGAGGATCCAGAAGGTGGGTTCCCGCATCGAGGCAGCCATCGTCCCAATATAGAGATCATCTGACTATCGGGCAAGATGTCCGGGGGGCCGGGCCGGGAACCGGACGGCGCCCGCCGACGACTATCGGATCATGAGCTCCGAGGGGTACGGCCCGGCACCGCGCACGGCCGGTACCCGGTACTGCCGGGCCGGGCGAGGCCGGGGCGCCCCCGGCCGTGGCGCGTTCGTCGCCCGGCACAGCGCTGACGGCATCGTCCTGGTGAAATGCTGGAGACCGCCGGAGCCGCAGCCGTCGGCGCAGGGCCGGCGCGGTCGCGCTGTATTCACGGTTGCCGTGGCCGCGCTGGCCACCACTATGACGTTGCTGCTCGCCGGCGTGCCCACCGGACAGCCGGACACCGGTCCGTGCGCGGCCCGGGCCTCCGTCGAGGCGTACGCCGGCGGGCACCTGTTGCGCCTGCGGGCCGAGCCCGGCGCGGGCTCGGCCACGCTGGTGCATCTGTGCGCCGGTGACAGCATCGGACGGGTACGGTCCTGGGCGATCAGTATCAAGGGCGACGACCGGACGGCCGCGGTGCAGCGGGTGGCCGACCGGGTGGCCCTGGCGTCTGTCCCCATAGGACCCGGCACCGCCGCCGTCGCCGTCACCGTGGTGCCCGAATCGGGGCAGTCACTGACTTTCACCGCGCCGGTGACGTCGCCATGACACGTACCCGAGGAGCGTGATCGCCGCGACGAACACTCCCAGCCCGATCAGCGGCCCGGTCGGCAAACCGCCGGACCCGGCCGGCGCGGCCACCGGAGGTCCGGTCGTGGGGGCCGCCGGCAGGGCCGGGTCGGCGACGGTGAAGGTGTACGAGCCCTGCGCCGTGTGACCGTCCACCGACACCACGCGGTACGCGACCGTGTAGGTGCCGTTGCCCGGCGGTGGGCTGAGCGTCACCGTGCCGGAGCCGGCGTCGACCACCGGGGCCGAGGCGGCCAGCCGCCGCCGGGCGCTGTCGCTGACGACGATCGTGGCGAACTCCGGGTTGAGCCGTTCGCTGAAGGTCACCGTGACCGCCGTGGGCGCCTGGGCGAGCGTCGCGTCCCGGACGGGGGTCGAGGCGATCAGTTCGGCGTGCGCCCAGGCCGGGCTCCCCGGCAGCAGCACGGCGGCGAATGCGGCGAAGGTGAGCATGAGCTTCCTCATGTGAGCACCCGCTCGCCGATCCAGCCACCCTCCGCGCACCCCGGCGGTACGGCGAACACGGCCGACCCGATCGGGGTGATCCATTCGTTCAGCAGGTCCCGGTCCGCGAGGCGTTGCTGGATGGGCACGAACTGCCGGGCGATGTCACGCTGGTACGCCGCGAAGATCAGCCCGGCGTCCGGATGCCCGAGGGCGTTGGGCACCCCGTCGTAGTTGTACGGCCGGCGCAGGATCTTCAGCGCCGGATCGGTGACCCGGGCCCGGGTGACGTGCGAGAAGTCCGGCATCCTGGGCAGCCCGGCGTCGTCGAGGGCGGTGAAGTCGGGCTCGTCGTGCTCCTGGGAGCCGCTCAGCGGTGCACCCGACTCCAGGCGCCGGCCGGTGGCGTTCTCCTTGTCGGTGACGGCGAGCAGGTCCCACTTCTCGATCTCGGCCCGGACCCGCCGGACCACCAGGGTCGTGGAGCCGTCGGGATTCCAGACGGCCGGCTCGATCTCGGGACCGCGCGGATTGGCGGTGCCGTCGAGCTGGCCCAGCACGTTGCGCTGGGTGTGCTCCGGCGCCTGCATGCCGGGGCTGCGCCGGAAACCCTGCTGCACCCAGCGCACCGCCGCGAACGGGCGGGCGTCCTTGATGAGCATCCGCTGGGTGTGGGCGACGGTGAGCGGGTCGTCCGCGCAGATCTGCAGCAGCAGGTCCCCACCGGACCACCGCGTCTGCAGCCGGTCGATCCGGAACGGCGGCAGGTCCGCGACCGGGGAACGCAGACCGGCCGCGCGGTACAGGCCGGGCCCGAAACCGAAGGTCACCGTCAACCGGGCGGGCAGCACGGCGAGGGTGGCGTCGGTGTCGCCGAGCGCCGCGACACCCTGGGTGAGCCGGGCCGCGTCGTCGGTGAGCAGGCGCAGCATCCGGGCCAGGCCGCGCTTGTCGGTGCCGGCGGCCAGGGTGAACGCGACGAAGGCGGCGTGCGCGGGCGGGTCCTCGGCCACCCCGGCCTGGCGGGGACCGTGGAACGGGACTGTGGCCGTACCCGGGTCGAGGGGTGCGGAGGCCGCGGCCGGGCCCGCCGCGGGGTCCCCGGTCGCGGCGACCGCGGCGACAGCGCCGAGACCGGCGACCGCGCCCCCGGCGAGCAGGCGCCGCCGGCTCACCGGGGAAGGTCGCGGCGTCACGGCGCCGAGCTGGGCATCGGCATCATCGGCATGCCGGAGGCGGGCATGGACATGCCGGGGTCGTAGCTCTCCCCGGCCCCGGCGAACGGCTTGGCGATCGCGGTGAACGGCACGGTCCGGCCGTCGGCCAGGGTCAGGGTGAAGGTGACCTCACCGCCGGCCTCGATCGCCGCGGCCGGCTTCATCAGCATCAGGTGGTCGCCGCCGGGTGAGAGCTCGTGGGTGCTCTTCGCCTTGATGACGAAGCCGCCCTGCTTGGGCCGCATCAGCATCTTGCCGTCCTGCACGGTCATCTCGTGCAGTTCCATCGGCGACGCCGGCGACTCGGCGCTGACCACCGTGATGTCGGTGGTGCCGTCGTTGACCAGGATCGCGAAGGCGGCGGTCATGGCGCCGGCCTTCGTGGCCTTGACCCACGGGTCCTTGACGGTCAGGGCGGTCGAGGCCGCCGAGGCCGACGGCGCGGCCGCGGGCGCCGGCGCACCGCCGGCGGTCGCGTCGCTGCCGCCGCAACCGGCCAGGCCGAGGGTGGTCAGGGTGCCGGCGAGCAAGGCGGCCGCGAGGGTACGCCGGGAGCTACGGTTCAGGGGGTTTGACATGGTATCCGTCTCTTGTTGGGGTCTGCACAGGATTGGTCGGGATCCCCCGGAGAGAAGTTCCCGGCGACGTGATCTCCGTGGATCCACCGCCGGACGAGCAGCAGCAGGACGGCCGCGGCGGGCAGGGCCCCGGCCATCCAGGACAGTCCGGCCCCGAGGCGCTGGTCGGCGAGCAGCGACGGCGCCCACCCGGGGTGCACGGCGGTGTACCAGTCCGCGGCGATCACGGTGGTGGACCGCAGCAGCACGAGCCCGAGCACGGCCTGCGCCGCCACGGCCAGCAGGTGGACCACCACGAGCAGAGCCGGATGCACGCGGCGGCGGCCCGGCTCCCCGCCGAGGAGCGCCCGGAACAGCACGAGCCCGGCGACCACGAAGGACGCCAGCATCGCGATGTGCCCGAGGTGGTAGCGCATCAGCGGGCCGAGCAGACCGGTGAGGTACAGCCCGTGCAGGCTGATGACGAAGACGGCCAGCGCGACCAGCGGGTGGCTCACGAACCGCAGGAAGCGGCTCCGGAGTGTCAGCACCAGCCACTCCCGCAGGCCGCGCACCTGCGGGTCCGCCGGACGGCGCAACGCCCGCAGGGCCAGGGTGACCGGGGCGCCGCCGACGAGCAGGATCGGCACGGCCGTGGCCAGCACGACGTGCTGCACCAGGTGCACACTGACCAGCACGTACGCGTACCGCGCCACGCCCAGGCCGGTCATCGCGCCCAGCAGCAGCATCCCGCCCACCCAGGACGCGGTGCGGCTCGCCGGCCAGGCGTGCCCGGCCCGGCGCAGCCGGCGCGCCCCGGCCAGATAGGCGACGATGCCGACCGCGACGACCACCGGGAAGACCATGTCCGGGAGCGGGTCGGTGAGCAGCCGGGCCACGGTGACCGGGCCGGGCTGGTCGAAGCCGAGCAGCTCCACCAGCGGATCCGGGTCGACCGCGATCTCGGGCACCGGGGCCGGGCTCCGCGACAGGCCCACCGCCAGCCCGGCCGCCGCCGCCAGCACCAGCAGCTCACCGCCGGCCAGGCGCAGGAACGCCCCCGGGGCACCCGAGCGCAGCGCGGGCAGGGTACGGCGGCGGTGCACGGCGCCGATCACCCCGACCGCCAGCAGGGCCAGGACCTTGAGCAGCACCAGGAACCCGTACCGGGAGGTGCCGAGCGCCGGCCAGCCGCCCAGCCGCACCGCCGCGTTGGCCCCGCCGCTGACCGCCGTCGCCACGAAACAGGCCAGGGCCAGGCGGCTGTACCGGGAGGCGGTCTCGGCGAAACGGCGGTGGCGGCGTACCAGCAGCAGACCGGCCAATCCGCCCACCCAGAGCGACGCCGCGAGAATGTGCAGCGCCAGGCTCGTCACCGCGAGCTGATGGTCCCCCGCCCCGGCGGAATGGCCGGTGAAGGCCGGCGGCAGCAGCGCCGCCATCGCCAGCCCGGCGGTGACCGCGGCCAGGCCGCGCGACACCCCGGCCCGGCTCAGCACGGCCACCAGCAGGCCCAGCCCGGCCTGCAGCAGCAGCGCCTGCCCCTGGGCGATGGAGAACGCGAAGCCGGCCACCGCCGGCCGGCTCAGCCGCGCGACGGGCACGCCGAGCAGATCGGAGACGGTGACGACGATCAGCAGCAGACAGGTGGCCGCCCCCAGCAGCGCCGGCCACGTCGACCGGCGCAGCAGCAGCCAGCCGTGAGCCGCCACGCTCGGACCGTCGCCGGGCAGCAGAAAGGCCGCGGTGACGGTCAGGCCGACCGTCAGCACACCGAGGACGGTCGCCAGCATCGTCAGCGCCGGCAGTGCCCACACGGTGAGCGTGCCCGGACCCGGGATACCCGGCAGCACGGATCCGTCCACCGCTCCGCCGAACCGCAGCGACGCGATCAGGACCACCACGGCCGCACCGGCCGCTGCCACCATCAGGACTGACGTCCGCACCGCGCTCTGCACCTTGAACAGAGTCGGGCGGATCGGTGCCGTGGTTCCGGCCGGACCCTTGAACCTTGTTCTTCAGCTCCGCGGCCGGCGTTGCACCACGTCGGCGAGCACGGAGGTCACGAACCTGTGCACGGCTGCCGTGGTCGGCGGGCCCGGATCGCGGTCGGTGAACAGCAGGTGCCCGCCGCCGACCAGCGACAGGGTGAGGGACTCGAGGTCGGCGTCGGCCGCGATGCGGCCCCGGTCGCGCTCGTCGGCCAGGTAGGCCGAGACCGCGGTCGTCACCTGGGCCAGGATCGCGATGCCGCCGCCGGGGCGGGCCTGCCGCAGCCGCGCGCGCAGCTCGTCGCGGAAGGTGATGAGCGGGATGATCGCCAGCGGCACCGGCCCGAACAGCATGGTCAGCGCGGCGGTGAGATTGTCGGCCGGGGTGCCGGTGCCGGCCGACTCCCGCAGCGCCTCCGCCTGGCTCTCCAGCTGCGCGGCCCGGTCGAGCACCAGCTCGGCGAGGAACGCGTCGAAGTCGCTGAAGTGCCGGTGCAGGACCCCCTTGGCGCACCCCGCCTCGTCCGTGACCGCCCGGCTGGTCAGCCCGCCGGGCCCGGCGCGCAGCAGAACGCGCTCGGCGGCGTCGAACAGCTGCTGCCGCGCATCGCGCAGATGCACCCCAGTGGGCACGCGTGGTCCTTCCCAGACGTTGCTTAGTGGGCATGCGCCCACTAGGGTGGGCACATGCCCACCTTACCGCCCGAGCTGCCCGCGGAGCTGCACACGACCCGGCCGATGGCCGAGTCGTTCGGTACGGACGCACGACTCTACGACCAGGCCCGCCCCAGCTACCCCGACCCCCTCATCAGCCGGGTCGTCACCGGCAGTCCCGGGCCCCGCCTGCTCGACGTGGGCACCGGCACCGGCATCGCGGCCCGCCAGTTCCGGGCCGCCGGCTGCGAGGTGCTCGGCGTCGAACCCGACCCCCGGATGGCGGAGTTCGCCCGGGCCGGCGGTCTGCGCGTCGAGGTCGCCACGTTCGAGGCCTGGCAGCCGGCCGGCCGGACGTTCGACGCGGTGACCGCCGCCCAGTCGTGGCACTGGATCGACCCGGCGGCCGGCGCGCGCAAAGCCGCCCAGGTGTTGCGCCCGCACGGCCGCCTGGCGATCTTCGGTCATGTCTTCGAGCCGCCCGCCGCGGTGGCCGAGCCGTTCGCCGAGGCGTACCGCAGAGCCGTACCGGACTCGCCCCTGGGCAGCAGGATGCCGGCCCGGTCCGCGATCGACGCGTACCGGGCCGGCTACGCCGGGATCGCCACCACGATCCACGAGACCCGGCAGTTCACCGAGCCCGAGCAGTGGCAGTTCGAGTGGGAGCGGCCGTACACCCGCGACGAATGGCTGGCCCTGCTCCCCACGACCGGTGGCCTCACCCGGCTGCCCTCCGACAAGACGGCCGGCATCCTGGCGGCGGTCGGCGCCGCGATCGACGAGCTGGGCGGGCGCTTCACGATGCAGTACACGACCTTGGCGGTCAGCGCCGTGAAGGCAGCCCGCTAGCTCATCCGCGTCGTCACTCCCCCGAGGGTGCGGGCAGCGTGGTGCCCAGCCGCACCGGAGTGCCGAAGTTGGGCGTGCCGTCGGCGTTCCAGGTGAACTTCTGCGCCCGGGTGGAGCGGTTCATGTCGCAGGCGCCGGACGCGGAATCGTTGGCGTGGTAGACGATCCAGTCCTCGGTGCCGTCCGGTGACTTGAAGAAGCCGTTGTGGCCGGGGGCGAACACGCCGTTGGCGTCGCTGCGCTGGAAGACCGGGGTCGACTTCTTGGTCCAGTGCGCGGGGTTCATCGGATCGGTGCCGGTCAGCGTGAGCAGGCCCAGCTTGTAGTCGGGCCCCCAGCAGGCCGAGGCCGAGTAGACCACCATCACCTTGCCGTCGTGGTAGAGCGGTTCGGGTCCCTCGTTGACCGCGCCGGTCTGCCGCTCCCAGCTCAGCGTCGGCGAACTCAACCGGGCCCGGGAGCCGGTCAGGGTCCACGGGTTGCTCAGGCGCTGGATGAAGTTGCTCTGCCCGGCGCCGTCACCGCCGTAGGTCGCCATCATGTAGAGGCTCGAGCCGACCTTCAGGACGCTGGCGTCCAGGGCCCAGTCATTGCCGAGGTCGGCCTTGAAGGTGTACGGACCCATCGGGTCCGTACCGGCCGATTCGAGCACGTGCAGTCGCTGCGTCGGGTTGTAGTCGGAGACGTTCTGCCCGGCGGTGTAGTAGAAGTACCAGCGGTTGCCGTTCGGACCGTTGAGCAGGTGGAACTCCGGCGCCCACATGTTGCAGCAGCCGTTGGCCCGGCCGGCCAGGTTGAAGATGACCTGGTCGGGTGCGGTGGCCAGACCGGCCAGGGTCGCTGACCGGCGCATCGTGATGGTGGAGTTCCACGTCGTGGTGGCCAGGTAGTAGAACCCGTTGTGGTACTGCAGCCACGGGTCCGGGCCGTTGCGCTTGATCGGGTTGGTGAAGGTACCGGCAGCACCGCCACCGAGAGCGGCGAGCTGCCACTGCTGGTTCGCGCCGTCGAGGTCCTGGTACTGCGAGACCATCGCGCCGTCGGCGGTGCTCCACTCCCAGACCTCGACCGCCTTGCCGCTGGACCGGTTGATCAGCCGGGCGTAACCGCCGGCGGAGTCGGCCAGCCGGAACTGCTGCCGGGCGTCGTTGCGGTCGGCGTTCTGCACGAGCTGGATGCCGTCGGTGCTGCTGGGCAGATCGAGGACCTTGCCGCTGTGCACCGACTGCACCCGGTACCAGCCGCCGCCGGAGTCCAGGAAACGCCACTGCTGCCAGGCACCGTCGTTGCGGGTGTACTGGTTGATGGCCGCGCCGTCGGTGGTGGCCAGGTTGTAGACGTCGAGGGCCTTGCCGCTGTTGCGGTTGACCAGGACGTAGGACACGTTCGGTTGCACCGTGGCGGCCTCGGCGGCCGGCATGACCACTGCCGTACCCGCCGCGGCGAGCAGCGCGACCACGGCGCCGATCAGGAGTCTTCTGCGCATCGGAATATTCCTGCCCTCAGTAGACGAACGGCCAGCCGGCCGTGTCGTAGCCGATGAGGTTGAGGCCGAGGTTCGCGGCACCACTGTTGGTGTAGTAGTGGTAGACGAGGACCTCGGCGTCGGTGTCGGCGAGCACGGCCTGGTGGCCGGGGCCGTGGATGCTGCCGTGCCCGGCCAGCACCTGGGTGCCACCGCCGTTGTTCAGGTTGACGCCGTTGCGGTCCACGAACGGCCCGTTCGGGCTGGTCGAACGGCCCACCATGATCCGGTAGGTGCTGGCGGCGCCCTGGCAGCAGCGGTCGAAGGAGACCCACTGGTAGTAGTACGAGCCGTGCTTGAAGATGAACGGCGCCTCGATCGCCCCGCCGTTGCGGCCGGCGATGCTGCGGATGGTGCTGTCCGAGCGCTTACCGGTGGCGGGGTCGAGGGCGACCTGCTTGTGGCCGGACCAGAAGGAGCCGAAGCTCAGCCACCATCTGCCCGAGCTGTCCACCAGGAGGTTCGGGTCGATGGCGTTGAAGTTGTCCGACGTGCGGGACTCGATCACCAGGCCCTGGTTGGTCCACGAGCCGGAGGCCCCGGTGGTGCTGGTGGCCAGGAAGATCGCGGAGCGGTTCGAGCCGAACGACGAGGCCGAGTAGTACAGCCAGTAACGACCATTGTGGTACGAGATGTCGGGGGCCCACAGGTTGCGGCTGCCGCCGGTGTAGGTGGTGGTCCACGGCGCCCCACCGGGGAACACCGCGCCGGCGTTGCGGAACGCCGTACGGTCGGTGGAGGTCTTCAACGCGATGTTGTCTCCGGTGTGCGCCACGATGTAGCTGCCGCTCGGCGTCTTCACCATGGTCGGGTCGTGGGCGCCGATGTCACCGGTGACGGCGCCCGGCCTCGGATAGGCCGCCGGGGGGACGGTCGGCGTGGCGGCGGCCAGCGGCACCGCCGGCGCGGTGGCGGCCTGGGCATTGACCGCGACCGCGACGCCGGCGACCAGCGTGGCGGCCATAGCGCAGGCGAGCGCGCTGCGCCGGACAGTCTTCGTGCGTGTGCTGGACATGCGTCTCCTCGGGGAACGGTGGTGGCTCGTCGCGTCGCGCCTCACCGGACTGGGGGAAGGGAGGTCGGACGACGCTGCTCTATCGAGCCATGTAGATATATCGGTCGATGTTAACGGTCACAATTGTGATGTCAAGGTTTCGGTTACGTGAAGCCTGTCCACAAAGTCGTCCTGTTTGACGCTCCGGGTGGGTCCAGCGCCGAGGGCACACAGGTGGTGGCCGGCTTCCCGAAGATCGTGGAGGACGCCCGGGCCGGGCGCGGACCGGTCGGCGGCCTGATCGAACGGTTCAACCTGCTCGAGTACGCGCGGAACAACGACGACCGGTTCCGCGAGTACGCCGGCCGCCTGGGCGCTCCCACGCTGGCTGTGCTGCGCGGGGCGGCCACCAGCGTCGCGGGGATCGTGACCATCTTCGTGCCCTCGTACCTGATGGTGCTGGAGGCGCCGAAGGTCGTCACCGGCTACATCACCGGCAACCTGCTGATCAGCATCATCTGCGGCAGCCTCACCTACGCGGTGCCGGCGATCATGGGGGTGCCGTACGCGGGGCTGATCGCGTTGTTCGTGGGCCTCGCCGACCTGATCCCCCTGGTCGGTGCCACGCTGGGCGCGGTCGTCGCCACGCTGGCTGCTGGCCATCCCGGTCGCCGGCATCATCCAGATCATCGTCCGCGACATCCGGGGCACCCGGCGCGGCCGGCTCAAGTCCGAGCCGACCGTCGGCGAGGACGAGGCGCCGGTCGCGGCCACACCCGGGACCGCCGCGGCAGCACCCGGGCCGCCGATGGACGACGCCCCCGACGGGGCCGTCGCCGTCAACGGCCGCGGGGGCGTCCACCAGAGCTGAGGTCCGCACCTGTTCTCGAATCGACGGGCCACCGCTGCGGCGGTGGCCCGTCGTGCTGATGCCGGTAGGGGCCACCCTCGCTACAGTGGAGGCATGGCGACGAGCGACCGGCGCGGGGTGCTGCTGCGTTCGCTGCCCGCCCTCGTTCTGCTGGTGCTCGTGCTGGCCGCGGCCCCGCAGCGCTCCCCCGCACCACCGCGGGCCGCCGGTTGCGCCGCCCCTGCCGCCGCCGTGCCGTCCTCGTCCACGCAGGAGGATCCGGCTGCGGAGTCCGCGGCGAGCGACGAGCCGCCCGCCGACCGCGCCACCGTCCTCGCGGCGCAGTCCACCGCGAGCGCTCGCGGTTGCCGCGCGCCGCCCGTCGCATCCCGCTGACCAGCTGACCGGCGGTTGCCCGCCGCGACGTGGTCACAGCCTGAGATCGACACGAGTGGACTCATCGACGGACGGACCCTGTCATGAACGTGATCGCGGAAATGCTGCTGACCGAACCCGCCCCGGCGGTGATCTGGGCGACCCTGATGCTGCTGACCTTCCCGGCCCTGCTGGTGCTGGCCAGCCCGGCCGGCACCCGTCACCCCCGGCGGGCGGCCCGGGAGTGGCTGGCGGCGCTGCGCCGCTCCCGGTCGGTGAGGCGGCCGGCAGACCGGTCCAGGCGGCGCGACGAGGAGCGCCGGGCCCGGACGGACGAAGCGGTGCGGGCGGCCCGGTACGCCGAGGAGATCCGCGCGGCCGCCGACCATGCCGCCGGCAGCGCGCAGCGATGGCAGTGGATGTGGGAACAGAGCGAGGATCACCGGAACGCCGCGTGGCAGGCGTGGCTGGACGCCGACTCCCGGGTGCGCACGGCACTCGCCGCGGCGGCGTGGGGCAGGTCCTCGCCGGTGCGGACGTGCGAGGAGTACGCCGCCCGCGAGCGGTACCTGCACCGTACCGTGGCGGCCGCCGCCGACCGGGGTGAGCTGCCCGCCGCCGCGGTGGCCGACGCGCTGGCCGGCCGGCACGGCTGGGACGCCCGGCTGCATCCGGCCGAGCAGGACCTCGTGATCGCGCGGGCGTCGGCCGCGTGGCTGCGGCAGCGCTACGAGCAGGCGGTCGCCGCGGAGCGGGCCGCGCGGCACGACGCCGAGCGGGCCCATCGCGACGCCGGCAGCCTGCGCCACGAGGCGCGCGCCGCCGCCGTCCGGGCCGGGGAGCTCAGCCGGTTCCTTCCCGCACCGCGTCGCACTGCGCCTGCGGCGGGGTACGGGCCGGAGGCAGTCCCGGCCGGCTGACGCGACGGGGGCTCGAACCTTGCCCCCGATCGGGCTGTCGCTCCCGGGCGGCCCGGCGGGGCGGTCAGAGCTGTCGCAGACCCGCAGATGACAGCGCTTACCAGCACGAACAGAACGAGTTGCCGGACGGCGGCATGCCGCGCGCGGGGACGTGGGCGAGAATGAACCCGACACGCTCGCAGCTCAGCTTCGGAAGGAACTTCTCTTGGCCGGTGGACTCGTAGCCCTGCTGGACGACGTGGCGGTGCTGGCCCGCGCGGCCGCCGCGTCGATCGATGACGTCGGGGTGGCCGCCGCGAAGGCCGGCGCCAAGGCAGCGGGCGTCGTCATCGACGATGCCGCGGTGACGCCGCAGTACGTCCGGAGCCTGGCGGCCGAACGCGAGCTGCCGATCATCAAACGGATCGCCCTGGGGTCACTGCGCAACAAGTTCCTCATCATTTTGCCGGCCGTGCTGCTGCTCAGCCAGTTCGTGCCGTGGCTGCTCACCCCGATCCTCATGCTCGGCGGCGCCTACCTGTGTTACGAGGGCGCGGAGAAGGTGTGGGCCAGGATCGCCCACCACGACGCCCACGGCGCCGGCGAGCAGGGGACACCGGACGAGAAGACGCTGGTGTCCGGGGCGGTGCGCACCGACCTGATCCTGTCGGCGGAGATCATGGTCATCACCCTGAACGAGGTGATCGACGAGCCGTTCTGGTCGCGCCTGGCCATCCTGGCCGTCGTCGCGATCGTGATGACCGTCGCGGTGTACGGCGCGGTGGCCCTGATCGTCAAGATGGACGACGCCGGGCTGCGCCTGTCGCAGAGTTCCGGAGCCGTCGCCGCGTTCGGCCGCGGCCTGGTGAAGGCCATGCCCCTGGTCCTCACCGGCCTGACGGTGCTCGGCACCGCCGCGATGCTGTGGGTCGGCGGGCACATCCTGCTGGTGGGCACGGACGAGCTCGGCCTGCACGTGCTCTACGACGCCGTGCACCACGTGGAGGAAGCGGCCCACGACGCCACGGGCGCGCTCGGCGGGCTCGTCGGCTGGCTGGTCAACACGGTGGCCAGCGCCATCCTCGGGCTGATCGTCGGCGCGCTGATCGTGGCGGTCATGACCGTTACGGTGCACCGCCGCAAGGCCGCACACGGGACCGGGCACGAGGCCGACGAGACCCCGGCCGGACCCCATCACGAGGCCAAGGACGAGACCCCGGCGGGGACCCGTCTCAAGGCCGAGGACGAGACCGCGGCCGGGACCCGTCTCAAGGCCGAAGACGAGACCCCGGCCGGGACCCGTCTCGCGGCCAAGGACAAGACCACGACCGGGACGAAGGACGGGACCACGGCCGAGCCGGGCACCGACTCGCACTGACGGCCTCGTCCCCCTGCGACCGCCGAGCTCTCGGGCTCGGCGGTCGCTCACTGTCGCGCGCCGTCACCCGCCTCCCACCGGGGCAGGCGGAACGTCGCATAGGTGAACTTGCCGCTGATGCGCCCGTCCGCGGCGAAATGGAACACGTCCAGGCCGTGCCACTGCACCCGTCCGCCGTAGCGGGCGCGGGCGAACCAGCGCAGCATCGGCATGGCCCGGCGCCCGTGCGCGCCGGTGAGGTCCAGCCGGCACACCCACCGGATCGTGGCGCGGCGGTGCGGCTCGTCGATCACGCGGTCGTACACGTCGAAGGTCATGGCGCCGAAACGGCCCGCGAACTGCGGTGCGAACTCGGCCCGGATGGCTGCCAGGCCACGGCGCTCGGGTTTCTTGCCGGGCAGGTACGTGGCGTCGTCGGCGAAGAACGACATCACCTTGTCCAGGTCGGGTTCGGGCTCGTTGAAGGCGGCCACGAAGGCGTCCACGGTCTGGGCGAGGCCGGTACCGGCGGGGGTCATCCATCACTCCGATCAGGGGGTTGATCGATCCGGCCGAGACGCTAACAGAACGCCGTACCGTTAACAAGAGAACGTCGTTCCGCTACGGCGTCGGCTAGATTCCTGGCATGCAGGCGCCATTCCAGCGGGCCCGGCGCCCGGACCAGAAGGACCAGCGGCGCGAGGCGATCCTCGGCGCCGCCGCCGAGCTCGCGCAGCGCTCCGGGGTCGCCTGGGTCAGCCTCGGTGACATCGGTACGGCGGTGGGGCTGGCCAAGTCCAACGTGCTGCGCTACTTCGGCACCCGGGAAGAGATCTACCTGCGGCTCACCATGCAGGAAGGTGCGGACTGGGCGGCCGCCGTGGGTGCCGCGCTGCAGGGCGCGGTGGGCACCGCCGCGACGGCTTCGGCCCTCGCCGACGCGTACGCCGACCGGCCGCTGTACTGCGACCTGACCACGCACGCGGAGACGATGCTGGAACACAACGTTTCCATGGCGGTGCTGCGCGAGTACAAGCTGTGGGCGATCGACACCTACATGCGGCTCGGCCGGGGCATCGCCACGGCGTGCCCGCCGATGCCCCCGACGGACGGTGCCGCCCTGGTCATGGCGGCCAGCGCCTTCGTGGCCAAGCTGTTCCCCCTGACCCGGCCCCCGCAGGCGCTGCGCGAGCTCTACGAGCGCGAGCCCGAGATCGCTCGCGTCTTCCCGCCGTTCCGGCCCACGCTCACCCGCATGATCGCCGCCACCGCCGAGGGGCTGACCCGGCCCGCCTGACCAGGCCGGGAGCGGACGCGGAGGTCCACGAACGGCTGATGCGGCCGCGCGTGTCGCCTCCCCCGCGCAGGCCGGGACCGTACCTTGAGATCATGGCGACGGAGGCGACCCGCGGTACGCGGCCCTCGTTGCCCGCTCTGCTGGCAATTCTGCTGGCCTTGATCGCCGGGCTCTCGGCACCGCCGCTCACCGTCGACCAGGCTGGTCCCGGCACCATCGCGTCCGCCGGGGCGACCTGGCACAGCGACGCCGCGGCCGAGCATGTCGCCGCGGCGGCCGAGCCGCTGCCCGCACCGGTGGAAGTCGTCCACCGTGATCCTCTCGCCGCCTGCCGTACGCGCGTTCTGCGCACGCAGCTGGTGGTCGCGGTCCGCGCCGCCCGTGCGCCGCCCGCCGTGTCTGTCTGACGATCCGCCCGGGCGGGCAGCGGTCCGCCCCCGGTAGTCCTGCTTCCCGCCCTCTAGCCGGGCGTTCCCGTCTGCCCCGGCCGTGGGCCGCAGTGCGCTGCCGACCCATCGACTCCCGCACCTATCGAGGGACTTCTCTGACCATGAACGTGGTAGCGGAAATGCTGTTGACCGAGCCGGCCCCGCTGGCGATCTGGGTGACGTTGCTGCTGGCGGCCACCCTGTCGGTGCTGGCGCTGGCCGGTGTCGACGGCGTACGGGATCCCCATCTGGTGGTGCTGGACGCCGTGCCGTATCTGCGCCGCCGGCGCGAGCAGCGGGCCCGGCGCCGGCGGGATGCCGAGCACGCCGTGCGCTACGCCGACGAGCTGGTCGTGGCGGCCGGACGCGCCGCCCGGGTGGCGTCCCAGTGGCGCGAGCACTGCCGGCAGAGCGAGGAGCACACGGCCACCGCGTGGCAGGAGTGGCAGGACGCCGAGCAGCGGCTGGCGGTCCTGCGGGCCGCGTCCGCCTTCGCGATGCCGGCCGCCCGCACCCCGGCCGAGTACGCCGACCGCGAGCGCTTCCTGCACCGGGCGCTCGGCGCCGCCGTCGACCGCGGTGACCTGCCGGCCGGCGCCGCGGCTGAGGCGCTCGCCGGGCACGGTGGCTGGAATCCGTGGCTGCACCCGGTCGAGCAGGAACGCGCCGTGCAGCAGGCCGTGGCCGCGCATCGGCGGGCCCTCCACCAGCGGGCGGTCATGGCCGAGAAGGCGGCCCGGCACGATGCCCGCCTCGCCGTCGCCACCCGGGACAGCCTGCGGCAGGAGACCGCCGTCGCCGTCGTGCGGGCCGGCGCCGTACGTCATCTGGCGCCGGCCCTCCGGCACCGTCCGGCGTCCCGGTCCCGGCGGGCCGTGCTCGCTCCCGCCTAGCGCCATCCGGAAGAACCCCGGATCTTTCGCCAGCTCATGTCCGGATCGATGATCCTTTGACCGGCGCGCCGAGGTGACGGCCTCAGCGCCGGCTCGGTGAGCTGGGGAGTACTGGCCAGCAGAACGCTTCACCTGCGGTAAGTCCGTCGGCGCGAACAAGTTTCCGGAATGTTTCGGAAAAGTTTTGACAAGTGGTCGACCGGCCGCCTACCGTCGCCATCGACGGAGCTCAATAACCGTCGAACGACCCGCGACCACTCCCCCCGGTCGTGCAGGACGACCGGTCCCACCATCGCGTGCCGTCACGAGGAGGAAGCACCTACATGAACGACATCCCCACCCCACCGAGGAGACGGCGCATGCGCATGCTCCTCGGCGTCGCGTGCGCCGCAGTGCTGGCCACCGGCGGCACGGTGATCGCCGCCCCCAGCGCATTCGCCGAGGCCGACCGCACCGTCAGCTCGAACACCGTCGGCACCCACAACGGCTACTACTTCTCGTTCTGGAAGGACAGCGGCGACGCCAGCATGACGCTGCGCGAGAACGGCCGTTACTCCAGCCGATGGGGCAACAGCACCAACAACTGGGTCGGCGGCAAGGGCTGGGCCACCGGCAGCCGCCGGACGGTCACCTACTCGGGCAGCTACAACCCGGGTAACAACAACACCTACCTCGCCCTGTACGGATGGACGCGCAGCCCGCTCATCGAGTACTACATCGTCGAGAACTTCGGCAGCTACAACCCGAGCAGCGGCGCCACCCGGCTGGGCACGGTCACGACCGACGGCGGCACCTACGACATCCTGCGCAGCCAGCGGGTCAACAAGCCGTCGATCGAGGGCAACAACTCGACGTTCTACCAGTTCTGGAGCGTCCGCCAGCAGAAGCGCAGCAGTGGCACCATCACCGTCGGCAACCACTTCGACGCCTGGGCCCGCGCCGGCCTGAACCTCGGCCGGCACGACTACCAGATCATGGCGACCGAGGGCTACCAGAGCAGCGGCAGCTCCGACATCACCGTCAGCGAGGGCGGCGGCTCCAACCCCGGCAACCCGGGTAACCCGACCACCCCGCCGCCCAACAACCCGGGCGGCAACTGCACCGCGACGATCTCGGCCGGCGAGCAGTTCGGTGACCGCTTCAACCTCAACGTCGCGGTCAGCAACGCCAGCAACTGGACCGTCACGCTCAACATGAACAACGGGCAGAGCATTCAGAACAGCTGGAACGCCGCGGTCACCGGCACCAGCGGAAGCGTCACCGCCAGACCGAACGGCAACGGCAACAACTTCGGTGTGACGGTGATGGCGAACGGCAACTGGACCTGGCCGACGATCAGCTGCCGCACAAGCTGATGCCGACCATCTCCTGACACCGCACCTCGTGGCGCGGCGGCCTCCGGGCCGCCGCGCCACTCGCGTCACCAGGGCACGACACCGTCGTCGTTGAAGAAGGAGCCGGTCGGGCCGCCGTCGGGCAGGGTGGCGAGCCGGACCGGCGTCGCCGCCGCCTCCCCGGCCGGCCGGCCGGAGAAGCCCGTGAAGTCGGTCGCGACCAGGCCCGGGCAGGCGGCGTTGATGAGGATGCCCGTGCCGGCGAACTGCCGGGCGTAGTGCACGGTGACGGCATTGAGGTACGTCTTGGTGGGCGAGTAGGCGGCCATGACCGGGCCGACGTCGACGGCCGGATCCGACTGCCACGTCAGCGATCCGACGCTGCTGGAGACGTTGACGATGCGCGGCGAGGGCGAGCGCCGCAGCAGCGCCAGCAGCGCGTTGGTCACCCGGATCACGCCGTACACGTTGGTCTCCACGACCTCGCGGACGACCTCCAGGTCGAGGGTCGTCGGATCCTGCACCCACCCCGGTCCGGTCTCCCCCGAGATGCCGGCGTTGTTGACGAGAACGTCCAGCCGCCCTTCCTGGCGCGCGATCAGTTCCGCCGCCTCGGTCACACTGCGGTCACTGGTGACGTCCAGCGCGACCGCGAAAGCGTCCACGCCGGCGGCTTGGAGCTTCTGCACCGCCGCCTCGCCCCGGGCCCGGTCGCGGGCACCCACCGCCACGCGGTAGCCCCGCTCGCCCAGCCCGGCGGCGATCTCGTACCCGAGTCCCTTGTTCGCGCCGGTCACCAGCGCGGTCTGCTTGTCGCTCATGACGCCGATGTTCGCTCGGCGCTCCGGCCCGCCCTTACACCATTGCGGTTCGCTGTCATACCCCACCGGTATCACCGCAGTATCGTTGCGCGGTGGACACGCTGGAGACCCGCGAGCTGAAGTACTTCGTCACGGTCGCCGAGGAGCTGCACTTCAGCCGGGCGGCCGAGCGCCTCGGCATCGCCCAGCCGCCGCTGTCGCGGGCCATCCAGCAGCTCGAACGCCGCCTCGGGGTGCGACTGCTGGACCGCGACCGCCGCGGCGTCACGCTCACCGGCGCGGGTCAGGTGCTGCTCGACGAGGCCCGCGCCATCCTCGACAGCGCCGAGGCGGCAGCCCGCCGTACCCGTCGCGCCGCGGCCTCCACCAACCGCCTGACGCTCGCGACCAAGGCCGGAGCGAACCACGAGTTGCTGCGCAAGCTGCTCGACGCGCACGCCGCCGAACCGGACGCCGCCGAGATCGACGTGGTGCTGTGCGGCATGGGCGACCAGGCGCGGATGCTGCGCGACGGGCGCGCCGACGTGGCGTTCATGCAGCGGCCCTTCGACGCCCTCGCCGGGTTCGACACCGAGGACGTGCTGACCGAGCAGCAGGTCGCCGTCGTGCCCGCCGCGCATCCGCTGGCCGCGCGCACCTCGCTGCTCATGGCCGACCTCGAGGACGTGCCGGATCTGCCGGTCGCCCGGTGGCCCCGCCAGGACGGCACGTACGAGGCCGGCCCGGGCCCCGAGATCCACGACCTGTCGCAGCTGGCCCAGCTGATCGCCCTCGGGCACACCATGGCGGTCATCTGTGCCTCCGCCCGCTCGTGGCTGTGGGGCGCGCACGCCGCCATCCCGCTGACCGACTCCTCGCCGGTCACCACCGTGCTGGCCTGGCCCGCGCACAGCCGCTCCCGGGCGGTCGCCGCGCTCGTCCGCACGGCGGCGCAGCTGTAGGGGCGTCGTCAGGCGCCGAGGCGGGGATGGGCGGCGAAGAAGTCCCAGAGGATGTCCGTCGCCACGATCGGCGCTCCGGGCAGGGCCAGCTGCCCCTGTTTCGCTCCGGGCCAGGAATGTCCCATGTCCGTGACGACGTACACCTCGACGTCGCTGCCGTCGGCGCAGCGGGCGCTGGACCGGGTCACGGTTTTCGCACCACCCGGCGGGGCCTCGACGGGCCGGCAGCGCAGGCGCTCGCGCCAGGTCTTCAAGCCGGCCTGGAAGACGTCGTAGTACTGGTCCCGGGCGCCGATGATGGTCACCACCGAGACCGGCTCGTCCGGAGCGAAGCCGGCCGCCTGCACCCGGGGGCCACCGAACCCGCCGCTCACCGCCCCGATCGCGGCGAACACCCCGGTCGCCTCGACCGCGGCCCGGAAGCTCATGTCGGCGCCGTTGGAGATGCCGGTGGCGTACACCCGGGCGGGGTCGGCCCGCCAGTCGGTGATCAGCCGCGCGGTCAGCGCCCGGAGGAAGGCGACGTCGTCCTCGGCGCCGCAGCAGACCAGCGCGTTGAAGCCGCCGGCGACCCCGTCCGGGTACGCGACCAGGAACCCGTGCTCGTCGGCCTTGGCGTCCATCCCGATCATGTCCCGCAGCGCCGCGCCGGAGCCCGGATAGAAGTGCAGCGCGACGACCAGCGGCACCGGCTTGTCCGCGCGGTAACCGGGCGGCACGTGCAGCAGGTAGGAGCGTTGTCTGCCACCGACGTCGAGCGTCAGCGTGTGGTCGCCCGCCACGAACCGCTGGGCCGGCGCCGGCTCACCGCCACATCCGGCCAGCAGCAGTCCGCACACCAGACCCATGATCAAACCCGTACGCCGCACCGCTGCCCCCGTCTCTGCCCGACCGCCACGCCAGCAGAGTCGGCCACGGCTGCCGGCCGGTCAACGGTTTCGGCCGTCGCCGAAAGGCGTGGCAAGCTGTCCGGATGGTGCGCCTGTGGCTCGGACCCGCAGACCTCACGCAGATCCGGTTCGCCGACCGGCTGCATCCGGCCGGCACGGTGCTGCTCGCCAGCCAGGCCCTGCGCCAGCAGTCCGTGGCCGCTTCCCTGCCGGCCCTCGCGTCCCGGGTCGCGACAGCCACGCCGGCGCTGCGCCCGCTGCACCATCTGCTGCCGCCGCAGGGCTTCGTGCCGGACTTCATGACGCCGTGGGAGGGTCTGGCCTCGATCGAGGAAGGGCTGGACGCGATCCGCTCGACGCCGGCGCGCCGGGTCCGCTCGGAGGTGTCGGCGGCGTACGCCCGCATCACGGTCAGTGCCGCCCGCCGCCGGTTCGCCGCCGCCGACCCCGTGGTACTGGACACGCTGGTCGCGGCCATGCGGTCGTACTTCGACCAGGTGCTGGCGCCGGACTGGCCGGCGCTGCACCGCGCCCATCGCCGGCTCGTCGGCGAGGTGGCGAGCCGCTACGCGCTGTCGGGGGCCGACGGCGTGCTCGCGAGCCTGCACCCCGGGATCCGCTGGCGGGCGCCGGTGCTGGAGGTCGACGCCTGGCAGGACGGTGAGGTACGCCTCGACGGGCACGGGCTGCTGCTGGTGCCGTCGCCGTTCGCCGGTCCCCGGCCCCGTGTCCTGGTCGCACCGCGACGGCCCGCCCTGGTCGTGTATCCGGTCGAGCCGCCGGCCGAGCTGGACAGCCCGCCGGCCGGCGCGGCCGCACTGGCCGGGCTGTTCGGCCGGACCCGCAGCGCGGTGCTGATCCAGGCCGCCCGGCCCGGCCGGCACACCACCTCGACGATCGCGCGACAGGCCGGCATCAGTGTGTCGTCGTCCTCGGAGCACCTGTCCGCGCTGCGGGCCGCCGGGCTGATCTCCAGTCGCCGGGAGGGCGGTGCGATCGTGCACCGGGCCACCACTCTGGGCCGCGATCTGGTGAGCCTGCCCGGGCAATAGCGTCAGGGCTGCAGGTTCTCCAGGTCCTCCAGCAGGCTCGGGTGGACCGGCTTCCAGGCCAGAGCTTCCCGGGTGTGGGCGCTGGATGCGGGCTGGTCGGTGGCGAAGATCGCGCCGAGCGGGCCGTACGTCTCCGGCGGCACCGCCTGGACCGGCAGTCCCAGCCGCCGGCCGATGACCGTGGCGATGTCCCGCACCGCGTCACCCTCGTCGGCCACGGCGTGCCAGGCGTTCCCGGCCGGCGACTGCTCCAGGGCCAGCCGGAAGAGGACCGCCGCGTCGAGCGCGTGCACAGCCGGCCAGCGCTGCGTGCCGTCACCCGGGTAACCGGACACCCCGGTCTGGCGCGCGATGTCGGTCAGCATGCCGGCGAATCCGCCCTTGCCCTGGTGGTGCACTGTGCGCGGCAACCGGATGGCCGCGCTCCGGACCCCGCGGGCGGCGAGGTCCAGGACTGCCAGGACACCCCGGCTGCGCCCGCCGACCAGTCCTTCGGTCGAGAGTGGATCGGCCTCGGTGGAGGCCCGGCCCGGGACGTACGGGGTGCCCGAGACGGTGACGAACGGGCGCTCGCTGCCGACGAGTGCCTCACCCAGGGCCGCGACGGCGGCGTTCTCCTCGGCGACCGCCCGCGTGACGGCCTCGGCAGTGCTGAAGTCGTGGCTGAACGCCAGGTGGATCACCCCGTCGGCCCGCGCGGCGCCGGCGCGCAGGACGTCGAGATCGGCGAGCCCTCCCTGCAGCGGCTCGGCGCCGGCCGCCTCGGCAGCCGCCGCGGAGGCGTCCGAACGGGCGAGCGCCAGCACGGTGTGGTCGTGGGTGAGCAACTCGGTGACGACGGCCGACCCGATCAGGCCGGTGCCACCGGTGACGAAGACGCGCATGGAACTCTCCCTCAGTGATGGGACTCTTGTCCCATGACCCTACCAGAGTGATGGGACACAAGTCCCGTCGCCTAGGATGGGTCCATGGCCCGATGGGAACCAGGCGCGCGCGAACGACTCGTCATGGCGGCCGTCGACCTTTTCACCGAGCAGGGCTACGACGCCACGACGGTGACCCAGATCGCCGAGCGCGCCGGGGTCACCAAGAGCACCTTCTTCCGGCACTTCCCGGACAAGCGCGAGCTCCTGGTCGCCGGCCAGGAGACGCTGAGCCGGCTCCTGGCCGAGGGCATCGCCGAAGCGCCGCCCGGCGCGAGCCCGCTGGAGGCGATCGCCGCCGGCCTCGAACGCGCCTCGAACGCGCTGGGCCCCGCCAACCGCGAGCTCGGCCCTCGCCTGAAGGCAGCCGTCGCCGCCAGCACCGAGCTGCAGGAGCGCGACGCCCTCAAGAGCGTCAGCCTGGCGGCCGCCATGACGACTGCCCTCATCGCCCGCGGAGTGCCCGACCCGACCGCGGCCCTTGCGGGCGAGCTGGGTATGCTGGCCTTCAAGCGGGGATACGCCGAGTGGTCCGAGGGCGACCCGGACACCGGCGACGACCTTGCGCCGTACACGTTGGCGGCTTTGAAGGACCTGCGGGCCGCCAGTGCGGCGCTGAGCTGATGAGCGACCGGCTCTTCTCGTCCTTCGGCACCGCAGCGCCCGCTTGAGCCGAGCGCTGCCCGGACTATGCGCAGGCCGCACCGGGGTCGGGATACTGATCCGGGCCCGTCCGGCTCCGGAAGCAGCGTCCGCCGACGCTGAAAAGCAAGCGTGTGCCGGCGGTGGGACGAGCGTCGGCCGCGCATACTGACCCGGTGACCGACATCGTCACCTTCGGTCCGGGCGAGCCGCCGCGGCGACCGTCCCGGCGACTGATGGTGGCCGCCTTCGTCGTGCTGTCGGCCGTGGCGGCCGGGACGGTGGCGTTCGCCCTCGACCACCGTGGCGCGCCGGTCCCGTCCGCGACATCCAGCCCGGTGCCACGGGCCGCCGCCCCGTCCTGCCCGTCACCGAGCCCCACGGTGACCGCCGTGCCGGTGGCAATGATCATCGACTGCGCCGCCGGCGGCGGCCTGGACCGCCGCGACCCGACGGCCGGCCGCGGGCCGTGGACCGTGGTCGTCCGCCGCCGCGACGGCTCGCTGGGCCGGCTCGGCGCCGTGGTGACCTTCCCGGTCGCCGCACCGCCCGCGGGCGCGCGCACCGTGCAGGTCGGCGGGACCGAAGGTAAGGCCGGGCCGGGCACGGTGACCTGGCCGGTGGGCGGTGCGTACGCCCGGGTCCGGGGCGACCTGCCCGAGCCCGCGCTGATCGCGATCGCGGCACGCACGAGCGTCGCCGGTGGCCGGCCGGTGGTGCCGGAACCGCCGGCGGGTCACGCGGTGGCCGGCAGCGGGCCGTACCGGCCACCCACCATCCACGAGATCCGCTACGGCAGCGCCGAGCTGGGCGAACAGGCCGCGCTCGGCGGCGGCATCACCTACACCGGGGTGGCCCGCGGTGGTGGGTTCGAGGACCAGTTGTACGCGGTCACGGGCACCGCCGCCGGGCAGGTCGGCGGCCGGCCGGCCGTGGTGTCGCCGGTCATGGGCGGCAACGGCTCCCTCGCCTGGGAGCCGGCGCCGGGGGTGGTGGCCTACATCGGCTACAGCGGAGCGTCCCTCGACGACAACGCCGTCGCCGCGCTCCTGCGGCTCGCCCAGCGATCCCGTCCACTGGACGACGGAAGGTGGCGGGCAACGCGTCCCCGGGCGGTGGAACAGAGCAACGAACCCGGCTGAACCGATGCTCCGCCCGCAGCGCCGCCCGGACCGAGACGGTGATGCTGCGGGCGGTCCGGGTCGCGGTCACGTCCGGCGATGCGGTACTGGCCGGGCAGCACCATCGGGGGCCGGGCCACGACCGAGGTCTGCGGCCGACGCCGCCCGTGCCGGGGTCAGGCGTACCCGCCCGGGCCGACCGGTGCCGCCATGCTGTCCAGGCCGGCCAGGATCATGTCGCAGCTGCGCAGCACCACCTCGGCGGCCCGGCGCTGGGCCGGCGGCAGGCCCGGCCCCTGCGCCTGCTCGCGCCACCGCTCGGCGGCGGCGTGGGCCTGCGTCCAGGTGTCCTCCGCGGTCGCCTCCGGGGACATGCCCAGCCGCTCCCCCAGGCTGGTGCCCGAGCCGCCGAGCAGGCGCCGGGCGTCGACCGCGTGCTCGCGGGGCAGGTTGACCCGGCCCGAGCGCAGCGCCGCCAGCAGGCGCAGCTCGCGGAACTCGTGGGCGTCGGCCAGCAGCAGCTCCAGCTCGGCCAGCAGGTGGACGGCCGGCGGCACCTGCTGGGTGCGCAGCAGGTGGTCCAGGGTGGTCAGCGCCGAGCGGGCCCGCAGCGCGGCCCGGCGGGCGGTGAAGAGCTCAGCGATCGAGGCCTGCAGCTCCTTGAGGCCACTGTGCTCCTGCAGGCGCTCGCCGAGCGCGGCCGCGTTGTCGCAGCCGGTGCGGGCCAGGGTGATCGCCAGCCGGATGCCGCCGAGGCCGAAGCGCTGCAGGAGCTGGGCCCGCTGCTGGGCGGCGACCGGGCGCAGCGCATCGGCGGCGGTGAACCGGTCGGTGGAGAGCAGGTGCGGTTCGGCCGCGGCACGCGGCAGGGCGGCCATCGTGGCGATCGCCCGGAACTCGTCGTCGCGCAGGGTGCGGGCGGCCGCCGCGATCAGCGGCGAGACCGCGAGGACGTCCTGGCACAGCGCGCCGATCCGCGGCTCGCGGCGGCGGCGCCGCGCGGCCTGCTTGGCGGTGAGCAGAGCGTCGGTGCGGCCGCCGCCGGTGGCGTCGGCCCGGGACAGCACGATCATGGTCTGCACGGGGAAGACCGAGGGGCCGCGGATGCCCCGCGACGCCTGCAGCGCCTGCAGGTCGGTCTCGCCCAGGTGCGGCGTGACGTAGAGGACCGCGTCGGCGGTCCGCAGCGCCTGCGGCAGCGGCAGGTGGGTGTCGATCAGCTCGGTGCGGCGCAGGACCCGGCTCGGCCACTCGATGACGGCGCGGGACGCGCCGTCCGGGCGGCGGGCGTGCCGGGCGTCCGGGGCCATCCGCAGGCCGTGCGCGGTGCGGACCATCGGGATCTCGTACGGCGTCCCGCGCTCGTCCTGCCACCAGGCCCGCGGCTGGGTGCCGTCGCGGTAGGTGACGCTGGCCGGCCGTTCACCGGGCAGCTCCACCGGCGCCAGATCCTCCCCGATCAGCGCGCTGACCAGAGTGGAGACGCCGGACCGGGCCGGACCCGTGACGGCCAGCCGCAGCGGGTCGGCCAGCCGGTCGAGGGTGGAGCGCAGCAGCGCGGCGGCCGGCGGGTTGCCCCGGTAGATGTGCGCCGCCTCGTTCAGCAGGCGGTAGGTGCGCTGCTCCAGCTCCTCCTCGTCGATCACCCGCGGCCGCCCAGCGCGCGGGCCTGGGAGTGCAGCTGGACCAGCACGGCCAGCTCCTGCTGGAGCCGCCGGGCGTGCTGCTCGCGGGCAGCGACGTCCTGATCGGCCGCGGCCTTGGCGTTGCGCAGCGACTCCATCACGATCTCCTGCAGGTCCTCGGTCACCGCGGTGAAGTGGTCACGCAGCGCGCGCTGGGCCCGGCGTACGGTGTCGCGCGCCTCCTTGTTCAGCCCCACGAAGATGTCGTCGACGTGGCGCTGCACGGCGGTCCGGGCCTCCGCCTGCCGCTTCTTGAGCAGCGACTTGCTCTCGTCGCGGATGGTCTTGCCGCCGAACAGCGCGCCGCCGCCGATCGAGATCGGATTGATCAGCGACATCCCGGCCAGGCTGGTGGCCAGGCCGAACATGATCACCCCGCCGTAGGAGCCGCGAAGGCCGATGAACAGCTTCTGCCCGGGGGTGAACTTGGCGACCGGCGGCGCGTCCAGCCCGGGCACCCCGTCCGCCCGCTCGTCGGCCGTGACGAGCGCGGACGGCGGGAGCACCTCGCCGACCTCGGGCGGGAACTGGTCGGCGACCCGGCGGGCCATCCACTCGATGCGTTCGGCCAGCCAGCTCAGGCTGGTCCCGGTCAGGTCGGTGAGGGCCTGGCGCAGCCAGGGCTCGAACTCGTCCCACGCCTTGGCCGGGTCGGCGGTGGTGAAGTACTCGTCCGACTCGGCCAGCACCGCCCGGATCCGCTCCCGCAGGTCGTGCTCGATGTCCGACATCAGGTCGCCGACCTCGTCGGAGAGGGTGTTCTGCCAGCGGACCGCGCATTTGCGCAGGTCGTCGAGGCGGCGCTGGGTGGTGTGCAGCCGGGCCACCGCGTCCGGCAGCCCGGCGTTCTGCTGGGCCGTCAGCTCGTCGCGCAGCGGGCCGGCCAGTTCCTCGAGCGCGATCCGGCCGAGCCGGCTGACCGTGTCCCGGGCCAGCCGGTCGGGCTTGGCCGCCACCATCTGCTGCAGGTGGACGATGAGGTCGGTGAAGCCCGACTCGTTGTTGAGCGCGGTGTCGCCGGCCCGCAGCGCGTGCAGCCGCAGGGTGGCGGACACGGCGGTGGTGGCCGCCGGCACACCGGCCCGGGCCAGCCGGGTGCGGCTGTCGGCGAGGTTGCGCCGCCAGTCGATCGCGTAGTCGGTCTTGGTGAAGACCACGAGCAGGCCGGGGAAGAAGCGCGCCAGCTCCTGCAGCACGGCCAGTTCGGCGTCGGTGAGCTCGCGGCCCGCCTCGCAGGTGTAGAGCACCAGGTCGGCCCCGGCGTAGGTGGCCAGATCACTGGCCCGGCCGAGCGCCCGCTCGGCCGACGCGGGCAGGCCGGGCAGCGCCGGGGTGTCGATCAGCACCAGCCCGCCGGCCAGCAGCGTGCGGGGCACCGCGATGTCGGCGTGCACCGGGGTGCCGGCCGGGAACCGGGCCGCCGCCTCGGTGATCGCGGCGTCGAGGGCCTCCAGGCCGAGCGGGACGCGGTCCTGCAGGCCGACCTCGGCCGTCCACTCGGCGCTCGGCGACCCGCGGCGGATCAGCTGCGCGGCCGGCGACTCGGCGTGATGCACCACGGCCGGCACCACGGTGCCGCCCGGCGCGTCCACCGCGCACACCCCGGCGTTGATCAGTGCGTTGATAAGCTGGCTCTTGCCCTGGTGGGCGGCGCCGACGACCAGCACCCGCAGCTCGGGACGCAGCAGCTGGGCCCGCCGGCGCGACAGCCACTCGGCGACCTCGGACCGGCCGTGCGTGCCGCACGTACGGATCGTGGAGTCGAGGACGTCGAGCCACCACAGGGCGCCGGCCGCCCGCAGCGGATCGGGCTCGGCCTGCCGGGCCGGGACCGGGGACTGCGGGACGAGGGAGGCCGGACCCGCATAGGCCGTGGGTCCGGTCTCCCAGCTCGTCATCCGTTCCCGCCCAGTCTCTCGTCGTCGTGTCGCCCGACCCCGGACCGGCGCCGCGTGCCTTACGGGTGCAGCCCGCCCAGCAGGCCGTGCGACGGCTCACTGTCCTCCGCCGGGTTGGTCACGCTGTGCAGCACGCCGCTGGTGACGTCGTGCCCGGCGCTGCCGACGCTGCTCAGGGTGCTGTCGAGGCCCTGAACCGGGTCGTGCGGCAGGACCCGGTCCAGGTCCGGCTTGATCAGGGACCCGACCGAAGAGGTTGCCCCGCCGACCCCGGCGACGTCAAGGTCCGGCGCGTGATCGAGCGAGATCGAGGCCGGCAGATTCGTGACCGTGCCCAGGCCACCGTCCAGAATGCCGACCGGGCCCGCGTCGGTGCCGGGAACCACGTGGTCCACGCCACTGACCACGTTGGTCACGCTGTGCTCGACCGGGGCCACCACAGTGTTGTCCAGGTGCAGGCCCGGGTCGTTGCCCGCGGACAGCCCGCCGACGTCCACCGGCACGGCCGCGGTCACGCCGCCACCGATCCCGGCCAGGCCGAGCGAGTTGCCCGACAGCACCGAGCCGCCGACCACGTCGTCACCGGCCACCGTGAGCACCGTGGCGTTGACGCCGGCCAGCGTGTTGGCGACGTTCAGATCGCCCGCGACCTGGCCCGGCATGACGGCCACCTGCGAGGTGATCGCCTGCAGCTGGGACACCGCGCCGGCGACGTCCAGGTTGGCCACCCCGGTGGTGAGGTCGTCGGCGCCGGTCACGCCGAACAGGCCGGTGACCGGGGCGGAGTCGACCACCAGCGGGATCACCTGCTGCACGTCGGCCGCGGTGACGTCGCCCAGGCCGGCGGCGTGCAGGGCGGTCTCCGGGTCGAGCTCGAAGGCCGAGCGGGCGGCCGGGTCGTAGATCAGGTTGAGGACGAAGTCCTGCAACGTCGGGGACGAGTCCATGAGGCTCCTTCGAGAACCGGGCTTGTGCGGCACCGGGGTCCGGCACCGCAGCAAACCGTACGGAGGGTGACCGGCGCGGGCATCGGGGTTGGTGCCCCCGGTCCCGCCGCGCCGATCGGTGATCCCGCCCGGCCCGGCGTTAGGGGGTTAGGGGATTCGCCGGCTTGATTTTTTGGGGGACGATCCACGAGCCGTCTTCTGGTACGAACATGTGGACCTATCCGGCCGAATGACGCCCACCGCGCTGTCACATCCGCAGTAATGGCCGTCGGTGATGGAGGAGTAACGACGTGCCCTACGTCCTGGGGATCGACATCGGCGCCGGCGCCACCAAGGCCGCCGTCTGCCGGCGCACCGACGGCGCCGGCGGAGGCTGGGGCCCGGCACAGCCGGTGACGCTGGGCCTGCGCTCGCGCACGGTCAGCTCAGGACTGGTGATGACCCCGGAGGGCGACGTCGTACCGGCCGACCACGGCCGCTCGCCGGCCGCCACCTCGGTCGGCGGCTACCTGCACCGCGTCGGCGACAGCCTGCCGATGCTGTTCGGCGACGACTACTTCCCGGCTCACGGCCTGGTCGCGGCGATGGCCCGCTGGGTGGTCGACCGGGTCTGGCAGCAGCTCGACGAGCCACCCGAGCGGATCGCCCTGGCGTACCCGTCGGTCTGGGGCCACGGAAGGCTGCACCTCGTGCACTCGGCGCTGGGCGAGGCCGACCTGGCGCAGACCGCGCTGGTCACCCGGGCCCGCGCGGTGGTCGAGACCCACCAGGCCGCGGGCCGGGTGCCGGCGGCCGGCGGCATGCTGCTGGCCTACCGGATCGGCGGCTCCAGCTGCGAGATCTCGGTCGTCGTGGTGCACGGGCCGGGCCGGCTCGAACTGCTCGGCTGCGCCGAACTGGCCGAGGTCAGCGGCTTCGATCTGCGCGACGCGACGCCGGCCGACGCCCGCGCGGTCATCCAGTCCACCGTGGACCTGGCTCTGCACACCGTGAGCAGCTGTGGCGCCACCCGAGGTGACCTTGGCGCGGTGCTGATCGCCGGCGGCTCCGACGACGTATATCCGCATGTGTCCGACCTGTTGTCCGCGGCGTTCCCGGTGCCGGTGCTGCGTGATCCCGATCCGCCGATGACGGTGGCCGCCGGAGCCGCGCTCGCGGTCCGGCCGCTGGTGCGCCGGCCCGCCCCGCCGGCCGCCCCCTCCACCGCGATCACGTCCCGCTCGCCGGGCGGCCAGCCACGCGGGGGTCAGCCGCCGCAGGGTCAGCTGCCGAACGGTCAACTGCCGGGCGGTCAGCTGCCGGGCGAGCACGTGCCGGGCGGTCCCATGCCGGACGGTCACATGCCGGGCGGTCATGGGCCGGACGGTCAGCTGTCCGGCGTCGTGGGCCGGCCGACCGCGTCGTGGCCCGAGATCACCCGGGACGACCGCGCGCCGGACCGGCCACCGCGGCCGCCGGTCGACGTCGCCGCGGTGCGGGTGGGCGAGCGATGAGCACACCGACATTGGCCGGGGCCGTGGCCGGTTCGCCCGCCGCCGACCTGCTCGCCGAGGTCGCCGCCGACCCCTTCGCCCCGCTGCAGGCGACGGTCGGCGCGCCGGGCGGTTTCGGCAAGACGGCGCTGCTGCGGGAGCTGGCCGGGGTCTGGCAGCGGGCCGGGGTCACGGTGGTCACCCCGTGGCGGCCCGCCGGCACCACCGGCGAGCAGGTGCTGCTGGCCGACGACGCGCACCGGCTGCCCGCGGCGCGGCTGGACGAGCTGCGGGCGTACGCGGAACGGCCGGAGGCCCGCATCGTGGTCGCGTACCGACCGTGGCCGCGCCCGGCCGGCCTGCCGGCCCTGATCGACGTGCTGCGCCGGGCGCGGCGCCCGGTGCAGCTGAGCGCGCTCACCGCCGGGGAGATCCACGCCCGGCTGGCCGCCGTCGTCCCGGACCCCTCCCCCGACCTGGTCGCCTTCGTGGCCGAGCGGACCGGTGGGGTGCCGCGCCACGTCGCCCGGGTGGCCGGGGCGCTCACCGCCGCCGACGCCGCCGCCCGCCGGGTGCCGGTCGCCGCGCTGAGCGCCTTCGCGACCGACCTCGACGAGCTCGACCCCGACCTGCGCACCCTGCTGCTGGCCGTGGAGGCCGGCGCCGGGCTCTCCTTCGACCTCGTCGCGGCGCTGCTCGAGCGGGACGCCGAGACGGTCGCCGGCCTGGTCGACGCCGGCCGGGCGAGCGGGCTGCTGGCCGCCGACGGCACGCTCGTGCCGCTGGCCCGGCAGGCGATCGCCGCGCTCGGCCCGATCGGGCACCGGATCGACGTGCGCCGGCGTCTGGCCGGCCTGCAGCTCGAACGGGGCGGCGCGGTGCTGCCGCTGGTGCGGCCCCTGCTGCGCGACGCCGGCGACACCGCGGGCGGCCTGGTGCCGGGCGCCGCGGGCACCGGGCTGGGCGAGGTCTACGAGGCCGCCGGCGAGGAAGCGCTGGGCGACGATCCGGAACTGGCCGCCCGGTTGTTCGCCGCGGCGGCCGGCGCGGGCCGCACCACCGCTGCCCGCCGGGCGCTGGCCACCGCGCTGGCCGGGGACCTCGACGAGGCGTCCCGGCTGGCCGATCAGGCCCTGGCGACCGGCACCGCGCAGCAGCGGGCCGAGGCGGCGTACGTCGCCGCCGCCGTGCTCACCCACCGCGGGCAGACCGCCCAGGCCGCGGCCCTCTACCAGTGGTCGCCCTCCACGGTCACCGCCGGCTTCGGCGCGGTCGCGCTGATCGGCGTCGGCCGGCCGGCCGACGCCGAGGCGCTGGACGCCTCGGGCACCGGGGAGCCGCCGACCTCGCTGAGCGCGGCCGCGGCGCTGATGGCCCGTGGCATGGCCGAGTCGGTCCGGGGCACCCCCACCGCGGCGCTGTCCACGCTGGTGCAGGCGGCCACCATGATGGAGCCGGCCGGACCGGCCGTGCTGCTGCCGGACAGCCCCGCCGCGCTCGGCGCGACCATCGCCCTGCACAGCGCCGAGCTCGACACCGCCGACGCCCTGCTGGCCCGTGCCGTGCAGGCGGCCACCGGCGGCACCCTGCTGGCCGACCGGCACCGGCTGCTGCAGGCCTGGACGCTGCTGCTGCGCGGCCGGATCGGCGACGCCCGGGCGGCGGTCCTGCCCGGCCGGCGCGGGCGGGACCGGTTGTTCGCCACCGCGCTGCAGGTCGGGCTGAGCCGGCGCGGCAGCGACCTGGTCGGCCTGCGCAGCGCCTGGCCGGACGCCTGCCACGCGCTGATCGGCCAGCCGGTCGACCTGTTCACGCTGCTGCCGCTGGGCGAGCTCGCCGTGGCCGCGGCCCGGCTCGGCGAACAGCACCGGGTCGCCGGGCACCTGGCCGAGGCGGACCTGCTGCTGGCCGCGCTGGGCGATCCGCCGCTGTGGAGTGCACCGCTGCACTGGAGCCGGTTGCACGCCGCGGTTCTCGTCGAGGACCACGACGCGGCGGCACGGCACGCGCGGGCGCTGGCCGGCCTGCGCGCCTTCAGCCCGTACACGGAAGCGGTCGCCGAGGCCGCCGCGCAGTGGGTCGAGGTCCTGGCCGACACGGCCGACCCGGACGCCGTGGTGGCCGCGGCCCGCCGGCTGAGCGGGCTCGGCCTGGCCGGCGACGGTGCCCGGCTGGTGGGCCAGGCGGCGATCCGCACCGCCGACCGCAAGGCGATGACCCTGCTGCTCGACTGCGCCCGCGCCCTGCAGGAGCGGATCGCCGGGCCGCACGAGTCCACCCCGGCCGCGGGCACCCGCTCGCGCGCCACCGAGGGCGGCCCGCAACTGCTCAGCGAACGCGAGCGCGAGGTCGCCGCCCTGGTCCTGGACGGACTCACCTACAAGCAGGTGGCCGAGCGGCTCTACCTCTCGGCCAAGACCGTGGAACACCACATGGCCCGCATCCGGCAGCGCCTCGGCGTCACCGACCGGCAGGCCCTGCTGACCCGGCTACGCGCCCTGATCGGTACGGGGGAACAACGATGAGCACGCGTACGAAGGTCATCACCGGCCTGGCCCTGCTGGTCACGCTCTGGGCGGCGGCCGCCGTGCCCGCGCTCACCGAGGCGGTGCAGGTGATGTCGGCGCGGCTCACCGCGAGCCACCTGAGCCGGCCGCTCGGCTCGCTGGTCCTGGCGCTCGAGGCCGAACGCCGGCTGTCGGCGGGCGACGCGCCGGCCGGACCGGAGCTGGCCGCCCAGCGGGCCCGTACCGACCGGACCCGGCAGGAGCTGCGGACCACCCGGGACAGCTGGATCTCGTGGCTGGCCGACTCGGACGCCACCCGGCAGACCGACGAGCTGCTGCGGCGCACCGAGGGGCTGGCCGGCGTACGGGCCGCGGTGGACGGTGCGCAGGTGCAGCGGGACCGGGTGGTCGGCTCGTACACCGCGCTGATCGACCCGGCCGGGGTACGGACACCGACGGTCTTCCCCGACCAGCTGGCCGGGTCGGCGGCCGGGTTGTCGGCGCTGAGCCGCTCCCGTGAGCTGCTCGCCGAGCAGGACGCGCACCTGGCCGCGGCGGCCGGGCGGCGCGGCGGGCTCACCGAGGCGGACCGGGCCCGGTTGTCGACGCTGGCCGGGGCGCGGCACACCCTGTTCGCGGCGGCCGGCAGCGATCTGCCCGCCGCCGCCATGACCGGGTACCGGCGGCTCGCCGGCGACACCCGGCTGGCCGAGGCCGAGAGCCGGTTGCTGGCCGGCACCGGCGGCGAGCCGGACTGGTCCGCGGCGTACAACCAGGTCAACACGGGGCTCTGGGAGCTGCAGGCGAGCGGGACCCGGGCGGCGGCGGACGCGGCCACCGGGCACGCGGTCGTGACCGTGGTGCGGGCCGGGGTGGTGGGCGGGGTCGGGCTGATCGCGGTCATCGCCGTACTCCTGGTCGCGCGCCGGGCAGGCAACCGGGCGACCGCTCCCGGCGGCGCGGGCGGTCCGGGCGCCGACCGGGCGGCCGGCGCCCCGCCGCCCCGGCTCGCGCCGCTGCTGCGCGATCTCGAACGGCGCAACCAGGGACTGCTGCACCGGCAGTTGCGGCTGCTCGACGCGCTGGCCCGGCGGGAGTCGGACGACGAGACGCTGGGTGATCTGTTCCGGGCCGACCACCTGGCCAACCGGATGCGGCGCAACCTGGAGAAGTCGATCACCCTGGCCGGTGGCACCCCGGCCCGCCGCTGGCGCAACCCGGTGCCGATCGCCGAGGTGGTCCGCGGGGCCGCGTCCGAGATCGCCGAGTACGGCCGGGTGTCCACCTCCCAGGTCGAGCCGGTCCTGCTGGCCGGGACTGCGGTGACCGACCTGATGCACCTGCTGGCCGAGCTGATCGAGAACGGGACGACGTTCGCACCGGCCGAGACCCGGGTCCGGGTGACCGGCTCGGGACAGGACACCGGATACCGCGTCACCGTGACCGACGTCGGGCCGGGGATGGACGAGGACGACCTGGTCACCGCGGCCCAGGTGATGGACGATCCCGACCCGCCGGCCGGCGGCACCTGGTGGGGCCTGTACGCGGTGGGCCGGTTCGCCGCCCGCCACGACATCACCGTGGTGCTGCGCAACGGCGACGACGGTGGCCTGGCCGCCGAGGTGATCGTCCCGGCCGCACTGATCAGCCCGGCCCCGGACGACCCGGCGGAGCAGCCGGCCGGCACCGACCCGACGCTGGACGAGCTGGAGCCGGTGATGCAGCCGTGACGATCTCCGACGAGGCATGGTACGACGAGGACGCCGGCCCGCTGGTCCGCCTGTACGCCCGGGTCGGCGGCCGGACCACGGTGCCGCACGATCTCGAGCTCGGCACGATCATCCACTGCGCACCCGGCGTCACCGCCCCGGACGGGCTGTCGGCCGACCAGCAGGCGGCGCTGCGGCTGTCCCGGCGGCCGATGGCGCTGCCCGAGCTGGCGGTGCACCTGGGCCTGCCGATCGGGCCGACCCGGCTGCTGCTGGGTGAGCTGCGCGAGGCGGGCCTGATCCTCACCGGCCGGCCGGCCGAGGTCCGGCGCGGCTCGTCCCCCGCCGTGCTGCAGCGGCTCCTCAG
Organism: Actinoplanes auranticolor; assembly: GCF_018332655.1. Lineage (GTDB taxonomy): Bacteria > Actinomycetota > Actinomycetes > Mycobacteriales > Micromonosporaceae > Actinoplanes > Actinoplanes auranticolor. The sequence goes on along the minus strand of NZ_BOQL01000021.1, from coordinate 47,676 downwards.
CGGGCTGCGCGCGCTGTGAGGACCGCCCTGCTGGACACTGTCGACTTCCGAAGCACCTTCGACGTCCGATGCACCGTCGGCTTCCGCTCACCGAGGGCTTGAGATGAACGACACCGATTCCCGGCCGCGGCGGTCCCTGGTCGTGGTGCTCCTGGACGGGGTGCTGCGGCTGGTCGCGGCCGTGCACTCCGGCGCGACGCCGACCCCCAAGGTGCGCGAGGCCGGCGGGCGGCGCGGCGCCGGGCGGTATCTGCTGGTGGCCGGGGTGCTGGCCGCGCTGGCCGGCACCGCCGTGCTGGTCGTGATCCTGGTGCGGGCACCCGACGGCGGCACGCCGCCACCCGATCGGGCGGCCGCGCTGCCCGGACCGCAGTCCCCGGCGGCAGCGCCGAGCGTGGCCGTGACGACCACTCCCACTGTGCCCGGCACGACGGCGACGCCGGGTGCCACCACGACCGCACCCACCACCGTGACCACCGCACCGGCGCCGTCGCTCACGTCCAAGGTGCCGATCACCGAGAATGCGCCGGTGCCGCTGACCGCGTCGTACCGGACGTCGTCGGTCACGGCCGGGCTGCTCGGCTACCGGATGACCGTCTCGGTGGCCAACCCCGGAAAGGCCGCGAAGGACGGCTGGACCGTGACGGTGATGCTCCCCCGGTCGACGCTGCGGGTCTCCGGGGTCGACGGCGCCACCGCGGCTCAGGACGGGCCGGTGTGGACGTTCACGCCGGACACCACGACCGCGCTGGTGCCGGCGGGCGGCGCGGTCGAGCTGGCTTTCGAGGTGCACGGCGCGACGCTGATCAACGCGGCCCCGCAGGACTGCCGCGTCGACGGCAACCCCTGCGGGGACTGAGCGCCGGTTCCTACGGCTTGCGGCCCACCGCGCCGTACTGGTCGATCTCGGGTGCCTCGGTGTCCGGGCGCCACCGGGTGACCGGGACCAGGCCGGGCTCCACCAGCTCCAGGCCGTCGAAGAGCTGAGCCAGGCGGGCCGGGCTGCGCAGGTGGTACGGCAGCGCGGCGGACTGGTTCCACAGGCGGGCCGCCTCGACGACCTCCGGACTGGTGTCGGTGCCGTCGTACAGGGCGAGGTAGCTGCCGGACGGCAGGTCCGCCAGCGCCTTACCGACCATGCCCCGGGCGACGGCGTCGTGCTCGACGTGGCCGAGCACGCCCATGAACAGGACCGCGACCGGCTGGGAGAGGTCGAGCGTCTTGGCCGCCTCCCGCAGCACCAGGTCGATGTCGTGCATGTCGGCGTCGATGTAGCTGGTGGCGCCCTCGGGCTTGCTGGTGAGCAGGGCCCGGGCGTGGGCGAGCACCAGCGGATCGTTGTCGACGTAGACGATCCGGCTGTCCGGGGCCACCGACTGGGCGACCTCGTGGGTGTTGTTGGCGGTCGGCAGGCCCGTACCGATGTCCAGGAACTGGCGGACACCGGCCTCCCCGGCGAGATAGCGCACCGCCCGGGCCAGGAACGCGCGGCTCAGCCGGGCGTTCTCGGCCAGCGCCGGCTGACCGACGAGGATCTGGTCGCCGACCGCCCGGTCCACCGCGAAGTTGTCCTTGCCCCCCAGCAGGTAGTTCCAGATCCGGGCGGTCTGGGGCACCGAGGTGTCCAGGGTGGGGTGCTGCTGCTCGTCGTTCGCCACGTGCCACTCTCCGAATCGGACGGTACAGGCCGGCAGGTCGGCGCCAGCCTAGACTGCGGCGTCACGCTACAGCGACACCCGATCGCAGGACACCGCCACAACGGACCGGGAGCCGGCCGGGGCTGAAGTCGAGCGCGACGCCCTGGCCGTCGCAGCAAGTCGCCGCGCCTCAGGCCGGTACGGTCCAGTCCGGCGGCTCGGCGGGATGCAGTTTCGCGTCGTCGACCGCGAAGGTCCGCACGGGTCCCGGCGGCGTGGCCGGTCCCTCGAAGCGCACGGTGACCCGGCCCAGCCCGCTGCCCCAGACCCAGCCCGGACCGTGGTCGTCGTGCCGCACGTCCTGCCCGGGGCGCCACTGCGCCGACACGGGCTCGACGGGCTCCGGCGCCACCTCCGCCGCCTCCGCGACGACCGCGTCGACGTCCGGCGCGGCGGGCGAGGACGAGCTGAACAGGTCGTCCTGCGCGAAGTCGGTCAGGGTGGTCATGCCGACCCCGAGCAGCCGGATCCCGGCCGAGGTGTCGACGTCGGCCAGCAGCCGGCGGGCCAGCTCGGCCAGCAGCCGCGGGTCGTCGGTGGGCTGGTCGCGGGTCAGCGAACGGGTGATCGTGGTGAAGTCGTGGTGGCGGATCTTGACGGTGACGGTCCGTCCGGAGATCCCGGCGGTGCGCAGCCGGCCACCGACGCGGGCGGCCAGCAGATCCAGTTCCCGGGTCAGCCGGCCCCGGTCGGCCACGTCGACGTCGAAGGTCTCCTCCGCCGACACCGACTTCGCCTCCCGCTCGGTCACCACGGCGCGGTCGTCGTCGGCGCGGGCCAGCCGGTACAGGCCCGCGCCGTGGGCCTGGCCGAACCACTCGATCAGGTCGGGCAGGGGCACCGCGGCGAGCTGACCGACCGTGTGGACCTGCGCGCGGCGCAGCCGCTCCTCGGTGGTGGGACCGACCCCCGGGAGCCGGCTGACCGGCAACGGGTGCAGCACGGTGCGTTCCTCGCCGGCCGCGACGACCAGCAGTCCGTCGGGTTTGCGCAGGTCAGAGCCGATCTTGGCGAGCAGCTTGGAGGAGGCGGCGCCGACCGAGCCGGTGATCCCGCCGGTCGCCTCGGCCACGGCGGCCTTGAGCCGCCGCGCGACCGCGGTGACGCCGGCGGCCGACAGGTCATGGTCGCCGGCGGCGAGATCGAGGTACGCCTCGTCGATGGAGACCTGCTCGACCACGGGCGAGACCTCGGCCAGCAACGCCATGAACACCTCGCTGGTCCGGCGGTACGCGCCGAAGCGGGGCGCCAGGAAGGTCGTTCCGGGCGGGCAGCGCCGCCGGGCCTCGGCCGTGGGCATCGCGGAACGGGCTCCGAACGCACGGGCCTCGTACGAAGCGGTCGCCACCACCCCGCGGCCGGCGACGCCGCCGACGATGACCGGCCGGCCCCGCAGGGACACCTTGTCGCGCTGCTCGACGGCGGCGAACATCGCGTCGAGATCCACGTGCAGAATGCTCGGCTCGCGCCTCACCGGCGTCCCGCTCCCCGCTCGTCCACCCTCCCAGTGTCACCGCTGCGTGCGGTCAGGCGCGGCGGGAGGCGAAGTCCGCGGGCTTGAACCTGCCCTTGGCCAGGTGGTCCTCGATCTGCTCGAGGCTGCGCCCGGTCAGCTCGGGCATCTTGCGGTACAGGAAGACGAACGCGATGACGTTGAACGCCGCGTACATCCAGAAGGTCTGCCCGGTGCCGATCGCCTTCATGGTGCTGAGCAGGGTCAGGGTGATCAGCACGTTCGTCCCCCACAGCGACGCGGATTGCGCCGCGGCGCCGGCGGCCCGGGTGGCCAGCGGATAGATCTCCGATCCGGTCAGCCAGCCCATGAGCTGGATGCCGCCGGCGGTGAAGGCCATGAAGGCGATCAGCGTGGCGATGATCCACGGCGTCATCGACTTGCCGTCGTTGCCGGAGACGAAGAACCAGCCGAGCACGGCGAGCGCGGCCGCGGCGCAGGGCAGGGTGAGCAGGGTCAGCCGCCGCCGGCCCACCCGGTCGATGATGACCAGCCCGATGAGCTGGGCGATCAGGTACGTCAGCCCCAGGGCCACGGAGACGCGCAGCGCGGTGGAGTCGGAGAAGCCGTTGTCGGTGAGGATGGTCGGCGTGTAGTAGACGATCATCTCGATGCCGGACAGCTGGGTGAAGATCGCCAGCCCGCAGCCCACCACGAGCGCCGGCCGCACCCACGCCGCCCGCAGACCGGCCCACCCGCGGGTGCCGGCCTGCTTCTCGGCCCGGACGTTGTCGCTGATCTCCCGCAACTCGTCGGACAGGTCGCTGTCCGGGTGGCGTACCCGGGCCAGCGCCTCCCGGGCCCGGTCGGCGTGGCCCTCCCGGGCGAGCCAGCGCGGGCTCTCCGGCAGGCGCAGCATCAGGGCGAACATGATCGCGGCGGGTACGGCGGCCATGCCGATGGCGACGCGCCAGTCGATGACCTGGGTCGCGCCGACGATGGTGGCGATGACGATGCCGACGCCGATGGCGATCTGGAAGAAGAGCACCAGCCGCCCGCGGTAGGCGGTCGGCGCGAGCTCGGCGACGTAGACCGGTGCGGTCTGGGTGGCGCCGCCGACGGCGAAGCCCAGGACCAGGCGGCTCAGCGACAGAGTGACCGGATCGGGCGACAGCGCGGCCGCGATCGACCCGACGACGAAGACGATGCCGATGAGCAGCAGCGTGCCGTGCCGGCCCCGGCGCTCGGCCAGCCGGCTGCAGGTCAGCGCGCCGATGACCGCGCCGACCAGGATCGACGCCGCGATCACCTGCTCCCACAGGTGGCCGATGCCGAAGTCCTCACCGATCTGCAGCAGCGCTCCGGAGATGATGCCGGTGTCGTAGCCGTAGAGCAGGCCCGAGACGGCGGAGACGAGCGCGACCACGACCACCGAACCCGTCAGCCGGTCTTCGCGCCCCGGCGGCGACAGCTGCGTCCCGGGCCCGTCGTGATCGGTCTGGCTCATCTCTTCCTCCGGCGCAGTGATCCATGTCCTGTGCGCCCGCAGTGCCCCGGGACAGCCGGAACTAACATCATCTATTCCCGCGGTCCGGTTCACCCGATCGGGGTATCGCGGGAACGCCACCGAGCTCGGCCATCGGATCCGCGCCGACGACGGTCCGGCTGCGATCCTCGCGCTCATCAGGCAGCTCGAGGCCGAGCGCGGGAAACACCGGGCGCCGGGGCGCGCACCCCGCTGGGCGTAATCGGCGTTACGGAGGGTAGAAAGCTGTCATGGATCCGTTGCGGCTGTCGTTCGCTCACCGCACCGACTACGCGGCTCTGCGGCAGTACGCACGGCAGATCCTCGGCCAGTGGCAGACCCCGGAGCTGGTCGACGACACGCTGCTGGTGATCACCGAGCTGGTGGAGAACGTCGTGCAGCACACCGGCAACGGGGGCGAACTGGTGCTGCTCCGGCGCGACGACGCCGTCCGGATCGAGGTGACCGACACCAGTTTCGAGCTGCCCCGCGTGTACGGCCCGGACCCCCGCCGCATCGGTGGACGCGGCCTGCTGCTGGTCGCCGCGCTGACCCGGGCCTGGGGTGCCCGCCCCAGCGACCACGGCAAGATCGTCTGGGCCGACGTGCCGCTGAGCGAGCAGACCGGCTGACCCGCCCGGGCCGGATCAGGGGTCGCGGCGTACGACCAGCACGGCGATGTCGTCGGTGGGCCGCTCGGTGCCGGTGCTCGCCATGATCGCGTTGCTGACGGCCTCGGCGCTGTCCGGGCGGATCGTGTCGGTCAGCCGCTTGATCCCGACGTCGATGATCTCGCCGCGGTGCTCCACCAGCCCGTCGGTGTAGCAGACCAGCACGGCACCGGGCAGGAAGTCGATGATCGTCGCGGTCCGGATCCGGGCCGGCCGGCCGATGCCCAGCGGCGGGCCGACGGGTATCCGCGGCACCGCCGCCGGTTGACCCGGTACGGCCAGGATCGGCGGCAGGTGCCCGGCCAGGGCGACGTGCACGGCGGTGCGGTCGGGACTGATCATGGCGTAGAGCGCGGTGGTGAGATTCCCCGCCTCGAAGTGGTGGACCTTGCGGTCCAGCAGGGTGAGGACCTCGGCCGGGTCGTCGGAGATCAGGGCGTACGCCCGCAGCGCACTGCGCACCCGGCCCATCACCACCGCCGAGGCCAGCCCGTGCCCGGACACGTCACCGATGACCACGCCCAGCCAGCCGGACGGGAGCGCGAAGACGTCGTACCAGTCCCCGCCGATGCCGAAGTCGTGCCCCGGCACGTAGCGCGCCGCCATGTCCACGCCGGCCGCACCGGGCAGCAGGGTGGGCAGCAGACTGCGTTGCAGAGCCAGCGCGGCGGCCTGGTCGAGCTTGTTCGACCGGATCTGCCCGGCCCGGCCGGCGCGGTCGGCGACGAGTTGCAGCAGGTGCACGTCGTCGTCGGTGAACGCGCGGGGGGTGAGGCTGCCGATGTGCAGGACGCCGACCACGTCGTCGCCGGCCAGGATCGGGACCCCCAGCAGCGACCGGACGCCCTTGTCGAGCAGGATCGGGTTGACCACGTCGTCGGCGGTGACATCGGCGATGGCCACGGGTTGCCGGGTGGCCGCGACCCGGCCGGCGAAGCCCCGGCCGATCGCCACCCGGAAGCCCTGCCGGACCTCTTCCTCCAGGCCCTTCGCGGCGGTCGCGACGAGCTGACGGGAGTGGACGTCCACCAGCAGGATGACCGCGGTGTCCACGCCGAGCAGATCCCGGACGCGGTCGAGCAGTTCGTCGAGCAGATCGGCGGCGGGCAGTCTCGACAGAGCCATGTCGGTGACGGCCTCGAGCCGGCGCAACCGCTCTTTGTCCCTGATGCTCTCGGTCTCCACCACACCAGCAGCCTAAGGCCCAGCGGCCCCGGCCTCACGCGGCAGCCACGCACGGGTGGACCGTCGCCGCGCCGCGCGGCGTTCGGCGATATCGTTCAGCCCGTGAACGACACGAACGCAGCGGCCCCCGGCATCGACCCGACCAAGGCGCACCCCGCCCGGCGTTACAACTACTGGCTCGGCGGCAAGGACAATTTCGCCGCCGACCGGGCCTCCGGTGACGAGCTGGAGCGGCTCTTCCCGAAGGTGCGCCTGGGCGCGCTGGCCAACCGGGCGCTGCTGCAGCGGGCCACCCGCTTCCTCGCCGCGGAGGCCGGCATCCGGCAGTTCCTCGACATCGGCACCGGCCTGCCGACCGCGGACAACACCCACCAGGTGGCGCAGCGGCACGCTCCCGAGAGCCGGATCGTCTACGTGGACAACGATCCGCTCGTCATGGTGCACGCCCGGGCCCTGCTCGACAGCAGCCCGGAGGGCCGTACGGCCTACATCGAGGCCGACCTCAACGATCCGGGCGCGATCCTCGACGACCGGGTCCTGCACGAGACGCTCGACCTGACGCAGCCGGTCGGCCTGATGCTGATCGCCGTCCTGCATTTCATCCACGGCCACGGCGCGGCCACGGCGATCGTGCGCCGGCTGGTCGACGCGCTGCCGCCGGGCAGTTACCTGGTCGCCACGCACGCCACCTCCGACTTCGGCACCCCCGAGCAGCAGGCGCTCTACCAGCAGCTCGTCGAGCAGGGCAAGTCCGATGTGTGGACCCGGAGCCGGGAGGAGTTCACCGGCCTCTTCGGCGGGCTCGAGCTCGTCGAGCCGGGCGTGGTGCCGGCCAGTGAATGGCGTCCGGCGCCGCACGAGCAGATCCCCGCGCCGTCGGACATCAACCTGTGGGCCGCGGTGGGCCGCAAGGGCTGACGGCTCTCCTCAGACCTGACCGCCGGGCGTGACCAGCCCGGTCTCGTAGCCGAAGACCACGGCCTGGACCCGGTCGCGCAGGCCCAGCTTCTGCAGGATCCGGCTGACGTGGGTCTTGGTGGTCTGCTCGGCGATGAACAGGGAGGCGGCGATCTCGGCGTTCGAGCGGCCCAGCGCCAGCAGGCGCAACACCTCCCGTTCCCGGTCCGTGAGCCCGTTGAGCGCCGTGGCGCCGGCCGGCCGGCGCGGGCGGGCCGCGACGAAACTCTCGATGAGCCGGCGGGTGATGCTGGGCGCCAGCAGCGCCTCGCCGGCGGCCACCACCCGGACGGCCCGGAGCAGGTCCTCGGGCTCGCTGTCCTTGAGCAGGAAGCCGCTCGCGCCGGCCTGCAGCGCGGCATAGATGTAGTCGTCCAGGTCGAAGGTCGTCAGCATCAGCACCCGCGGTGTGTGCTCCCCGGCGCGGTCCGGCCCGAGCAGGGCTCTGGTCGCGGCCAGTCCGTCCAGCACCGGCATCCGGACGTCCATCAGTACGACGTCCGGGCGCAGGCTGCGCGTGCGCTGCACGCCGAGCTGCCCGTTCTCCGCCTCGCCGACGACCGTGATGTCGTCCTGGGCCTCGAGGATCGCCCGGATGCCGACCCGGATCATCGACTGGTCGTCCACGATCAGCGTGCGGATCACTCCTGGCCTCCGATCGGCAGCGTCGCCAGCACCCGGTAGCCGCCCTCGGCGCGCGGGCCGGCCTGCAGAGATCCGCCGACCAGGCGCACCCGTTCGCGCATCCCCGGCAGCCCGTGACCGGCCCGGCCGGGCGCTTCCATGGGCTGCGCCGGCTGCGCCGACGCGTCGTTCTCCACGGACAGCACCAGGTCGAGCTCGTCGAGGTCGAGGCCGATCGTGGTACGGGCACCGGGCGCGTGCCGGATCACGTTGCTCAGCGACTCCTGGACGATCCGGTACGCGGTCAGGGCGACGCTCTCCGGGAGCACTGCCTCGCGTACCGCCTCGGCCTCGCGCAGCTCGACCGGCACGCCCGCGCGCCCGGCCGACTCGACCAGTTCCGGCAGCCGGCCCAGCCCGGGCACCGGCGTCAGCTCGGGGTCGGCGCTCTCGTCGCGCAGCACGGCCAGCAGCTGGCGCATCTCCCGCATCGTCGCGCGGGCGCCGGCCGCGATCCGGGCGAACTCCGCCTTGCTCTCCGGGTCCAGGTCCTTGATCCGGTACGACGCGGAGGTGGCCTGCATGTGGATCACCGACATGCTGTGCGCGACGACGTCGTGCAGCTCACGGGCGATCCGGGTGCGTTCCTCGGCGACCGCCCGCTGGCTCTGCTCCACCTCGACGTCGCGCCGGGCGTCGGCCAGCTCCCGGCGGACCTCCTGCCAGCCCCGGGTCATCAGCACGGCGCCGAGGGCGAGGGTCGACAGGATCGGGTAGAGGATCATCATCGTCAGCCCGTCCGTGAGGGTCCGCCCCCGCGGATCGAGCAGCGCCACCACGGTGAGCAGCAGCACGCTGGCCGACCAGGTCACCAGGGCCATCCGCCGGCCGGCCCAGGCGGCGACCAGCGCGATGTGCGCGACCAGCGTGAACAGGCCGGACACCGTGAGCGGCCAGGTCGACCCGGAATCGGGCGGGATGGCCACCGCGAACACCGCGACGGCCACGAACTGCAGCGCGGTCGCCACCCGGGGCCGCAGCAGGATCAGCACCAGCGCGGCGCTCTGCGCGATGCCCGCTACGAACGCGAGCAGCGGTAACACGTCGAACTCCGTGACAGCCAGCGTCACGTTGAGCGGCAGCAGCGTGAACGCGAGGAAACCGGCGATCAGCCACGGCAGCAACCACGTCAGCACCGGGCGGTTACGCCGGCGCAGGCCCGCCACGGAATCAGCGGCCGGCTCGCCGGCCCCGGCCAGGATGGGGCGGACAGCCCCGAGGGCGTGTGGGACCACCATCACCACCCGCGACAGGCGCGAGAGCACCGGCCGGCGCTTCCCGGGCGCCGCCGAGCCGTGCTCCTGCTCCGTTTCCGCACGCGCCATCACGCAGCGACACTACCCAGATCGGTCACGCGCGGCGTCCAACCGCAGAGGTATCCGACCCCCTACCCGGGGATGACCCGCGGCGGTACCGGAGATCGACGCCCGCCACGATGCCCCGCGCCCACGCTTCGGCCCATGGATCTGATGACTCTGGTGGGCCCCGTGATGACGTCCCCGCTGCTCTACCCGCTGCTCGCGGGCCTGTGCAGCCTGGACGGCGTGCTGCCGATGATCCCGTCCGAGGCCGCGGTGCTGGCCTCCGGCGTGTTCGCCCACTCCGGCACGCCGAGCGTGGTGCTGGTCGTGCTGGCCACGGCGCTGGGCGTCTTCGTCGGCGACCACCTCGCGTACGGCCTCAGCCGCAGCGTCCTGGGTCCCCGGCTCATCAACCGTTCCCGGCATGTCAGCCGGGCCGTGGCCGCGGCGGGCCGGCAGCTCGACCGGCGTACCGGGCTGCTGATCGTGATGTCGCGGTTCCTGCCGGGCGGCCGGGTGACGATGAACCTGGCCTGCGGCACGGCCCGGCTGCCGCTGGCCCGGTTCAGCCCCGCCTCGGCCGTCGCGGCGGTGGCCTGGGCCGCGTACACGGCGGGGCTGGGCTTCGTGGGCGGCGCGGCTTTCGTCGAGAATCCGTTGCTGGGCCTCGGGGTGGGCCTGGGGCTGTCGTTCGCGTTCGGCGGCCTCATCGAGCTGGTCCGCCGCCGGATCAGCAACCGCAAGCCGCACCCGGGCCACCCCGCCGAGACTCTCCCGGCCCGCGCCGGGTGATCCGCGGCCTACTCGCAGAAGACCCGCACCTGGGCATCGGGCTGGTCCACCTCGACGGTCATCTCGTCGAGGTGGTCCACCAGCGCCTCGAGCTGCTCCGGTTTGAGCTGCGTCAGGTCGAACGGCACGCCCGACCGGCTCAGTTCGGCGTTGGCCCGGCCCAGGGCCTGCGGCGGGATCAGGGCGGCCAGCCGCACCCCGGCCCGCAGCAGTTGCAACGGCACCCGGACGTCGACCCGGCCGCGCTCGCCGTTCTCCACGGAGTCCACCATCACGCGCAGGTACTTCACCTTGCCGTGGGGTCGCGCGGCGAGGCCGGCGGCCGGCGGCGGCTGGTGGCGTTCGAGCGCGGCGATGAGCCGCTCGGCCTCCTCCGCGGTGATCCTGCCCTCGGCCAGCAGATCGAGGATGTCCCTGCGCTGTTCGTTCATCGCGAGCTCTCCTATCGGACGGTGACGAGCACGGCCGTGCGGCCCTGCTCGATGTCGACCCGGGTGCCGGGCAACGCCGAGACGGTGTGCCAGCCCGCACCGAGGGCCCGCGCCACGCTGACGCGGTGGACGCGGCACGCCACGGTAGCCGCCAGGACGGCCAGGACCAGGACCGGCAGGAACACGAGCACCACGGGCAGCACGGGCACCCAGATCCGGATGGGGCGGCCGCTCCGGTTCTGCACCCGTACGGTCACCAGCTGCGGCATCACGTGTCACCGTCCAGTTCGAACAGTGCCTGCCGGGCGGTGATCTCGCTGCGGCGGAGCCGGTCGATGACGTCGGCCCGCGACGGCGCCGGATCGGTCTCGACGAAGGTGAGCTGCTGGGTGATCCGGTTGAGCCGGGACTTGATCGTCGGGTAACTCACCCCGAAGATCCGCTCCATCTCCTTGATCGAGCCGTGGCACCGCACGAACGCCGTGACGAAGACCTGATCCTCGACGGTGAGCTGAGCCAGCTGCGGCGGCTCGAACGCGCCCTCGATCGCGATGTCACTGCCGGCCAGGCGCACCCGCTCGACCACGAACGACCGGCCCCCGGTCAGACCGGTCAGCTCCTGCCAGTCCATCGCCTGATCTGTCATATCTCAAGGTATACACCATCAATCCTTAACGTTTATTGTTCCGATCTTGAGATTCTTGATTCGCCACCGCTCGGACCGCGTCGGCGACGGCCGCGAAGTCCTTCTTGAGAATCGCCCCGTGGCCGCTGGCGACCTTGGCCGCGATCCGGATGTGCGGGTTGCGCACGGTCACCGCTTCCAGGCCGGCGCGGATCTTCTCCTGCTCGTCACCGCGGCTGCCGAAGGAGGTCCCGGAAGCGACGACATAGCGCACCGGGACGGTGATGCCGTCCAGCACCGGGCCCAGCTCCCGCTCACGGGAGAGCCGGCCGAGCTCGATGTTGCTGTCCGCCTGCTGGCCGGCGGTCATCCGCGGGGCCAGGCCGGTCGGGCGCAGCAACGGCAGGAACCAGCGCATCCGCCGGAACAGCTTGCGGATCCGCAGCTCCATCGCCGCGTCGAGCCAGTCGTGCGGGAACGCGCCGTCGACCAGGACCGCACCGAGGGCGCGCTGCGGATTCCGGCCGGCCCAGTGCGCCGCGACGACCGCCCCGTAGGACCAGCCCACCAGCAGGGCCCGGTCCACGCCGCGGGCCGCGAGGACGGCGTCGACGTCCCGGACGGCCGCCTCGAACGAATAGTCCGCCGACCGCTCCGACTTGCCACGGGCCCGCTCGTCGTAGGTGATGTGCCGCCATTGCGGTCCCAGTTCCGCGAGGACCCGGCGCCAGTACCCCTGGGTGGCGAACTGGCCGTTGAGGTAGATGACGGGGACGCCGGGGCCGCCGGTGTCGGTGACGGCCAGGGCCGTGTCCTCGACCGGCACCATGCCGGTCCAGGTGGTGTTCTCGCTCATGGTCTCCCCTTTCACAGGCTGTGGGCGGCGATGTCGCCGTGCGAGGTGGTGGCGCGGATGGCGAGGTCGGCGGCACCGTCGTTCCTGAGGGCGTTGCTGACCCGGCCATGGCCGGTGCCGGCGTCCAGGACCGCCGAGACGCCGGCGGCGGCAGCGACCGAGATGTCGCCGGACTCGGTGCGCAGCACGACCGTGCCGCGCACCGCCTCCGCGATCCGGATGTCACCCCGGGTGGTACTGATCTCCGCGGGGCCGTGCAGCCGGCCGACCTCGACGTCGCCGTCGACCGCGGTCAGCCTGACACTCCCCGCTTCGTCGATCTTGATCTGGCGGTACGCGCCCTCGACAGCAAGGTCGCCGAGCCGGCCGACGCCGCGGAACTCGGCGGCAGCGGCCTGGGCCTCGATCCGCGAGCCGGCGGGCACCCGCACGGTGACCTCCACGGACCCCGGGGCGCCGAGAAGCTGGTGGCGGGACGCCGGGGCGTGGATCCGGAGCACGCCGTCCGAGTAGGCCACCGTGGTCTGCTCCGCGGTCCTGAGGTCGCGGCTCGCGGCGGGATCGGCCGGCCGGACCTCGACGACGGTGTCGGCCCGGTCGGCGGCGATGACCTGGATACGCCCGGCGGGGATGTCCAGGACCGCGGAGATGGGGGCGGGGGTGTCGAATGTCGGCATCGTGTTCTCCCGTGCTCGCTCGTTGTTTCCGATGCGAGAAACGCTACGTTGCCTTTCTGTATCAGGCAACGTGCTTGTTGCACTGGACGAGCGTTTTTGCAGCTCAAATCCGCGCAATCATTGCAATGACAATGCTGAATAATGCAACGCGCACACGGCGATCATTGCAATGGGACAGGAGTGAACGCTATGGTGGCGACACCGGAACAGCCACGGACCGAGGAGATCACGATGCCGGGAGGCAGGCTCACCCAGCAGGAACGCCAGCAGATCGGGCTGGGACTGGCCGACAGCCTCCCCTACGCCGAGATCGCCCGCCGCCTCGATCGCCCGACGTCGACGATCACCCGGGAGGTGATGCGCAACGGGGGCCCCACCGCGTACCGGGCCGATCTGGCCCACCGCGCCACCGAACGCCGCGCCCATCGCCGCCGGCCGACGACGGCCCGAGGCGCCGGGCCGGCCGCCCAGCCGTCCGGACGCGACGCCGAGGCCCTGGCCGAGTACGAGGAGACGCTCACCACCGTCCTCATGGGCGCGGGCCTTCCCAAGATGTCGGCCCGGGTGCTGACCTGCCTGTTCACCACGGACGCGGGCAGGCTCACCGCGGCCGAGCTGGCCCGGCGCGTCCAGGTCAGCCCGGCCTCCATCTCCAAGGCGATCGCCTTCCTGGAGAGCCAGAGCCTGGTCGGCCGGGAGCGCGACGAACGCCGCCGCGACCGCTACATCGTCGACGACGAGCTCTTCTACCAGGCGACGATCGCCAGCGCCCGCGCCAACGACCAGCTGGTCGAGACCGCGCGCCGGGGCGTCGCGCTCCTCGGCCCGCACACCGCCGCCGCCACCCGCCTGGAGAACATCGCCCGCTTCCTCGACTTCATCAGCGAGAGCATCGTGCGCGCCGCCGAGCAGGCCCGCGACGTCCTGCACACTCCGGTGCGATGAAGGTCAGCCGGTCAGCACGTCCAGCGCCCGGTCCACATCGGCCTGGGTGTTGTAGACGTGGAACGACGCGCGGAGCCGGCCGGCCCGCTGGGCCACCCGGACGCCGGCCGCCGAAAGGGCGGCTCCGGCGTCGCGGGCGTCGAAGGTGACGATCGCGCTGTCCCCGGCCGGCCGGTCCAGCCCGGCGAGGAAGCGGTTGGCCAGGGCCACATTGTGGTCGTGGATCGCCGCGATGCCGATCTGCTCCACCACGGCGAGCGCCGGCGCGGCCCCGATCCAGCTGAACCACGCCGGTGACACGTCGAAGCGCCGCGCGTCGCCGGCCAGCCGCATCTCCGGGCCGTAGTAGGAATCGCGCAGGTCGGCCCCCGCGAACCAGCCCGCGGCGATCGGCCGGACCCCGTCACGGAACCGCGGGCTCAGATACGCGAACGCCGCACCCCGCGGGCACATCAGCCACTTGTACGCGCTCACCACCACCACGTCCGCGAGCTCGGCGTCGAACGGCAGCCACCCGCACGCCTGGCTGGCGTCGACGACCACCGTCGCCCCCACCCCGCGCGCGGCCGCGATGACCTGCTCGTACGGGGCGACCTCCCCGGTGGCCGACTGCACCAGCGAGAACGCCACCAGGTCGCAGCCCGCGGCCACCGTCTCCACCAGCCGGTCGGTCGGCACCGTGACCACCTTCAGCCGGTCGCCGTGCACCAGCCAGGGGAACAGGTTCGACGTGAACTCCACCTCGGGCACCACCACCCGCGACCCGTCCGCGACGGCGGTGGCGACCGGGGCGAGCAGCTGGGACGCCTGCGCACCGACCGCGACGTCGCCCTCGGGCACAGCGAGCAGGCGGGCGAAGCCGGCACGGGCCAGCCCGGTGGCTCCGTCCCAGTCGGTGGCGAAGGTGGCGCCGGTCCGCCAGTCGCCGAGCGCGGCCTGCAGCGCGTCCCACGCGGGCGCCGGCGGCAGGCCGTAACCGGCCGTGTTCAACCAGCCGGGCAGGGCACTCCAGAGCTGCTGCGCTTCTCTGATCTCCACTTCGACGAGTGTGTCAGCGCACCCGCCGGGCCGAAGCAGCCAATCGGCGCGTCGTGGCCTCCGCGGGGCCTCGCGACCTCAGCCCCACTCCCGGCGGACCATGGGCTGGTCCGGTTCCTCGTGCACCGGCTCGGCCTCCTCGGACTCGACCAGGTCCTCGGGGCTCACCCGCGCGGGCAGGTGACCGAACCTGGCCTGTCGCTGCTGGGCGAGCTCATCCTCCGTACGGGGCTCGATCTGTTCACGATCGCCACTCATCGCGGACCTCCCTGCTGACGCGCGGAACGCGCACCCCATTGTCCACCCACCCCCTTGCCTAAAGGTATTAGGCAGATGCATAGTTGGATTAGGAAGGGAGGGCTGACTGTGTCCCGAGCGGGTCTGACGCCGGAGCGGCTGGTGCGCGCCGGGGCCGAGCTGGCCGACGAGGTCGGCTTCGACCAGGTCACCGTGTCCGCGCTCGCCCGACAGTTCCAGGTCAAGGTGCCGAGCCTGTATTCGCACGTCGCGAGCTCACGCGACCTCAAGACCCGGATCGCCCTGCTGGCCCTGGACGAGCTGGCCGACCTCAGCGCGGCGGCTCTGGCCGGCCGGTCGGGCCGGGCCGCCCTGGCGGCGCTGGGCGACGTCTACCGCGACTACGCCCGCACCCACCCCGGCCGTTATGCCGCGACGCGCATGCGGCTCGGCCCGGCGACCGCGGCCGCCAGCGCCGGGCCGCGGCACGCGCAGCTGCTCCGCGCCGTCCTGCGCGGCTACGAGCTGGGCGGGGCGGACCAGACCCATGCCGTACGGCTGATCGGCAGCACTTTCCACGGCTACATCAGCCTGGAGCTGGCCGGCGGCTTCGACCACAGCAGCCCCGACTCGCAGCAGTCCTGGACCCGCATCATGGACGCCCTGGACGCCCTGCTGCGCAACTGGCCGGCGGAGTGACTCTCCGCCCTCGACCCCGAGGTGACGTCATCAACACCTGGATCACCACCCCGCTGACCGCCGGCCTCGTCCGCGGAGCCGCCGAGCTGGAACGCACCGAACACGGCCTGCGGCCGCACCGGCTGCCGGCCCGGGCCCGGGCCCAGACGCCGGACCCGCAGCTGGCCATGGTGGAGGCCCAGCCCTCCGGCGTACGGATCAGCTTCCGCACCCGCGCCACGGCCGTCGAGCTCGACACCCTGGCCACCCGCCGGGTCTACGCCGGCCTGCCGCCCCGCCCGCACGGCGTGTACGACCTGCTCGTCGACGGCCACCTGACCAGCCGGCGCAGCGTGGCCGGCGGGGCCACTCTGACCATCGACATGGCCACCGGGAGCACCAGTCACCAGCCCGGCCCGGTGGGTACCGTGTCGTTCACCGGCCTGCCGGACACCGACAAGGATGTCGAGATCTGGCTGCCGCACAACGAGGCCACCGAGCTCGTCGCCCTGCGTACCGATGCCCCGGTCGTGCCCGCCACCGGCGGTGACCGGCCGGTGTGGCTGCACCACGGCAGCTCGATCAGCCACGGCTCGGACGCCGCGAGCCCGTCCACCACCTGGCCGGCGGTCGCCGCCGCCGCGGGCGGTGTGGACCTGATCAACCTGGGCCTGGGCGGCAGCGCGCTGCTCGACCCGTTCACCGCGCGTACCCTGCGGGACACCGCGGCCGACCTGATCAGCGTCAAGATCGGCATCAACCTGGTGAACGCCGACCTCATGCGGCTGCGCGCCTTCGTCCCAGCCGTGCACGGCTTCCTCGACACCATCCGGGAAGGCCACCCCAGCACTCCCCTGCTGGTCGTCTCCCCGATCTACTGCCCGATCCACGAGGGCACCCCCGGCCCGGCCTCCTTCGACCTCGGGGCCCTGCGGGACGGGCGGGTCGAGTTCGTGGCCACCGGCGACCCCGCCGACCGCGCCGCCGGCAAGCTGACGCTGCGGGTGATCCGCGAGGAGCTGGCCCGCATCGTGGCACAGCGCGCCACCGACGACCCCCACCTGCACCACCTGGACGGGCTCGGCCTCTACGGTGCGGCCGACTTCGCCGACCTGCCGCTGCCGGACCGGCTGCACCCGGACGCCGCCGCCCACCGCCGCATCGGCGAGAACTTCGCCCGGCTGGCCTTCGAGGGCACCGGCGCCTTCGCGGCCCACCGGAGCGGTCGTGGCTAGCCGAGCAGCCCGGCGCGCTGGGACCCCGCGTTCGCGGTCGCTCAACGTGGCGACCTTGCGCAGCTCCTCCGCCGCCGCGACGGGCGCGGCCGGCAGCCGGTCGAGCACCTGCCGGCCGACCGCGCCGGCGACCGCGCCGCCCTCGGGGCAGCAACGCGCGCACCGCGGCGGCATGCTGTCCGATGTGGACCTCGTCGAAGGCCGCCCGCTCGACGGTGCCCAGGGTGATGGTGAGCCAGATTCCGGCGGTGCAGAGGGCCAGGACGCCGCCGATGGCGAGGGTCACGGCGGCGAGCACGAGCCGCGACCGCCGGCGGTCGCGGCCGACCAGCTCGGCGAAGTCGGCGCGGGCGGCCGGGGGTGGCGCGGGCCCGGCCGCGGCGGCGGCCCGGGGAGCCTCGTCCTGATCCCGGGGGTACGGCAGAGTCGCCGCGAGCCGGAACCCGCCGCCGGTGGTCGTACCGTGGAAGAGCATGCCGCCCGCCACCCGGACCCGTTCGGTGAGGCCGAGCATCCGGGGCCTCCGACGTGGCGGAGCGGGCCTCCTCGGCCAGCAGCAGCGACGTGGCCCGTACGGTGGCCGATGTCGCCTCCTCCGCCGCGGACGGCGCCCGGACCACCCAGCAGGCCGCGGCCGAGCTGACCCGCCTGGCCAGCGAGCTGACCAGCATCGTCGGCGGCTTCCGGCACTGAGCGGCCGCCCGCACGCGGGCCGGACCGGCAGCCGCCGGTCCGGCCATCTCGGCATACTCTCGGCCTAATCCTCACCAATCATTGAAATTGATTTACCTCGATGTCATACTGGGAGCGCTCCCATAGCAACCCTCGCGTCGACGAACGGAGATGATCCATGAGTTCCCCCCAGCTCGGACAATCCGGCAGGCGATCCCCCTCACTTGTCCGCCAGCCCATCCGAGCGCTCGTCCTGTTGCTCGCCGTCCTGGTCGGCACGGTGCCCTGGGCCGGCGCGGCGCAGGCCCACGGCACCATCGTCGATCCGGCGACCCGGGCCTACCAGTGCTGGCAGTCCTGGGGCAGCCAGCACACGAGCCCGGCCCTGCAGCAGCAGGACCCCATGTGTTACCAGGCGTTCCAGTCCAATCCCGACACCATGTGGAACTGGATGAGCCAGTTGCGGGACGGCCTCGGCCAGCAGTACCAGGCCCGCACGCCTGACGGGCAGCTCTGCAGCAACGGACTGGCCAGGAACGACAGCCTGAACCAGCCCGGCGCCTGGAAGCGGACCAACGTCGGCAACAACTTCTCGGTGCGCCTGTACGACCAGGCCAGCCACGGTGCCGACTTCTTCCGGGTCTACGTCAGCAAGCAGGGGTTCAACCCGGCCACGCAGCGCCTCGGCTGGGGCAACCT
Source organism: Actinoplanes auranticolor (assembly GCF_018332655.1). Classification (GTDB taxonomy): domain Bacteria; phylum Actinomycetota; class Actinomycetes; order Mycobacteriales; family Micromonosporaceae; genus Actinoplanes; species Actinoplanes auranticolor. The sequence continues at coordinate 29,318 of NZ_BOQL01000021.1, read as the reverse complement.
GGACTTCATCACGCAGACCGGACGCTACGCCCCGGCGCAGAACATCACCTTCAACATCAACACCTCCGGCTACACCGGACATCACATCGTCTTCTTCATCTGGCAGGCCTCGCACCTCGACCAGGCCTACATGTGGTGCAGCGACGTGAACTTCGCCTGATCGACCCGCACGGCACCACTCCGGCCCAGGACGCCACCGTCCTGGGCCGGATTCTTTTCCCTGGCGACCCGTCCCGGATCCACCCATCGATGAGTGACAATGTGGACCGGAGCGCGAGGAGGTGCCGCGATGTCCCGGGTGTTCGAGTCGCCGGACGGTCCGCCCGGACCGGCCCGCATCATCGATCTGTACTGCGGCTACATGATTTCCCAGACGTTGTTCACGGCCGTCGAGACCGGCCTGTTCACCGCGGCCGGGCCGGATCCCGCCACCCCGGCCGAGCTCGCCGATCGCTGTGGTATCCCGGAACGCAGCGCCCGGGCGATGGCCGATCTGCTGGCCGACGCCGGCCTGCTGGTGCGCGACGGTGCCGCGTTCCGCACCGCGCCGGACGCGGAGGCGTTCCTGACCGGACGCGGGCCGGTCGATCTGCGGCCGATGGCGCGCTACTGGGCGACGGTGAGTTATCCGGCCTGGGGCAAGGCCGGCGAGGCGTTCCGGACCCGGCGCGGCGTGCGCCCGGTGCTCGACCAGGAGCAGACCGAGGCGTACGAGTCCACGGTCGCGCTCGTCACCGCCGAGACCGCGGCCGACCTGGCCCGCACCTACGACTTCGGCCGGCACCGGCGGCTGCTCGACGTGGGCGGCGGGTACGGCACGTTCGTCCGGCCGGTACTGGCCGCGTACTCCCATCTCACCGCCACCCTGATCGACCTGCCCGAGGTGGCCGAGGTGGTCGCCGGGCAGGCGGTCCCGCGGCTCACCGCCATCGGCGCCGACGTCTTCGCGGCGCCGTTGCCGGCCGGGCACGACGTCATCCTGGTCGCCAACCTGGTGCACCTGCTGCCCCCGGACCGCATCACCGAGCTGTTCCGGCGCCTGCGGGCGGTCGCCGAGCCCGGCACCACCCTGCTGCTCGTCGACTGGTGGCGCACCGACCAGGCGCCGCACCCGTCGGCCCGCTTCGGCGCCGGCGAGTTCCTCGTCATCAGCGGCGGCGACCTGTACCAGGTCGACGAGGTGGCCGGCTGGCTGGCCGGGACCGGGTGGAGCTTCTCCGGCCTGACCGCGCTGCCACCGCCGTCCGGCGTGATCACGGCCGTCCCGGACTGAGCCGGCTCTACCGGGGGGCCAGGCCCCGCAGCGCGTAGTCGATCAGGTTGGTGACGAACTCGTCGTCCATCGGGGCGTGCGCCGTCATGAGCCGGAAGTAGACCGCCCCGTAGATCAGGTCGATGGCGGTCTCCGCCTCGAGGTCGTCGCGGATCTGGCCGCTGCGCTGGGCCTGCGCGAACACGGCCCGGCCGACGACGCGGCGGGCCTCCAGCCAGCGGGTGCGGAACGCCTCGGCCAGGTCCGGGTCACGCTGCGCCTCGCTGATCAGAGCCCGGACGACGGGCCCCACCGGCGTCTCGCTGAACACCCGGACCAGCGCGGTCACCTGGGTGCGCAACGCGGTCGGGAAGTCGTCGGTGTCCGGGTACGGGACCTGCGGCTCCACCGCGGCCAGGAACGCGTCCAGAGCCACGGCGCCCCGCGACGGCCACCACCGGTAGATGGTCGCCTTGCCCACACCGGCGCGCGCGGCCAGACCCTCGATGGTGAAGCCGGTCAGTCCCTTCTCCACCAGCATCGCCATGGCCGCTTCGAGGATGGCCTCGGTGGTGCGGGTGTCACGGGTCCGCCCCCGGGTCCGGCGTACCGGCTCCGTGCCCTGCTGCGTCATGGGCCTCAGCATAACGAGACTCCTCGTCTTGCAAAACGATACGGCTCGTATTACAAATAGAGGATCGCCGCGCCGAAAGGAAGACCGCCATGCCGTACCTGATCCGTCGCCGCACCGTCGCGACTCTGGCCGCCGGCTCCCTGGGCCTGTCTCTCTTCTGGGCCGCCGCTGCGGTCGCCGGCTCCCTGGAGCCGGCGGCGCGGCACGACCCGTCCGGTCCCGGGCTCGTGATCAAGGTGCCCGCCCCAGCCCGGCCGCTGTGCGACCCGGGCTCGGTCACCGCGTCCCTACCGAGCTGAAAGGAAAAGCCATGCCCTCCAGGTACGCCCGCACCGCCGGTGGCATCCTCGCCACCGCACTCACCACCACTGTTCTGGTGCTCCCGGCCGGTGCCGCCCAGGCCCATCCCGGGCACCCGGGGCCGCACGTCCCGGCGAGCCCGGCGCCCGCCCCGGCGTACGGCAACGGCTGGCGCCCCCTGGCCCCGATCGCCGGCGGACCCCGGCAGGAGCACAGCGTCGCCGCCATCGGCCGGCACGTGTACGTCATCGGCGGGATCAAGCCCGACGGCGCCGGCGGCGTGGCCACCGTGCCCGACGTCGAGGTCTACGACACCCGGCGCGGGACGTGGCGCCCGGCCGCCCCGCTGCCCGTACCCATGAACCATCCCAACGTGGCGACGGTCCGCGGCAAGCTCTACGTCCTCGGCGGGCTGTCCGGCGGCTCGTCCTGGCAGGCACTGCGGGACAGTTACGTCTACGACCCGGCCAACGACCGGTGGAGCACGCTGCCGCCGATGCCGGCCGCTATCGCCCGCGGCAGCGCCGCCATGGGCGTCCAGGGCACCCGGATCCATCTCGCCGGCGGGATGCGGACGCTGACCCCGGGACCCGGTGGCCTGCAGGACACGGTCACGAACGTGGACGCGTACGACGTCACGACCGGCACCTGGACGTCCCTGCCCGATCTGCCGGAAGCTCGCGACCACGTCGGTGGTGTGGTCATCGGCCGGACCTTCTACGTGCTCGGCGGCCGCGACCGGGGTCAGGTCAACGTCCGCGACACCGTGTACAGCCTCGACCTGCGCGGCGGCGGGTGGACCGAGCGTGCCCCCATGCCGACCGCCCGGGGCGGGATCGCCGCCGCGGCCGTCGGGACGACCATCTACACCTTCGGCGGCGAGGGCAACGTCGTCGACGGCACCAACACGGTGTTCGACCAGGTGGAGGCGTACGACACCCGCCGGGACCGGTGGCAGCGCCTGGCGCCCATGCCGGTCCCGCGGCACGGCACCGCCGCGGTCACCGTGGGCGGCACCGTGCACATCCCGGGCGGCGGCGACCAGGGCGGCGGCTCCCCGTTGGACGTGCACGACGCGTTCCGTCCCCGGATCCGCTGACCGGATCGGCCGCCGGATACCACGACTGGTGTACGGCGGCCGGCCGGAAAGCCTGCGGCTGGTGGATGTGCCGGGACGCGGCACCGGGCAACCATGAAGCATGATCGAGGCAGACCAGCTCATCCCGCGACCGGTACGGCGTGAACTGCGCGCGAATCCCTTCGAGCGGGGGGCCGAGCTGGGCACCGCGGTGGGTGACCTCAGCGCCTTCATGATGACCTACAAGTTCGGTCTCGACGAGGTGCTCACGAAGGTCGGGATCCTGCGTGAGGAGTTCACCTTCACCCACGACGTCAACCCGATCGAGCACGTCAAGTCGCGGCTCAAGTCGCCCGCCAGCATCGCGGAGAAGGTGCTGCGCAAGGGGTACGGGCTGCAGCCGGAGAGCATCCGCCGGCACCTGCTCGACATCGCCGGTGTCCGGATCACGTGCAGTTTCATCTCCGACGTCTACCGCGTCGCCGACATGCTCACCCGTCAGCAGGACGTGAAGGTGATCCGGACCCGGGACTACATCCGCGATCCCAAACCGAACGGCTACCAGAGCCTGCACCTGATCCTCGAGATACCGGTCTTCCTCTCCGACCGGGTCGAGCTGGTCCCGGTCGAGGTGCAGATCCGTACCGCGGCGATGGACTTCTGGGCCGGCCTCGAGCACAAGATCAATTACAAATACCACGGTGACATCCCGGCCGGCCTGATGGAGGAGCTCCAGGAGGCCGCGACGGTGGCCGGCAACCTCGACCGGAAGATGGAACGGCTCCGCACGGAGCTGGGGCAGCGCGACGTGGTCGAGCGGCGCTGACCGCTGCGGCGGCTATCCGTCCGCCGCCGCGGCTGTGCCGGCTGCCAGCAGGCGCCGGGCCAGGGCGCGGCAGCGTCCGGCCAGTTCCGGGGGATCGAGCACCTCGAAATCGTGTCCCAGGAGGACCACGTGCATGAGCACGAAGTCGAGACTGCCGGCCCCGCTGAGCACCTCGCAGCTGTGGCTCCCGCGCGGCCGGACGACGGCCGCGGACGCCGGCACCTGCGCGCGGACGGTGTCGGCCGGCGCGTGCACCAGGAATCGGGCCTGGTGCCGGTAGACCCGGCTGGCCACGCCCTCCTGCACATGCGTCGCCGCGTCAGGGGCCGGGCGCGGGCGGAAGTGCCAGGTCCGGGCGGCCACCTCGATCATCCGGTCGACGCGGAAGCTGCGCCAGTCGTCGCGGTCGAGGTCGTAGGCGAACAGGTACCAGCGGCGGTCGGAGGCGACCAGCCGGTACGGCTCGACCCGGCGCGGGCGTACCTCGCTGCCCGACGGATAGCCGAAACCGGCCTCGACCTGGTCGCGGCACGCCCGGGCCAGCGTCATGAGGACCTCCGGGTCGACCGGGGTACGGCCGCCGTCGCCGAAGGACTCCACCGAGCCGGCGAGCGCGCGGACATCGTGCCGCAGCCGCAGGGGCAGCACCTGGTCCAGCTTGGTCAGCGCCCGCAGCGCGGCATCGCCGGCCCCCGCCACCGCGCCGCCCGCCCCCGCCAGCAGCGAGACCGCGGTGGCGATCGCCTCCTCGTCGTCGAACAGCAGCGGCGGCAGGTGCTGTCCGGGACCGAGCTGGTAGCCGCCGCCGACGCCCTGGCTGGCGTGCACCGGATAGCCGAGCGTGCGCAGCCGCTCGACATCGCGGCGCACCGTGCGTGGCGTGACCCCGAGCCGCCCGGCCAGCTCCGGACCGGTCCAGACCTGGCGCTGCTGCAGCAGTCCGAGCAGGGTGAGCACCCGCTCGGTGGTGCCCCGCTCGCCGCCGTCCGTCGCGTCCATCCACCCACCCTGTCAGAGATAGCGGACCGATACTGTCCGCCATAGGTGGCAAGGTGGGCGGCATGGAAGCAGACACGGACTGGAACACCACGCTGCGCGAGCAGTGGGAGTTCCACTGGGAGCGGCAGCTCCGTGCCCGGCTCGACGGGCTCACCGACGAGGAATACCTCTGGTCGCCGGTGCCGGACGCCTGGAGCGTACGGCCACGCGGCAGCTCCACGGCGCCCGTCCAGGTCGGTGCCGGGGACTTCACCATCGACTACGCGTTCCCGGAGCCGGTCCCGGCCGCGTTCACCACGATCGCCTGGCGGCTCGGGCACGTCATCGTCGGCGTGCTCGCCGCCCGCAACGCGGCGCACTTCGGTGCACCGCCCGCGTCGTACGAGTCGTGGGAGTACGCCGGCGACGCACGTACCGCGCTCGGTCAGCTCGAGGCCCAGCTCGGCGTCTGGCTGGCCGGCGTCCGCGACCTCGGCCAGGCCGGGCTGCGGACGGCCGTCGGCGCGAAGGAGCCGTACCCGGACGCGAGCATGGCCGACCTGGTGCTGCACATCCACCGCGAGCTGATCCACCATCTGTCCGAGGTCTGCCTGCTGCGCGACCTCTACCTGCACACGAACGGAGCAACCCGATGAGCCGCGAGATCCAGGTGACCTTCGACGCCCACGACCCGGCGGCGCTGTCCACCTTCTGGCGTGACGCCCTGGGCTACGTCCACCCCGGCCCGCCCGGCGTCGAGCTGCCCGAGGACGCCGACCCGCTGGCTGCCTGGCAGGACTTCCTCGAGCGGGTCGGCGTACCGAAGGAGGAGCGCAACACGCGCTCGGCCATCGAGGACCCGCAGGGCCGGGGGCCGCGGTTGTTCTTCCAGCAGGTGCCGGAGGACAAGGTGGCCAAGAACCGCGTCCATCTCGACGTCCGCGCGGCCCCGGGTCTGGAGGGCGAGGAGCGGATGGCCGCGCTGGAGGCCGAGTGCGACCGGCTCGTCGCGCTCGGGGCCCGGCGGGTGAGCCGCTCCGAGCCCGAGCCGCCGATGAGTTCCGGCTTCATCGTGATGACCGACCCCGAGGGCAACGAGTTCTGCCTCGACTGAGGACGGCCGGCCCACCGGCCCGCCCCGGCGGGCGGGCCTCAGGGTGGGCGGTCAGGGCCATCTCAGGGTGTTTCCCGATATCGGCTCGCGTCGACGCCGATCGATGCTGGGGTGATCCAGCGAAGGGAAACCCCATGACCCGCAGCACCACCGGACGAGGCATCGCCGCGATCCCGATCGGCGCCCTGGCCCGCCCGGACTGGCCCGGCTTCGCCGCGGCGGTGCTGTCGCTGTCCGAGGGCACCCGGGTCCCGGCCGCCATCCCGCCGATCAGCACCGCCGTGTTCTGCAACGACTGGCCGGTGCCGCTGCGCGACTACACCGACTACGCCGAGCTGGTGAGAACGGCCGCGGCCGTGGCACCCGACGTACGCTACGGCGCGGGCCTGCTCGCCGTGGGCACGTGCCTAGGCTGGCCGACGCCGGTCCGCAATCCGATCCACACTCCCCGGATCCACACCCCGATCCCGCTGCTGCTGCTCAACGCGCTGCACGACCCGCGCACCGGCTACGAGTGGGCGAGCAACGTCGCGGCCCAGCTGGGCCGGCACGGCCGGCTGGTCACCTACGAGGGCTGGGGCCACGGGGCGTACCGGACGACGCCCTGCACGACGGCGGCGGTCGACCGGTATCTGGTCGACCTCGAGCTGCCGGAGAAGGGGGCCCGCTGCGCCGCACCCCCGCGGGTGCCTGCGAGGTCCTGAGACAGCATCCGGGTGCCTCGACGGTCGGCTACGGACGGTCGAGATGACCCGCGCGATCTCCCGCATGTCGTCCGCCGGGTTGCCCAAGGCAGCCCGGCGGACGCCTGAGGCTGTGCCAGGAACAGACCGGGCGAGCCGCTCGGGCCCGCCCGCCGATCATGAGGTCTGCGCCGGGCCTACGATCCGCCTCGCGGCGCGGTCCGGGCGGCCGAGTACCACTCCGTATTCGCCCGCCCGGCCCACGTGCGACCCGAAACCTCAACCTCGCCTCGGCGTCGCCGTATTCGACAGACCGGCCCTAGCCGGCCAGGACGACGCGGACCGGGGCGCCCGCGCCGGTGCCCTCGATGACGGCGGTGCCGGTCGCGTCCGGGGCCGCGTCGATGCGGACGGTCGGGTCGACGCCCGGCTGTCCCCACGGCGAGGCCCAGACCAGCGACAGCTCGCGGGTCTCCCCCGCGGCCAGCGGGGCGAGCAGGCAGGCCGGGACCTCCGGTCCGGCCAGCACCGACACGCAGTCGGTCCAGGCCTGGGTCTCCTCGCTCGGAGTGAAGAACCGGACCACCGGGTACGGCACCGGCTCGGCACTGATGTTGGTCACCGTGACGCCCACCGTGCCGCGCCACACGCCGTCGGCCTCCTCGGCCAGCCGCAGCTCGGAGGCCGCGATGTCGAACGTGCCGGTGAGCGGCGCGAACGACACCTGCCAGGTGGTCCGGGCGGCGGTCCGCGGAACCGGCGCGCCGCCGCTCTCGCGGGCCACCTCGACCTGGACGCCGACCGTGGCGCCGGGGCCCCGGTCGCTGGTGATCCAGCCGAACGCGAACTCGCGGGTCTCCCCCGCTGCCAGCGGAGTGGACCAGCAGCGGAGCGAGGTCGCGCTGGACTGGGCCCGCGGGCACCCGTCCAGGGTGCTGTGGTCGATCGCCAGCAGGCTCGAGTTGGGCAGGGTGAGCAGCGGCGACGGGATGGTGCGGTTCGTCAGGTTGGTGATGGTGACCGTGTGGGTGCCGGTCCGCTGACCGGAGAGGCTCGGCTGGCCGTAGACGAGGTCGGTGGCGGTGATGGCCATCGGCGCGGGCCGGCCGGCCGGTGCGGCCGCGGCCGCGCTCATGCCGGTCAGCGCCGTGGTCGTGCCGAGCAGGGCCGCCACGAGCGTACGGCTGATGGTGCGATTCATCTGGACTCCTCTTCGTCCCCCGTGAAACCACCTGAAGTGGTCCACAAAGGAGGGAGTGTAGGACGGCGCCGCAAGCCTCGTACCGATGGTGCGTGGCTCGCCGGCGGGCCGCGTCCTACCGTGCTGATCATGACCGCATTCACCCCGATCGTCCTGGTGCACGGGTTGTGGCACGGCAGCTGGTGCTGGAGCCGGCTGACCGGACCGCTGGCCGCGCACGGCGTACCCTCCGTTGCTGTTGATCTCGACGGGCACGGCCTGGCCGGGCGCTCGCCGGCGGCCCGCTGGTCGCGGCCGTTCGATCCGGCCGGCTTCGCCACCGAGCCCGCGCCGTCGGCCGCCGTGACCGCCTCCTCGGCCGCTGCGACCCTCGTCGCCCAGATCCGGCAGGCCGGCGGGGGCAGGCCCTGTGTGGTCGTCGCGCACAGCATGGGCGGTGTCGTCGCCACCGCGGCGGCCGAGCAGGCCCCGGAGCTCTTCGCCGAGCTGATCTACGTGACCGCGTTCGCCCCGGTCGACGGACGGTCCGCGGTGGACTATCTCGCCGGTGCGGAGAACGACGGCGAGCTGGTCAGCCGGCTGCTGACCGCGGACCCGGCCGCCGTCGGGGCGCTGCGACTCGATCCCGGCGAGGTGTCGCGGCACGCGTCCGTCCGCCAGACCTTCTACCACGACGTCGACGAGCACGTCGCCCGCGCGGCCATCGGGCTGCTGGGCCCGGACGGCCCGGCCGGCATCCCGGGTGAGCCGCTCACCGTCACCCGCCAGCGGTACGGGTCGGTACCGCACACCTACGTCGTCTGCACCGAGGACCGGGCCGTGCCGCCCGCGCTGCAACGCCGGTTCGTCGCGGACATCGACGCGGTGTCGGCCCACCCCACCGCAGTCGTCGAGCTGGCGACCTCGCACTCGCCGTTCCTGTCCGCGCCGGAGGCCCTCGCCGGGGTGATCAGCGCGGCCTACCGGGCCCGCCGATCCGAGCCGGTCACCGCCTGAGGGCAGCGACCGGGCCGCTCAGGGTGGCCGCGAGCCGCGCCAGCCGCTCGTCGGTCCCCGTGCCCGGCACCGGGTGCAGCAACAGCATCCGCTGCCGGGACAGCGGGCTCAGCGTCACCGAGCAGTCGAGGTCGAGCCGGCCGGCCTCGCGGTGCTCGACCCGTTTGGTGGCGCAGTGCAGCACGGACACCTCGTGCCGGTCCCACAGGCCCGCGAAGTCGGCGCTGGCCGCGCGCAGGTCCGCCACCAGCGCCGCCGCCCGCGGATCGTGGTCCCGGCCGCCGGTGATCGCGCGCAGGTCGGCCACGTACGCCCGGCCGGTCTGCTCGTGCTGGCTCTCCGGTTCGAGGGTGCGCCGCCACTCGGCGGAGGTGAACCAGAGCCAGATCAGGTTGGCCTGCCATCCGGGCCGGCCCGCGAACTCCCCGAACAGCGCGATGTTCAACGAATTCTGGGCCACGACCGTGCCGAGCTCGTCGGAGATGAATCCCGGCGCGGTGGCGGCCGCCGCTTGCAGAACGGCGAGCAGGGAGGGGTCGACGTATCCGGCGGGCTCGGGTGCCGGCGGCGCGGCCTGACCGGCCAGCCGGTACAGGTGCCCGCGTTCGTCGTCATTGAGCTGCAACGCCCGGGCCAGGCTGCTCAGCATGGTCGCCGACGGCTGCGGGCCCCGGCCCTGTTCCAGGCGCTCGTAGTAGACGGCCGACATGTTCGCGAGCACCGCCACCTCGTCGCGGCGCAGTCCCGGCGTCCGCCGCCGCCCGCCCCCGGGCAGCCCGGCCGCCGCCGGTGTGAGCGACTCGCGGCGCCGCCGCAGGAAGTCACCGAGGTCGTGCCGCCGGGTGCGGTGCGTCGTGCGGGACATCAGGAGAACCTACCGGACCTCAGGCGGAGGCCATCAGCTCCAGGGTGTCGATGACGCGGTGGGCGAAACCCCACTCGTTGTCGTACCAGGCGACCACCTTGATGTGCCGGCCGTCGACGCGGGTCAGGGCGGCGTCGAAGACGGCCGAGGCCGGGTTGCCGGTGATGTCGCTGGAGACCAGCGGGTCGTCGCTGTACTCGAGGATGCCGTGCAGCGCGCCGCCGGCCGCGGCCCGGTACGCCGCCAGCACCTCGGCCCGGCTCACCTCCCGCTCGACGGTGGTGTTGAGCTCCACCAGCGAGCCCACCGGCACCGGCACGCGGATCGAGTCGCCGGTGAGCTTGCCGTCGAGCCGCGGCAGCACCTTGCCGATCGCCTTGGCCGCACCGGTGGTCGTGGGCGCGATGTTCACCGCGGCCGCGCGGGCCCGGCGCAGGTCGCGGTGCGGGCCGTCGTGGAGGTTCTGCTCCTGGGTGTACGCGTGCACGGTCGTCATGAAGCCGTGCTCGATGACGGCCAGGTCGTCCAGTACCGACGCCAGCGGCGCCAGTGCGTTGGTCGTGCAGGAGGCGTTGGAGACGATCAGATGCCGGTCCGGGTCGTACGTGCCGGTGTTGACGCCGAAGGCCAGCGTGACGTCGGCGCCGTCGGAGGGCGCACTCACCAGCACCCGCCGCGCGCCGGCGTCGAGGTGGGCCCGGGCGGCCTTGGCGGCGGTGAAGCGGCCGGTGGCCTCCAGCACGATGTCGACGTCGAGCCCGGCCCAGGGCAGGGCGGCCGGGTCGCGTTCGGCGTACACCCGGATGCGGTGGCCGTCGACCACCAGGTCGGCCCCGTCGATCTCGACCGGGCGGCCCAGGCGCCCCAGCGCGCTGTCGTACCGGAGCAGGTGGGCGAGGGTCTCCGGGGCGGCGAGGTCGTTGATCGCCACCACCTCGAGCTTGCTGTCGCGCTGCAGCAGGGCCCGCAGGGTGTTGCGTCCGATGCGTCCGAAGCCATTGACGGCGATGCGAGTCATGGCTTCATCGTGGGCGACCCTTGCGCGCCGCGACAGTGGCTGGAGAGCCACCGTGCGCAAGGATCTCGCCAGCAAGATCAGGACGAGAACGTGTTGCGGTACTCGGTCGGTGAGGTGCCGAGGATGCGCTGGAAGTGCAGGCGCAGGTTGGCGGCCGTACCCAGGCCCACCCGGGCGGCGATCTGCTCCACGCCCAGGGCGGTGACCTCGAGCAGCTCGCGGGCGAGGTCGACGCGGGCCCGCAGCACCCACTGCATCGGCGTGTACCCGGTGTCCTGGACGAACCGCCGGGAGAAGGTGCGGGCCGAGACCCGGGCGTTGCGGGCCAGCGCTTCCAGCGTGAGCGGCTCGTCCAGCCGGGCCAGGGCCCACTCGCGGGTGCCGGCGAAGACGTCGCCGAGCGGCTCCGGAACGCTGCGGGGCACGTACTGGGCCTGGCCACCGCTGCGGTACGGCGCCGCGACGAGCCGGCGCGCCACGATGTTGGAGAGCCCGACGCCGTGGTCGCGGCGCACCAGGTGCAGGCACAGGTCGATGCCGGAAGCCGCACCGGCCGAGGTGAGCACGTCGCCCTCGTCCACGAACAGCACGTTCTCGTCGACGCGTACCTGTGGGTACTTCTTCGCGAGGGCCCTCGTGTAGTGCCAGTGGGTGGTGGCTCGCTTGCCGTCCAGCAGACCGGTCGCGGCCAGCGCGAACGCGCCGGTCGAGATGGCCGCGAGCCGGGTGCCGCGCCGGTGGGCGGCCTGCAGCGCGGCGATCACCGCGTCCGGCGGTTCGGTGGTGGCGGGCTGCCGGTAGCCGGGGATGAAGATCGTGTCCGCGTGTGCGAACGCCTCGATCCCCTCGGCCACGTGGTACGACAGCCCGTCGCCGCCGGCTACCGGACCGGGCGCGGCCCCGCACACGTACACCTGGTACGGCATCGTCGGGCGGTTGGCGAACACCTGCGCGGGGATGCCGACGTCGAGCGGCTTGGCGCCGTCCAGCACGAGCACCGCGACCCGATGATTCATGGCGCCGCTACCTTCCGGCGCCGAGTGGGGCCGGGGCCAGCAGGGCCCGCACGCCGGCGAGGTAGCCCGCGGTATCGGTCCCGGCCACCAGCAGACGCTGCAGGATGAAACCCTGCACCAGGCTGAGCATGGCCGCGCCCACCTGCTCCGGCACCGCGTCGGCGGCCAGCAGCCCCGCGGCCTGCCGGCGGCGGGCGACCTCGGCGAAGTGCCCTCGCAGCCGCTGATACGCGGCGCCGGCGCGGGCCGCGAGCTCGGGATTCCGGAGTGCCTCGGCCCACACCTGCACCCCGATCCGGGTGAGGTCCGTGCCGATGACCGGATCGTCGGCGATCCGGCCGCTGATCGCTTCGAGGATGGCGGTCAGGGCCTGCTCGAACGAGGGTGTGGCCCCGTCGGCGAGCAGCTCCGCGAACACCTCGTCGGCGGCCGACAAGGCCCGCTCCGCCACGGCGCCGATCAGCTCTTCCTTGCTCCGGAAATACCGGTACACCGCGCCCGCGGACAGGCCGGACGCGCTGATGATGTCGGCCATCGAGGTGGAGTGGAAACCGTTGGTGGCGAAGAGCCGGGCCGCGGCGACCAGGATCTCGGCGCGGCGGTTGGTGCGGTACTGCTCGGAGACGCGGGGCATGGGACCGACAGTAAAGCGAACGTTCGTTCTTGACAAGGAAGCGACGGGGCGCGCACTATCAAAACGAACATCCGTTCTCTTTTAAGGGAGTCCCCATGGCCACGCAGGCCCCACCGGCAGGCACCTCGGCACCGTCACCCTGGGCGCGGGTCGCCGGGGCGGTCGCCCTGCTCACCCTGATCATCAGCGTGCTGCTCACCGCGTTCGCCTGGCCGTCGGTGCGGTCCTCGGTGCACGACGTCCCCATCGCCGTCGTCGGGCCGGCCACCGCCGCCGGCCAGGTCAGCGCCGCTCTGGACCAACGCCAGCCGGACGCCTTCGAGATCACCCGGGTCGACACGACGGCCGCCGCCGAACGGCTCATCCGCGACCGCGAGGTCTACGGCGCCATCGACGTCAGCGGCGGCAGCCCGCAGGTGATCACCGCCTCGGCCGCCGGCGCCCCGGTCGCCCAGGCCCTGCAGGGTGTCGCCACCGCGCTGACCCGGGCCCAGTCCCCGGGCGCCGGTCCGGCGGTCGCCGTCCGCGACATCGTCGCCCTGCCCGCCGACGACCCGCGCGGCGCGGGCCTGACGGCCGGCGCCCTGCCGCTGGTCCTGGGTGGCCTGCTCGCCGCGGCCCTGCTCACCACGCTCGTACGCGGCACCGGGCGGCGGGTCATCGGCGCCCTGGCCTTCGCGGTCACCGGCGGCCTGGCCATGGCCGCGATCCTGCAGTTCTGGCTCGGCTCTCTCAACGGGGCCTACCTGGCCAACGCCGGCGCCGTCGCGCTCACCATCGCCGCCACCGCCCTGACCGTGCTCGGCCTGGAATCACTGCTCGGCACCGCCGGGCTCGGTCTCGGTGCCGCCACCATGATGCTCCTCGGCAACCCGCTGGCCGGCACGGCCACCGCGCCCGAGATGCTGCCCGGCTGGTCCGGCACCCTGGGCCAGCTGCTCCCGCCCGGAGCCGGCGGCCAGCTGCTGCGCTCCACCGCCTTCTTCGACGGCAACAATGTCGCCGCACCGCTGAGCGTGCTGGCCGCCTGGGTCGCCTTCGGTCTCGCCCTTTCCCTGGTCAGCGGCCTGCGGGCCCGCCGCACCAGCACGGTGGCCGGCACCGGCGCGGCGGCCCGGCCGAAGGCGGCCGCCACGGTGTGACCCGCCCGACCGGATCGGCATCCGCCGATCCGGGACGGCGGCCGGCGGACTCAGCCGCATTTCCGTCAGAAGGGTTGCCCCGCCCATCGGCGCGGTTCGATGCTTGGGCCCGCGTGAACCGGCGCCCCACCCACCCGACGGGGGATCTCATGGCACATCGCGTCCGTTTCCGGAAGCTGCTCGGTGCGGCGGCCGGGGCCACCCTCGGCCTGACCGCCCTGACGCCCACCGCAGCGCCGGCCGCACCCGCGGCCCCGCCCAACGCGGTCCTGACCTGGAACATCCACGCCCAGACGGCCATCTACGAGGTGGCCCGGCAGTCGCCCACCGCGGGCACCCGGAGCTTCGCGATGGTCCAGGGCGCCGTGTACGACGCGGTCAACGCGATCGCCGGCGCCCCGTACGAGCCGTACCTGGTCGCTCCTCGGGCCCACCGCGGTGACTCGGCCCCGGCGGCTGTGGCCACGGCCGCTCACCGCGTACTCCTGGCGCTCTTCCCGGCTCAGGCCGACGCCCTGCGCGCGCAGTACGACGAAGCGCTCGCCCCGATCGCCGACGGCCCGGCCGAGCGCGGCGGCATCCGGGTCGGCGAGGCCGCGGCGGCGGCCATGATCGCCGACCGCCGCGACGACGGCGCGTTCGGCGACGCCACCTGGCCGGTCGGCACCACCCCCGGCGCATACCGTCTCACTCCGCCGAACAATGTCCAGGCCGGCGGCTGGTTCCCGTTCCTGAGGCCGTTCGCGGTCGACCCCGCCGACCACCGCGTGCCCGGACCGCCCGCCCTGACCAGTGCCGCCTACGCGCGCCAGCTGAACGAGGTCAGGTCGCTCGGCTCGGCCACCAGCACGACCCGCACCGCGGACCAGGCCGAGGCGGCGGCCTGGTGGGACGACTATCGCCAGGTGGAGTGGTCGATCAAGCGCGACCTGGCCGCCGGCCACCGGCTGAACGCCTTGCAGACCGCGCGCATGCTGGCGATGGCCGACGTCTCCACCGCCGACGCGATGATCTCCTGCTACCAGCAGAAGCGGCGCTGGAGTTTCTGGCGTCCGGTGACCGCGATCCCGCTGGCGGACACCGACGGCAACCCGGCCACCGCGGCCGACCCGGCCTGGACGCCGTTGCGCGTCACCGCGCCGTCGCCGGAGTGGCCCTCCGGCCACGCCTGCTACACCTCGTCGATCATGACCGCGCTGCGTTCATTCTTCGGCCGTGACGACCTGTCGTTCAGCGCCTACAGTGCCGAGTCCGGCACCACCCGGCACTTCGACAGCCTCTCCTCGGCCCGGACCGAACTGATCGAGGCGCGGATCTGGGCCGGGGTGCACTACCGTGGCGCGGCCGTGCACGGTGACCGGCTCGGCGAGGCGGTCACGCGGGACGTGCTGGCCGGCGAGTTCGGCCGCCGGCCCTGACCGTCCCGGGGCGCCGTCCCGTCGCGGCCGGCGCCCTAGTTCGACGGTTGCCCGGCCGCCAGACGGATCACGTCCACCTGGCCGTCGATCCGGAGCGGGCCGGCGGCGTACGGCACCAGCAGCGTGTCCCCCCGCCGCAGCGCCAGGTCGTCCTTCTCCCCGGTCAGCCGGCCCTGGCCGGCCACCACGACCAGCACGCTGAAGCCCTGCTCCAGACGGTCACCGCCGCGCAGGCGGCGGGCGGCGAAGAACTCGTCCGCGGCCTCGGGCAGGAGCCGCTGCCCACCGCGTAACGTGGCGAGGCGCTCCGGCGTCCACGCTGCGCGGTCGACGCATTGCAGGGCCTGGTCGTAACCGAGGCCCAGGTGGCCGTCGGCGAGACCGAAGCCCTCGTACTCCAGCAGCACGGAGAAGTCGGTCGGTTCCTGGATCTCGACGAGCAGGATGCCGTCACCGATCGCGTGCGGCAGCCCGGCGGGGCACAGGATGGCGTCGCCGGGCGCCACCGGGATCTTGTTGGTGGCCGCCAGCATCGGCCCGGTCCGCTGCCCGCTCACCCAGCCGGCCAGCTCCGCGGCCACCACGTCGCGGGCGAAACCGAGATGCACGTACGCGTCCGGGCGCGCCGAGACGATCACCCACGCTTCGGTCTTCCCGTACGGCGAAGCCAGATGCGCGGTGGCGAAGCGGCGGTCCGGGTGGACGTGCAACGGCAGCCGCTGTCCCGCGTCGAGCAGTTTCACCAGGATCCCGGTGTCGGAGCGACCCGGCCCGAGCCAGTAGCGCGGATCGGCCTCGATCGCCTCCGCCAGCACCCGGCCGTCGGGCAGGGTGGACAGGCCCGAGCCGGCGAGCCCGAAACGGGTGGTCACCGAGGCCACCCAGTCCTCGGGGCGGTCGGTCAGGGCCGGCCCGTTGCGGAACTCGGCGATCCGGCCGGCGCCGCGGTAGAACGTCTCGGGCTGGTTGGCCGGCAGGGCTTCGACGGTCATCGAGCCTGCCTCCGGGCGACCGCGGTGAGGAAGCCACCGACGAACGTGTCGCCGAGCCCGGCGGTGGTGGGGTTCCCGACGTCGAGCGCGAGCCCCGGCACCCAGTGGACCACGGCGCCCGTCCGCCCGCTCAACTCGGCGGCGAAGTCGACACACACCTTTTCGTCAACTACGAGTTGACGCAAATCGCGCGTCAACCTATGGTTGACGGCATGACCACACCTGAACCCGTCGCCGCTTCGGTCCGGCTCGACGACCTGATCGAGGCCATCAAGAAGACCCACTCCACCGCGCTCGATCAGCTCTCCGACGCGGTCCTGGCCGCCGACCACCTCGGCGACGTGGCGGATCACCTGATCGGGCACTTCGTCGACCAGGCGCGCCGTTCCGGCGCCTCCTGGACCGAGATCGGCCGCAGCATGGGCGTCTCCAAGCAGGCCGCCCAGAAGCGCTTCGTGCCCAAGGGCGAGGCGCCGGACCTGGACGCCAGTCAGGGGTTCAGCCGCTACACGGACCGCGCCCGGAAGGTCGTCGTGACGGCGCAGGAGGAGGCCCGGGCCAAGGGCAACAGCCAGATCAGCGTGGCTCACCTGCTGCTCGGTCTGGTGGCCGACCCGACCGCACTCGGCGCCCGGGTGATCGTCGCGCAGGGCGTGTCGCTGGACAGTGTCCGGCAGACCGCCACCGCGACGCTGCCGGCGGCCGCCGACACAGTGCCGGCGCTCATCCCGTTCGACGCACACGCCAAGAAGGGCCTGGAGCTGACCTTCCGGGAGGCCCTGCGGATGAACCACAACTACGTGGGCACCGAGCACATCCTGCTCGCGCTGCTGGAGCTCGAGGACGGCACGGGTGTCCTGGCCGGACTGGGCATCAGCAAGGCCACCGCCGAGGAGGCCGTCACTGCCGCCCTGGCTTCCTGAATCGTTGACGTGTATCGACGGCAGCGGCGGGTGCCGGGCAGCGACCAGGCCCGGCACCCGCCGCTCGCGTCACGCGGGCTCTATCCAGAGGTTGCGGTAGCGGACGTTCGCGCCCGGGTCACCGTGGTCCTGCAACCGGATGGGCAGCATGTCCGGACCCTCGGCCGCCCCGTTGCCGGTGGGGCCGTCGATCGCGACGTTGTTGTGCACGGTGGTGCCGTTCCAGACCACCGTGACCCGGGCGTTCTCGATCTTCGTGGCCCCGTCGTAGCGGGCCGCCCGGAAGGTGATGTCGTAGGTCTGCCACGTCTCCGGGGCCGTCCCGGCGTTCGCGGACGGTGCCCGCTTCAGGTAGATGGCGGCACTGTCGTTGTCGGCCAGGGTCGGCTTGCCGTACGAGTCCAGGATCTGCACCTCGTACCGGTCCTGCAGGTAGATGCCGCTGTTGGCCCGGGCCTGTCCGGTCACGTCGGCCGGCAGGTTCGGCAGCCAGAACTCGGCGTGCAGCTTGAAGTCGCCGAAGGTCTGCTTGGTGCGCAGATCGCCGCCGAGCACCTCGGCCGAACCGCCGGAGATCGGCCAGGTCGGTGCGCTGCCGTCGGCGTTCTGGAACGCCTGCAGGTTGCCACCGTCGAACAGCGTCACCCGGCTGGCGCCGTTGTGGGTCCACTTCTGCTGGGCCACATCGGCCCACCGGTAGATCTGCACCTGGGTGCCGTCGGCGCTGGCTCCGCCGGCGACGTCGAGCACCTTGCCGGACTGCGGGTTGAGCAGCGAACCGTTGGCCTGCGCCTGCCATACCTGCGCGGCGCTGTTGTTGCACGTGTACAGCTGGACCTTGGTGCCGTCGGCGGTCCCGCCGTTGTCGATGTCCAGGCACTTGCCGAGCGCCCGCAGCGAGTCGCCGACGCGGGTCCAGCTCTGCGCGGACGTGTTGTTGCAGGTGTGGATCTGCACCTTGGTCTTGTCGGCGGCCCCGGCGTTGTCGACGTCGAGGCACTTGCCGGCGATACCGGTGATGGTGCCGGTCCGCGCGGTCGCGGTGCTGCCGCCCCCGGTGCCCACGGTCAGACTGTCCAGATTGACGTGACCGACGTCGCCGGTGTCCATCTTGTAGGCGACCGTGTTGCCACCGGCCCGCAACGTCACGGTGTCGGTCTTGGTCGCCCAGGTGTCCCAGTTCCCGGTGTCGGCCAGGCTGACCTGCCGCACCTTGCTCCCGTTGACGTACAGGCTCAGGGTCTTGGCCCCGGCCGACGGGTTCGGGCCGTTGCTGAAGCGCAGCGAGACCGGGTACGACCCGGCCGCCGGCACGTCGACGCTGAAGGTGGTCGCGGCACCCACCGTGCCGTAGCCGGCGACGAAGCCCGACCCGGTGTAGCCGGTGTGGTCGGACGCCACACCCGCACTACCGCTGAGCCCGGCGTTCTCCGCCTCGACCCGGTCCGTCCGCGGCGTGGTGCCGTCGGTGAGGCTGTTGAGCGTGTACCACGCCTCGGTGCTCCACAGCGAGGCGCCGGACGTCGAGGTGAACGGGCGCGGGGAACGCACGTGCACGACCCGGCCCGGCTTGAGCCCGTTCAGCTTGAGCGTCACCTTGAGCCGGTCCGCGGACAGGGTCGCCGACGCCACCTGCAGCGTCTCCTCGTCGACCTTCGGTCCGCCGTACGACGGGGTCGGGACGTAGCGCCACTGCTCGGCCCGGTAGCGCGCGGCGAGCTGGGCGGCGGTGCCCTCGGAGACGGGCTGGGTGTACTCCAGCTCGAAGCCGCCGGCGACAGCGCGCATCGCCTTGATGTCGAAGACGCTGGTGCCGTTGGGGGTCAGCTTCTGCAGCCCGTACGTGAGCTTGCCCTCCTGGCCCCAGTTACCGCCGGCACCGAGCCCGCCGTAGTAGAGCGCACCGTCGGGTCCCTGGCTCAGGCGCAGCACGCCCGACTCCAGTCCCTGGGTCAGCCGGAAGACCGCGCCCTGGTACTGGCCGTTGACCTTCTCCAGGAAGGCGCGCTGGATACCGCCGTACGTGACGTCACCGAAGAGCATCTGCCCCGAGTACGGCCCCGAGGTGAGCATCAGCGGGGTGCTCGGCGAGTTGGCGATCTCGTTCTGCGGCAGCCACAGCACCGGCTGGGTGACCGGCTGGTTGTCGAACGGGCCGTCCGGGTTGGTGTAGTGGTTGAAGAACCGGTTCGGCTTGACCTGCACCAGTTTCGAGGCGGGCAACCAGCCGCCCTGGTTGTCCAGCACGAAGATGTCGCCGTCGGGCCCCCAGCCCAGACCGTTCGGAGTGCGCAGGCCGCCGGCGACGTACTCCACCGCGCCGGTCGTCCGGTTGATCTTCAGGCTGGTGCCGCGGTTGGGTGAGCCCTGCGGCTGGGTGGTCGCGCCGCCGAGGTCGATGGAGACGGACAGGTTCAGGTAGAAGTAGCCGTCCTTGTAGAGCAGGCCGAACGCGAACTCGTGGAAGTTGCCGTCGAACGGCCAGGTGGCGACCCGTCGGTACTGATCGGTGACGCCGTCGCCGTTGGTGTCGTTGAGCTCGGTCAGCTCGTGCTTCTGGGAGACGTAGATCTTGCCGTCGACGATCTTCAGGCCCATCGGCTCGCGGAGCCCGGTGGCGACCTTCTTGTAGGTGACCTGGCTCGGTGAGGTGCTGCCGGTGACGCCACTGAGGACGTACACCTCGCCGGCGATCTTGTCGCTGCCACCCCAGGTGGCGATGGCCAGGCGCCCGTCGGGATACCAGTCCATCGCGCTCACCTGCGGCTGGAAGCCGGCCGGGCGCAGATTGGTCAGGGTGTAGCCGGGGTGCACGCCGGTGAGCGGAAGGCCGTCGCCGCCGCTGTCCCCGGCGGTCTCGCAGTCCTTGCGCCCGGGCGCGGTCACCCGGACCACGCCGGCATCGGTGCTCAGGGCCGAGTTCGGCACGACGGTGAACGCCGTGGCTCCCGGCGGGCGCCACTCCAGAGTGAGCTGCTGGCCGCCGCCGGCCTCGAAGAAGTCGATGTGCAGGCCGTGGTACCCGGTGGTGAGGTTGACGGTGCCCTCCATGGAGGTCACCCCGTGCAGCCCGTCGTGGTTGACGACGGTCGCGCCGTCGATCAGCAGCCGCGAGCCGTCGTCGCTGGTGAGCCGGAACGTGTACGCGCCCGCGGTGGTGATGTTGACGTTGCCGATCACCTCGGACTGGAAGTTGTTCTCGAGGCCGAAGTCGGCCGCGGCGCTCCAGTTGACCGTCGGCATGAGCTTGTCGACGTTGGGGGTCTGGCCGGGCTTGAGGGTGCAGATCCGGTCACGCGCGGTCTGCAGATCGAAGGTGCGCAGCGTGACGCCGGGCTGCTGGGGCGGGACGGCCGCAGCGGCGGGGACCGCTTGCAGCAGGCTGGCCAGCAGGGCGGCGCCGACCAGGAAAGACATTCGGGGACGGGTGAACATCGACATTCTCATAGAGCGCTCTCCCCAGACACCGGGACGGTCGGGATCGAGGGTCGACGACCATCGATGCCTGGGAACGCTAGGCTCCTTCTGCACAGAAGTCCACAACTTTGGTTAACCAGCTGTGAACTTTTGCGTTTTTCATCAGAAGTCAGTCCGTCAGGTGAGCCCCGATCTCCGACTCGCTGACCCGGGTCGGCTCCAGCACCCGGTGCAGGAACTCGCGGGTGCGCTCCTCCCGTGGACTGCCGAACACGGTGGCGGGCGGCCCTTCCTCCACGATCGCGCCGCCGTCCATGAAGACGACGCGGGAGGCGACCTCGCGGGCGAAGGCCATCTCGTGGGTGACCACGAGCATCGTCATGCCCTCGGCGGCCAGGCCCCGCATGACCGCGAGCACCTCGCCGACCAGCTCCGGGTCGAGGGCGCTGGTCGGCTCGTCGAAGAGCATCAGCTGCGGGTCCATCGCCAGGGCGCGGGCGATGGCGACACGCTGCTGCTGGCCGCCGGACAGCTGCGCGGGATACGAGCCGGCCTTGTCGGCCAGGCCGACCCGGTCGAGATTCACCGTGGCGATCCGGTCGGCCTCGGCCCGGCTGCGTTTGAGGACCCGGCGCTGCGCGATGGTGACGTTCTCCCGGACGGTCAGGTGACCGAACAGGTTGAACTGCTGGAAGACCATGCCGATGCCGCGGCGGACGGCGTCGATGTCGCAGTCCGGGTCGGTGACCTCGACGCCGGCCACCCGGATCGAGCCGGAGTCCGGCTCCTCCAGGAGGTTCACACAGCGCAGCAGCGTGGACTTGCCGGAGCCGGACGGGCCGATGACACAGACGACCTGGCCCGGATCGACGACCAGGTCGATGCCGCGCAGCACCTCCAGCTTGCCGAAGGACTTGTGCAGGCCGTCGATCCGGATGGTGGACATCGCGGTCACCTCTCTCTCCGGGCCCGGCGCTCCAGCCCGCGGACCAGCTGGGACAGCGGCAGGGTGATCACCAGGTAGAGCAGCCCGGCCACCACCAGGGGCGTCGGGTTGACCCGGGTGTTGAGCGAGTCGCCGGCGAACTTGGTCAGCTCGATCGTCGTCGAGGTGACACCGAGGACGTAGACCAGGGAGGTGTCCTTGGTCAGCAGGATGATCTCGTTGGTCAGCGGCGGGATGACGATGCGGAACGCCTGCGGCAGGACGATGGAGACCATCGCCCGGGTGTGCGACATGCCCAGCGTCCGGGCCGCCTCGAGCTGGCCCTTGGGCACCGCCTGGATGCCGGCGCGGATGGTCTCCGCCATGTAGGCCGCGGCGGTCAGGCCGAGACCGACGGTGACCGAGCCGTAGACCCCGCCCGGGATCTCCCGGTCGGGGAACGCCAGCGGCACGCCGTAGCCGACCATGAACAGCACCAGCAGCGCGGGCAGCCCGCGGAACAGCTCGATGTAGGCGGTGGCGAGCCAGCGGTACGGCAGGATCGACGACAGCCGCATCAGGGCCAGCACCAGCCCCAGCGTCAGGCCGAAGACGAACGCCAGCAGGGTGTAGACGATGGTGTTGCGCAGCGCGACCGTGATCGCCTGCGGGAACATGCTCCGGGCGACGTCGAGCCGGAAGAACGCCTCGGACAGCCGGCCCCAGTCCGCGGCGCTCACCGCGGCCAGGATCACCAGCGCGAGGACGACGTAGCCGGCGACGCGGGCGATCCGCTGCCGCCGGCGGCGACTCATGACCATGGCGCGGATCAGCCGACCGGCTTCTCGCCGATCCAGCTCTTGTAGATCTTGTCGTACGTGCCGTCGGACCGCGCCCCGGCGAGAGCCTCGTTGACGGCCTTGAGCAGCGCCGCGTTGCCCTTCTTGACGGCGAAACCGTACTGCTCGCCGGTGTCGAAGCCGGTCGCCACCACGACCTTGCCGGGGTTGGCCTTGATGTACTCGTTCCAGACCGGCAGATCGTTGACGGCGGCCACGACCTGGTTGGTGGCCAGCGCCTGCTGCAGCGCGGCGAGGTCGCGGTAGGACACCACCTCGATGTCCAGCTTCTTCTCCTTGACCTGGGCGTTGATGTACTCCTCGCCGGTGGTCCCGCCCTGCACGCCGAGCCGCTTGCCGGCCAGCTCCTCCAGCGTCTTGACCTCTTTGCCGGTGAGCACGGCCAGTGCCTGGGTGGCGTCGAAGTACGGGTCGGAGAAGTCGAGCACCTTCTTGCGTTCCTCGGTGATGGTCATGCCGGCCGCGGCGAGGTCGCACTTGCCGGCGTTGAGGTCGGAGCCGGACTTGATGCCCTCGAACGGCGTGTCCACGATCTCCTGGGTCACCTTCAGCTTGGCGGCGACCAGGTCGACGAGGGCGAC
The DNA here is from genome assembly GCF_018332655.1 of Actinoplanes auranticolor. GTDB lineage: Bacteria > Actinomycetota > Actinomycetes > Mycobacteriales > Micromonosporaceae > Actinoplanes > Actinoplanes auranticolor. Next base: position 6,465 of record NZ_BOQL01000021.1, on the reverse strand, counting down.
GTCGAAGCCGACGACCTTGCCGGCCGCGTCCTTGGACTGGAACGGCGCGTACGGCAGGTGGGTGCACGTGGTCAGCACCCCGGACTTCACCAGCGCCACGCCGGTGTCGGTGGTGCCCCCGGTGTCCTCTTTGGCGCAGCCGGCAACGCCGCTGAGCGCCAGCACCGCGGCGGCGGCGAGGGCTGCCACGCGACTCGTTCCCTGCATGTTCATGGTCTTCTCCCCGGTCCCGGCCCACGCCCGCGGCGGGCGATGACAGGTTAGTCCAGGGCGATCAAGAACATCTATGCCCTACCGGAGGACGAGGCGTTCGACACAGAGATCGTCAGGACAGGATCTCGACGTACCCGTCGGTGCCGTGCACGCGGATCCGCTGTCCGTCGCGGATGAGCCGGGTCGCCCGCTCCACGCCCACGACGGCCGGCAGGCCGTACTCGCGAGCGATCACCGCGCCGTGGGTCATCGGCCCGCCCACCTCGGTCACCAGGCCGGCGATTCCGACGAACACGGTCGACCAGCTCGGGTCCGTGTAGGACGTGACCAGGATGTCGTCCGTCCCGAGATCAGCCTCGGCCAGGTCGAGGACGACGCGGGCGCGGCCCTCGACGGTCCCGCCGGAGACCGGGATGCCGGCCAGGGCGCCGGCCGGCACGCCGTCGCGCCGGTACGCCCCGGCGACGGCCTCCCCGTCCGAGGTGAGCACCCGCGGCGGCGTCAGCGCCTGATGGGACCGGAACTCCTCCCGGCGCTGCCGGATGAGCCCGGGATCCACCCGGTGCGAACGCGCGACCTTGTGCAGCTCCGGGAAGGTGAGGTAGTAGATGTCCTCCGGATCGGCGAGCACGCCGGCCTGCACGAGGCGCTCGGCCTCCCCCAGCAAAGCCTGCTTGTAGACGAAGGAGCGGCTGACGATGTTGTACTTCGGGTACTCCCGGTAGCCGATGAAGGTGCGGACCCGCTCGATCATCCGTTCGGTCTCGCCGGCCTTCTGCTCGCCGTCCGGCAGCTCCCGCAGCCGGGCGAGGACCTCCCGCGCCTTGGCCTGCGCCTGCCGGCGTCCCTGCTCGAAGCGCCGCCCGGCCGCACCCGGCTCGAAGTTCCTGACGTTGTCGAGGATCGCCGGGACGAGCGTGCCCGGGCGCTCACGCCACCGGGGCCGGGTGATGTCGATCTCGCCGACGCAGCGCATCCCGTACCGGTCGAGGTAGGTTTCGATGGCATCGCGCGCCTCGGCCCCGCCCGCCAGCTTCGGCAGCTCGTCGAGGATGTCCTCGTCCCCGGCACCCCGCAGGAACTCCACGACCTGCGGGTACGGGCGGATCACGTCGGCCACGTCGAGCAGCGCCAGCCCCATCTCCGAGGTGATGTTGCCGGGGGCGGACAGCGTGAGGGCGTCGGCCGCGTTCCGCTCCCCCAGCCAGCCCAGCAGCCGGTCGTTGAGCCACCAGGTGGCCTCCATCCCCGCCATGATCGCCTGGATGCTCAGGGCATCGCTGAGCAACCGCTTGTGTTCCTGGAAGGCCGCCAGCAGGAAGTCGAACAGCTCCGGACCTGTCACGGCCGCGATGTCGCGCCGCAGGGCGGCGAGCGACGACCGGCTGCGTTCGATCAGCTCGGTGACGATGGCCGGATCGGTCTCGATCGCGGTGGGTGCCGCCCCGGCCGCCGGAGTTCCAGCCACTTGCCCGGCCGGGGCGGCGTCCACGGGCGGGAGGAAACCGGGACGGTCGAGAACGGTCTGCAGCGCGTCCCGGGTCAGCGGATCCGACCGGCTCGCCATCTCCAGGATGCCGGCGCGGCCCGCGGGCGTGGCCAGCGCCCGGGTGACGTCGACGAACAGCCGCCCGCCGGCCTCGTGCATCGGCGCCATGGCGGTCAGCTGCCACATGGAGTAGCCCAGCGGCCGCATGGCGTCGGTCATCATCTGCTGATGGCCGACGGAGAGGTAGACACGGTTCTCCCGGTCGCCGGCCTGCGGGACCGGGAACAGCGTGGTGATCGGCCGGCTCTGCACGATCCGGAAGTCGTCGCCGGTCAGGCACCACTCGATGTCCTGCGGGCGGCCGAAGTGGGCCTCGATCCGCCGGCCGAGCTGCACGAGCCGTACGACCTGGGCGTCCGTCAGGGCCGGCTGCCGCTGCCGCTGCGGGTCGATCGCCACTTCCTGGGTACCGCCGGCCGGCCCGGCCTGCACGGCCCGCTCTTTGGCGGCGATCGCCCGGGCCACGATCTGGCCGTCGCGCACCGTGAAGACGTCGGGGTTGACCAGGCCGGAGACCATGGCCTCGCCGAGGCCGAACCCGGCGTCCACGGTGGCGACCTTCCGGTCGCCGGTGACCGGGTCGGCGGTGAACAGGATCCCGGCCGCGTCCGGGAAGACCATCTTCTGCACGACCACGGCCATCAGGACCGTCCGGTGGTCGACGCCGTTGCGCCGGCGGTAGATCACGGCCCGCTCGGTGAACAGCGAGGCCCAGCAGCGGCGCACGTGCGCCAGGACCGCTGCGGGCCCCACCACGTTCAGGTACGTGTCCTGCTGGCCGGCGAACGAGGCGGTCGGCAGGTCCTCCGCTGTCGCGCTGGAGCGCACGGCGTACGAGGTCTCCGCGCCGAGCCGGCCGGTGATCGCCGCGGCGATGTCCTCCGGGACGGCGATCCCCTCGACGGTCCGGCGGATCCGCGCGCTCAGCGCGCGGATCGCCTCCCGGTCGTCCGCCTCCAGCCGGGAGAGCTGATCGAGCAGCGCGTCGACGTCCGGGGCCTGCGCCAGGATCCGCCGGTAGGCGTCCGTCGTGACGCAGAATCCGGCCGGCACGTCGATGCCGTCGAGCCGCGACAGCGCGCCCAGGTGCGCGCCCTTGCCGCCGACCACCGCACTCTGCGTCTCATCGACCTCTTGCAGATCCAGCACGTCCACGTCGTGACTCCCGTTTTCGCAGGTGGCGGCTCTCCGGCCGACGATTCTGCGCGCTACCCCGGGTCTTGCCGCAAGCCCCCCGGTCCGCTATACGTTGAGAGTGGCAGGGAGTGCGCCCGTCACGGCAGGAACCGCACCTCCGGGAAGGCCCGGCTCGGACCGTCGAGCAGGTGTCCCCGGCTGCGCAGGTGCAGGTCGAAGAACGCGAGCGGGTACGCCTGCTGGATCCGTACCGCCCGGGCCGGGTCGAGGGTGCCGATCCAGCCGGCCAGGGCCTCGTCGCTCATCCCGGTGATCGCCGCGAGCTGCGGGACCAGCCACTGACCGTCGCAGTACGACCCGTGCAGGGCCCCGTCGGCCTGCACGTTGAGCCGCCAGCCCCGCAGGAGCGACCAGAACTCCTCGACGCTCGGCTCGGCGGCCCGGGTGAGCTCGGCGGTCATCAGCATGAAGGGCCGGTCCAGTCCGGTGACCGGCGGTTGCGACTGCATCGGGCCGTCGAGACCGAGCCCGGCCCGCACGCGCCGGTCCGTGTTCATGACCAGCGCGGTGGCAGTGGCACCCTTCGACCAGCCGAACATGCCGATGCGGCGCGGATCGAGCACGGCGCCGAGGCCGGCCGGCAGCCGGGGGCGCCCGGTGCCCGGGTTGCGGCCGGCGGCGAGGTCCTCGACGCGGTCCAGCACGAACCGGATGTCGTGGGCGTGATCCCACGGCGTCACCGGAATCTCGTCGTCGGGCACGGTGAGCCGGCCGCCGGGCAGCTCGCTGTACGAGTCGAACGGGTGGTCCACCGTGACGACGACGTACCCGTGGCTGACCAGTTCTTCCACGACGATGGTGGCCTCCGAGCGGTGGCCGCCGGCGCCGTGGGAGAACAGGATCACGGGCCGCCGGCCCGCGGTCCGCAGGGCCGGGGCTCCCTCGTGCCCGGTCGTGCGGGGCGACGCTGCGACCCCGGGGTCGAAGCCGTTGGCCGCCAGCAACGCGTGCAGCGGCGCCGCGGACATCCACGGCGCCACCGGGTGACGCCCGGCGCCGGGCGCGGCGGGATACCAGAGGCTGACCATCAGGTCGCGGTGCTGCCCGGTGACCGGATCCGGGCGGGACCGGTCGACCAGGTGCAGCGACACGGTGCCGATGCGGTGCGGCCCGGTGGGTGCGGGCAGCGTGAGCCGCACGGGGCCGGGCGTGGCTCGCGCAGCTTGCTGGTGGCCGGCGCCCAGGGGCACGGCCACCCCGGTCGCGAGCGCGGCGGTGAGCAGATGGCGACGGGTCAGGGCGGTGGTCATCATTCCTCCGGGGTGCGGGTGGTCTCGATCTGGGTGATGAGCAGCTTCAGGCGCTTGATCTCCTCGGCGAGCGCATGGCTGCCCGCGGTGGTGAGGGTGATCCAGGTACGGCCGCGGCGCCCCTCGTAGCCCTTCTCCACGTCGATCAGGCCCGCCGTCTCCAACACGCTCAAGTGCTTGGAAAGGTTGCCGGCGGTCAGGTCCAGCTGGGTACGCAGATAGCCGAACTCGACCCGGCGCGCCTCGTGGGTGATGGCGAGGATCCCCAGCCGTACCCGCTGGTGCACCACCTCGTCCAGCCCGGTGACCGGGTGGGCGGACGGGTCCGGCGTGTCGGCGTCGGCGGTCACCGCTGACCCCGGCGAACCTTGGCGAAGGCGATCCCGCCCGCCAGCAGCACGGCGCCGATGATGAGCTGGGACGGCGTCATCGACAGCCGGATCTGCATCTCTGTCCCGGACAGGAACGACGGAACCGCCCAGCCGGGCAGGTTCATGCCGTCGGTCGTCGGCAGCACCAGCACCACGAGCGCCAGATAGCCCAGGGCGAACAGCAGCAACGCCACGTTGCGTTCCAGGCGGGCCAGCACCAGCAGCGCCAGCCCGATCAGACCCCATGGCGCGATCAGCCGATCCAGAGCGAACCACCAGAAGGGAAGGGGACCGCCGTCGAAAGGCGGGTGGGTCGGGAAATACGCGGCCGCTGCCGTGTAGGCGGCTGTGAACACGACGGCTGTCGCGGCGCCGGTGATCGCGTACGGGAGCACGCGGGCGCCCAGTCCCCGCGCCCGGGCGGCCCGGACGTAGCGGACGGCGATCGCGGCATAGGCGATCAGCAGCGCGGGCGGCCAGTAGTAGAGCAATCCCCGGCGCGCGAACACGCAGCCGCTGCCGTCGCAGTCCACCTGCATGAAGAGCCAGTCGAACGGGATCGCCACGAAGGTCACCGCGGCCAGCACCAGCAGCGCCACGTGCGTCAGGCGCTGGTCGCGGCGCACGCGGCCGGCCAGTTCGCGTACGTCGGAGAGGAGTCGCCGGGGATCGTCGCCGGCCGGCCTCGATTCTGCGGTCATGCCAATAGGTTTCCACAGCAAACCAATTGGCGCTAGTCCTCCGCCCGGCTCGTGCCGGGCTCGAAGTCAGCGCGCCGCCACCGGCTCGGGACGGGGCCGGTCGGACGACACCGGCGCCGCGGCGCTCCACCAGCGGCGCGACACCAGCCCGGCCAGCACGGCGCCGGTCGCGTTGACCAGGACGTCGTCCACCGAGGACACCCGGTCAAGCCGCAGGACGTACTGGGCGAGCTCGATGAGGATCGAGCTTCCCGCGCCCAGCGCCAGGATCCGCGGCACGGACGCCAGCGCCGCGAACCGCATCGGGGCGAAGACCCCCAGCGCCGCGAGGATCAGCAGGTTCCCGCCGATGCCGAGCGGGCCCATCGTCACCAGGTCCCGCAGCGGGACCAGGCTGACCCGGCCGGGTACGACGCCGGCGCCCGGCCCCGGCTGCATGGTCATCCACACCAGCGGCACTGTTCCGTAGACCATGCCCACCTCGGCCACCGACTTCCGCCACGCCGAGGCGGCACCGGCGGCGCGGCGGCGGTAGGCCAGCGCCCCGGCCACCAGAGCGGCCAGCGGCAGTCCGAGCAGCGTCATGAGCACCACGCCGTTCTCGGTGTCGTAGCAGCCGTGCCAGTGTCCGGCCAGGCAGCTCGGCGCGGCCATGCCGAGCGGCCGCCGCACGACGTACGCCAGGCCCGCCAGGACGACGACCGCCAGGCCGGCGATCGCGATCCCGCGCGTGCGGCGGGGCGGCGCTGACGGAGACGCGATCTGCTTCATCGCCCCATTGAAGCCAGCGGGCTGTTTCGCGGGTGTACGCGATTTTCGATACGCCCACGAAACACGGCCCGCCACCGAGAGCGACTACGCGACCGAAGCGCACATAACCAAAAAGGGCCAAGAATTGAGAGCGCCGATATGCACTTCCGCATCAGAGCCCTGAACTGCGAAAACAGTCACATGCCGGGAGACATCGACGTTTGCCACTTGAATGCCCCGAAACAATCTGGCAATCTCTCGCATCAGGATGTTAACGGTCTCATCCGCCCGTTCCCAGGAAGGCACATCCCCTCATGAGATTCCGTATTCCTTCCGGAAGACCGCGCACCTTGCTGCTCTCGGCCGCGACCGCCGGTGCGGTCGTCGCCGCCAGCATCGCGGTCGTCGGCACCGCCGAGGCAGCCAGCACGCTG